>NZ_RBMG01000009.1:0-5239 GCF_003989155.1 Rothia sp. HSID18069 | reverse complement strand
GGTAACCTCAACCGCCGCAGGCAGCAGCCACCGCAGCAGAAACAGGATGCTCGCGACTACGCCCAGCGGCAACGACAAAACCAGAAACAGTCCACTACTGGAAAGGAACTCTAATGCAAGAGCGTAACCCAACAGCCGATATTGATCAGGCCCTAGCAGATGAACTTAAAACCGTCATGGCCGCTGTTAAACGGCGTATTGCGCAGGCCCGTGACCGTGCCCACCATTCTCATCACAGCATTGAGGACCAGGGCCGGAACCACCACGAATACTCCCGCATCTATCAGTCGCAGTGGTGGGACAATGCTACCGGGGCCGATGCGTATCATGTGATACATTCTGCACGCTCCCGGGCCGCAGAGGATCCTGAAGCAGCCCGCGCGCTAGAGTACCTAGAAGAGCAATTCAGGATCCGGTACGGTGTTCGTACAGAAGATTTTCTGGGGTACCTCCACGATAGTGGCCGTGATGAGCGAGCTCTTCAGCGGAACGAAGAAGAAATCGCGCAACGGCTGGAAAACATCTCCGACAGTGAGTACGGGAAAGCCCTCCACAGCCACGATCCGCACGAATCAGCAGAGCATCAGGCTGCTGATTATCAAGCACACACTGACGCGGCAGAGCACTGGGATCAGGCAGAGCAGCGTGAGGAACGAGCCGTGTACTACGAAAACCGGTTCGACCGTGAGACTGCTCAATCCATGACGCTTACTGATAAATCTCTAGGAGTGCACCCCCACCAAGCGCTTAAACAGGCCAAACCAGCCCACCAGCAGCAGAAGCCAGCACGCCAAGGGCGCACTCAAAACATCCGCCGTCAACGAGAACTTTCCCGCTAAAAAACAGGTGGACACAGAGGTTAGTTTCCTCTGCGCCCACCTGTCAATAGAAAGAATGAGGCACTATATAAGTACCAGTGTAAGATCTCTATAAGCCGGCTAGAAGAGCCACAATAAACTATATAGAGCCTATCCCCGCAACGACCCTTCGTACACCCCTATCATAGAGATGATCTGCTCGGCGCTGGATCAAGTTTTTCTTACTCTAAAATAGTACCATAGTCATACTAGATACTGAAAGAAGCTCTTCATGGCACGTCGGAGGAAGTCCTCAGAACGTCTCTTCACACTGCATATTGCTCGTACCCGAGATATTAACTACCCTAATTTTCTACGAGCTAATGCTGATGCAGAACGTATCGCCTTTGTCGACGAAACATACTATGCTCCACGTACCGATAAGACAAGTCTAGTTCATCCAGGCTACTATGCCTTATCCGCCACAGTCGTTGAAGCAGAAGATATCGATGCACGTGAGCTACTTAAAGAAGCCAATGATGGGCATTCCTATTGGCATACCAGTGAAGCATACGATGACGCGGGGCTACAAGAAGATAATGATAAATACTGGCTCCGGCGCGAGAATATCTGGCCCATGCTCACCGCTGTTGGGGAGTACGCTATTGCTGGTAATAATGTCATTACCTTACACACCTATATCCCACTTGCCTATAGCCGCTCTTCCCAAAACACTTTACTAGAAGGTGCCCGTGCTGAAACGTTAACCGCGCTGACCAAAACCCTAGCACTCCGGGAGGATTACCCTGTTGATACGTTCGTTTTTGAACGCCGGGATCAAGGAGCCGGAGATGCCATTGATAAGCGGACTCTGCGCCGTTTGTACGATAACCGGGTAATCCCACGTTTAAATGTTGCCTACACATCCCCTTCAACCGAGCCCCTGTTATGGGGTGCTGACTTACAGGCATGGGCCACAGGCCGTCTCATTCGAGAAGCAGATCCACAGTGGCTAAAACACGCGGATATGCTACACACCATCTACGACACCCACACCCTTGAGCCTCTGACCCTTAAAGAAATACACCGCCCAATACCCCACCGCACCTTTAACCCCACGCACATAGACCTAGCAGCGGCCCCCGCAAAAACGCTTCTCTACCTACAAGCTGGAGGAACCAGCCGTGAAGAAGCCCGCATCACCTACACCACTGCCGCACGCTCCCGGACACTTTTAACCGGCCCTAATAATAACGAGACGAAAAACGAAAACTACCGGCGGGCACGCACCGAATCTGAAGCCCACCAGATAAACGCCGCACACGCCCAAGATCTCACCATTGGCCGCGGGTACACCACACCCCTTCAAACCAAAGCCACTCACGAGCTGGCTCACCGGGCAGAACAGCAGCAGCTCTCCCCCGAGGTACAACGGATCCACGAACAGATGCAGGCATCCTTCGGTAACCTGGGAAAAACCACACAAACTTCAGCCCCCACAGGGAAGACTCAACCCAGCCCCCGGGCACCTCGGCACCCATCCCGTGGCACCGGCCAAGAACCCGGGCGGGGCCTAGGCTAAGGGGCTTAAGGGCCTGTCTTACTCTTCACATACGCATCGTACTCTCCCGCCGTGTCCACAGCAGTTACTTTCCACACCTGCGGCCGTTCCGCTTCCCGGTGCATCAACACGAAATACGGGCCGATCCCGGTCTGTACCTTCACCCGAACCGTATACCGATTTCCTTCCCGAATCGTTGGATCCTGCACAATCTCACCACTACCGTTCACCTCCGATTTAAAAGCTTTCGTCGGGGTCTTCGGCCCATACCTATTCTGTAGCTCAGCACTGACCAACGGATAAAATTCTTCCGACCACTGCTGATAATCTTTACCCGACACAAAAGCTTTCATCGCATCTTCCGCCCCACGTACCGCACGCGCTTTATCCTCATCAGTTAACTCAGCAACCGGGGTAAATGATGCTTCTTGCGAATACCCCTTCACCCCGCTAAGCGGGCTCGCATCTAACGAACTGCTCGCTGAAGATGCTGCACTCGTGGAGGCAACAGACGCAGAAGAGCTTGACTGCGCCGTCGCCGAAGAAGCAGTGCTCTCCCCCGAACCCCCGCACCCAGTCACAGCGATAGCACCGCCCAGAAGCATCAGGACACCCACCATTTTCTGAGATATCATAACGTGATCTCCTTTCCTTATTTACCCTGTTTCGGGATGTACAAGAACGCTGACGGGGCATCATTCGCGGTTTTCCGGGTGTAATACTTATGATCGTTCGGCGCAGCCAACCCGTTATACCCCTCTTCCATAAACGTCCCATCCTCATAGACTTCTTTCACCACGGCCACATGCCCAAAGGACGACGCGCCAGCCTGCCCCGGCGCGTACCACACCACGGCACCGACCACAGGTTTCTTCCCAGAGCCCCAGCCCTTACTATCCCAGTGACCTTGCCACGTCAAAGCAGACCCAGGACTGAAGAACGTAATATTATTCTCATCACCACCAGTCTGCTGAATCACACGCCACGCCGCGAACGCCGTGCACTCCGACGGGTACGAATGCGTCGGATCCGGCTGATCCGGGCAATTCTCCTCATTCCCATCACAATGCGGCATATCCCGCCACGGGTAATCATCATTCCCACTGACGCTACCATCGTGAGCATCAGCCCCCGATCCAGACCCGTCCTTCTTTTGACATTCCTTCCCCTGAGCCTGCTGATTCTGTTTCTGATCTGAAGATTTCTTCTCTGAATCCTGCTGGTGAGATTCCCGGATCGAGGTATCCGCCTCCCCAACCGACGAGTTCTCCTCTACCCCCAAATCCTTAACAATCTGCTGATACTGCGGCCAATACCCACGAATCATCGGAGCATAATCCGCGTTCTCATCCCCGCTATGCCCATTACTTGAGGCAGCCCCACCCGAGCGTGCAATCACAGAATACGGGCCAGCATTATAGCTACGCAGCACAATATCTATCTCATCGCCCGGCACATTATTCTCCCGCATAATCCGGCGAATATCTTTGATATACCGCCCCATAGCAGGAATCGCATCATGAGGATTAAAAGGATCACCCTGCCCATACGACGGCCACGTCCCAGGCATAAACTGCCCCACGCCCTGCGCCCCTGAGGGCGACACAATTTTTGGGTTCCACCCCGATTCCTGCTGAATCGTTGCAGCAATCAGCGACACCGGGAACCCGCTCACCCGTGAGGCTTCTTGCAGCTCTGGCAAATAATTCTTCACATTCTCCGCCGCGTCATTACTCACCGGGGCAGCACCCGCCGCTGACCCGCTCTTATTGTAGGATTTTTGAACCCCGCCCCCATGTGAATCCTCGGAGCAATCCTCGACACTAGTTGCGCCCGCACCCAGAAACATAATCAACGACATCACGATCCCCAGCACCAGCAGAATAGGAGCCGCGACAACAAACACCGCACCTTTAGAATTCATGAAAACCTCACCGACCAATAACTCAAAAAATAGACCCGCACCACACCCCCGCTCTTCCGAGGTATGCTCAGCTCATCTGGGAAAAAAGCCCCTCTGGGAACGGGGTAATAATAAACGCCTCACGCTCATACCGTTCCGCGCAATGCTGCCCGTTTTCGCAATACCTAAACGGGCCGCTCGACGACATTAACAGCGGTAAATGATGATCTACATGATCCCGCCACCACGCACTTAGCGTCTCTGGCTCTTTCCGGGCCTGCTCCCACGTCAACCACAAAGCAGTCAGCCGCTCCAAAGCCTCAGGATGCGTCCACCACTGCGAACACCAAAACGTCTCACGGTTATTCACTTTCCGATTCACCATCAGCAGCAGCCACTCATGCACAAACGCCCCCACATGCGGGAAAAAATACTCAGGTGCGCTCATAACCGGCCCCCTTGCTCAGCACCAGACCGCGTTACCCTCCGCGCCGGGTCATACGCCTCTAACGAGGCGTTCACCGCCGCCGCGTGCTCCCCGGCATACCACGGGATGGTCTTCACCAGCACCGCAGGAGCACCTGAGGCGAACACCACCGCCCGCCCACGCGGTAACGCCGACAAATCAGAAACGTCCATAATCCGGTCTTTCCGATCCACATCCACGCTAGACGAGGCCCCATGCTGCCGAGAATACGACCGTGACACATTCGTATACGTATAATCCCCAATCAGCTGGGACAGCTCGGAAAGGAACTGAGCCTCAGACACCCCGCCGCCGTAAACCTTAATATTCGCCGCTGACCACAGCTTCCGCATCCCGTCCTGACCCCAGACAGCAACCCCCTGAGACCAAGACTGCAAAATCGTGCACACAACAATCCCACGGGAACCATAATGCGAATAAAGATTCGGCAGCTCAGCCCACCGGCACACATTCGCTGCCTCGTCCAGCATCACCACCATCGGGGTACTCAG
>NZ_RBMG01000008.1:0-5330 GCF_003989155.1 Rothia sp. HSID18069 | reverse complement strand
TTACGCTCTTGCATTAGAGTTCCTTTCCAGTAGTGGACTGTTTCTGGTTTTGTCGTTGCCGCTGGGCGTAGTCGCGAGCATCCTGTTTCTGCTGCGGTGGCTGCTGCCTGCGGCGGTTGAGGTTACCGAAGGACATAGCGTGAAGCCGTTGTACCTTTTGCAGCTGTTCATCTGACGTTTCTGAAGATTGCCGTTGTGCCCGGTGAGCAGTGATCGTCTGCTCGACCGTGTGCTTCTGCTGCGGGTTCCCGGTCTCGGTATGAGTCAGAGAGTTCTGATACCTCTTAATCTGTTCATGAATCAGCATCGGGTGGGTAGCGGCCAGCGGCGGGTTCCCTTCCCTACGTGCTTCCTGGGCGCGCTGGTGGGTATCGCGCACTTGGGCGATCTGAGCGTTTTCTGCCTCGGTTTTAGGTGCGCGCTGCCGCGTGGCCATGACGGATCGCTGGTGGGTATCGCGCACTTGGGCGTGTAGGAACTGCCCGCGCGCCTCCGCGCGGGTGGGTTCCTCGTGCGGCTTGGCCTGGGTGCGTAGCTTCGTGGGTACTGCTTCAGGTTCGGATGATGCGACGTTATATTTATCGCGCAGGGCTTCAACCTCTGCGGCGACTCGGTGCCAGTGACGCGCCAATTTTTTGTTGGCCGGAACCTCACCAAGCTGTTTAACCCATTCCGGTTTTTCAGCTGCGAGTTGTGCGCCCCGAAGGTGGGCAAGCTGCCCGATTTCACGGGAGCGAGAGCGCAGAATAGTGCCTAACCTGGTGTTGTGCAGGTGCGGGTGGTTCTCCCAGAACCTATCTAGGGTATGGCCGCTGATACCGTTTTGGATCTGCTCGGGGCGTTTGGTCTCGGGCAGGTCAATACTCGGGATGAGGTGCTGCCTCACCCGCTGCTCCTCAGAAAGAACCTTGTGCAGGGTGAAGTTGTGCCCGGAGCGGGGGCGTTCCCCACGGATAATCTGCTCTAGCTCGCGTTGATCCCCGGAGACTTCCCAGCGGCGGCGGGTGATTTCAGCGTCCATATCGCCCAGATTTTCCTTGATGCGGTCGTAGAGACTGCCGTTGTTTTCGTTGGCCTGGAGGGCTTTGAACGTCCTGGACCGCATGGCCATCAACTCATCGGTTTTCACGAGAGCGTAGGGGTTCGTGAACCACCAAGGATCGGAAAGCTCTAGCCTATCGGCCATTGGTTGGGTACGTTTCTCGGCTTGATCCACCAGCCGCGCTAGGTGCTCATCGCTCAGGTAGGACAGGGGCCGTTCGGCTGTTTCGTGAACCTTTTGGGCGTCTACGTTGAGTTTTTCGACGCGCCATTGCATCACGGCAGCGTAATCTTTCGCTTCTGCGCCTTGGTCGCTGGCCTCTAGAGGCCGGCGAGAATATGCCCGTTCTACGAGGGCGGCGGGGTCTACGCCGTTACGGTAGGCTTCGCCCATATCGTGCGCCAGAGCGGGCCATGCGGGGGAGGCTAGGACGGCTTTCGCGTCCGCTGCACCGTCAGCGGGGGTGTGGTCGATAATCTGGCCGGAGTCTTTATCCCGTACCGGGTGTTCCTTAACCCTGGACATGCCCTCCAGCAAATACGGTTGCATGACCTTTTGTACGGCCAGCTCGGAGATGTCTTCGTGCTGGGCAATCAGGGTGGCCAGGTTCCGGTGTTCGGCGCGGAGCTGATCCACAGTCTCGTGCACTGTGAGGTCACGCTCATATGCGCTGCTGATGCGGTCGAGCACATCATCGCGTTTCTCCCCGTCAGCCAACGAGACATAAAGCTGGTTATTTTCCCGGCCGCGAGTGAGCGCAACGTAGGCCCCGGCCCGGTCGGTTGATGCATCGACTAGGGCGTGTGCGGTGTCTACGGTGGATCCTTGGGCGCGGTGGATAGTGGAGGCGTACCCGAGCTCCACAGACTGTTCAACATAGTGTGCGGGGAGGGTGACTTTCCCACCATGCTGGATGTGTTGTGCGGTGATTCGTCCGTCATCGTGCAGGTCGGTGACGCGCCAGAGGTCGCCGTTTTTCACGAAATCTTGACCACTATTAACAATGAGTCGGCGTGCATTTTGCCTGGTAACAATGGTGTCCCCAACATGTGCGCGGGAAGAATTATGCAGCGCTACCGCCCCCGCGCCAGTGCTCACCTGGCCGTGCTCGATTGCATGAGCCTGCGCCAAATCATTCAGTTTAGTCACAGCTTCGTTGGTGGACGCGATCATGATCGACTGCTTCCCTGCGGTCACGTCGGCGCTATATTTGCGGAAAACGTCTTCAATCATGGCATCCGTATCACCAGCAACGACACGGTTATTTTCCTTGTACCACTCAAACGGCTTGTCCGTCCCGACCAGGGGCGGCTCACGCAGCGCGAGTGTGGCCGCTGCTTCTTCAGGGTTCTTGAAACGGAACAGTTCGTCGAGGTGAACGGCTCCGATCTCCCGATCCACCAGGCGCAGCGCGCCGCCGGATCCGACCGCTGAGAGCTGCCGATAATCACCCAGCGCGCGCACGAGAGCACCGCGTTCTTGCGCAAGGGTGATTATTTTTTCCATCTTCGGGGTAGCGATCATCCCGGCTTCATCGACCAGGAGGACATCGCCGGGGCGCACATCCACGGAGGCTTTGCCGGTCTGCCAGTCGGTCAAAATCTTATCTACGGTGTCGGCGGTGATGCGCATTTCAGAGCGCATCACGGCTGCGGCCGCAGCCGTTGGAGCCATACCAATGACTCGGTTTCCGGAGGCTTCGATAGCGTCTACGGCCAGGCGAGTTGAGGAGGTTTTACCGGCACCGGCGGCACCAATGCCGACCACTAGGAGCTTATCACTGGTGGCGAATGCGCGTGCCATTGCCTCTTGCCCAGCAGGCAGGGAGTGTCCCTGTGCGGCAAGTTCCGCACGTTTCTTTTGGGCTGCGAGTTCGAAAACATCCACCGTGGAAGCTGGAATCACGGCACGAGATGCGGCATCCAGGATCTTATGCTCAGCCGCTAAAACTCGCTCAGAAGTGAATAACTCCGAGTCGATACGCTGGTACTGGGAGGTACCGTCTTTGCGCAGATATTCGCGCGGTGTGAGGCGTGTGTCCTTAATGTGCAGGGGTAGTGAGTCTTCGATGACGGACTGACGGATGGATGAAATAAGCCCCCGATCCTGTGTTTCATTCAAGCCTAGCTCGCGTACATACCGGGTGGTTTCGGCGTTAATATGGGTACGCCGCCAGGTCGAACGCGCTTCCTCCAGACGGGAGAGAACCGCATCGGTATGTGCTTCAAGGGGTGTGGAATAGGCTTCTTGCCGTACCGCTTGGAGAGTATTTTGTTCGTATTGCGCGGAGGCGTTTTTGAGCATATCGGCTAGTTGATGATCGACCGGCACGTGCACACCATGCTCAGACAGGGCGTGTGCGGCGGCGACCCATTCGGTATGCAAATCTTCCAAAGAACGCGCCTCAGACTTGGCCGGACGTGTCGCCAGTGTTGCTTGCTGCGCGAGTTTAATGAGCTGTTTTTCACTCGGTTCGTAGCCGTTATCGGCCACAAATTTTGCTTTTACTTTGTCGAGTTCAGCGCTAATATCCCCGCGCCGGGAGGAAAAAGCACGGATCGTTTCGTCGCTAATGCCGACGATTTCATGGATGGGTTTGCCGTTTTGCATGCGGGGCTCAAACTGTAAACCGGTCTTTTCAGTCACGTACTGCTGCACGCGAGAGTTATATAACTCGCTGCATTCGACCCCGTATTGGTACAGCGTCCGTCCGTCAATAGACGACCATTTATCATCTGCGCCTTCAACACGGTTGGCAATCACGACGTGATCGTGCAGGTTCGGATCGCCTGCGCGGGAGTCGTAGTGACGGAATTTCGTGCCAATAATTCCGCTTTTGGTGTCGATTTGCCGGATGCCATTATGGCCCCGCCGGGTCATAATTACGTTGTTTTCAAGGTGCCGCACTACGTCTTGAATCGCGTGCTCATGAGCAGCTTCAATGTCCTTGCGCAGCTGCTTATCGCCCAATCCCCACGCAATCGAAACGGATTTAGACGGCGTAAAAACGAGGTCGAAACCGGCAATAGCGGTTTGATGTTTCTTACTGTTTTCGGCAATAAACTGACGCAATTGTGCGTGCGTGGGTTCGATCCCGCGCTGCGCACGGTACTGTTCTGCACCGACGCGGAAACGGATTTCCTGCATCTGCGCCTTGGTGGGTTCTGCCCCGTCATGCATCCTACGGTGACGCGCGATCTCCTCAGAAACACGCTTCGTAAAGTCATTAATAGCGGTATATTCGGGGTGCAGCTGCGGCGCTTCCTGCTCCCGGTAGAGCTTATCTTGGGCTTTTTTCCCAGCATTGTGCGCGGCTTTTAGCTCCCCTGAAGTGAGCTTGTACCGGTCAATAAATTCATTTTTCGTCAGCGCTTCCCGCTCAATTAAGGGCTTCTGCTGGCCCTTTTTCCCCGCAGTATTAATGCGCGTATGCGTGACCTTATTACCCACAGAGGCGTACCTGGTTAGGTAATTCGAGACCGTTTTTTGGGTCATCGGATGCCCCAGCGTACCCAACTGGTGCGCAATCTCTTGCTGGCTCAAGCCGTTCTCGGCGCGGGTAAGAATCTCCCACGCACGCTCCGCAGCATGCGCTTTATAGGATTCATAGGCGTTGTTATAGGCGGCCATGTAGTCGTCAAACTCGGGTAGACCGTGCAGCATCTCTTTGACTTCCACGGTCTCTATTGGGGTGAAACGCTGCCCGAAAAGGGTATGCATGTGTGCCTCGGATACCTCACCGGAAAGCCCCAGCGCTTCCGGTGCAGTGCCGATCCATTGACCCGGCGGCATACCGTCCACAGTGTAATAATCGCCTAGCTCGCGGTCATTTGCGCGCAAAGCATCACCAGAGGCGACTTCGTGAGTGTAGTACTTATAACCGTCGCCTGCGCTAAGTTTATGGACGGTCATCACACACATCAGCATAGCATGAATTACTCAGATTAGTAACCTTGCTTATTGGATGCAAGAGGTGTGACAGCTAAAAGCTGGGCAGTTTGTGCCGTGGCTGTGACGGAGGAGCAGGGAAGGGCGTTGTACAAACTGGTTGGCGTATGGTGTCCGACATGTTTGTCGCGGTTTTGCACGGGCGAAGTCCATGTGTGCCAAACCAGCTAAGACTCTTTGGGGGAGCGTGCGGAGGAAAAGAGAGCTAGTTGGTTTGTGCAACATGGGGAGCGGGTGTGTAAAAGAGTCGGTGGTCGGGACGATACCGAGATTTTGGGCGAAAAGAATTTTTCGGTGCAGGAGGAGCGAAGCGGGGGAAGCACAAGGAAAAATTCTTGAG
>NZ_RBMG01000007.1:0-6740 GCF_003989155.1 Rothia sp. HSID18069 | reverse complement strand
TAGCATCTCTGACCGTCTTACCATAGAATTTCCACCCCACCCAGTTACTTGCATTATTCACAACACTACTATTCCGCATCGCTGCTACCGGTTTCAAAGCCCCCACCTTTGAAATCCCGGCATTGAGCATATCCGACGTCTTCACACCTAACTGCACAACCCGAGGCACCGTCGTCTGGGTACCCTCAGCAGCAGCCTGTGCTACTTTCGGAGCAGCATTCTTCAAAACAATGCCTTGCTTCAGTAACGGATCGATACATAATGTATCAATCTACTACTCATCACAAGTAGCCTTGACTAAATATTATGTAGAGGTTAAAGTATATATGTTTTTTGTAGTAATTTTGAGATATTTATAAATATTACCTTTATATTTGGTGATGTAATTACGGCCATACAAGGAGCAGCTATGCCGCACGTCCGCCCTGAACCTACCGCCCCTAAAAACAGCGGTTCACCTAGTTCTTTGGGCGGTAAGCCTGCGCCTATGCCCGAGCTCAAACATGTTGATCCTCCGCAAAGCTCTGTTGACGACAACATGAGTATCGGCACGGCGGATAAGCCGCACGCTATGCCTGACGTTCAGTTTGATGATGGGGCATCCGATAACCTCAGAAATGCGCTGAATTCTGCCGCAGACACTATCGAAACCCAGCAGGGCGGGCGAGACGGTCTTTTTGATACTGCGCGAGATAAATTTGAGGGCAAATACGCCCACGACTTTCATATGTGCCACGTACAACTTGCCAATAACTCCGCCAACGTTGTGGCGATGCTCCGTTATGGCGCGAAGCTGGTAGATTACATCAAAGAGTGCGCGCATGTTGAAAACGAAAACCGTAAGAAAGCTCGGGAGTGGGAGAACCGCAACGGTGTGCAGCAAGCTTGGGATGGTGTTGTTCTCAACAAACACCGTCCCGATTATGCTCCCAACCCGTCGAAACCTGCTGAGCCTGGCTCTGCCCCGCAGCGCGATGTCAATGCTGGCGCCCCTGATGCATCTGGCGGCACTTCCTCTGCTATTCCAGAGAACCTCGACGGCTACAATACTGCCTGTGTATCCTACGACAACGAAGCAGGGCTCAAGCATACCGACATTACGAATGCGCTAAACACATACACAAGTTCGTGCCATCACGGGTCGCTCGATATCAGCGAAACAATCAACAGCATGGCGGGGTGGCTTCAACAGAGCAACCAGGTCAATACCTGGGTTTCTGGAGTTGCCCAGGATTTTAGGGATGCTGGGTCTGGCGCCAGTAAAATCAAAACCGTCTCGAATGCATATCTGGATCAGCGTATGCAGGATCGTGGAACTGGTGCTCCTCAGGTTCAGAAAATCGAGGTTCATCCTGCTCAGGTTACGGGCGAAATCCCTACTTCTGGCTTCGCGAATGATCCGGTAAACGTGGCAACGGGTAACTTCATTGAGCCTGAAACCGACCTTTCTTTCCCGGGAACTTTTGCGCGTAATCTGAACCTGAAACGTATGTATAACAGCTTGGCTGTGACTAACTCGCAAGATATTCCTTCGGGTGTTTTTGGCATCGGATGGTCTTCTACCCTGGATCAGCGTCTTGAGTTTGATGCCGACAAAGCATCATGGTTTACCGCCGATGGGCGCATCCTCACGTTCGCGCGTGAAGGTGAAGGATTCGCGCGTGCCTCCGGGGAAGCATGGTGGCTGACGAGGGCAGAACCGGGCTCTGATGCATATGCGCGAGTTGAAGCATCGCAGCGTGAAACACAGCAACAGCTCAAGAAATCTCGTGGCTTAGATGAATCCGCAGATCAAGCTCTCACGCAGGAATCCTTCTATTGGATCGTGATGAATAACGCTCACGAATCCTTTGGGTTCAGCGCTTCTGGGGATTGGGTGAGTGCTACCGACGGGCACCCATCAAATACTGTGGTCGCATTCCGTGACGCGCAGGGACAGGTTACAGATCTGGTGCATCCAGGATCCCAGCGCGGGATTCGTGTGAACTATGAAGCGCTAGTTCAAAGCACTGAAGCTCCCGAGTATCGCCCGATTAGTGCTTATACCTATAACACGGCCGGTACCGAAGCCGATACGCCGCTAATGGCCGCAGAATATTCGTATGAGGGTGAGCATCTGACGGGTGTATCAACAAATGCGGGTGTCCGTTCGTATACTCACACGGATGCCGGACTTATCCGTGAGGTTATCAACGCCAACGGGATTGTAGAGGTTACCAACACCTACGATGAACTGGGCCGGGTAGTTCACCAGCTCACCGAGTATGGACGTGAAGTTTCGTACACCTATACCCCAAGCTTGGTTACTATCGTGGCGGATGCTGAAACAGGAGATAACTCTAACCTCTGGACAAGTGATTCCAAGGGACGCTTGATCGGAATCACCGCCACTGACGGCAGCCGACAGACCATGCGGTACGATTCTTTCGGAAACCGTGTGGGTATTACTGAGCGCGATGGCTCTAGGACCACGCGCGTATTCGATAACCGAGGCAGGCTGAAGCGTGAACGTACCCCCGAGGGTACCGACTATACCTACGGGTGGGATGAACACGATCGTATAACCGGCGTATCTGTGCGGGATGCACGTGATCCCCGCAATCTGGGTACGCCAATGACCGTGAGCTATGAATATACGGATTCGATGAACCCAAACCCAAGCGCTGTGACCGATGCAGACGGTGCTCAGACGCTTTATGACTGGGACGACAGGGGTCTTCTTACCCGAGTCACTGACCCAACGGGTGTATCCACAACCTTCGAGTACGATGCTTACGGTGATCTCGTGCTCGTGACAAACGGTGCGGGTAATACTACAACCTTGATACGTGATGACCACGGACGTGTTATTGGGGTTATAGATCCGCTTGGTCGTCGCGGTACGGCGACGTACAATTCTTCAGGCGCGCTTGCGAGTATCGAAAACGCAGATGGTGCCCGCTGGACTTTTGCGTACCCCGAGCTTGCTGTAGATTCCCTACCCGCGCTGGTGCGTAATAGCACCAATACGTCTGGGGGTTGTGGTAATCTTCCCACTTCGGTAACGGGCCCCTACGGTGCCACTATCCGGTTTACCTACAATGCAGGCGGGGAAATTGCTAGTGTCACCAACCCGCTAGGACACACGACCGAAGGCACTTTTGATACGTGGGGCAATCTCGTTGGCCTCACTACCGCCAGCGGTGCTGTATGGAAGTATGTTTATGATGGTTTGTCTCAGTTGGTTGAGGCTACTGATCCGAGCGGTGCTGCTACCCGGTATTCCTATGATTTGAACGGCGAGTTGTCGTCGGTGACGGATGCTACCGGTGTTGAAATTAAACGCAGGGTAGATCGTCAGCGCGGTATTGAGGAGATCGCGGATGCGTTCTCGTCCTCGTTCATTCACACGGATATTTTTGGTCGGGTTACGTCTGAGCAGAAGCGCGCCCGGGGTGGGTCTTCTGCGAAGAAGGCCGATGTTGAGAGCGAGTTCATCACTTATGATGCTGCTGGTCGCCCGGTTGAGATTCTTGATGCTGCCGGTGGTCTGACCTGTTATGAGCGTGATGCTGCTGGGCGTGTGCTGCGGGTGATCTCTGCTGAAGGCCGTATCGAGACCTATGAGTATGATACTGCCGGGCGGGTGATCTCTCATGCTGTTGGCCTGGATACTCCCGGGCGGTACACCGATGAAGCGGGGGTTTCGCGGGTTGTTGAGCCTTCTGCTTGGGCGATAACCCGGCTGGAGTATGATGCCGCCTCGCAGATTATCAGGCGTGTTAACCCTGACGGTACGGTGGAGAAGATCACCTATGATGTGTGTGGCCGAGTGACCGGTGTGGAAGCCGGTGTACGTGTGGCATCGTACGAGTACGATTTGTGCGGTCGCCTGGTTGGTGTGCGCGATAGTGCTTTCGGGCAGCGAAGGTTTAAGTACGATGCTGCCGGTCAGATTATCCAGGCAGCGGACGGTCTGGGGTTCCGCACGCATTTCTCGTATACCGCAACCGGGCAGGTTTGCCGTGTTGTCGATGCCACCGGCCAGGTAACCGACTATGAGTACGACGCGCTAGATCGTCTGGTGCGTGTGATTAAGGCTGCGGGTACGGTTGATGAATCGGTGCAGGAGTACGCCTATGATGCTGCGGGCCGTCTGATTCGTGCTCACGATGGTGTACGCGAGTATACGCATACTTATGATTACGCTGCCGGTGGCCGCCTGTCACACACCTGTGTTGATGGTGTGAAGGCTGCAGAGTTTGGGATCGAGGATCAAGGCCGTACCGTGTGGGTGCGCGATTACGCCAGTGCTCAGGCCCTTGACGGTAATGCGTCTGAGGACGCGTTTGTGCAGCATCGATTTGTGTATGATGCACGCGGTTTGCTGATGGAACGTTCACGTTCGGGCGTGATGACCGATACTGCGGGTGAGCCCTCTGGCACGGCGGATGTAGATGCGCAGGTTCAGGCGTTGAATACTTTCACGAACACGGGCGCGTACACACTCACGCTGGGGTACGATGCCGACGGTTACCGCACGCGCATGGTGACCCCGTATGGTGAGACTGCAATTGCCTATGATGGTGCTGGCCGCGTGGTGAGTATGTCACGCGCTGATCAAGACGCTCACGGTGAGAGCCCGGTGGCGCAGTATTCCTACGATGCGATGGGCAGGCTGATCCGTGCCCAGTTAGGCGACATTCTCTCGCGCTGGGAGTTTGACGATGTCTCCGGTTTGGTGTGCTCGTACTCGCGTGAGAACACGGCGCGGGCGGATTCGGTGGAGCATACCGAGGTTATTCGTGATGAGCAGGGCCGTATTGTGGGCTTGGATTCTGCCGACGGGCTGGTGGTGTATACCTATGATGCTGCCGGTCAGCTCACGGGTTCTCGTTCTGGTGATCTGGAGTTTGAATGGGTGTTCGAGGCCGGGCTCATGGTTTCTGAGCGCACTTGGCGTCATTCCGGTGGCACGGGCGAGCCTGAGGAGACTTCGCGGGTACTGTCGGGTGAACGTTCGTTCGCCTATAACCGTTTGAACCAACTCACCGAAATTATTGCTACCGACCGTACAGTAGAGCATATGTTCACGACAGTGACCACGTATGAGTACAATGCCGCTGGTGAACGTACCCGTGAGATTATCACCGATGACAGGGGCGTACAACGGGTTCGTGAGTACGCTTGGGGTGCGTATTCCGGGTTGGCTTCGGTAACGGATACGTATGTGACTGCTCACGGTGGCGAAGCTGCATCACGGGTTCGTATGGTGACTGATGTGACTGGTGAACTTGCCCAGGTAGCCGGGGGTAACGGTGTTTCGACGCCGTTGTTGTGGGATCCGGATGCTGCTATGCCACAGATTTTAGGTGCTGGCGGCATGCCTGCTCCCGGGTCTGACGGCGGTTTCTCCCAGGTTGGTATTGCCGGTGGTTTTGACCCGTGGGCTGTGCCGTCCATGCTGGGTTCTGCACCGGATGCTCAGGGGATGAATATTCCCGGTCTTCCGCTTACCTCGAGTGCGGATGATAGCGGTGTGTGGGGATCTATGCTTCCTGCCGGGTTCTCGTTTACCGGTGCTGGGTCTGTGCGTGTTGCCGGTTTGGATGTGATGGGTGCCCGTGTCTTTGATGGTGTCTCGAAGCGTTTTCTCTCGACAGACCCGTTGGCTCAGGTGCCGGGTACTGGTTTCTTCGCGGATGTATATGCGTTCTGTGGGAACAACCCGGTAGGGCTAATGGACCCGTGGGGTCTGAAACCGATGTCGCCGGATGAGTTCCAGAAATACTCTAGGGATAAAGCCTGGAAAGATTTTGGGGATTATGTTGCTGCTGGTGCCATGCTCTTTGTGGGTCTTGCTCTGACGGCTGCTGCTGTGGCGACGGGACCGTTGGGTATGGTACTGCTGGGCGCTGCATCGGGTGCTCTGATGAGCGGCGGCATGTCGGTGATTACCCAGAAGATGGAAGGTAAAGATGTTGATTGGAGCACCGTCGGTCGAGACGCTCTGATTGGTGGTCTTGCCGGTGCCGCAGGCGGTGTCGTTGGCGGTATCTTCGCGAAGGGTGCCGCAGTGGCGAAAAGCATGGCGACAGCAGAAAAAGCGGCAGAAACTGGCAGCAAATCAGTTTCTCGGATTGTACAAATGGGTGTGAAAGCATCGGATAAAATCAACGCTGGGATCACCCGAATAGGAAACACTAAGGTTGTCTCTGCAGCCAGGAATAATAAGTATATTAACGGAGCGAGTAATTGGGTTGGTGACAAGCTCTACGGTAAGACGTTTGAAGGTGGTGTTGATGAGCTGAGCGGGAAGGTAATAGGAGCTGGCCTCCAAGAGGGGGCTAAAGACGCTACGATCTCATCAGTGAAGTATGCGGCAACGACAGATCAGTGGAACCCTAAGGATCAGGCGGTAGCAGGTGTTATGGGGTTCGCGGGTGGTTTTGTCTTTGGCGGTGTTGGTGGTGGCATCAACCATGGTATGGCTGCTTCAGCTGACCTGGCGAAGGAATCTGGAAAGACAGTTGGTAAGCTCAATAGCCCATACATTCGGAATTACGCGAATGACTGGGTTACGAGTAATGGGGCTGATGCGATGGCTCTTGGTCTCGACCAGAAGATGTCTGCTGAAGAGAAGGCCCAGAAGATGGTTCAGAAGGTTGGGGTGAACACAGCCAAGTCTGCTTTTACTGCCGGGGCTAAAACATATGGAGGGAAGATTAAAGATGCTCGGGAAAATGCGTCAACACCAAGTG
>NZ_RBMG01000006.1:0-98139 GCF_003989155.1 Rothia sp. HSID18069 | reverse complement strand
CGGTGGTTGGGTTATAGGCGGGTGATTTCCTGGGTAAGGAGCTGGATTTCAGCTTTTGCCTTGGAGTTGTCAGATTCGACGACGCTTAGTCCTTCAGAAAGTGCCTGCGCGTAGACGTTGCGATGATGGATCACGGTGTCGGCGAGGTCGAATTCTATTTCTTTGGGGATTTCCGCGAGAGCATGAGTCGCAGTTTCTACATGGTTGCTATGCCAATAAGTCGGTGCCTTGGAGATCACGACAAGCATTTTCAGTGCTGGATTCATATCGCGGGCTTCGTCCATCCAGGAGAGGAAGATCCGGGTGGCATCTAAATCGGCGACGGTGGTGCTGGTGGGTACAAGGAGTAGGTCTGCCCTGTGGGCGGCGGATCGGAGCTCTGTAGAGTCTTTGCCTGCGGTATCAATGATCACGATATCGTATGCTGCGGCGAGGTCATCAATGGTGCTGCCAAGCCGCCCGGTTTTACGGACAGTAGTGATGGGTTCCTGAGTGGTGTTTTCCCGGTCGGCGGCCCATTGGGAGGCGGTGCTTACGGTGGGGTCGGTTTCTAGGATGATGACTTTGCGGCCTTGCCGCTGATATTCAACGGCGAGATTCACGGCCAGGGTTGATTTGCTGGTGCCGCCTTTATGGTTTCCTACAACGATGATCATGATATTTTTTCCTTCCTCTGGTGGGGTCATATCGTATTGAATTCATATGATATGGGTTCAATATGATATGACTGTGTGGTTTTAAAAGGAGACCCGCCACACGTGATTGCGGGGGTCTCATATATAAGTTGCTTTTGGGAGCGAAAAGCGCAACAAAAACAGCAAAAAACTTTTTCTCACTGCCTGGTGTTTATGCCCCTCCCACCCCCGGAACGTCAAGGCGAGGGGGTCATATCATATGAGGTTCATATGATATGGGTTCAATATGATATGAGGTGTGGGAGGGTGTTGACGGCGGAGGTGAGGTCGTCGTCTATTACGCCGATATAGCGCTGTGTGGTGGAGATGTCGGCGTGGCCGAGGAGTTCTTGTACGGCACGTAGATTATGGGATTCGGTGTAAACGGTCGTGGCGAACCAATGCCGCAGCTGGTGCGGGGTGCGGCCAGGGCCGAGGAGGCGGGATATTTTTTTGGCGATGTTGTCGCTGCTGCGGTGTCCGGTGAAGCGGCCGGGGAAGAAATATCCTGTGCTTTTTGATTCTAGATAGGGGCGGATCTCGCGGTGGGCTGGGATGACCCTGGTGTGGCCGCCCTTGCCGGTAATGTGAAGCCACCCACTGGCGTAGTCCTGGGTGTGGAGGGCTGCGATTTCTGAGCGCCTGAGGCCGGCGTGAGCGCCGAGCAGGATCATAAACCGCTCTTCGGTGGTAGCTGCTTCCGCTAGGGCGTTGGTGATAATACGGGTGGGGATAGCGCGGCAGTGGTGTCGAGGCTGGGGTATGGACGGGATAAGCCGTGTGGGGTTGTCGTCTCGTGTGCCGGTGAGGGTGAGGTACCGGAAGAATTGCCGGATGGATTGGAGAGCGCTTTTACGGGTGGCGGGCTGCCAGCGGGGGTTAGCAAGCCATTGGGTAACTTGATCTTCGGTGACGGTCAGGGCCGTCTCGGATGGGTAGGTGCGTGCAAGGTGCTGGATCCAGCGTTGGCGAGTAATCGTGGTGGATTCGGTTTTTCCAGACGCGAGTTGCCAAGTGGTGAACGCGGTCTGGTGCGGTTCCCAAAGCATGGGGGACTCCTTATGTAGCTGATGTGATGTGATGTGTTAATAAGGGTAGAGGGGCAAAATAAAAGCCCCGGTGTGGGGCTGTGGTGCGAGTTGCGGCCGGGACAGGCTGGGTCTGATAATCCTTTGGTCGTGGGTTCAAGTCCCACACTCCCTACATGCCCCCGCTCGGTATGACTCTGTCTAGCAGTCGCCGAGCGGGTTTTAGTATGTTCATAGTGGTGTAGCTCAGTGCGGCAGAAATAAAAATAAGCAAAAATAAGCCGGGTCAATCTTCGTCAAAACATGACTGAATACATGCCCCTTGGACGCAGTTTTAAGGTACTGTAAAGGGTAGTCTTCTGGCGGTCTAGTCTTAGCACCGCAGAAGGTTTGAATGCACGGCGTAACTGATGCGTCTACCCCCTTGAGACAAGGACCGATGATGAGCGATAACCTTCCGCAGCAGCCCGGGTACAACGGGTATGACCAGCAGGATCAGTACCAGCAGAATCAGCAGAGCCAGACTCCGGCCGCCCCTAATCATTTTGTGTTGGCGTTCAAGGGGGTGTGTGGGGCCTTCCTAGATATTTTTAAGAGCAACCCCACTGGCGCGCACGACCGTATGCAGCAGCACCCCCTGTGGAGCTGGCTTATTGCCTGCACATTACAGTCGGTTGTGGGTTCCCTGTTCATTATGGCGTTTTTGAACACCTATGCCGGGCAAATTTTCCGTGTCTTGTTTGTTGTTACTAAAGATACAGCGAAGTACACTTCGGGCGCGTACACCGCCGATGAGAGGTTCCTCCTATTCCTTATTTTCCTGCTCCTGATTTTTGGTGTGCTCGTGCTACGCGGGGTGGGCCTGATGCGTATCGCCCGCATCGGCAAGTCGCAGATGGGGTTTAACTCCGCGATGGCTATTGTGGGTACTGCTGTCCTACCACAGATTCCCGCTTTCCTAGTTCTGTTCGTCCTCTCATTCTTGCTGCCACATGCAAGTACTGTGACCGATACGTACGCCGTGTGGCAGCGCCCCATCTTGGTGATGATGATAGTCTTCGCCGTATTTAGCGTAATCGTTGGTGAATCCCTGCTGTACCTGGGACAGGCGAAAGTTGCCAACACCGAAAAATCGGTGTTCTTCAGGTACGTGGTGTCAAGCACCGCATACGTACTTGCTGGGATTCTGGTACTGTACTTCGGCTTCAGCGTATTAGCCCCGAACCCCTCCCACTAGCGGAACATCTCTGATGAGCATGAAACGTGACGACGCCCAGGTAACGCGCACCCCCATGCGTGTGCGTTACCTGGGCGTTCTACTGGTTTTGGTGGCGCTCGTACTTTCAGCATGCGGCGCCAGGGTCGAGACAGATCTGGGGTTGGAGAACGCCGAGAAAGGCTCCCGAACGATGTCCATCTCCTTCAATATGAAGGACAATAAGGACTACGTGAAGGGTGACATTAACTCGATTGATTCGTCGATTAAGAAGCATCTGCCTTCTGAACTGTCTTATGAGGGTATACAGACCGATGGTGATAAGGCGCGTGCCACCTTCAAACTCTCGTTTACGAGTATCAGCGAATACCGCACAAAAGTTGAGAACCTTCTGAAGCTTTCAGGATCCTCCACAACCCCCACTATCAGCATCTCAGACAGCACCACGGGGCTGGTTCAGGGTGTACAGGTGTCGGAGAACTTCAGCTCCAAAGAATTGTTGGGGTGGGTTCCCGAGAGCTTGGTAGTCGATGGTGTTATCGAGTCGAAGCGCAAAAGTAGTGTGCTTGGAACAGAAGATAAAACCACTGTCAAAATGGGCGATAGGGAGCTGAAAAACTCATCCTCGTCGACCCCGATCTCAGTGAAAGATATTAAAGATAACGGGTTCGGCTTCGTTCTGGTGGATACGCAGGTGCAGCAGAATGGCTCGTACACTGCAAAAATATTTTTTGTTGCAAAAGATATTATGGAGCCTGATAAAGCTAAGGCTGTAGACTCTTACCTGCAGTCGGCCACCCCCGAGGGGGGACAGGTATCTAAGGGCGTGGATGAGGCGAGCATTAAGAGCTACTACACCGTCTCTTCCAAACCCAGCACCTCCGCTGGGAAGGAAGAACTGGGGCGTACCCTCACCTTTGAAGCCAGCAACTTAGAAGACATGAACTCGAAGCTGCAGAAAATCTTCGGGAATAAAAACACCGAACTGAAGCACGAGCAGGAGGTGAACGATACCTCCGGCAAGCTCATGGTGAAAAATCATGTCAGCGGCCAGGTGGACTGCTCGATTGTATGCTCACCGGAAGGTAACGGAACCCTTTTCAAGCTCTCCGGCAGTAACGGTGCATACACCGAGCAGGGCAGCTCCTCAAATAGCGGATCGTCTAAGAACATCGTGCAGAATGTGGACCTTAGCTCCACCCAGGAAATTAAGGTTCAGGATGCCAGGACTTCTGTATCTTTGGGCATGGACGGCTCCGTTGAGGCTCGTTTCGAGTACTCAGTGAAGAACACCGATGCGGCTTTAGCATCAGAGGCTCTTAAAAAGAAGTTCTCTCCCGGCGATGATATTGGAACCTTAGAGGAAGGGAACGACGGCGACAATACCGTCTACTCCACTGTTATTAAGGGGAAAGACTCGGCTGATTTTAACAATCGTTTAGAAGGCTACCTGCCCGGGTCGACATTCACTATCACTCACCCCGGCGGTTATAACCCTTTCGGTACCTCATACACGGTGGAACCAGCGTTTAACCTCAAATCACGAGTGGGGGATAGCTACTCAGGCAGCTACAGTTTCTCATTCAACGCACCGTTTATGAGCACGGTGGATCAGAAAAAGTTTGAGACGCAGAACTCTCTGCCTGAGGGGGCGAGAACTGAGGCTGAAGGGCGTAACCTGACGGTCAGCAACGAGCACGGAACATTTACTCTGAGGATTCCGGCCGCTGGCCTAACAATGAGCGATATGGTAATTGATGGCGTCATTGTGCTTCTGGTGCTGCTGATCGTCATGATCCTGTTGCTGTTCCGCAGGCGCATCAGCTCCTCACTTCGTAACTCCCGCGAGCAACGGGCAGCCCTCGCAGCTGCCCAGCAGGCGCAGGGGTACGGTCACGGCGGCAACCCTGAAACATACTTTATGAGCCGCTCTGGCGGAGGCCACCAGGCCCAGGGGTATAGCCCAGCCCAGCCTCCCTACTCGGAGGAAGGGACCTACCAGCAGGATCAGTATCCCCCACAGAAGTCGGGGTATGGCGAACCGCCAACTGTTCCTATTAACAATATGGGTTCAAACGGTGCCTGGGACGATAAGACCCACCCGATGCCCCAGTATGCACCGCAGGAAGGCATGGGAGAGCCCACCGTGCCCATGTCTTACCAGCAGGTAACGTATGAGGAACCTACTCAGGCGATTTCCGGGAACGGTGCAGCTCAGCATGAGCCTCCGACTCGACCGGTCTCTGAGCAGCCCCGTTCGGGCAGCTCTTCACAGCGCGAACAGGACTACCTGAAATAACCTGGGTGCCTCTGCGCGTGAATAAGCCGCTGGCTTACACCGCCTCTGCGGTGGAGCCAGCGGCTTTGCTGTACGCCCACTACACGCTAACCTGCGGTAAAGCTCCCATCAACAGGCAACAGGATGCTGGGCCGTTCGCGCCCCAGCAGGGTGAGCGGGTTAATGTACTCGGCATTTTTGCCGCTTCCGTCTTCTCTATCTCCGCCGCGTCGCACGCCCCAGTGCAGGCACGGCCCCTGCTCACAGTGGTGTATATCGGGGTCTAATGTTGCGATAGTCTGCCCGGCGGATACCTGTGTCCCTTCGGGAAGAGGGTCTTTTACTGGTTCAAAGCTAGACCTTAAGCCTCCTGGATGTTCCAGTACGATCACGGTGCGATCGACAACTTTGCCGGAGAAGACGACGGTTCCAGCAGCGGGGGCCTGCACCTGCGCATTGTCGCTGTCGGTAGCTAAATCAACACCACGGTGCCCCGCGCTCCACCGCTGGGCTGGTTTGCTGAACGGTTTGAGCACGCGCACTTTGCCGGAGGCGGGTGACCGCCATTTACTGCGAGATGCCGATACCTGCTGCACAGTGATGGCCTGGGCGGGTTCGGCGGCAGAGACGATAATGGGCGGGGTGAACAATATAAACGCAACACATACAGCTATTGTTGGTAAGGTCTTCGACGCATGCGCGGTAAGGGAGAGAGGCATTATGTTTTCTCCTTAAGCGATTTTCTTGGGTCGGGGATAATACGTAGTTCTTTTGAGGAAACCAGAAAATTCTCAGTCTTGGGGCGTCGTCTGCCAGAACTGTGGATAAAGACGGGGCGCAGTCACCTAATGGTGCTATCCACAGGTGCGCAGCAACAGATCTTTCGTGGGTACACTCGTGTGGCGGTGTTGGTCTGTATCTGAGTCAACGAGGCAAGGGAAACGTATTAGCTGCCTGGAGCATGGTGACTGCCCAGTAGGGACAGAAACAAACTGCCTCATAAGCGGAACTGCCACTGGGGTGAGGTATTGAGGGCAGGGGCGCGGGCACGGTGAGAGAGCCGAAGCAGAAAAACCTGCGTCAATAGGGTACAATTTCGTATTGCAGTGTGCGCTTTTGCGTACTCTGACTACGCGCGGCGTGAGCGTCCGGTGTCACAAGCCGGACGATAAGGAACCTTCGGTCCGCCCCATAAAACTAGGCGGTGAGGGTCTGAGGCCCGGGGCTACCCCTGGCTTAAGCGCCGCTAGGAGAAACCGATAACTACTATGCGCGCGTGCGGCTAGCCCGAGACGGGAGGTCGGCGCGGCACCCAGAAAAAGGAGACGACATGCCCGTCGTAACTATGCGTGAGATGCTGGATTCCGGCGTTCACTTCGGCCACCAGACCCGTCGCTGGAACCCCAAGATGAAGCGTTTCATCCTCACCGAGCGCAACGGCATCTACATTATTGACCTGCAGCAGTCCCTCGAATTTATCGACAAGGCTTTTGAGGCTGTGAAGGCAACCGTCGCACACGGCGGTAATATTCTGTTCGTAGGCACCAAGAAGCAGGCCCAGGAAGCTATCGCTGAGCAGGCTACCCGCGTGAACATGCCGTACGTGAACCACCGCTGGCTCGGTGGTATGCTCACCAACTTCTCCACCATCGCTAAGAGCATTGAGCGCATGAAAGAGCTGGAGCAGATCGACTTCGACGACGTCGCAGGTTCACGCTACACCAAGAAGGAACTGCTGCTGATGCGTCGCGAGTTTGAGAAGCTCGAAAAGACCCTGGGCGGTATCCGTAACCTGACCAAGGTTCCCTCCCTGGTGTGGGTTGTTGACACCAAGAAGGAGCACCTGGCGGTTAACGAGGCTCAGAAGCTGGGCATCCCCGTGGTGGCTATTCTCGACACCAACTGCGACCCCGACGAGGTGGCATTCCCCATCCCCGGCAACGACGACGCAATTCGCTCCGTGAACCTGCTTACCCGCGTGGTGGCGGATGCGGTGGCAGCTGGTCTGCTTGAGCGTAACGCTAAGAAGAGCGGCAAGGCGGAGACCACCGAGGAGCCCATGGCTGCTTGGGAGCGTGAGCTTCTGGAGCAGCACGAGGCCGCTAAGACCGAGGAATCCGCAGAAGAAGCTAAGTAAGCTTTAGCTCACCCGGTAACGGGGAGCTCACGGACGGTACCCACCCGCTCAGGGCGGGTGCCGTCTGCTCATAACTCATGGGCGTTATCGCGCCCACATCTTATAAAGGATAAAGAGGAGTTCACATGGCGAACTACACCGCAGCCGACATTAAGGCACTGCGTGAGAAGACCGGCGCAGGTATGCTCGACGTTAAGAAAGCCCTGGACGAGGCAAACGGCGACCAGCAGAAGGCCGCGGAGATCATCCGTGTTAAGGGTCTGAAGGGCATCACCAAACGTGAAGGCCGTGCGACCGCTGAGGGTCTGGTTGCTGCCCGCGTGGAGAATGGCGTTGGCTACATGGTTGAGGTTAACTCCGAGACTGACTTCGTGGCGAAGTCCGACCCGTTCATTGCGTTCGGTCAGAATGTGCTGGAGGCTGCTATTGCAGCTAACGCTTCCACCCTGGAAGAGCTGCAGGCTGCATCTTACGAGGGGAAGACCGTTGAGGAGCTGACCACTGACGCAGGTGCGCTGCTGGGTGAGAAGATTGTGGTGCGCCGCGTGGCCCGTGTGGAAGGCGAGAACGTGGCAGTGTACCTGCACAAAACCTCCAAGGACCTGCCCGCACAGGTCGGTGTTCTGCTGGCCGTATCCGGTGCTAACACCGAGGAAATCGCACACGATGTTGCTGTGCACATTGCCGCTATGAGCCCCAAGTACCTCGATTCGGCCTCCATCCCTGCTGACCAGGTTGAGACTGAGAAGCGTGTGGCCCGTGAGACCGCGATCACTGAGGGCAAGCCCGAGCAGATTCTGGACAAGATCGTTGAGGGGCGCCTGAAGGGCTTCTACAAGGAGAACACTCTGCTGGATCAGGACTTTGCTAAGGATCCCAAGAAGTCCGTTGCCCAGGTGCTCTCTGAGGCAGGCGCAACCGCAACCGGTTTCGCACGTTTCCGTGTGGGCGCATAAAAATACGCAGCCACTAATTTTAGTGCTCCCCTAACCCGGTGAAACCTGGCGGCGGGGGCGAGAAAACGAGGGGAGGTCGTCACACGGCGGCCTCCCTTTAACGTATCCTTGATAAAGACTGATGGGGCATACCCCGACCACTACTAGCTAACCGTTGGAGGGTTCTATGAAAGAATCGATCGCACACCCCCTGTACGAGGACAGCAACCGGCATCGACGCCGTGTTTTACTCAAACTTTCCGGCGAAGTTTTTGGTGGCGGTGAAGTGGGTATTTCCACCGAGGTGGTGCGCAATATTGCTCGGCAGATCGCGGCAACCGTGGGTGAGGTAGAGACCTCCATCGTGATCGGTGGCGGCAACTTTTTCCGTGGCGCCGAACTTTCCCAAGCGGGGATGGACCGTTCCCGTGCCGACTATATGGGCATGTTGGGTACCGTCATGAACTCTTTGGCACTTCAGGATTTTCTGGAGCAGGAGGGTATTGATACCCGTGTGCAGTCTGCTATCACTATGCCGCAGGTTGCCGAAACTTACATTCCACGCCGCGCGATTCGTCACATGCAGAAGGATCGCGTGGTTATTTTTGGCGCTGGTGCGGGCTTGCCGTACTTCTCAACTGACACCGTAGCCGCCCAGCGCGCCCTGGAAATCCACGCGGATGAGGTGCTGGTCGCTAAGAACGGTGTGGACGGGATTTACACCGCCGACCCGAATAAAGACCCAAATGCTGAACGTCTGTACAACCTCACCTACGATGAGGCGATGCAGCGTAATATCCGGGTGCTGGATCAGACCGCGTTTTCCTTGTGCCGCGATAATAACGTGACGATGCGCGTGTTTGGCATGCAGGGTGAAGATAACGTGACTCGCGCCATTAAGGGTGAGAAGATGGGCACTCTGGTGACTCGCTAGGTGCCGCGCTATTATGCAGCGGCGTCTTGCCCCATCGCACCGACACACAGGCGCAAAGAGTCGCCGCGAAGGCCGTGGGGCGACTAAACTATAACTACAGGCATTGCTCAAGTACCCGGGCACCATCGTAGAGCCCGCCCGTACCGCTGGAAGCCGCCACGAAAATAATGTTCAGATTCGGCTCGCGCCGACTTCACCCCCAGAAGGAGATCCGAAGTGATCGAAGAAACCCTTGCCGAAGCCGGCGAGAAGATGGACAAGACTGTTGAAGCTGCTAAGGCTGAGTTCGCTAAGGTGCGTACGGGCCGCGTAAACCCGGGCCTGTTCAGCTCGCTCACCGCCGATTATTACGGGGCACCCACCCCGCTGCAGCAGCTTGTTTCGTTCAATGTTGAGGACGCCCGCACCGTGAAAATCGTGCCGTTTGACGTGACCGCCCTCGCCGCTATCGAGAAGGCGCTGCGTGACTCGGATTTGGGTGTTAACCCCAGCAACGATGGGGCGGCTATCCGCGTGGTGATGCCAGAAATGACCGCTGAGCGCCGTAAAGAATACACGAAACTGGTGAACCATAAGGCCGAAGAGGCCCGCATTTCGGTGCGTAATATCCGCCGTCACGCCAAGACCACCATCGATAAGTACGTTAAGGACGGTGAAATCGGTGAAGATGATGGGGCACGTGCCGAGAAGGAACTGGATGCCCTCACCAAGAAACATGTTGATACCATTGACGAGCTGTACAAGCACAAGGAATCCGAACTGCTAGAGGTTTAGCGGGAGCCGGTACCAACGATGACAGCAGAACCCGAAAGCACCGGGGAATCCCCCTCACTACCGCAGGTAAAGCCCACGTCAAAGGCTGGGCGGGACCTGCCCGCCGCCATTGGCGTGGGGGTGGCTTTCGGGGTGCTTCTTCTCTTGGGGCTGTTCTTCCCGCCCGTGATGGTTTTTACTGCCGCGCTAACCGCTGGGGTGGGTGCCTGGGAAGTCGCTCATGCTTTGAACGATAAGCGCGGGCACGGCATCCCCGCCGTCGCGACCGGAGCGTTGACGGTGATGACCGTTGTCGCCTCATATATTCATGGGGTGCTTGGGCTGGTTATATGTACTGCGGTATCGGCAGTTATTCTGCTGGTGTGGACCCTGCTTCTGAGCGGACATAGGCGCACCGCAAACATCCCGGCGGCCACCCTCGGGATTCTTGGGACCCTACTGTGGGTACCGGTGCTGATGAGCATCCCCATTGTCTACCTGGGGAGTGTTGAGCGTGGTTGGCTGGGAATCCTGATGATCCTCCTTATGGCCATTAGCAACGACACGTTCGGCTATATTGCCGGGGTAAACTGGGGGAGGCACCCCATGGCCCCGAAAATTTCACCCAAGAAAAGCTGGGAAGGGCTGGCTGGCTCTATTATCGGGTCGGCCCTGGTAGCCATTGTCACCCTCATTATTGTGGGACAGCCGTGGTGGTACGGGCTGCTCGTAGCCCCTGTGATGGTGGTCGCATCCACGGCTGGGGATTTGATGGAGTCGGTAGTAAAACGTCGGCTGGGTGTGAAAGACATGTCGAACATCCTGCCCGGTCACGGCGGCATGATGGACCGTTTGGACTCAATTCTTTTCGCCGCCGCCGCCGGGTGCCTGATTTTTGGGACCGTGATGCCGCTGTAACGGATACCGTACACTAGATGTTTAGCCGCGCTGCAGGTTATTGAACGCCAGTACACGAAGGAGCGTCCTTTTGGCAAGGAAAAAAATTAGGCCCGCCCGTGACGGGGGCTTCTCCCGTACCGCTGAGACCGTTGCCGGGTACCGCCGTGTGGAGGTAGACCGCCTATTTACCCGCCTTGCCAACGACTACGAGCACCTCAGCAGCGGAGCAGAAGTGCCTTCAGACATATACACTTCACGTTCCATCCGGCAGGTGATTTTTCAGGCTGAGCCCGGCGGATACAATCCCGTGGAAGTGGACCGTGCCTTGGAGCAGGTGGGGGAGAGGTTCGCCAAACTGGAACGCAGCCGCTATATTCAGCGGTACGGACTGACCGAATGGGAGCGTTCTTTACGGTCCACCGGTGAGCTGCTGGCGGGGCGTTTAGAGCGTCCTCGGGGTGAGAAATTCCGCCGCCCTACTAAACGCAAAACGGTTGGCTACTTCATTAGTGACGTGGATGAACTGTGTGACCGGGTGCTCGCCCAGCTCAACAGTGAGGAGCCGCTGGATGCTGGTGTAGTGCAGCGCGCCTCGTTCCGGCCTGCCACCGGGTCTGTCTGCTACGACGAAACTCAGGTGGACGCGTTTTTGGACCGCTGCATTGAGCTACTGCAGGACTTAGCCTAAGGCGGCGTGCTTTCTCTCTGAGGCGCCAACGGTATGTCCGTGCGTAGCCGCTGACTTTCGCAGGCGATACTGGGGTTCGCAGCTGCTGACGGGCGGGAGTAGTCCGCTTCTGGTTCTAGCCTCGGATAGGGGATACTTATAACTATGAAATTTGGTTCCTCCGCCCGCTTAGATGCCACGTCCCCCGCCCTTACTGATACGTTGAGAAGCCTTGTGCGCACACCCTCACGGGTCACTCTTCTAGGTTCTACCGGGTCTATCGGCACCCAGGCAATACAGGTTATTGAGCATCTTGCGCGTCTTGCAGGCACCATCGTCGATGCTGCGGATGCGCCGCTGAAGGTTGCAGCTCTCAGTGCCGGTTCACGCTCCCTCGAATTATTAGCACAGCAGGCGGTGCTGGTACGGGCCGAGCTTGTTGCCACCAGCGGCACGGCGCAGGATGCACAGCGGTTGCGAGAATACCTTGATGCGGCCGCCCGCAGCACGGGCATTAGCGGGTACAGTCCGCGCATCGTCTGGGGAGAACGTGCCAGCGTTGAGGCGGCGGCGCATCCGGCGGATGTGGTGCTCAATGGCATTACCGGATCTATCGGTTTAGAACCCACACTGACCGCCCTCAAAGCGGGGCACCGGGTTGCCCTTGCAAATAAAGAATCTCTGATCGCGGGTGGACCGCTTGTGCGTGCCGCCGTCGATGCCTCACCGTTAGAAACCCCGATGGTTCCGGTAGATTCGGAGCATTCGGCTCTTGCCCAGGCTCTAACCAGCGGTACCGACGCCGAGATAGGCCGGCTGATTCTCACGGCCTCAGGCGGGCCCTTTCGCGGGTACACGCGTGAGATGCTTCACGATGTTACCCCACAGCAGGCGCTGGCACATCCTACCTGGGATATGGGGCTGGTGGTCACAACCAATTCGGCAACGATGGTGAATAAGGCCCTTGAGGTATTAGAGGCACACCATCTTTTTGGGGTTGATCTTGACCGCATTGATGTTGCGGTACACCCGCAGTCGATTGTGCATTCAATGGTTCAGTTCGTAGACGGCGCGACTATCGCCCAGGCGTCCCCGCCGACCATGCTTCTGCCTATTGCTCTGGGACTGACGTGGCCGCATCGTATTCCGCAGGTAGCGGCTCCCTGTGATTGGACTCAGGCGCAAACATGGACTTTTGAACCGCTTGATGCGACGGCTTTCCCTGCTGTGCAGATGATTAAAGAGGCGGGCAAGCGGGGCGGAACTTTTCCCACCGTTTTTAACGCTGCTAATGAGGAAGCGGTTAGTGCTTTCCACGCCGGTAAAATTCGGTTTACCGATATTGTGGATTCCGTGGCGCGTGTTTTGGAGGCACACACCGCCAGCGGCGAAGCCGTGACAGACACCGAGATGACCCTAGACGCGGTGCTTAACGCCGAAACCTGGGCGCGGGCACAAGCCTGTGAACTACTGGGCCCGTAGATTAGCGTTACTCACGGTTCCGGGCTAGGGAACACAGATAATTTGCCCCGTTACTACCACACGGGGTGTCTGGGTGTGGTGTTTGTTCGGTGCTGCCTTCAGCAGGTTCACAGATAACAGGAGTATCCTAAAGGCTTTGCGGTATCCCGCACACACAAGCAGTCCGCTCTGAAGGAGAGACGTGGAGATTCTGTACTACGCCGCTGGCGTGATTATTATGGCGTTTGCCATCGCGGTATCCATTGCTCTGCACGAGGTGGGGCACTTGGTGCCCGCTAAACTTTTCGGCGTGCGTGTACCCCAGTATATGATCGGCTTCGGAAAAACCATTTTCTCGTTCCGCCGGGGCGAGACCGAGTACGGTTTTAAAGCCATCCCGCTCGGTGGGTACATCTCTATGATTGGCATGTACCCGCCCGCCGCCCAAGAAAAAACTGATGCTTCAGTCGAAGAGGATACTTCGATTGAACGTGAGAAGGTCACAGCGTCCGCGGCCGCAGGTACCGTGGCGGGGCGGGCAGCATCTGAACCCGCTGAACTCACCGGTGATACTGCAGAACCAGCCGAAAAACATGCTGTACCCCAGCGGCAGGTGCGTTCCGGGAATACCAGCCTGCTGGCATCGCTCTCTGCTGCCGCCCGTGAGGCGGATGCCGAACGCATCCAGCCCGGCGATGAGAACCGTCTCTTCTATAAGCTGCCGGTGTATAAGCGCATTATCATTATGCTCGGCGGGCCGTTCATGAACCTGCTGATTGGGGTTGTGTGCACCGCAATCCTAATTTGTGGGTTTGGGCTGCCCACCGCCACGAATAAGGTCAGCTCCGTATCGGAGTGCGTGCCGACGGTCAGCATGAACACAGATTCCATCACCTATGAGGAGTGCAGCGCTTCTTCTCAGCCGTCCCCCGCGAAAACTGCCGGGTTGCGTTCAGGGGACACGGTGCTGGCGGTGAACGGTACTGAAACCAGCAGCTGGACGGCGGTCTCAAGCGCTATCCGTGCGGCAGGGACCACCCCCAGTGAGATAAAGATCATGCGGGACGGGCGTGAACAGACCCTCACCATCACCCCGGTGCAGCTGGTGCGGCCCGTGGTTGATGAACAGACCGGCCAGTACGCCCGCAATGAGGACGGGTCATTTAAAACAGTCAGCGGCGGGTTTGTGGGTATTTCTCCCACCTCCGAGCTGAAGCCTGGTAACCTATCCGATGTGCCGCCAAATGTGGGGCATACCCTGGCGCGTATTGCCGGGTCCATGTGGTCGTTGCCGCAACGGGTCTGGGATCTTGGGGTAACTCTCGTTACCAATGGTGACCGCGACGCGAACTCGCCGGTTTCTGTGGTGGGGGTGAGCCGTATTGCGGGGGAGGTCGCCTCCACCGATCAGATTGACCGCACCTCCAAGGAAGCAACTCTTGTCTCCCTGGTGGCCAGCATGAACTTGATGCTTTTCGCGTTCAACCTTATCCCGCTGCTGCCCCTGGATGGCGGGCACGTGTTTGGGGCACTATGGGAGGCTACCCGCCGTGCCTTCGCCAAACTTACCCGCCGTGAAGACCCGGGTCCCTTCGATCCCATTAAGCTCATGCCGCTTACCTACGTGGTGGCTGGAGCATTCATCCTCATGTCCGTTATCCTTATTGCCGCAGATATTATTAAACCGATTAGGTTGTTCTAAATGTGCGGCTCGTGAGAGCCGCAACCTACGGTTTGGACGCCCCATCCTTAACGCCCTGTGATTTATCGCGCGGTTAGGGTATCCGTATTAGTGAATCGCCGCGCGGCGGTGGCACAATAAGAAGCTGAACGGCGCACCCAGCGCCACCTCAACCCTTTTGGAGGAATACCTTGTCGGTTAGCCTCGGCATGCCCGTACTTAAGCCCGCACCCCAGGTTCTTGCGCCGCGCCGCAAAACCCGCCAGTTCAAGGTTGGTACTGTGGGCATCGGTTCCGAATCGCCCGTCTCGGTGCAATCCATGACCACCACCAAGACCCACGATATTGGTTCTACCCTGCAGCAGATTGCCGAGCTCACCGCCGCCGGGTGCGATATTGTGCGTGTTGCGTGCCCCACCGATAAGGATGCTGAGGCGCTGCCGATTATCGCCAAGCAGTCCAATATACCGGTGATTGCCGATATCCACTTCCAGCCGAAATACGTGTACGCCGCCATTAAAGCTGGCTGCGGTGCGGTGCGAGTGAACCCCGGTAACATTCGTAAGTTTGACGACCAGGTGAAAGAGATCGCCGAGATGGCATCCGACCACGGCACCTCTATACGTATTGGTGTGAACGCCGGTTCACTCGATAAACGACTGCTTGAGAAGTACGGTAAAGCAACCCCTGAAGCACTGGTTGAATCAGCCGTCTGGGAGGCTTCCCTGTTTGAAGAACACGGCTTCCGGGACTTTAAAATCTCCGTTAAACACAACGACCCGGTGATTATGGTCGAGGCGTACCGGCAGCTTGCAGCCAGCGGCGACTGGCCCCTGCACCTGGGAGTGACCGAAGCTGGCCCCGCATTCCAAGGCACCATTAAAAGCTCCGTCGCGTTCGGCACCCTGCTCTCACAGGGGATTGGTGATACTATCCGCGTGTCTCTTTCCGCCCCGCCGGTTGAAGAGGTAAAAGTTGGTACAAAAATCCTTGAATCGCTGAACCTGCGCGAACGTAAACTTGATATTGTTTCGTGCCCCTCGTGCGGGCGCGCCCAGGTGAACGTGTGGGAGCTGGCCGAGAACGTGACCAAGGGCCTGGAAGGCATGAAAGTTCCGCTGCGTGTGGCCGTGATGGGGTGCGTGGTGAACGGCCCCGGTGAGGCGCGTGAGGCCGACCTTGGGGTGGCATCCGGCAACGGTAAAGGCCAAATTTTTGTCAAGGGTGAGGTCATTAAGACTGTGCCCGAGGACCAGATCGTGGAAACCCTCATTGAGGAGGCGAACCGTATCGCCGCCGAAATGGAGGCACGCGGTGAATATGTTCCCGAAGGAGCCGCCCCCGCCGTCACCGTCAAATAGTTTTCAGCGCCCCGCACCCGTGTGCGGGGCGTTTCGCCCACTCGCCGCCCAGCACCTTACAACCTTTGGACGTCACAGTGTTACCTAAGCTCTTCACTGCCGCAAGCGCATCGCAGTCGGCGCCCCGTCGCGCTATCCCGCTGGATATGCGGCACGCGGATGCGTTAGAAGAAGCATTGTATTCGAGTATTGTGGGTAACCTGTATGCCGTTGATTTTTACGAGCAGGTCGGTCTGCCCATGGCCGGGTCGGTGGGTGATAAAGTACCGTCTGGTTACGCCGGTTTTGTGGGTATCCCGGCTGAGGGAGACGAAAGAGACGGTGCGCAGCAGCCGAATTTGAGCAGCATTATCCTGCTGGGGAACAATACGGTTCCTGTGGTTGTGGCTAATAGTGATTACGCTGTATTGGCAAAATGCATCCACCGCAGCAAGCGCCGCCTTGACTCTATTTTTGGGCCTGCGGATATGGTGAACCCGTTGTGGCACACCCTTGAGAGCCGTATGCCCGCGCCGTCTTCGTACCGCCCGATTCAGCCTCTGCTGTACCTGTCGCCTGAGGTTGATCTCACTGAGCATATTGATGCGACACTACCGCGTATCCCTATGCACCTGCCTCCGCTTGCTACCACCGACCTGTATGACCAGCAGGTGGGGCATTACGTGCGGTTTGCTAATAGCGCCGACTATAATGCGTTGCTGCCCGCAGCGGCCGCCATGTTCCGTGAGGAGGTGGGCCTTGACCCGCTGGAGCGGTATGGGCAGGGGTACCGTAACCGTGTGCATACCCTCAGCGCGCAGCAGCGAACCGTGGTCGCTACTAATGTTGAGGGGGCGGTAGTGTATAAGGCAGACGCGGGCCTTACCAGCCTGGACACTGCCCAAATACAAGGGTTGTGGGTGCACCCGGATTACCGGGGTCTGGGGTTGGCGGCTTCACTGACTGCCGCGGCGTGCGCCCTGTTACGCCGCCGCTACCGGCATCTGAGCCTGTATGTGAACGACTATAATGCCCGCGCCCGTGCCCTGTATGCACGCCTGGGGTGGGAGCCGGTGGGTGAATACGCCACCGTCATCTTCGCGCGTTAACCCTGCGAACAGATAGACTAGAAAGATGGCACAGCCTGTGCCTGGTTTTTGTGTGCCCGCACCGTTTACGCGTCTTTGTGCGCGAACAAGACTATTTCAACCGATTGCAGGAGGCTTCCCGTGGTACTTCGACTGTCCAACCTCTTCGTGCGAACTTTGCGCGAAGACCCTGTAGACGCTGAGGTGGCCAGTCACAAGCTGCTGGTGCGCGCAGGTTATATTCGCCGTGCCGCCCCTGGCGTGTACACGTGGCTGCCTCTGGGGCTGCGGGTCCTGCGCAAGGTTGAGAATGTGGTGCGTGAGGAAATGAACGCGATTGGAGCCCAAGAAGTACTTTTCCCGGCACTGCTGCCGCGAGAACCCTATGAGGCAACTAACCGGTGGGAAGAATACGGTGATAATCTCTTCCGCCTGCAGGACCGCAAAGGCGCCGATATGCTGCTGGCGCCCACCCACGAGGAAATGTTTACCCTGCTGGTGAAAGACCTGTATTCCTCCTACAAGGATCTGCCGCTGTATATTTACCAGATCCAGAATAAGTACCGTGACGAGGCGCGACCCCGCGCTGGTCTGCTGCGTGGGCGCGAATTCATCATGAAGGATTCCTACTCTTTTACCGTGGACGACGAAGGCTTGAGTGAAGCCTACGAGGCCCACCGTGCCGCCTACCAGCGTATCTTTGACCGCTTGGGACTAGACACCGTCATCGTGACCGCACAATCGGGTGCCATGGGCGGTTCACGTAGTGAAGAATTCCTGCATCCGACCCCTGTAGGTGAAGACACCTTTGTGCGTTCCGCCGGTGGCTACGCCGCAAACGTGGAGGCAGTCACCACTGTTGTGCCCGCAGACATTGATTTCACGGATACGCCCGCAGCTATCGTGCTCGATACCCCCGAATCTCCCACGATTGAAACCCTCGTAGCCCAGATGAACGACCTGCACCCGCAGGTGACCGGTGGTGAACTCACCGCTGAGCAGACGCTCAAATGTTTTGTGGGCGCAGTCATTACCCCCGCCGGGGAGCGTAAGCTCTTTGCCGTGGGCGTGCCCGGTGACCGCGAAGTCGATCTGGGGCGCGTCGAGGTTAACGTTGGTGCACTCCTGGGTATCGGCGGCGAGGTCGAGGTTGAGGCTGCCTCCGAGGAGGACTTAAAGAAATTCCCGCAGCTCGTCAAGGGCTATATTGGCCCGGGTCTTACCTTCGATCAGCCCATGCTGGGAGAAAATACTGAGGAGCGCCACACCGCTACCGGTATTCCGTTCTTCGTTGATCCGCGCGTGGTTCGCGGAACCTCATGGGTGACCGGCGCTAACGAGCACGGCAAACACGTGGCAAATCTCGTGTATGGGCGGGACTTTAGCGCAGACGGTACTTTGGAAGCGTGTGAAGTACGCGAAGGCGACCCAGCACCGGATGGTTCCGGACCGCTTATTGCCGCACGCGGCATTGAGATGGGACATATCTTCCAGCTTGGTCGTAAATACGCCGAGGCACTGGGCCTGAAAGTACTCGATCAGAACGGTAAACTCCAGACCGTGACGATGGGATCTTACGGTATTGGCGTAACCCGTGCGCTTGCCGCAATTGCTGAAGGAAATCACGACGAGAAGGGTCTGATCTGGCCGCGTAACTTGGCACCCGCCGATGTGCACATCGTCATCACGAATAAAGACGCCCACTCCCGTGAGTACGCAGAAACCTTGAGCACGGAGCTTGAAAATGCCGGGGTGCAGGTGCTTTTGGACGACCGTCTGAAAACCAGCCCGGGCGTTAAATTCGGCGATGCAGAGCTTCTGGGCGTACCCACCATCCTAGTGATTGGCCGCGGGTTCAAAGACGGAATGTTGGAGCTCAAAGACCGGCGAAGCGGCGAAGCACGCGATATTGCCGTATCGGATGCGGTACGCGAAGTCCTGGCTGAAACTCGCCCCTAACTGTTCTGGGTGTGTGATAGCAGGAAAGAAGGGATAACTTATGGCGTACAAACCTAAACGTTCGGGCAGTAAGAAAGGCGGTGCCTCCAACGCTCGTGCCCGGCGTGCCGCCTCACGAGCCGCAAGCGGCGTCTCACATGCACCCGCCGAGAAGGCTCCGCAGGCTCCAGTGGGTACCCGCCCTCTTCATGCCGATGAGGTGCGGGCTGCGATCGAACCAACCCTAGCGGAGTTCTCCCTTGTGGTGGAGAGCATTAAAATTACCGGCCCGGCACAGAACTGCACCGTTGAAATTACCGTGGATTACACGGAAGACCGCGCTGATTCGCTTTCTTTGGATACGATCGCCGAGATTTCGGGGGTATTCTCTGCGGCCCTAGACCGTGCTGATGCGAACGATGAGTTCTTCCCGTATTTACTGGAGGTCTCCTCGCCGGGGGCAACGCGTGAACTGTCTGAACGCCGCCACTGGGTGCGAGCCCGAACCCGACTCGTGGCCATTACCGAGACTGATGGCTCCGAGTATGTGGGGCGCCTTGATGAAGTTACGGATGACGGCCCAGTTCTGCGGCGGAAGAAGCAGACTAAGAAGGGGCAGAAACCTTCGTACCATGAGCCGCAGACCCTGCCGTGGGAGCGTATCGCCAGTGCTCATCTTCAGATTGATTTCAATTCCACAGCCGATTCGGTAGAATAGGAATCAAAGTGGGCTCTTCACCGTTGTTTCCTATTTTTAGGTGGTGAAGGGCATACCGTCCGGTAGCCGGGGCGCCCAGAGCGTCCCGGCGCTGTGCTACAGGGAAAGGCTGATGAGCGTGGACAATAATATGACGATTGACCTAAGCGTTCTGAGCACGCTTGAGAAGGAACGCGGGATCGCTCTGGAAGAACTGTTTGCGCTCGTCGAGAATGCGCTGCTGCTGGCGTACATGAAGCAGCCGGGCGCTATTAAAGGTTCCCGTGCAGAGATTGACCGTAAGAGCGGTCAGTTCGTCATTTTAGCCCCCGAACTTGACGACGATAACCAGAAGATCGCCGAGTTTGATGATACCCCCAATAACTTTGGCCGTATCGCCGCCGCGACTGTGCGTCAGGTGCTGGCGCAGCGCCTGCGAGACGCCGAGGACGCCAGCGTACTGGGGGAGTTCCGTGACCGTGAGGGCACCCTCGTCTCTGGTGTGGTGCAGCAGGGCAATAATCCGCGCATGGTGCAGGTCGATCTGGGAACCGTTGAGGCGGTGCTGCCAGCTAATGAGCAGGTGCCGGGAGAGAAATACCCGCATGGCGCGCGTATCCGCGCATATTTGGTGGAGGCACGCCGAGGCCAGAAAGGCCCCTCAATTGTGCTTTCCCGTTCCCACCCGAACCTAGTGTTGCGTTTATTTGAGCATGAGGTTCCCGAGATTTCTGACGGGCTGGTGAAGATCGCCTCGATTGCCCGTGAAGCGGGGCATCGTTCGAAGATCGCGGTGCACGCCACCGACCCGTCTATTAATGCAAAAGGTGCTTGCATTGGTGATATGGGTGCGCGTGTTCGTGCTGTTGCCGCGGAACTGAATGACGAGAAAATCGACATTGTCGATTATTCCTCAGACCCCGCCGAGTTTATTGCCGCAGCGCTTTCCCCTGCGAAGGTGACTGAGGTCATTATTTTGGATGCGCGTGAGTATTCGGCCCGAGCTGTTGTACCCGATGACCAGCTGTCGTTGGCTATTGGTCGTGAGGGGCAGAACGCCCGGCTTGCCGCTAAACTCACCGGGTGGCGTATCGATATTCTCTCGGAATCGAAGTATGCGCAGCTAAAGGCTGAAGAGGAAGTGGCGGAGCGGGTTTCTCGCGCTTTGCATGCTGACAACGAGTAATATTCGTTCATAGCCGCAATGGCGGCTCTGAAAATACCGGCATACCGTATAGAATATAAATGTGCGTTTGTGATCGCGTGCCTTAGTGCGCCCTCAAACGAGGGTAATTGATGTTGGGACGATAAAGGGGGAAACTTATGAGCCTACCCCTGAGAACCTGCATCGGTTGCCGTGACCGCGATACCCAGCGGAACATGCTCAGGATCGTACGATCCTGTGGCGGTGACGGGCCTACCTCCCAGCGTATTCTTGTGGATGCGCGAAGAGATATGCCCGGGCGCGGAGCGTGGCTACACCCCAGCGTGCAGTGCCTGCAGCAGGCAGTACGCAGGAATGCTTTCGCCCGCGCCTTCAAAACTGTCTGTGGCGCTTCGCAGGTGCAGGCTTTTGCCGAGCAGCTTCAACAGCGTCTGGAGGCGGAGGAGAGAACCGCAGGCCCCATGTAAGTCAAACAAGTTTGACGGCTTCTTAACACTGTATGAAAGCGAGTCAGAAAACTGATGGATATCTAATGAGTGCCGCAGAATGAGTACTTACCTGTGCTCAGAAAACGGCTGTCTAATGCCACCGTGCGCCGTAGTGCGCACACCCATACATCACTAGAGCCCGCGCCGTCCTGGCGCGAGCCAGGACAGGAGAAAATTGGCTAAGCCTCGTGTACACGAGCTCGCTAAAGAGTTTGGCGTCACCTCTAAAGAAGTTATCGCCAAACTCGGCGAGATGAATGAATTTGTTAAGGGTCCTTCCTCAACCCTAAACCCCATGGTTGTCAAAAAGCTGCGTGAGGCGTTTCCCGCTGCAAAACCTGCAGCTGAAGCAGCTCAGAAACCTGCTGCATCCCAGAAAGCAGCCTCCGGTGCCTCTGCCGCGCCGAAATCTGCAGCAAAGCCTGCGGCTCCGAAACCTGGGCCTAAATCTGCCGCTCAGAAACAGAGCGGTACAAAGGCCGCTCCGTCGGCAGGGAAGGCTGCTGCTGCGCCGAAGCCTGCAGCTCCTAAGCCCGGTCCGAAACCCGGCCCGCGCCCGGGTAATAACCCGTTCTCATCGCAGCAGGGCATGAAACGCCCCGATGCGCAGTCCGCAGCACCGAAACCCGGCGCCCCCAAGCCTGCCGCGCCGAAGCCTGCGGCTCCTAAGCCCGGTCCGAAACCCGGCCCGCGCCCGGGTAATAACCCGTTCTCATCGCAGCAGGGCATGAAACGCCCCGAACGTGGTGAGCAGCGTTCCGGCGGGCCGCGCCCGCCGCGTGGTGGACAGCGTGGTGCTGGTTCCGGCGGCCCCCGCCCCGCAGCAGGCTCACGCCCCGGTGGCGGCCCCCGTTCAGGCTCAGGCGGCGGTTCACGCCCCACCCCGTCAATGATGCCGAAGGTATCCAATGTTGGGCCCGGATCGCCTTCAGGCGGCGGTAACTCCGGTGGCGGCGGTGGCTCCCGTCGCGGCGGCGGTGGCTTTAACCGTGGCCCGGGCCGCCCCGGCCCCGGCGGTCGCGGTAACGCCCAGGGCGCTTTCGGACGCGGCGGTTCCAAACGTAAAAACCGCAAGTCAAAGGCGGCACGCCGCAGCGAGCAGGAGCAGCTTAACGCACCAGCACCCGGCGGCGTGGTCGTGCCTCGCGGCGACGGCTCAACCGAAATCCGTATGCGTCGCGGCGCCTCCATCATGGACTTTGCCGAGAAGATTGGCGCGAACCCCGCAGCCCTGATTACGGTGCTCTTCCACTTGGGTGAGATGGCAACTCAAACCCAGTCCCTGGACGAGGACACGTTTGAGCTGCTGGGCGCCGAGCTGGGGTACGTTATTAAGATCGTTTCCCCCGAAGACGAAGAGCGCGAACTGCTGGAGTCCTTCGACATTGACCTTGAGGCCGAAGCGGCTGCTGAAGGCGATAAAGAGCTCGAGATGCGCCCGCCGGTTGTGACCGTGATGGGTCACGTTGACCACGGTAAAACCCGCCTGCTGGATGCCATCCGTAACACCAACGTCATTGAGGGCGAGGCCGGCGGCATTACCCAGCACATCGGTGCGTACCAGGTACACACCACCGTTGAGGGAGAAGACCGTGCGATTACCTTCATCGATACCCCCGGTCACGAGGCGTTTACCGCTATGCGTGCCCGCGGTGCGAAGGTTACCGACGTCGCTATTCTTGTGGTCGCAGCGGATGACGGCGTGATGCCGCAGACCGTTGAGGCCCTGAACCATGCCCAAGCGGCTAACGTGCCGATCGTGGTTGCGGTTAACAAGATCGATAAGGAAGGTGCCTCGCCCGATAAGGTCAAGGGCCAGCTGACCGAGTACGGTCTGGTACCCGAAGACTACGGCGGAGACACCATGTTCGTGAATGTTTCTGCCCGCAACGGCACCAATATTGACGAACTGCTGGAGGCTGTGACCCTCACCGCCGACGTCCTGGAACTGCGTGCTAACCCGAATAAGGAAGCTCGCGGCGTTGCCATTGAAGCGAACCTGGACAAGGGTCGCGGTGCGGTCTCCACCGTCCTGGTGCAGTCTGGTACCCTGCATGTGGGCGATGCGATTGTTGCTGGCGTGGCACACGGTCGCGTGCGTGCAATGTTCGATGAAAACGGCCAGGCAGTGAAAGAAGCCGGTCCGTCCCGTCCCGTGCAGGTTCTGGGCCTTTCGACGGTGCCCCGTGCGGGTGATACCTTCCTCTCGACCGAGGAAGAACGCACTGCACGCCAGATCGCTGAGAAGCGTGAGGCAGCGGACCGTAACGCACAGCTTGCGAAGCGTCGTAAGCGCGTAACCCTTGAATCCTTCGATGCTGCCGTGGCTGAGGGCAAGATGGACACGCTGAACCTGATTATTAAGGGTGATGTCTCCGGTGCTGTTGAGGCTCTGGAAGAGTCGCTCATGAAGATCGACGTGGGCGGCGACGAGGTTCAGCTGCGTGTGATCCACCGCGGTGTGGGTGCTATTACCCAGAACGACGTGAACCTGGCAACCGTGGACAACGCGGTGATCATTGGCTTCAACGTTCGCCCCGCAGAGCGCGTCTCGGAGCTTGCCGACCGCGAGGGTGTCGAGATGAAGTTCTACTCGGTCATCTACCGTGCGATTGAGGAAATCGAGCAGGCCGTTAAGGGTATGCTCAAGCCCGAGTATGAAGAAGTTGAGCTTGGTTCAGCTGAGATCCGCGAAGTGTTCCGCTCCTCCAAGTGGGGCAATATTGCCGGTTCGCTGGTTAAGAACGGTATTATCAAGCGTAACTCCAAGGCACGCCTGGTACGTGACGGGTCCGTGGTGGCTGAAGACCTCACCATTGAGTCGCTACGCCGCTTCAAGGACGACGCCACCGAGGTTCGTGAAGGCTACGAGTGCGGTATTGGGCTCGGTTCCTTCAACGACATTAAGGAAGGCGACGTTATTGAAACGTGGGAGATGCGCGAGAAGAAGCGCGTCTAAGGCACTAAGGCCGTCTGCTTCCCAGCCGCAGTAGGGAAGCGGGCACCTCACATACCGTGCGGGCCGGTCCTTATGAACGGGAGTTTATAAGGGCCGGCCCGCCCCGCTGTGGGGCCAGTGTCAGCGATGCACCAGCGGCATCGTACCTTGCGAGCAGAAAATATACGGAAGAACTATCGCGTCGCCCCCGCGCCGCGTATCACCTACAGAGGAGAACAGCATGGCTGATGCAGCCCGCGCGGCTCGCCTAGCCGACCGCATTAAAGTGATTGTGGCACAGGCGTTAGAGCGTCGTGTCAAAGACCCCAGGCTCGGGTTCGTGACCGTCACAGACGCCCGCGTCACCAACGATCTGCAGCACGCAACCGTGTACTACACGGTGTACGGTTCCGAACAGGAGCAGGCTTCGACAAAGGCTGCCTTGGAATCCGCCAAAGGTATCCTGCGGTCGGAGGTGGGGAAGAACATTACCGCCCGCCTGACCCCAACCCTCACCTTTGTGCCTGATGAAGTCCCCGTAAACGCCTACCACCTGGAGGATTTGCTCCGGAAGACCCGTGAACGCGACGCTCAGCTGGCCGCCGCCGCCACGGGCGCGCAGTATGCGGGGGAGGCCGACCCCTATAAGAAATCCGCCGACGATAACGAGTTTGGCGAAGACACCACCGGTGAGGACACCGAATAAGTGGCTAAAACGAAAGGGGACGGACCCAGCGGGCTGGTAGTGATCGATAAGCCCGAGGGGATAACCAGCCATGATGTGGTGTCGAAACTCCGCTGGATTGCGGGCACCCGTCGCGTTGGTCATGCGGGCACCCTTGACCCGGCGGCCACCGGGGTGCTGATTCTGGGGCTGAATAAGGCGACGAAACTGCTGACCTACCTGGTAGGGCAGGATAAGACGTATCAGGCCACGATTCAGCTGGGTATTAGCACAGAAACGGACGATGCTCAGGGCCGACAGACCGGAACTTGCCCGGAGGCTGTGGAGGCGCTGACTGAGCAGCGCATTCTTGAGGCGGTCGCAAGCTTAACCGGCGATATTATGCAGGTGCCTTCTGCGGTATCTGCCATCAAGGTTAATGGGGTCCGCTCCTACACTCGGGTGCGCAGCGGTGAACAGGTAGAACTAGCTGCCCGCCCGGTGCGGGTGAATGAGTTCACGGTGCATTCCATACAACGCACTATGACCAGTTGGTGTGTTCTCGTTTCTCAGCAGGAACTTGCCGAGGCGGGGATCGACGTGGCTGGAACACACGGCGAGCTGTCAGATCCCACTACTGCGATCACCTCGGTGCCGGTGATCAACTGTGAGGTGACGGTATCCTGCTCCTCAGGCACCTATATTCGTGCCTTGGCGCGGGATCTGGGTCAGATGCTGGGCACCGGCGGGCACCTCATACGTTTACGCCGCACCCGGGTGGGAGAAACCACCCTTGCAGACGCCGCTGCTTTGCCGGAACTGCTGGAACGCCGGCAGACGGCGGGGCAACCGTTGACGGATATGCCGCTGCTGAGTTTAGAGGAGGCTGCGCGCCGTCTCTTTAAGGTTCGTGAGCTATCGGCGCAGCAGGCCACAGATGTGTCTTTTGGCCGCCGCATTAGCCCGAACGGGGACGGGACGGTGACTCCGCGGCAGGCCCACGCAAGTACCGGTGACGGAGGGGAAAAGCAACACGCAACTACCGAGGGCGTGTACGCGGCTTTTGCGCCGGATGGCACGCTGGTGGCGCTGCTGGAGAACTTAAAACAGCGCGGTAGCGTGGTGGCCGCACCGACCCTGGTGTTCGAGGCTGGGACTGATTTTTCCGGAGCATTGGAGAAGAGCTCATGATTGCTGGGCTGGACTGGTGGTTTTGGGTAACTGCCGTACTGGGCTCCCTCTCAGCGGCTGCAGCACTGGTGCAGTATGTGCGCGGCTACGCCCCGGATGATTATTCGCAGGGCCCGGTGCTGCTGCTTGAGGCGTACCTGGTGGTGTACCTGATAGGGTCGATTATTATGCAGGCGGTTGGCCCGGGACCTCGCGGTGACTGGCTGGAGTACTACGGGTATTTGCTGACGGCTATGGTGATCCCGGCGGGCGCGTTTTTCTACTCGTTGAGTGAACGCACCCGGTGGGCTACGCTTCTGTTGGCGGTTCCCGGCCCGGTACTGATTGTGATGGTGCATCGGATGAATATGTTGTGGTATTACTACTGATCCGGCCGCAGTGACCTTCTGCCGCACACACTTTTGGAAGGAAACATGGGTAATAATCTTCAATCTGCCTCCGGTGGGCGGTCTCAAAACCGCAGCATGGGCTCCTACCACGCCTCGGGCCCGGGGAAGCTGATCGCCGTTTTGTACGGTGTTTTTACGTTGTCGGCTGGGGCGCGGGCGGGGTACCAGCTGGTGCGTAAATTTGATGAGGCTCCGCTGGCAATCCTGCTGTCTTTGCTGTCGGCTGTTATTTATGCTGTGGCCGCAGTTGCCTTGGCACGGCGCGGGGAGCGGGCACGGCGAGTTGCCCTTGTGACTATTTCAGCTGAGCTTGCGGGCGTGCTGGGGGTGGGGGCGTTGTCTCTGGCTGCCCCGCACCTGTTCCCGCTGGCCTCAGTGTGGTCGCATTTTGGGCAGGGGTACGGGTTTATTCCGCTGGTTTTGCCCGTTGTGGGCCTGTGGTGGCTGTTCCACTCCAGGCGTGCCTAGGCGCTGGGTAGCCGTGGCGCAAATTATTGAATTGTACACATTATGTGAGGAGAGAATATATGAATGAAGAGACCTCAAAAAACGAGGCTGCGAGTCAGGGCGACCGTGAGGAATCTGCGGGTTTCCCCGCCAGTGAAGCGGGTACTGCGGGTCGGCCTGAAAAAGAGCACCAGGCCCTGAAACCGGCCCGAACCACACCAGAGAACGGTGAGACGGTAAAGCAGCCTGCACCGAAGAAACCCGAGCAGAAAACGAAACTGGAACAGAAGCCGCAGACCCTTGAGGATGCGGCAAAACCCCAAAACCGTGGGCTGTTCCGTTCGGTGGTGGGGCTGTACGGCGTGGCGATTATTGCCTACGCGGCGTGGCAGGTGATGGCAGGTACACAGGCTGCCCCGGACTCCGCTGCGGTTGCGGTGAACCCGTCAATCGAGTCGAACTATGCGTTTCTTGCCGCCGTGTATGCGGGGGTGGGCATCGCGTTCTTGTTTATCGCCTGGAAGTTTAAGTGGGCGAATATGCTGGTACTGGCGTGCCTGGTGGTGTTCCTTGGCGGCGTGGGGCGCATTATTTCGTGGGCTTCGCACGGTACCCCGCACTGGTCGCTTATTGTGTTGATGGTGACGGATTTGGTGATCCCGCCGTGTCTTCTGGTGTGGTACGCCTGGATTAATAAGTCGAATACGATCCGTCAGCAGATGCTCAGCGCCTCCCGCGTTTAATCGGGGCTTTGGCCGGGCTCGCCGTACCGGGGTGCACCCCGTTTTAGGATTCAGCATCTATGCCCGCGCTGGTCTAGGATGTATAGGTACAGTATTTTTTATGCAGGAGAGCACGTGACCCTCTATACCGAGCTGAGCGATATTCCGGCGGATTTTGGGCCGTCGGTGGTGACTATCGGCAACTTTGATGGTGTGCATATTGGTCATACCCGCGTGATTTCGCGCGTTGTCGAGTTGGCTGGGGAGCACGGGCTGGCCTCTGTCGCGGTCTCATTCGACCCGCACCCAATGCAGGTTCACCACCCTGAGCTGATGCATCAGGAGATTATGGGGCAGGGTTCACGCCGCTATTTTATGTGTCAGCTGGGCCTGCAGAATTATGTGCTGCTTCACTACGACCTGGAGTTTGCGAAGCAGAGCCCCGAAGAGTTTGTGAAGAGCGTTTTTGTGGATACTCTGCACGCCCGTTACGTGGTGATTGGCGATGATGTGCGTTTCGGGCACCGCAACTCTGGTGACCTTAACACCATGCGTGAGCTGGGCGAACAGTACGGGTTTGAGGTTGTGGTGGTTGATGATCTCATGGCGGATGACGGCACCAGGTGCTCTTCTACGCGTATCCGTGAACTGCTGAATACGGGGGATATGGAGGGTGCCGCCAGATTGTTGGGCCGCCCTCACCTCATGTACGGGGAGGTGGTGCACGGGTTGGCTCGCGGGCGTGAGCTGGGGTTCCCCACCGCAAACCTGGAGCTGGAGGCGCGCGGTTTTATCCCGGTGGATGGAGTGTACGCCGGGTGGCTGACGGACGAGTCGGGAACACGCCACCCGGCGGCTATTTCGGTGGGAACGAACCCAACGTTTGACGGTCTTGAGAACCGGCATGTTGAGGCGCATGTGATTGACCGGCCGCAGGAGCGTGTCGAGGACTTTGACCTGTACGGTCAGCATGTGGTGGTGGAGTTTGTGAAGCATCTGCGCCCGATGGTGGCGTACCACGGGGTGGAGGCCCTGGTGGAGCAGATTAACCAGGATGTGGCGCAGACTCGGGAGGTACTGGCCGCCGCGTAGTCCCTGCGAACCGGGCGCACCGTGTTAAGGGACGCGCCCGGTACCCGTCTGCACCGCCAAAGGTGTGGGCATCTATGCGTGCAGCTTTTTGGGTTACATTACTCAGGTTTTAAGCGAGAATGGAACCATGGAAAAAATGAACGTTGAGTCCTTTAACCTGGACCACCGCGCTGTCGCTGCTCCCTATGTGCGCATTGCGGACCGTAAGATACTGCCGGGCGGGGACACCCTCATTAAGTACGATGTCCGTTTCACTCAGCCAAATAATGCGCATCTTGACATGCCTGCTGTGCACTCTATTGAACATCTGAGCGCCGAACTGATGCGCAACCACACCGATAAGCTCATTGACTTCTCACCCATGGGCTGCCAGACCGGCTTCTACGCCCTCACTCTAGGTATTGAGCCGCAAGAATTTATGCCCATCCTTGAAGCAACGATGCGCGATATTCTAGAGGCTACCGAAGTTCCCGCCGCAAACGAGGTGCAGTGCGGCTGGGGGGCACACCATTCTCTGGGTGCTGCTCAAGAGGCCGCCCGCGGTTTCCTGGCCGCCCGCAGCGAATGGGAGCAGGTGATGGCGTGAGCGATTCTCCTTTTGCCGCGGCGCAGATGAATCCTGACGAGGTTTACACTGCCATGCTTGCTGACCTCGAAAACCTTAATGATCTGATGCTGAACTTCTCCAACGCCGTCATTATTCAGGTGGCTATGGACGAAGAAATCGCGCCGCTCCTTAACGCCACCGCCTGGGCGCAGGAACCTATTGATGAGGGCGCGGCGGTCTTTCACCCGCGCACCCTGACCGTTAACCAGCGTGAGGTGCCTCTGCTGCTGGTGCGTTCCAAGATTGGGCTGGTGAACGCCGCATCCGCCGTGACCGAGGCATTGAGCTACGCCACCGACTGTTCTGGCGTGATAAGTGCAGGCACCGCTGGCGGGCTTGCTGCCACAACGAACGTGGGGGATGTGATAGTCGGTACAGAGTACACCTACACCGATGCTGATGCGAGCGCTTTCGGGTATGTACGTGGGCAAATCCCCGGCATGCCCGAAACCTATGGCGGCCCGGATTCCGACGTGGATGATGCGGTTGCCGCCGCCGTCGAAGCTCTTGATGCTGAGCAGGCAGAAGGCGGCTGGCAGGTGTGCCGGGGGCTGATGCTTGCCGGACATTCATTCGTGACCGCCCATAATGTCAAAGACACCCGTGAGGCGTTCCCCGCCGCGTTAAGCACCGATATGGAAACCACAGCTATCGCCCAGGTGTGCCATAACTATGAGGTGCCGTTTGTGGCGGTGCGGTGCGTCTCTGATTTGTGCGGCCCCGCCGCGGGGCAAGATTTCCACCTTGGTGTGGAGGTGGCTGCTGCCCGCTCAGCCCAATACACTCTGCAGGTTGCTGCGCACCTGTGGTTCCTGCGCGGATACACGGATGACACCGAAGACACAGAACAGGAATCTAAGGCGTAATACGGGCTGCAGCTGCGGCTATGCCGGTGCTGCGCGGCGCTCACTTGCTCTCTGCGGACCCTGCCTAGTGGCGGTTCGCAGCGGGGTGAGGATGCATTTGTGGCGCACATGCAGTATGGTTATTAGGCAAGAGATTTTTCGGACCCCAGGAGAAACCCCATGAAGGTTTGCCCCACCCTCGCATCTGTCACCGGTCTGCTCGGTGGCTACAAGGTGGCTTCCACCACAGGTAACCGTCCCCTCGGCGGTGCTGTGCTGGGTGTGTGCGGCATTATTGCCTTTATGAACTGGAAGCGTAAGGCCGGGGCGCCCCGCGCTACCTTCCTGACCGGTCTGTACCTGGGTGCTTTCGGTGCATCTCATCCGCTCGCCAAGAAGATTGGCGCGTGGCCTTCGGTTTACACAGTGACCGGAATAACCGCTCTCGCTTCGATCCTTATTGGTCGTAAGCGTAAGAAATAAGTCTTAGAAAAGACGGCGGGTTGGCTTCGTTGCCAGCCCGCCGTTTTTGCTTGCGTCCCTCACGCACCGGGGGTTGCGGGCATCACGGTATACGGCGGGTGCGGCAGCCTCCGGCGTTGGCTTATCCCCTGCGGGGAAACGGGCCTAGCCTATCCAATCCGCTTAGCCCACCGTCCCGCCGGGCCCCGCGTAGCAGGCGCCTGGCACCCCAACCCAGTGAGGACAGTATGAAAAACACGGACTCAACGGACCGTAACCCCACACCGGTAGATACCGCTAAGGTGCAGCCGGGCACCCCGCACCTTCAGCGTGTCCTGACGCTGCGTCACATTATGTTCATTGCCCTTGGTTCGGCGATTGGTACGGGCCTTTTCTACGGTTCAGCATCTGCTATCCAGTTGGCTGGGCCTTCGGTGCTGGTCGCCTACATGGTTGGCGGCGCAGCGGTGTTCATGGTGATGCGCGCTATGGGAGAGTTAGCGCTTGCCAACCCGGTTTCGGGGGCGTTTTCGGAGTACGCTACCCGTTACTTGGGGCGCTGGGCGGGTTTTGTGACCGGCTGGAGTTACGCCCTGGAGATGGCGCTGGTCGCTATTGCGGATGTGACGGCGTTCGCCGTCTATATGCAGTTCTGGTTCCCTAATAGCCCCGCCTGGGTGTGGATTGTGTCGGTGCTTCTGATTCTGCTCGCCATTAATCTCACGAAAGTAAAAGCGTTCGGGGAGGCAGAGTTCTGGTTCACCCTAGTGAAAGTTTCGGCTATTATCGCCATGATTATTGGTGGCGTGATTCTGCTGTTTGTTGGGGTTCAGGCGCACGATTCTGTCGCACCGTCGGTTACCAACCTGTGGTCGCTGGATGGCGGTTTCATGCCGAACCAGTTCACCGGCTTCTTGGCCTGCTTTACCGTGGTGATGTTTTCTTTTGGCGGTATTGAGACTATTGGTATTGCGGCGGGTGAGACGAAAAACCCGCGTGTTTCCATCCCTAAGGCAATCCGCACCGTGCCGGCCCGCATCATGATTTTCTATGTGCTTACCCTGGGTGTGATTATGTCCCTGTACCCCTGGTATTCGGTCAGTAAAGAGAACTCGCCGTTCGTGCAGATTTTTAGTTCTTTGGGTATACCTGCGGCAGCTGGCATTTTGAATATTGTGGTGATTACCGCCGCTGTTTCGGCCATGAACGCAGATGTGTACGGTGCCGGGCGTATGCTGTACGGTTTGGCGCAGCGCGGGCTGGCCCCCGCATCGTTCCGTAGGGTGAGCCGTAACGGCGCGCCGTGGATGACCACTTTGCTCATGATCGTGGTCATGGCGGTGGGTGTGATTGTGAACGTGCTCTTTAAGGATGCTTTTGAGGTGGTTGCCTCGCTGGCCACCTTCGCCACGGTGCTGGTGTGGGTGATGATTCTGCTGGCGCACATCGCCTATAAGCGCGGCGGGTATGACACCGAGAAGCAGCCTGTGCGCCTGCCCCTGTGGGTCAGCTACCTCACGTTGGTGTTCATGGCGTTCGTGGTGGTGCTTCTGGGGCTCTTTGAGAGCACCCGTTTGGCGCTGGTGGTTGGGGGTGTCTGGTGCGTGTTCCTGCTGGGGTACTACCTCCTGGTCTTGCGGGGTAAGCAGCCCGGCGTTACCGTCAAATAGCGGGTATATTCCCCAAAAACACGGCTTGTGCAGTAGAATAGTAAGGATGCGTGTCTGCGGTCCGCGGTTGACACGCTGAGGGCTTTTGCCCAAACCCCGCGCAACAACACTATTGTGCGGGAGGTACGCGGCACTAACTCCAGGAGTTAACTTTCATGGCACTAGATCCGGCAATCAAGCAGGAAATCATCAAGGAATACGCAACCCACGAGGGCGACACTGGTTCGCCTGAGGTGCAGATTGCTGTTCTGTCTCGTCGTATCTCCGACCTGACCGAGCACCTGAAATTCCACAAGCATGACCACCACTCACGTCGTGGTCTGATGATGCTCGTTGGTCGTCGTCGCAACTTGTTGGGTTACCTCAAGAGCATCGACATCGAGCGTTACCGTTCGCTCATTGAGCGTCTGGGCCTGCGTCGATAAAGGGCTTATAGTGCGGGCGTGTCAGTCTCTCCACAGAGGCGGGCACGCCCGTAACTGCAACCTGGGGAGGGGCATGGGGTGGCAAGCAGCAACACTTGGCCGACCCCGGTTGTCTCATGATGCAATGAGCCGCAGGGGAGTGCCCCGCAAATGTGCCACGCATCGAACACAGTGAAATATTAACCTGAGGGAGCGCCCCGCGCGTTTAGGTGCGGTCCTCGGTAGCGAATTACGGGCCCCCGCCCGGGAGCGGGTGCGGCCGTGGTTTCCTATCGAAGGCCGATAGTTAGAACGCACGGTGTGCCGACCTCACCAACACAGAAAGAAGGAACCGTGGAAGGTCCCGAAATCCAATTTTCCGAGGTCGAAATCGACAACGGTGTGTACGGTAAACGTCATGTGCGTTTTGAAACTGGCCGCCTCGCCAAGCAGGCGGCGGGCTCCGTGCTTGTCACCATTGACGACGAAACCACCCTGCTCTCTGCAACCGCTGTGGGGAAGTCACCGCGTGAAGGCTTTGACTTCTTCCCGCTGACTGTGGATGTTGAAGAGCGCATGTATGCTGCCGGTAAGATTCCCGGCTCGTTCTTCCGCCGTGAAGGGCGCCCCGCAACTGAGGCCGTGCTCGCTGCACGTCTGATTGACCGCCCGCTGCGCCCCGCCTTTACCAAGGGTATCCGCAATGAGGTGCAGGTTGTCGTAACCGTTCTGACCGTTGAACCGGACGAAATCTACAACACCTTCGCCATTAACGCTGCTTCCGCCTCAACCTCGCTTTCGGGCGCACCGTTTACCGGGCCTATCGGCGGTGTGCGTATGGCTCTTATTGACGGGCAGTGGGTGTGCTTCCCCAAGTACTCTCAGCTGGAAAACGCCGTATTCGATATGGCTGTGGCCGGTCGCATCGTGACCAAGGCCGACGGCAGCGAAGACGTTGCGATCATGATGGTAGAGGCAGAGGCAACCGATAACTCCTGGAAGCTCATTAAGGAAGACGGCCATACTGCCCCCACCGAAGAGATCGTAGCCGAAGGTTTGGAGGCTGCGAAGCCCTTTATTGCTGCTCTGTGCAAGGCTCAGGCTGACCTTGTGGAGCGCGCCGGTAAACCCGCCCTGGAGCTTCCCTACTTCGGCGGACACGGTGAAGACGTTGATACCGCCGTGAAAGACTTCGCGGGCAAGCGCCTCGTGGAGGTTTACTCCATCGCGGGTAAGCAGGAGCGTGAAGCCGCTGCCGCGGAGCTTGAATCCGAGCTGATGGAAGCCCTCACCGGGGAAGGCAAAGAGTTTGAGGAGCGCGCTAACGAGGTTTCAGTAGCGTTTGCGGCTCTCACCAAACACACCGTGCGCCAGCGCATCCTCACCGAACAGGTGCGCATTGACGGTCGCGGGCTCACCGATATTCGCCAGCTGACCGCCGAAGTTGAGGTGCTGCCGCGCGTGCACGGTTCGGCAATTTTCGAGCGCGGCGAAACCCAGATTATGGGCGTGACCACCTTGAATATGCTCAAGCTGGAGCAGCAGCTCGATTCACTGCACCCGGTCAAGTCCAAGCGGTACATTCACCACTACAACTTCCCGCCGTACTCCACTGGTGAGACCGGCCGTGTTGGTTCGCCCAAGCGCCGTGAAATCGGCCACGGTGCGCTCGCAGAACGCGCACTGACCCCGGTGCTGCCCTCGCGTGAGGAATTCCCCTACGCGATCCGCCAGGTCTCTGAGGCTTTGGGCTCGAACGGCTCCACGTCGATGGGTTCGGTCTGCGCTTCAACCCTGTCGCTGCTCAATGCCGGTGTGCCTCTGCGTGCACCTGTTGCGGGTATCGCAATGGGTCTTGTCTCTGATGAGGTTGATGGCGAAACTCGTTACGCCGCGCTGACCGATATTCTGGGTGCTGAAGATGCCCTGGGCGATATGGATTTCAAGGTTGCCGGTACCAGCGAGTTTGTGACTGCTATTCAGCTGGACACCAAGCTTGATGGTATTCCTGCATCGGTGCTGGCAGGTGCACTGACCCAGGCACGCGAGGCTCGCCTGCACATTCTGGAGGTGCTCACCGCAGCTATTGATGCACCCGATGAGATGAGCGAGTTCGCGCCGCGCATCATTTCGGTGAAGGTTCCGGTCGCTAAGATTGGTGAGGTGATCGGCCCGAAGGGTAAGACCATTAACCAGATTCAGGAAGATACCGGTGCCGATATTTCCATTGAGGACGACGGTACTGTGTTTATTGGCGCGACCGATGGGCCCTCTGCTGAGGCTGCCCGCACGGCGATTAACGCCATCGCGAACCCGCAGGTTCCCGAGATGGGTGAGCGCTACCTGGGCACCGTGGTGAAGCTGACTGATTTTGGTGCGTTCATCTCTCTCACCCCCGGCAAGGACGGGCTGATGCACATTTCTGAGATGCGTAAGCTCAACGGCGGTAAGCGCGTGGTAGACACCGAGGATGTGCTGTCGGTGGGGCAGAAGGTGCAGGTTGAGATCACTAAGGTTGACGACCGCGGCAAGCTTTCGCTCTCCCCGGTGGTTGATGACGCCCAGTAGTATGCCCGCTGCGGCACTCTAACTGGCGAGGATGCGTCTTCCGCACGGCGCCCCGGGTTCGGGGCCCGGTGGGAGGCGCATCCTTCGCGTATATTTGTGTGTGGTTCATATTGTTCGTGAGGTAAGGACTGACTTTTTCATGGCTATTAGCCTTCCTGTGGCGCCCGGTGAAATCGCTGAGGAGCTTGATTATGAGCGTGGCCGCCTGATTTTTGCTGGTGCTGATTCGAATGAGGTGCGCCGTTCTATCCTGCCCGGCGGGGTGCGTGTCATCACCGAACGTATGCCGGGCACTCGGGGCGTTTCGATCGGTTTCTGGGCGGGGGTTGGTTCTCGGGATGAGGCCCCGGGCATGTTGGGGTCTACCCATTTTTTGGAGCACCTGCTTTTTAAAGGCACGGCTTCGCGCACGGCGCTGAATATTGCACAGGCGTTTGATGAGGTGGGCGGCGAGTCAAACGCCCTCACCGCGAAGGAACACACCTGCTACTATGCGCGCGTACTTGACGACGACGTGCCAATGGCGATTGACGTGCTGGCGGACATGGTCAGTAACGCCCTGCTGGATCCTGAGCATCTGGAGCAGGAGCGCGGGGTGATTCTGGAAGAGCTGGCGATGGATCAGGACGACCCGACCGATGTTGCCTTCGAGAATTTTGTGGAACAGCTGATGGGTGATAACCCGCTGGGCCGCCCGATTGGTGGCACTCCGCAGGAGATTATGCAGGTTCCGAGGGAGGCGGTGTGGGAGCATTACAAGCAGTATTACACGCCGGATCGACTGGTTGTTTCAGCGGCTGGGTCGCTGGAGCACTCGCGTATTGTGAACCTGGTACTGGATGCGCTCACCCGCTCCGGCTGGAACCTTCGCGAGGGTGTGGCTCCGGCGCCGCGCCGTGTGCGCACCGAAAGCGGTATCGTTCCGTTCTCTGAGCTGCGTGAAGTCCAGAAGGGCTTCGAGCAGACCAATATTGTGATGGGCTGCCCGAGTATTATTGCGGGGGATGAGCGACGCTACGCGATGAGCGTGTTGTCGAGTGCTTTTGGGTCGGGTATGTCTTCACGGCTTTTCCAGGAGATCCGCGAGAAACGCGGGCTGGCGTACAGCACGTTCGCGTTCTCAGGTGCCTACTCCGATGCGGGGTATTTCGGCATGTACGCCGGGTGCCTGCCCGCTAAAACCGAGCAGGTGTGTGAGCTCTTGCAGTATGAGTTTGATAAGTTGGTGGCTGCCGGAATTACCTCAGAAGAACTCAGCAAAGTACGCGGGCAGCTGGCCGGTTCAACTGTTCTGGGCAGTGAGGACTCGGGCTCCCGCATGTCCCGTCTGGGGCACGCGGAACTGGAATCGGGCCGGTTTACGAGCACTGATGAGTTACTTCAGAAGATCCGCGCGGTCACCCTTGAGGATGTGCACGGCCTCGCCAGGTACCTGGGGCAGCAGCAGATGATCACCACAATTGTGCGCTGACAGATTTTGCTGTTCCGGTTGGTTGAAGGACGCCTATAATTTTTTGGTAGCGAGAGTTTGGCAGGAGCAGCTGGTGTCATGATTGAGCCTCACTCCATAGAATACAGCCCCTCAAATGAGGACGGGTTGGCGTACGTTTATTTCTCGTATGGGCAGCACGAGTACTTCACGCTTGCACGTACTTCTGAGGAGGAACCCGTCATCTATTTAGAGCGTAATGACCAGTCGCTCGCTCTTGAGAGCAATAACGTGTCCTACACGCTCAGCGGCAACACGGTGGTGTTCACCATGGGGGAGGATATTCAGCAGGCGCTGCAGGTTGGGCCTGTCTTGGAGGTGCTGGTGAATCTTGACGACCGGCACCTGCCGGAATTCTGTAGGGCGCTGGCCGCTATTTTCTCGGTGGCGCGCTCGCCGCAGGGCGCGGAGCATCCCGACCGATAGCCGATAGCGGGTCAGCCTCACCTGCTGGAAAGACCGGATGTCAGCAGGCTATGGTGTGGCTAAGAAATCCAAAAGCTGCCGGTGCAGCGTCTCGGCGGGGTATTCATCTGAGATGAGGTGCCGTAAGGCGGCAAGGATGCGTTCCTGCGGCTTTCGACTAAAGAACAGCTCGTACTGTGCGCGGGCGATGCGGGCAGCAAGATCAACTTGAGAGTATGCGGGACTGCTTAATTCACCAAGCGTGTCCGCGAGAATGCTGTACTTCTGCAGGAGCTGCTCGCTGTCGCTGAACACATCATTCTCGTGGGTACGGTACACCTGGTGCCACCCCAGCCGAGGGAGAGCAACCGGCTCCACTACGGTCTCTGAGCCTATTTCCTGAAGGAAAGAACGCAGATCATCCACGGGCCAGGTGACGGGTTTAAGAAGACGTACACCAAGGTCTGTGAAGAACGCCAGATCTTTACCCCGATCCGCCAGCTCGCGGCAGAGGTCCGGTAGTTTAAGCAGACACGCATGCCGATCAAGGTAATCTTGAAGATCACCTGTGAGGTCTTCAACCGAATAATCTTTTCCCACAAGCCCCTCAACCGCACAGGTAACACGCCTGAGCGGGTCTGGCTCAAAATACGAGCTGTAGTGGGCATTGACGATTTTCCACAGGATGCGAAGCTCGTATCCTGCCAGGGTCGTATCTCTTGGAGCGGCAGTGGATATGTGGCGGGAAGTTCCCGCCTCATCGAAAGCTTCTAGAAGGATAGAATATTTGCCCATGAGCCATTCGCTCTCCAGAAACTTTGGGTTTGTGCGGAGCTTGGCAGGATCGCGTGGGGCTGCCATATCTTCGGGCTCTAAACCCCGCATAAAAGCCTTAACATCCCAACCGTGCTGTGGAGACCGCGCAAGCAGACGAAGACAGAGACTTATGTAGAAACTAAAGTCTTCTTCACGCTCCACAAGCTCTTGAAGAAGAGACTCTAATATATCGTGTGATGTTTCCTGCTGTGGCTCCATAGAATCCTTCTGATATCGGGTGTAGGGATGGTGCTTTGCAGAGATTATCGTGTGCAGCTTTCACGAGTTTCTCATGCGAAGATTCCTCCCTGTTTCACTTTACCCTTGTGCTAAAGTTGAGGGAATTCGCGAAAGGAACCCCGCTATGTTCACTATCGTTGTCCCTCCCGACTACGCCGAAGAACTACAGCGAATCTGCACTCTAGATGCATCACAACGTAAGAAACTCATCAGCCTTTTAGCCCTGGCGTGGCTTGACTGGAAACAGCAGCACCTTTCAGCGCTTGAGGTGGCTGAGGATATTGTGCGTATAGTGCGTGAGCAAGAAATCTTCTCCCACCCCGAACGTCTTCGGCAATGGGCAGAGCACATGGACGAGATGTACCTTGAGGAGCTCGACGCCGATAAACCGTACGATATTGTACAACCGCTTTTCTACCGTGCCCGGTTTGCCGCCTCTTTATCGCATGCTCAAGACGCTCTTACGGAGGATAAAAGCCTGGATTATCTGCTCTACGAATACTCCTTCTCACAGGAGACCGGCACCGATCACCTGATGCTTCATGCACTTCACGCCGTGCGCGGCTAGGCACCCTATTTTCACCGCCCCACACTACACACAGCACCCACCGCGGGTGCCGCGTATACTGGGGCATCATGAACCTGTTGCCAGAAGCTAACCTGCTATACCAGGAAATCAACGACGCCACAACGAACGCTGAGATGCGCGCCAAAGGGTACACGCCGGTGTACACCGCTACCGCAGCAGCACGCATTATGCTGGTGGGGCAAGCACCCGGCAGGATTGCGCAGCAAACCCACAAACCCTGGAATGACGCCAGCGGGCGGCTGCTGAGGCAATGGCTGGGTGTTACTGATAACGAGTTCTACAACCCGGACCTTTTCGCGCTTACCCCCATGGATTTCTACTATCCGGGTAAAGGCAAACATGGGGACAAACCGCCGCGCAAAGATTTTGCCCCCACCTGGCACCCGCGGCTGCGTGAGCTCATGCCGCAGGTGCGGCTCACCATTCTCGTCGGCTCGTACGCGCAGCGCTACTACCTTGGTACCGGCGCTAAGAAAAACCTGACCGAAACCGTCGCCGACTATGAACAGTACCTCCCCGCCCAGCTGCCGCTGGTGCACCCCTCGCCACTGACCATTGGCTGGCGCAAACGCAACCCCTGGTTCGAAGACGAAGTGATTCCCGCCGCGAAAGAGCTGGTGCGCAGCATCATTGACCAGTAGCGGCGGCGTTGCCTGCCATCACCTGCCGGTGAAGCCCCCATACTACGGTGGGCGGTGCGGCCCCTGATACATCCGATCAGTAAAGCCGAACCGCCCACACCTTTAAGCTTGTCCTTTAAGACTGTGCTTTTGCTACCGCCTCAGTTATCACGCGCGCATAGATAACCTGCCCCGACAAATCCGGATGCACCCCGTCGGAGGTCATGAGCGTCGGGTTTTTCTGTAGCTCCTCACGGATCGTGTTGTTCCAGTCGGCCAGCACCACACGCGAAGAGTTCTTCTGGGCAAACTCGCGAATGATACTGTTCGAGTTTTCAATCCACGTCAGATTACTCGGGCCGAACCCTGTCACCACCACCAGTTTGCTGTCCTGCGGCAGGGTCTCAAGAATCTGCTCCAGCTGCCCCGGGGCGAACGTTGAGTTAGCGGCCACAGAAATTACCACGGTCTTGCGCAGCTGACCGTTGGAGGCCATTGACTTCACTATCGGGATCACCTTATCAATGGTGCGGCCTTCTTCAGCGTCCACCTGAGCATCGGGCATCGTATCGTACAGGTCGGGTTGGGTTGCCACCACAATCGAATCACCAATAATGGTGACCTGTGAAGAATCAACCTTCGGCTGCGAATCCCCGGAAGGCCCGGGGGAGGGCGCCGCGGAAGGATCCTGCGACTGCTGCGGGTCGGCCGTGGCGCTGGCGGAGGCAGACGCACGGGCCTCCTTCTTAGCCTGCAACCGCTCCTGGGCGGCCTTCTTACCGTTCTCCACAGCGGTTTGTGCACTGGTCATCTGCGGTGCACTGTGCACCGCCATTGCGGTGCTGGCAAAGCACGCTCCGGTCACGACCACAGTAATAGAGAGCGGTACAAGTTTCATCCGGTCGGTGCGTAGCCACTGCCACACCATGCGTGCACACCCGCGGAACCCGTAGCGGCGTACCGGTGTCTCAACAAAACGGTATGACAGCTCTGCCACCGCTAAGGTCAACGCCAGCACCAGCAGATTAATCAGGGGAGAACGATCGGGCCCATACAAGTAATGAGCAATGACCGCCAGCGGCCAATGCCACAGGTACAGCCCGTACGAACGCTGGCCAATCCACAGAAGCGGCGGAAAAGACAGCACCTTACGCAGCAGCTCAGAGGCGCCCACCACCATATCAGGCAGCATCCCCTGAATCACACCGATCGTCAGCAAAGAAGCACCAAACAGCCCCCAAGGGATGAAGAACTTCGCCGACTCGTGAGCGAGCACAGCATAGGGGATGAGCGCAAATAGGCACAACCAGCTGATGAGCACCCGCGCAAACGTGACCATGCCGTAGGGGCGGGACACCGTGTAGAGCACGTACTTATCCGTGGGCGGGTACAGCGACCAGGGTACCGCAAACGCCAGCAGAACGCCGCTGAGCAGACCGTACATGTGGGTATCTGTGCCGTAGTACACGCGGCTCAATGGCGCTTCGCCAGCAGCCAGCACCGTGCTGATTTTCAGCGAAAAAACCACCAGAACCCCCACAGCAATGGCGAATAAGCGCCACCTGCGCTGAAGGATAAGGGCCACAGTCACCAGTAATAGCGGCCAGATTACATAGAACTGTTCCTCAACCGCCAGCGACCAGAAGTTTGTGAACAGCTGCGGAGAAGTTTGCGTAAAGTAGTCGTTGCCTGAAAGGATAGAGAGCCAATTAGAGGAGAATGTGGCCGCGCCCAGCACCTGACGGTCAAGGGCCACCCGAATATCGCCCTGCATAATCTGGGTAATGGGGCCAATGAGAAGAATTACTAGTGCAATAGCCGGGAGCAGACGTCTGGCACGGCGTTTCCAGAACTCCAGCAGGTTAATACGCCCGGTGGTGGCTCCCTCACGCAGCAGCAGGGCCGTGATCAAATACCCGGAGATGACGAAAAAAATGTCTACACCAATCATGCCCCCGGGCACTACCGTGGGCCATAGGTGATACACGATTACCAGAGACACTGCGATGGCGCGTAAACCATCTAGCCCAGGTAATATGAACTTTTGATTCCCCTCTTCGGGGGCAATAGCGGAGGCGAAAAGCTGCTTCATTGACGGTAACTACTCCGGGTCAGATGATGGCGCAATAAATTACTGCTTAATTATAGGGTCGGTTCGTGCGGTTCTTTGCACTTCCCGCAAGTTTAGACCGGCTTTAACGGCTAATATTAAAAATATTAAGGGTACGGGTGCAGTATTTCCTGGGTAACGCCCATAAATACTGTGAGAGAAAGAACAAGGCAGGTAGACAGTGGTACAACATACCGGTGAGATGACGACCAATAAAATATGGCGCGTGGCCGTACTCGGCGCGAAAGGACGCATGGGGTCTGAGGCCGTGCGCGCGGTTAATACTGCCGCCGATATGGACCTCGTGGCGGCGCTGGGCAGCGCAGACCCGCTCACGAAACTACTTGATGTTAAAGCCGACGTCATCATCGACCTCACCGTGCCCACCGCAACTGAAGCAAATGTGCGTTTCGCTGTGGAACACGGCATACACGCAGTGGTGGGAACCACCGGTTGGGATGAAGAACGGCTCAGCTCACTGAAGCAGCTTCTGGGCGAGCACCCCGGTGTGGGCGTGCTCATCGCCCCTAACTTCGCTATCGGCTCGATCCTCGCCACCGAATTTGCGGCCAAAGCCGCCCGGTATTTTGAATCGGTTGAAATCATTGAAATCCACCACCCAAATAAAGTGGATGCACCCTCCGGCACCGCCGCACACACCGCCCGGAAAGTGGCTGCCGCCCGAGAAGCAGCCGGGGTAGGGGCGTCCCCCGACGCGACCGAAACTGACCCGCTAGGATCACGCGGGGCAAAAATTGATGGTATTAGTGTGCACGCGGTGCGGCTGCGGGGCATGGTCGCTCACCAGGAAATCCTGTTGGGAGACACCGGGCAGCTTTTGACGATCCGGCATGACTCGTTTGACCGTGCCTCCTTTATGCCCGGGGTGCTGCTGGGTGTGCGAGAGGTTGCCTCCCACCCGGGGCTGAGCGTGGGCCTGGATAACTACCTGGAGCTTTCATGAGCGCCCCTGTGCCCTCTTCCGGCACGGATTCCTCTCGCCGCTCACTTTTTTTATCGTTGCGGCTCTGGAGTGCGCTCGCCTGCATCCTCTTAGCGGCTACAGTGCTGTTGCTGCCCGTGCCGTTTGGTGCCCGCGCTTTCATACTGGGAGTGTTGCTCTTTAGCGGTGTATTCTTGGTCGTCGATGCTGGCGGTAAAGGGAAAACCTTCGCGGCTCTCACCGTAGCGCTACTGGGGTTGTATCTGCTCTTTACCGCACAACGTGGGGTGATGCTGATCGTCTCAGGCAATATTGCGGGAACTGTTCTGGGGGTTGGGCTGCTGCTGTTGCCGGCGGTGGGGGCGTGGGCGTTGGTACGTGAAATTATTTTTGGTGCACGCATCCAGAAGCTCGCCGATGAGCTGGCTGCTGCCGGTAAACTCCCTGAAGACACCCTGCCGCGCAGCCCCTCGGGGCGGGTGGACAAGTCCGCTGCCGCACAGGAGTTCGAGAAATTTGCGCTTGCCGTTGAAGACGCCCCAGACGACTGGGCCAGCTGGTTTAACCTCTCCTGCATGTACGATGCGTGCGGCGAGCGCAAACGCGCCCGGGCCGCCATGCGTAACGCGGTGAGTCTGCACCGGGGGCGGCCCGCCAAGCCTATGGTTTAGCCCGCCTGCCGTAACGGATAAGAAAAGTGGGCGTGACGCGCGACAAATAAAGCTGGGAGTAGTAGGGTAGTTAGTATGTCTGATAGCGCAGTGAACACCGAAACCTCCAACCGTCCCGTGAACAGTGCTGGCGGGCTGAAAACCCCGCATAACCAGGGTACGTTCGCCACACCGATTTTTGGCCGCCTGCTGACCGCCATGGTTACCCCATTTGCCGCCGACGGCTCCGTGGACGAGGCGCAGACCGTGAAGTTAGCCGAGTACCTTGTCGACAATGGGCATGACGGGCTAGTGGTGTGCGGCACCACCGGCGAGTACTCGACCATGACTGATGATGAAAATGAACGCGTGTTCCAGATCGTCAAAGATGCCGTGGGGCACCGGGCTAAGATCGTCGCGGGTGTTGGCTCGAATGACACTGCGCACACCATTGAGCTGGCTCGCCGTGCCGATAAGGTGGGCGTGGACGGGCTGCTGGTAGTTACCCCCTACTACAATAAACCCACCCAGGCGGGCGTGTTTGCACACTATCAGGCGGTGGCGAAAACCTCTGACACGCCCATTATGGTGTACGATATTCCCGGGCGCTCCGCCATTCCGATTGAGCCGGATACCTACCGCCGCATGGCAGAAATTGATAGTATTGTAGCGGTCAAAGACGCGAAAGCTGACTTTGGCGCCGCGTCCGAGGTTATGGCAACTACAGACTTGCAGTACTACAGCGGCGATGATGGTTTAACTCTGCCCTGGATGTCGGTGGGGGCCGTCGGGCTGGTATCTGTTACAGCGCACGTTGCCCCGCAGCTATTCCGTGAACTTATTGATGCGGTCATAGCCCAGGATCTGGTGACTGCCCAGCGTGTTCACCTCCTGCTGACCCCGATCGTGCGTGCGACAATGAGCCGTGCCCCCGGGTGCGTCTCCGCTAAGCAGATTTTGTCGTGGCAGGGCGTTCTTGGCACCCCTGTGGTGCGCCTGCCGCATGTGCTTTCTGAACCCGCCGTGGTGGAAGCGATGCGTTCGGATTTGCGTGACTCGGTCATTGCGCACAGCATTCAGAATTCTTAGCTGATTCTGTCTCCTTCACGGGCCCGCGTGAGTACCCCGCACTATTGGGGTGCGAACGCCGGGTCCGTTTCGATGCATTCAGGTGTGTCCAAGATAGCGGGCCGCCAGCACAGGTTAGAGAGGCAGCAAAGCAACTATGAGTACAGACAATAGAAAACAGTAAAAACCTATAAAGGAGAATAGATTGAGCGTATTCGAGGCGGATCTGCCCGCCCCTCCGCCGTTGCAGAAAGACACCCTGCGAGTGGTGCCGCTTGGCGGTCTGGGAGAGGTCGGCCGCAATATGACCGTGTACGAAATTAACGGCAAACTGCTGATTGTGGACTGCGGTGTGCTTTTCCCCGAAGAGTCACAGCCCGGTGTTGATCTGATCCTGCCCGATTTGAGTTACGTGGTGGGGCGCATTGACGACGTGGTGGCCATGGTGCTCACTCACGGGCATGAAGACCATATCGGTGCAGTACCTTACCTGCTGAAAAAACGCCCGGATATTCCCCTCATCGGCTCGGAGCTGACCCTGGCCCTTGTGGAGGCGAAACTTGCCGAGCACCGCATTAAGCCGTACACGCTGGCGGTGAAAGAACACCAGGTGGAGCGTTTCGGCCCGTATGAGTGCGAATTCATTGCGGTGAATCACTCTATCCCGGATGCCCTTGCGGTCTTTATTCGCACCAGTGCTGGCACCGTGCTGCACACCGGCGACTTTAAGATGGATCAGCTGCCACTGGATGGGCGCATCACCGATCTGCGCCACTTCGCTAAGTTGGGTGAAGAAGGCATTGACCTGTTCCTGCCTGATTCCACCAATGCCGAGGTGCCCGGGTTCACCCCGACCGAGAAGAATATTGGCCCCGTTATTTCCAACGTGTTCCGGGACGCAACCGGGCGTATTATTGTGGCATCGTTCTCGTCTCATGTGCACCGTGTGCAGCAGGTTCTGGATGCTGCTGCCGAGCGCGGCCGCAAGGTGGTGCTGGTGGGCCGCTCGATGGTTCGTAATATGACGATCGCCGAGAAGCTTGGTTATTTGAAGGTTCCCGAGGGTATCCTGGTGGACCTGAAAAAGGTAGACGAGTACCGTCCCGACGAGATTGTGATGATGTGCACCGGCTCGCAGGGTGAGCCTATGGCTGCCCTGTCCCGTATGGCAAATGGTGACCATAAGGTGCAGGTTGAGCCAGGCGATACGATTGTGCTCGCTTCCTCCCTCATCCCGGGGAACGAGACCAGTGTGTACCGTATTATTAACGCCTTGCTGAAGCTGGGGGCGAACGTGGTGCATAAGGGTAACGCGAAGGTGCACGTTTCGGGGCATGCTGCCGCGGGGGAGCTGCTGTACTGCTACAACATCCTCAAACCCAAGAATGTGATGCCGGTACACGGGGAGGTACGCCACCTGATCGCTAACGGCGAGCTGGCCCAGGAGACCGGCGTTCCTGCGGAGAACGTGCTGCTGTGCGAATCCGGCACTGTGGTCGATATGAAGGATGGGGTGGCCCGCATTGTGGGCGAGGTGCCCTGCGAGTACCTGTACGTGGACGGCCGTTCCGTGGGCGCAGTCACCGAGGACGATCTGAAAGACCGCCGTGTGCTCGGTGAGGAAGGTTTCGTTTCGGTGGTGAGCGTTATTGACCGTGCCGCAAAGCGTGTGGTGACCGGCCCGGATATTCACGCGCGCGGTATTGCTGAGGACGACTCGGTGTTTGACGAAATTACTCCGAAGATCACCGCCGCCCTTGAGGATGCGCTTCACCGCGCACCGCAGAAGGTTCACACCACCCAGCAGCTGCAGCAGATTGTGCGCCGTACTTTGGGCGCCTGGGTTTCGCGCCGGTTGCGCCGCAAGCCAATGATTGTGCCCGTTGTGGTGGAGCACAAGAGCGGCCCGGAAGCCGCTAAGTAGCCGGTGTATGCGCCGTGATGGGGTCAACCGCTGTGTTCGGTTGGCCCCGTTACGCTTTCAGGTTCCTGATGCGGTGGGTTGTTCCGCATGGTACAGCGATTTTTCGGCCGGTTAATCTATGAATGAGAGAAGGTTGTTACTCTAGTAGGTATGGCTTCACGGACTTCTAAAGGTCGCTCGACCTCAGCCAAAAAGAAAACTTCGGGTTCTTCACGTTCCCGGAGCTCATCGGCGCGCCAGAATCAGGTTCCCGCCAATGCTTTCACCCGTTTCGTCTCTACGGTGTGGTTGAGCATTGCGCACGCCCTCGGCGGTGTTGTGCGTTCTATCGGAACCGCACGTACCGATTCTGACCCGCAGCTGCGGCGTGATGGCGGCGCTCTTTTTATCGCCCTTTTTGGCCTGATAACTGCTGGGGTGGAGTGGTACAGCTGGAGGGTCATGACCGGTCCGGCTATTATTCACTGGCCGCTATCGGCCTGGCACGTGATGCTGGGCGGTATTTTTGGGCAGGGGGCGCTGCTGGTTCCAGTGCTGTGTTTTGTGCTGGCGTGGTGCGTGTTTCGTGACCCTGAGCGGGTTCAGCGCAATAACCGGGTTACTTTCGGGCTGTTTGTTCTCTTGGTGACAGCCTCACTTTTCTTCGCCCATATTGCCGGGTACCCCAGTTTCGCTGACGGCTTCGAGAAAGTCTGGTCAGGCGGTGGGGTGATTGGCGCAACCGTGGGGGTTTTGCTCGCGCGCGTGGTGGGCCAGGTGCCGTTCCTTGAGTGGCTGCTGCTGTTTGTGCTGTTTGTGGCGGGGCTGATGGTACTGACCGGCACGACGGTGCGTCAGCTGATACCGCGTATCGTGTACCTGGTGCGGTTGGTGCTGGGGGAGAAATCTCCCGGGCCTGCGTGGGAATCTGCCCGTGCTGAGGGCTCTGGAACCGCCGAGACCCGTACTGTTGATTTGGGGGCTGCGGAGCATGACCGCAGTTACCTGTATGGGGATGAGCCTACCGCACCCCAGAAGAAGCAGGGTTTCTTGACCCGGATGTTGGGTGCGTTGGGGATTATCCGCAACGAGAACGATACGGATGCTTCGCTTGACGAGTATGCGGGCGATGAGGCGTTTGTGAGCCCCGTGGTCTCATCCGACCGTGCTGGTGAGGCGCACGATTCGGATGCTACCGCCGTGCACCCGGTACAGCAGACCACGAAGAAGCAGCGCGGTAACGGTAATGGTCGGCTTAGCCGCCTGCCCGGTTACCCGCATGGGGGTGAGCAGCCCTCAGCAGACCCGTTCGATGTGGAGGCCTCAAACGCCCCCGCCACGCGCCTGAACCAGGTGCAGCAGGCGGCCGTGGAGCATGGGCGAGTGAACCCGAATGAGGCTACCCTCTTTGATGTGGAGGCGTACGAGCAGCCGCAGAAGCCAGCGGCCCAGACGAAGCCTCAACCTTCCGTGCAGCAGCGGCCTAGTCAGGGGCCTGCACCTGAAGGTGCAGTTCCTGCCGCCGCAGCGAGTGCACCCGCGAAGCCTGCATCCGGCGGGACGGGCGTATCCCGCCCGCTGCAGAATAACACCCGTGTGGCGCAGACTGAGCAGGCCCGCCCGGCGCAGACTGTGGAATCTTCGCGAGGTAACTACACCTTACCGTCTGAGCAGATGCTGATCGCAGGCCCGCCCGCGAAGGAATCCTCCGAAGTGAACGAGCAGGTGGTTCAGGCGCTCACGAGCGTGTTGGAGCAGTTCAAGGTGGATGCGCAGGTTACCGGGTTCTCGCGTGGGCCGACCGTGACCCGTTATGAGATTGAGCTAAGCCCCGGCACGAAAGTTGAGCGTGTGACGGCGTTGAGCAAGAACATCGCCTATGCGGTGGCTAGTGAAGAGGTGCGTATCCTCTCACCCATCCCCGGTAAATCGGCGATCGGTATTGAGATTCCCAATACCGACCGTGAGACGGTTGCGTTAGGTGATGTGCTCCGCTGCCCGCAGGCGCATTCGAACCCGCATCCGATGGTGATGGGCGTGGGTAAGGACGTTGAGGGCGGTTTCGTGCTGGCGAATTTGGCGAAGATGCCGCATATGCTGGTGGCGGGTGCAACCGGTGCCGGTAAGTCTTCGTTTGTGAACTCAATGATCACCTCTATTTTGATGCGTTCCACCCCGGACCAGGTGCGCCTGGTGATGGTGGACCCTAAACGTGTGGAGCTGACCGCCTATGAGGGTATCCCGCACCTGATTACCCCCATTATTACGAACCCAAAGAAGGCTGCTGAGGCCCTGCAGTGGGTGGTTCGTGAGATGGACGCCCGCTACGATGACCTGGCGCATTACGGGTTTAAACATGTGGATGATTTCAATAAGGCGGTGCGTGAGGGCAAGGTTCAGCCTGAGCCCGGCAGTAAACGTACCATCCACGAGTACCCGTACCTGCTGGTGATTGTGGACGAGCTCGCCGATTTGATGATGGTCGCCCCGCGCGATGTTGAAGAGGCAATCGTGCGTATTACCCAGCTGGCTCGCGCCGCCGGTATTCACCTGGTGCTGGCCACCCAGCGGCCTTCAGTGGATGTGGTGACGGGCCTGATTAAGGCGAACGTCCCTTCACGTATGGCGTTTGCGACCTCTTCGGTGACGGATTCGCGTGTGGTGCTGGATCAGCCCGGTGCGGAGAAGCTGATCGGCCAGGGTGACGCCCTGTTCTTGCCGATGGGTGCCTCAAAGCCGCTGCGTGTGCAGGGTGCTTGGGTGTCTGAGTCGGAGATTCACGAGGTGGTTGAGCACGTGAAGCAGCAGGCCCCGACCGTGTACCGTGAGGACGTGGTCTCTGCCGCATCGAAACGTCAGATTGATGAGGAGATTGGTGACGACCTGGACGATCTGCTGCGCGCAGCGGAGCTGGTGATTAGCACCCAGTTCGGTTCTACCTCTATGCTGCAGCGTAAACTGCGGATGGGATTTGCGAAGGCGGGGCGCATTATGGACCTGCTGGAATCCCAGGGCGTGGTGGGCCCCTCAGAGGGTTCGAAGGCGCGTGACGTACTGGTGCGCCCGGACGACCTGCAGCTGACGTTGGCGCGTATCCGTGGCGAGGATGTTCCAGAACCGGCCGCCGAGCCGGAGGCCAGCCCCGACCCGTACGCCAATGCGGTGGATGCCGGTGAGTCGGCTGCTGACTATTTCGACGGTGAGGATGAACAATCTGAGGACGCCTGGCAGCTGACCGGGCGGTAGGGGGTCCGGCGGGCGTTGAGCCTTGTCTTGTAAAAAAATATAGAGTACGCGCCGTGCGCACCGTGACCAGCAGGTTTACGGTGCGTACGGTTTCTTGTGTGCGGTTTTTCGCGCAGTTCCTGTGGGGCGGGTGCATTCTATAATGGAGGGACTTGCCCGGTATGGGGCCGGGAACACGACGAGTACGGAGCGATAGAGCATGAGCGAACAGGCCGGTGGCGCGGCACCTACCGCATCTAACTGGAATTTGCCGAATGCGTTGACGGTGGTTCGTATTGTGATGGTGCCGTTTTTCGTAGTGGCTCTTATTGCGGGAGGCGTCTATGGCGCCGATAGTTTAGGTGCGCGGTGGGCGGCGCTGGCACTTTTTGTTGCCGCAATGATTACGGACTGGGCGGATGGCTACTTGGCACGTTCGCGTCAGCTTATTACCAGTTTCGGGAAGATCGCGGACCCTATCGCCGATAAGCTACTCACCGGTGCGGCTTTTATAACGCTTTCATGGCTGGGGGAGCTGTGGTGGTGGGTGACTGCGGTGATTCTGGTTCGTGAGTGGGGTATTACCGTGATGCGCCTGTTCGTGATTAAGTACGGCGTGATGGCTGCGAGTAAGGGCGGTAAGGTGAAGACTGTGCTGCAGACCGTGGCGCTAGTGGTGATGCTTGTGCCGCTGGGGCTGTGGGGCACGGCGTGGTTAATCCCCGGGTGGGCGCTGATGGCGGCGGTCACTGCGATTACCGTGTGGACCGGGCTGGTGTATGTTCGTGATGCGCGTGAGCTGCGTAAAAACTGGTTGGCTCGGCAGAGTAAGGACTAAAAGGGGCAGCACGGGCTGCTGCGGTATCAGGGGTGCAGTCGGCAGAACATAGGCAGAGAAAGGTGCATGATGGGTGAGGGTATTCGCATGGTGGGGCCAACTGAAGTTGAGGAGGCTGCCCGTTCTCTGCATGATGCTTTGGCAGGAACCGGGCGAACAGTTGCCACCGCTGAGTCCCTAACAGGTGGGGACGTAGGCGGGGCTATCTGCACTATTGCGGGGGCTTCCGAATATTATTTGGGCGGTGTTATCTCGTATGCGAGCGCAGTCAAAGCAGCTGTGCTTGGGGTGGATAGGGGGTTGTTAGAGCGGTGCGGTTCGGTGGATGCTGAGGTCGCCGTGCAGATGGCCGCCGGTACGGCTCGAGTGTGCGGGGCCGATTACGGGGTGTCAACAACCGGGGTGGCGGGTCCTGAGCCTCATGATGGTAAACCGGTGGGGACGGTATTTATTGGTGTGTTCGGCCCCGCCGGGTCGGCGGCGCATGAACGGCATTATACGGGGGATCGAGCGCAGATTCGGGCTCAGGCCACCTATGATGCGATCCTGCTTCTGCAGGCGGTGGCATCGGCCTAGCTGCGGTATTCGGGTAGCTATTTCTGGTGTTCGTGGGGTAGGATAAGGCGGAGTATAAACTTTCTAAGTAAAGCTTTAGGGGGCTCTCAGCTGCTATTCAGCTCAGTGGGAATAACCGCACAGTTTTATGAGTTTGAATAGTTACAAGCCAAATGAGAGAGGTTCTCTAGCCTTGAAGCGAAAAATAGGTTAGGCTTAATCGAGTACATACCCGCGTGTCGGGTGCAACTACGCAATAGGAGAACAAGGCATGACCAAGCAGCGCGTTTCAATCAATGGTATTACCAGGTGGAAGGAAGTAGACACCACACCTAAGAAAGCGGCTCCCGCCGTTGAGGAGGCGAAGGTGGTTCCCCTCCGCCAGGCTATCGGCGAGGTTTTGCGCGATATCCGTCAGCGCCAGGGCCGTACCCTGCGTGAGGTGTCCCAGCGTGCACGTGTTTCTCTTGGCTACCTCAGTGAGGTAGAGCGCGGTCAGAAGGAGGCGTCATCCGAGCTTCTGGCGTGGATTTGCCAGGCTTTGGAGACCCCCATGTACCAGATGCTCCGTGAGGTCGCTGACCGCATGGCTATTCTTGAGGGCGTTCATGTTCCCGATACTGTTCCCGCCGAGCTGGCCGAGCAGTACAGGAATGATTACGCAATGGCTTCCCTCTAAACGAGGCTCTTGTGGGCGGGTCGTACACCGGTGGGTGTGCGGCCCGCCCGCTTTGTGTCCGTTGTGCAGGTGGGGTGCGCGAGCAGGTGTGGGTTTTGGGCACTGCGTGCTGGTTATAAGCGTCATAGTCTGTCATGTAGACGGTGGGATGAGGAGATCCGCGTGAAGCTGAGTGAATTTTGGCTGTGTATGGAGCATGAATTCGGTCGGGGGTACGCCCGGGTGCTTGCCGCAGACCTGGTGCTGGGGCAGTTGGGGCAGCTGACCGCCTTGGAGGCTCTGGAAAAAGGCGTTGATCCGCGCCGCGTGTGGCTGGCGATTTGCGATACGCAAGACATTCCCTTAGAGCGCAGGCTGGGGCCGGATATTAAGCCAAGTAGTTAGAGGTGAGGCGGCGCTTTGTTGGTATTTGTTGGGTGGGCTGAATGTAGCGCAATATAGGGGTACTGCACTCCTTATCGAAAGCCTGTGCTATTTTCTAGAAATTTTGTTCGATACATGGTAGGCTTATCCACGAAGAAATTTTTTGCAGACCTTTTGACGGACTTATCCACAAAATCCGCAAACCGGTCTTAAACCGTCAGGGGCGGCCCCTACAGTGGTGCACGAAGGGGATAACCAGCATCCCCATAAGTGTTAGAACCACGCAGAGAAAACGAGGTAACAACCGTGGCAAAGAACAGCAAAGCTGAGAGCGTATCCCGCGTTCCCGAGGAGGGCCGCGCCAAGGCTATCGAAGCCGTCATGGCGAAAATCGATAAGAACTACGGTAAGGGTGCCGTGATGCGCCTAGGGGATAAAGAAACCACTAAGACTGAAGTAATCCCCACCGGCGCCATCGCTCTAGATGCGGCCCTGGGCATCGGTGGTCTGCCGCGCGGGCGCGTTATTGAGGTGTACGGCCCTGAATCCTCCGGTAAAACCACTGTGGCACTTCACGCTGTAGCGAACGCACAGAAAGCTGGCGGGGTGGCCGCGTTTATTGACGCCGAGCACGCACTTGACCCGGTGTACGCAGCGAAATTGGGTGTTGATACTGATGCCTTGCTGGTCTCCCAGCCGGATACCGGTGAGCAGGCGCTTGAGATTATGGATATGCTGGTTGGCTCCGGCGCCATCGACATTATTGTGGTGGACTCTGTTGCCGCATTGGTCCCGCGCGCCGAGATTGAAGGCGATATGGGTGACTCGCATGTGGGTCTGCAGGCACGCCTCATGAGCCAGGCGCTGCGCAAGATTACTGGGCGCCTGTCAGCAACCGGCACCACCGCCATCTTCATTAACCAGCTCCGTGAAAAAATCGGCGTTTTCTTTGGGTCCCCCGAGACCACCACCGGCGGTAAAGCCTTGAAGTTCTATGCTTCAGTACGTATTGATATTCGCCGTATCGAGACCCTCAAAGATGGCGCAAACCCGATTGGTAACCGCACGCGTGCCAAGATTGTGAAGAATAAGATGGCCCCGCCCTTCAAACAGGCTGAGTTCGACATTCTCTACGGTGAAGGTATCTCGGTTGAAGGCGGCATTCTTGACTTGGCGGTGGAACACGATATTGTGAAGAAATCCGGTGCCTGGTTCACCTATGAAGGGGAGCAGCTGGGGCAGGGACGTGAGAACGTGCGTAAACTGCTCAAGGACAATCCTGAACTCACCGAAGAACTGCAGTACAAGGTACTGGTGAAACTGGGAGTTATCGAGCCTGAGGAAGAGGAAACTGCTGAGGAGGCCGGTGCCGCCCCCGAGGTTGATCCCTTGGACGAGATCGCTGAGGGAATCTAATAAGTATGCCGAGCGTGTGCCGCGTAACCCGCATCAGGGTACGCGGCACACACCGCATAAGTGCTGTAAAGACATCATGGTATTCAGCAGGAACTAAACATTACAGGGTGTGGGAAAGGAAACGAATGAGCGACTGGTTAGCGGACGCCTGGGGCGAGAACCCTCTGCTGGCCTCCGACCGTGCACAGAAGCAGCGGCCGCAGCAGCATTCAGAACCCACCCCTCCTGCCCAATGGTGGGGGAACGCTGAGGTGGAAAACACTCCGGAGCATCCCTCAGACACTCCGGGTCTCCGCCAGAACGATAGCGAAAAGCAGCGGGAAGAGAAACCGAACAGCCAGAGGGCTCACCAAAGCGCAGACTTTCCTGAGTGGCACCCGGCCGCCCTTGGAATTGACGAAGATGCACTGGGTATAGGTTCGGGCATCGGCCCAGGCACATTATCTGCTGACGCAACACCCCTGCATACTACCCCGGCAGAAGAGACAGCACCGGGGGCGGGAACAGACAATACCTCACGCCCTGCGGCACGTTCTGCAGGTGAGACGCACAAGGCAAAAAATAACAGTCAGCCAGCACGCACGATCCGCCGTTATAACCCCGACAGGAAAAAAGGGTTCCGTCGCCCCCGCAATAACAACTCTCCGTTCGCCCCAGCGATCGGGGCTCAACGCTCGTCAGAACAGGAAAATTCACGCACCCACACCCCGCAGCAAAAAGCTGGAACCCGGCGTCTTTTCCGTGAAGGGAGCGCCTTAAACGATGCCCTCACCCCCGAAGAGGAGACGCTTATTCGGGGTATCGCGGCCGAAGAAAACCAGAAAATCCCTGGGACTCGTGGGCGCGCCGCGAGCACTCAAGCACGTCGAGAAGAAACAGACCCATATACGCGGGCGAAAACCATTGTCTATAACCAGCTGGCGTATTCGGCGAAATCCCGCGCGCAGCTGCACAAAAAACTGGAATCTAAAGGGTTTGAGGCTGAGCTGATCGAACCACTCCTTGACAAATTTGAGGCGGCGCACCTGATTGATGACGCCGAGTACGCGCGTTCCTTCGTAACCCAGCGGGGCACGGGCAAAAAGCTTTCCCGAAGTGCCCTGCGCCGTGAGCTCAAAGAGCGAGGAATTACCGGCGACCTTGCCGAAGAGGCACTTGCTGCACGCACCGATGAGGACGAACGCCGTGACGCCGCCGAATTAGTGCGCAAAAAACTGCGGCCCGCCATGAACTTCTCAGACCGTACCGAGAAGGAGAAAATCATGCGTCGCCTGGTAGGAATGCTAGCCCGCCGCGGGTATTCTTCGTCGGTGGCTTTCTCGGTGGTGAAAGAAGAAATCGAGAGGTACCGCAGCGAGTGGGAAGAAGACAGCTGAGCTGTCTCACAAGAGCCGTGACCGATACGAGATCATCTATGCAGCCGTTACAAGAACTTCGTGCCAGGCGTATGATCGCCCAGCTCCTCGCCCCAAGCGCAGCGCATCGCGATATAGGGGTAGACGCTGACACTCTGCGGCAAGAGACGAACGCTGCGGTATATGCCTTAGACCATCTCTACGCTGTTCAGGGGCAAAACTATAACGCCGGTGTGCGCGCCATTGCGCTACGAGCTGGGTGCAGTACTGACACAGTTCTTGAAGGCATTCACGACTACAGCATTGTGCGTTCGTGGCCCATGCGCGGGACACTCCACTTTTTGACTCTCAATAGTGCAGATTCGCTGTATGCTGCTGTCGCCGGCCGAGGCGCGAAGCCTCAGCCCGCCTATATGCGTCAATGTAACTTTACGCTCAAAGACTTCGAACGGTGGCGTGAGCACCTTCATGACGCTTTACAAACCAGGGGACATCTTGAGCCGCTCACCCGCACTGATCTCTACACCATTCTGTGCGAATACGGCTATAGCGGGCCAAGATCGCGGCGCAGCCACCTCATTCGACTCTACGGCGGTGAGGGCACGGTTCTCCAGGGGCCGCTTCGGGAAAAAGAAGAAAGCTTCGTGCACCGTGACTCCATACCTGTGCCCCGCACAAAATACGAGCGAAAACAGGCACTGGCTGAACTGGGTACACGTTATATATGCGGTCACGGGCCGGTGACCGCGGAGGATCTGCGCTGGTGGGCTGGGATTACAATAACCGATGCCCGGTATGCATTTGAACATGCTCGCCGTACCCAGACTATTGTGCTGGGTGGGCAAGAATATGCGGTAGGTTCCTGGCAAGAAGGCGTTACCCGTTCGGAGCTTAAGGATGCGCTCAACCGAGAGCTTAGCCTCCCGGCCTTCGACGAGTACCTGCTGGGGTACGCCGATAAGAGTTTTGCATTGCGTGAGGAACTGCGTCCGCAGGTTCTCACCTGGAACGGAATGAGCTGGGATTTTACGCTTGCCGCCGGTGAGGCAACCGGGCGAGCCAGCACATAAGTACCATCAGCCTCAGAGGCCCAGCGGCATCTTCTGCCTATTTGACATTCCCCAGGCGCTTGGCCAGATCAACCAGCGCCGTATCCTTCGAATCTCCGGTGCGTAGGAGCAGCATCATCAGCTCGGCACTTTGCCGCCGGATACGCCCCAGCAGATGGGCGCGCTCGCCGTGAGAGTACAGCTCCATGAGGGTGCAGGCTGTCACGGCGGCGCATACCGCCAGATCTTCCGCTAGGTGCGTATCCAATGGGGTGTCCCCAAAGAGCGCCGCGAAGAGGCGGGGTACGGTACGTTCCCGGTTCACCTCATAATTCGGGTACCCCGGTGAGGACGGGAACCCCAGCATCGCCTCCACAAAGGGGAACCCCCGGTGGTGGATGCACGCCCCTTCCGCGTCGAAAGCCCGCACCGTATCCCGCGCCGAACCAAACAGCACATTGTGAGGGGAAAAATCTCCCGAAGAGAACATGTACACCTGCCCGCGGTTCAGCGTGAACTGCTCAGGCACCGGGGGGCGTTTCGTAAAAAACGGCTGAACTACGCGGCGAAACCGGTAGGCCATTTCGATGAGCGTCTGCTGCTGTTCACCCAGTTCCTCAAGCTCAACGTCTTCGGGGACTTGCAACCCGTCAGCCTCGGGGTATAGCGACGCTAACCCGTTCTCAGCGAGCGCGGGGGAGGGCATAGCACCGGGGTGTTGGGCTTTCCGGTCTGCTTTCGCTAGTGCTTTACGGTACCGTTCAACGGCGCGGGGCATGACTCCCGCTTCCGCTAGTGCGTTCCACACGGACAGGTATGAGTCTACTGCGAACGCGAGATATCCGGGCGGGGTTTGGGCTGTGCTTGGCAGGAGCGCATCACCCACGGCACGGGCGTCGGCAAACGCCACGTCTTCGAGGGCCACGCACCGCAGGGCATCGTCGGCGCCGTAGAGGTGGGGGAACACCCCGGGGGCCAGCTCCCCAAGAGCCACCAGCCCGTGGCGTTCCCGCAGGTACCCGAAACCACCCGAGTTTTTCGCTGAATCCTGCCGCCGGTACCATTTTAGAATCATGGTGGAGGGGGCGTCACCCGCTGCCTCGTACTGCACCCGCAGCACCACCGAACGCATACCGGTGCCCAAAATGGTCACGGCAAGCGGCTCCCTGCCTGTGAAGGCTGTCAGAGAACAGGCCCAGAGGACAGCTTGTGCGGCGTCCTCGCGGAAGGTACCGGAATCGGCGGGGGCGTGATTTTTGGCGGGGGAGTAGGTGCCGATGGCTGATTCGATCAGCCCGGTCACTATACTTTCTATAGAGTCGGGGGCCATTGAGTCACCGGTTGAAGAATTACTAAGGGGTACCTGCATAGAGCCATTATCCCCCATCCGTTACCCTAAAGGCGTGAGCATGACCATCAGCGAAACCACAGAATCCCCTCAAACCAGCCTACGCACCTACGAAGTGCGTACATTTGGCTGTCAGATGAATGTGCACGATTCCGAGCGGATGGCGGGCCTTTTGGAGGCGAGCGGGTATGTGCGTGCCGCTGAGGGTGAAGAGCCTGACCTCGTGGTGTTTAACACTTGCGCGGTGCGCGAGAACGCATCGAACCGTCTCTACGGGCATTTGGGGCAGCTGGCCTCTGTGAAGCGACGTCACGAAGGCATGCAGATTGCTGTGGGTGGGTGCCTGGCTCAAAAAGACCAGAACACTATTATTGAAAAAGCCCCTTGGGTGGATGTCGTGTTCGGTACCCACAATATTGGCTCGCTCCCCACGCTCCTTGAACGCGCCCGCCACAATCATGAGGCGCAGGCGGAACTGCTTGAATCGCTTGAGGTGTTCCCCTCGACCCTGCCCACGAAACGCGATCATGTGTACTCGGGCTGGGTGTCAATCTCCGTAGGATGCAACAACACTTGTACCTTCTGCATCGTGCCGTCACTGCGCGGTAAAGAGAAAGATCGTCGACCCGGCGATATTCTCGCTGAAGTTCAAGCGCTCGTTGATGACGGCGCGGTCGAAGTAACTCTGCTGGGGCAGAACGTGAACTCCTACGGCGTGGAATTTGGGGACCGTCAGGCATTCTCTAAACTATTGCGTGCCTGCGGTGATATTGAGGGGCTGGAACGAGTACGGTTCACCTCACCGCATCCGGCTATGTTCACCGACGATGTGATAGAAGCGATGGCAGAGACCCCGAACGTCATGCCTGTTCTGCATATGCCGCTTCAATCGGGATCGGATAAGGTGCTCAAAGACATGCGCCGCTCATACCGGTCCAAGAAATTCTTGGGTATTTTAGAGAAGGTGCGCGAGCGCATTCCGCATGCTGTCATTACCACCGATATTATTGTGGGGTTCCCCGGTGAGAGCGAAGAAGACTTCCAGGATACGCTGCGCGTGGTGGAGCAGGCGCGGTTCTCGTCAGCGTTTACCTTCCAGTACTCAATTCGCCCCGGCACCCCGGCGGCGACTATGGAAAACCAGATTCCAAAAGATGTTGTGCAGGAGCGCTACGAACGCTTAGTGGCTCTGCAGGACCGTATTGCGGGTGAAGAGAACCGTAAACAGTTGGGTAAGACCGTTGAGCTGATGGTTGTCGCAGAGTCTGGGCGTAAAGCGCAGCAGACGCATCGTCTGGCGGGCCGCGGACCGGATCAGCGCCTCGTGCATTTCTCAGTACCTGCTGGGTGCGAAGAGCCTCGCCCTGGCGACATGGTGACCGTTCCTATCACTGAGGCAGGGTCGTTCCATCTGATTTCAGATCCCGCCGCTGAGCAGTATCAGCTTCGCCGCACCCGAGCCGGGGACGCCTGGGACCGTTCGCAGGCCGAATCTTGCGGTGCCGGAACTACCCAGGTTTCGGGCGGCCCGGTGGGGCTTGGTATGCCTACTATCGGCCCGAAGTAAGGCGGCTCAGCCCCCACATTGTGGGAGTGTCGTTCCTGATCCGGTGGCCGAACTGCCGGTAGTATATAAGTACATCCTTTCTGTTCACGAGGTGGAGCCTAATCTGCTCCACCTTGTGTTTTATATCACTCATAATGGTTTCTCGGTGGGGAAGAAACTTTCCCAGCCCCACCTTAAAGAACTTGCCTAGCGGCAGCACATTCTCGCAATAGCCAATGAACCCGCCGGTAGAATGGTGCCCATGACCTCACCAGCACCGGCTAAAACCCCGTCTCGTCCCATTCTCGCTGTCGTTGGCCCCACCGGCACCGGGAAAAGCGCTCTGGCCGTTGCGCTCGCCAAAAAACTGGGGGGTGAATGCATTAACGCCGATTCCATGCAGTTCTATAGGGGTATGAACATCGGCACCGCAAAAATTACTCCCGCCGAAACCCAAGGCGTTGCGCATCATCTGATCGATATTATGGACCTCACCGAAGAGGCGTCCGTTGCCGAGTTTCAGGCACACGCTCGTGAAGTTATTACCGACATTGCCAGCCGTGGAAAATACCCTATCCTGGTGGGGGGATCGGGGCTTTATGTGCGTGCTGCCCTCGATAAACTTGAGCTGCCCGGTACCGACCCTGCGGTGCGTGCCCGCCTTGAAGAAGAAAGCAGGGTCCACGGCATCGGGGCGCTTCGGGCACGCCTGGCGGATGTAGACTCGGACTCGGCCGCCAAACTGAACGATGAACGGCGCATTATTCGGGCACTTGAGGTGTATGAGGTAACGGGGCGCCCCTTCTCTGCGTTTATGCCCACCCGCGAGTACGTGAGTGACACTTTGCAGATCGGGCTGAACATGGACCGTGCTCGTCTGCACGAACGGCTCCACGACCGTGTGGTGGCCATGGAAAAGGCGGGGCTCTTGGCGGAAGTTGAGCAGCTTGTTGATCGGGGGCTACGTCAGGGTAAAACAGCCTCCCGCGCCATCGGGTACGCCCAGTTTTTACGCGCCCTTGACTCCCAAACATCCGGGGCAGATCAACGATACACGGTGGCGCAGGCGATCGAAGACACAACTGTTGCTACCCGCCAGTTTGCCCGCCGCCAGCTCACCTGGTTCCGGGCCGACCCGCGTGTGCACTGGTTCGACGCCGAATCCCCGACCCTCCTTGAGGATACGCTCACGCTCATACAGGGCCATATTGCAGGTTCTGCTAACCTAGCCTAAACCACTACTCAACCTGTAGGGTTTGTTACAGAAGCCCGTCGGCACATTAGAATTTAGGAAGCAGCTCAACTCAATAAACCCTAAGAAGACTTATGACCACACTGGAAGCCCACTCGCCGCCTACCCTGCGTGACGCATTACTGAGCCGTGAGAACTCCCTAAATTTCATACGATTAATGCTGGCGGTTGCGGTGATTATCTCGCACGCCCCATACCTGGTTCTTGGGGTGGAGGTAACTAGCGCAATACCTGTGCTGAACCTCAGCCACCTGTTGGGTGACTATGCGGTGAACATGTTTTTCTGCATCTCTGGTTTTCTGATCGCCCACAGTGCCCAGCGCGGCACCTTCGGCGGCTACCTGAAACGGCGTATACTCCGTATTTTCCCGGCCTACTGGGCCTCAATCCTGTTTGTTGTATGCATTGGTGCACCACTGGCGAACTATACCGCGCACTCAGGTAGCCCGTGGACAGCACAGGGGGTTTTGGAGTATGTGGGCCACAACTTCGACTTATTCTTCCTGCAGTATTCGCTTTTTGACGGACCCTCCCATTTGCCCTATGAAAACTCCTGGAATGGCTCGGCATGGACACTCAGCTACGAGTTCTTGGGGTACTTGGTGCTCATCCCAATCTTTTACCTGCCCGCGTTGAAACGAAATTCTCACAGGGTGGTACCCACGGTGTACCTGTTGAGCCTGCTGCCGTTTTTTATTTTTACCGCCGCTGGGGCGACAAACAATACGTTTTGGGAGGTGGCACGCCTGTACCCCATGTTTTTCGCGGGAACACTCCTGTACGTTTGGGGGAATAAAATCAGGCTCCACCCGCAGGCAGCCTTAGCGTGTTTCTTGGTTCCTTTTGCCCTGCAGTTCGTAGCCCCTAGCGTGGTGTTACAGCTTATCCAGCCCGCCTACGCGTACGGTATCTTGGCGTTGGGGGCGCTTATCCGTGTCCCGCTGTGCCGCCGGAATGACATCTCTTACGGCATGTATATCTACGCGTGGCCGGTGCAGATGATCCTGCTCATGCTTGGCAGCGAGCCGCTGGGGTGGGTGCTCAATGCACTGCTGACCATTGTCGTGACCGTGCCTATTGCCTGGTTCTCGTGGCGGTATATCGAAAAACCGGCTATGGCGTTGAAACACTGGCAGCTTATGCCCACTAAGCCCGTGGACCGCCAGACGGAAGCAGGCAGCGCCGAGGCACACCCCGTACTGGTGCAGGTAAGCACACCCCAGAAGCGGTAGAATTCTCACAGAGACACCGCACAACTACGAAGGGGCAACGAACGCATGAGCGAGAACGCATCAGCCTGGGCAGACCTTACCGGGCGCACCCTCACCAAAGGGCAGGGCACCGGTAACGACTTTATTTTCATCACTGACCCCAAAGCCGAGGCGGTGCTTGACGCCGATCTGGTGGCGCGTGTGTGCGACCGTCATTTCGGGCTGGGCGCCGATGGGTTTATTCGCGCTGCGCATACCGAAACGTTCTCTACGGGGCAGAAAATCCTGGAAAAACACCCCGAGGCCACCTGGTTCATGGATTACCGCAACGCCGATGGCACGATCTCAGAAATGTGCGGGAACGGTGTGCGCGCCTTCGTTGAGTATCTGCGCACCGAGGGGCTGATCAGCCTTGAAGTGGGAGAGCACGTGAGTATTGGCACCCGCGCCGGGGTAAAAACTGTGGCCCGCACCGACACCGGGTATGCCGTAGATATGGGCCCCTGGAGCTTTATCCACGGTGATGCCGCGCGTGAGGGCGGTGAAGACTCGCAGGTTTCCGCACGCGGGCTTAAGACCCCGCGCCCGGCTTTATCCATCTCTATGGGCAACCCGCACACCGTGGTCATGCTCGGCAGCGACGGGAAACTCGACGGCCTAGACCTAGGCGTCGCCCCGGTGATCACCCCCGCCCCGGAGAACGGCACGAATGTGGAGTTCGTGGTGCCTCTCGAACTGGAGCATGACTCCGGCGATATTGGGGTCTTAGGGGAACAGTCTGAGGTGGGAGCTATTCGTCTGCGCGTGCACGAACGTGGTGTGGGGGAGACCCTCTCCTGCGGCACAGGCGCGTGCGCAGCTGCCGCAGCCACCCGCTTCTGGGGAGGGGAAGACGCACCCGACGAGTGGCTCGTGCATGTTCCTGGAGGCACCCTCGCGGTGACCTTCGTCCTGGGCCCCGACGACCTAGAGCACGTGGTCCTCGCTGGGGGCGCACAGATGGTGTATACGGCGCAGCTGAGCTAGCCGTACCCCACGCCCCGTGCGCCTGTGTGCGCCGGGGACGGAAGCGGGTTAGGAGCGAAGAACCTCCAGCACACGGAACCCTTTAGAAGTAGCGTACCTGCTTACCGTGAACTCTCCCTCGAACCGCTCTAAGAAGTGCGCATCCAGCCATTTCTGCAAAGAATCAGACCCCAAATTCTTTTGAACCACCAGATAGGCTGCGCCACCGGGGGCTAGCCGCGGAAGCCACGTGAGCAGAATATTGTGCAGAACCTCTTTACCCACGCGAATTGGAGGATTGGACCAGATAGTATCGAAACGTAACGTGGGATCTACCTCATCGGGGGTGCTCACCGAGACGTTCTGCAGCCCCAAAGCTCGGGCATTCTGTTCGGTGAGCGAGAGCGAACGGGAATTCACATCTACCGCATGAACCTCAGCCTGCGGGGCGAGCATCGCTAAAGATAGCGCAATGGGTCCCCAGCCACACCCAATATCGAGCATATATTTCCCGTGCGGGGCAGGTGCCTGCCCCAGAAGCACAGCGGTGCCTTTGTCTATTCCCGAAGGGCTAAAAATACCGTTAGCGGTCGTTACAGAAACTTCACGACCCGCCAGCTCAACCTGAACTGTGCGCGGCTTGAACTCGGTTTCAGGGGACGAGGAAAAATAATGCTGTTCGCTCATGCCTACCAGTGTACGGGACGTATTACGCCCACGCCCCGCAGCAGCCCGCTCCTACCAGCCACCGATTCCAGCGTACTGCTTCGCTGCGGGCATGAGGCAACGGAACACCGCGACAGCCCCGCATCCGCCCGGTAGAATAGAAACCACCTATGAATTCAATGCAAAACACTGAGAACACCACAAATAACCCCGGCGAAAAACTGCCCAGTGATGAGCAGCTACGCCAAACCGTAGAACGAGTTCTGGGTCGTGCAGACGCAGCGGCCCAGACCACTATCTACCCCGAAAGCACCGGCAGTCCCGCACAACGCCGCGTGCTCGACACCCGTGCTCGAGAAATTTCCGATAATCAGCGGGAACACTCAGAATTTGACGGCGAACAGGAAGACCTCGCCGAACGCCGCGCATTACGCCGAGTCGCCGGGCTCTCCACCGAACTCGACGACGTGACCGAAGTCGAATACCGTCAGCTGCGCCTAGAACGCGTGGTTCTCGCCGGGCTGTGGACTGAAGGAACCGTCGAAGATGCCGAGAACTCCCTGCGAGAACTTGCCGCGCTCGCCGAAACCGCAGGATCTGAAGTGTTGGACGGGCTAGTTCAGCGCCGCCTCAAACCAGATCCCGGAACTTTTCTTGGGTCCGGAAAAGCCCTCGAACTCAAAGACATTGTGCAGGCGACCGGTGCCGATACCGTGATCGTCGATTCTGAATTAGCGCCCTCACAACGACGAGCCCTCGAAGATATCGTCAAGGTCAAAGTGATCGATCGTACCGCCCTGATTCTGGATATCTTCGCTCAACACGCGAAGTCTCGTGAAGGCAAAGCGCAGGTCGAACTTGCCCAACTTGAATACATGCTCCCGCGTCTGCGCGGCTGGGGTGCGTCCCTGTCACGCCAGGCAGGTGGGCGTGCCGCATCCGGTGAAGGTATTGGTTCACGCGGACCCGGTGAAACCAAAATCGAGATGGACCGCCGCCGTCTGCGTGCCCGCATGGCAAAACTCAAGCGCGAAATAGCCGCTATGGCGCCCGCCCGTGAAACAAAACGTCTGAACCGTAAACGCAACAGGGTACCCTCGGTCGCTATCGCGGGGTATACGAACGCCGGTAAGTCGTCGTTGCTGAATCGCCTGACCGACGCCGGTGTCCTAGTGGAGAACGCTCTCTTCGCAACCCTGGATCCGACCGTGCGCAAAGCACAGACTCCGGATGGCATCGGCTATACACTTTCGGACACTGTGGGGTTCGTGCGCTCGCTACCCACCCAGCTCGTGGAAGCATTCCGTTCCACGCTCGAAGAGGTAGCCGATGCAGACGTGATTCTGCATGTGGTAGACGCATCTCACCCAGACCCTGAGGGGCAGATTCGCGCTGTGCGTGAGGTTATTGCGGATTTAGATGCTCGCCGTATACCCGAGATTATTGTGCTCAATAAAGCGGATGCGGCTGATCCATTTATCCTCGAACGCATGCGCCAGCGCGAACCGAACCACATCATCGTCTCGGCGCGCACAGGGGAGGGCATTGATGAACTCAAGCAGAAGATTGCGGATACGATTCCGCGCCCTTCCATCCTGGTGAAGCTTCTCGTCCCTTATGACCATGGGGAGGTCATCTCCCGACTGCACTCGTGGGATGCCGAGATTAAACGCACCGAGTTTGTCTCCGATGGCACCTTTATCACCGCACTGGTACGTGAGGACATCGCCGCTGAGCTTTCAGAATACGTTATTAGCGGGGAACTGCTAGAGGTGCTTGAGTCGGAGCTTGCGGATGCTGCCGCAACACCGGTGGCCGCTTCGGGCAGCTAGGGGTTAAAGTGCAAGAGAGCGTGAGCGCCCCCACCGGTGCTGAACCCGAGACCCTACCGGGGGCCCAGCCTGTGCTTCGTCTGCTTGACGAGGTGATTGAGGCAACGGGTGGTCAGCGACGTGAGGGGCAGCGACTTATGGCAGCCCATGTTGCTCAAGCTTTCGAGCTTGAGCGGCATCTGCTGGTGCAGGCTGGCACGGGAACCGGTAAATCTTTGGGGTATCTCATTCCCGCACTTCACAAGGTTGGCGACAGTAACAAACCCATTATTGTGGCGACCGCAACCCTTGCTTTGCAATCGCAGATCGTGAACCGCGATATTCCGCGTCTGCTTGCGGCACTTGAACCGCGCCCCGAGTCGCAGGCCCAGGTGGCGATTCTTAAAGGCCGCAATAATTACCTGTGCCTGCATAAGCTAGAAGGCGGGTACCCTGAAGAGGAGCCCGAGGCTCTCTTCGATGCCCCTGGATCTTCTGGGGCGTCGTCTCGCCTGAGCGAGGAGGTGCAGCGTTTGCGTGTCTGGGCGGGACGCACCGAGACTGGTGATCGTGATGAAGTGCGCCCCGGTGTCTCAGATAGGGCCTGGGCGCAGGTGTCTGTGAGCGCCTCAGAATGCTTGGGACGGCGCTGCCCAATGGTTGAGGAGTGCTTCAGCGAAATGGCGCGTACCCGCGCCAACGAATCGGATATTGTTATCACCAATCACGCGCTGCTGGCCATTAATTCGTTTGAAGGGCTGGGCGTGCTGCCTGAGCATGACATTGTCATTATTGATGAGGCGCATGAGCTTGCAGACCGCGTGACCGGCGCGGTGACGGATTCCCTTTCTGCTTCCTTAATCAGGCGTGCCGCTCGCGATATCCGCAAGAGCTCCAAAGCAGACTCCAGCGCGCTCGAACAAGCCGCCGGTTCTTTAGAAACCGCATGTGAAGGTGTTTCTGAGGGCTTGATAGAAAGGCTCGAAGGGCGACTTCTGAACGCACTCGCGGCTGTAGCCGATGCCGCACGGGCGGCGCTTTCCGACTCTAAGAGCGACAATAAAGAGGCGGATGCCGGGCTTCAGATGGCTCGTTCACGTGTCTCTGAGGTACACGATGCCGCAACGCGTATGCTGGAGTCTGCCGAACATCGCGAAGTGCTGTGGTTATCACGCCAGGGTGGTTGGGAAAACGGACGATATACCGCAGCTTCCGATCAGGATCCCGCCACACTCCACGTTGCTCCTTTGAACATTGGAAGCCGTTTGCGTGAGGGGCTTTTTGAGGACCGTACCGTTATTCTTACGAGTGCAACCCTTACCGTGGGTGAATCCTTCGATGCGGTAGCAGGTGCCCTAGGGTTAGCGGGGCCGCAGGCTCCGCGCTGGGAAGGTCTTGATGTAGGCTCTCCGTTTGATTATCCGCGGCAGGGCATTATGTATGTGGCTTCCGATTTGCCCAAACCGAGCTTTGGCGTGAATCCTCAGCAGCTCGAACGATTACGCGAATTATGTGAAGCTTCTGGTGGTGGGGCTCTGGGGTTATTCTCGTCGAAGCGAGGTGCCGAGCAGGCGGCTGAATATGTACGTCAGCACACGGATTTGAATATTCTCTTGCAGGGAGAGTCCTCATTGCGGGCTCTTGTCGAGGAGTTTACTGAAGATATAAATGCTTGTCTTTTCGGCACCATGAGCCTTTGGCAGGGAGTGGATGTTCCCGGAGACTCCTGTCGTCTGGTACTGATGGACCGTATACCGTTCCCGCGCCCAGACGATCCTCTCGCTCAAGCGCGTACCCGTGCCGTGGCAGAAAAAGGCGGGAATGGGTTTATGGCTGTTTCGGCATATCATGCGGCAATCCGCATGTCTCAGGGAGCAGGGCGATTGATACGTTCCGTCCACGATCGCGGGGTAGTGGCGATCCTTGACTCTAGGCTGGCGACTCAGCGATACGGTGGGTACCTGATGCGGGCGATGCCTAACCTTTGGACCACCCAGGATAAGAATGTTGTTTTGGGTGCTTTAGAACGGCTCTATCAGAGTATTGACTAAAAGCAATAAGATACGCGGGTTTAATACACGTTGTATTCCGGTACTGGTACCGAGACATAAACGTAGCGAAGCGTCCATAGATGTAATGTGGGAAAGGGAGGGTACCGTTCGACGGTACCCTCCCTGATGTATTGTGCGTTTATGGCTGCCTATAGTAATTAGTTAGTCTATCGGGGCAACTCGGATACGGTTCCCATCTAGATCACTTGCTACGAAAGTCATCCCAAATACATCACGATGGGGCTCTTCCAATATGACAACCCCTTGTTCCACCCAGGCTTGGTACTGCGTGAGGATTTCTGCATCGGAACCCTTGAGATTTATACATACCTCAGAGGTACGTATTGAAGTTTCATGAAGAGCATTGCTTGCTCCGGTCCACAACGCTAGCGAGACTCCCGGTGCTAAATCCATGGTGACATAGCGTGGTGAGGTAAAACTGACTTCAAGATTTAGAAGGCTCGTATAGAAGGACACTGAGGCCTCGATATCCGATACATAGACAATAAAAACGATCTCACGGTCAATCATTGTGCTGTTATTCCTTTCTGGACATGAGACGGCTGAATACGCAGGAACGGAACCTCTAGCGTTGTGTCTTTTGAGAAAAACGTGCGCAGGTCAGAAGGTCCCCGTTAGATGCTTCGCAGAACAGAAACTACTTTACCCATCACCGTGGCGCGGTCGCCGAGTATGGGCTCATATTGGGAATTTCGGGGGAGTAGCCAGGTATGACCATCTACTTGGCGGAATACTTTGACGGTCGCTTCGTCGTCAAGAAGAGCCGCAACAATGTCTCCATTATCGGCGGTGTGTTGTTCACGTACAACAACCCAGTCACCGTCGCATATGGCGGCGTCGATCATCGAATCTCCTTTGACGCGCAGCATAAAGAGCTTGCCGCTGCCAACCAGCTGTTTGGGGAGGGAAAGCACATCCTCAACGGATTGCTCTGCCGTGATGGGCCCGCCTGCCGCTATGCGACCTACCAGAGGGATAGGCACCATATCCTCGTCGCTGACTTCAAAGGTAGGCAGCTCCGGAACTTTGGGCGCTTGGGTATTGGCACGTTGTTCGGAGTTTCCTGAGGCGTCCAGCACCTCAATTGCTCGCGGCAGCTTGGGGTCACGGCGAATATAACCCATTTTCTCAAGTCGCCCCAGCTGGTGCGTCACCGACGAGAGGGATGCAAGACCCACCATATCGCCGATTTGGCGCATTGATGGGGGATATCCTTTCTGCTCAATCTCGGTGCGAATAGCGTCCAAAATCTTCTGCTGGCGCGGAGTTAGGGCCGGGCGTGGGGTCTCGGGTGCCATGGGTGCCTTCTTTCCTAGACTGCGGCGCCTGCTGAAGCGACTAGTACGTGCGGCGTAGCGCCAATGGAACGATCGTTGCTCCCATTTTAGAACAAACTTCCTCAAAAACCAAACATTTATTCTAGATTTCTCGTGAAACTTCGAAGAAATTTTTAGTACACATCTACTAGAATTTGGAATAGAGATTCGATATACTCGGTTCTACCTAAGGAACACATCTTCGAAAGCAGAGGTTTGCTCATGATTGCTCATACATCCAGTGCATGTGTGCAGAGTCTTGCTGATAGCCCGCGTCCGAAGAAACGGGATGATTCGTTACTCGTCCCATCACCCCATCAACACCTTTATGACAACCAGCCAGTGAAAGGACTCGTTATGGATACCCAGGCAAGCCCCGCTATTCCTTCCGGTCTAACGGTTATTCACCCCGCCCGACGTAAATCATCGGCGGCCGTGCGACGGCTGGCTCGGGAACGCCAACAGGCTGAACGGGCACGTTCCACGCACCGCGGCGGTTCGGCTGAGAACCCGGCTCAACAGATCTCAGTGACTCAACCACCGCGTAACACTCGAGTACCTCAGCAGCAGTCTGGTGGGCGCATCTTTTCGCCCATTAAATATATTCACAGTCGTTTGGGCCGCAGGGGTATGCTCCTGCTGGGGCTGCCGTTGCTCACACTTGCGGCCCTCATTGTGCTTGGTGCCATTACCCTATTAGCGCCCCAGGGTGCACAGGCTGGAACATCACAGCAGACTACGGCAGTTACTAAGGTGGTTACTGTCAAAGCGGAGCAAACCCTATGGGATATTGCTCATGAGGCGGACCCTGAGACAGACCCTCGGGACACGATTGTGCGCATCATTAAACTGAATGATTTACAGAACACCAAGCTTCAGGCTGGTCAACGGCTGGAGGTTCCTGCACGGTGAATAGTAGCTATACGAAACATATTTTCTGGGTCGGGTGTGCAATAGCACCGTCTCAAAAGACCCTGTACCCTAGAAGTTGTGGGTCCAGTGCCTATGGTACAAAGCGATGAATCGGAGGAATGATGGCGCAGGAACAACCGGTCGTTGCGATCCTGGGGGAGCCTGGCACGTTCGGAGAACTAGCACAGGCTCTTGGACGCGCAGGGGCACAGGTTCTTGTCACTAAAACCTCCAATGAACTGTTGGACGCTGATGGCATGATTATTCCTGGCCATACAAGCTCTATTGAGACTTATCGCACGGTGCAGTCTTTCGATGCTGAACGTGTGGTGGGGCGTCGTGTGGCTGGGGGACGTCCAGTGCTTTTTGCGGGGGCAGCTTTTGGCATGTTGTTCGAGACAATGGACGATACGACTTCAGCCGGTACCGTCGAAGTTAAAGGTATGGGGGAGTGGCCCGGGCATGCCTGTAAGCTCGCTGCTGCTGGTGCCCCTCTCGGTGTACAACAGCTGGTGCCCGCACAAGAAAGTTCCCTGCTTCATAATCTGCCTGGAGCGCTGCGGTACAAGGCCGAAGACGGCGTGCTGCGGTGGGAGTTTGAGCAAAATATTGACTATATGAGAGCTCCTGCGGTGAGTTGGACACAGACTACGCCGCCGTACATTGCGGCGGTTGAGAATGGCCCGCTAACAGCAGTGCAGTTTTGTCCGATTGCATCGGGAGAGCCCGGTGAGGAGTTCATGCGCCGGTGGGTTGCCTCATTACCTGTGACGGGGCGGATGTCAGTAGTGGTTGAGAACAACGTTGAGGAGAATTAGTCGTCCATGAACCCAATGTATTCCGGTCTGATACTCATGACTGTGGGAGCCTTCTTCGCGGGTGGGGGAATATCGTTTCGTAAGCAGAAATTACCGTTAGTTGCGCAGGTTATTATGTGGCTTATCGCTCTGGCGCTTTTTGGGTACGGGGCGTATGTAGCTTTTACTTTTGGGTCATAAGGGGCTGCTCATGCACTCTCAGCATTTCGGGAAGCTTCAGCTGCTTCCCGCTGTTGATATTTCTGAAGGGCGGGCTGTACGTCCGCTGGGCGGGCAGCTGTTGGGCACTTCGCAGAGCATTGATCCCGTGGCGGCCGCCATTACCTGGTGTGAGGCCGGTGCTGAGTGGATTCACCTGGTAGATCTTGATTTGGCTTTTGGCCGCGGCACTAATACTTCTGTGCTGGAACAGGTCATAGATGAGGTGCGGGACAGAACCTCCAACCGTATAAAGATTCAGGTAAGCGGCGGTATTAAAGATCACCGCAGCATTGAGTTGGCTCTTAGCTTGAGACCAGATCGTATTAATGTCACCTCAGCGGCACTGGCACAGCCCAGTTGGCTTGAACAAGTTCTTGAGGAACATGGCGAACTACTGGCCCTTGGGGTTGATGTCCGTGATGGTGTGGTGGTTGCCCGCGGTACCGATTGGCGGGGAGACACATTGGACGCGAGTATCATGTGGCTTGAGCGTGCGGGAGCTCAACGGTATGTTGTTACTGACGTGAGCCGTGACGGGGCGTTATCTGGGCCAGGCCTTGAGCCGCTGCAACACGTGTTGGCGCTGACCGGGAAACCGGTGATAGCTTCTGGCGGGGTGGCAAACCTTAATGATATTCGTGTGCTGCGTTGTATGACAGCCCAGGGTCTGGAGGCCTTGGTGCTGGGCAAAGCCCTTTACACAGGACGCTTTACCCTTGAGCAGGCGCTACAGGTGGCACACGGTACTGCGGAAGGTGTTAGTGTGCAGGAACAACTGGCGTGGAAACCGCCAACAGAGCAGGCAGAAAGCAGCGGTGAATGAGCGGCGGAGGGAATCACCAACACCACGGTCCCCAGAGTCTTCACGGCAAGCTCCCGGCCCATATTGCCGCGCAGTTACGTAGCGCCGGTCGTAAGACAGATACCGGGGGCCAGCCATGGAAAGGTCGCAACCTTGGCGAGGGCACCTCACAGACCCACCAGTTTTATGGGGATAATGGGCTGACAGAACCTGCCCTTGGTGCAGCATTGAAAGCATTTGCAGCGGGTGAGGCGAATGAAACAACAGTGGTGGATGCTCTTCGTGAGGCCCGGGTATTTGTTCCTGTGGTAGCACAGCTATCTCAGGTACATCTTACAGCTGAGGGGCTGGTCTCAGACAAAGAAGCAGATATGGCGCTGGTGAGTATTCAATCACCAGATGGCCGTAGGGCATTGCCTGTTTTTACCTGTGTGGACTATTTGACGCAGTGGCACGCCCAGGCGCGTCCTGTGGCTGCTTCGATGCGTAAAACATCGTTGAGCGCGGTGGAAGATAATAATCAGCTGATCGTGGTGAACCCGGGGCAAGACCCCACATTTGTGGTGCGTCGACCGGCGATTTGGGCTATTGCTAAAGAACAACCGTGGGTGCCGTCATACAACCACGGGGCGGTCTCCCAGGATGTGCGCCAACTTATTCGCCTGATGCCTCAGGTTGAGGATGTGCAGTTAGCGGCAGCGGCGGGGGTTGACTCTCGTTCTGCTAAGGGGCGTATTCTGGCAGGGGGCGGTCATGGGCCAGAACTTGAGATAACGCTGGTGCTGAAACCAGGCATGACACGGGAACAACTGGACGCTACTATTACTGATTTTCAGCAGCGGCTTGCTGCTAGCGAGGTTATCTCGGAGCTAGTGGATTCGGTGCAGATAAAACTTTCACAGGCTTCATAGATAGTGGCTGCTGTGTTGGGTAAGGTGAGCGGCGTTACATCATTACCAGTGTTTAGTGTTTCAGAATTCTTGGCGTGTGGCACATTCTTCCGTGGCGTTAGTTCGGAAACACATGTTGTTAGGCTTCTACAACAACAGTGTGACCGCTCATTTGGGACTGGTGTACCCATGTACTATTTCGATTATGCAGGGTACAGTATTGCGTTTATCTGTGATGAAAATACTTATCGTCCTAAAGGCGAGCAGATTGAGGTGTATGCTCCGGAGCTGGTGCTAGATGCGGCTTTGTGCTCCATCCTAACGGTTGAAAAATTTAACCTCAGCCCTTTAAAACATGCAGCCATTGAGGAGTATTCGGATGGGGACGAGTATGTGATTTTTCTGAGAAACGGGCTGAACCTGTATTACCTCTCTAACGGTGAGCAAGGTTTTTTCCTAGCAAAAATAATAAGCCAGCACGAGCCATCCCGTATTCTGGTGAGAAAAACAATGGCCTCTGCCCGATAGCACTGCCGGGTGAGATTCACGTATAGTGGTGCTCCACAGCTCACAAGGGTGGATATATTTATTACCTAATTAAATAATTAATGAGTGAAACAAGGGAGTTGGGTACGTATAGGTGGCACTTGCTAATCCAATAAATCTGGAGTCATCCTGCTAAAGCAGTCATATAAGTTTTTACCGATTAGATAGATATTTTGTAATTTTACTTCTTCAGGCATCGGCACACCATAATCATCAATATAATCCTCTTCATCCCACTCATTTTCATGATCCCAGTAGAAAATTTGCCCGATTCTTTCCCCTTGGGTGCATAGGCATATTAAGTCACCGAACTCATTACTTGATATTGGTAGAAAGTTATCCGGTATTCTATTTTTATATTTTTTAAGTCTTTCACTCATCGGGGAGGATTGTTCACCACTCTTCACAGGTGCTATAAAAAATCCTAAACCTCCGCCACCCCATGCAATATTACCTCCAACAGGAGGAATAGCATCATCTGGATAACAATATTCAGGAAGGTTGCTGTATGGTGTTAATCTATATTCTTTTATAAGTCCTGTTTCCCCACCATATAACTCAAGGTAATCTAAATAGTCAGCAAATTCTTCTCTAGTAATGTCTAAAAATTCAGACATTGTTTCTCGAAGGGTAGGGGCTAGCGGTTCAGATGTAAACCTTGCGACTCCACCCATTTCTTCAACTAAATTCTTAATCCTCATTTTAGTATCTCTTTCGATGATTATACTCAAAGATAAATACTGCAACACCGGGGTGAAGCATCTGTATACCAGTAATGCTTCAAAGGCGATCTTTGACCTGATTACGTTTATCGTATAATAATAAAATTATAACTCAGCGTCGCCTCGGTGTAAAGATATTAATTTTCAATCTACCGTGAAGAAATAATTTTACATCGTTAATTCTGGAATTTATGTAGATATCAATAATTCCCCTCCTCCTCTAAATGTGTAATTCAAAGATTAAAATATTTCTTCTCATAAGAAATATTTATGTCATTTGCCATAATAATAAAAGGAGAAGACTCTAAATCTGTATTATTAAATCTTAGGAAAAAATAATTTTCTTGTTCCGCGGGCAAATAGGTATATTCTTTACTACTAATAATTTCTGCAGCAGTAGTGTTATTGTCAATATCTATAGTCCATGTTAAACTTCCGGATAAATATTTAGTGTTGTATAGGTCAATATTATAATTGAGATAGTAACTTGGATCGTAGCTGGCAATAATATTTAATTTGGTAAAATCAAGTGAAGTGACTTGAAAATCCAGCCAGTCAAAATTTGTTTTTATATGATTATTAAATTTTGCTATTTTATACTCTATAGATTTTTTCATTCTTTAAATCCCTACTGTGCAGTCACCGTTTCGCACGCATAGACCCATTCTTGCATATCGTCTACTCTTGAGCGAAGTCATTCCCTAAAAATTTTATTGTTGCTACAGCCTGAAACCTTCAGAAGTCCATATGTGGTATCAGCAGTGATATTGCGAGCTGACGACTAACCCCGTTCTGTAGATCGGCAACTTGCTGTTTAGGCTAAATATTTAATATAACCTTCTGGGTATTTACCTTCCCACGTATAGGGGAAATAACCTTTTAGGTAACACTTTGCCAGTGAATCAATAAAATAGTCAACTTTATCAAAGGCATAATGTTTTATGAGTATTTCTGCATCACGCATTACCTCGTCTATAAAATAAGTATAAATATTATTTTCTGCACCTAAACCAGTAAGCTTTTTATCTATCGAAGCAAATGTTTTGTCAAGAGACAGGCCTATTTTGTCCTTATTGCTTGAAGAAAAATATATTTTATTAATATTTTTCATATATTTATCTTTTAAATTCCCATAATATTTCTTATCAAGTAGACACTCTGAGAGTTTAATACCTTCAACGGGTTTTTCTAGATCAAGAGTCAGGAAAATATTTTCAATATACTCTATGCCATTTTCCTTTACGTCACCCTCTTCTTCAAGGGGAAGGTTCTTAATACTTTGTGAAAAATATGTGAGAAGCTGGGTGTGGTTATCCAGTAGGCTGTTCATTTCTACGATCAGGCCTGATCGCCGGTTGGGAACTAGTGATACGAATAAATCAATTATTTCTCTTTTTTCTAATATACTGATATTTGAGTCTGTAATACTTTTAAAGATTAGGTTCTGCGCCTTTCCTATCTCATTTACTCTGATGTATTTCTTAATTATTTCTAATTTATTCATTTTATTATCCTCTGATTTGATATGTTGGAACTATTTATTAAATTTTAACAGGAAGTGCAGAGCTCTGGTGTTGCCCGTTAAGTCTATCCAGCTCGGTACAGGGTGTACTATCGCTGCACATTCTATGAATAGTCTGGTGACGTTTCGAACGATAGGCCGTTTGAGCTACATATTATCCGTAATATATCACTCATAATTTATTGAGAATCAATCCAGTGATTTTTAATTAACCAATGTTTTAAATCATCCATGAAATAAGGGTTTATGTCCTTTAGGGATGGAAATCTTTTTTCATATTTTTTCATGGCTTTTGGGAAAAAATTATAAAACTCTTGACCTATTATTTTACGCTGTGCAGGAACATTGTTTATATAGGGTTTGTAATCTATTTCTTGTGTGACAATGTCTATGTATATAAAGTTATCACTTGAATAGTATCTGGCACCGGATTTCCATCCGCTCCAACTGTCTAAACATCTCACGCAGATCCCTATATTTACGGGAAAATTACTAAATTTATTGATTATCTTTTCTATTCCTTCTAGTTCTTCCCTGAGCTGTGAAACATGAGTCCAAGAAGGAGAGTCTGAAGTTGTCTTAAATTCCACGATAAATAATCTTTATGGATTGCACTTGTTGCTGAAGAGATACTTGTGCGGGGCAACCGCTCGTGTGGAATGCCCCGCGCTTAGAGATATAGGTAACGCAGCGACTGCTGGTTCTGGGTTGAGGTGTTATAACATGCTGCGCAGACTTAGCAGACCGGTCCAGTGAATTTTTCTCCAGGGCCCTGGCCAGGTTCGTCAGGGATAGGGGACGCTTCACGGAATGCCAACTGTAATGTGCGTAGCCCGTCGCGTAGAGGTGCGGCGTGCTGTGAGCCTATTTCGGGTGCAGCGGCTGTAATAAAGCCTGCAAGTGCTGTGATGAGTTTCCGAGCCTCGTCAAGGTCTTTGAGGTCCTCAGCGTTCTGTTCGGCACCTAATCCGCATTTGATAGCAGCGGCGCTCATCAGGTGAACGGCTGCGGCGCCAATAATTTCGATGGCTGGAACATCCGCGATGTCGCGCATTTGGGCGTTGAGGGCTTCAAGCTGTTCGGCGTCCAAATCTGTGTGTCCGTGTACCGGTTTGCCGTGCTCCGCCTCGAATGTAAACTTCTGTGTTTCGTTAGTCATGCCTCTAAGAATCTCATAGTTCACAGGGTTTATAAAAGAAACATAAGTCTCTACAGCTCTGCGCTGTGACGGCAGGTGATGCGGGGCAGAACTGGTACTTAGGGGAATCAGGGCGTTGCGCACGAAAGCAACCAGCGGTTCCCTTGTATTAGGCGGCAGCATGGGGTAAACTCTTGTACTGTTTGCAAGTGGATTGTACTCCCACCCGCATTCACCAGTTTGTTACAGTCACCGTAGCGTGGCTAAAGGGACTAAGGTCTCTAAGACTATGGTGGTCGGGTTTTAGAACGACCAACCGGTTGTAAGTGTAGCCTCCGCTTGTAACATGCGGGGGCTTTTTAGTTCCCGTCAACGGATATATTCACGGGGAAACCCACTATGTACAGGAGTTAGTCATTAGCGAACCGCGCATTAATGATCGAATCCGTGTTCCGGAGGTCCGACTTGTTGGCCCCGGCGGTGAACAGGTAGGCGTCGTGCCTTTGGCCGATGCCCTGCGCCTTGCAGAGGACGCTGAACTTGACTTGGTCGAGGTAGCGCCGAACGCAAAACCGCCAGTATGCAAGCTGATGGACTACGGCAAATACAAGTACGAAGCGGCTGTTAAAGCCCGTGAGTCCCGCAAGAAACAGGTTAAAGCCGTTCTGAAGGAAATCCGTTTCCGGCTGAAGATTGATACCCATGACTACGAAACCAAAGTGGGGCACGCACGTCGTTTCCTTTCTGGCGGTGACAAAGTCAAGGCAATGATTCAGTTCCGCGGTCGTGAACAGCAGCGCCCCGAGATGGGTGTGCGTCTACTGGAACGCTTGGCCGAAGAACTGGCTGAGGTGAGTACTATTGAGTCTCGCCCCCGCCAAGACGGCCGTAACATGGTGATGGTGCTGGCTCCGCTACGCGGTAAGGCAGAAGTACGCCGTGGACAGGGCGGCGGTGGACGCAAGGGTCGTGAACGTATTGATACGACCAAGGCAGAGCCTGTAACGAACTCGCTGGCGGACGCAATGCCCGCCGAGTTGAAAGCGCAGGCTTCCGCAGAATAGAATTCGGTGGGAACACCCCGCTGGCGCATACATGCGGCGGGGCTATAGTCCTGCGGGTTCTGAGGTATGAATCCTCACTATTTCCGTACCGTGGGGAAAGTGTCCCTTTCCTCAGTAAAACTACCCTGTGCGTATGTGCGGGGGTGATTGTAAGGAGAACGGCAGCTATGCCGAAGCAGAAGACCCACTCTGGTGCTAAGAAGCGCTTCAAGCTCACCGGCAGCGGCAAGGTTAAGCGCCAGCAGGCGAACCGCCGCCACTACCTGGAGCACAAATCCTCCCGTCTGACCCGTCGTCTGGCATCCGACCAGATCGTGACCGGTGGTCAGGCAAAGGTTGTCAAGAAGATGCTGGGTAAGTAGGCTACCGCTTACTTCTCGCTAGAGGCGGGTGCATTCCCGCACCGACGATGAAAGACTCGCTCCTACAGGCTGGTTCTGAGGCCTTGTAGGACATAAGACGAAGGAGACACACGTGGCACGTGTGAAGCGCGCGGTTAACGCGCACAAGAAGCGCCGTACTATTCTCGACCGAGCATCCGGCTACCGCGGTCAGCGTTCGCGCCTGTACCGTAAGGCTAAGGAACAGGTCACTCACTCGCTCGTTTACAGCTACGACCACCGTCGTAAGAAGAAGGGCGATTTCCGTCGCCTCTGGATTCAGCGCATTAACGCTGCATCCCGTGCACAGGGTTTGACCTACAACCGTTTCATTCAGGGGCTCAAAGCTGCTGGTGTTGAGGTTGACCGTCGTATGCTCGCTGAGCTGGCCGTAAACGATACCGCAGCGTTTAACGCCCTGGTTGAGATTGCCAAAAACAACCTGCCTGAGGACACCTCCGCGCCGAAGGCTGCATAAAAACAGTTGTTACCTCCCGTCATGTGCGGGGTAATTAAGAGCTTGAACGGCTGCCGCATATTGTATGCGGCAGCCGTTTTGCTGTACTGTGCCTTCCCGAAAGCATCACGGAAGTAACGGGCATTGGGAGGGCTTTGCCTGTACTCTTGAAGAGTGAGTTTTCTTGAACGAATCAGTTCCCCAGTGATTATGTCGAACCCTCAGGCCGATCGTGTGCGTGATATTGCGAAACTACGCACCCGTGCTGGCCGTAAACGGGGACAGTTTTTGGTTGAGGGCCCGCAGGCTGTTCGTGAAGCGCTGCATGCGCACCTGCGCCGCCCGGTGCTGGATGCAGTATACGTGACGGAAGAGGCGTTCGACCGCCACCCCGACATTGCCGAGCTATTAGAAGAGGTGCACGGCACACCCACACCCGAGCAGGGGCGCCGCGTTTTTATGCGTGTGGTGACGGACGAGGTGCTACAAGCGATGGCCGATGCTCTCACTCCTCAGGGCATTATTGCGGTGTCGTTTAAACTTGACGCCCCTGCTGGACGGTTATGGGGCGAGGGGGCGCTGAACCCGCGTCTTATTGCGGTGCTTTCACGTGTACAAGATCCGGGAAACGCTGGTACGATCCTGCGGGTGGCTGATGCCGCGGGGGCTGATGTGGTGGTGGCGTCAAAGGGCACAGTGGATTTATATAACCCGAAGACAGTGCGGGCAACAGCCGGTTCGCTATTCCATGTGCCGCTGATTCAGAGTGTTGATCTTGAAGATTTTGCGGAGGACGCCAAATCTCAGGGAATGACGGTTTTGGCCGCTGACGGGTACGGTACGGTGGATCTGCAGCAACTGGTGGAGTACTCTCTGGCACGCCCCGCTAATATCGAGACGCCCGTTCCAGCCGGGGTGAAAGGCTCATTCAACTTATCGAAACCAACTGTGTGGTTGTTTGGGAATGAGGCACAGGGGCTTAGCAGCGAGGAAAAAGCGGCGTCGTCAATGCGCGTGGCGGTTCCCGTCTACGGGGCGGCTGAATCTTTGAACGTGGGCACAGCGGCGGCCGTGTGCCTGTACGCCTCGGCGATGGCGCAGAACCGCCCCTAGTGAGCGGCATGTATTTAAGTTTTGTTCTGACTGACCGATAGATGGAGAGCTATGTCTGCCAATTCTAGCCATTCCGGTTCCGGCGCGATTATTGCGGCGCTCGTGGCAAACCTGGGCATTGCGGTGCTGAAATTTGTGGCGTTTATTCTAACTCGTTCTTCTTCAATGCTCGCCGAAGCCATTCACTCGGTGGCAGATTCAGGGAACCAGCTTCTTCTGCTAGTGGGTGGGAAAGTATCCCAGCGTGCCGCTGACGAAGAGCACCCATTCGGGTATGGCCGTAACCGCTATATTTACGCGTTTATCGTGTCGATTATTATCTTTGCCCTAGGTGGGCTGTTTGCCCTGTATGAGGGGTACGAGAAATGGCACGACCCGCATGGCATTACCGAGTGGCAATGGGTTCCGGTGGCTGTGCTGGTGGGCGCCATTCTTCTTGAAGGCAACTCATTCCGTGTAGCGGTCAAAGAATCCCGCGAACTGAAGGGAACACAAGGGTGGTTCCGGTTTTTGCGCACCTCAAAAAACCCAGAGCTTCCAGTGCTTTTGTTGGAGGATGCAGGTGCCCTTTTGGGCCTGATTCTGGCGCTCTTTGGGGTGAGCATGACCCTGCTGACTGGTAACGGGCTGTGGGATGCTGCCGGTACTCTGGCGATCGGGGTGCTGCTGGTGGTTATTGCCGTGTTTTTAGCTTCCGAAATGAAGTCGCTGATCCTGGGGGAGGCAGCAACTCCCGAGGATCTGGCAAAGATCCGCACGGCTATTGAGAACGGTGATTCTGACCGACTAATCCATATTAAGACCGTTCATTTGGGGCCCGAGGAAATTTTGGTGGCGGCTAAGATCCGCATCCACGATGCTGATACTGGTATTACTGTGGCAAACGAGATTGACGAGGCGGAGGCACGGATCCGTGAGGCTGTTCCGGCGGCACGGGTAATTTATTTGGAACCGGATGTTTATCGTCCTGCGGAGGCATAGAAGCATGATGACGCATTACCCTGTGCAGGTGGTGGGCGCGGCAATTTTCGATTCGCTTCAGTCTCCTACCCGGCTGTTGGTTGCCAGGCGGTCAGCGCCTGAGGCATTAGCCGGGTTGTGGGAATTTCCCGGCGGGAAGGTTGAGCCGGGGGAGTCCTGCGAAAAAGCGCTCGCCCGTGAGCTTGCGGAAGAGCTGGGCGTGCAGGTTCAGCTGGGGCAGGAACTTACGGGGCCGCACCCCCAGGGCTGGGTGCTGAACAATAATGCGGCGATGAGGGTTTTCTTTGCAGAACTCACGTTGGGTGAGCCTCACCCTTTACAGGACCATAGCGAGCTGCGGTGGCTTCCATTGGGGTCTGACCATAATGCCTCAACAGTGCTGAGTTTGGAGTGGATTCCTGCGGATTACCCGATTGTGGAGGCTTTATTGGCCGCGGTACATGCCGTTGGTTAGGTTTTTACACCAACGAGCTGGTGTGTTCTGTCAAATTGTTACGTCGGTTAGCTGTTTTTCCAGCGAAACTGCGGTCAGCAAGCTTGCCCTCGGCTGGGGAACGGAAACGTAACAGTATTCAAAAATACATCTTTCTATAGGTAACTTCCCCTTACTTTAAAGGGGTTATTAAAGATAGTATGAATTATTATGCTGGCGATATGTAGCTAAAAGACAGTTACAGCCGAATCTGTCACCGGAGGCAAAAAAGTGTGTGTAGTGACACATCTCAGCTTGGGAGTCGTGGCACACAGATACTCTAGAGTGTTAATTAGAGAAGGAAACTCTAACGTTATGGTGATAAAGCTATGAACTTTTGGGCCGCATTTACAGGCAACTTCCTTATCGGGCTGCGCGAAGGCTTAGAGGCTGCACTTGTGGTCGGTATCCTCATCGCTTATATCCATAAAACTCAACGAACCCACCTCCTTCCCAAAGTCTGGGCGGGAGTAGCCTTTGCGGTCGTGGTATCACTAGGATTTGGGGCACTTCTCACCTACGGTCCTAAAACCCTCACCTTCGAAGCTCAGGAAGCAATTGGCGGTTCGCTCTCAATCATCGCGGTCGGTTTCGTCACCTGGATGATTTTCTGGATGGCAGAGAATGCCCGCGCGCTTTCCGCAGAACTGCACACTAAGCTCGACGCGGTGCAGGGCAGCACCTGGGCGGTCGTTCTTCTCGCAGCCCTCTCCGTTGGGCGTGAAGGGCTGGAAACCACCCTATTTATCTGGTCGGCAACACAAGCCGCAACCGCAGAGCAGGGCTCTGCTGATTCCGCACTGCCCGTTTATGGGGCGCTTACTGGAATCATCGTTGCAGTACTCCTCGCGTGGGCTATGATGCGCGGCATTATGAAAATTAACCTCGCCAAATTCTTCACCTGGACTGGTGCGTTCCTCATTATTATTGCCGCAGGTGTACTTTCCTACGGGCTGCATGACCTGCAGGAAGCAAATATTCTCCCCGGGATCAACAACATTGTTTTTGAATCCTACAAATACATTGACCCCGGCAGTTTCCTCGGCACTATGCTAAAAGCGGTCTTTAACCTCTCAAGCACTACCACCTGGATTGAAGCCATTGCCTGGGTGCTGTACGTCAGTATTATCATGACCCTTTTCTTCCGGGTGCAATTGCGCCACCGTCGCGTGCGCCAAAGCAGTGCGCCTAAGAATGTTGCCGCTGCGGCAAACAGTACCCCTGAAAATGGTGGTACTACCACAACACAGCCGCTATCTAACGGTACCCCCTAGATTTTCCCCTGTCCCCAAACAAAGGAAAACACACTATGCGAAAGTCACTTGTTTCCGCAGGCGCCCTGCTGTCGGTTAGCGCCATCCTGCTGACTGGTTGCACCGACAACCCAAAGAATAACGCTAGTTCCTCGAACTCCTCAGGCGGCACCTCAAACGACGGTAATATTTCTGTTACCTCAACTGATACCGCCTGCAAACTATCAGCCACCGAAACCAAGGCCGGTAAGGTTACCTTTAAGGTCAAGAACGAAGGTACCAAGGTTACTGAGTTCTATGTGCTTGGTTCTGACGGATTGCGTATTATCTCAGAGGTCGAGAACATCGGCCCCAACCTCACCCGTGAGCTGGTGGTTGATCTGCCCGAGGGCTCCTACAAGACCGCCTGCAAACCGGGTATGGTCGGTGACGGCATTCAGGGAGACTTTAAGGTCACCAAGAACGAGAACGCTAAACCCGTGGCTGAGGACATACAGAAGCTACGCGATACCGCCTCCACCCAGTACGCCTCGTATGTGAAAGACCAAGTTGAGTCTCTGCAAACCAAGACCGAAGAGTTCGCAAAGCTCTACGCAGAGGGCAAGACCGAAGAAGCTAAAGCCAAGTACGCTCTCGCCCGTCTTCACTACGAGCGTATCGAACCTGTAGCGGAAAAGTACGGCACCTCCCTTGACCAGAACCTGGACGCCCGCGAGGCTGACCTGCAGGAAGGCAAGATCAGCGAGTGGAGCGGCTGGCACAAGATCGAGAAGGATCTGTGGCAGCCCAAGGCCGATAAGAATGACGGTAAGGAGTACACCCCCCTCACGCAGGATGAGCGGAAGAAAGTCGCAGACCAGCTGGTCAAGGACACCAAAGAACTGTACGACCACGTACACTCCGAGAAGTTCGCGCAAGAGCTGAAGGTTGATGACATCACCAACGGCGCGAAAGAACTGTTGGACGAGATCGTACACACCAAGACCACCGGTGAGGAAGAAAACTGGTCGCACACCGACCTCTACGATTTCCAAGGCAATATTGACGGCGCTAAGGTTGCCTACGAAAACGTACGCCCCATCCTTGAGAAGAAGAACGGCAAGCTCTCCAAGAATATTGAGAGCAAGTTCGCGGCTGTGCAGACTCTGCTCGATAAGCACAAGAGCGGTGACGACTTCAAATCCTACAAGGAGCTCAGCGAGGCTGAGGTACGTGAGCTTTCTGACGCGGTGGGTGCACTCGCCGAGCCGCTCTCCGAGCTGACGGCTGCTGTTGTTGACGAAACCGGCAATGACACGTCCACCGAGAAAGAATCAGCGGGTGCTTCCGCATCGGCTTCAGCCTCGGCGGGGGCATCAAATAGCGCGGGTGCCTCAGGTGCGGCGTCTGCTGGGGCATCAGGTTCAGCCTCAGCTACCGGTAGCTCTGGCGCATCAGCAGGGTCCTCGGCATCAGCTGGGTCTACCTCAGACGATTCAAGCGCCAGCGCGGCAGGCTCAGCCCAGTAACAACAACGGGCACGCAGTCTAGGTAGAGCCAGCACTGACGGCCCCAGCGGGGTGCAGAAAATCCCACACCGCACCCCGCTGGGGTAAACACCGCATCAACACACACGCATGGCCCGTATTCCATAACAAACCCATTAGGGAGAAACCACATGCGCGAAGAAAATTACCCGGTGCCCCCAACAGATCAGGGCACCACACCGCACGGAACTAACCGTCGCGCCCTCCTAACCGGTACCGCACTGACTGCTGTTGGTATTGCCACAGCAGGTACACTCGCCAGCTGCGCTACCGAGCAGAAGCAGAACGACAGTAAAGATAATAAGAGTCAGGAGGTGAAAGATACCCACTCTTTCTTCGGGGAGCACCAGAGCGGCATTTCCACCGAAGTGCAGGATCGTATGTACTTTGTGGCTCTCACCCTCAAAACAACCGATAAAGAAGAAATCAAGAAACTTTTTAAAGACTGGACTGCCGCTTCCCAAAAGCTCATGGCTGGTGAAGTTGTGGGTGATGTCTCCACTTATGAGGCCCCGCCGAAGGACACGGGAGAAGCCTACGATCTTTCTGCCGCGCATCTGACTCTCACCTTTGGGCTCGGCCGGTCGTTCTTTGTCGATAAGGATAATAAAGACCGTTTTGGGTTCAAAGACAAGCTGCCTGCTGCGCTCGTCAATATCCCTAAAATGTCCGGTGATGCCCTTGACGATAAACGCAGCGGCGGGGACCTGTGCATTCAGGCGTGTGCTGATGACCCACAGGTGGCCTTCCACGCCATCCGTAACTTAATCCGTATTGCTGCGGGCCGGGCCGTGGTGCACTGGAGCCAGCTAGGGTTTGGACGCACCGCATCGACTTCTACGAGTCAGGTGACGGCACGTAACCTTTTCGGTTTCAAAGACGGTACGAACAACCTCAAAATCCAAGAGCCGGAGCTGCTGAAGAAACATGTGTGGGCTTCCTCCGAGAACTCTGAGGGAAACCCCGACTGGATGAACGGCGGCACCTACCTCGCAGCACGCCGCATCCGCATGATTATTGAAACGTGGGACCGGTCCCGCCTGCATGAGCAAGAAGATATTATTGGGCGCACTAAAGTATCAGGCGCGCCGCTCTCAGGCGGAGAGGAATTTACCACCCCAGATTTCAATATGAAGGGTAAAAACGGCCCTATCATTCCCGATGATTCGCATATGCGGCTCATGCACCCGAACCAAAATAATGGTGTTCAGATGCTACGCCGCGGGTTTAACTACACGGATGGCTCCGACGGACTTGGACACCTGGATGCTGGGCTGTTCTTTATAGCGTTCGTCTGTGACCCGCGCACCCACTTCATCCCGCTTCTGGATACCATGACCCAGTCCGATGCGCTCAGTGAGTATCTTAAACACACCGGCAGCGCCGTTTTTGCGGTACCTCCCGGTATCAAAGACGAGAACGATTTTATCGCTTCTGGGTTGTTCTAAACCGCTGAGTATGCTTCTGATGGGCGCCCGGTACCAAGACGGTATCCGGGCGCTTAGGGGTCAGCGGTGTTTCGATAACCGTGGTCTGAACTATTGGGTTCTTCAGGACTTTATCGGGCATGGGAAAGGGGAGAAACTTCGTACTAAGGCATTTTAAAACAGTGATGTGGTATGCCTTGGCGACGCGGTTTATTGTGATGTTCGGCTGAAAACCTTCGGCGGTGCGCGTCTAATTTGACTGCCACACCGCCAACGGTACTATTGAGTTAAAAATCACATACATATGGGAGACAATGATGACTGCTCAACCCCCCTCGTACGACCCGCAGAATTTTAGGAGCGACGCCGTTCCTTCTGATACGCAAGCCATTTATATTCAAGAAGGCGGAGACTCTGCAAGCAACCTTTTTAATCTGCCTTCTAAACATCCTAAAATTCTTCGTCTACAAGAAATTATGATTGTGTCGGCGATTATCTGTTTTATTCATGGGCTCATCTCGGCATTTGCGCCGGGTAACGCTAAACCTCTTGCGGGACTGCCTGAATTCGGGGTTGCTGGCGGCATTGGGTTGCTTGTTGTTTCGGCTGCCGTTTACCTCACCGTCTATTTCATGGTGCAAAACGGTAACCGGCTGGGCCTGACAATTGGGCTTATCTTCGCAATTTTGGGCGGGCTGATCGCTATTATGTCCCTTCTAGGTAACATTCTTGATACTCAACGCTATGGTTTTGTGCCGCTCTATGCTGGCTGGTTTATTGCCAATGTTCTGTGGATTCGCGCCGCTTTCGACCCGGCAGTGAAAGCTGCTCTCAAGTAGGTTCCCGTAACTTTTCGGCTGCACCGTGAAAGTAGCCTGCAAAACCGGCCGCACCCCGCCAACTGGGATGCGGCCGGTTCCTATATGTACTCTTCGTGCTGCAAAGCAGAAACGTGAGAGGGGCAAACGGTGAAAGAGCCCTCCGACTGCACTAAAATAGTAAGGATGGGCAGGCCCCTCAAAATTGTAGGGTGCGCCCCTAACCTCAGGAAGAACGCAGAGAAGAGTAGCAATGACCGATCCCGTGCAGGAGACCGAGAACGTGCCTGAATCGGCGCAAACCCTCGCCAGCATCGCACAGATTCTCAATGAAAACCCCGAAAGTGGGCTTGAGATTGTGCGCGCCGCCTTTGACGCTGAGCGCGAGCGCGCACTGACCGCCCTCCGCGAACGTGCCAAAGATTTTGAATCGCTTAAAACGGTGCGCCTAGGCTTTTTCGGTGATAAGGGGAGCATGAGCTTGGCAAACAAGCAAATGCGTGACCTTCAGAATCAGCACAAGGGACCCGTGGGGAAACTGCTGGGGCAGGCACGTGCGGCGCTCACCGAGGCTATTGAGGCGCGTACTGCTGAACTGGAGGCCGAGCGCGAGGCGCGCATCCTAGAGGAAGAAGCAGTTGATGTGACAGCGGCTTCAGCGCGGCGTTCGCTGGGTGGACGGCATCCTGTGGCGCTCATGCAGGAAAAACTCACCGATATCTTCGTAGGTATGGGCTGGGAAGTCGCTGATGGGCCGGAGCTGGAATCTGAGTGGTACAACTTTGATGCCCTGAACATTAAGCCTGACCACCCGGCACGCGATATGCAAGACACCTTCTACGTCGAGCCGCGAGAGGCACATTTGGTACTGCGCACCCACACCTCCCCGGTGCAGATGCGCGCCATGCTTACCCGTGAGCTGCCGTTATACATTGTGTGCCCCGGTCAGGTGTACCGTACAGATGAGCTGGATGCCACACACACCCCCGTATTCCATCAGATTGAGGGGCTTGCGGTTGATAAAGGCCTGACGATGGCTGATATGAAAGGCACCCTGGAGTATATGGCCCGCGCCATGTTTGGTGAGGAAGCTAGGATTCGTTTGCGTCCGAACTTCTTTCCCTTCACCGAGCCTTCCGCTGAGCTAGATTTGTGGCATCCGAACGCCAAGGGTGGTCCGCAATGGATTGAGTGGGGCGGTTGCGGCATGGTAAACCCCAATGTGTTGCGTGCGGCCGGGATCAACCCCGAAGTATATTCGGGGTTCGCCTTCGGCATGGGTATTGAACGTACCCTTATGTTCCGTAATAACGTCCCCGATATGCATGACATGATTGAGGGCGACATTCGTTTCTCTGAGCAGTTCGGGATGGAGATTTAAAACAATGCGAGTACCCCTATCATGGTTGCGTGAGTTCGCGCCTGTTCCTGAGGACGCGACGGCTGAAGACGTACTGGACACCCTCGTGAAGGTTGGGCTGGAAGAGGAGGCTGTGCACCGTCCGGCCGATGAGATCTCTGGCCCTATTGTGATCGGTCAGGTGCTCTCGATAGAACCTGAGACGCATTCTAACGGTAAGACTGTGAACTGGTGCCAGGTGCGTGTTGTTCCTGAGGGGCAGCAGCAGACTCTCACCGGTAAAGGTATCGAAGAATCCGGTGTGCAGGGCATTATCTGTGGCGCCCACAACTTCAAGGTCGGCGACAAAGTCGTGGTGACCCTCCCCGGTGCCGTCCTACCCGGAAATTTCGCTATTACCGCCCGTAAAACCTACGGGCACAAGTCTGCCGGTATGATTGCCTCCACCCGCGAGCTGGGTATTGGTGAGGACCACGGCGGTATTTTGGTGCTCTCCACCCTGGGACTCGATCCGGAACTTGGGTCAGATGCGCTGGAGCTTTTGGGTCTGTATGACGAAGCAGCCGAGGTTAATGTGACTCCTGATCGCGGATATGCGTTTTCGATTCGCGGTATTGCCCGTGAATACGCGCATGCGACCGGAACTTCTTTCAACGATTTTGTTCTGGAATACGGCGCTCGCGCCCCCAAAGCGAACTCCGAAGGCATTCCGGTACGCCTGGAAGACTCTGCACCAATTCACGAGAACCCTGCAACCATACGCTTTGTCATGCGCCGGGTTAATGGTGTGGATGCGACCGCGCCGGTACCCACGTGGATGGCTTCGCGTTTGCGTTTAGCGGGCGTGCGTTCTATCTCGCTGCCAGTAGATATTTCCAATTATGTGATGCTTGAGACCGGTCAGCCGCTGCACTTCTATGATGCCGATAAGGTACAGGGAGAAATCGTGGTGCGCCGAGCAGTCGCAGGGGAGAAGCTGACGACTTTGGACGGCGTTGAACGCGACCTGCACCCCGAGGATATCGTGATTACCGATGATTCCGGCGTTATCGGTCTTGCCGGTGTCATGGGCGGTGCTTCTACCGAGGTTACGGCTGAGACGAAGAATATCCTGATTGAAGCAGCGCGTTTCGATGAAGTATCTATTGCGCGTACTGCCCGCCGCCATAAGCTGATTTCTGAGGCTTCGAAGCGGTTTGAGCGTGGGGTAGACCCACAGATTCAGCAGGCGGCAGCGCAGCGGGCGGTCGAGCTACTGACTCAGCTGGCAGGTGGTACAGCTGATGCTGGGGTGACCGATGCGGCTCTGCCGTATCATCCCGTGGTAATTGATCTGCCTTCCGAGTACACCGCTGGCCGTATCGGTGTGGACTACTCACAGGAGCAGATTGTTGCGTGCCTGAGTGAAATCGGGTGCGACGTTGAAAAAACTGAGAACGGTTATTCTGTGACGGTTCCTTCGTGGCGTACCGACCTGCTGGCGAAAGAGGACTTGACGGAGGAGATCGCCCGGATCGACGGGTACGATAAGATTCCTTCGTCTTTGCCGGTGGCACCAGCCGGGCGCGGGTACACTCCCGAGCAGTCGATGCGCCGCCGTGTTGTGGACGCACTTGCCGCGTCCGGTATGACTGAAGTTTTTGCGTACCCGTTTGTTTCAGCGGATGAAAACGCCCGCTGGGTTGCACCTGTGGCGGGGGAGCAGGTCGCTTCGGTGCGTCTGGTAAACCCGATTTCTTCAGCGCAGGGGTGGATGCGCCGCTCGCTGCTGCCGGGGCTGGTAGGGGTGCTGAAGCGTAATCTTTCGCGAGGGTTTAAGAACCTGGCGATTTTCGAGGCTGGACGTGTGTTTATTCCGCGCCCCCAGCACGGCTCGGCATTGAACCCGCCCTTGGGGCAGCGCCCCAGTGATGAAGTATTGGCTGAGCTAAACGCCGGTATTCCCGAACAACCAATTCATATGGGTGGCTTGTTCACCGGCGCTGAACACGACCCGATGCCAGGCACGCAGGCACGCCCCTATGATTGGCGCGATGCATTGGATGCGGTGCGTCTGATTGCTGATGCTGTGGGCGTGGAACTGGTGATCGTGCAGGGCACACACCAGGCGTTCCATCCAGGGCGTACTGCGCGCCTGTGCACCGTTGAAGGCGAGACGGTCGGGTTTGCTGGTGAGCTTCATCCTAAGCTTTTGCAGACTGAGAACTTACCTGAACGTACCTGTGCGTTCGAGCTGGATTTCACTGCCCTTTTGGATGTGAAAGCCCCTGCGCCGCAGGCAGCCCCGATATACGGCTTCCCCGCCGCCACCCAGGACGTTGCTCTGCTGGTGGATGCGTCGGTACCTGTCGCCGAGGTTTCTCGTGCGCTGCGTGAGGGCGCTGGCGAGCTTTTGGAGGATATTAGGGTGTTTGACGATTACCGCGGTGCGGGTATTGAGCCGGGGAAGAAGTCCTTAGCATTTGCGCTTCGGTTCCGCGCTCCTGACCGCACCCTAACGGCTGAAGAGGCAAGTGCGTCCCGTGAGGCGGCGGTAGCTGTTGCGACGGAACGTTTCGGTGCTGTAGCGCGCGTATAGGACTGATTTCGGTGCTGCTGACGGGGCGGGGGAGCGGTTGCTCACCCGCCCCATTGTCTGGTGCAGGGTCGTTACAACGTATATTTGTTGTTAGATATGCATAATTTATACCTTTGATGGAATTAAAGTTTTGGGCCGCGTCGGCTTTCTCAAATGCGTTGTAGACCGGTACCCTAGACCGTAGAGAAAATACTAGGAGACACATTCATGGCTGAACGAGAATACGAGCACGAAGAATACGACGAAGTAGACGGCGAATACATCGAAGATATCGACGGCGGCGAAGAAGTCGTTGACGAAGATTTTTTTGATGAGGATGATGAAGTCGAGGAAGTAGACTCGGAATTCTTCGAGATGCACGGGGATGAGGAATACGAGGAGTATTCAGAGAACCGCGCTAGCGTGAGCTGGGGCGCGGTGCTGAGTGTTGTTGCGGCTCTTATCCTGGCTGTTGCTCTGTGCGTTGTGGGTGGTCGGGCGTTGTTTGCGGCGCAGCAGGATACCGGTATTACCGGTAAAACGTGGGTGATAGAGGGTTCTTTTGTCGATGTTACCCCCGACCTGGAAACGAAAGATAATGTGGCCCGTTATAAGGGCACTTTGCCGGTTGATGAGCGTATTGATGGGAAAACATATCGTTCGAATCTGAAAGACCGTCAGAAAGTAAGCCGGGGTGAGGAGATTGAATTCCGTGGCTCTCAGACCGGTATGGTTTCCTCTGACTTCCCGCGTGAAGTGAGCGCGTTGTTGGTCGAAACTGGAGATAACCAGCTTGAGGTAATTCGCACTGGTGAAAAGGGCAGCCTGCATGAAGTAGATGAGGGTACCGTGGGCCGACAGAAACTGATTGGGTGGGCCAGCTTTATTGGTGCTTTGCTTGTTCTCATTGGTGGCGGTTATGTGGGTGTTATTTTGACTCGACGCGCTCGACAGCAAGCTCTTGAAAGTGAATATGAGGGTGAAGAAGATCTTGAACTCGATTAACCTTTAGAGTTGGCTCATATTGAGTTTTAGAGGCGGGTATCTGCGGCTGTTGAATGCCGCTGATATCCGCCTCTTTTCGTTACCCCTATCAATAATGGTGGTGAATAACACATAAATTTTGTTAGTGTGGATTGACAAGGAGAAAATAGAAAATATTTGAGTTTTTCACCCTAAATCTTTTTAAATTATTCTTCGCATAATACCTATTTTGAGCGAATATTTATGTGTGCGTGTATTATCTTTATGGAGGAGATTTTGCCGCCCGGTAACCTTCCGGTGTTCCGACGGCTGTACCTCCACGATAATGACCGAAGGAAGAAGAAGAGACATGCCTTTCCCCTCGACCAAAATCGCGCGTCAGGCTCGCATCGTTGAGCTGCTGCAAACCCGACGCGTACGTTCTCAGGCCGAATTGGCGCAGTACCTCATTGATGATGGTATGAAAGTCACCCAAGCTACTCTATCCCGTGACCTTGTTGAGATCGGTGCCGAGCGTATCCGTGATGAAGGCTCCGGGCTAATTTACGCAGTTCCGAATTACCCTGCCCGGCGCGGCGGGGGAGAAACCCCGGATGCGCGTATGATTTCTCTGTTCAAAGAACTGCTGATTACAGCTGAAGGATCTGGTAATACAACTATCCTTCGTACACCACCGGGGGCGGCACAGTTTTTGGCTTCCTCCATTGATCAGAGCGGTTTAGAAGCTATTTTAGGGACCATCGCTGGGGACGATACCGTTATGGTGGTAACACGTGACCCCTCGGGCGGTCAGGAACTTGCTGAAAGCTTCCTTGCCTGGTCGGCAGGTCAGTAGCTTTAAGAGTTTCAGGTAGAGAGCTAGTCGGAGCCGCCGAACAATGGGTGTTCGGCGGCTCCGGTGCACTTTGAGGGACTGGCTCTTGTGAATAGGCTAATTAGCAAGTAACTTCTGCATGTTTGGCAGATCAAAGAACTGTGCCACCTGGGCAGGGGTTTGTGTGCCGAGGTGAGGGTCAGCACCTGCTTTTAGCAACGCCTGTGCGATGGGCTCATTATCGCGGAATACGGCGCATACAAGCGCGGTTTGTCCCCTGTCGTTGAGGCGGTTCAGATCAGCCCCAGCATCAATGAGGATGCGCACCATGTCTTTGTGTTCGTGATACGCGGCGAGAATAAGTAGGGTATCGCCGTTGGAGTTGGTGAGATTCACGGGTATGCCCTGGTTAAGGAGCGAGGTGAGCGCTAGGGGCTTATTGTCGCGCACAAGGTCAAAGATTGAGTTGAGAAAATCAAGGTCTTGACTGGTGAGGTGTGTATCTTGAGAAGGTTGGGGTATTTGTGTGTTCATGGTTTCTCTTCCCTAATAGGGCGATTTATCGGTGTGGTACGGGGGAGTCTGTGCTCAAAGTACTTATTGTGAATTACTAAAAATATTAAAAAATGATTTTATCATAATAAGAAGAATGGGGAGGTGTCTCGGGGCCAGCCGCAGCCTCCCAAACGAGCCATGTAAAGGACTAAAATAGTGAGAACGTGCTGCACTATCTTATGCGCCCCCATCAGGTGCATCTCACGACCCCTGCCCGCAAGGACATTACATGCCAACTAGCGAACCCCAACACCAACAACACTTCGCTGCACCCGCCGAGACGCGGAAAGACTCACACACGCACCTTCCCGCAGTCGCGCCACAGCCGCGCAATAATATCGCTGCCCTTTTAGCCGACAAAGCCCACAATAACGACACGGCACTCATTGTCCCCAGCGCTGCCGGTGGGGTAACCCATATTAGCTACCGTGAACTAGCTCAGGCAGCCGCCCGCGTACAAGACTACCTGCAGAGTATCGGTGTACGTGAAGGCGACCGCGTCGCACTTTCACTTCCCAACGTTCCCCTTATGCCCGCTATCTACTATGGTGTCCTTGCCGCAGGCGCTATCTGCGTACCGTTGAATCCGTTACTGAGCGCGGCCGAGCTGGAACACCACATTCAAGACAGCACAGCAAAAGTCCTCTTCGCCTGGGAGGGCACAAGGCTAGCCGAAGAAGCCCCGCGTATTCCCCACATTGAGCGAGGCACTCTGCGCTTTGAAATACTTCGCGCGGTTACAGGGCAGAGCTCAGAAACCTGTTTCGCCCCCTTTGACACGAACTCACTTGATAACACTCGAGCGGTACTCGCTCCATTACCGGTCTGTGGGGCAGATCCCGCGCTTATTCTCTACACCTCAGGAACCACCGGAAAGCCTAAAGGTGCCACTCTAACTCACGCAAATATCCTCAGTAACGCACATAGCTGCGCGGAGGTTTTCGGGTTCACTAACGCAGACATCATCTTTGGTGGGCTGCCGCTTTTTCATGCCTTCGGACAAACCGTGTCCATGAACGCCACATTTAGTGCAGGAGCCGCCGTTGCCCTTTTGCCTCGGTTCACTCCCGCTGACGCGCTGTATCTCATTGAACAGGCCCGCGTGAGCGTGCTCGCGGCGGTACCCAGCATGTACCTAGCGCTCGCCGATGTTCTTGAGTCTAATCCCGAAAGCTCAGTGTGCTTGAGGGGGCGTATCCGTTTCGGTATATCCGGTGGGTCACCTCTGCCGGAACCGGCGCATCGGAGATTTGAGAAACTGATCTCCTGCCCCATCTATGAGGGGTACGGACTGAGCGAAACGTCGCCGGTGGTCTGCTTTAATCGGTCGCAGTTTGGCCTGATCATCGGGTCGGTGGGGCGTGTGTTGCCCGGGGTGCGGATACAGGTACGCAAGCAGGACGGTACCCCAGCGCCCACCGGAGAGGCCGGGCAGCTCTGGATCTCGGGAGAAAACGTGATGGCAGGGTACTGGGAAAACCCAGAAGCCACAGAACAGGCTTTCGACGGTTCGTGGTTCGCCTCCGGCGATATTGCCAGTATCGACGCAGATAACAATATTTATATTCTTGACCGTATTAAAGATATGGTGCTGCGCAACGGTTACTCGGTGTACCCGCGAGAAATTGAAGATGTGCTCTACGCACACCCTCAAGTGCGTACCGCCGCCGTGGTGGGGGTCCCCGACGAGCGGGTGGGAGAAGAAATCCTAGCGGTCATTCTTCCGCGTGAGGCCACAAATACCTCTCAGCTGGAACATGAGTTAGACAGCTTGGCCCGCACCCACTTAGCAGCGTATAAGCACCCACGCCGCTACCTTTTTGTGAACGAGCTACCGTTAGGGCCAACCGGTAAAATACTCAAACGTGAGTTGCGGGCCGCCTTGGGACTCACCGAATAAAAGCGAGGTGCCGCTAAAACAGAGTAGAATTCTGTAGGCTACATTAGCACCATGCCCCCGACTAAATGGGGTTGCACAGACACCTTGGATGCACAGCATCCGCCACCGGAAAGCGAGATATATGAGCGTCACCGAGCCTGCCCCCATGCAGCAGATCGTACCTGATGCGTGCACAACCATTGAGAATTATCCGCACGAGGGTATCCTTTTCTACGATGTGACCACGCTTTTTGCCAATGCCAAGGTATTCAAACAATGCATTGATGAGCTGGCCCGCCGGTTTGAAGGTACCTATGATGTGGTGGCCGGTGTTGAGGCGCGTGGTTTTTTGTTAGCGTCAGCGCTTGCCTACGCCACGGGTAAAGGGATTATGACGGTGCGTAAGGCAGGTAAACTGCCGCGCGAGACATTCCGTGAAGAGTACTCCCTAGAGTATGGTACGGCTGCCGTTGAGATTCACTGCAATGATTTCCCAACGGGTACTCGGGTGCTTTTATTGGATGATATTTTAGCTACCGGAGGTACCCTGGTAGCTGCGGCGAAGCTGGTGGAGCGGGCACAGCTGCAGGTGGCTGGTATTGGTGTGCTCCTTGAGCTTGATGGCTTGGGCGGTCGTACCGCGCTTGAGTCGTACCATATTGAGAGCCTTAGCGCAGTCACTGAGTAATTCTTCTTGGGTTTTAGCTTAGGGTAAGTTTCCCACCCCTGTGTGAACCCTGTAGAATAGTTCACCGTATTTTCGATACCGCCCGGCGGTTCTCGCCCGGGCGGTATTACTGTTCTAAGGAGCCGCATTTGTCCGCAGATGACCAGCAGTACGCGAATGTAGAAGAGGCGGAACGCCGCAGGGAGCGGGTTTTCGCGGAGCAGCTCAACCTTGAGCGTGACTATGTTTCACGCCTGTATTCTCGTCTTGATACTTTGCGGCAAGAGACTGAGCAGAAGCTCGCGCAGGTGCGGAAGAACCAGGCAGTGGGTGGGCACCAGAACCGGTCGGAACGGGACTCATTTGCAGCCCACTATGAGGACCGTCTAGCGCAGCTTAACGCGGTAGATGCGCGGTTGGCGTTTGGTCGTTTAGATATGAGCCGCGGGGGCGAGGACGTGACCCGCTATATTGGGCGGCTGGGGATTACTGATGAGCAGCAGAACCGCCTGTTAATGGATTGGCGTGCCCCGAAAGCGGGAACTTTTTACCAGGCAACAGCGTTCACGCCAATGGGGGTGCGTCGTCGTCGCCACCTCATGCTTGAAGGCCGCACCGTGGTGAACCTTGAAGATGAAGTATTTGACCCAGCCATGCTGCAGGATTCAGGTGAGTTACATGGCGATGGTGCACTGCTGGCTGCGCTCAATCAGAAGCGTACGGGGCGCATGAATGATATTGTGGCGACTATTCAGGCTGAGCAGGATGCGATTATCCGCTCGGACCTGGCGGGCGTGCGCGTGGTGCAGGGCGGGCCGGGAACAGGTAAAACGGCAGTTGCTCTGCATCGTGCCGCATACCTGCTATACACGAATCGTGAGCGTCTCGCTAAGGCAGGCGTGCTGGTAGTGGGCCCCTCGAATTCGTTTATGTGGTATATCGAACGTGTGCTGCCTTCCTTGGGGGAGACAGGCGTGGTGATGGCATCGTTGGCGACCTTGTACCCGGGCTTACAGGCCGTGGCCGAGAAGAGCCGTAAAGCTGCTGCTTTAAAAGGTGAGCTGCGTATGGTGAAAGTGATTGAGCGTGCGGTTGCTGATCGGCAGAAGGTGCCGCAAGAGGCGCAGCAGCTTAACGTTGAGGGTACTGATGTTGAGCTGACTCCTGAGATGGTGCGTTCTGCCCGTGCTCGGGCTAGGGCCACAGGCAAACCGCATAATGAGGCACGTGAGACATTCGTAAAAATCCTGCTTCGTGAGCTGACCACTGCATTGGATGAGCAGTTGAATAAGGCGGCGGGCAGGGTAGTGGAACGCCCATATTTGCAGGATGATGTGCGCGGCAGCTTGGATGTGCGCCGTGCCCTTAATCTGGCGTGGATGCCGCTTTCTCCCGAAACGTTGGTGCGCTCGCTTTTTTCGAAACAGCACTATCTGATATCTGCGACACCTGATTTTACGGAACAGGAGCGGGCCCTTCTAGCACGTGAGGCTGATGCTCCTTTCACCGAGGCAGATGTACCGCTGCTGGATGAAGCAGCCGAACTGCTGGGCGATTTTTCGAAGGTGACAGGCGCAGCGGCGGCAGCTCGCGCGGCGGCTGAGCATCAGGCGAACCTGGAGAACGCCGCTAAGGCACTGGAGAATGTGCATCAGTCTCTTGCCGATGTCGGGGCTGACGGAGTGGTCACTGCGGAGCAGATTGCAGCGATGAATGAGACGGTGCGTGAGCGCATGACAGCTGCGGCTGCAGCCCAGTCTGATCGTACGTGGGCGTATGGGCATATTGTGGTGGATGAGGCTCAGGAACTTTCACCCATGCAGTGGCGCCTGCTAATGCGCCGGTGCCCCATGAAGTCTTTGACGGTAGTGGGGGATATCGCTCAGGCTTCTTCAGCAGCCGCGGCTTCTTCCTGGGAACAGGCACTTGAGCCATTTGTGGGGGAGCGTTTTACGCTTGATGAGCTGACGATTAACTACCGCACCCCGGCACAGATTTCTGATGCTGCTGTTGCTGTGGCCCGATCGGCTGGTTATGAGGTGTCAGCCCCGCGTGCGGTGCGTCAGGGTGACTGGGGGCCGCAGGTTCACCGTGTTCCTGCGGAGCGCGTGGTGGCTGAGACGGTGTCTGTTGTGAACCGCGAGGTTGAGCACAGCGGCGGGGCACTGATTGGGGTTATCTGCCCACCAGATGAGTATATTGCGGTGGCACAGGCTGTGGGGCGGGCACACGCCGGGCGTACCGGTACCGCGCAGGACGCTCTTGAGAATCAGGTTCTAGTGCTTACCCCGTGGGAGGCAAAGGGGCTTGAATTTGATGTTGTGGTTATTGTTGAGCCGCAGCGTCTTATTGATGATGCGCTCGGGGCTGTGGGGGATTTATATGTGTCGATGACTCGGCCCACTCAACGTTTGCATCTGGTAGGTGATCGTATGCCTGAGGGGCTTGAATAGAACCCGCTTGGGTCTGAACTGCTTAAAAGTCTGCGCGTAGCAGCAGCTGTGAGGCTGGGTAAGCGGGATGTTGAGAAAGCGCGCGCTCGGTTGCTACCTGCTAGGCTTAACCCTGTGTAAATCCTCTTGTGTTGTATCCGCTACCTGCGGCACGCAACCTCGACCCGTATGAAACGGAGAACCATGTCTGCCGACATCCTCAATGCGCAGCATAATGACGATACTTTTGAGAACATTTGGCAGGAGCTCAAGTGGCGCGGTCTTGTGCACGTGAGCACTGATGAGGAGGCGCTGGAGAAAGCGCTGAGCAGCGAGACTGTAACGTTCTATACCGGTTACGATCCTACCGCCGCATCTTTGCATCTGGGGCACCTCGTGCAGCTATTGGTGATGCGTCGTTTGCAGCTTGCGGGGCATAAGCCGATTGGTTTGGTGGGCGGTTTTACGGGATTGATTGGTGATCCTCGTCAGACGTCAGAGCGTGTGCTTAATTCCCGTGAAGTTGTTGCTGGGTGGGTTGATTCGTTGCGTTCCCAGATTGAGCGGTTTCTCTCGTTTGAGGGAGAGAACGGCGCCCGGATGGTGAATAACTTGGACTGGGGCGGGCAGCTTTCCGCTATTGATTTCTTGCGTGATGTTGGTAAGCATTTCCGCGTGGGAACTATGGTGAAGAAGGAAATCGTTGCTAAACGCCTGAACTCGGAAGAGGGTATTTCTTACACCGAGTTTTCATACCAGATTTTGCAGGGGCTGGATTACCTTGAGCTTAATCGCCAGTACGGGTGCGCCCTGCAAACCGGTGGCTCTGATCAGTGGGGTAATCTCACCAGCGGTACTGAGCTGATTCGTAAGGTTGAGGGTAAAACCGTTCACGCTATTGGAACTCCGCTGATTACTAATTCCGATGGCACGAAGTTTGGTAAGAGCGAAGGCAACGCAATTTGGCTGAATCCTCAGATGTGCTCACCCTATGCCTTCTACCAGTTCTGGCTTAATACCGCTGATGCTGATGTCGTGGACCGTTTGAAGGTCTTTACTTTCTTGACTCGTGCCGAGATTGGCGAATACGAGCATAAGGTTGAAACGGAAGCGTATAAACGTGAGGCTCAGAAACGACTCGCCTATGAGGTGACAGCTCTTGTGCATGGTGTTGAGGCTACACATCAGGCTATTGCGGCTTCGGAAGCTCTTTTTGGTAAAGGTGATTTTGCGGCTTTGGATGAAAGCACTCTTCAAACGGTGATGAGTGAACTGCCTTCAGTTGAGCTCTCTTCAGATCAGCTGGATCTGATTACGGTGCTTACAGAACTTGGTTTTGCTTCTTCCAAATCTGAAGCACGCCGCATTTTGAAAGAAGGCGGTGCCTCGGTTAACGGGGCAAAGGTTCAGGGGGAGGATGCCGTAATTACAGCTGAGCAGTTGCTTCACGGTAAGTACGCGATTGTGCGTCGTGGTAAGAAAAACCAGGGTGCTATTACGGTCGTATAGAGATTTGACTGTAGACATTGAAGGGGGTTTACTGCACAGCTTGTGCAGTAAACCCCCTTCTTATTTGCAACGTGGGTGGGAACGCCATAGGCGCGAATGCGCTGCCATACCGGTAATTACCCCCTGCCGCACCCAGATACCAGAGTGCTGAAAAATTTTTGTGAGAATTTTTAACGGTCCAACAGGCCAGCAGTTCCGCGTGTTTTCAAGGAACTCTGAGGTGTGAGGGCCTCCGGATAGCTTGTTTATCCCCCAATACTGACCTATTTGTGTCGCAGAACACTCTGATTCGGGTTGCGTGTTGTGTGGGGGGTGTGTATAGTTGTATGAGTCGCCGCGGCGAGGGGCCCTGAAGGGGTGCTGTTGATGTTGTGGTTGGCTCTGAATGATGACTGTCTGGGGGGCTTCTGCGTGCCTGTTG
>NZ_RBMG01000005.1:0-143169 GCF_003989155.1 Rothia sp. HSID18069 | reverse complement strand
CGGGGTTAGCTCATGGTGGGTACGGGAAAGAGTATTGTCCTGCTGGGGGTCCTGAGTTCGGGCCGGAGTTTCGGAGTAGGCAGAGCGCCTCGGGAGATTTCACGTGGGCCAAAAACTTCGTCCTCACCTAACAGGACAGGCAGTTCTGCCGATGCCTTCTGGGCAATAGCATCTGCGCCCTGCCCTGGCGTAGTCAGCAAGAGTTATTCGATGACAAAGTTGCCATGTTCAAAGATATTACCTGAGACACCAAATCATTTGTATCAAAAAATACGATTATTCGATACTTATCGCTGCTTCCGTCAACATCTGGCAGCCAGCAGACAGAAATATTCGAATTGCGATAGTTTGAAGCGTAATAATCTTGGTCAAAGAAATGTTTAACTTCAGCCCACTTCCCGCTAGGTAATTCAAATAGCTCTTTTAAGCAATTACTGTTTTTATCCAACACAAAATCATCTAATAATAGATCCAGTTCAATTGCTGATTTATGCTCTTTATCCTGAGAAGCTTCCATAATCCCTTTCCCTGATGGTGCGAATAATATGAGCATTTTCTTCTAGGGTTGCCCGTCTAAATTTTACCTGCGCACAACGGCCCGGTTGCCCACCGCCCGGTGCCGGTAACCAGCACCGGCACGCACCCCGTTCACCGTGAGGAGGCTCCGGCGATTAGCGCGTGTGGGCCGCGTCCGCTTCCGCGGCGGGGTGCGTTATTCTAGAAGGCATGGCGTCTGAAAAGTCGAGGGCGGGGTTCCTCACGAAGTTCGTGGCTGGTTTCATGGCTAACTGGCAGGTGATCGCGTCCGTTGTACTGCTCGGAGGCGGCGTGGTGGGGCTCGCGGCAACCTATGACGAGTACTGCCAGGTTACCGATCTGACCTATGCGCCCGCCGAGGTGCGTGAGGATCTGCTGCGGGGCGCATCCGCTACCGGGTACCGCCCGGGGATTCTTGCCGCGCAGCTTGAGACGGAGAGCCACTGGCAGGTGGGTGCCGTCTCCGACGCACAGGCGCAGGGTATCGCCCAGTTTACCGATGCCGCGTGGGCGCAGTGGGGTCAGGGCGGGGATCGGCGCGACCCGCACGATGCGATTGCTGCACAGTCCCGCTACCTGGTTGGGTTGAAGGAGCGTTTAGCTAAATACGCCGCGAATGATGATGAGCTGCTGGATCTGGTGCTGGCCGGGTATAACGCCGGGCCGGGCGCGGTTGAGGAGTATAAGGGCATCCCGCCGTACCCCGAGACGCAGAATTATGTGCAGAAGATCCGCAGCTTAGCGGACACTAAATACAAGCAGACCTGCACCCCTGACCGCCGGTTTAAACAGTCGCAGATTGTGCGTGCTGATGCACCGGCCCCTAGCTCGGCTGCTGCCACCCCGAATATATCCGCCCAGGCAGCGGGCCTGTACCGCAGATAACCAAGACGAAAATACCTTGGTGATTAAACCTTAAAGAAGCGGGCAGAGGAATATTTAAAATCGCAAAATGAGCAGCTAAACATGGGTACTTGTCTCAAGTTATAGCTGAAGGAGCATGATATGAAGGAAATATTTGAAAAATATAGACTCCCTAAAGCTTATATAGATTTCCTGTATAAAAACAAAGACGGGATTTCACAAGCGCTATTCAATGCAAAAGATTGTAAAAATTATGACGGAGGCGCATTTTATGACTTGTGGAATGAAGATATGCTTCTTGAGGAAACTTTTTCCGATGGCCCCAATTATCAAATCCCATTAAATATTATTGATGAGATAGTCATAGATTCTCATGAACCAAGTTTTTTCGATGAACAAATGGTTAAAAATATGTTTGCTATAGGTTTATCGGATTCTGGTTTTTTATGTTTTAATCCGCACGATAATTCTCTTTGTGTTTTGCATTCCGATGGTTTTCTCATGACGGTTGCCCCATCATTTGACTTTTTTATTAGTAATATAAAAATGCAGTGACCTCTCCCCTGCACAGCATGATGGTTACTCAGGGAACCACCCCGTAGCCCCCCGGATAACCCTCAAATATAATATAGAAACAGTGCTTCAAAGTAATCATTACCAATAATAAATAATCAGTAATTGGAGATTCAACCAAAGAAATAAACACTTCTTGATTTATATTATTTGAATACAGTATATTCGTAATATCTGGTGTATTTTTAATAGTATATAGCTTAGATAAGATAAATTTCTAGCATACTAATCTATGAGGGGATGAGTATACGGAGGAGCTCTGGAACTTGTCACATACTTGGGAAATAATTTTACATGGAAACTACTGCCGTCATACGTTATATTCGTGACCATATAAGGGACACGCCCAGCCTCACCAGCATTGCTAAAGCCTGCGGGTACAGCCCGTACTATCTCTCACGTCGGTTTAGGCAGGTGAGGGGATACACCATTAAGCAGTATGTTGAGGTGTTGAAAATTCAGTGCAGTATTGAGAGGCTTCTGGATCGTTCCTCGCCCGTTAGTACCGTAACAGCTAGCGCTATTACTGCCGGGTACAGTAGCTTAACGTCCTTCTCCCGCACCTTCAAACAGCATACGGGTAGCTCGCCTCGCGATTATCGCCGGGAGTCTTTTAAAGCCCGGAGTGTGCTCTTGGGGCTGTGCGGTCGCACCGCCCAGTTTGAGCACCGTCAAAGCGCCGTCACAACACCGCATCAGCTGACGGTGCGAGCCGTGTACCCACCAGATTACCGCAGCGATATTACGTTTATGGGGTTGTTTCCTACTGCGATTCCTAAAGGAGAGCCGGTTATTGGGGTGGCGGTGGTTGGTTCTGCGGAATACACCTTCACGAATATTCCACCCGGAACCTACTACCTGCTGGCGTGCGAGGTGCGTTTCGGGGTGCATCCGCTAAAGGCGCTGAGCCAGAATTACCGCGCTAAAGCAGACTCCTCAATAACATTTGATGCGGCAACAACACCTGAGCCGGTTCACCTGATGATGCGCCTGCCTCTGCCCGAAGACCCGCCTATCATCATGAATTTTCCGGTGTTGCTGGCACGTTACCTGCTGTCATCCCGTAAGAGTCAATAAGTGCGCAATTGAAGATAAGCAAAGGGCAGTGTGGCTTTGCTACCGTGAAATTATTGTCCCCATCATCCGAAATCAGGAGAATTTCACATGGCACAGATGAATGTTTATCTTTCAAACCACCACGGAACCACCCGTGAAGCTTTCGACTTCTATGAGGAGCTTTTTGGGGCGCAGCGAGATGGCCTTATCCGCTACCGGGACATGGCAGACGCGCTCAAGAGCGCTGGGATGTACAAGGAAGAATGGGGTGAGAAGATCGCTCACACCGCCTTAATGTTTAATAACATGACTCTCATGGGCTCAGATGTTATGAATGAGGAAGCACCCGAAGGCGCACCAGCAAGTTTTCTGGTCTATTCGGCTGATTCTGTGCCCGATGCGGATCGCGTTTTTGCAGCGCTGTCAGAGGGCGGAACCGTACTTTACCCGCTTGAGAAGCAGGTGTGGGAAGCATACGACGGGCGCTGCATCGACCGGTTCGGCACCGCCTGGGAAGTCATGTACGAAGGGCAGAACTTGTAGGGTTCACCCTCTCCTACTGCGGTGAGTACTGTTATTGTTCTTTCACTACAGCTTATTGAAACAACCAGGCAGCCGCAGATTCTCCACCATATAGCCAGTTTTACATTGTTTTTATTTTTCAGGGTAATAATTAAGTATTTATTGGAGCTGCCCTCCGATAATAAAGCCCCTCCCCTGTATTCCCCTGACGATCTAATAAATAGGTGCGCACATAAGAGCGGAAAGAGCGCATATTTCGGGTGCATTTTTTATCCCGAAATATGCGCTCTTACAATGTAGGATTACATACACAGAGGGTTCGGCACCGGATATTACTTCATTGAGTTACAGTGCCTGTGCCTCAAAGGTGAGGCACCTTCTTAAATGTAGGCTTAGGGGTAGTAGCCTGCATGGACAATCACGTTGGTGCGCCCAAAGAACAGGTCGCGGTACAGGCCGAAGAAGGAGAAGCCGTTCGTGGCCTCCTCAAACGAGCCAAGCTCGCAGATATCAGCATTGATGTACTGCATGGTAAAACTCCTATCCCTAGAATTTCCTTGCCAGGGTACGCCCTTTTACAGGGAGAACTGGAAGAAGAGACGGCCAGCAAAAATGTCACGGTAAGCCCCAAACCAGAGACCGCTCGTGGCCTCCTCAAACGAGCCAAGCTCGCGGATATCAGCATTGATGTACTGCATGTAGAGACTCCTATCTCTAGGGTGTTCCTAAGAGTGGTGTACTCTCAGGTCGGATTATCAATCCGATAGTCCCCATCCTAGGTGAGGTTAAATTTTTAATCCATAAGTTTTTAAAAAAATTTAAATTTTTTGTAAATAATTTCGTATGTAAAATTTCAGTTATGCACTTTTACTTATCAAGGAATATCGTAAACCCTTGCTATAGCAGAGAAATAAAGCCACATTCTCAATATCTGCTGCTCTCTAAAATACGCGCCACTGCGATATATAGTTTTATCAGTATATTAAATGCTCTTCGGGTACCATCATCGCCTGTAGTAGAATAGTGGGCGTGCTCGCTGTGAGAGCACCCACAAACTTGGGCTACCGCCCGCCTATGACGGACAGCAGCCCAAGTGTTTAGGTGTGCCTAGACATGTTGCTGAGAGATGCTAGCTAACCATTCTTTCTGCACAACATATCTAAGCGGGGTAGTCACCTACCTAGTGGGTGGCTACCACGCCTCGGTGGATGCACTGGCTGCGCACCCCACCTCACGGGCTGGAAGCTGAACTGAAGCTGACGAAACGGCTTAGGGCATACCGTCTGCCAAGTCTTCAATATCATCCACTAGACTCTGCTACCTAAAAGATCACTGTTGTTCTGGGGATTCTCTCTACTCTCCTTTCTAAACCTGTTCCCCTGCCTCTTGGGTCAACAGGGAAATATCGGTGATAACCAGAGACACCACTTTCCGGACTAGCGGTGTTTCCAGCGAATAGGGCCAATAGGTGCGTTCACCCGACCGCTTTGAGAACCTCGTTGCGGCCCCTTAGGGATACCAGGAACAGCAATTTATCCCCTCAGATCCCGCCCGTGCAGGGACACGGATGGGATGGGATCCCGCGGTTAACCCTATTCTTCTTGTTTCGGGGGTGAACACAGCACAGGCGGCGCCCTCCCCCGATCTTTATCTTGCGCCACCGGTGCGGTGCAGTAACCGTGTGAGCGGGTCGCTGTGCCTATGTGATGCGTGGTGTACATCGTTTCTCACCTCCCTTATCCTGCTGCTGGTTATTTACTGACGTTACTGGGCTGTACTAGTGCGGGCTATGGTCGTGTACTGGCGCGCCGTAAGCAGCAGGCGGGAGCAAGGGCATTATCAGCCGATTCTCTGCTGCAGGGTGGGATAGAATTCAGTGCCTTCCAGCTGCGGTGGCTATGCACCGAAAGGGGCTCTAGACTGGGGATTTTATATGCCCCGATCCGTCCCGTAAAGCTGCCTGCTTGGCCGTTGCTCATGCACGCTGCCTCGCGTGGGCAGTCGCTGCGAGTAGTTAACATGCCCAAAGGGGCAGCAGGTGTTTGGGGGCAGGCAGACAGGCAGGGGTTATTCCCTGTTACAGGCAGAAAAAATACGTGGGGAACCCATCTATGGAGTAAGAAGAGATGGTGGGCACGGCACAGGCTGTTGGGGTTTGGTTTTGTCAAGGTATTGAGATACACGAGAGCAACCCCTAACAACTGTTCTAGACACTATGACCGGAAGACTTTAAACCTCAACTTGAGGAACAGATTTTCCTAAACCCGCCATTCGACTGTAGAGGATATCTGCGCGATTAACCAAACCCAATGAGACAAATACCAGATTGTGAAAATTTTTCCATCACAGCACTAAAGAACATTCAAAAATATCAAAATACAAACTAGTGTTTAAATTTTACGGGTAAATATTTAAAATCTGATGGCGAATTATTGCTTGCGCAGTACAGTTTTCAGGCTGTTTAGCCGCTAAATTATTGGCCCCTAACCCCAATCTCGAAGGGAAAAACAACTTAGCATATTTGAAAACGACACTCAATACTCACTCTGTGGGTCAGGGTGAAAAATTAAAAAATATTAAAGAAAAAGTGCTCTATTTCTTAGATATTCGGTCTGCATCTGTCCACAATATGACACAGGTTTTTGAGTGGTACAGCCCAATCTGCACCACTGCGTCGCTGCCCTGGGGTGGCGTACAGTCATACGTCCTACGTAAGGAAGGTAAGGACGTGTAGCCCGCCCCCTTCGCAATTGGTCGAAAGCTGCTATGAGGCCCTAAACCCTACCCAAACACCACCCGGACCGTCGAGTAACCCGAGATCGGGTAGGTGGCGTTCTCGGTGGCGGGCACGTCAGACTCGTCACCAGGAACAATACTCTTGGTTGCCTTCAGTAGCTCCTCCATGAGCAGGCGCAACTCTAGGCGGGCCAGCGGGGCACCCGGGCAGACGTGAATACCGTCGCCATACACCAGGTTGCGGGATTGGTCACGGTGCGGGTTATAGGTGAGCGCATCCTCGAACGCGTCTTCGTCACGGTTGGCACTCGACCAGTTAATCGTCACCCGCGAATTCGCCGGAATAGTACGCCCACCCAGCACGGTGTCTTCGGTAGTCACGCGGCGGTTCGTCACTAGAGGGTCTTCAAGGCGCATAATCTCTTCAACCGCGGCGGCGACCTCCGCATGCCCCTCCCCCAGTGAGTCACGCAGCCGTGCCTGCTCCTGCGGGTTGCGCGCCAAAAAGTTCACGATAATCCCGGCGCACGCCGAAACGGTCGAAAGCTCACCCACCGTCCAGTTACGAATCAGGCTCACAATCTCTTCATCGGTCATGGTGCGCGGCTTGTGGCCGGGCAGCTGCACGGTGTCGGTCAGCAGCTCGGCGGTCACATCCTGCGGGTTCCCGGCGGCGGCCTGGTCGCGGCGCGCATCCAGAAGCTCACGAATATAGGTGTCAAACTCAAGGGCGACCTTGCCGATCTGCTCACGGTCACGGCGCAGCGTAGCCTCGCGGTTCTTCTCAATCCACTCGATCAGCGGCTTCTCAAGGCTCGCGGGCCAGCCCATGAACGCATTCTGAATGCGCATAGCATAAGCCTGCGCGAACCCGTCCATCACATTAACCTCGGTGCCGCGCGGCAGATCAGCCACCAGGTTCTTGACGACCTCACGAATTTTCGGCTCGAACTCCCTCAGACGTTCGGGGGTGAAGTATTTGTCATTCACGGCACGGAACGTTGTGTGCTCGGGCGCATCCATACCGTTCGGCACGGCAATATGCCTCGTCGAGACAACATTCGAGTAAATGTCGGGATGGTCGAGCACATGCTGCACATCAGCATTCTTGAACACGGAGTAGCCCATGAACTCGTCGTGCGCTACGGGGCAGCGGCGGCGCATCTCGTCGTAGGCGGCTACCTGGTTCTTCTGAACCTTCTCGCTGCGCAAATCCCAGTCATTTTTCTCGGTGTTGGTCACTTCTTTGCCCCTGATTCAGTTGTTATGTTTGGCTCATCGGGTGGGTGGATGCGCGCCACGGGTGTGTGCCGAGAGCCTGCGCGCGTTTGTTTCGGCGTAGTGCCGTCTTATTTGACGGTAGCACTTAACCGCCTGCCCCGCAGGATAGGGGTGCCTTTGCTGGGGTCAACAAAAACATAGAACTGTTGCTGGTTTAGTTCCTCAGGTAGTCACATGCTGTATGTTTACAGGTTTAATACATACGTGCTTTAAAGTTAGAAGTGCCCTTTCTGCAGGGTAATCCCACAGCCACTTTGCGAAGAATATCCTGTGGAGATTCCCGGGGCGGAAAGGCGGTGGGATACGATGTCTTTCTACGACTACGTAGAAACGGCCCAAGCGCTCTTGGTAAGTTTTGCCCTTACCGATGGAGCTGCTCAGACCGTCTCGTACATCATGAGCTTTGCTTCAAGCCTCATTAAGCTTCTGAAGTAGTGCTCTACCTACCAGGAAGACTCAGTAGTTGCCGCTGCTGAGTCTTCCGCTGTACGCAGGTAACTTTGCGAAGATATGTTAAGACTAACACAAGCCTTCCCTATCAATGCATCACCTTGAGTAGGCCATATGCCTGATATAAGCCCTGTAGAAGAATACGAAGAGCTACTTGATATTGAGGCTCTGCGTAAAGCCCGTGCCAAAGATGATGGTTACCGCATCTCTCTTGAAGACTTTCTACAACAGAATCCGTAAACCGTATCCAGCGGCCTTATTTATCCATGAGCAGGTGGATTTTGGTATGAGCTCCTACCTGCTCGCGAGCTAAGAGGGGGTGCCGTCTACCGAGTAGCCGCAAACGGGTAGGCTGCGCCCGAGATAACGCCCGCCTCCACGTCTTCCAGGGTTTTGCCGCGGGTCTCGGGCAGGTTACGCCACATGAGCACGGCAATCAGCACGTTCACCACCATGAACCCGAAGAACGATCCGGTCAGCCCCAGTGCACCCAGAATGACCGGGAACACGAGGGACAGCAGGCCGTTCATCATCCACCCGCAAAATGCGGAAAGACCCATGCCGACCGCCCGCACCCGAAGCGGGAACAGCTCGCTCATCAGCACCCATGTCGAAACGTTCAGGCAGGTCTGCATCGACCCCACGAACCCGACCACAAGCACCAGAATAATATAAGGGCGCGCGGGGCTGCCTTCCGGCAGGAGCATAGACGCCACCCCGATCAGCAGGTGGAAAAACGCGGTCAATGAATACCCCGTAATCACCATCGTGCGGCGGTTCACGCGTTCCATCATGCGCAGCGAAAAGATTGAGCCGACCACGGCGATAGCGCCCGGCGCGATATTCGCAATGAGCGCCGAGCCTTCGTCAAACCCGGCCTCTTTGAGCACCTTAATGCCGTAGTACATGATGGAGTTAATACCGGTGAGCTGCTGCCCGGCACCCACCAAAATACCGACCAGCAGAATCCGCACAAACCATTTTTCACGCAGGATTTTACCCGTGCTGCCCTTAGCCCCCGAGCCGATTTGGGTGCGGGTTTCCTCAAGTGAACGCGTGATGTCCGCAATTTCGGCGTCAGCACGTTCGGCGGGGCGGATGCGCCGCATAATGGCGCGCGCATCCTCGGTGCGCCCCTGGGCGATAAGCCAGCGTGGGGATTCGGGCATGCGCAGCATACCGATAAAAAGCGCGAGCGCAGGCAGGGCGCAGACGGCGAACATCCACCGCCATACACTGTCGTGTTCACCCCAGAGGTTGCCGATGATGGCATTCACGATGAACGCTGCGAGCTGCCCGCCGACGACCATGAGTTCGTTACGCCCGGAGAGTGAGCCGCGAATTTCATAGGGTGCAAGTTCGGCGAGGAATACAGGCACGACCGCGGATGCGCCTCCCACGGCGAGCCCGAGCATCGTGCGACCCATCAACAGTACAGCAATGCTGGGGGTAAAAACACATCCGAGCGCGCCCGCGATGAAGAGGATTGAGAGTCCGATGATGGTTTTGCGTCGCCCGATGGCATCTGAGATGCGCCCGGTGACCATGGCTCCGAGGGCGGCAGCGAAGGCGAGGGAGCCTGTGACCCAGCCTTGAATGGTGTTGTCCATGCCGAGTTCGCGGCTCATGGGGTCGAGGGCACCGTTGATAACGCCGGTGTCGTACCCGAAGAGGAGCCCGCCGAAGGTTGCCACCAGTGCGATAACGCCCAGGCGGCGGGTGTGTGCGCCCTGCCCGAGCGGGGGTAGTGTGCTGGCGCGGTTCGGCGGCTCAGTGGTGATGCTCATGCGGGTATTCTTGTCTCTCATGCGGTCGGGTGTTCTGCGTTTTTGTGTGGTGCAGGGGTTTAACGCTCGCCCCGGCGGCAGTATTCCCATTCAGCAATATCTGTGGTGAAGGTTGTGTTAGAAAAGCGCGATGCTCTCGGGGGCGGGGAAAATCTCGTTGAGCCGCGCCAGTTCGTCGTCGTTGAACCGCACACTTGCGGCCTGCGCGTTTGCGTGTACCTGGTCGGGGGTGGTTGCCCCGGCGATCACGCTGGCAACGGGGTTCTGCTGTTTGAGCCAAGAGATGGAGGCTTGAACCTCAGAGATCCCCAGATCGGCGCAGAATTCGCGGTAGGCATCGAGTTGTTCCCAATCGGCTTGCGCGAGTACCTGCGCTTTGGAGTGCGACAGGCGTGACCCTGCCGGGATGCTGTCGCGGAGGTATTTTCCGGTCAAAAGCCCGTTAGCGAGCGGGAAGTATGGGAGCACCCCGAGCCCGAAGTGGCGGGCGGCGGGCAGAATTTCGAGTTCGGCGCGGCGATCCAGCAGGTTGTAGTGGTTTTCGGCGGCGATAAACCGCTCAGTGCCGAGTTCGCGGGCGAGATGCTCGGCGTGGGCAAGCTGCCACCCCGCAAAGTTGGAGTGCCCCAGGTAACGAACCTTTCCGCTGGTCACAAGCGTATCAAGAGCAGACAGGGTCTCTTCCAGCGGGGTGTTCGGGTCGGGGCTGTGGTAGAAATACAGGTCAATGTACTCGGTTCCCAGACGGCGCAGTGAACCTTCGACGGCACGCATAATGTATCGGCGTGAGCCGCGCGCATCCCAATCATTGCCGTTGAGGGTACCGGTGGGAAGCCCAAATTTGGTGACGATGATCAGGTCATCGCGGTTGAGATTGAGTTCGCGCATCGCGGTACCGAACATGGTTTCTGACAGCCCGGGCTCGGCACCGTACAGGTCGGCAATATCGAAGAAGCCGATGCCCGCCTCAACTGCGGCGGCGATAACAGCGTTGGTGCCTTCCTGAGTTTGAGTGGGAGTGCCGGGGCGTCCCAGGTTGTTGCAGCCGATACCGACGGAGGGCACGACCAGCCCGGAGTTACCCAGGCGTGCATATGCGGGAGATTCGATGCGTTCCATACGTTTACTCTACCGTGTTTGACAGGACGTGGTCGCAACATGACGTACAAGGCACCCTGCAATTCTTTCGCGAGCAGATAGTTTTGTGACGATCAGATAACATTCCGCTATCTGCTCGTCGACATATTATCTACTCGCGGCCAAATCAGCCGAGGTGTCAATACGCTAGTCCACACTGCCGCGAACCTATATGACGTATTGTTTCGCCGAATCCCGCAATATTAAGCGGTTATGACCGTGCGACGACATGTGCCGACATATTCTTGCTGACACCGCGCATCCTGCCTAAAGTAGGAGTGTTATCTATCCAGAGCGACCGAGAGATCTGGCTCTTAGACGTCGCAGCAACCTCGCCAGCCTCCACCCCACGGGGTGGGCGGACAAGGTGCTCCCGCCAGAACCGATAGAAGTGAATTCCCTTCGCATTGTGCATAAAGAATTCGGCGTACCTTCGGGCACGCTTCTATCGGGTGAACACGAAGGAATGAAAATGACGACAGTTCACCCGGCTCTCTCCTACGAGCTGTATCCGCCACGGTCGCACGCAAGCTGCGAGTCCCTGCTCAAAACCATTGCCGAGCTTGAGCAAACCAACCCGGATTACGTGTCCGTCACCTATTCGGGCGATGCGCAGCGCCGCCAAAAGACGTTGGCTCTGCTCGATCACCTGGTGCATGAAACCTCGCTGAATCCGCTGGCGCATCTCATCTGTATGGGGCATTCCGTGGCCGATTTGGAACGCTCGGTTCGTCTGATTCTGGGGCTTGGTGTGCGCGGTTTCTTGGCGCTGCGCGGCGATATTCCGCCCGAAGACACGCGCCCGCTTGAGCTGCCTTTTGCCCGCTACCTGGTGGAACTGATTCGCAGGGTGGAACGTGAGGATTTCGCGCATCTTGCCGCGGGGAAGGTATCGATTGGGGTTGCGGCATACCCGCATAAACACCCCGAATCTTCCTCGCTTCTTCAAGACATTGAGATTCTGCTTTCAAAACAGCGTGCCGGGGCGGATTTCGCCATCACCCAGGTTTTCTTTGAGACCGAGCGCTATTCGGGGTTGGTGGATGCTGCGCACCTTGCCGGGGTTCAGATGCCCATTATCCCCGGTATTATGCCCGTTACCTCGCTGACTCGGCTGACGAAGCTGTGCGAGCTTGCCGGGCTTGAAGTACCGCGCGAGCTGGCACATCGTCTGGAAACCGCGAGCGATCCGCGCGAGATGCACCGCATCGGCGTGGAACATGCACTCGACCAATGTCGCAAGGTGCTTGATGCTGGCGCCCCCGGCCTGCATTTCTTCACATTTAACGAGCATGAGGCTGTGCTGGACGTCCTCGAAGAACTCGACGTTCCGCGCTACTCGAACCGTTTCAAACTCCCCCTGAGCGATCTTCAATACCTCTAAACTCCCCTTTTATTTGACCCCCTCCCACAGTAAGGAACTAGGATGACCCGCACCCCATTCCCCACAGCAACCGTCGTCGGTTACCCCCGCGTGGGCCGTTTCCGTGAGCTGAAGAAGGCACAGGAAGCGTTCTGGAAAGGCAAAATCACGCAGGATGAGCTGCGCCAGGCGGCCGCAGATGTGCAGCGCACCTACTATGACCGTGTGATCGAGCGCGGTCTTAGCGCCACCGATTCGTCTATCCCGGCGACTTTCTCGTACTACGATCAGGTGCTCGATGCCGTGCGCCTTTTCACCCTCGTGCCCAAGCGTCTTGCCGACGCCAAGGATGCGCGCGGCCTGCTCGATCTGCCCGGGTACTTTGCTCTAGCGCGCGGCACAGAGACGCTGCCTCCGCTGGAGATGACGAAATGGTTCGATACGAACTACCACTACCTGGTGCCCGAGATCGGCCCGGATACCGAGATCACGCTGAATCTTGAGGCTATTGACGAGCAGCTTGAAGTCGCCAAGGAACATGGGGTGACGGTGCGCCCGCAGCTGGTCGGCCCGCTCACTCTGCTTCTTGGGGCGAAAGCCGAACAGGGTTCGCCCGAAGGGTTCACGCCGCTGGATCGCCTGGACGATTTCGTGAAAGCCTACCGGCAGGTGCTCGCCGAGCTGGCGGCACGCGGCGTGCAGTGGGTGCAGCTCGACGAACCCGGCCTGACCGTGGACCGCGACATTCCCAACGCCAAAATCGCCGAATTGGCGCGTAAAACTTACACCGCGTTGGCAGCCGAGACGAACCGCCCCGCAATCCTGGTGACAAGCCCCTACGGCAATCTGCGCGAGAACCTGCCCGCACTGTTAGACACCGGTATTGAGGCGCTGCATCTCGATCTGGTTTCCACGCTCTACGATGCCGAGGCGCTGACCGCCTTCAAAGACTCCGGCGTAACCCTGGTGGCGGGTGCCATTAACGGGCGCAATATTTGGCGTGCCGACCTGCGAGCGCTCCTGCACGCGCTCCAGAACATTAATGGCGGTGCGGTGGCGGTTGCGTCCTCAACCTCGCTGCAGCATGTGCCGCACGATCTTGACCTTGAAGACCCCGCCGATGTGCCCGTAGACGGTCTGGCTTTTGCCGACCAGAAAGTCGCCGAGATCGTGACTCTTGCCTGCGGTCTTGCCGACGGTGAGTCTGCGGTTGAGGCAGAGTTGAAGACCTCCGACGAAGCGCTAGCACGTTTCACAGCGGATCCGCGTAAGCATAATGCGGCAATCCGTGAGCGTGCCGCATCCGTGAAACCGCAGGATTTTGAGCGCCCTGAACTGAAGACCCGCCGGGATGCCCAAGCCGATCTGAACCTGCCGAAGCTGCCGACCACAACCATTGGTTCGTTCCCGCAGACCGGCGATATTCGCCGCCACCGTGCAGAGGCACGTGCCGGTAAAATCACGCAGCAGCAGCTTGAGGAGTTCCTGCGTGAAGAGATCGCCTCCGTTATTAAACTCCAGGAAGATTTGGGCCTGGATGTGCTCGTGCATGGTGAGGCCGAACGTAACGACATGGTGCAGTACTTCGCCGAGAATTTCGATGGTTTCGCCACGACGAAGCACGGCTGGGTGCAGTCCTACGGTTCACGCTGCACCCGCCCGTCGGTGCTGTTCGGCGATGTGAAACGCTCAGGTGAAGGGCTGCGCGGCGAGGCCGTGACCGTGCCCTGGATTTCCTACGCCCAGTCCCTCACCGATCGTCCCGTCAAGGGCATGCTGACCGGCCCGGTGACTATTCTGGCCTGGTCGTTCGTACGTGATGACCAGCCGCGCGAGGAAACCGCGAATCAGGTTGCATTGGCGCTCGCCGACGAAATCGCCGATTTGGAGGCGGCAGGCATACGCATTATTCAGGTGGATGAACCAGCACTGCGTGAGCTTTTGCCGCTGCGCCGTGATGAGCAGCCCGCGTACCTGGCGTGGTCGGTGAATGCGTTCCGCCTGGCGACGAGCGCGGTCGAGGATAAAACTCAGGTTCACACCCACCTGTGTTACTCGGAGTTCAACGAGATTATTGATTCGATTAATGCCCTGAATGCGGATGTGACCAGTATTGAGGCGGCGCGCTCGCATATGGAGCTGCTGGCGGATATTCCCGAAAGCTATGTTTCGGGGCTGGGCCCGGGCGTGTGGGATATTCACTCGCCGCGTGTGCCTTCGCAGGCCGAGGTTGAGGAGCTGATCCGTGCCGCGATTGGGTACGGAACCATCTCTGACCTGTGGGTTAACCCGGACTGCGGTTTGAAGACCCGCGACTACGAGGAGACGAAGAGGACGCTCAAGAACGTAGTGTCCGCCGCGAAGAAGGTTCGGGCGAGCCTGTAGCCTCTTTATAGGTCCGCGAGCAGCGGGGTTTTGCCTGAGAAGGTGAGAAAATATCACCTTTTCGGCAAAATACCCGCTGTTCGCGGATTGTTTTACCCGCGTCCCGGGCCATCCTGCGGGCAGGCTGAGGGGTAACCTCATATTGCGTGGTGAGGCGCGCCATCTGCTCACCCCCTAGAATGGGTTCATGGATAACACTAAAAAATCAGGTATTGTCACCGAATGGGTCGATTCAAACGTCAAACCGGGCGATGATTTCTTCCGCCACGTGAACGGCGCGTGGCTCGACACGTACGAGATCCCCGCCGACCGTTCCAAAGACGGCGGCCTGTACACCCTGCGCGATGACGCCGAGAAGCATGTGCGTGAGATTATTGAGCGCGTCGCCAAGGAACAGCCTGCTTCCCGTATTGGTGCACTGTACAACTCATTCATGGACACCAAGAAAATTGAGGCGGATGGCCTGGGCCCGCTGCTGAAAGAGGTCGCCCCCATCCTGAACGCGCAGACCCCGCAGCAGCTGGCGGTCACCCTGGCGCTGCTCTCACGCGCGGGTATTTCGCAGCTGATCGGCTGGTACACGAGTATCGATTCGAAAGACCCGCAGAAGTACACGTTCTATATGACCCAGTCGGGCCTGAACCTGCCGGATGAGGCGTACTACCGTGAGGAGAAGTACGAGCAGGTGTGCTCCGCCTATATTGACCATATTGCGCGTGTTTTTGAGCTGACCGGTTTGGCGGAGGGGTTTAGCCTCACCCCGGCGGAGGCGGCGAAACTGATTTTTGCGCATGAGGCCGAGATTGCCGCCCACCACTGGGATGTGGTCGCTAACCGCGACGCCGAGGCGCGGTACAACCCGGTGGATGCGGCCGAGCTTGAGAAGAAGTTCCCCGGGTTCCAGTTCTCGCACTGGCTGCGGGCGCTTGGTGCTGACCCCGACAGCATGGGCAAGGTGGTGGTGTCTCAGCCGTCGTTCTTTGAGGGTGTGGCGCGCCTGTGGGAGCAGACGCCGCTGCTGACGTGGAAGCTGTGGGCGGTGTGGAATGCTGTGCATTCGCGGGCACCGTTTATGTATGACGAGCTGGTGCAGGCGAATTTCGATTTTTACGGCCGCACCCTTTCGGGTACGGAGAAGCTGCGCGATAGGTGGAAACGCGGCGTGGGCACGGTTGAGAAGGCGCTCGATCAGGAGGTCGGCAAGGAGTATGTGGCGGTGCATTTCCCGCCGGAGCATAAGGCGAAGATGCTCAAACTGGTGGATAACCTGCTGGAGGCATACCGCCGCTCGATCACGAACCTGGAGTGGATGACCGAGGCCACCCGTGCGAAGGCCCTGGAGAAGCTGTCCATGTTCGTGACGAAAATCGGTTACCCGGATGAGTGGCGTGACTACTCGAAACTTGAGCTGGTTGAGGGCGATTTGTTCGAGAATTTGCGCCGCGTCTCCGCCTTTGACTGTGATTTTATGCTGGAACGCAATGGCCAGCCGGTGGATCAGAACGAGTGGCTGATGTCGCCGCAGACGGTGAACGCCTACTATATGCCCCCGGCGAATGAGATCGTGTTCCCGGCCGCTATTTTGCGCCCGCCGTTCTTTGACCCCGAGGCCGACGATGCAGCAAACTACGGCGGTATTGGCATGGTGATCGGGCACGAGATCGGCCACGGTTTTGATGATAAGGGCTCACGCTATGACGGCACGGGGGCACTGAATAACTGGTGGACCGATGAGGACTATGAGGAGTTCAATAAGCGCACGCACGCCCTGGTTGAGCAGTATAACGCCTACACCCCGGTGGGTCTTGACCCGGAAAAGTTCCGGGTAAACGGTGAGCTGACACTGGGTGAGAATATTGGTGACTTGGCGGGATTGTCGATTGCGATTGAGGCGTATAAGATCGCCCTTGAGCAGCAGGGTATTAATTCGTTGGAGGATGCGCCGGTGCTTGATGGGATGAGCGCGGCGCAGCGTCTGCTGTGGTCCACGGCCCAGGGCTGGCGCACGAAGTCCCGCCCGCAGCACGCGGAGATGATGATTTCGGTGGATCCGCACTCCCCCGATGAGTTCCGGGTGAACGGCACGGTACGCAATATTGACGAGTTCTACACGGCTTTCGGTGTTGCCGAGGGGGATCAGCTGTACCTGCCGCCCGAGGAGCGGGTGCGCATCTGGCTGTAGCGCCCTGCGCCTTTAGCAAAATCTTTAGCAGACCCACAAACCTGCGGGCAGAGGGTATCGGTTCGAGCAGCGGATATTTTCTCCTCTGTTAGAACACATATCCTCTGCTCGCGGCCTCAGGGGCTAGATGTTAGGTCGTGCGGCGGGTCCACTTGGTGAGGGTAAGACCCGCTGTAACAGCTATGAGGGATGCGGCACACACTATGGCGTACAGCCCGGTATCAGCCCACACACTCACATGTGAGAACAGCAGGCTGCCTAATGCGGTGAAGAGTGCAGTTGCCAGGAAAATAACCGACATAACTTTCCCAATATGTTTGGGGGTACTGTTCTTCTGCACATCACTATATAGTCGAATATTGTAAATAACTATAATTCCTGCGCTTATAAATAATGCACAAAATACACTAATAATTCCGGGAATAATAGCTATACAGTACGCGCAGCACATCAGAAACAGTAGAGTATTTGGGTGAGCTTTTGCCCCGAGACTGGGCGTTTTATGAATAGTAGCGGATGCAGCCACAGCACCCAGCGCCGAGATAAACATGCCCAACCCATACATGTTTGAGTCCATCCCCAGGTGCGCCACTCGCCCCAGCAGCAGATACAGAGTGGAGGCTCCCCACACGTTAATGACCGTAATGTAGAGCACCTCGCGTCTAAGATATGCTGAAGAGGCTATATATACTAGTCCATCACTTAAATCACGAGTTATTCGAGGTTTTTCTTCCTTCACCTCAGCACGAGACACACGCCGCCCCGAAGGCAGATACAGAGTGATTACCAAAGAGAGCATGAAAGAGACAAAATTGACAATCAGCGCAGCTTCAAGAGCATCAGCTGTCTGTTGCGCCAGGATAGCTGCACCCACTAGCGGGCCCGCCGAACGCGATAATTCCCCTACCACCGAATAAACACTATTGTATTTTTCAAACTCTTGAGTATGGAGTATTTCAGGAATGATAGCCCGGCTGGTGGGCGCATATATTGTTGCGATAAGCGACAACCATGCCGAAAGAATGAGCACAATAAAAACACTTGCGTGCCTGTCAAGGTATATCGATAATACGGCGGCGACTATACAGAAAATACTGTTTATAATGTCATAGGCGATAAGCAGTGTTTTCTTATTGTATCTGTCAATAATCGTGAACCCCAGAATACTGGCAAGAAGCACCCCTGCCCCATTGAGTGCGTTCATCAGCCCCACCATCTGATTACCTGCATGTTGACTCACGTACCATGCGACCACCACAGTGTAGGCGATCGACCCTACTCGGGAGAGGGCGGTGGCAGGAATAAGGTTGTGTGCCCTGCTGTATCTGTTAACCACCTGGTTTATCACCGTTTCATCATTACCCATACGGCGCGGCTTCTAGCTCGCAGTGTTGGATTTTTATATCCTTCGCGGGTGCATAAGAGTGCATCTATACCTTGTTCGTGCCGCTGGCTGCGGAGGAGAAGAACAAGGCGTCAGTGCTGATGACCCACTTGTTGTCTTTGTAGGTTAGATGCATCTCTGCGTCATCGGTTATTTCCCGCTTGTCACTGGAAATATCTCGCGCACGGCCATCTGACACAGCGAACTCCCCGATAGTGATTTTCGTTGTGCAAGGCCACATGTATGTGTCGTCTTTTTTCGTGGGCAGAGGATCTTTAAGGATGAAAACGCACTTGGATTCCCCCACCCATGCCTGGGTGAAGGGTTTCCCAAAATACTCGTACACGCCCTTTTTGTCTGCCTCCTCCATGTTCACCTGCTGAATACAGGTGTCTTCCCCGGTGTTTATGGCGTAGGTGATGGCGGCCGCATAATGCCCGAGGGCGGAGTAGATTCCCGCAACGGTTTTATTGTCGATGTTGGCGGGTTTGACGGGTTTAGGCGTGTTCTTGGCGCGGTGCTTTCGGGTGGCGGGTTCGTAGGTTCCCGCGGAGGTGTCGTAGCTGTCGAACTTGATCTCGCCCGAGTAGTCTCCCCTTATGTCTGTGAGCTGGGCGGAGGAGGTGCAGGCCCCTAACGCGGTGGCACCTGTTGCGGCGATCCCCGTGAGCACGGCGCGGCGGGTCACGGCGGAAGTTCGGTTTAATGCGGAAGTCATAGGGTCATCGTTCCTTTTTGCGGTCGATGGTCGGTTCTTCATTCATCATATCGACCGCCGGGGAACATCTAAAGACCCCACCGCCTTCACTGCGGTGCAGGTAACCAGTGTTATGGCTTGTGAATCATCTGTAACACTCGTGAGCTGTTCCACTTTACACGGGGCACAGAAGAAACAGGGCACCGGGTCCTGGGGACGAGCGCGGCAGCAGCCTTGTGCTGGCATCCTAGACGCGGGAGGTTCCCCCTGCACCGGGCGATGAGGAGCTACGGTTGGTGGGCAGGGTATCAAAGACCCACCGCTCGTCCTTGTACCGGGCAACAATATCCATGGGGAACTCTTTTGACCGTTCTGATTCTGGGACTTCTTCCACTGAACGATTCTTCACCCGGAAGGGGCCGATTTTAAGAGTGAGCAGAGCTGGCCACGTGTAGGTATCGCCGTCTTGCCGGGGTGTAGCCTCTTTAAGACTAATGATGAGTGTGGGGTCAGCAACCCAGGTGGAGTCACTCACATGGCCTATAGCCCTTGTCAGAGAGGCTTTATCTTCGCTGTTTAATGCGCTTTTTCCAACACATTCCGCGTCGCCGCTGGTGAACCCGTAGATGTAGGCGGCAGCCAAGTAGGCAATATTGGCGTGGAGTCCGGCCACACTGTTCTTATTCGCTTCTTCGGGAAGGATAGGTTTGGGGACGTTTTTGGCGCGGTGTTCCCGGGTGGCGGGTTCGTAGGTTCCCGCGGAGGTGTCGTAGTTCTCGATTTTCGCTTCGCCGCTAAAGTCGGTGCGTTCAGAGTTTGAGGGGCTGGCTGCCCCTTCCTCTATTGTTTGTGTGGTGGCAGGCACCAGTGTGGAGGCGCATCCTGTGAACGCGGTAGCGGCTGCAATACCCACGGTCATGAGTGCGGTGCGGCGGGTATAGGCGGAAGTTGTCATAGCGTGTCATCCTCAACGATTGGTGATTGCCATATTAGTTTATCTGCATGGAGGTATCTAGTTTAACGGCTTAACCACGGTGTTGCTTGTTATTTTGGCAAGTATTTCATCTCTGGCGACGGGCGCCTGGGCCTGAAAGCTGATCGTCCTGGGCTCATCTGAGAGAACCGAAAACGGGTGGAGGTTCAGTCTCCAACGCACCGTCCGTCGGCGCGCAGCGCATGCCCAAACGTTACCCCTGAATATTGTGTTAAAGCAGCACTAAAACGCTTCGCGCCGCACTGTCCGGGCCGCTTTTGCGCGACTATTCAGGTTCTTTCCGTACAATAGAATACGTTGCCTCCGTACAGGTGCGCGGCACCCGAATAACCGTGCACGGTACGTATTGGCGGCTTCACCGTGACTATTAGTGCGCTACAGAAAGGGTGTCCAGTGTCTGACGTTCCCGCCTCCGAACCACAGTTCGGTGCACCCCCAACCGTTACCCAGGCCCCTGCCAGACTGGGCACCCAAGGCACCCTGGATTTGGTGAAAAAAGAGACCCGCGCACCCGAGGCAGCCACGGTGAATAACGGCGCTGATGAGCTGGCAATAGCGCTGAATAACACCGACCTGAAATCCCCCACGCTGCTTGACACCCTTGAGAACACGATCTCGGTGTACGGTGCCGACACGTTCAACGGTATTGACGTAATCACCCAGCGGCTGCTGAACATGCAGGAGCTTGAGCTCGCCCCCGAGTCACCGCAGACGAAAGCCTCGAAAAACTTGGCTGAACTACGCGCGCAGATCAACTCCCTGGATTACAGCGCAATTGACGGCACCCCCGGCAAGCGCGGCCTGGCAAAACGCCTGCTGGGGCGCGGCAAAAACAAGATGGAGGCGTTCTTCTACCAGTACGCCACCGTCAACCGCAATATTGAGGGCATCAGCAAAAAACTTAAAAAGTCCACGGACGCCCTGGTGATGCAGCAGGCGGAACTGGTGAAGCTGCGTGAACGCCTGCAGGAAGGCATGCGGGATTTGAACGAGAAGGTTGCGGTGCTTCAACAGTTCGCCGATATGGTGCGTGCCGCCGCCGAAGAGACCCGGCTTGAAGGGGATGAAGAGACCGCGCGCATTTACACCGAGAAGGTGCTGTACGTGACCGAGCAGCGCATCAGCGACCTGCTCACGAAGCTTGAAATTGCCGGGCAGGCGTACCTGACCAGTGACGTTGTCTCCAGCAACGGTAAAGAGCTGATTCGCGGTATCCGTCGCGCCGAAGACACCACCCTGTGGGCGTACAAGATGACCGCCTACATCGCCCGCTCTTTGGGCATGCAGGAGGCGGTGCTGCAGCAGCTTGGCGCCCTGAAACAAACCACGGAGAACGCGATCACGCGCAACGCCGAAATGCTGTCCTCGCAGGCTACGCGCATCCAGCAGATGGCGTCCCAGCCCGCAATCGACCCGCAGGTGCTGGAGCAGGCGCACGGCAAGGTGCTGGCCGCTCTTGATGAGATTTCCTCCTTCAGGCAGGGGGCGGTGGATGCGTTCGCCCAGTCAAACCAGATGCTGCGGGAGCTCACCGCCGACTCGATGCGCCGCGTCGAACGCAGCAACGCCGAAGAGAACACGGTCACCGGCGGCGGTTCTGCCCGCGCCATCACCGGGAACTAGCGCCAATGAGCTTCCTTAAATGGTTTCTTGGGGTTCAGGATACACACCCTGCACCCCAGCCCGGGCAGCAGCCAGCCCCACCCGGGGCGGGGGTGGGCGAGCATACTGCCCAGGCCGGTAACGCACAGGCGTACCCGCAGGTACACGAGCCCACACCCGTCGAGGTGATCGCGGAGGCCAGCATACGCCTGGGACAGTTCGCTGACACGGTACCGCCTCGGGCGCTCTTTCCGGCGTTTGAGATGGTCGAAACCTACCGGAAGATCACGGATGAGGCGGGGTCTAACACGCACCGGGCGCTGCCGGAAACAACCTCATACACCCTGCAGACGGCGCTAAGCACCTACCTGCCGAACCTTTTCACCGCCTATACGCGCACCCACTCCCCCACCGAGACGCAAACCACCGAGCTGGTGCAGGCGCTCACGGAGGCGAACCGCGAGTTCTCCACCGCCCTGAACCTGGTGCGGGCCGGGCACAGCATGGACCTTGAGACGCACACCCTATTTATGCGTAAGCGCATGGTGGCATGATGGGGGCGGTAACATGATGGAACTGAGCATCGGGCAGAACGTGAACCTGACCCAGGCCGCCCCCGAGGTGCACAATATCCTGGTGGGGCTGCGGTGGCGCACCGACGAACCGCTGCTGCGTGAATGCCTGGAAGCCGGGGTGCTGCTCACAACGGGCGGGCGCCTGGTGAACCGCCGCGACTTCGTGTTCGCACACCAGGTGCTTGACAGCTCCGCCAGTGTGCACCGCCGCGAGATCATGGGCGACGACAAGGCACAGTTCGGCATACATTTACCGGAGGTTCCGGCGGATGTGGACTCGCTGGAGGTGGTGCTTTTCATTAACGGGGAAAGCTCAATACGGCTTAACCGTGCCAGCGGCATACGGGCCCGCGTCATTAACCCGGCCACGGGAGCCACCATGTTCCGTGCACCACTGGCGCAGGTGGGCCGCAGCGCGGCGGTGCGCCTCATGCAGGTGTACCGGCACCGTGGGGACTGGAAGGTGCGTGCGGTGTGTGACGAATGGGCAGATGTTCCAGCGATGCTGCGGGGGTTCGGGTTGTGAGCCGCTACAGCTTCTTAACGGCGTACCTGGCCGACCCGGCGCCGCAGAATACTCGTGACCACGGCGGCAGCGCCCCTGCCACCACGGGCAGCGCGGCGGCTCACGCACCCCAGCGAACAGCCTCGGCCGCTACCCAAAACACCCGGCACAGCTCCCCCACACCGGCGGCACAGCCCGGTGGCGGCGGGCGTCGCGTGCAGGCCCCCTCAGTCGTCAAACCCGGCGGGTCGAATAGCGCGGGGCGGTCGGTGGCCCCGCCGGATATGCGTAAACCCGCGCGCCGCACCGCCACCTACACCCCCGCAGAGCCCAACAGCCGAATATCGGGGGCACCCTCCGGGGCCGAAACCACCGAAACATCCACACCCGTAACCGCCAGCCCTATACCAGACCCCGAACCGCACTGGTGGGGGTCCGCCCCGAATATCACCGAAGCGGCGCAGGAGGAACGGGCCTTCATACTTGATGCGGTACAGTCCGGAATCGGCGGGGTGAGCATCACCGGCACGAACCTGCACGCAACCCTGCTCACCTGGGACGGCACCACCATCGACTACCCTGAGCCTTCACGGCCCGAACCCATTGATACGGTCACCAGGATCACTCTCAACACCGACTGCACGGTGCTGAGCATACCGCCGCGGGCGCTCACGCAGCTGCGTTCGCTGGTTGTGGGCGGAGAAAATCTTATACTGGCCAACACCAGCCTGGGGTTTACCCGAACCCTGGACAGGGGCGCGCTAGTATTAAGCGAGAGTGGGTACGCTACGCTCGCAATAGCCATTATCGGCTAGAAATAACCACCATAAATAGACAAGAGATAAGGAAAGGTACATGGCTGCTATTAAGCTCACCAAAGGCAACCCCATTAACCTCACCAAGGAGGCCCCCGGCCTGAAGAACCTCACCATCGGTCTCGGCTGGGACCTGTCAATTGCCGGGGAAACGTACGACCTGGACGCCTCGGTCATGCTCACCGATGAGAATGACAAGATCATTTTCGATGACGCCTCCCTGATCTTCTTCAATAACCCCACCAGCGCGGACGGGGCGATCGTGCACACCGGTGATAACCGCACGGGTGACGCCGAAGGCGACGATGAGACGATTATCGTGAACCTTGAGAAGGTGGACCCGCAGGTTCAGCGTGTGCACATCCTCGCCTCTATTTACGAGGGTGAGAAGACCGGCAAGAACTTCGGTGTGGTGCGCAACGCCTACGTGCGCCTGATTAATGACGACACCAACGAAGAGATCGCCCGCTACGACCTGTCCGAAGACTGCTCGGCGGCACCGGCGGTGCTGTTCGCTGTGGTGTACCGCCATAATGGCGAGTGGCGTTTCAAGGCTGTGGAAGACCCCTTCACCGGTGGCCTGCCGCACCTGCTCACCTCTTACGGTTTTACCGTCTAGAACCCTCTAGACAGCACACACACGCTCTATAAGGAGAGCTTTTAATCAATGGCATTGTTGAAATTCTTCAAATATGACCTGCTCATCACCCTCGCAGCGCTCGTTGTGGCGATGTTCTACGGCGGTGTTTCGGGCATGGTTTCCGCCGCGATCCTGATCGTGCTTGAGATCGTGTTCTCGTTCGATAACGCGGGCGTGAACGCAAAATACCTGAACAAGATGTCGCACGCCTGGCGCCGTATCTTCCTGACTGTAGGCGTGCTCGTTGCGGTATTCGGGATGCGTCTGGTGTTCCCGTTCCTGATCGTATGCCTGGCCGGTAACGTGGGACCGGTCGAAGCGTGGAACCTGGCCATGGAGCGCGGCGACCCGCACACCCCCGGCACTTACGGTTACATCCTGGAATCGGCGCATCACACGATCGCCTCTTTCGGCGGCATGTTCCTGCTGATGCTGTTCCTCTCATTCCTGTTCGAGGCAGGTAAGGATGTGCACTGGCTGGCGGTCATTGAGAGGCCACTGGCTAAGGCGGGGCATTTCGACTCAATGCCGGTGCTGGTTTCGGGTGCGATCCTGTTGGCGGCCGCACAATTGTTCGGGGCCGAGCACCATGAACAGTACACGATCCTGCTCTCCGGGCTGCTGGGTATGCTCACGTTCCTGGCGACGAACGGTCTGGCGACGTTCATGGAGGACCGCAATGAGGCTCAGGAAGAGTCTCTGTCGGAGGTCGCCATGCTCACGGGTAAGGCCGCGTTCTCCATGTTCATCTTCCTGGAGGTGCTGGATGCGTCATTCAGCTTCGACGGGGTGCTGGGCGCTTTCGCGGTGACTTCCGACCCGATTATTATTGCGATCGGCCTGGGTGTGGGCGCCCTGTTCGTTCGTTCAATGACGATCTACCTGGTTGAGAAAGGCACCCTGCAGGAGCTGCGCTACCTGGATCACGGCGCGCACTGGGCGATCGGTGTTCTGGCGCTCATGCTAATAGCGACCCTGAAGTGGGATATCCCGGATTATGTGATCGGTTTATCCGGCATCGTGTTCATTGCGGGTTCGGTCATCTCATCCCGCCGCGCTAACCGTGCCGAAGCCGCCGAGAATGATGGGGACGCCAAAGAACCCGTAACCTCGGGAAGCTCAACCGATTAGGCCGCCCTGTGAGCGTGTCCGTAACCGCTGCCGGGTGGCCGCCCCACTGGGGTGGGCGCTGTCACCCGGCGCGGCATGACAACTAACGTACAACGATGTAGAAGGGTAGAGAAACTATGGCCATTAACCTTTCAAAAGGCCAAAAGATTAACCTGTCAAAAGATAGCGGCCTCACCCAGGTACGCCTGGGTCTGGGCTGGGACCCGATCAAGGTGAAGGGCTTCTTTGGGCGCACCAAGGAGAAGGCCGTGGACTTGGACGCTTCGGTGCTGGCCTATGATGCCTCGGGGCAAATGGTTGAGGCCGTGTTTTACGGGTCGTTGCGTGCCGCAAACGGCTCAATCATCCACCACGGTGATAACCTCACTGGTGCCGGTGATGGCGACGACGAGGTTATAGACATTAACCTGCCCGGGGTGGATGCCCGCGTCAACACCCTGGCGTTGGTGATCACATCATATTCGGGTGATCAGTTCAGCAGTATTGAGAACGCGTTTGTGCGCGTCGAAAATGTGGAAAATCGGCAGGAGCTGGCCCGTTTTGAGATGACGCAGAAAGGCTCGCACACGGGCCTGATGGTCGCCTCCATTAGCCGGGACGGGAACGACTGGGTGTTTAAGGCCGTGGGTTCGCCGCTACCGGGCGCCGCACGCACCCCACGGGACGTTATCGACCCGGCCCGTGCCTACCTGTAACCTGCCAGCTAACACGAACCGTAGAAGCAGGTTCCGGCCCGTGATACAGGGGTGCCCCAGATGGTTAACCATCTGGGGCACCCCTGTTACGTACTTTAGTCAGTCATGGTGCACACCCGACACTTCAGCAGCGCCGCACCAGCCACGTGTCTTTGAAGCAGACGCAGGTAACCGCCTAGATTGAACTGCTGGGTGAGGCACTGGCTGATGCACCACCCGGCGACTGAGAGTTGAAGTCACTAATATGCCACGCACCATTCGAATATTTGGCAGTAAGCTCGTCCTTACCCGTATGCTTCCGTTCTGTCTCTTTGAGCTCGCGCACGTTTCCGAAAGCTACTATATATTCCCCAAGATCAAAGGTGTATGTAGCAGACCAATGGTAGGTGTCATCATGTTTAGTAGGCTGGGATTCTTCCAGAAAAAACGTAAAAGTGGGATTGCCAAACCATGCCTTCCCCTCTTTAAACGCCTTTAACATAGCCTTGGTAGAACTAGCCTTAGTCATATCCCGTTTTTCTTTGTCATTGAGGTCTGACTGCTCAAAATATTGGTCGTCTCCCGTAGCGAAAAGATACTGTAACGACGCTGCCATGAACGCAAGAGACGAGTAGAGGCCCGCCACTGAGTCCTCATGAATATTATCGGGTTTAACAGGTTTTGGTATGTTATTCGCTGGCTGGGTGCGGGTAGCTGGCGAGTAGGTTCCCGCAGAGGTATCGTAGCTTTCGAGCTTCACCTCACCTCTATAGTCTTTCTCGGGCTCTTTTGTCTGATCATTACCAGAAATATCCGAGGCAGAAGAGTTTATATTTAAACCGCTGCAGGCGGTTAAAAACGTAAGGGAGCCAGCGCCTAAAAAGCCAAAGGCGGCACGGCGGTTCACTATGAATGTCATGTTAGGTTTCCTTTCAGCTGGGAATAACCAGCCTCAGCATCATACTGAGCTTTCACCACGGTGAGCGGGGGTTTTCCAGCCCAAATCTGCGCTGCAGCTTTTTGCGCAGGCAAGAATTTTTCCGCATACCAAGGTGCAAGGGGCGGCTTAGGGCTTCACCGTTGAGGAGAGTGCCTGAAGAGCTGCAAGCTCCCACACGCCACCCGTATACTCGCCACGCATAACAACTTTGCTACTAGTTTTCCGTTCATTAGCAGGCATATCGCGCACTTGACCGGCAGTCACCAAGTAGGCACCTACTGCGGTTGTGATGGTTGCTGGCCATAGATAGTATTTACCCGATTTATTGGACGAGGATGTTTCTAGGGTGATGACATACTTGGGAGCTTCAAACCAGACTTCGCCTGTTTGCAGAACCGAGTACTGTTCAACCATTATGTCGTAGTTTTTCTTCTCCTCTGGGTGAAGTTTGACCTGCTCAGTGTACTGGGAATCCCCAGTGGTCATGAGGTACTGCATTGAGGCTGCCATGAATGCCAAGGATGAGTAGAACCCTTCCTCAGAGTTCTCGTTCATGTTCTTTGGTTTGATGGGCTTGGGCACGTTCTTCGCTGGCTGGGTGCGGGTAGCTGGCGAATAGGTTCCCGCAGAAGTGTCGTAGCTTTCGAGCTTCACTTCCCCTTTATGGTCTACCGACGACGAGCTGGACGGTGAATTAGAGGCAGCAGAAGACGACGAACTCGCTGGACCGGCGGAGGCACTGGACGATGCGCTACTGCTCTCAGCCTCTTGATGCTTCACAACGGTTCTTATAGGGGCGCAGGCAGACAACAATGCTGCAGCAGATCCAGCACCCGCAAAGTTCAGCGCGGCACGGCGGTTAAATACGGAAGTCACAATATTATCGATCTCATTTGTCCAGATTCAGGATGTTTGACTCTTTTATTGTAGCTAAAATTCGTTTTTATTACCTTAAATTTCTTTTTATGAGTTATCTGAAAGATCATAGATCATGATGGTAACTTCCCACACGCCACCAGTATATTTCCCTTTCATATACCCCTTTTGAGGCTTTTCAGCCCCTGTAGAAGGCACAGGAACCGTCTGGCCTTGTGCGTTATGAACATTTTTACCGTAATCAAAAACGACCGTAGAGGGCCATGTGTAACTAGAGCCTGACTTGGTGGGCTGGTCAGTTGTTAATGTAATAACAATCTTGGGGTTTTCAAACCATGCGACACCGCCTGCGATATATTGTGCCATCTCATCGTAGTCACTCAGGTCCTCTTCCTCATCAGTCTTTACCTGGTCCAGGTATTGCCGGTCGCCTGTTGTCACAAAATACTGGAACGAAGCGGCATAGAAGGCGATTGTTGAGTATAGACCAGCCACCGAGTTTTCATTCATATTCGCTGGCTTAATGGGTTTAGGCACGTTCCGCGGGGGGTGCTCGCTGGTGCCGGGCTCATAGGTGCCTGCGGAGGTTTCGTATTTCTCTAGTTTTGCCTCACCTTTATAGCTCTTCGCAGGCTCCGAAGATGCTGATGAAGACGATGACGTAGAGACCGCAGGACTCACGGACTCCTCAGACGGCTCCGGAGAATGTGAATTGGGGCTGCTACTACTGCTACTGCTGCTGCTATCGCCGCTACTTTTCTTGACACTTCTTAGCGGGGCGCAGGCCGCTAAAAATGCAGCAGACCCTGCGCCCAGAAGGCCCAGGGCGGTGCGGCGGTTCAATACGGAAGTCATGACAGGGGTCGCATCCTTTCCACATAAGGTGATCGCGCACTCTTATCATACAGCGGCGGGGGCAGAAGTAGCGGTTCGAAGGTGCGTGCGCTATTAACAATAGAATGCAGGCCACATCCATTAAGAGCGACAGTAGGCGCCTAGGCGCGTACCCCCTACGGCAAGCCTACTGAGCAGGAGGCTTTTACAGGTATCGCCCGTGGCCATGATTACCCATAAAAGTTACGCACTCCTCATATGAGTCTTCCCATACTGATACACCACTATTTATCCTCGTTATCTTGTGCCTTAAAAACCTGGCTTGGCATATGCTCTACAGTTTCAAGATGGATCTCGCTCTCAACGGCATCAACACGCCAGTCACCGTCCTCCCACACCATCGGCACGGAGAACTTAGCAATATGATTCTGCCCATCAGATTTCCACAGAAAAACAGCGTCAACCACAGCCCGCTCTGGCGAGTAAGACTTTATATCATAACCAGCGATACGGGCATCAGCAGAGTCAGCCGGATGGCTCTCAGGAGCTTCAGGCTTATATTCAGCAGCAACACGCTTTGAAAGCAAACCCCTACGCTCTGCCTCAGTTGCATTAATATCACTTTCAGCAGCCATGTACGTGATAGCTGCCATAGCAGCACCGGTTGGGTTATGAGCAAAGCAATATCCCACCACACCAGGCGTATAGGTAGGACCATACGTTGCAGAGACCGGATATTTAATACCATCATAAGTTTTTTTAAACCGATAATCCGATGGCGCTTCTACACTGAATTCTTTCTCAGAAGCCACCGGCACCTCACACTTATGATCGCCACGGCCTGTAGGTGGTGTGCTTGTTTGCTGTCCGCCACCCGAAGTCGCAGAACTTAATGATACCGCCGCACCTTCAGCAGAGCTTTTAGTCTCTCCCTTATTTCCCATTAGATTCCACACCAACAAAACAGCCAGCATTAGAATCACGCCGAGCATGACAATAAAAAGAAAATTACGCCCCGGGATTTTAGAAACATCAGGCATTAAGCACCTCCAAAAAAAATATTAATAAAATAGTTGCTGAATATTGCGACCACTATCGCAGCGAATAGCTACCCATCATCTACTGCGCAGATCCACATTATAGGGCTGGTTACTACCTTCATCCAGTCCATTGTGTCTTTTTCAAGACTAATAACAGGGCCAGCATGAATCCATGACGAAATAAATGTCTGAAAAAGTTAACAGCTCCGGCCCACAGGGAGATCGGAAAATCATTACTCAGGCCTTCAAGCTCAGTTTTAACAGCAGTGCCATCAGGATCTTCAACAGCCCCTCGCACCTTTTCAGAGGCAGCAGCCACATTCTCATGACATTCCGCTTTATCATCAATCGCAGGGTTCATATCACAACTGAAATCCCCAATATTTTGGTTGTACCCGCAGCGAAATCAGCCACGTAATTATTCATTAGCTTTTGCCTCCGTTGGCTTTAAACACCTGCTCCGGCGCACGAGTCACCAACACCGGCTCCACCGTGTCTGGATTCACGTCCACCTTCCAGTCATCGTTCTCCCACACCAACGGCAGAGTAAATTTCACCGCAGTCTGCTTACTTTCACCCTCACGAGTCACCAGTACAACAACCCCAATCTTTGCCCTCTCCGGTGAATACTGCTCAACCTCATACCCAGCTATACGGGTATCATGAACAGGCTTAGCCACAGACATATCAAGGTTCTCCCGAACAGAAGCAGAAAACAGATCCTTTAACTCCTCCCCAGACGCGCGAGAATCCCCCGACACAGCCGTAACCTGCGCCGCAGCCATTGCGGCCCCCACCGGATTATGCGCAAAACAATACCCAACCACAACCGGGGTATACGTCGGCCCCGCCGACGCACTCACCGGGTACACGATCCCCACCGTTGACGTCTTAAACTGATAATCTGATGGCGCCTCACCACTAAAAGCCTTATCAGAAGCCACCGGAACATCGCACTTATGATCACCGCGACCTGTAGCACTAGAGGACGACGCACTTGAGGGCTGTCCGCTACCCGACGGCGCAGAACTAGATGATGCCGCCGCTGCACCCTCAGCAGAGTTTTTAGTCTCTCCCTTATTTCCCATTAGATTCCACACCAGCAAAACAGCCAGTATTAGGATCACGCCGAGCATGACAATAAAAAGAAAATTACGCCCCCGGATTTTAGAAACGTTAGGCATTAAGCACCTCCAAAAAAATATTAATAAAATAATTACCAAATATTACGGCCGCTGAATGGCCGCCACAGCTGCTTGATATTTATAATCACATTTAGAACTATATTTATGTTGCACTAATGCGTATGATCTACCCTGAATCCCGCAGTAAATGTATTCACGGTTATTCACACTCAGAATTTTACACCCATAGTTCCATTATTTTAACTATTTTGTGATCCACCTTGAGCCTTAAAAATATAAGTTGGCTCTTTGGTTAAAGGAGACGGCTCCGGCTTTTTATCAGTATCTATTTTCCAATCATTATCCTCCCAAATTAATGGTATAGATACCTTAAATCCCGTATTTTTCCCATCCGAGTCCTTAGCGATAACAACAATACCGATAGTAGCTTTTTCAGGAGAATAATTTTCTATATCATAACCAGCAATACGAGCATGTACACGCTCAGTATTACTATTAGGCGCGGAATGAAGATCAGCTGCTATACGCGAAGAATACAGTCCACGAAGCTCGGCCTCAGTAGCCCGAGTATCCCCAACAATCGTGCTACCCTGACTAGCCGCCAGAGCAGCACCTGTTGGGTTATGAGCGAAACAATACCCCACCACCATGCCTGGCTTATAGGTAGGACCATACTGAGCCGATATCGGGTAAATAACACCATGGGTTGTTGTCTCAAACCGATAATCAGACGGCAGCTCAGCGCTAAAAGCCTTATCAGGAGCCACCGGCACATCACACTTATGATCACCACGGCCTGTAGCGCTAGAGGACGACGCACTTGAGGGCTGCCCGCCAGCCGACGGCGCAGAACTAGATGATGCCGCCGCTGCACCCTCAGCAGAGTTTTTAGTCTCTCCCTTATTTCCCATTAGATTCCACACCAGCAAAACAGCCAGTATTAGGATCACGCCGAGCATTACGATAAAAAGAAAATTACGCTTCTGCCCCTCAAGCACACGAGACATTAAGCACCTCCAAAATAGTATTCATACAATAATTACTGACTGTGGCAATCATGGTTATAAGAACAGCTGCCCACCATCTGCCGATACCGCAGGTGGGTCCAACAGTGCAGGTTCCTCCGCGATAAACATGACTGGCCGACCAGCCCCCAACATAATGGTCACGCACGGGCTGGCAGGCTGCCCATACCTCGTTGGTGCCGCGCCCAATACCCAGAAGACACCGTAACTTTTGTGTGTGAACGGGCTGCACCTTAGCCCTCTGTTTCGTTTTACGGAGGAATAACCCCCTAAATGCCAGGAGATAGCGAGTAACGATAAGGGGGCTCTGTGGAGTGTATGTAAAAGAAGAAGATAGTCCGACGTTATCAATAGTTGTAGAAAGGAGGGCAAGCACACCTCTGCCATGCTGCCCTTTGGGTACTGCAATGTGCCCACGGCTGCCAATGGCAGATACCGTTGTAAAGCTACCCGAGCCAGCAGCAGCGCCACACCTTATCGGCGTTCTCATAAAGGTATATTTCTTTCTAATTATCGGCAGATGAAACGGCTGTACCGTCCAAATTTTATTATAGACAAATGAATATTAAAGATTCAAACATGCTATATATAAATCATATTGCAGATAGATACTTCTAAAACTATCTTAAAACCTCAAGAGGTAAAAAATTATATTTATCCGTAAAGTAAAAGCTACCCGGGCCTATAAACCATGCAACCACTCAAACACCTTAAGCAGAGGTCTGATACAGCACCCCGGGTCTACCCTGTGCTATATAACAATTCGCCTGGATTGAGAGGCTGTTTCATCACCCAATCCAGGCGAACTTTAGTTCTTTTCAAGAATAGTTAATCTATAGCTGCAAGGCATATAACAAGCACACGTCTGGGAACACTCACAACCGCAGTGGTAGGACTAAAGCAGTTCCCTGGAGGGCTCTTTATGCCTGCTGCTTGCGCTTCCGCGATGCGGCATAGGTGAGAGCTACACCCGTTGCGAATAGTCCTGCAGCGGTAGCCACCGGAGTAGTCGAGAAGCCGGTGTTCGCCAAGCTACCGGTGCTCTTCGCTGCGGTCGCCTGACTCTCACTCTGCACACCCTGCGCAGCAGAAGCAGCGGCCGGGTTATTAGCAGGCACAGCAACAGTCCCAGAGTCTTGAGCCTGCTGAGCGGCAGGAGCAGCCGGGGCGGCCTGAGAACCTGCAACAGCGGCAGACCCGCCGGACGCACCATTAGCTGCAGCACCAGCACCCGAGCCGCCAGCTGCCGCCTCAGAAGCAGGGGTGTAGGCAGGAGTATAGGCCGGAGCCTGTGCAGCCTGTGCCTGCGCGGCGGGGGCCACCTGAACAGTAGCCTGAGCGGCAGGGGCTTGCACGGGCGCTGCCTGAACCGGGGCCTGTGCAACGGAACCGCCTGCCACAGAGGTGTCGGCCGGGGCGGCAGGAGCTACCGGGGCTGCCGGAACAGGGGTTTCAACTGGTGCGGGCTGGGCAGGCTGAGCAGGAGCAGGATCGGTATCAACCACAGGAGCCGCCGGGACGGGAGTTACCGGGGCATCAGGCGCTGGAGTGGGGTTAATTGCCGGGTCGGCAGGTGCTGGGGTCGGATCAATAGCAGGATCTGCCGGTGTCGCATCCCCCGGAGTGGGAGTCAGTCCAGGAGTCGGGAATAAACCGACAGGGTCCTGGTCTGTGGCAAGAACCGGAGCCTCAGGCTCAGCAGCAGGCTGAACGACAGCCGTCGGGGAAGCCGCAGCAGCGGGCTCTTCAGTTGCCACAGCCGCCGGGGTGTACGCTTCAGAGGGGGCGTCATCAGCCATAGCCGGAACCATATTAATAGCTGCAAGAACAGCCAAACCACCTAGCACTGTCACTTGTTTCTTCATGGGGTCACTCACTCTCCATCTTTCTTAATAATTGTCATGTGGTGATGGTCGGCTGATAACAGCACGGATGCTCCATCATGGTTAACACCAAGAACCTCACCTTCCGGGCTCTTGCGCACCCCACCGGGGCCAGCCCACGAAACGCCGCCCGTGCCGCCAGAAAGGTGAAAGCCCACCGGAAGTGGGGTAGCTTTTTCAGGGACCATCTCTATGGTATACGTTGAACGAGTGTTACAGTCGATAATTTGCTTACCTAACAGTAGTGTCGAACCAGAAAAATCTACCTTGGCCCCCTCTGATGCCTCAACGGAGACCTTCGCCGCAATATCATCAGAACTAACCGACTGAAAAACCAGGGTTGAACGGCCATCAACAGACCAGAGCGTCATCACCTCGCCACGCGAGCTCACCCCAGCCCACGATATAAGACGTGCCCCCTCCCCCGGTGAGGCAAGCTTATGCGAACCCTCAACCTTGCCGGACGAATCAGCCGTAACAACTGTTCCTCCATCCTGGGAAGTAGCCCAGTACGCCCGTGAACCATCAGTAGAAATAAACGACGCGCCCTCGGCCGGGGTGCGAAACTCTTTGGGCGATGACCCCAGCAGCGTTACTTTCGCTGGTTTAGACGGGTTATCACGGTTAACCAAAGCAGTAACCCCTTGACGGGTGAGCATTTGCTGGTCTTTAGCGGAGTACCGCAGCACCTCACTGAATTTCTTATCACTGGACCACGTGAGGTAGGACTCTTTACCGACGTATGCAAAACCACCCTGGTGGGGCCGTATTGTCAGCTCAGAAAGCGCACTATCAGGCTCTTTTACCTCCGTTTTGCTGACTTCCTCCCCCGTCTGAGCCGATACAACATACAGTGTTTTACCGGACAGGTAGGTGACATATTTACCATCCTGAGAGACGGCGGAAACTTCAGCAGCACCGGCTAACTGGACGGTGTCACCTTTCTTCTCTTGGGTAGAGCTGGGACTTTGGGGTTCTGCGCTAGTTTCATGAGACTCAGCCGCAACAGTTCTCTCCCCCTGATTCGAGAGAAAAAACATGACCCCCCACACGCCGCCACCCAGCAGCCCCACAACAAGAACCAGCGCCAGCGGAACAAGAAACACTGCCCGCTTGTAGAAGGGTTTGTTCTCCGCAGCAGAGGCCGTTACCGCAGCTTGAGAAAACACCACATTTTCGGGCTCGACAAAACCATTCGGGTATACCACCATGACTCTGTTACCGCCCTGCGCATCTGTTACATGGACGTATACCGGGCGCCTTAGGTTACTGGCAATAGTGGAAACATAAACATAGGAGCGGGACAAAGCAGCATCAATTGTGGCCTCTTGAATGAAGCGAACCCCTTGATCCTGAACAGCCAACTCAACAACAGCTGGCCCTCGAATAATGGCATCCACACGCGGGTACCTTGACGGCTCCATTCTTCCCTCCTTGCATGCCCCTATTCATCATAGAATTTGGGCATTTGGCACACCCTACGGGGGTACTCATAAATGTACATATATCGTAGCAAGGTTCACCGAATCACTAATATGATCTAAGACTGCTCAGCCATACCAGGTATACGGTCCAGCCATCCTGGCCAGAAAGACGGTGAATAACATATTTTCGCTGGCGCACAGATCTATCAGTTCTTAGCTTCCTACCTACACTCACTGGAACACGCCAGTGATTTCAAAAATTAGACAAAGAGTTAATATATGATATCGGGTAAGAAATTATTGAATTATAATCGCTACAAATTTATTTCAAGATAGAGATAACTATGAATAAAATACGCGACACACCCAAAAACACACACTAAAACCCAGACCACAAGGAAAAACACGCCATGCCACTACACACCCTCACCACAATCCTACAAATTTCCGCAGGGATCATGATACTCTACGGCATCCACGACGAATACAAACGCTACCGCGATAAGAAAAAGGGAAAATCGTCAAACGCCTCCCCCGCCTTGAAGGCGCCGCAACTATTTTCGGCTGCATCTGCCTCGTCGGCTTCTTCATCGCCTTATTCATAGCACTCCCAGCATCCGAATGGCTCCCCAACTGGTACTACTTCGCAGGCGGCATACTCTCCGCAGCAACCGGAATCGCTCTACTATACCGCTACGAAACAAAATACCTCAGCATCAACCCCGACGCCACCATCACCTACCGCAGCAGCTTCGGACAACCCCACACCGCACCCGTGAGCTCAATTAATGAATACAAGTACACCCCAGGACACACGCACTTAAACAACGAATATATCGAAGACAACCTCTGGCTCTGGGACAGCAAAAATAACACCATCGCCACCTACTCCCCCGAGTACCTGAAAGAATATAGCATCATGGCCCACCTCGTCTTCCGATGCGCACGTGGACGCTGGCCCGACATGAACAACCCCGACGAAGCAGCCATCATCAAAAAAGCCACCACCAGCAAAGGACGCGGAGAAATCATCCGTTACCTACAAGAAAACACCGAAGCCACAGGAATCGCCAACCACACCCCCACCCCAGCCTAAAATAGCAACAGCCTACCACCAACCGGGAGATTTAGATGTCTATCCCCATCCTCACCTTCTCCACCTCCGCCCTCGTACTCACCCTCTACATCCTCCATGACGAAATACAACGCGCCCGCGACAAACACAACACCAGCAAAATCAAACGACCACCCCGCTACAACGGATGGATAGGCATCACCACAACCCTCTTCTGGGCCAACGCCCTCGCCCTCCTCCTCTTCGCAACCCCCACACTCGAAACAGGCGCCATCCTCACCAGCACAATCTTCTGCCTCCTCGGACTACTCCTGCTACACAGGTACGCCACCAGCTACCTCAGCATCAACCCCAACGGAACCATCACCCACCGCACCTGGACCGGACGCCGCATCACCACCCCCATCACCTCCATCAACGCCTACACCTACACCCCCACAGAAACCACCGCCGAAGGCGACTTCCACCCCGACCAGCTCAAACTCTACAACAGCAAAGGACAAATAATAGCCTCCTTCTCCCCCAGGATCCTCAAGGAATACACCATCGCAGCCCACCTCATCTTCCGACACACCGAACACCGCTGGGCCGACATGAACACCCCAGAAGACGCACACACCATCAAAAAAGCCGCCGCCCACCCCCTAAACATCATTCGATCCCTGCACAGGTTCCGCAGCGGCAACAACCTTGCCACCGAAACCCTCACCACCCCCACACACCCCAAAAACTAACCAACCCACCAACGCCACAAAGCTGCCCTCCACCACCCCTTTTCCCTCACAAACACAGGACACACAAAACCCCACCACCACACAACCCATTATTAAGATTTGATAACAACACCCCAAGATCCCTTGAATCACAGCAAACCTCAACCTACACTACAACCTAGAGTTCTGCCACGCCGCGCAGAACCCACCCACTTTACCGAAAGGAAACCGTGATGAGTGATCGCGTTCTTAGTTCCCAGTCTGCCAAAGACTCCATCCAGAAAATCCAGACCATCATTACCAGCGGCCTCACCGACCAGATCAAGGCTCTAGATACCGAAGGTAGGAACCTCTCCGAACCCAACGTCTGGGACGGCCCCCTAGCCACCACCTTCCGCTCAGACACCTGGCCGAGCACCCACCAGTCACTGCAGAACACCCTCACTAAGCTCACCGAGCTCAACAACAACCTGCAGCAGATCTCTAACGACATCTTCCAGGCAGGTGGCGGCGCCTAAGGAACACACCCCTTAGACACCCCAACAGCTTCCCCCAGCAACACACAAAAAACTGCAGGGGGAAGCACACCACAGCTTCACAAATCCTAATCTTCCCTTGTACTAACACACCCACTCAGCGTTATCTCGATAAACTACCCTACTTTGTACCTTTATCTCAAAGGAATATCTTCCCAATGAGCGACGAACCAGACCGTAACAGCCCTCACTATGCCAACCGTACTGATGTTAAGTTTGATGATGCTACATCAGATGCTCTTGCTAATGCATGCAGAAACACAGCACGAGACCTCCGGGATAAGATACCTAATCAAAGTAGTAAAGCAGAAATTGCTCAGGCCAACTTCAAAGGGTATTTTTCAGAACTCTATAAAAATAACATTAGGATTGCCGTTAAGAATGGCAACGAAATCGCCGACATTCTCGACCAACTTGCCACAGCAGTGGATAACCTGAAAGAGGCCGCTCACAAAGAGCAAAAGGCCCGTGAGGATGCCCGGCACTATGAAGATGATTGGTTTGGCTTTTTTAAAAGTTGGGATAATTTCTGGGGGTCAGCGCCAAAGCTACCCGACCCCTATATTCCATATACTGCTATCAAGGAACCTCAGCCAGAACAACGTAACCATCCTGCTCAAGGGGGGCCGGGGAGCGGCTCAGGGTCTGCAAAAGACACTTCTTCAGCAAAGCCATCTGATCTGAGGGAAAGCGCAAATGCCTCACATCAGCTGTTCGAAGATTTTAGGAATATTCCTGGTGATATTCGTGCTAAAGCTGCTAGATTCAAGGAAGAATGTCAATGGGGTACCGTTGACTGCAAAGAATTGTTGGAAGCTTTTGATCAGTGGAATAATGCCAACGATCAAGAGGATAAGTGGGCAACCACGATTGCGGATGCGTTCGACAAAGCAGGCGGCGAAAACACCATAAAAAAGCTCTCTGATGCAGCGCTTCAGGCTGCTCTTGAGAGCAAATCTATTAAAAGTAGCCGCGAAGATCTAAAGGTTCCCGCTCCTACTGTCACAGGCCACCCTACTTCTAGCGGATATGCGAATGACCCGGTCAACGTTGCGACCGGTAACTTTATCGAAGAGGAAATCGATATTGCGTTTAGCAACCTCGCTTCCTCGTGTGCCGTCACGCGCATGTACAACAGTTTGACTGTGCACGGTAATGGCGATGATTTGCCACCGATGGCTGGGGTTTTCGGCCCGGGCTGGTCTTCTAACCTTGATACGGTTCTGAATTTCTCTGATGAAGGCGCTACCTGGATTATGCCGGACGGCCGTCACCTGCTCTTTGCCCGCGCTGGTGAAGGTTTTGCGCGGGTTGAGACCGATCCCTCCTGGCTTACTCGCACCGGTGCCAGCGAAATCGCCACTACACCCATGGGGCGTTTCATCCTGGAAACCTGTGCATTGAGCACTGAAACTGACCTGTACATCATCTCTGATAACCAGGGTCACCAGTGGTTCTTCACGCTCACCGGCGCATGGCTTGGCTCCACGGGCGGAGAAGGCACCACTTTGGCGGTCACGCGCGCTGCTGACGGACTTATCTCATCCCTGGTGCATGAGTTGAACCGTTCCATCACGTTCGACTATGTGGATGGGCTCGTCGCGGTAGCACGAACCTCGGCAGGGGAACGTGTCGAATACGCCTACGCCCCCGCAGGCAGTACCGCTACCGGGCACCTGGTATCCGTGACTAGCGGTGCAGGAACACGCACCTACGAACACGATGACAACGCGCTAATCCACCGTGTCATCGCCGCAGATGGCACCGTCGAGGTGACCAACACCTATGACGAATCTGCCCGAATTGCACATCAGCATACCGAGTACGGTCGCGATGTGCGGTACCTGTACCTTGACGGCGGAGTGACCGAAGTTGCTGATGAAGACGGATCCCAAGCCAATGTGTGGATTAGTGATGACAGCGGCCGCCTAACCGCAATTATTGACGCTGACGGTGGGCGCACATCCTTCGGGTACGACCGGTTCAGCAACCGTATCCGGGTGATTGACCGTGATGGTTCTCGCACAACCCGCATCAGCGACAGCCGCGGACGCATTACCCGCGATGTTACCCCAGAGGGTCAAGATACCCGCTACGCTTACGATGAGTACGATCGCGTGACGGCGGTATCTATATCGGCGTTTGAAACGGACCCGAAGAAGCGCTATGCAGCCACCCAGGCACGCCGCAATGCTGCGGATGCTGAGGCTGATACCGGTGAGGTCACTCCGATCTCAACGATTACTTACGAGTACGCTAACGCTTGGGATCACAATCCCTCCCGCGTTGTCGATGCCTTGGGCGGGGTCACCGAACTAAATTGGGAGGGCGGCTTGCTGACCTCCCTGACCGGCCCCGAAGGGGTCAACATGACCCTGAATTATGACGAGTTTGGCAACCTGACCAGCTTTGCCGACCAAGAGGGCAACACAACCTCGTTCACCTATACCGCTGCCGGGCACCTCGCTCAGGTTACTACTCCGCTAGGGCTAACAACCTCGTTCACCCATGACGCGGCTGGCAATATTACCGGGCGGCAAGACCCTGACGGTTCCCGCTGGAAGTTCGAGTACACCGCTGGTCGTCGTTTGGTCGCAGTCATTGACCCCTCTGGTGCACGCACGAGCTATGAGTACGGACCCAGCGGTGATATGACTGCGGTTATCGATCCGCTCGGTCGCCGCACCGAACGCACCTTTGATAAAAACGGAAACGTCGCCACAGTAACCCTGCCCAATGGGGGCGTGTTCTCGTATGTGTGGGATGGGCTCTCACGGCTTATTCGTACGGTTGATCCAGCCGGTGGTCACTGGGAAAACACCTACGATGCCGCCAGCGTGCTCACGAAGATGACAGATCCGACCGGGGTACGCGTGCGTACTCAGGCAGATCGCAAGAGCGGCAGTGTTACCAGCTGGGACGGCACCGACGGCGTACGGGTTAAGTTCGACCATCTTGGCCGCCCCGTTGCGCGTGAAGAAATCTTCTCACCGACTGAGGCAGCCCAGGAAGCTCCTAAAGCACGGGCAGAGAAAACCGATACCCCCGAGTCAGCCGCCGAGCTGGTGGTTTACGATCCGGCCGGTAATCCGGTGGAAATCCTGGATGCCGAAGGTGGTCTGACCCGGTACGAGTACAACCTCGCCTCCCAGCTTGTGCGTCAGGTTTCGCCTGCGGGGCGTATTACCGCATACACGTATAACAGCTGTGGGCGTTTGGATTCTGTGACTGAGGGTGCTGAAACCGCCGAGGCTGTTACGACTCGGTATTCCTATGATGCCGATGGGCGCCTGACCGAGCGGAATCTGCCCGGTATGAGCGAGAAGATTACGTATGACGCAAACTCGCGGGTTGTCTCGGCTATTGGCGGTTCTGGCGGGGACGTATTCTACACATATGATGCGTGTGGACGTGTGCGCAGCATTCGAGATGCCGCCTGGGGCACCCGCAAGTTCAGCTATGATGCCGCCGGGCAAGTCACCGAAGTCACCAATGGTCTTGGCGGTGTTACCCGGTATACCTACGATGATGCTGGCAATGTCACGAAGGTGACGGATCCTGCCGGGCGTATCACCACCTATGAGTACGATGTGCTCGGGAACATGGTGAAGACGATGGATCCTGCCGGCGCTATAACCTTGTATGAGTACGATGCTGCTGGTCGTGTATTGCGTGTAGTTGATGCAGCCCAGAAGGTACATGCGTGGGGCTACGACAGCTCTGGTGCGGCATGTGCGTATTCGGTGGATGGTAACGAACAGCTGCGGGTAGATCGTGATAACCGTACCCGGTCGGTGACGGTGACTGACTATGCCGCCGGTATTCCCGCCGATGACCGTGACGAAAACCTACCGTGGGTATCTCGGTACGAGTTGGATCGGCTCGGACGTATCACTGCGGTAGCACGCTCGTGGGGCAAGTTCCAGTCTGCCACCTCCAATGGTGCGTATGAGCTGTCGTATGCGTATGATGCCGACGGTTACCGCACTGGGTTTACCAGTCCGTACGGTGCACTGGCCTACACGCGGAACGCGGTGGGGAATATTAGTGCTATCACGAATACTGATACGGGTGAGCAGTCTTCGCTTGGTTATGATGCCGCCGGCGCGCTCATCCGGGCGCAGGTAGCCGATACGGTGCGCTCGTGGACCTACGACGGTCACGGCGCGATAACGGGGTACACCGAAACCGCTGCGGATGCTGATAACTCTGCCGATGTGCGGGTTGAGATTATTCGTGATGAAGCTGGCCGGATTGTGGGAGTAGATTCTGCCGCCGGGCTGATTACGTACGCCTATGATGGCGCCGGTCAGTTAATATCTGCCCGCCGCGGAAACGAGCGGATGTCATGGGTGTGGGATGCCGCTGGATGCCTAATCCGCGAAGAATACACCCGAAACACTACTACTGGTGAAGAGGCTACCGATAATACTGCCTCTGAGGCGGCTGGCTGGGTGCGTGTGCTGGCGTATGATGATGCGGCACAGGTGCGTGCGATCGGTACCTACACCGCCGCCAGTGTTGCAGATAATGCCGATTCTGGTGCTGAGCAGGTGCGAAAGTTCCTCTCCGGTGGGAACGCTAGCGAGTTTACAGCCCAACTGCCTGAGCATGTGGACCTGAATTTTGCTGGTGACGGGCGCACGGTCGAGGGGCTGCCGCTGACCCTGGTGCGGTTGTATTCCTATGATGCTGTCGGTCGCCGTACGGGTGAGGTTGCCTCGGATGGATCTTCGGTGACGATGGGGTATAGCCTGGCGGGCAGTATTGCCTCAAGGACCACAGCGGATAGTGGTTCGTGTACTCGAGTGCAGGTGGCTGCCGGAATGGCAGGTGACATTGCCGGTATTTCCTCTCTTGCTTCGGGGTGGACCCCGGTGGTGATGGACCCGACGGCGGAGGTGCCGACCGTGGTGGGTGTGGGCAAGATGCCTGTGCCGACCCCGGGTGTGAACATGCTGGGTACCCCTGCTTCTGGTGGTTCCGGAGTGCGTGGTACTTCGTCGTCGGTGCTTGCCGGGGGTGCCGACGTTCTGGGTGGTTTCACCTCGAATGCTGGGGTGTCTTCTGTGCCTGGGCTGGCTTCTTCGGCGGGGCTGTTGGATCCGTTCCAGTTACCAATCACACCTCTGACGGGTTCTGATGCTGCCGTTGCTGGTGCCGTGCCGGGTGTGGGTATTAATGCTTCCGGTGCACTCACGATTGGTGGGCTTGCGCTGATGGGCGCTCGAGTGGCTGACCCGGTGAGTAGGTCGTTTACGTCTCGGGATCCGCTTCTGCCAGTGCCTGGTGCTGGTTGGGTGGGTAACCCGTACTCGCTGGTGGGTAATAATCCTGTGGGACTAGTAGACCCATGGGGTCTGTCGCCGATTAGTGTGGAGAATTTGAATAAGATCCGGGAAGACCAATACCAGCATAGTGTCGGGAAATGGCTCGACGACAATGCAGACTACATCAAGACAGGTTTGCTGATAGTAGGCACCGTCCTTGCTGTTGCGGCTGTTTTCGTTACTGGTGGCGCCGCCCTGATCGCTCTTGGTGCCTTATCGGGTGGTATGTTGGCTGCTGCCGATGCGATGGATAAGAATAAAGGCCCTGATGGGCGCATTAAATGGGGCAATGTGGCTATTTCTGGTGGAGTTGGCGCCGCTTTTGGTGCGGTTGGTGGCGCTATCGGCAAATATGGTGGACAGTACCTTGCTAAAGGTGTAGGCAAGCTTAAAGCCCCTGTTCAAGCAGCCGCTAACTATAGCCAGAGGACAGCTCGAGCAATACGCACTAATATTGCTGTGAACGCAGGTAATGGTGCGGCGGCAGGTTTTGTGTACGGTTTTAAAGATCCTGTGATTGGGCTTACCACGGGTAACGATAATTATAAGTACGATCTTAGGGCACATATTGCCTCTACTGTTGCTGGTGGTGTTGCTGGCGGTTTAGGCGGCCTTAGTGGTCCTGCCGCTGGTAGTACGATTAAAGCTTATAATTCGAATTTAACTACCACTGGTCCTGCCCAGAAAGCTATTCAGGCTACCTATAATGGTTTCATTGGTGCTGGTTCATCGGTGTTAGAAGATGCTATGGCGGGTAAAGAGATATCACCTGCTAAGGCATTGTACTCAGGCGTAACAGGTGCTGGTACAACATTTAACCCGTCATTATCAGGAACGAATGAACCACATACTATACGGCAGATGGGTGTTAATCAGCCTCGGTCGCTCCATGGGGTAGGTAACTCTAAGACGGGTGTCGGTCTGATGAATGCATCGGCTGCTGGTACAGCTCATGGAACGGTGTCAGGCAATGGTAAGGACGGCTTTTCTCAGCTGACCGATCAGTGGTTTGGCATGAAGTAATTAAAAATTATAGTCTTGGGGGGGTGTGACATGCAGATATGTGTAGTACACCCCAAGGCGTAGTTTTGATAATTTATTTTTGCTAAAAGATTTAGAAGATAAGGTAAAGAAGGGTATTGGGTATGGGTTCTGCGTTTTGGGGTCTGCTCGGTGGGGTCCTGGTGAACATCATGCCCGGGGCCAAACGTAAACAAGGACTAGAAACCCTAAATGTGGAACAGCATCGCCCGCCGATTGCCTATATCATCAGCTACGGGATACTCTTCATCGCGTTCATTGGACTCCCTATCTACTTTTGGATCAGATATGGGCTTACTGTAGAGGCTTACATCATTTCTGTGGTGATGGTCAGTCCTGCTGGTTTTATTTTTGTGGCTCATTGTCATAACTATTACCACTGTTTCACGGAAACTGGGATCCGCTGGCGTAACTGGCGACGGAAAGTCCGGTACTTCGACTACCACAGCATCTACAAAGTCTCCTATGAGCAGACGAGTAAGAACGGGTGGGTGAAGATCAGAAGTACCCAACTACCTAAACGTATCAAATTGGGGTTTGATACGAATCAGTTTGATGCCACGATTCTTTATGCTCAGTTGCAGTATCGTGTAGAGACTGGTGATTGGGTGCAGGTGTGGGAGGATGAACGATTCCAGCAAATCCTCTCTGGTAGGCCGGGGGTACGGTTTTTACAGGATCATGCTTGGGTCAAACCACTCGAATTTCCTCGTGAGAATGGGTAGGGTTCTGTGGGTTCTAGGAGAAAGTAGGTCGTGGTGCCTCCTGCACTGATTGGACTTTTGGCGGGGTTGTTTATCCGAAATGTTCCCTCACTGAAACGTACGATGGGCCAACCCGTGCTCGGAGTCAAACAGTACCGACCTAGGCTTGCTTTTATCATAAGTTATGCATGTTTGATAGGACTTTATAGTTTAGCGACATACTATTCTATCATAAAGGGATTTAATATATCTTTCTATATTTTAGCCACGGTTCTGGGAGGCCCTTTAGTATTTTCTCTAGTGAATCATTGTCATGCGTTTTATATCCAGCAAACCGAAATCGGAGTCTACTGGAGGAACTGGCGGTGGAAAACCCGGTATATGCCGTATGAGAGTATAAGCGATATCCTGTTGCAGAATAATGGGAAGAACGGATACCTACGTGTACGCAGCCGCAACATCAAAAAAGTACGGCTCAGTTTTGATCCGTGGCAGTTTAATGCCTCTATCTTATTTGCGATGATTCTGTATCGGGTGGAACATAAAGAGTGGCCACAGAATCTAACTCCTGAGCAAGTTGAGGCGTTGGTGACTGGATATGGGTCGTATGAGAAGATGCTTGAGCACATTAAGCGGTTGGCGTATGAGAGAAAACTCGAATTAGATTAACTGGGTTGGCGCCTGTGCCCCGTTTGCCTGGGAAGAACTCGAAGAGAGCGGAATCCTTGCACCTGAGGTTACTTGTGATTATTTACGGTAACAGTTATATTTCAATTCTAATCAAGGAGTGTTTTTGAAGATAAATATCTGAACTCTACAGATATAGCATATAGCATAATTAATTATGTATCCCATCCTTAAAGCATGAGGTATTTTGGGAATGCAAGTTGGAGGCTATCCTATAAATATTTCAAATTACAAGGCCTCATCTACAGAAATAAACCGTTTTAAAAGCACACACTTACAGTTACAATAAAATACTAGACGCTTACACCGAAAATCTTAAAGAATAGATAACCATATATTACAAAAATAGCAATATTATACTAACTGCAGGCAGGCAAAATTCCTGTATCTTATAAGCCAGATGATCTTCTGCCAAACCTATAGAAGGTGGGCTGTGATGAACACACGGGAAGACCTATAAGAGATTATAACGACAACACTTATACACCCTGACTCATCAACCATCCCAAATCTATGTTTTCTTGATCTTTTAGGAATATTCCTCCCTCAAAAGTGAGCACCCACAGGTTCATTCAGTGTCTATGGAAACCTATGTTTCCCCAAGTGAGAGTATTGTTCTTCTGAAAATTCTGATAGTTACGCACAGAAACTATAATGATAGGTGTAAATATTGTGCACCTTCTATCCTAAAAGATATCTCTGATGGACCTTGAAACTAAAATCTATAAGTACAGCCTCATGACCGGAGGGGTACTGCTCACAATATTATTTCTCCTTTGCACTATAGTCTATATCTTTATAAGTCAAGAGCTAGGCTGGGGAGCGTTAATGTTTGTGAGTATGCTGATCAGCATCGGGGTGTTCTATATTGGTTGGGATACAGGCCGGAACCACCCAGCAGAGCAAGGACCTGAAGACCAAGAAACCTCTAATACAGAGCATTGTCAGGGATCATCATGAGTGCCTAACAGTGGCCTAGGGTGTGTTTGTGTGTTCTGCACGAGCACACCCCAGGGTGTATGTTTTTGATAACTTATGCTTTACAAGAAGATACAGTAAGGGGTACTTGTATGGGTCCTGCGTTCTACGGCCTACTCGGCGGATTCCTGGTGAACATCATGCCCGGGGCCAAACGTAAAAAAGGATTAGAAACCCTAAATGTAGAACAGCATCGCCCACCGATCGCCTACATCATCAGCTACGGGATACTCTTCATCGCGTTCATTGGACTGCCCATCTATTTCTGGGTTAGAAATAGCTATGATCCGGTGGGTCAATATCTTATTTCTGTGGTGATGGTCAGTCCTGCTGGTTTTATTTTTGTGGCTCATTGTCATAACTACTACCACTGCTTCACGACGACCGGGATCCGCTGGCGCAACTGGCGACGCAAAGTCCGCTACTTCGACTACCACAGCATCTACAAAGTCTCCTATGAGCAAACCAGGAAAAACGGGTGGGTGAAGATCAGAAGCACCCAACTGCCTAAACACATCAAATTGGGGTTTGATACGAACCAGTTTGATGCCACGATTCTTTACGCTCAGCTGCAGTACCGCCTGGAGATGGGGCATTGGGTGCAGGTGTGGGAGGATGAACGATTCCAACAAATCCTAGCGAGTAGGCCAGGGGTACGGTTTTTACAGGATCATGCTTGGGCCAAACCACTCGAATTCCCCATTGCCCCTAACCAAGCTAACAAAATCAAAAATTAATTAACACGCTTATTTACATTTTTAGACAACACAAATAAATACAAGACAAATAATAAAAATACACAAACAGTATTATTTCTCACCCAGCAACCCCATTACATTCCCCGTAAAATATACGTCATATTCTGACATAATAACCACCCCCGCCAACATCACAAAGCCGCCCTCCATCACCCCTCTTCCCTCACAAACACAGGACACACAAAACCCCACCACCACACAACCCATTATTAAGATTTGATAACAACACCCCAAGATCCCTTGAATCACAGCAAACCTCAACCTACACTACAACCTAGAGTTCTGCCACGCCGCGCAGAACCCACCCACTTTACCGAAAGGAAACCGTGATGAGTGATCGCGTTCTTAGTTCCCAGTCTGCCAAAGACTCCATCCAGAAAATCCAGACCATCATTACCAGCGGCCTCACCGACCAGATCAAGGCTCTAGATACCGAAGGTAGGAACCTCTCCGAACCCAACGTCTGGGACGGCCCCCTAGCCACCACCTTCCGCTCAGACACCTGGCCGAGCACCCACCAGTCACTGCAGAACACCCTCACTAAGCTCACCGAGCTCAACAACAACCTGCAGCAGATCTCTAACGACATCTTCCAGGCAGGTGGCGGCGCCTAAGGAACACACCCCTTAGACACCCCAACAGCTTCCCCCAGCAACACACAAACCCCTAATCACTACAACAGTGAATTGCTGGGGGAAGCTTTTCATTACATAACTTCTCATAGTTTTATAACTTAATTACATTTTCTAAATATTTCGCTCGCGGAATTCTGCGCCAATCCAGATATATTTATACACGTCTTGATACGAGGTTTTGCCATGCCTTCACCAACTCCGAACCCGGATTCTCAGCCAGTTACCGGCAAAATTGTGAGTGACAGCGCAAACAATGCACATGTACAACGTGATACGTTGGCACCTGATCAGGGAAAACCTGATCTATCACAGCATGAGGCATGGCAGAATCAGCACTCCACCTCATTTCCTGACCCTCGCCTAAATTCGGATGCCTCATCTACAACATATGGGGCACAACCGGGAGAGAACGGTGAGACACCAGTTTCTTCATCCTCTATAACGGGACATCACGAACGTGTAAACCTGCCACAGCCCGATCCGAACGTTCCACACCAGTTTCCAAACCCCCACGAGAGTTCTGGAACCCTGTCTTCTCACCAAGTGAACCCTGACCCCTCATTACAGACCAATTCCTCAAATAACACACATGTACAGAGCGGAACATTCTCCGGCGGAGGGCCGGGCCAGCATGTTGACGGTCTAGGCAGTTCTGATACCACGGCTGCATCTGCTGTTTCTCCTACTGCAAGCAGTGCTATTTATGGAGACAATGGCACACCCATAGAACAAACGTCAGGCACTACTTCGCCTTCGCCACAGAACTATGTAAGCGCACCTGCGTCAGCAGGAGACGCTAGTAGCGCTGGAAGCAACTCTGAAGGATTCCCGGAAAACGAACCTTCAAACTCTTCTGATGGCCCTCCTCTTTCAACAGAAGGGTACTCTCAATCTGATGGTGTCAGCTCTGGCTCAGCTTCGTTTCCTAATGCCAGCGGGGCTAGTATTGGCGCTGCCTTCGCGGCAGGCGCCACTGAACAAAAACCCCCTACTCCTCTGTACAAAACCCCAGGACATGCCCAAGACAGTAATAACGGGTGGAATAACTGGCCAACTTATACTCCAGAGGGCACTTCCGCCAGCAACGATAGTGGTGAAGCTCCTACTGTGAGTGTATCTGGTGCAAGCAACCCTACTACGTCTGTTGATTTTTCGAAAGAACCCAAAGCACAAGAAAATGTTAAATTTAGTGATGCTGCTGCAGACACTTTAAGGCAAGCTCTTAGGACTGCGGGCAATAATCTCACGAAGTCCTATGGGCAGGCAGGTGGCGGTGGATCTTCAGGCGGACGCGACCAACAACTCACTGAAAGCTGCGCCAGCTTTACTGGGAAATATTCAGAAGATTTTAAAGACAGGCATGCACAGCTTAAAGCAAACGCTACTAACGTTGCCGCGATGCTCTTATACGCAGCAGACCTTGTGGACTATTTCAAGGAATGTGTAGCCCGTGAAAATCGGAACCGTCAACATGCTCGTGATTGGGAAGATCGCTGGTTCTGGCAGAGGTGGGGCGACTCCATAGAAAGTACCTGGAATGACGATGTAGGCCCTGGCTATGAAGGCGCACCTGCCAAACCTGTAGCACCCTCAAGTGTTGCCGCTCCTGCGCCTCCCGCGCCAAGCTCCGGGTCAGGGACTTCTTCGGCTATGCCAGATAACTTGGATGTGTATGTTATCCGCTGTAACGACGATACCAATACGCACATTAACGAATACAGGGCTATCAATGATGCCTTTACGGCTTTTGATTCAGCACGTGATACCTCCTTCGGAACTCTAGATATCTCCCCAGCTATGAGTGGTCTGAAGACTCTCAATGAGCAGAGTAACCTCGTCACAGATTGGCTCCATAAGGTTGCCCAAGCATTCCGTGATGCTGGTGCAAGTTCCGGAAACCCAGTTGCTCTTGCTGACAGTACCTTGGACGCCCAGGTAGGTCCGCAGATTTCTCTTACGCATATCGATGTCACGCTTCCCCAAGTTTCTGGTGCGACACCGACCTCTGGGTTTGCAAATGATCCAGTCAATGTGGCAACAGGCAACTTTATCGAACCCGAGACCGACCTAATCTTTGCTGGAACCACCAGTGCCATGACGCTGTCGCTAAAGCGTATGTATAACAGTCTGGCGGTCACACATACCGACGAAGTTCCTTCAGGCGTGTTCGGGCTTGGCTGGTTCTCGACCTTGGATACCCATCTGAGCTTTGAGGACGAGCAAGCTTCGTGGTTTATGTCTGATGGACGTGCGGTGCTCTTTGACCGGGAGGGCGAAGGGTTCGCCCGCGCAGCCCGGGAGCCATGGTGGCTGACCAAAGTTCCCGCCACGGATGAGTTGTTTACCCGAGTGCGCGATGCGCAAATGCGGGCTTATGAGCAGGCTACAGTCACAGGTGGCTCTGCTGTGGTTCCTGAGGTTCCGTTCTTGTGGATGACGCATAATAACCAGCATGAGGCGTATTTCTACGCCCCCTCTGGTGCACCAGTGGCACACCGACAGGGGCATCTGAGCAGTTTGACCGTGTTCGTTCTGGATGCTGAAAACCGGGTGACGGATCTGGTACATCCAGTAGCGCATCGCGGTGTTCATGTGGACTATGAGCCTGCTGAGGAAACCGGTAGTGTGCGTCCAGCGGCGGCATTCACGTACAACACCGTTGGTGAACGTGCCGGGAAACCGGTGCAGAACGTCGTCTATTCCTATACCGAAGCTGCTGAATCCAGTGCCTCGGTGCAGGTATCTGGCTTGCTTACTGAGGTAACGACTGGTGCTGGAACACGTACCTATACGCACACTGAGCGGGGTTTGATTCACCGAGTGATTAACTCGCGCGGTGATCTTGAAGTCACTAATACCTATGATGATTCCGGCCGTGTGATCGGGCAGATCAGCGAGTACGGACGGGATATTTCCTACAGGTATACACCGAATGTCACGACCATCATTGCTGATGCTGATACTGGCGAAAATTCAAATCTCTGGGTCTCTGACGCTAAGGGGCGTTTGCTGAGCATTACAGCAACCGACGGTACACGCATGTCGATGAGCTATGACCGGTTCAGCAACCGTGTGAGCATCACTGAACGTGACGGTTCACGTCTGGTACGTACCTCTGATGCGCGTGGTCACATTAAGCGTGAGCGTACCCCCGAGGGCGCTGATTACACGTACACCTGGGATGAACAGGATCGGCTGCTCTCAGTAAGTGTGCGTGATGCCCGAGACGTGAAAAACCTCAGCGAGCCTATGCCGGTGAGCTCGTACCGGTACGAGGAAGGCTCCTGGGTGGTGAACCCAAACCCAATAGCTGTTCTCAACGGTGCCGGGGAAGCTACCACGTGGGAGTATTCCCCCGAAGGCGATATCCTGAAAATTAGCGACCCAACAGGTGTGTACATCACCCTGGAGTATGATGAGCACCACGATATTGTTGCATTAGGTGATGTTGCTGGCAATACTACCCGATTTACCCGAGATATCGCTGGTCAGATAACCTCTGTCACAAACCCACTAGGGGCCACTACCACGCTTGAGTACAATGAAGCGGGTGTAATTTCCGCCGTGATAAATCCGCTGGGTGCCAAGTGGTCATTTGTTTACCCCGAGTCCCCTGTTGGCGATGGCACCCCCTATATGGCGCGCGAACAGTTACAAGGTGGTACCCGTAATTCTGCAGTTGGCACATTGCCCAGCGCAGTCATTAACCCTGATGGGGCGACTGTTGAGTTCACTTATACAGCCGGTGGGGATATCGCGACTGTCACAGATGCGGCCGGAGGCAAGACCCATCGTGAGTACGATACTTTCGGAAACTTAGTGAAGATGGTCACCGCCGGAAACCGGGTGTGGGAGTATTCTTGGGACGGTTTGTCCCAGTTGATTAGCCTGACTGATCCTACTGGAGCCATCACGCGGTTCGAGTACGATCATGCTGGGGAAATCACCCAAATCACGGATGCGACGGGGGTTATTTCCCGCCGGTCGATCGACCGGCGTGAGGGTGTTGAGTCTGTTGCTGGTACCGGTGAGGGTCTTTTCTCGTCGGCGTTCTGCAAGGTGGATGTTCTTGGGCGGGTGACCGAAATCGGCCAGCAGGACGGGACATCTAGGAGTTCTGTATCCTCCTCGCACAGTGCTTCTGGGGTGCCTACGGGAGCTGGTGCTGCTGGTGCAGGTATTGCTAGTACTACCGGGACGGGGATCTCGCACGGAGTATCCTCTTCTACTGAGGCTATCGCCGCTGCTGGTACATCCTCGCAGTCGACGGGTCGGCAGATGTTTACGTATGATGCTGCCGGGAATATCGTCGAGGCCCTGGACGCCAATGGTGGGCTCACACGGTATGTACGTGATGCCGCTGGACGTGTCACCCGCATTATTAGTGCGGCGGGCCGGTTTACCGATTACACCTACGACACCTGCGGAAGGCTGTCCTCTGAGCGTGTGGGGCTTAATGAGCCTGTGCGGGTGACCGATCCCGTCACCGGGGCGTCCTCGTGGGAAGAACCGACCCGGTGGGCTGTAACGACACTGGTGTATGATGCTGCCTCACAGGTGATCGAGCGACACACCCCTGACGGGCTTGTGGAAAAGATGACTTATGATGCCGCCGGGCGGTTAATAAAGGTTCAAGCAGGACGCCGCGTTGCCACCTATGCGTGGGATGCGTGCAACCAGCTGGTGCGGGTGCAGGATTCCACTTTTGGTACCCGCCGCTACGCCTATAATGAGCTCGGCCAGCTGGTGCGGGTTACCGACGGCTTGGGAAATAGGACATTCTTCGCCTACGACGCGGACGGGCTGCTGACCTCAGTGACGGATCCGACTGGGGCCATCACCGAGTACGAGTACGATGCCGCCGGGCGCATCCTTGAGGTTGCGAAGAAGCCTCGCCCGGATAACGTCGTTACGACTCCGGCTATTCGCACCACCTATACGTGGGATGCCGCCGGGCGCCTGCTGTCTGAGGATGACGGGGTTCGTACCCGCTCCTTCGAGTACGATGCCCGCACGGGGGATCTGACCCGCACGCTTATCGACGGCTCCTTAGCTGCTGAGTACGGCACGGGTACGCCCGCGCTGCCGGGATCGACGATTACGTGGATGAAGGATCACACCGGGGATACCCCGGTGACGTACCGGCGTGTCTTTGATGCCACCGGGAACCTGATCGAGTACACCCGCCAGGTCGATGGGACCGAGAATACCAGCGATCCCGGTACGGCTGAGGCCCTGGAGACGTTCACCAGTACAGGTTCGTATACGCTCACCTATGCGTATGATGCCGATGGGTTCCGCACGATGATGTTCACCCCCTACGGGTCTTCCCAGTGGATGCTTGACGGTGCCGGACGCCCGATCCGCTCAATCAACACAGCCTCAATCGCTGGCCCTAGTGTGCGTGAGCGCGAGTCGGTCATTGGGGAGTTCTCCTACGATGTGATGGGGCACCTGGTGCGTGCTCAGGTCGGCGAGACTATCTCGACCTGGGATTTCGAGCAGGACGGGTTGGTGTCCTCCTATGAACACACCAGCGAGCAGGGCGATGAAAACACTGCTGAGGGTGTGCAGGTGATCCGGGACCACACCGGCCGGATTATCGGGCTTGATTCCACGACGAGTGGGTTGGTGATGTACTCCTACGACGAGGCCGGGCAGCTGACCGGTGCTCGCGCTGACGGGTATGAACTCACCTGGGTGTATGAGGGAGGGCTCATGGTTGCCGAGCGCCTTTACCACCACAACACCACCGAGGATGAGACCACTCAGGGCAGGGTTCTGCTTGGTGAGCGTCAGTTCATCTATAACGGGCTCAACCAGCTGCTGCACTGCACCACGATTGAAAGGCCCCACACACCTGAGGGTGCTTCTGCCGCGTGGGTGAGTACCGAAGTGTCCTACACCTATAACGCAGCCGGGCAGCGTACTGGGCAGAAGAGCGTCACCTCGGATGGTGTGATTCGAGAACGTACTTACACCTGGGGTATTACCGGTGCTCTGGCTACCGTCAGCGACACTACCAACACTGGGGATATTACTGTAGGTTCGCGTCTTCGGGTGCACGCCGACGCTGCCGGGGTTGCCACCGCTATCACTGGTAACGACCAGGTAACGGTGCCGCTGCTGTGGGATCCGACTTCTTCGGCCCCGCAGCTGCTGGGGGCCGGGAGTATTCCGGTTGCAGGGGCTGACGGCGGGTTCTCCCAAGCGGCAGTACCGGGCGGGTTTGACCCCTGGAGTGTCCCCGGGGTACCCAATACCGGGGATATGGTCGGTTTTGGTGCCCTGAGCGCTCCCGGGCTAGGGGGTATAAGCGCTACTGGTGCGCCGCAGACTCCCGGTGCACCTACCTTGCCCAGTGCTCTTGGTGGCACGGGTGCATCCGCGCTGCTTACCAGTGTGGGGCTGCCCGAGGGTGTGTCCTTCACCGGTTCCGGCACGCTCGCAGTGGGCGGACTCGCGCTGATGGGCGCACGAGTGTTTGACCCATCGTCAAAGAAGTTCCTTTCCCAAGATCCCCTGCCGCCCATCATAGGTGCGGGCTGGTTCGCGGACTCGTACTCTTTCCTGGGGCATGACCCGGTCGGTATGATCGACCCCTGGGGAACAGCTCCATTAAGCCATGAGGATTTCAAAAAATACGTTGATACACAGAATACACAGACTTTGTACCATATTGCTGGTGCAACCATTATGGCGGTAAGTCTTGTTTGCGGTCCCGCTGCCCCGTATGTTGCTATCGCAGGGGCAGGTGTTTACGGCGTAGGTGATGGCACCAAGATGAACGCTGACGGGACGTATGATAAAGGCTCAATGATTAAGGGAGGCGTTACGCAGGCAGCAATCCAAGTAACCACTTTTGGACTTGGGAAAGCAGTCACCGCTACGGGCGTAGGTACCATGGTTGGTAATGGAACGAGTAAGGCAGCTACCTATGTCGGTTCTAAACTTCCAGCAGTTTCAGGTGTTACCACTAAGCTTGCCTCTGAAACCGGTAAAAAGTATGCCACTGAAGCCTTTGCGAGTGGTGTGACAAACAGTGCCGCAAATACTCTTGGCTATATTAAAGATGCTGATCACCCTACTGTGGCGGGGGCTACTGTAAACGCGGTAACGGGCTTTGGTTCTGGGGTGCTTACCCACGGAATTGAGCAAAAAGTCAACTCTGCCCTGCCAGAGATGAAAACTCCTACAACCTTACCCGGTAAGGTGAAATACTCCCTGAGGCAGGAAGCTGTATCTCGTGGATCAAGCCTGCCTGGAGCAAGTTTACTAGAGCAGCCGGTTCAGGATAAGACGGTCGCCCACGACCAGAACGGCAAGGATTACAGTTACTTGAATAGCGTCGGGACTGGGGCCTATAACAAGGTCGTGGGTACTGGTATCGATAACGTAGCAACCGGAACAGGACTCAAACACCTTGAAAATGATCACGGACGTTATGGGGTGCATTATGGTGCAAAGCCAAATGAGGGTTTCAAAGATCCTGAAACCTCAAAGACTCCACGGCATCAGAAAGGAGTAGAAGGTCCTAGGCATCGTAAAGAGGGCCCAGCAAAATAGAGTAAAGGTACCTTGCTCACGTAACCTAACCCATTACCGGTTCTAAGTTGGTTTCTGGGTTACTGGGACTTATTCATAAGGCGCAAAGCCCATGAATAACGTTTTCGGTCTGTACACATCCCGTATTGTGGGTGTGTACAGACCGAAAGCTTAAGATAGCTGTGATGCTTTGTGAACGTCCCGTATTTATAAGATAAGAATAATGCCTGCATTCCTGATATATTTCATCTGCTCATTCTTCTTTATTATCTTCTACATCACCCGGGACAAAATACACCGTACACAGGACAAACACAGCGGAGCTAATGTCAGGCGCCTCCATCGGTTTGAGGGGGTGGGCGAGCATACTGGTATTACTTATATTTGCTGATATAGCAGCTCTTCCTGCCACCATAGATATCAGCCCTGAACCAGTTGTTGCGCTCGTCGTAACTCTTCTACTTACTGGACTCGTTATGAGACACCGTTACGAGATGACATACTTCAGCATCAGCCCCAACGGCAACAACCTCGCCACCGAAACCCTCACCCTCACACACCCAAAAACTAACCATCACACCCCGCAACCCACAAGGAGATTACCTCTCACCCTGTTCCAAGAGGTACGGATATGGACACACCAACAAATATTATTGCAACATCCCTCATAGCATCTCCGATAGTCATACTTTTTTACATTATTTATGACGAATTACGACGTGCTCGTTTTAAACGTGAAAAGAAAAATGTGAAGCGCCTTCCTCGGTTTGATGGATGGATAGGAATATTCACACTGGTTTTCGCAGTTGATTGCTCTGTTGCTTTATGTGTACTTATGCCAGGTGTTGAACTACCACATATTCTTGGGATGGTTACGTTTGTCTTAGTGGCCGCATCTCTCGTATACCGATATGAGGTTAAATACCTCAGCATTAATCCTGATGCAACTATTACTCATCGTTCTTTTCTGGGGAAAACAAAAACAACATCTGTTACCTCAATTAATGAGTACAAATATACCTCTAGGACCGAAAGCCTCAATAGCGATATACCAGATTCACCCGATAACCTCTGGCTCTGGGATAACGATGGTAACAATATCGCCTCTTTCTCCCCACAAGCTTTTAAAGAGTATTCTATTGGGGCGCACCTATGTTTCCGGTGCATTAATGGCCGCTGGGCTGACACTGCTGACCCAAATGACATGCAGGCTATCAATAAAGCTATAGAACATTATCCTGTGATAACACGATATTTATCAGAGAATCCTAGTATGAAAGGGCTTGCCCGCGATACTACAAACCCTACCATTAACTAGGAATGTGTAGAGTTACCCTAGTTTAATTTTTACAATTATCGACCTTATTACAGAGGCAGGGGCCAAGACTAAGGTGATAAGGGGCTCCATAGGATATAGCATCTATTGGAAAGGGTGCATGTACCAATATTAACGACAACCGTATGAATGGTCGTGTTTGACGATCGTTTGGTCGTGCGAACCACCGATTCAGAAAACTAACCTGCTCATATGATGGAGGAGGGTTTACTTAAAGGGTATCTTTTAAGTAAACCCTCCTTCCCAGTTTTAAACTAGATTACTAAATGATACGGGAAAGGCACTTATAGATGTCTCCTATACTGATTTATCTTACCTGTTCATTCCTCTTTATCATCTTCTACATCACCCGGGACGAGGTACGTCGCGCCCGGGACAAACGCAGCGGAGCCCTCGTCAAAAGGCTCCCCCGCTCAGAGCCCTGGGTCTGGAGCATCTACATTCCCCTAGTTGGAGGGATGAATATATACATGTTTACGCACCTTGCAGAATTCCAAACAATCGTTGTGATTTTTGCCGTTATTGGTCTCCTTTTCGGTTTGATTGGTATGTACTACTACGAAACCAAATACCTCAGGTTCAACCCCGATAACACCATCACCTACCGAGGACTCACCGGAAAACTCCGCACCACCTCCATCAACGAATACCAATACACCCCAGAATCCAACCGTCCCGACAACGACGGCACCGACCCCGACAGCATCTGGCTCTGGAACGACAAAGGCTACACCATCGCCGCCTACTCCCCACGCGGCATGAAAGAATACACCATCCCCGCACACCTATACTTCCGCTGCACCCAAGACCGCTGGGCAGACCCCAACAACCCCCACGACATGCAACAAATCACCTGGGCCATCGAACACTACCCCCGCGTCATCGACTTCCTCACCGCAAACCCCCGCATCACCGGCATGGCCACCGGAAACATGGAGCCAAAACTCAACTAGGCACACGCTGGTAACTGCAGAAATATCCCTCACGGTAACGAGTATCGTGAGGGATATTTTCTAGAAGACGCTCCACACTATGAGGCCATCTTTGGCTTAATTTCAAGGCCGTCGGGGCTCATCGCCTGCATTAACACCGGAATACCGCCCAATACCGCGTATCCGCGCCCCGAAGTGAGAGCCACAGGTGCGCGGCGTGGCAGGTTCATTGAGAACATGTCCCCATCATAGTCAACATGCGGTTGCAGAAGTACACCAGTACGCGACTTACGCACCATCTTCGTCCAGTGCGAATACATGGTGCGTAGCTCACCCGGCTTGCCGGTAGCAATAACACGAATCCAGGGGGACTCCGCCTTCAGAATATTCGTAATGCCTTCCCCCGCATCGTCAATGCGTTCAGCGTCATCAATGAGCAGAAGAACCGGTTCCTCGGTAATCTCCAGCTCGGCCGCTAAAGCTGTGATCTCTTGCGGGGTCACTGCCTTACGGTCAAAATCACGGTGGGCCAGCGGCGAGCGCCTAGTACACATAACCCACACTTGGGCGTTGTTTTCGCCGCGTTCGCGCTGCTGTATGACAGAGTCGGCGATAGCCTGGAGCAGGGTCGTTTTCCCGGAGCGCGGTGATCCGCCAATGAGGGCGCTTTCACCCTCATACAGCTCTATCGCCACCGGTTTAAGGTTGTGCTCTGCTATACCAACCGGGATAATCCAGTTCTCGCCGCCGATAGAGGGCTCCACTCCCATCTTTGAGAGTGGCACAAGGGACGGCAGCTGACCGATAACATCCGGTTTGTCGACGGCTCCCCAGCGGTGTATGACGTTCTCCACGGCGTCGGCGAAACTCATCTGTGGGATTGCGACCTGGATCTGCCGGATGGTGCTGCCATCGACGCATCGTCCAGGAACCTGCGCAGGGATGTCAGGTCCCTTGATTTTGTAGGCGGAGTAGTCGTAGGGATCTGATAGGTGGAAGAGCCAGCGTTGCTGGGTAACATCGTTCACAGCGGAGGGGATGCCTTTGAGACGTGTTGTGGCCATGATGAAGTGCATGCCCAGTGCGGGCCCTTCCGAGTAGACGCGGTGGAAGGCGCCTAGGTAGTCGGTACCAGAGTATTCCATAAATTCGTCGCGGAGGGTTCCGTAACCGTCGATGAGGATGATCAGGTCGCGGTTTCCGGCGGGGTTGGAGCGGCGGCGTTCTAACTCGTTAATGAGGTGTCGTAAGAACCTGGTCTGCCGTTCTTTGGCTCCTTCACCGGGCCCCACATAGGCGCTCACGTGCGGTAGGTTCTGCAGGGGTGCGAGTGTTCCGGCGCCTAAGTCGAGGATCAGCATGTCGAACTGTTCCGGGTCGGTGTTCAGGCACAGGGTGAACGCCATAGATGCTAATGCTGTACTGGTGCCGCTGCCGGGGGTGCCGATGAGGAACATATTGCTGACTTTGAAGTCCCATCCGACAGGTACCTGACACTGACCTTCAGGGATGTCTGCAAGCCCGAAGAGCACGGTACTACCGTTTAGGGTTCCGACCGGCGGCGCGTCTGAGTCTACTTGCGGTGCGGTCTGTGCAGTGTCGGGCTGGAGTGCACCAAAATTGTTGAGGGGCAGGTTATTGCCCAACGCCTCAGGCCAGACTTTGCGCGGCGGGGCGTAGCGCTGCTCCTGATTCGCCGCGATAATGGCGTCAATGAGGTTGTCCAGGTCGTTGGCGTCACTGTTTTTGGGTTTGGGGAGGGCACGCGGTGCTTCAGGAACCCCGAAAATACTAGTGGAACGCAGCTCAATAGGTTCGTGCTCAATAACACCGCTGAACCCGGTTACCAGCGCGGTCTGGATGGGGGTAATATCGGTTTGCCCCAGTTTGATGTAGGCGCGGCCCATCTGCGAGCGCTCAATGGAGGCTGCGTCAGCAACTTCGATCACGTTCGAGGAGTCTTCTTTGGACTGCACACGCAGCGCTACACGCAGGTTGGTGTTTGCCAGAATATCGTTGTTCACCACGCCGGCGGGCCGCTGGGTTGCCAGGATCATGTGCACGCCAAGGGTTCGGCCCACAGCACCAACACTCACAAGTGAGCTGAGCACATCGGGGAAGTCTTTGGCGAGCATGGCGAACTCGTCGATGACCAGGAGCAGGCGCGGCATGGGTTCTGGCGGGTTGGTGGCCAGGTATTCGGTGATGTTGTCTACGCCTTCACCGGCGGCGGCGAAGAGCCGCTGCCGCCTCTCCATTTCGGCTTCGAGGCTGATGAGGGCGCGGTTTGCCAGCTGCTCATCAAGGTTGCTGATGGTGCCGATGGTGTGCGGCAGCCGTTCACAGGCTTTGAAGGCCGCACCGCCTTTGAAGTCGATGAGGATGAAGTTCAGACGGGTGGGGTCGTTATGGGTTGCTAGGCCCGCCACGAGGGAGCGCAGGAATTCGCTCTTACCCGAACCCGTGGTACCGCCAACGAGGCCGTGCGGGCCGTCTTTGACGAGGTCGAGGGTGTACACGCCTTGGTCGCCGACACCGATTTCGGTACTGTATCCTTTGGATTTCTGCCAGGTACTAATAATCTTCTGGGCGGTGGGCGGGGTGCCCACTCCTGTGATTTCTGGCAGGCGCACCAGTGAGGGTAGGCCCGCGCCGGGGATGACGAGTTCGGGGTCTTCGAACTCTGCGAGCAGGTGGGCGCGCTGAACGGCGTATTCTAAGTCGATGCCGCCAATGATGACGTCCTCAACGGTGCGGCGTTTTTCGGGCTCGAAGAATGTTGCAGCGGCGTCCTCCCCCACGTCAACCACTACGGTGCAGGAAGCTGGCAGCTGTTCTTCAGAGGTGGCGATCACGATACCATACACCTTGTGGAGGTTTTTCTCACGGCTGGATGCCCGGTTAGGGTCGCTGCCTCGCCCGTGGGAGAGGAGTTTACGTGCGGGGGCGTCGTGACCTTCGGTGAGTACTTCGGAGTCTATAACGAGCATTAAACCGGGTGAGAGCAGCCCATCAATGCTCTGTTGTAGGTTTTTGAGCATGGCGGTGGATTGTTCGTAGTTGTGTGAGATCCAGCGCCCCCCAACAGCGGATCCGCTTTGTCGGGTGTGCGGCAGCCATGAGGTCCACGCCCATTCTTCCTCTTTGCCCTGGTCGAAGAAAACACCGAGGGTAAGGTCTGCGGGCCCGCAGTGGGTGACGGACTGCATGAGAAGGCTACGGGCCAGTGCGAGCGCGCCTTCACGGTTGCCTACGATACCGATTACCCCTGAGTCGGTGAGGTCGGCGATCATTGGTGCCCCCATGAGCATGGAGGAGTCTAGGAGTTCTTGGATTTCTTTTTCGGGTTCTTGGCTACTTGTTAGGTCATTTGTAGGAACCCATGAATAGTTGCCGTACCCCACGTGAAGCGCCATGAAGTCAGCGGCTTTGAAGCGGCGCTGCCATAGTTCCACGCTGGGTAGTTCAATGCGGCGCATGACGCTGACAGGGTCTGGGGCGAGCTCCTGAAGACGCATACGCTCGTGGTTGTAGATATTTTTGAATTTTTCTTTGGTTTTGTCGAGTTCCTGTTTGAAGCGTTCTTCTTCTTCGCGGGTTTCCTTTTTGAAGCGCCATTTTTGTTCGAGCCACATGCCGAGGGCAGCTATCGGGCTCAGTATTGCGAAGAGGGCGTAACGGATTTCACGCATCATTGCGACCATGGCGCCTGCGAAGATGAGGGGGGCTAGAACCGTTGCAATACTAAAGCGGGATGGTTTTGAGACGTTTTTCCGTTTGGGTATTTTGACGGTATCTGGTGCTGGCATGAGCGCAACCCGTGGCGGACGGTTATAGGGTGCGGTGTATGCGGGTGTGAGGTTTGGGAGCATCCCGGGTTTGGGGGCGGGGGTCTCAGCCAGTTGGGGCCGTAGCAAAAGCACAGCACCACCAGTGTAGATAACCGCAAATTCGTCGGTTTCTGTGCCTTCTTCGGGTACTTTTATACCGTTGACGAAGGTTCCATTGGTGGAGCCGGCGTCAGTAATTTTCACGCCTTCTTCGGTGCGTTCAATACGGCAGTGTTCCCATGAGGCGCTTTCGGTGGGCAGCACAATGTCGGCTTGTGGTGAGCGGCCCACGATGAGGGGCCTACCTTTCGCCAGGGGCACGATGGCTCCGGCTCTGGTACCACCAGCAAGAGTGAGGTTCCAGCCGCGTATGGGGCGGGCCATCGGTAGAGGGCGCTGACTGATGACGCTCCCCTCCAGCAGTGCCACCGACCCCAGCTGCGAGGCGCCCTGTAGCGGCTGAGAGTCTAGATACAGGGGGTCGTCGGGGGCGATATAGGGTCCACCGGCGGCAAGAATAAGGTCGCTCAGCGTAGTATTCTCCTGCCAGTGGTCCAGCTCGAAGGTGCGCGTGAACCCGTGTAGGTCAACTAGAATTTTCACCCTGTAACTTCCTCTCCGGTGACTTGTTTGGCGTGTTTAATACCACCCGTAGAGTGGCTGGGGCAGCTCATCTCACTACCTTATTATCCAACCTCATTCCGTTTCTCACACTCCAGGTTACTTAAAGTGGAGGGGGATTAGTCGTAAAATAAAAGAATTACGTTGAACATCACCGAAACTAACTGGGTCCGCGCATACGCGTACCCTTCCTATCTCAGGAGTGTAACTATGACAGCCCGCCAAGCGCCTAACAGCCGCGATACAGTCGGCCAAACGTCGCAGAAACGCCGCGCATCTAGATTGCTCAAGGCACCTCTGGCGGCGGGGGTAGCGTTAATGCTGCTGCTCGCAGGGTGTTCCTCCGACTCCCCTTCGGCTGATGATGGCCCCACAGAGACCCGCAGAAGCGAACAGCAGGTAAGTGACCCCACAAATATCCTGCAGAATGTGAACGTTAATGTTGACCACACCGGGTCGGTTAAAGCAATCAATAGCACCAATATTTATGTGAATGAGCACACCCATCAGAGCTCCACTAAAGACGTGAAGTATAAGGTGAGCGATGTGGTGAACGATGTGCCCGTGCGTGTGTCGGTGCAGTACCAGAGCAATAAAGGCAACGGCACGGACTTGAATGAGCTTAAGGGGTATTCCGGGCCGCTAACCATTAAAATTTCGGTTGAAAACCTGAGTGTTAAACCGCAGGAAATTACCTATGATGCTGGCGGGAGCAGCCATAAGAAAAAAGCTCTTGTGGGTGTGCCGCTGACTGTTGCCGCTTCCACAGTGCTGGAAAATTCAACCCCCAATCAGGTGGTTGCTGGCAGCAGCCTTGACGCTAAGGACCCTAACGCCACTAACGGTGTGATTAGTTCCAACTCGGACGGCAAGGCGGTGGTGCAGTGGGGTACTATCATCACTCCGCCTACCACTGAGGCGAACGCGTCCCTGGTGCTAAAGATGGATGCGAAGGACTTTAAGGTTCCTAACTTCGATATCGCGGTGCAGCCGGGGTTTGCTGACTCTTTGTCCAGTGAAAACGTGCTCACTAACGGGTTCAATAAGAACGACCAGAACCAGATGGCGTTGCTGCAGCGCACCATGAAGGTTGTTTCGGATGTGAACGGCACCCTGCTCTCGGCTAGTGACCAGATTAATGAGCTGCGCAAAAACCTGGATTCCACCGCTGGTTCTTTGGGTAATGGCACCGCCGAAAACCTTAAAGGCAGCAACGAGAAGCTCACCAAACGCATGGAGGAGCTCAGCAGCCAGATCCGTGATCTGAAAACTGATCTTTCCAAAACCGCTCAGACCAATAATTCTCAGCTGATAACCCAGCTGGAGCGCACCGTGGGCTCCCTCGACTCGGCGCTGGGGGATACCTCCGTGCACCCTTCCGTGAAGGTTAACGCCAGCGGCAACTCCTGCACGGTGGATCGGTCCGCCCCCCATGGCGGCAGCTCTGTCTATTCCAATCTGGTGCAGCTTGCGGATGTGCTTGGCAGTTACGCCCAAGCCAACGCAGGATGCCAGCGGGAACTGTCGGGGACCCTTTCGCAGATTATCGGTCCGAAAGACCCCGGCCCCGAACAGTGCCGTGATCACGGTGGGGATTCGGTGACCTGTGCCCTGTACGGCACCTCAGCCTCTGTGCAGGCTAACCTGATTGGTCTAACCGTGGCCAGCGACTCGCTGCTTAACGATATGCGACCGGATTACCTTAAGGGCGCCAATAAGAACTACAGCGACCTGCAGGCGTCTATTCAGCAGCTTTCTGACTATCTGAACTCGCAAAATTCAGGTAGCGCAGACACCGCGAAAGTTCAAGAAACCATTAAGAATATCCGTGGCAACGTGAACTCGCTCAAGGAGTCCTCTAACAGCCTGCAGGAAGGTATTGGGCGTATCTATAAGACTTCTCAGGAGGCTCAGGCAGAGCTCACCGGTGAAGGGTCTGCCCAGGAGCAGAATCAGAAGCTCGCAGATCAGTTGTGTGAGCTCTCTACCGAACGCGGCGGGCATTTGAGCCCCGATGAGGTGGCGCGGTTACGTTCCTACCTCACGGCTACCCCCTGCGGTGCAGGTGGTGGGCAGCAGCCGCAACCTGCGCCCGAACCTAACACCCCCAATACCCCCAACGATCAGCCTTCGGCTGAGCCTTCAGCGGCACCGAGCACAAGTGCTGAGCCTTCAGCATCCGCAAGTACAAGTGCCAGCGCGAGCCCTTCGGAGGGGGCATCCGGTGAGGCTACCACCCCCGCAGCGGTAGTGGAGAACGCTAACGAGGTGAAGCCGCACCACGGTAAGCCCATGGATCAGCGTATCGTTGAGCAGCAGGGCCGATGGAGGATCGTCTCTGCTGAAACCGACCCGAACGCGGAAAAGGGCCTGGCCGCAGACGCTAAGCGGGTTAACGCTCGGGTGAATGATCTTGACGGGCAGCTCAAAGCCCTAGAGGATGAAGCGAACAAGCTCGGCGACACCAACCGTGACCGTAACGGTGAGCAGGAGAAGAACATCAGCGCCCTCAAGCAGAAGGTGGATGCTCTCACCCGCAAGAGCGACGATTTGGGGCAGAACCTCAAAGATCTGGCGGAGCAGCACAATAAAATCTCGGAGACCGTGAAGGCAGCCTTCAAAGACTCCTCTGATAAGACCGCGCAGCAGGTGAACGACCTCATTGGCAAGCAGATCCGTGTGATCTCGGACCGTGGGCAGAGCGGCAACCGTGCTGTTGAGGATGCGTTCTCACGCTCCATTAACCAGCTGGTAGAGACCTCCGACAATATTGTGGTTGGTGCCGGCAATTCGGTTGAGAACCAGCGTAAAGACCTGTCGGAGCGTACCAATAATGTGCGGGCCGCCCTCGACGGGGCTACCCAGCAGTCGCTGGGGCTGCTTGATCAGCGCACCTCTGCAGCGACCCGAGACTTGGAAGGCTCCTCCGCTCTGCTGTACAGCGATTTGAATAAGATCATGCTTGACCTTGGCGACAGTAAAGTTGAAGGGGCTGGCCTGCTTGGCTCGCTCAAATCGAATTCTGCGAAGGCGGGCTCGGCCGACTATCAGCTGGCTTTAGCCTCCCAGAACGCGCAGGGGTACACGAGCATCCGTTCTGAAGATATTGCTAACATTCAGCTGCGTCAGGCGCAGTTCAAGGAGTCGCTCAAGTCCCTGGAGAAGATGAAACCGTTCCACCTTTCGGATGCTGGTAACGCCGAAGTTCGGGTGCTGTACACCTTCCGCGTGGGAGAAGCACAGAATGGCTAACCCCGAAGGGCAGCAGACGCCTCGGCGGTCACGCGTGAAAATCGTGTTGACCGTCGGGGCTGTTATTGCGGGGGTGCTGGCGCTGGTTGTGGCCACCAGCATGTGGCTCACCTCGGGCCGCAGCCCCTTGCCGACCTTTAAAAACGAGTCCCCAAAACCCGGTGCGGCCGCCGCTCCCAGTGTGCCGTTAGATATTAAACTTCCCACGCTTGGTAAGTCTATTAAGCTCGGGGTGATTGTCACCTACGGTGAGGAGACTGAAGGCTCGGAGTGGCTGCAGCCCGCTCAGGGTGCGGCGGTGGCCGCGTACCGTCTGCACATGGGTAATGCGCCTGTAGAGCTGTTGACCCTCAACGATAGGGGCACTGAGACGGGCGCCCGGCAAGCCGTGGAGCAGATGAAGGCCGAAGGGGTTGAGGGCATCGTCATGGCCTCTTCCGGAAGCCACGTGCAAGGCGCTGTGACAGCGGCGAAAGAGTACCATATCCCCATGATTGAGGTGTACGACAACGTTGGAACCGGCGATGGGGTGTGGTCGTTTGCACCCAACGCTGAGGCGTCGCTCGTGGCCCTGCAGTCCGGGGTGGAAGACCCGAATAAGGTTGTAGCGGTTGAGGCCCAAGGGTACAGCACCGGTATTCTGGCAGCCCACACTCTCACATATAAGCCTGGGGACGACCCGGCTGCGCTGGCCCGTTCTGTAGCAGAAAAAACTGCGGAGCTTGGCCCCGGGACGACGGTGACAGTTGCCGCGCCCGCCGCTATGCAGGCTAGCCTTGTGAAGGCGCTTCAAGAGGCCGCCGTCAAAACCACCATACTGCTCTCGCCCCAGGCGATAAGCCCGGTCTTTAGCACAGAGCTGGTGAAACAGGGTGGGGCCATCTCCTCGTCGCTGGCCACTAGCGGAGTGGATACTTCCGACTCGGTGGCGCTGCAGTCCACAGATGAAGGGCGGAGCATGTCTGCCTTTTTGAAAGCGGTGGGGATTATGAGCGCAGACTCCAATGTGCAGACCCTCAGCGGCGACCAGGAATTCAGTACCGTGGCTGCTTATGCGGATTCCCGCTCCCATGATGCCGTGGTGGCCCTTGCCTACGCCTCAGCGCTGAACCTTGATATGAATAACGAGTCGGTGCTTAAGACTCTTGCAACGGTGAAGATGCGCTCCGGCGAGGGGCTTGCGGGTCCGGCGCTAGACTTTACGCGGCCCAATGCGGTAACCGCCCAGCCCGCGCTTCTGCACGCCTCCGAACAGTCACTGGGGCTGCGGCCGCAAACGGCGGGTTCTGCAGCTGATGCTTCTATCACCTGGTTCGCAGGCTAGCCATACACAATAACGCATAGTTATAAAATATGCTGTGAGGTCGCCGCCCTGCCATACAGCAGCCCTGCGGATGAGAGGGAAGCCACTTCAACCCCCAGTCGCCGCGGTACACATACCGCAGCTTCTGGGGGGTTTCCTATGCCCCAATAATGAGGGCTGCCGGTGCACCCGATCTTAGGGGCGCGCTATATTCGGGGCTTGGGGCGTACCTGGCCGGGGTGCTAACGGGCAGTGATACTGAACTGGTTACTCCGAATATCCGTATAATTACCCACCGTCGCAGTGATAGTACACTGCGGAGCAATCGATAGGGTCGTAACAGTCTTACCATCCGCGGAGACCGAAATATGCCCCGCACAGCTATCCGTGAAACGCACCGCCGACTGGTCCGGGGCCACCGCCTGCACCACCTGTGACGGGTCCCCCGTTGCTGGCGAACGCAGGATGGGGTGCACATCGTCCTGCCCACTGGGCCACACCGGCACCACCGTAATCGGCAGGGCACTCTGATTAACCACCTTATCCGGCACCTTCACCGCAATCGCCTGCAACCGCTGCAGCGGGTACGAGGTGGACTGCACCTCGCGGTCGGTAATGGCCTCCTGGGTTTTACGCTCAATCTCAGAAACCCACTTCTGCAAGTCCTTCTGATCCGAAATTGAGACCTTCACTGTGGCAGTCATCGACACCGTCGAGTTTGCGGGGATCTCCACCTCCGGCAAAGACCACGAACATTTCTTATCAATACCGGTGATTGTGGCGTGGTTCTTCTGCGCTTTCTGGCCTTTAGAGGGGCTCCACGTCGTCTCGGGGCAGGTGCCGCCCTCGGCAGTGCCGGGGATAACCTGCAGAATATCGCCTTTCAGCGCGGACTTCTGCGACGAGAACTTAAACGTAAGAGAAGCACTCTGCGAGGATGAATCGTATTCCGCTGAAACCTGCGTGCCCAGCCCCGAGGGCAACGGTTTAGAATCGTTGCCCTGCGCAGACCACTTCTCGTGGGTGGTTTCGGTCTTCTTCGGGGCCACAGGGTTCCAAATCACCACGCCGATCACAACCACAATCAGCAGCACGCTCAGGATTGACCCCCACACGATCGGGCGGCGCAGCTGCCGCGTAAAGCCGCCCGTTGGTTCTTCCTCTTCTTCCTCCTGTGCCTGCTGCTCAGGTTCGGGGCTCACACGCACCGGACGCAGCACCGTCTGGGATGATGCCTCCCCCAAGTGGGGCAAAGGCTCAACCGGCATCTGGGTGCCCATCACGGTGTCTTGGGAGACAGCTGAAGCCCCACGCACAACCGTTACCATCCGCTCCCCCGGGCCGGTGCCTGGCGGGGTGTGCTGGGGGCTGCTGGGAGGATTCACCGGCAGCATTGGCGGGGCCGGGGCGTACCGGGCTGCTAGGGCGCGCAGCGACGCGGCAGCCTGCGCGGCGGTGGGGCGCGTATCTGGGGAGGTGGCGAGCATCGCCTCAAGGGCAGTGCGCAGGTCGTTTGGGATGCTCTCGTGCACACCGGCGGGGTTGCCGCTGTTCGGTGTGGGCGGGTAGGCAATCAGAAGCTCATGGAGCATCACCCCCACCGAGTACACGTCAGCGGATTCTGTGGCGGTGCCATAGTGTTTACGCTCAGGCGACATGTACATGGGCGTGCCGTAGCTGCCGCGCCCGGTGGTACTGGATGCGGGGCCGTCACCGGTGAGCTCGGCGATACCGAAGTCAGCTACCCGCACCTGCTCAGGAAACGTCTCGGTGGGATTACCGGAAAGCAGCACGTTATCAGGTTTAATGTCCAGGTGCAGCACCTTTTTACGGTGCGCCTGTTCAAGGGCCAGCAGCACACGCTCCATCATTGCCAAAGCCGTGCCGGGGGCAATCGTGCCCAAGGTGCGGAGCATATCGCGCAGAGTACCGCCGTGCTGGTACTCCATAATAATCGCCAGGTTACCGCCCTCAACGATCATGTCCACTACCGGCACGATACTCGAATGCTGAAGCTGCATGAGCACGGTGCGTTCCCGGACAAAACGCTCCAGGAATTCGGGGCTGTTCGCGTACTCAGGTTTAAGCAGCTTCGCAGCGAATAACGCAGACGTATCGGAACGGGTGGCCGTCCACACGGTACCGACCGCGCCCTCCCCCACGGGCTCCACCAGCCGGTAGGACGAACCCAGCGGCGCGCCCTGATACGCTGCCTGCATTGTGCCTCCTCACCCCGTACTGCCGGTGTTTTTGTGATTACCGTGTAACTGCCGTCTTTAAGTGTACCTAGGATGCCAGGAAAGTATGGCTGCAGTTATGAGGAGACTCACCACACTATGCTGACCTATTATTGTGTGACCCTATAAACGAAAATCTGTAAACAATTATTGGGCAGGCACCCGCACTATGTATGTATTTCGTGAAATTTAAAGAGTGTTTTCGGATATTTTTTAGCACGCACCTGCGTGAGGGTTCCATACAATAACCCACATTTATCGTTCACCGGACTCTAATACATTCAGGTTCATACGTAAATAGCCAGATATTGCTCAGAAATATGGCGTCCCGGCCTGTCAGTATTGTTCTACAGGCCGGGACGCCATATACCCCTAGAGGAACGCTATTCACTCGTGGGGCGAGTATGCTGCTGCCAAGAATCAGCGTGAGCTGCTGCGGCGGCGAATGACAACTAAAATAATGCCGCCTGCCAAGGCAGCCGCACCCACAGCAGCCACACCAGCGGCCGCGAACCCTGTGTGCGCCAACGCCCCAGCCGAGGAGCCCGCACCGGAAGACCCACCGGATACCGCCCCAGATCCGCCAGAGCCACCGGCGTACGATCCGGCCGCGCCAGCACCACTATCAGCTGAGGCACCGTAACCGTCTGATGAGCTGCTATCCGAACCGGTGCCAGCACCAGCAGTATAGCCATGAGCACCGGCACCATAGCCATTATTCGCGGGTGCAGGCGCGGCACCGGGTGATGAGTCACCTGCCCCGGACGAGGGTGCTGTGGCCTCAGGTTCGCCAGCGGGTGCGGGCGCAGAAGTGGTGTTGTCGGTGGTTCCGGCGCCGGGGGTGGCGCGGTCAGAACCGGAGGGTGCAGCGGTGCCGCCCCCAGACGCGCCGGGGGCTGCAGATCCGGTGGAGTCGCCGGTTGAGCAGCCGTTCGCGGCCTCATCCCCCACCGCAACCTGCATGCGTTGCACCTCGCTCTTTACCTCCGTACCGTCCTTGAGGGTGGCGGTGTAGTACACGTCAAACCCGTACCGGCCGGGTTCGGTAAACACCCAGTTCGCGTGCGCGTGAGTGGCGTACGCAATATCAATCGTGTCTTTGCCGGTGGTGGAGTCAAGAAGCACATCCGCTCCGGTCAGTGACTCTGTGAACACCCCAAACCGGGCGCCGCGCGGCATGGTGCGCGGCACCACGTGCAGTTTCACCCCGCCCGACAGCTGGGAGTAGTCAATATTCTCGGTGCTGTACCCCGGCCAGGGCAGCCCCTTGATCTGGGTCTGGGGCAGCCCGTAGAAAGCGGTGCCTACCGGGCCGATGAAGTTCAGGGCGGGGCTGCTCATGTGCTCATTACGGGTGCGGCGTGCCCGATCGCTCACGGTGAGCACCACCGAATCAAGGGGGCGCACGGTCGAGTCCGGGTCGATCAGACCGCTATCGTCTTTCAGGCCCACGTGAAGCTGCTTGTCGCGCAGCTGCCCCTGAATGTCAAGGTGCCCGTCGTGGATTTTGCGGCGGCCATCAAGGGTGCGGGCATCACAGGTGGGGTGCGACGGGGCGGGTGGGGGCGCTGCAGCCGATGCGGCAGGCTCACCCTGGGCTGGCCCTGAGGCGGCTGGTGCTGGGCTGGTTGGTTCTGTGCGGGACGGGGCGGGGGTAATAGGCGCAGCGGGTGTGGCGCTCGGGCTGGACGACGGGGCGGGCGTTTCACCGGCGGGAGCACTGGGTGCGGGGTCGGCGGGGGCCTGCCCGGCGGTTCCCTCCACGGTGAATGTGCCGGATACGCTATAGTCGCCGCCGCGCCGGTAGTCACCGGTGAGTTTCACGCTCGAGGCGCGCGCGTTCATATCTGGGTGCGGCAGTACTTTGGCGATCAGTTCACTGTTCTCAAAGTAGCTGTCTTCCCGGTAGGTAAAACGCGCCACCCCGTTTTCGACCGTGGTTTCAATATCGAATTTGGGGTATTCGTAGTCGTTGGGGGCGTAGAACCCGCCGCGAATAAACCCGCGGAAGTTCGGGTCGGCAAAGGTCACCTCAATCGTGCGGTACCCTTCCTGCGTGGAGGGTACGGTGCGCACCGTATAGTCGCCGCTGGCGGGGGTGTAGGTGGCGGTATTGAGGGTAGTGTTGCGCTCTTCGGGGGTTTTTACGGGCCATTGGCCGTTGCCGTCGTCACTGTACACGCTCTCAGCCCGCCCAGGCTCATACGCGAGTTGATGCGAGATCCAGCGTGCACCGCTGTCACCTTCAGGGGTGAACACCGCCTGCAGGTGGGATGATTCGCCGCCCATCATTTCGCTCCAGGTGGCGGTGCCGTTGGTGACATCAAGATCCGTCAGAAAGTACCCGTTGTTGTACAGGGTGAGCTTGCCTTTGAGGTTTTTATCGCCCGCTGTGAAGGTGATGTCGCTGAGCTTATCGTCGGCGTCTCTCCTCTTGGCGGGGTCCGGGTCTGGGGTGTGCGGTGCCACGGACAGCACATATTTGGCGGTGTCCAGGTTCCCCACATTCGCGGCGTTATAGCGCTCTTCTGTGGGTACGGCGGTGGGGGTTCCGTCACCAAGAATAGGCTTATTACCGCCTACCTGCCACACGAGTTTCTGCGGCGCGGACTGGATGATTCTGCCGTCGGTACCGCGGGCCACAGTGCGGTAGGTGACTTCGTACCGCCCGGGCCGGGTGAAGGTGGTGGTGTTGTGGGTGTGGCTGCCTTTGCTCAGCAGCCAGGAGTGCCAGCCGGTGCTGGTACTTGAGAGAATGCGGTTGATCTGAGCGGGGCCGTCGTCGGGGTTGTACCGGAATAGCTCCATGCGCCCGGGGCCGTCCACCGAGAGGATGTCGGTGGCGAACACCCCGTCACGGAACTGTTCGGTAGGGATTTTGACGGATGCACCCAGACCCGCCCAGATGGGGTCGTGGTTGCCCCAGGTGAGGGTGGGCGCCATGTAGAGGGTCTGCCCGGGCTCACCTAGAAAACCTAGGCTGGGTGAGTTGGGGAGGGTGAGGGTGTATTGTGAGGCGCCGTTACGCCCGTCCCAGCCTTTACCGACCCAGTTGACGGTTTTGTCGAGGTCGTAGAGGTCGGCGCCGGTCTTGTAGGGGTTGGATTCATTTTTGAGAACGAACGTGCCGTTTTCCCAGTAGGCTTTGGGGGCGTCCACGTGGCCTTTGGTGGTGATGATGCGCCCGTCGTCAGGCCCGGCGTGGGCTGTGATGCTGGGGGCTAACCCGGTGAGGATGATCAGCGCCGCGACGGAGAGGCGCGCTAGGGGTTTTCCGGGTGCCCGACGTTGGGTTCGGAGGTGCGTGTTCATGCTTTCCTTTCTAATTTTTACGGGCAATAGCGTAGCATTTTTGCGAATAATTGTCATTAACAAAAATGCTCTGTATAGTGATTCCCGAATACGCCAACGGCGCGGGGGCGAACGTACTCCCCCGCGCCAAACCGCGCCCAGTCACCGCATCACGCACCTGGAGGAACACATGCAACGAAGCACATCCGCCCTGACCCTACTCAGTGCCGCATCGCTCACCTGCGGGCTTGTCCTCACCCCCGCAGCACCAGCCCTCGCGCACGAAGAACACGGCACCGCGAGCGCATCGGACACCACTAGCAACCAGAGAACCCACCGTATTGATGGGGAAAATACTGTTGCCGGGGTGCACGCCAACCTGGTAGATCTCTCCCTGCGCGACGGTGCCCTCACACTGGGTTCGAGGGCCAGCACACACGACGGTGAAGGTATTTACGATCCCGCACGAACTGTTTTCCACCTGCCAAATACTGACTCCACCCGCAGCACTGTGGCTGCAGGCTATGAATTTATTGCCCCCAAAGGCACCCCTATCTGGTATATCCCGCACACCGGCACCGGCGGGATTCTTCACCCCGGCTTCGGGGCTGATAGTATCCCCCGCGACGCACTGAAAGAGAACAAAATATCACTCGAACTTGTGCGCACCCAGGCCCCCGATGGTGGCTCCGTTGAGGTTTTCCATGAGGACCCCAGCGGCCCCACGCGCCTGTTCAGTTCACGCGAGAATCTGCCCGCCCACACCATAACCGCAGGTGAGCATGCGCACCCCGGGTGGGCATTTACCGCACCGGGTGTTTACCGGCTTACTTTCCGGGCGACAGCTCAGCGCGCCGACGGCACACCGATCAGCGCTGAGCAGACCTACACGGTGGCGGTGGGCGATGTTCCGGCCAATATTTTTGAGCAGATGCGCACCCAGGAGGGCGAGCGGCACGGCGGCGCCCCCGAAGCCGCTGACCGGTCGGCAGCCGCGAGCGCGGCCTCCCCCGCCGGTGCAGGCGCGCCGAAAACCCCGGCCAATATTTCGGGGGCCAACACCCATAATGTGCGGCAGGCGGGTGCCCCCGCCAGCGGGGGCTCGAACGGTGCACCGCAGCAGCCACGAGCCGAGAGCCCTGCCGCGCAGGGGTCCGCGCCAGAGCCCCAAGCGCAGCAGGCTGGCAACAGTGCCAGTCAGGGGTCGGGGGCTGCCGATCGCAGCACCCCGGAGGCGGTAAACGCGGCGGAACCTTCTGGGGGTAATGGTGCCGCCAGCACTGCCGACTCAGGCGGCACCGGAACAGACGGTACTGTACAGAGCATCACCCCGCCGGCGGGCGCATCCGGCGGTAAAAGCGTGCGCGGCTCCAATAGCGCCAATGTGGCCCCCGGTGCGTCTCATCAGAGTGCGGCAGCCGGGTCGGGTTCTGCCGGGGGCGGAGCGGGTTCCAGTGGGGCTGGTTCAGGCGGGTCGGATTCGGCGGGGTCAGGCAGCGAGAAATGCTACGCCACCGAGGTTCAGGTCAAAGACGCCAAACAGTCCCTGCGCAGCCCCGCATCCGTCCCGAGTGTTGAGCCCGCGCTGCACACGGCAACGGTGCAGAACGTGGCTGAATACGGCGGGTCAGACCGCGCCACTGAAGGGCATTTCGATGTGGGTCCGGTGCTGAACGGCTCCACGTTGAGCTCTGCCGTGAAAGATGACCGGTTCAGCCCGCCCAAGCACGTCTCCCCCAGCTCACTCAATTTCGTGTTGGGTGATGCTGCGAAGCTGAAATTCCCGGCAGGCATGGAAGATATTGCCCCCGCGGGAAGTACCGTGCACATGATTGGTGCTACCCAGCAGGCGGGTGTACCGTGGCTGGGGTGGAGTACCCAGGATCCTGAGCTTCTCAAACAGGCCGACGGGCCGGTCACCATGAGCCTGAAGGGGTTCGACGGCCCCGGCTCAATGTCGGTGTTCCTCTCGGGTAACTTCGGTTCCGCCGGGCAGAAAGTGTTCACCTCCCGCGGCGGCTCATTTCAGGTTCCGCTGAATACGCACCAGCACAGCAACTGGGTGTTTACTGCGGAGGGCCGCTACCGGGTGACGATCGGCTGGCAGGTGCGCTTGAAGAACGGGCAGACCGTTGAGAGCACCTCCACCCTGAACTTCACGGTGGGTAACGGCAGCGGGGAAAACACCTCCGGCGGCGATAAGCAGCAGGGGGCGCAGAAACCCGCAGATAACGGCGGCCACCGCGGAGGTGCGCACAATGATGCGCCCGCTGGCGAGAGCAAAACCCCCGATAAGCAGGCGGGGCGCGGCACCGTGGATGCGGCCAGCGGTATTGTGACGAAACCGGACGGCACGAAGGTGCGCATCGTTGGTAAGACCGCCTCGGGTAAGGACTGCGCCCTCACCAACCAGGAACTTAAGGATGCGCAGCAGGCCGCTGCTGCCGGTCAGCTGGCCAGCACCGGGGCCGGTTTTAACCCGTTTATGGTCAGCACCTCCGTGCTTGCTGTCGCTTTAGGCGGCATGATCGTGTACGCCGTGCGCCGCCGCAAGCGTCATGCCGCGTAATGGGCTCAGCCGCCGCGCTTTCCTGGGTTTTCTGCCTGTCTGCGCGGCGTTAAGCGCCTGCACCGCACAGAATACGTCCTTGGGTTTTGAGGCCGACGGACGTCTTCAGGTGGTGGCGACAACCCCGATTTTGGCGGATGTGGCACGTGCTGTTGGCGGCGAGCGTGCGCGGGTACACGCCCTCATTCCTAATGGTGCAGACCCGCATTCTTATGAGCCGAGCCTGCGGGATGTGCGCGATGTCGCCTACGCGCGGTTGGCGTTCACCAACGGTCTGCTGCTGGAACAGCGCAAAATGGCGGCGATGGTGAGCTCTAACCTGCCGCAGGGTTCGGCGCAGGTGGCGGTTGCCGAGAGGATTGAGCAGTACGGCGGCAAGCTTGAGCCCGTGGTGGAGGATGCCTCGCTGGATTCTATCTGGTTGGGGCTGCGCGTTGAGGGCGCCGAGTCTTCGGGCGCATCCGCTAGCCATTCCGCTGAGTCGCCCTCAGATTCGGATGCTTCGGTCGCGTTTTCGGTTACCCGTGTGAAGGGGCCCGGGCAGGTTGCGGCGTTTATTACGCAGACCTTCGGCGCGGTCGAGATGATGTGCGATTCTCAGGCGCGCGGCACGCAGGAATCCACGCAGGATGGTGTGAGGGTGCGTACCGGCGATATGGGGTCGCTGGAGCTTCCGCTGCAGGCGCATACGCATCTTTCGTGGGCTTTTGCGGATGCCGGTGTGTACGAACTTGATGTTCTGGCTACGCCCCGCAACGCACCCGAGGGGGTGCGGCAGGCGCAGGGAACACTGCACGTTGTGGTGGGTGAGGACCCTGCCGAGGCTGCCTCTCGTCTGGGCGCAAATATGACCGTTTTAGCCTCTGGACATGCTGATATAGCCGTTCATGCATATACGGGGCGGCTTGTGATTCGCGCCGATAGCGGCGGGAAAGTCACCGAGCACGACCTGGCTCGCACGATCATTGCGGTTCCTTCGCGCACTCTGCAGGAGGTTCCTGCGGGTGGCCAATACGGGTTCTTGAGGGGGTCTTCGCGCGAGCATCGGGGGCAGGTGTATTTGCTGGCGCAGGCGGTGCTTGGCAAACATGTGCACGGCGAGATAGACCCGCATATATGGCATTCGGTGCCGAATATGAAGGCGGCCGCGCAGGTCATGCGTGATGCTCTCGCTGAGGCTGACCCGCCCGGAACCAGCCTGTACACGGCGAATACTGAGCGTGTTATGCGTGAGCTTGATGAACTGGACTGGGAGATTCGCGGCATCTATGCGTCTTTGCCCGAGGCCTCGAAAAACCTGATTACCACCCATGACGGGTACCGCTATCTGGCGAGTACTTATGGGCTGAGCGTGGCGGGGTTTGTGACGCCGGTGGCGGGCAGTGAGCCGAGCATCCAGCAGCGGCAGCGGCTGCAGCGCACTATCAGGGATTTGCGTGTACCGGCCATATTTCTTGATAAGAATACCCGCGCGCGAAGCCCGGTTTTGGGTGAGGTCGCCCATGAAAACGGGGTTCAGGTGGGCGCCCTGTATTCTGATTCGCTCGATGATGAGGCGCCCCACTATGCGGATATGATGCGCGCTAATGCTCGGGCTATACAGCGGGCTATGGGCGGCTTGTAGACGCCCACAAAATGCACTTTTAGTACTGTGAAGGAAACACCCTTGAAAAATTCTATTTTTAGCATAAATACTTGTCAGAAGGTTATTTCAGCTGCCCTTAGTGCTGCCCTGCTGGTTTCGGCTGGTGGTGTTGCCCATGCCGACCCGTCACCTGCGGCGGCCTCTTCAAGACCGAGTGGGGATAACCTCAGCAAAGAGCAGAAGGCTCTGCAGCAGACGCTCTCGCCCGAGCAGCCGGTGGGCACGGGACGCACCGAAATTTCGAGCGGGCATGTTGATATGGGCCCGCGTTTTACCGACGGTAAGTTTCAGCTCATGATCCATGACGATCATGCCGCTACACCCATCTGGCGCAGCGTGGATGATGTACTGTACCGCGGCTCCGATGCGGCCCTGCGCCAGGTTCCTGATGATGACCGGTATTCGTTTGTGGGTGCACGGCCCGGCGAGCAGGTGTATGTGATTCCGCAGACCGAGACGAAGGGGGTCGTCTGGCCTGGCTGGACCACTCAGGACCCGGGGCTTGTGCAGAAAACCCCGCGCGGGGTCACCCTCACCCTAGAGCAGGTTCAGGGACCGGGGCAGTTCACGCTGTACCTGGAGAACGGGAATTTCTCGAAGCCGCAGGTTTTGTGGGATTCGTCCAAGCACGAGCCACAGGATATATGGGTTGAGAAGAACACGCATACCCACGCCAATTGGGTGTTTACCAAGCCCGGCGCCTATCTGCTGAAGGTGACGGCCCGTGCGGAACTTGTGGATGGTTCGGTTGTTTCCGATACCCGCTATATGAAGTTCGCCATCGGGGATTCGGTGACTGCGGATGAGGTGTACGCTCTGGCGCAGCAGGCCACGGATCAGGCACCGGCGGGCGAATCGGAGGGCGCGCACTCTGCGGCGGCTTCCGATAGTCTGGGGGCCTCATCCGGCGGGTTCCCTGTCCTGCCGGTGGCGCTCGGCGTGGGGGCTGTGGCGGTGCTTGCCGCAGCGGGCCTCTTCATGATGCGCCGCAATAAGGCCGCGCAGGCGCAGGCCGAGCGCATCATGGCGAGCGGAAAGGGTGCGCGGGATGAGTAAAGGTACCACCGTGCTAGGCTCCAAAAACGACCCCGCGACGGGGAGTGAAAATCCGACGCTGAGCATCCAGAACCTCTATGCGGGGTACGGGCGGCGGGCGGTGCTGCGGGACTTTTCACTCACCCTGAACCCCGGCGAATTTGTGGGTCTTCTCGGGGCGAACGGTGCCGGAAAAACCACGCTGTTACGTGCCATTATGGGGCTGCTGCATCCTGCCTCGGGGAGCATTCGGGTGCTGGGCAGTACCGCGCGCACCGCGCGGGCGCGCATCGGCTATGTGCCGCAGAAGCACCAGTTTCAGTGGGATTTCCCGATCACCGTCAAGGATGCGGTCATGACCGGGCGAACCCGCGAGATCGGCTGGTTTCGTCGCCCTAAAACCGCTGATTGGGTCAAGGTTTTTCACGCTCTGGAACGCACGGATTTAATGCAGCTGAAGAACCGTCCTATCGGAGAGCTTTCCGGCGGGCAGCGGCAGCGGGTGCTTCTGGCGCGTGCTCTCGCGGTTGAACCGGCGCTTTTGCTTCTTGATGAGCCCTTCACGGGGGTGGATGCGCCCACCCAGTCCGCGCTCACCGAACTGTACCGGCAGCTGGCGGGCGAGGGCGTGACGATTCTGATGTCTACCCACGATATTGTGGCGGCGCAGGAGTCTTGTTCGCGGCTGTGCGGGGTGCGCGGTTCCTTGAGTTTGGACGGCAAAGCCGAGGATTTTTCGCCGCAGCAGCTTTACGCCTGGGTGCACGGGCGCGAACTTGAGGGCGAGGGAGAAAGCACAGGTAAAGGCGGAAGCGCGGGCACAAACCCATCGCCCGAGATACTTGTACCGGGCGCAGGCGGCGACTCGACCGGCGGCACCCGGCAGGGGCATCCTGCCGGTCATCGTGTAACCCCGCAGGAGGCAGCGGCATGATTACTCCCCTTGATTTTCTGTTTGACCTTTTCAACCCTTCCCTGGCGTTTCTGCCGCGTGCCCTGGCCGCAGTGACCTTGGCTTCTTTGGTGACGGGCGTGGTGGGGTGCCATGTGATGATGCGCGGCATGGTTTTTATTGGCGATGCGGTTGCCCACTCGGTGTTTCCCGGCTTGGCGGTTGCGTTCGTTATCGGCGGCAACCTGGTGTTCGGGGGCTTGATCGCGGGCGTTATCACGGCGGTTTTGGTGGCTATTTTTAGTCAGAACCAGAAGCTGCGTGAGGATTCGGTGATCGGTATTTTCTTTGCCGGTTCGTTCGCGTTGGGTATTGTGATTATTTCGCTGGCACCGGGGTATTCGGGGTCGATTCAGGATTTCCTGTTCGGTTCGATTGTGGGGGTTTCACGCGGCGATATTACCCAGGCGGCGGCTATGTCCGCCGGGATTCTGCTGCTTCTGTGGCTGTTTCATCGGCAGCTGGTGACGGTGAGCCTGGATCGTGAAAGTGCTCGCGCGTTAGGGTTGCCGGTGCTGTGGCTGGATATTCTGCTGTATGTGCTCGTGACGGTTTCCGTGGTGATTTCTTTGCAGACGCTCGGGAATGTGCTGGTGCTTGCGCTCATTGTGGTTCCGGCCAGCGCATCGCGGCTCGCATGCCGCCGTTTAGGCACCATGATGCTGTTCTCACCGGTTTTCGGCGTGCTGTGTTCGACCGCGGGGCTGTACTTCTCGTGGGCGTTTAACCTGCCGACTGGCGGCACGATTGTGCTGACGATGGTCGCCGCTTTCGTGCTGGTGTGGGTGTTTACCTGGATGCACCAGCGGGTCAGACGCATTCCTGAGACCGCCCGTTCCCTGCCGGTTTAGGCTTTGCCGTGCCTATCACAAGGCTCTCACCGTCGCCTGTCAGGTCAGCGAGAAATAGTCTGCGATAACATCCCACCGGCGGCGCAGCACGTGCTGATCCGCGAAGAGCGTGGCGCTGCGGTCGGTAAGATGTGCGTGCACGTTCCGGTAGAGTTCATCGCGCAGGTCGTTCATCGTGTTTACGGACAAATACCCGAGCACATCCGGCAGCACGGTATCGAGGCGCTGCTGCTGCAGCTCCTGCTCGGTAAGTGCCACATAGTCCGCCAGATCAAAGGTTTCCATGAACCGATGAGCGGCGGTGCTGAAACGAGTGAATGCTTCTATATTGAGTGTCCCGTCGGGCCTCAGGTAAGTCATTCTCGCTTCGTGATCTACAAATTCGTGGTAGCGGGGGTGGCCAACGCTTATAAAGTACATATCGCCGTCATGTGGGGAGGGCACAGATTTAAGAGGCTGATCGAGGTGTGCCGATATTTTTCGCAGGGTTTTACGCCATTTTTTAGACATCACATAAAACGCCGGGATGCCGCTGTATTTCCCCGGCGTATGGTTGAATGTTGCGTAGAGAAAAGCGGCCCGAAATATGAGGTCTTCACCGTATTCTTGGGTGAATACGGGCTGATTTTTGCGTGGTTTCGACCAGCCCAGTGAGCCCAGGTGCTCGCGGAATGCTTCACCGCTGGAAATATCCCGGTATGTGTAGTTGTCCGCCATGCTATCCCCCATATGCAGCCTATTTTTAGCAACCACCCTACCATTTACGAGGCGTGTGGCCATGCGTTTATCGTCGTGTTTTTCTGCCGCCCATAAGGGCTTTTACCGGCACCGCGCGGTGATGCTGTGGTTGCCCTTGACCTGCTGGAGGGTGTGGCTATTGGCCTGGCAATCAGTATTTTCTTCGTGCTGCAGGGCAATATGAAGCGCGCCTACTACCTCAGCCGTGAGGAGCTGGCGGAGGCCGACGAAATCACGCTGGATTTGGCGGAAGAGGTGTCGTTCCTGAACAAGGCGGCTATTAAGAAGACGCTGAAGAATATTCGCCCCGGCTCGAAGGTCACGATCAATGCCGAGAACTCTTCGTATATTGCCAGTGATGTGCTGGAGCTGATTGAGGACTTCTCCAACGTTTATGCGAAGGAAAACGATATTGAGGTGGTGCTTAAGGGCTTCAAGTCGGATTATCACGATGCAGAGCGTGACCGCCACAGCCACGTGAAAGTGGGGCACGCCGCAAGTATCTAAGCGACGAGGCGGGCGGTACCCGTGCTGTATCGCTCCCCCCTCGTGCGTATACGCGAGAAGCGGGTTTTTGGCCGGAAAGGTGAGAAAATATCACCCTCTTGGTCAAAAATCCGCTTCTCGCTTTTAAACCTGGCTTAATAATGTACCGCCACCGCCTCTTACAGTCACCACAACCTTAAATGTAATCTGCGTAACATCTAGGCAGCTGAGGTGTTTTAGTGTTTAATAGACATATAACTTATAAACATATATTTATAAGTTTATAGGAGTGGTGATGACATTATCACCGCCGCTCCCCCCTCCATAGAACTCAACGAAGGAGTCATTATGAAGGCAGTTGTTTACTATGGCGCAGGCAAGCGGGCGTGGGAGGAAGTTCCGGATCCGACCGTCCTTGAACCCACTGATGTGATTGCTCGCGTTGATACCACCACCATCTGCGGCACCGACCTGCACATCCTCAAGGGCGACGTTCCCGAAGTTGAAGAAGGACGTATTCTGGGCCACGAGGCTATCGGCACGATTACCGAAGTCGGCTCGGCGGTCACCGATTTGAAAGTTGGCGACCGCATCATTATTCCGGCGGTCACGAACTGCGGCAAGTGCTCATACTGTAAGGACAATAAGCCCTCACACTGCCAGACCGTAGGCGGTGTCGGCTGGATTTTCGGGTACATGATTGACGGCACCCAGGCCGAGTATGTGCGCATTCCTTACGCCGAGACGTCGGTGCACATGGTTCCCGAGGGGCTCACGGACGAGGACGTTCTCTTCCTCACGGATGCGCTTCCGACCGGTTTCGAGATGGGTATTCTCAACGGCAACACCAAACCGGGCGATACGGTGGCTGTTATCGGCGCAGGTCCGGTGGGTCTGGGCGCGATCATGACGGCGAACCTGTGTGGTGCCGGGCGTGTGATTACCGTCGATATGGACGATAACCGCATGAACAAGGCTCTGGAACTGGGAGCAACCGATAAGGTCAACGCAGCTGATCCGGACTTTATCGAGAAGATTAAGGCCCTCTCCCCCGACGGTTTGGGCGTGGATGTGGCGATTGAGGCCGTGGGCGTGCCGCAGACCTTCGAGACCTGCACCAAGATCGTTCGCCCCTACGGCAACGTTGCGAACGCGGGTGTGCACGGCAAGCCGGTAGAGCTGCCGATTAACACCATGTGGATCTCGAACGTGAACATCAACATGGGTCTGGTGAACTGCAACACCGTGGGCAACCTGCTGAACATGGTGCGTTCGGGCCGCCTGAACGCGAAGGCAATGGCAACCCACTACTTCACCTTCGACCAGTTCGAGGAAGCATACGACCTGTTCGCAAATGCCGCCGAGCATAACGCGGTGAAGGTTGTGATCTCCCGCGAGCCGATTAAGCACTAGAGAGCCGGGTAAAAACCCGCATAAATACTAGGGGCCTCTGCACTAACCCACATGCAGAGGCCCCTAGTATATGCTCAACGCCCCCAGAAGGGAACCTGTGAGCTACGAATAGCCTCAAGTATCCCGCCCCGGGGGCGCCGCGCGTTCACATAGTACTCAGTTTAGGGGTAGTTGCTGCTAAGGAGCTTACGCTGCAGCGCAACAATAGCCGGTGAAGGGGCATCAAATACCCCGTCTGCCGTCTGGCCAAGGTAAGACTGCAAGGCGCTGATCGTGTTGGGGCCGATCAGACCGTCAGTGTTCACGCCCAGCCACCGCTGCAGGTCTTTAATGGTGTCTGAGCCGGATGCGGCATCATCAGAAACCCACTGCCAGCCACCGGTCAAGCCCGGGTTCGCGCTGGACTGCGAGGCAGGCTGGCTATCGATCTGCCCGTCAAGGGGAAGACCACCCACAACAGCGGAATTCGCGGCAGCTACACTGTTGAGATGCTTCTGCAGCTCAACCGTCGTTTCGGAGCCCCAGTACCCATCCTCTGCAAGAGCGGTTGCCGCCGGGGCAGTCGCCAGGCTAGCACCAAAGGCTGCAGCACCGACGGCGGGAACGCCAATAGCGGCGGTACGCAGCAGCTTACGGCGGGAAACACCAGAATGTTCGTTCGTCATTTTTATCATCCCCACTTTACGAGAAGGTATATCCAGAGCTTGGTATGGATTCTGAAGCTTTGGATGCTGAACTAGTCGTAAGCGACCCGGTTGAGCTCAGCCTGGAGCCTCTTAATGGTGGGAGACTCGGCGCTTAGCACTCCATCCTGGGGGAGCTTGTAGCGTGCCTGGAGCGCGGAAATAGTGCCCGGCCCAATGAGCCCGTCCTGGGTCACTTTGAGCATGCCCTGAAGGGCACGAATGGTTTGTGAGCCGTTAGCAGAAGCATCAGACACCCAGTCCCAGCCGCCTGCCAGCCCGGGGTTAGCACTCGCACGGGATGCGGGCTGACTTGAGACGATACCGTCTACCACATCAAGTTTGAAGAGTGTTTGAAGCATCCGTGTGGTCTTGGTTCCCCAATAACCATCGGCGGCAATCATAGCCGCATTGGATGCGGGGGCGGCGATCAGGGTAGCCCCCATCGCAACCGCACCTGCGGCGGGAACGCCAATAGCGGCGGTACGCAGCAGCTTACGGCGGGAAAGTCCGGTGTTTTCGAGATTCATAATATTCCTCCTTCACCTCACCACATGCACGAGGTGAGAAAATGTCACACTATTTGTGCGATAACAACTTATCCTTTTAGGCCTTAACTTCATGAGAGTTCAGGTAGTTTTGCAGGCCTCAATAGTCGGTGAGGGCCCATCAAGTACGCCATCAGCGGGCTGCCCAAGCCAGGTTTGCAGTGCACTAATCGTTTAGCTGACATGCTGATTAAGCTCGTTCTGCAGGGCTTTAATGGTGTCTGAGGGGCCATCCAGGCGACCGTCTGCAGTGATGCCGTAGTGGGTTTGCAGAGCTTTAATGGTGTTGGGCCCGATAAGCCCGTCAGTTTCTACGCCTAGCCAGCGTTGCAGGTAGTAGATGGTGAAGTCGTAACCCTGCGTGCCGTCATCAGCTGCCCAATCCCAGCCGCTGCCTAGACCGGGGTTTTCTTTTTTGCGTATGGCTGGCTGGAATTTTATGATGCCTTCCTCATACCCGTAGGTGGGCTTGCCAAGCTCCTGCGCGTAGAGGGTAAAGATGAACTTTTGGAGTTGCACCGTGGTTTGCTGCCCCCACCAGCCGTCGGCTTCAAGCGTTGGCTGTGCTACGGATGCGGCCGCAAAGTTCGCCCCTAGACCCAGCGCGCCCGCAGCGGGCACACCAATGGCGGCGGTGTACAGTAATTTACGGCGAGAAATACCAGAATGCTCATTCGCCATAGTGACACTCTTCCTTCGTGTATTTTTCAGGCTCAGAACAATAGGAAAGACTACGTCAGAGCGCGCTCTAAGCCACAGATAATACGCCCCGGCTATGCAGTAGAGAGGGAATCGTTGGTTAACCAACCCACTGGTTAATTTCGTTTTGCAGCCCTTTAATAACTCCACCACCGCCGGGCAGAGTACCGGGTTTAAGACCGTATTTCTTTGCAGAAACCTCAGTGACGCTGGTGTAACCATAATGTTTATGGAGAGAATCAATAAGCTCGGGACCAATCCACATATAGGGATCTTCTTGGTTAGAATATGAATCCATCCAATGTTGCATCCTCCCGATTGTGGGCGATCCCATACTGAGTCCCTGAGCTATCTGCTGAGCACGATCTACCCATTCCCAACCGCCAACAATACCTGGGCAGTATGGTGCCATATCCGAAGGTTGCGCGCTGATAATGCCATCAACAGTTATGGGAAAGATCTCTTGTTCTTTGGGAAACATGGCGATCATCAGACGCTGGATACCCGCTGAGGTTTCAGGGCCCCACCAGCCGTCAACCTCAACAGCGTTCGCGCTTGTTGCGGTCACGAGGGTAGAGCCGAAAGCGAGCAGACCAGCGGCAGGTACACCAATGGCGGTAGTACGCAGTAGCTTACGGCGGGAAAGACCAGTGTTATCGGTTGGCATGGTCTTTAGTCCTTTCACATGATTGCGGATGCATGTCTGAGGAATAAACAGTCAAACCTCCGCACTCTTGAGCGAGTTCAGAATGTTTCCTGTCAAAATCCCTCCATCACCCACCCTAAGAGACACTGCCCAGAACTTTCAACCCTTAGTAAAGATTTTTCTATTTCTCACTCAAAGGTTTACATATTAACTAGGTGCGTCCCCGAACCTGCCATCGGCGTGCTTCCAACCCTAAATGTCTTGGCATGCAGCCACGCAAATAAGGGGGCGTTGCCCCCTCTTATCACACAGCTATTCCATCAAGATTCCGCCGCCAATTACCCCTTTCTGGCGGGGCCTCACCCCCATACCCCGGAGCCTTGCTGTGTTATGACGAGCTGCTGCTCTCTCCTGAACCTTTCCTGCGGTCCAAGATATAGTCGATTGCCAGGAAAATTGCTACAACAATATCCTGACACCTATCGTCATATACCATCACCACATACTGGTCGCCGATTGTGAAGTACTTTTTATTGATGGTTGCAACAACAGCCTCTTCAGTACGTACATTAAACTCACGCCCCAGGTACCTGTCCCTCACCTGCATTGGCGGGGCACAGTTGGAGTCCACATCAAGCTTTAGCTGGAAGAACGCAAAGTATTTTTTAATATTCACTAGGGCACCGGTGGAGAAAGCCACATAGAACTCGTTCGTAAAACCTCCCTGGCGGGTAAACATGAAGCTCACCCCAGTTTCTAGGTTGAGTACGGTGATCTTCTTCCCCATCATCCGGAACTCTTCATCAACCTGGTACACCCCACGGCCTAAATCATCATAAATAATGTAGTGGTCGGTGATTTTAAGAGCCTGCTGTTGTATGTGAAGGGTGCGCATGCGGTCTCTCCTGACTCATATCGGCGTCCTTCCAACAGTAGCACCACCGCGTGCGACCAATGAGGATTAACCACATATGTTTTGCTAAGACCGGTGTTTGAGTGCTTTACTTACTGCGATAATCATAATCGCGCTGAATACTATTTCCCCCAAAAATATGAGGGACATTAATGTGTCGTATAAAACAGGAGACGGTTCACGGTTTATCGGAAGTACTACAGCAAAAAGCATAACCGACATGAGGGAACCCCCAAAGGATCCTTAGCAGGTGTGCCCTGAGGAGGAATGTACGGAACGGGATTTTAGGTACGGAATCACCGGGTGCGGCCATTTATGAAGAGGCTCTACGGTTATTCATGAGAGTTCCCTTCAGGTGTTTCATATTGGTCTTGTTCTAAAGGCTAGGCGGTCTTCTTAATACTGTTTGAAGTGACAACAATCATCAAAATGCACATAGTGAGCTTATAGGTAGCTATAATAGTGTTTGCTGCTGTAAAAAGTGCCCCTATATAATAATATGAACTTTCGTAAATCACAAATGACCCAAAAAGACCCCCTATAAGAGCCGGAACATAAAAAGCCGCAGCAATAGGGCCAATAATGAGACTGTAAATATTGACACCCCGTATCCACCGGAACATGACTGATTTCCTAAACCGCTTCAATGCGATAATCTGCAAGATAACGTAGATGCAATAGGGTAATGCAATAATAGTAAAAACAAGCACAAATCCCCATGCGAGAGACCCGTATTCACCGTTTGTAGAGGCATAAATAATATTTAGTTATTTTCTATATCTGCCCAGGTGATTCTTCTGGAACCGCTATACATAAACTCCTATATATTACTGTAGTAAATTGCTGCTTTAGCTACAGTACGATTATTCAAAGTTTTCTGCGCCGCCACAATCATAATGACACACAGGGCAACTTCAACGGCTAAAACAGCGACAGCAGGCAGTACTGCGATTTCTTCTCCATATCGCCGAGATTGCCCCCAGAAGGAACATAAACCCCATAAACATATATACATAAAAAGCCATAATAGGCGCTAATACCAGACTACAGATATTAATATTCCGCACCCACGATAACCGTACTCCACGGATAAGCTGCGGGACTGCTATAAATTGTAGAGCAAGATGAGCCTCATAAGGGATTAAGATTATAAATATTAGTAAGATGATGTTTGCCTGAGGAGGACCGTACGTTCTGAAAAATGATGAAACTATTACCACCACCAAAAGTGCAAGCGGGAGCGACTCCAGAATAACCCTGATCAGCTGAATAGCCACTAGAGTACCCTGATGCAGTATTTGCCGCCTTATCGGGCGATGCTGCCGAACCGTCCGTGGGTGGGGCGGCCTCGTCGTTGGATGCTGGCGTGCCGGTGGTGTTGGTGACTCCGTTGCGTTCCCCGTTACAGGGGTTAGCTGATTGCCCTGGGGTGAGAGTGTGCTCTGGTGTGTTGAGGATGTAGGGGTGTAACTGCTTAGTTTGGAGTAAGTGTTTTTAGTGGCGGGGCACCCCTTATGAATACCCCTCTGTAAATCGTGTTTAAGAGGACTCTCACGTTCTTGCGAGGGTCATTTTGTTGCTATCGGCAGAAAAAGTATGTCCCGCTTCCGTCAATAACCGCTGAGCACAACCACCCACGCAAAAGGTGAAAGCGGTGCTCACGTCTTTAATCCGAATCAGCGGCGGTATCAGGAGCGCGGTACCCTCGATGAGTAGCCTGCCTCTGCGCGTACTTCTTTTCCATGCGCATCTTAGAAATCCACGCAATAGGACCAAAATAGGTAGCGCCAACGTCAGTAGCAGCCACATGAGTTTCTCGGTCTGGCTAACGTGTGGGTTTTTGTGAATCGTGAACACGCAGTACAGTGCCAACACCACACTCAGCACGAAAACAACCGTAAACAGCACCTGAAAAACCAGCGAAAGATTCATACGCACCAGTGTACGGGGCTGCGTTCGCGCGCTACCTGCCCAACGCGCGTCGCCCACCTCATACGCGCCGAGATCCTGATTTAAATCAGGATCTCGGCGGAGAAACGGAAAAAGAAACTACCCCAGCGCGTGCTTCAGCGCGCTGCTAAGCTGGTTGTCAAAGAAGACGTACCCGCTCTTCAGCAGCTTGTCGTTAGACACAAACTGGTCTGCCAGTGCCAGCTGGTCGGTGCCCTCTTTGCCCAGCAGAGCGTCGGATGCGACCCTTGGTGCGCGCATCAGCGCCGGACGCTTGAGCGTCTGCCCTATCAGGCGCGCTACTTTTCGTGCGCTCGCCGGTGATGAGGCAACGGCGTTGACCGGGCCCTCCACAGAATCGCGCAGTACGGCGTGCACGTAGATGCCGGCAATGTCGTCCAGCGAAATCCACGATTGAATGTTGTCGCCCTTGCCGATGGTTCCGCCGGTACCACTCAAAAACAGCGGCATCTGCAGTTTTAAGAAACCGCCCAGCGGGGTAAGCACAATGCCGGTGCGTACATGTACGACGCGAACGCCCGCCTCGCGTGCGGGGTCGGCAGCTGCCTCCCACTTTTGGCAGACTTCAGCGAGGAAGGCGTTACCCGCAGCTGAGTCTTCGTGCAGAGTTTCGCCGGTGCGGTCGGCGCCGTAGTAGCCGATAGCTGATGCAACCACAAAAGTCTTCGGGCCCTTACCGCTACCCTTCAAACGCTGAATAGTGCGAGCCAGAAGCCCGGTGGATGTAGTGCGTGATTCGAGAATTTTCTTCTTGTTTTTCTCGTTGAATCGCGTGTTGATGGACGCGCCGCCCAGGTGGATGACCGCGTCCGCACCAATGAGCGCGGTTTCATCAATCTCGCCTTTATCAGGGTTCCACGCGTACTCGTTCTCGCCCTCGGGGTTGCGGCGCACGAGGGCGCGTACGGTGTGGCCGCCGGTGGTGAGCAGAGCAGAAACTTGCTGGCCCACCATGCCCGATGCGCCTGCAATGACGATGGTCTGCGGCGCGACATCCGCGTAGCGTGCCTGAAAATTGAGGTCGGCTTCAACGCGTCGTGCGCGGTCGGCAAAGACTTTTTCGAGGTGGCGTGCTGCCACCTTGGATGCGACGATTTCGGTGCCACCGCGCACGTTGCCCGCGAATTCGAGGGCACCTGAATTCTTTTCGACGGCGCGTGATTTGAGGTCTTCGCCGCCTGCAATCGTGAATTCAATGTCATCGCGAATAACGGTCTGGTTGGCGGTGCCCAAGAACTTGTGGGTGTGCTTCCAGGTGCTGAGCGGGCCTTCCAGCATGATGTCGGAAAAACCGGAGTCGTGGACGTCCGTGATGAGTGCCGTCCATGCGCGGTTGGCTAGGCCTTTAGAACCGGGTATTGCCATTTTGAGCTTAGCTTGTACGCCTTCTTCAACGCCTTTGTCTGATTCGACGGAGCCTGACCACGGGGGAGTGGCGCGGGTGAGCGCGCCCTTGCGCATGTGCCAGGCGGTGACGGTCTCTACCGGATGCGTGTAGGTGGAGGTGTGCGAGAACGTGCCCATGGGAGCTCCTTGTCAAAACAGCGGCGCTGGTTTCAGTGTTTCTCTCAACCTAGCAGGGCTAGCGTGAAACGTGGTTCACCACACCGCAAAAAGTTAGTTTTACTGACTATATATGACGGTTTGGGTGGCTGCAAGATCACGTTCGCTGTTACCGCAAGGAGATAGTTTCCTCTATCGCGTACCCTAAAATTAGGGTGCAGGTCACAAATTGCCCTTTTGTAATCTACTGCAAGGAATCACAGATGACACAGGAACCAGAATTTAATACATCGCATCCAGAATATGTTCCTTTCTCTAATGCCTATATTGGGCATGTGATGACCGGCGGAATTGTTGCTGTGACTGTGGGAATTGTCTATTGGCTGTTATCAATACCTTTTTCGGCACTAAAGGTTAATCTTCAAGATTTTGTTATTTTCATAGTTTTAGTGGTTATTGGCTCAGAGCTCATCGTTACTCTTCTTCAGCGTCCGTTAGTTATCAAGGCACGTCATGGCTCACCTGGTGGTGCTTTGTATGCTGCCTATGAGGTAATAGTTACTCCTGTAGTTGCAGGTATTGGGGCGTTTTTGGCTTTTCAGAGTATTGCAATCGGTGGAACGATGTTTGCTCTCTTTCTTGTCGCCTGCCTCCTAGTGGCATTTTTGACAAAGCCTTGGGAGCGCGGGTTATCTCGTGCCGAGGTTAGAAGCAAATACGAAGAAACTAAGCAATTCATCAAAGATGACATTGTCGAAGAGCGACGCAAAAATGCAGACGTTTCAGATGAGCACCGAAAGCTCTTTGAACGTTAGTTGTTTTGGTCTATGCCCCGGAAATAGGGTGACTGAAATTGGGGTAATTCACCCATAAAAAAGGCTCTGACAAGCACTTGAAGTGCGTGCCAGAGCCTTTAGCGTTGGCTTCTACATGAGAGAACCGTCTAGAACTTCACGCCGTTCTGGTCTGCGCGGTAGAAGAACGCGGCGGTTGCTTCTCGGCTTACCTCGTCGTAGGGGCGGTAGTTGCCATCCGCCCAGCCCGTAGAGAGCTTGGCTGATGACATCCACGCGATTTCCTTGTAGAAGGGGCTGGTGGATGCGACGTCCTTGAACGGTGACACCGCCGGCGCCTCAAACTGCGGTGAGCCCGCTGCACGGTAGAAGAAGGCAGCCATCGCTTCACGGCTCACAGAATCGTAGGGGCGGAAGGTGCCGTCCTCCCAGCCGGTGGTGATGCCGCTTTGCTGCATCCAGGTGATTTCGTTGTAGAACAGTGAACCTGCCGGAACATCGGGGAACGCAACAGCCTTCTTGCCGCCCACCGTAACGGTCAAGTGCGCTTCGGTGCCGGTTGCCGCGTCCTTGAGCATCACAACGTGCTCACCGGCTGCAACCTTGCCCGCCAGCGGCACATCAACCTTAGCGGTGCCGCCCTCAACGGACGCGGTACCCAGCTCAACGCCGTCTACCGAAACGCTCAACTTCTCAACGGCAGGTGCCTTGAAAGAATCAACGTTCAATTCGGATGCGGTGAAGGTCAGGTTGCCGCTCGCATCGTAGGAGTCAGCCACATCAGAGATCTTCACTGCCTGCTTGTTAAAGCGTGGTGAAATGGTGCCCTCGCCCTTCAGGTACGACTGGAAAGCGTCTGAATCAACGAGTGCGGTGTCTTTCGCGTCCATACCCTGTGACAGCGTGCGGAAGTTATCGCCACCGCCGAGCAAGAATGACGGGATAGCGACGGTAATCTGCTGATCATCGGTCACCTTTTTACGGGTAGAAACCCCACTGGCTCACCAGCGGCAAAAATTGAGGATAAATCATCACAAATATTCTCAAAGCCAAACCGGTCAGACCGTTGCCCCACAAGCCTATAACAGGCCTTAGCCACTTCACCCCTAACGCTTCGCGGCATATTTCTGACGCAAAAATCTCTTCAGATAAAGCGCTGCATACACGCTCTACCTGAAGAGACTTTTAGTATTTGGGGTGCTGGTTTTACTCCGCCGTGTTTTTCGACTGAGGATTTGAGGGGCTGCGCTTCGTCCCTGCGGGAGCCTCCTCAGCAGTATTTGCCGCCTTATCGGGCGATGCTGCCGAACCGTCCGTGGGTGGGGCGGCCTTCGGCTGGGGTTCTGCAGCTGCAGCAGAGCCCTGCCCCGCCGCATCATGCGGCTGTTCGGAGGGTACGGGTATCGTCTCCGTCGCCGGTTCAGCCTGCATGAGCACCCGGCCTTCCTTCCGCTTCCGTTTGCGACCGAACCGTTTCTTCTTCACCGGCTGCTCCTGCGGCTGGGGGTCTTCGTTGAACCCCGGCTGCCCCTTATCTTTCGGGGGCTTACGTTCCAGGGAGTAGATAATGCGCGCTGGCCTTGGCTCCATACCAATCTTGGTGCGTCCCCAGTTAATGATGCGGTCCAGCCAGTTATAGTCGGCGGTCGTCTCAACCACCTGGTGGTTGCGCGGAATCATGCCCGCATCGCTGAGCACACGCGGGTACTCGTCAATCTCCTGAATGCCCGCCATGTACATGTTCTCGCGGAACTGCTGGGCGAACTCGTACTGCCCAATAAAGAGCAGATCGGAGTAGGTTTTCGCGGTCAGCCTCTCAGCGTACGCCTGCGCCGAGTCGCGGCTTCCCTTACGCGCACCGTACGTATCCCAGAAATAGAAGTACACGTTACTGGCGATAATCGCCGAACGAATTTTGTTCTGCAAATACCAGAGCCCACCAATAGCGAGAAGCCCAATAATAATAATGACGAGCGACCCAACAGGCATTGAGTAGTCCACATAATTATCGGCGCTGCGCGTTACAAACATGCGGTACAGATACGCCCCGAACGAATACAGCACCGGGATACCCAGGAAAATAGTGGCTATGGGAATCCAAATAAATGCAAAAAGCCACAGAATAAGACGATAGTAAATAATGGAGTCGCCAAACCCGATAGGGGTAGGTTTTACGGGAGAATGGGCGCGTTTCATCAGAAGGTTGAACAGGCGGTTATTCTCGATACCCACCTTCCGCAGCTTTGACTCCAGGGATGCGCGTTTGAGGAATACCCGGTAGTTCTCCAGAATCTCGCGCTGTTCAGCGGTGATTTTATCGTCAGGCGGCAGATTACCAACATCGATTCCCGACTCTGAAAGCAGCTTGCTCCACAGCTCCAGACGGGCCAGCTCGGAGGGCTTCGCCTGGGTTTGCGACTGGTAGTTCTTATAGGAGATAAAAATGGTGCTGGCACCAATTGCCAGCGTAACTATAGGCGCAATCCAGTCTTTGGTGTCCACAGTGTCCCTCCCGTCCCCTCACGCCCCACCGGCTATCCCTGCACCCCGCCAGTGTGAGGAGCGGCGCACATTCAGGTGCCCGGTGGTGCCTGTGGGGCGCGTGCTTGCTGAAGCTGATGCTTCTACCGTAACACCCGCGGGTGTGAGCGGCCGGGACGGTTCTCAACCTGCGAAAGGTGTTTTCCTGGTGCTTTGTTTCCCCTTCGGTGTGTTTCCGGCGCCTACCTCCGCGATAAAAAGAGCCTTTATGTGAATAAAGAGTATTTTTTACCGCTTTATTTACATAAAGGCTCTTTTTAGCACCGGAGTTTTTCTAGTGCTCTGCTTTCTCCAGTTCGGCGGGTGCCGAGCGGAGCATCCGGTAAGTGAAGACCGCCAGCACCGCCAAAAGCACGGCGCTAAAGGTTGCGGTCACCAGCACGCCCGAATCGAATGCGGCATGCGCCGAATGCAGCAGCTCGGCACTTAGATCCGAGGGAAGCTGCCCGGCAACTGCGGTCGCGCCGCCGAGGGTTTCGCCCGCCGCATGGGCCGCATCCGCATTAAGACCGGCGGGAACCGTGACCTGTGCACGGTAAATTGCGGTCAGCATGCCGCCGATCACCACGGTACCCAGCACGGTGCCGAACTCGTAGGCGGTCTCAGAAATTGCCGACGCAGCACCCGCCTTATTCGCCGGAACGCTGGAAAGAATCAGGTCATTCGAGATGGTCTGCGCCGCACCCACGCTCAACCCTAAGAACATGAAGGAAGTCATGAGCAGAAGGTCGTTGCGCGAACCGAAAAACACCACAAACAGGTACCCGAGCGCACCCAAGGCAAGCCCCGAAGACACAATCACCGCCGGGTGGAACCGCGAAACGAGCTTAGCGGCGTACAGGCCCGCAATAATGGTGCACGCCAGCCCGGGAATCAGGAACAGTCCAGCCTGCATGGGAGAGTACCCCGAAACCAGCTGCAAATGCTGCGAAACGAAGAAAAGGAACCCAACATCTACGAACATGGCGAACAGGTTCGCCAGAATCCCCCCGGTAAACACGGTGTTTTTGAAGAGGCGAACATCGAGCATGGGGGTGGTTCCCGCACGCCCGCGGCGCAGCTGACGGCGCACGAAGAAGAACCCGAACACGGCGCCAATAAACGCGGTGCTGACTGCGAGCGCATCCACGCCTGCCTCAGAAATATGGGTGAGTCCGAACGTTATGCCGATCATGGCGATCATAATCAGCAGGATACTCACCATATCGAGCGGGCCGGGGTTTGGGTCTTTCGATTCGGGCACGGTCATGGGTGCGAGGGCAAGGAACGGTACGAGTACGGGTACCGCCATGAGGAACACCGACCCCCACCAGAAATGGCTCAGCAGGAGTCCGCCCACGATGGGGCCGAGCGCTGCACCGGCGGAGAAGCCAGCCGCCCACACGGCGATTGCGGTGCGGCGTTCTTTCGGGTCACGGAAGATGTTGCGAATGAGTGAGAGCGTGGCGGGCATGAGCATGGCGCCGAAGAATCCGAGTACGGCGCGCGCGATGACAAGCAGCAGAGCGGTGGGTGCGAAAGCGGCGAGTGCTGAGATAACTGCAAACCCGACGGAACCGATCAGTAGGATTTTACGCCGCCCGATGCGGTCCCCCAGGCTTCCCATAGGCACGAGCAGCCCGGCGAGCACGAGCGAGTAGGCGTCTACGATCCAGAGTTGCTCGCTGGAGGATGGTTCGAGGGCCTGCGCAATTGAGGGCACGGCGAATGCGAGCACGGTGTTATCGACCGAGACAAGCAGCACCGGCAGCATGAGCACGGTCAGGGCAACCCACCGTTTGATTTTCTGATCGGGCGCGTGAATAGGCAGCGCCTCGGTGACGGGGTATAAGTTGTTCATCGTTGTGTTCACACGCATCTGGGAGTTTTCGGCACTTGCGGCAGATGCGCCGGGCGGCAAGTGCTCATAGCCCGCAGAGGGGTTGCTGCCAGGGGCTTTGCTTCGGGTAGTAAGGATGCGCCGCGCAGACAACCACGGACACACTAACTATACCAACTAGACGGTAAAGTTTCTAATCCGTAGAATGGTGATTATGACTACCCCAGCCAGCGCATCCGAACCCCGTGCGACCCGCGCCAACAACTCGCGCGAGCAGATTCTAGACGCTTATGAACATTTGCTGGTACAGGCCGGTGAACGTGCCGCCACCCTTGATGCGGTCGCCGCCCAAGCGAAAGTTTCTAAGGGCGGGCTGCTCTATCATTTCGGCTCGAAAAAGGCGCTCTTCCAAGCGCTTTTAGACCGCACCCGCACCTACGCAGACGAAGACCTTGAGAAGATGCGCGCCGCACCCGAGGGGGCCAGCGCCTATTACATCAACACCTCAACCTTTCAGGGCACCCCATTCGATATATGCCTAGTTGCCCTCTCGCGGTTGGCGCAGGATAAGAACCCGGCGGCACGCGAACTCATGGACGAGATTCAGGGGCAGTGGTACGAGCTGATTCGCGCGGATATTGGGGACGATAAGATGGCGCGCACCGTGCTTCTGCTGGGGGACGGCATGTATTACAGCGCGGCGTTTGCGGGAGGCATGGCGAACCCGGCGGCACGCAAACGCATCAAGGCCGATCGGGATATCCTGCTGGATGCGCTCGACATTCTCAGGCGCGCAGCGCAGTAGTTCGTGCGGCGCGGTAGTTTTTGTGTTGGCGCCTGTGCGGGACGTATTCAGACATTTATCGCGAGAAGCGGGTTTTGGGTCAAAAAGGTAGAAAATATCGCCTTCTCAGCCAAAAATCCGCTTCTCGCTGTATCAGCTAGGGGCGCGATAGTCAGAGAAACATGCGAAAAGCGGCCTGTTACACTCTACCCCTCGAAGGTGCGATGCAGTTTCGCCAGAGACAGCGCAATATTACGGCGGTTACGCGCGAACGCACCAAATGTACGGAATACGGGCGCAGCGGGGATAAACCCAAAAATTTTCGCCTCGGAAGCATCCCAGGTTTCACGCACGGTCACGGTGCCGTCGTGGTTATCTGCAATCTCCCAGGTCCAGTAGTGGTCGGCGGGCATGCGCCAGGAGAGGGCCTGGTTCTTCTCGGCGCGCACGACCGTGGGAGACATGCGGTATGGGAAACCCAGGAACATTTTTTCGGTGAAGGTATCGCCCTCACGCAATTCGGGGGTGTCGCCGGATATCAGCCCACGCACCGAACCGCCTCCGTCAAGCTCGGCGTGGCGGGCGGGGTCGGCAATTAGGGCGTACACATCGCTCGCTGCCGCCCGCAGAGTAGTTTCGGCGGAGATCATGGCGGGGTCCGTCTCAAGGAACTTTATCTGTGCAGTAGTCATACCTTTAACCCTACGCCGAATCCACCCCACAGTTAACCGCGAGCAACGGGGTTTCGCCCGAAAAACGGAGAAAATACCCTCTACCCACGCTTTCTAGATCATATTTCGCATCCAATATGTTTTCGGAATAAAAATAAGAGGCACCTTAAAAGTGCCTCTTAACGCGAGATCCATGGGTTCTGCCCGCCAAACCGGACATACCCCCCATGGCCGCACCTCCGGTACCCCTTCATCTCAAAGGATGAAGATCCTAACAAAAATAACTGTTAGGCAGAGTTGCTCACGGGAGCGGAGGACATTATTGTTTTATCTCGCCCATCCAGCATATCATGCGCTACTTCACACAAAACATGCCAACAACTCCCCTACAACAAGAGACATCCCATATTAGGATGCCTCTTGATGCGAGATCCATGGGTTCTGCCCGCCAAACCGGACATACCCCCCATGGCCGCACCTCCAGAAGCTTCATACAGAAGGCCAGAGGACAATATTGTTTTATCTCACATGCCTAGAATAACACGTGACACATACACAAAATATATCTGCGTCCACCACTTCCTTATAGGAAGAGGCACCCCTTACAGGGTGCCTCTTGATGCGAGATCCATGGGTTCTGCCCGCCAAACCGGACATACCCCCCATGGCCGCACCTCCGGTACCCCCTCATCTCAAAGGATGAAGATCCTAACAAAAATAACTGTTAGGCAGAGTTGCTCACGGGAGCGGAGGACAATATTGTTTTATCTCACATGCCTAGAATAACACGCGGCATACACACAAATTTTGAGCTTAAAAACATGCCTATAACGCTCCTTATTTTTGAAATATAAATTAGCCACCCAAATCGCCACCTCAAAATATGTGGGCCATAAATAATGGAGGACTTCCCTAACTGAAAACTCATGAACGCAGTATGGAGGTATACCAATCACACAAGATACTAGTCATACCTGCACTATATACACGGCTGGGATAAAGTTGTCATATCCTCTGTCCTTGCTTCCTATAGCAAAAGGCACCCATATTAGGGTGCCTCTTGATGCGAGATCCGTGAGTTTGGCCAGACAACCCGGCATACCCCCCATGGCCGCACCTCCGCTACCCCCTCACCTCAAAGGATGAAGATCCTAACAAGAAAATACTTGCTAGGCAGAGTTGCTCACGAGTGCAGAGGACATTATTGTTTTATCTCGCCCACCCAGAATACCACGAGGGTTATTTATGTGGGGCTGTCCCGCCCTGCACTACCAAGAACACCCTGAAGTAGAAAATGAGAGGTCTGCGGGATATTGTGGGCAGTATCCACCAGCACTTGAGGGACACGATAACTCGCTCTGCCACCGTCCGATAGTGGTTACTCTGCCGGCCAGACTCATTGCCCTCAGTGGTGAAGGTTTTTACGGTGCGGTTTTTGGCCGGGCTAACAACGTGTAATCCTTAGGAGCCTTGGTCCTTGCGCGTATCCTTCGGATCTAAGAATCTATCCAGGTTGTGTACTGTCACGTAATATCTGTCGTGACGTGCACCCACAGCAGGACCATTAAACGCCAGCGGTATCCCGCCCCAAGGAGCAGATTCATGTGGTGGTTGCTCAGATCTACGATGAGAAGACAATATCTTCCATCATCATACGCCTTGCGGGTGAGGGACCGTTGTTCGTTGTTTGTGTATGTCAAGCGCGGAGAGCTATCCCTAATGAATAACCCTTCATACAAAATATACTGACGGCTTCCCAAAAAACAGAAGGCGCCCCATATTAGGGCGCCCCTTGATACGAGATCCGTGGGTTTGGCCGGACAACCCGGCATACCTCCCACAGCCGCACCTCCAGAAGCTTCATACAGAAGGCCAGAAGACATTATTGTTTTATCTCGCCCATCCAGCATATCATGCACTACTTCACACAAAACATGCCAACAACTCCCCTACAACAAGAGACACCCATATTAGGATGCCTCTTGATGGAGATCCATGGGTTCTGCCCGCCAAACCGGACATACCCCCCATGGCCGCACCTCCGCTACCCCCTCACCTCAAAGGATGAAGATCCTAACAACAAAAAGCTACTAGGCAGAGTTGCTCACGAGCGCAGAGGACAATATTGTTTTATCTCGCTCACTCAGGATACCATGCACTACTTCACATGAAACATGCCACAAACTCTACGACAGAAGGCACCCCTTACAGGGTGCCTCTTGACGCAAGATCCATGGGTTCTGCCCGCCAAACCGGACATACCCCCCATGGCCGCACCTCCGCTACCCCCTCACCTCAAAGGATGAAGATCCTAACAAGAAAATACTTGCTAGGCAGAGTTGCTCACGAGCGCAGAGGACATTATTGTTTTATCTGCTCTACAACAGTACCACGCAGAAAACCGATACAACTTCCCGAAAGAGCACAGTGGTGGTACATAACCTCGCCACCGAAGAAGATACTTTCCACAATATATCTATGCTTGGCGCAATCAGTCGTTACACCAACACAGATACCAATATTATTGCTGTCCACACCTCTATACCCTACGGTGCCAGCGAAGAAGAAACCCAACACATTATGCGCAGCGCCCGTAATGAATCTCTTACCGCGCTCCTAAAACTCGCAACAGATCGTGAGGATCCGGTTAAAGCCTTTGTTATTGAACGAACCATGCGGGAAACAGAAAATCAGAAAGACCGACAAACAATACACCGTTTAACTCAAAACGGTGTTATTCCTCCCATTAAATATGTTCAAGTATCCTCCACCGCAGAACGCAACCTATGGGCCGCAGACGCCGTCGCCTATTCCATGGCCCAAGCCCTTCTGCGCAGCGACCTCACCCTACAAGAAAAATCCGGCATCCAACTCAGCATATACGACACACAAACCCTCGGACTCATAGACCTCAAAGCCCCCACCAACAACCTCACCTCCAAACTCGGAATCCCCACCGACCCCAGACAACTACGCACCGAACACCTACCACACGTAACCACAGGAATAGCCGCCAGAGAAGAAACCCTTAAAAACCTCCGCGACAACCTACGCCCTGGGCAACGACTCCTCGGCCCAGAAAAAGCCCACGACGATCTGCTCTACAGAAAAACCCAGGGGATTGGCCGCGCCCGGATCATGGACGCACACCACGCAGCCGATCTGACCATCGGACGCGGAACCCTCAGCAACACCCAAAAAGGCGCGATTAACGAATTCTCCAAACGTGCCAAAGAAGGAAACATCCCAGAAGGAACAATCGCCTCTTTCCAAGCCATCACTAAAAAATTAAAAAACGTTATCGACCAAGAAAACAAACGAGCACAACAACAAAAAAGCCCCCAACAAGACAACCAAAACACCCACCAGCACAGGCACCACAACACCCAAAATCAGCGGAAAAACCGTGGCGGGCCAAGCCTCTAATCACACATAAATAAGAAGGCTGCAACGAACCCACCCCACGGTTAACCGCGAGCAACGGGGTTTCGCCCGAGAAGAGGTATTTTCTCCGCTTTCAGGCAAAATACCCGCTGCTCGCGCATCCTCAGTACAAGGTGATGCTTTAGGCGCTGCCCGCGCAGGCGCATCTTGTGAAAAAATAGAGGTGTCCCTGAACATTCTATTAAGGAGTCCGCCGTGATTTTTATTGTTGTGAAATTTCCCGTTAAGCCCGAATACGCCGAAAAATGGCTAGATTTAACCCGCGACTTCACCGAGGCGACCCGTGCCGAACCCGGTAACAAGTGGTTTGAGTGGTCGCGCAGCGTTGAGGACCCGAACGAGTTCGTGCTGGTGGAGGCGTTTGAGGACGACGGCGCGGCGGCTCATGTGAACTCTGCGCATTTCGCTCAAGCTATGACCGATATGCGCCCGGCTCTGCGAGAGACTCCAAAGATTATCTCCCGCCAGATTGACGGCGACAGTTGGGGTGCTATGGGCGAGCTGAACATCGAGAATTAGCCGCTTTACTTCAAGAGTCCAACCATGCAGCGCGCGTATCCGCCGGATGCGCGCGCCGTAAGTCGTGTAAGGCCGTTTTTACCCTTAAAATGGTTATAGTGCACACGAAAATAAGTACAGGAGTCATGGATGAACTCATCACCACATTACGCAGCTGAGGTCCCCGAGGAACACGAGGCCGACCACAGTTCGGTTTCATTAGCGGTTTCTACCGTGATTCTTGCATTACGCCACAAAAAGAATAGTGCGCACCCAAGTCTTTGGCTGCCGCTGGTGCGCCGCCTGCGCGAGCCTTATAAGGGTCAGTGGGCGCTTCCTGGCGGTCCCTTGCAGTCCCAGCAGTCTCTAGAGCAGGCGGCGGGGTACACGCTCAAGCGCGCGACCGGCCTTGAGCCCGGGTACCTTGAGCAGCTGTATGCGTTCGGTGATGTTTTGCGTGCCCCGGAAGCACGTGCGGCGCGCATCAACGGCACACCGGTTCCGGCACCTGGGGCGGATCATGAGCGCGTGGTTTCGGTAGTTTATTGGGCCTCGATCCCGGCGACTGAGGTTTCGCAGACTCGCGTGCACGAAAATATTCGCTGGTTCCCGGTAGATGAGCTTCCCGAGCTGGCCTTCGACCACAACGAGATTGTGGAGTACGCCCTGTACCGCCTGCAGAATAAGGTCGAATATTCGCGTATTGCGCACTCATTCTTGGGCGATGAGTTCACGTTGGCACAGCTGCGTGAGGTGTACGAGGCAATTCTCGGCCGCCCGCTGGATCCCGCGAATTTCCGCCGTCAGATAGCGGCCTCAAAGTCGATTATTGATACCGGTCGGCGCATTGAAGGTACCCGCCACCGCCCGCCGCGCCTGTACCGTTACAACACGGCTCAGGCTTATGCGGATGCGGGCCCGCTGGGCATGTACCGCGAGCGCCACGAATCTTAGGCAAGCTCCGGAAGCGGCAACTTTGCCGCTCAGGGGTCGTTATTTCGATCGTGTGGGGTACTGGTACCAGGTTTAAAACTGGTGGATTATCAGACACTCTAAATTCGGGGGTGTTTTCTTCATGTGGGTGCAGTAGAGTGCTATCGCATGAAGAGAACTCCCCCGTTTTTTGTACTCTCCGCGTCATTACGTCCCGGTCAGCAGACATTAAATTTTTATGTCTACACATAAATAACAGGCCCAGACATGAAAAATTTTCATGTGAGCTTCTTACTAAAGCACAGCGTCAAGACAAGTTCAGCGGTATATCGGCTTTTTCAGACATGAAAAGCTTTCATATCTGGCATATAGTGAGAACTGCAGACGGTCGTAGAGCTGCTTTAAAACGGGAATCGGATCAGCAGGTTTACGAGTTTATCCGCGGTGCTGAAGGGGCAGTAAACGTCGCAGATATATATGCAGGTCTTCATAGCAATCTCTCGAAACAGCAGATCCGCTACATAATCACAAAGTTACTCAATGCTGGTCTTATTGCGCGCGAAGGCGGCCAAGGAAACCGGAACACGACCTATCGCATTGCACAATAAACACTATGTGAGGAAACAATGACAGTCAGCAGCAGGTATGGGGCGCGGGCGGCGGAATACTGTGAGGCGCTGGGGTCGCTCGATCAGATGGAACCGACTGATATTGCCCTGATCACCTCGTGGGGCGCATCCGTGCCAGGCAGTATTCTTGATGCCGGATGCGGCCCCGGGCATTGGGCACGCCTGCTTGCCTCCGCAGACCGATCCGTCACCGGCATAGATGTAACCCCCGAATTTATTGCCCATGCCCGCGCCGCCTCTAGCGCCCCAAATCTTAGCTTCGAGGTCATGGATATGGCACACACGCCCTATGCTGACGGGTCTTTCGCGGGAATTCTCGCCTGGTATTCGCTCATTCACACACCGCCAGCTCACCTTACCGGCACACTCACCGAGTTCTATCGGCTGTTGATTCCGGGAGGAAGCCTTCTTCTGGGGATGTTTCTGGGCGACCACGGATTGCCCTTCGCACACACCGTGACAACCGCCTATTATGTGAGCGTTCCAGAGTTTTCCGCACTGTGCGAGAAGGCCGGGTTTACGGTGGAAGAAGTTCACACCCGCCGCACTGGGAGGCACCGCGACCACCTGGCGATAGTGGCACGCAAGCCAGAGTGATACAGAAGTGCTGATGTTGGCATGAATAAACCGCTCCCGCTCGTGAGTATCCCAGTCGAAACAGAGATTAATGCGCCCTATAATTGACAGGCGCTATCGCCACTCCCTACACTAGAGGTTATCCGGGTCACATTCCGGATTGTTCCTATCTATTCCACCGAGGCGCACGGAAGCGCATCGGCACACGAGGAGGCACCAGCACATGAACGGCTCCCGAGCATAGCCCGGATCAAAACACCAGGTCAGAGCGCTTTTATGCGCCCACCCCACTACCCGGGCTTACGTGTATCTGCACACCGTGCTCGGGTTTTTCATGCCCTCACACCTAACGCGCGCTGCGCTGGCGGGGATCCGAGCACCGACTCGAAGGAACTCGGCCCATGCCACACCACATTACACTCGACCATATTTCGTATGCGCATCCGGGTGAACCCCCGCTTTTCACCGACCTCTCCGTCGTATTTTCCGCCCCGCTCACCGGGCTTATCGGCGATAACGGCACCGGGAAAACTACCCTCTTCAGGCTTATTCTTGGCGAGATAAAGCCTAGTCACGGCACAATCAGCACCCCACCACGCATAGCGTATCTGCCGCAAGATTTGGGGCTGAGCGAGCATCAGCATCTTGCCGATATTTTTGGAATTACAAAAATTCTGCGGGCGCTCGATGCTCTGGAATCGGGCGACTACTCCCCCAGCCTTTATGACACCATCGGCGACGCCTGGGATATTGAAGAGCGCACCTTCGCAGTCCTTGCCGAGTACGGTTTTAGTCCTGCGCTCGCCACGGATGCCGCCGACCCGCACGCCATTCGCGACCTTCTGATGCGCCCCCTCGGCACCTTTTCGGGCGGGCAGACGGTCACTGCCGCCCTCGCCGCGCTTCTGCGCTCGAATCCCGAGTTTATTCTGCTGGATGAGCCCACGAATAACCTGGATTCTGCCGCGAAGAATCGGCTTTTTGCGGCACTTGAAACCCTCGTCTGCCCGGCGCTGACCATCAGCCATGACCGCGATCTGCTCGCGCATATGAACGCGATCGCCGAGCTGCACGCCGACCGTGAGGGGCGGGCGCATCTGCGCATATATGAGGGCAACTACGACACCTACCGGGCGGTGCGGAAGGCCGAGCAGAGCGCCGCACATCGCCGTGTGAGTGAGGCGAAAAATGAGGCGCGTAAGGCTGAACGCGAGCGCGTCGAGAACCAGATTAAGCTCGATCGCAACGTTCGGCGAGGCCGCGATTTTGAGCGGTCGAAGCGGAAACCTGGGCTGGCGATGGGGCTGGATAAGAACAGTTCAGAGCGCTCTGCCGGGAAACTTCGCGCGGCACACGAAAGCATGGTGGCGGATGCGCGTGCGGCAGTTAGTGAAGCCCAAGAGAACCTGCGCGTGCAGGAGCGTATCTATCTGGAACTTGCTCAGGATGCGCTCCCGGCGGGGCGGAAGGTGCTGGAATTACAGCGGGCGGGGAAAGACCCTTGCGCGTCTGTACAACAGGATCCCGAACTTAAGAATGCATACGCCCAAAATACCGTTTCACGTGAAACACAATCTCATGAAGTTGATTATCCGTTTCGTCGCCAAGACTTTCCCGAGGCTCTTGTCCTAACCGGGCCTGAGCATTTGCGCATTACGGGAGCAAATGGCAGCGGCAAGACTGTGCTTCTCAACGCGATAGCGCATACGAATGACCCCGACTACCGCTCCCCCGTGTCTCCCGCTTACCGAGTGCTCTACCGCCTGGGCAACGCCGTGTATCTGCCGCAGCGCATTACGCTTGATCCTGAACGCACCCTCCTTGAAACCGTGCAGCAGGCGAACCCAGGGGCGAGCGAACAGCATCTTCGCGACCAACTGGCGCGGCTGCTGTTCAGGCGCGAGAGCGTGCATCAGCATATTGGGGACCTTTCCGGGGGCGAACGTTTTCGTGCCGCGCTGGCGACGGTTCTGCTCACTGACCCGGTGCCGCAGCTTCTTCTGTTGGATGAGCCCACGAATAACCTGGATATTTCGTCGGTGGATTGGCTGGTGCAGGCGCTCGATGCTTATACCGGCGCGCTGATCATCGTTAGCCACGACGAGGATTTTTGTGAGCGTATCCGCATCGACTGCACGCTCAGCCTTTCGGCAAAAACCCTTGGGGAAATGTCATGATAAACATTCTTCGTTCTATTCCGTGGGCGTTCCGCATCACCCTTCGTGTAGCACCCGTTCCATTCCTTGCCGCGGTTTGTACGACCCTGCTTCTCACGTTCATGCCGAGCGCGCAGGTGGTACTGGTGAATGCTGCGGTGGGTTCGGTGGCTTCTGGCGATACTGCAGCATCACTCACCTGGGCCGCGGTAATCGGTGCCCTCGTGGCGGCGTACCTTCTGGTGCAGCGGGCAAGCATGTCGCTCTTCACCATGACGAAGGCGCGCGTGAATGCCGCCGCGCATCAGAAGCTCAATACCACCCTGGCGCGGGTGAATCCCGAGGTGATGAGTGAACCCGAGATGCAGAAGCATCTTCGTGCAGCCCGTGAATCTCTTACGAAGCAGGAGATTCCCACTCAGGCAAATTCCGTGGTGACTCTCATCGCCGCCGTGGCGATGGTTCTGCTGCTGTGCGCGACAATTGCAGGCACGAGCCTTCCGGCTGTGTTCTTTGTGGCGGGGTGCATGGTTCCGCTCTCTGCCGCGATGGTTCTGCTGGCAAAGCGTGACTACCGCATCTACGGGCAGGTTTATGAGGACCGCCGTGAAGAGGCATATTTTCTGGATGCGCTCACCCACCCCAGCACAGCCCGCGAGATCGCGACCCTGGAGGCCGGTGGTTTCTTCGCCGATGGTGTGGCGCGGGCACGAGATCGTGCCACCGGGCGGGAATACAATCTGGAGGCGGTGCGCGGCATCGTGGTGGGGTTCGCCGGGCTCATCTGCTCGGTGTTGCTGATGGGTGCACTCTACTGCCTGATCGGTTCCGGGGCGAGCGCGGGCGAGATTGCCGGTGCGCTGGTGGGAACGCTCACCTGTATCGCGGCCACGCAGGATGTTGGCTACGCCTTCGGGCAGGTCTCGAATGGGGCGATGTCGATTGCCCAGTATCGCGCGTTTGTGGATAATCCGCGCTACGTGCTTGCTTCAGAGACAACGCATCATAATCCGCCCGCAACCGGTGATTCTCCGCGCGAACTCGCTGTACGCAGTCTGAGCGTCACCTATCCCGGGGCGGATGCACCCACGCTGCACCACGTGAACCTGCATATACAACGCGGGCAGATGGTGGCTTTGGTCGGTGCCAGCGGCGCGGGGAAAACTACGCTGGTGCGCGGACTTCTCGGGCTGACTCCCACCACCGCGGGCAGCGTGCTCTTCGACGATTCTCCGGTCGACTCGCTAAGCGTGCAACAGGTTTTTAAGCACACCACCCTGCTCAGTCAGGACTACGGGCGGTACGAGCTGACCGTGCGAGAAAACCTGCTGTTGGGCACGCACGCGCAGGGCCAGGAACCGCCCACCGATCAGCATCTCTGGGATGCGCTCAGCAAAGCCCGCGCCGCCGAGTTCGTGCAGACTCTACCTGCCGGTTTAGACACTCAACTGGGTGAGCAGTGGGGCGGGGTCGGGCTATCAGGCGGGCAATGGCAGCGTTTAGCGCTGGCGCGTCTGATCCTGCGTAATACCGCCCTATGGATTCTGGACGAGCCGACCAGCGCTATTGATGCCCACGCCGAGGAGCAGATTTTCGCTACCCTGCGCAAAGTTGCGGCGGATCATATGACGATTCTTGTCTCGCATCGCGCCTGGACTCTCAAACACGCGGACGTCATTCATGTGGTGGATCACGGAACCATCGTCGAATCGGGAACCTACACCGAACTATTAGGCGCTGGCGGGCGGTTCGCCGAAATTTTCGCCTCACAGATAGAGGATGCGCCGGAACACACGCCGTCGAACTTGTCAGTTGCTGACGGTGCCGGATCCATGGAAAACATCGGGTCTGCGGAAGAAGGGATACCATCGTGTTAAAAACGATTAGACAAACTCTCTGGGCCCTGCGGTATGCGCTACGGGCGCATCCTATTCTTGTACTCAGCTCGTTCACCCTTCTCACAGTGCTCTCGTTTCTGCCCAGCGTACAGATGTTCCTCATAGCCGCAATCACCGACTCGCTCAGCACCGGGGATGCGCACACTGCACTCACGTGGGCGGGCGTAACCGGGGGCGTGCTGGCGGGTAACCTTGCCCTGCAGCAGGTGTCTAATTCGCTGGATATGTCGCTGCGGGCGGGTATGGCGCAAACAGGTATCCGGGCGATCGCCCGCAGGCTCGCCTCCCTCACCCCCGAGCAGATTTCGCGCGGCTCATTTTCGCAGCGCTCGCGTGCCGCCCAGGATGCGGTCGCCAACGGTCACCTGCACACCCAAGTAACCAGCACCGGCGTACTTCTCTTCACGTTTCTTATGGTGGGTTCACTCTGCGTCATGGTGGCTCGCGTCAGTTCTGCGGCGGCGGTATGCCTTCTGTTGTGCCTGATTCCGGTGGCGTTCGTAGCGGGGCTGTATACACGGCGCAACGAGCAGGCCTGGGATAGCATTTATGCGCATAATCACCGGGCCTGGTACGCTACCAACCAGATAGCCTACCCGAATACCGCCGAAGAACTTTCGACCCTGAAAGCAGGCTGGTTCTTTGCGGCACGGGCTAACCGGCAACGCGCGCTGGCCGCTGACGAAGAGGTGAAACTTACCGCATATGCCCTGCGTTTGCAGGTAATATCGGGGGTAATGTGCGCGGTATTCCTGGTGGGTGCGCTAGGTTTTCTGGTGTCCTCCGGGGCGAGCGCGGGTATCATCTCTGGTGCGATAGTGGGCGCGCTTTCCGCCATGATGTCACTGACTGCAGCGAGTCACGATATGAGCTCGCTCGGCGCCGGGGCTAACGGAATTACACGGTATCGAGAGTTTCTGGAAGGCTCTGAAAACCCGTCCCGCAAGGTGGCCGCCACTCTTGATGCACCGCTTAGCCGCGTGCGCATCGAGAACCTTTCCATCACCTACCCCAACGCTGAAAAACCCGCGGTGCGCGGGGTATCCTTCGAGATTGAGCGCGGTCAAACAATTGCGCTCGTGGGGGCAAACGGTGCGGGCAAGACCACGCTAATACATGGGATTCTGGGCATGCTCACCGCTCACGAGGGGCGTGTTCTTTTCGACAACACCCCGGTGAATGCTCTAGATCCCGCCGAACGGCACCGGCTGGCAACTATTCTCACCCAGGATTTTGGACGCTACGAGCTGACGGTTCGACAGAACCTCCTCATGGGGATTTTCGGGCGCTCCGCAACCGACGAGCAGCTGTGGGATGCGCTCAACAAAGCCCACGCCGCCGAGTTTGTTCGCACCCTGCCTGCCGGTTTAGACGCTCAACTGGGTGAACAATGGGGCGGCGTTGGGCTATCGGGTGGGCAATGGCAGCGGCTCGCATTGGCTCGCCTAATTTTGCGCAATACCGACCTGTGGGTTCTGGACGAACCAACTAGTGCTATCGATGCCGAAACGGAGGAAGATATTTTCGCCTCTCTGCGCGAGATTGCGGCGGATCACATGACGATTCTGGTCTCGCATCGCGCCTGGACCCTCCGCCACGCCGATCGTATTTACGTGATGGATGCCGGTAAAATCGTTGAATCCGGCACTTACACCGAACTAATGGCGCACGACTCCTATTTCGCTCGGCTTTTCGCCTCACAGGCGGGGTAATTACTCGGCCACTTCAGCCAACCCCACCATTCCGGGAGCAGTAATTTGTAGTGGGAGCGTGCTCCCCGCTCCCGCTGCAACTTACCGTTCCCGGAATTAGATAAGCTGACGCCTCGCCAGCTTCGGAACGTTATTATTTCCTCGCACGCAAGGGACGACATCCCTCAACAGCTGCGAACCGTTACTCACCATGGGGGTCGCTGAATACGTTATTGATTTCAGTAAGAAAATCAAACATTGGTCTATAACCCCTCTTCTTCGTCAGCCTCCGAAATAGATACTGCGCGTGTCCCATGAGTAAAGTTCTCGCCCTCAAATTTCAGGACAAGCTCCTTAGGGGCAGGATCACTAACGCTCACCTGAATATTTTTAGCTTTGGTGGTATCTGCTAGTACAAACACTGTTTCAAATATGGTTACCGGGAATTTCCACTCTGCCTTCAATGCATCTTGGATAATGTGCGAATCAGCAGGAAGTGTCAGTCCTAGGGTATTTTCAAGAAAACTAAATACATCTTTCACCGTAAAATACACATCAAGAAAATGTACTACACCGTACTGTAGAGTACCTTCTTTATACGTTTTCACCGGAGCATCTTGGGCGACAATACGCAGGTAGTCATCACCAGTAATGGTCCCCAGCGGTATCCACCGTGTTTCAGGAAAATACCACTCCGTACAGTCTCGCATGTCGTCTAGACCTCCAGCATGCCCCACAGACAGTGGTATACCGTTAATCTCTGGTCCGTAGCCATAGTCCTCCCAGGTGAAGGTGAACTGAGAACTGCTGCGCATCATATACGGCCCTAAATCCTCTGCAAAGTTCTCAGCCGGAACACACATGACAGCAAAATGCATAGCCTCAAAAGATACCTCGAAATTAACACGGGTATCTATATAGTCAGTATCCGTAAGATGCATCTCTACCTGCGAATCTGATATTCCCTGTAAAGTCATAGAAGCGTTAATGGAACCTCCATGTTCACGCCGTATCGCATCAAGAACGTCACGCATATCGCGTAGGGTCTGTCGGTCAAGAGTAAAAGAATTCTCCATTATGGCTCTCCTAAAATTCAGGGATTTATGGCGTTAACTGTCAGCCGCCCTTTGAGCGTATCCTAATATCCTCGCATTTGTCTCTCTAATTCATCACCTAAACTCTACAATCACTTCTACACCCAATGCGCACAAGGTCAAGAATCGGGTCGTTTTCCACCCGGAACACCCGTATTCTCTAGTGTTAAGACCTTGAACTAGGAGAATCTTTGAGCATCACAGACCCGATCGAGCAGACCGTCCAGTTCGGGCGCATAGCCGCCGCTATCGAGTACCTGTATGACCACGCCGCAGATCAGCCCACGCTCGCGCAGGTATCCCAGGCGGTTCATGTGAGCCCCGAATACCTGCAGCGTCAGTTCCAGCAGTGGGCGGGGGTGAGCCCCAAGAAAATGCTGCAGCATATCAGCCTTGAACGGGCGAAGGCGGCGCTCGCTGGGCAGCAGAGCACGCTCGATGCGGCCTGGTCGAGCGGGTTCAGCGGCACGGGACGCCTGCACGATGCGTTCGTCACCATTGAGGGCATGACCCCCGGCGAGTACAAGAACGGCGGGGCGAACCTGCGCATCGTCTGGCGTTACGCCGCGTCCCCTTTCGGCATGGTGCTGATCGCCGCAACGGATAAAGGCATATGTCATATGGCATTCGCCGATAACCCGGATGCGGCTCTCACGAACCTGCGCGCCGAATACCCGAATGCGCAGCTGCATGAGGGCGAGCATCCTTTTCACGAGCAGGCGTTAAGTATTTTCGGTGGAGGCGGGGAGCGCATCGCCCTGCATTTGAAGGGTACGCCGTTTCAGGTGCAGGTGTGGCGTGCGCTTTTGAATATTCCGCAGGGTGCCGTGCAAAGTTACGGGTCTGTGGCTGAGAGTATTGGACGCCCCCGTGCCGCCCGTGCAGTGGGAACCGCGGTGGGACACAACCCGGTGGCGCTGATTATTCCCTGCCACCGAGTGATTCGTGAGAGCGGCGTGATCGGGGATTACCGTTGGGGCCGCGGCCGCAAAATGGCGTTTCTCGCCCAAGAACTCGGCGCGGCCTAGCGAACATCGATCCGTCCCAGTTTTACCCGCTCCCGCTTTTACGCTTTCGAGAGCATCCCGCGAGTATGTGTGCCCCTTCGAAAGTCCACAAAAATCAAAGGGGACCCGTTTGACTCCTCGGTGAAAGTTACACAATTGCCATCGAGAGTTACATTTTTGTCACTTTCATTCCGTTTTTTATGCCAAAGTGACAAAAAACCCGTCTGAAAGTTACATTTTGTCACCCAAAATCACCAGATTTGTAACTTTCAACCCAGTCAGACGTCCACATTGTCACTCTCAGAGTTACAATATTTACATGTATACGCCTGAAGAAGTGACACAGACTCTGAATGAGCTACGCCTCCTTGGTCGGGATAGCCTGACCGTTGAGGTGAAGTCGGCGCATAACGGTTACCCGTCTTCTATTGCTGAAACTATCTGCAGTTTCGCCAATCTTCCTGACGGTGGCATCATCATATGCGGCGTGGACGAATCCCAAGATTTTGCACCCGTGGGCGTTTACGATCTTGAAGATTTACGAGCAAAAATTATTGACGCCGCGCAGAATCTCAAACCAAAAATCGCGGTAGAAACCACCGATATGGTTCTGGGCGATCATCAGGTGCTCATCGTATCTGTTCCAGGGTTACCGGTACAGGAACGCCCCTGCTTTAAAGGTAATGTGGCGTATCAACGCCTCGGAGACGGTGACTACCCGATGGATAGTTACGCGCTAAGCCTTATGTATGCCCAACGCCATAAACCACAGAATGACCTACGAAATATTCCTGGCACGTCCATCAAAGATTTAGATGAGCCATACACCGAGGACTTTCTGCGTCAGGTTCGCCTCTCCTCAGCACGTTTGCGGCATGACTCTGACCAGGAAATTCTGCACAAACGCAATGTTCTCACCGCCGCGCAGAACGATTTAACCTTGGCCGGATTATGTGCTCTGGGGGATTATCCGCAGCAGTTTTATTCTGGGGCAAGTATTATCGGCGTAGTGTCTATGAGCGGTACAGCCCGTAATGATGACCGTTTTCGGGGCGAAGGCCCTATTCCTGCCATGCTTGAAGACGCACTTGCCTGGCTTGTGCGTAATCTCAAAAACCGCACCGTAACAACCCCTGATGGGGCGGGTCTGGTGGATGAACCCGAAATTCCTCTGGTGGCTCTGCGCGAATTCGTGGCGAATGCCCTTGTGCACCGCAGTTATGAGCGGGATGCTTCGGGAAAGTTCGTGCAGATTTTTATTAAGCGTGGCCGTGTTGAGATCATCAGCCCCGGTGGTTTTTGGGGTATTTTACCTAGTCAGGTTGGTCTTGTGCACCGCCCTGCGGCTGTGAATGAGGCACTGTACGCTATCTGTCAGAATATTCGTCTCAGCGACGGTCGTCGGCTCATTGAGGGAGAAGGCGGCGGTATTTTGGCGGCACAGCAGGCCTTACGCAATGCTGGTTTGCGCGAGGCGCGCATCCTTGATGAAGGCATTCAGGTACGCGTTATCATTTACCGCTCCACGGACGATGCACAGTCCACACGGGATCAACGGGCGGCACAGTCTTCCCAGCATGTTGACGTACCGCAGGAACTATCCGCCACAGAATCACAGGTGTATTCTGTCTTAGCGCAGAAGCCCGCTACGGTCGCCGATCTCGTAGAAGATACCCAGTTAACCGCACGGCAGGTTCGGTATGCACTGCCCAAATTGGTCAAACGAGGTATAGCAGAACAGCGAGCACACTCAGGGCATCGCGGTTCTGTATACCATCTCATCACCGTGTAGCCACTAACCCATGAGTTCTATAGCGCAAAGCGGGTGCCCGGCGCCTCTTCTAACGAAGGCACCGGACACCCGCCCGTATACGATACGCCCTGAGTGCGAGCGCACGTTAATCCTTGAGGACTACTCGGGAAGCACCAGACCCTTGGTCTGCGACACTGCGCGTGCGAAGCGCTCAGCGACATCTGCCCAGTTCACGATGTTCCAGAATGCCTTCACGTAGTCGCCCTTCACGTTCTGGTAGTCCAGGTAGAAGGCGTGCTCCCACATATCGAGCTGCAGAACGGGAATCAGTGCCACCGAGATGTTGCCCTGCTGGTCGTACAGCTGCTCAATGATGAGGCGCTTGCCCACGGTGTCCCAGGCGAGAATTGCCCAGCCGGAGCCCTGAATGGTGAGGGCAACGTTGGTGAAGTGCTCACGGAACTTGTCGAAGGAACCGAAGAACTCGTCGATAGCCGCTGCGAGCTCGCCGGTGGGCTTGTCGCCGCCCTCGGGGGAAAGGTTCTTCCAGAAGATGGAGTGGTTGGTGTGACCACCCAGGTTGAAGGCGAGATCCTTGGACAGCTTGGATACGTTGCCGTAGGAGCCGTTTGCGCGTGCTTCCTCAAGCTGCTCTAGGGCTGCGTTTGCGCCTGCAACATAGGCTGCGTGGTGCTTATCGTGGTGCAGCTCCATGATCTTTGCGGAGATGTGGGGTTCGAGCGCCGCGTAGTCGTAGGGGAGCTCGGGAAGAGTGTACTTTTCAGCCATAGTGTATGCCCTTTCATTCAGAAGATGGCGTCGTTACAAGGGTACCAGCGTTTGCCTGCGAGTTCAGTGGGTTCTGGGCATTGTGCGGGGATGCTGTGCATAGGGTGGAGAAAGTTTTCCACAGGGGTGGATAAACCCGTGGATTTTATTTCAAATTCATCACGATTTCGGGATATTTGCCGGATTTTTGCGGGGTTCAGACCCGCAAATAACAGGTATGTAAGTTATCCACGCTGTGGATAAAGTCTGTGGATACTCGCTGCGGAGGGTGCGAAGGGGCCGTTTTATAGCATCTCAACGCTTAATATGCGGGCAGTATATTACGGCCAGCAGGAAGAACTTTTGGCCGGTTTCGTCTTTCTGCTGCGAGTTTTCTTCAGGGGGCGGGGCAAACGGTGGGAGGTAATACATGCGGTGAATATTATGCACGGCGCAGAGGGTGGACGGTGGATATTGTGCACAGACTTTTCCACAGGTGTGTATAACGGGCGCGTTGTGGAGGGGGTGCGCCACCTGAACCCGCCTGTATATTTTGGATGGTGAGATGAGCCGCGTCCATCTGATGGAAATCCCCCGGTATTTCAAGGGTCTTTATGCCATCTCGTTATCACACCGCACGTTATTAAGATCCTATGAATAACACACCTGTAAGTTTTCCACGTTGTGGATAACACCTGTGGATACGCTAGTGGCGGAGTGACATAACCGCATGTTGTTGGCGCGTCTCCGGCGGCAATATTAAACACACACCCCCGCAAATGTCCCGGTATACCCCACACGCCAGAAGGCGCCCCAGGCTCAGGAAACCTGCTGGTTGGTGTACACCCCGATATACCCCACGCACCAGAAGGCGCCTCTCCCCCACTACGCTGCTTTTGACACTTTCTGCTTCTGGATTCGCCCACGCGTGCACGTATTTTTGCATCCCCAAACCAAGCATCCCCGAATCCTTCACATTCACCCCATACACATTGTCATTTTCTGAACAGTTAAAGACTTTTTAGATGTGGCGACCTTTATCTCATCGCTACGCGGCCGATCACTCTCAGTACCTCACGCGGGTGGTCGCTGCCCGGGTGCGACAAGAAAATATGGGACTTTTCCGCGTGTTTGCAGGGATGCACCGAGCGGAGAAGAGATTTAGATGCTGTATTACTGATAGTTCATAGAATGATGGATGTTGCAGCCTGGTTCGGGCCACCCAACAGCCTCTATGGCCTGTATTTGCAGGGATTGGCAGGGTAATTCCTGCATTGCCTAGTGGGTGTACCCACAAGTTTGCTCCGCGGTTAGAAGTGATAACGCCTGACAGGGCACGCAGGGGTACCAATAGGAAATCTCTAGAGGTTGTTCAGAGTGAGTGGTTGAGAGTGCCTCAGAAGGGGCTGGTTAAAAAGATACGGCGCGGAATGCAGCCCAACCACGAACTGCATCCGCACCGCACATCCGTCAGTAGAAATGCGGGTTACCCGCACACTGACGACAATCACCGATAAATAGAGAGTCGAACCCATTCGGTTTGAGCTTCCGGTCTCGCCCCGCGGGCTTCTTTCGACCCCGTTACGTATACCAGTGTACACGGTCTTGGGCCGGTTGCAAACCCAAAATGGTACTTTTTCAGAAAAATTTGTAATCGTTTTGTTATCTTCCCCTGAAGTAGGGTTGAAAAAAGCGTACCAATTTTTTTATACCCCATTTTACCTTGATATTACGCGGCTTTTCCTCAGCTTGAGGATAGCACTCCTAGACAACACGCTCTCGACTAGGGGCGAAAAATCACCCCTCAAGCGTTGTTTTAAGTGACCTAAGTCCCAAAAAATCCGTATTTTTGACCTTCGTCACTCTAAAACCTTCAAGTACAGCTCAGCTTCTTAAGTACCAATTTTTTATCGATTCGGGAAGTAAACACCCAAAAATACTCGCTCCCTATTTTTCAGCGGTGAATAATAAGGAAACGTTTACTATAAGCTGGAACCTATTACATATCTGCGCGCACACTTTAGGTAAACCAAAACTTGTGAATGCGCCGCATTTACTGGTGCCGTTACCGGAATATGAGAGATGATACATATACAATGGGGAATTAATACAACCTTATATCTCGATTACTACTACGACAACATACAGCTCACTAAGACGACGGACCCGGAAGGAGCATCCTGTGTCTGACTCACCGCACGCCGAAGAACCCCGGTGGCTTACTCCCGAAGAACGGGAGGCGTGGCTATTTATAAGCTCTATTATTTTTAACCTCACTCGCAGGCTAGAAAATCAATTACAGCGTGAAGCCGACCTAAGCTATGTTGAATACATGGTGCTTGCCATGCTCTCCGAGTCACCCGAGCTCAGCCTAACCATGACAGAGTTGGCACTGACCACAAACACTCTTCCTGCGCGTCTGTCTCGTGTGGTGGCGCGCCTTGAGAAAGATTCCCTCGTTGAACGCTCCATTAGCCGCGAAGACCGTCGTGTAAGCATCTGCCATCTGCTCCCGGCAGGGCTTGAAAGGATTCAGCAGGTGGCTCCCGGCCATGTGGCTGAAGTTCGCCGACAAATCTTTGACCATCTCAATGAACAGCAGGTGTACGACCTCGCCAATATTGGCACCAGCGTACTGGGAGACACTCCTTCGAAGCTTATATCAATCGATAGTCTTCGCCGCGGCTCGTACCCAGAGTAGGCCCGTATTACGCCGTACTGGCAGCCCCCGCAGCTCGCGCACCCTCAACATAGGTTGTGCTCGGTTAGTACACGCCGCAGGAGGGCCTAATTCTCGGTCGAGATTAGCCTGTTCTGTGTATACACACACCGAACCGGCGCATATTATGGACTGGTCAGGTTGAGTTACGCCCACTTTTTGGGCCCATAAACCACACCCCAGGAGAGTATGATGACCAAGTCTTTCTATGAACTGCTGACCGAGCAGGTCGGCCATGAGTTTGCCGCATCCCACCAGTACCTTGCAATGGCTATTTGGCTTGATGGCGAGGATCTGCCGCAGCTGGCCCGTTACTTCTACCGACAGTCGCTGGAGGAACGCGACCACGCCCTGATGATGGTTCAGTACCAGCTCGACCGCGGTCACAAGGTTCAGATCCCGGCGATTCCGGCAGTACAGAACGATTTTGCAGATGTTCAGGAAATCGTTGATATGTCGCTGGCGCAGGAGAAGGAAGTCACCACCCAGATTGAGGCAATTTTCGCTGCCGCCCGCGCCGAAACCTACCCGCTGGGCGAGCAGTTCATGCTGTGGTTCTTGAAGGAACAGGTTGAAGAGGTCGCCTCCATGGAGACCCTGGTAACCATTGTTAAGCGCGCAAACGGCAACCTGTTTGACATTGAGAACTACGTTGCCCGTGAACTGGATGAAAACCACGGTGAGGACGATTCAGCCCCCGCAGTTGCTGGCTCCTAAAAACATATAGCGCATATTTTCGCATTCCCCATCGCCTTTATACCGGCGGTGGGGAATATTTCTTAAGAGTGAGTTTCTGCATTTTATGCTTTATTTTTGTGGGTTTATATCACCATATACAGGGAAATATTCAAAGCTGTCTATTTGTTTATAAAAATTCATATACTGGAATAAAATAAGTTTTTGCTGTGGAAAGACGTTACACTGGTATAAGGAACGCCGCACAAAACCCCTGAGGAGAACATGATTCAGAAGAGTGACGTACAACCCGACAATACGGCTTTCGGGCGAGGTTCTTACCGCGAATCGGTGCGTATTGCCGATATTCTACGCACAGAATCGGTGGGCGGCTCCATCCTTCTCATAGCGACCGTCCTCGCCATTATTTTTGCCAACACCCCCTTAGCAGCCGCATACTTCGGGGTGCGGGATGCACAAATCGGCCCGGAAATCCCCGGATTCCACCACCTTCACATGAGTGTTGGCACTTGGGCGGCCGACGGGTTACTGGTTGTCTTCTTCTTCCTCACCGGCCTTGAGCTCAAAAAAGAATTCGTCATTGGCGATCTCAAATCCCCTGGCACCGCGATCATCCCCATTGCTGCGGCGTGCGGCGGCGTCATCACCCCCGCCATCCTCTACTTCATTGTCAACCACGCCAGCGAAACAGCGGTGCACGGCTGGGCTATCCCCACCGCCACCGACATTGCGTTCGCGGTGGCCGTACTCGCGGGTGTGGGCACCCACCTGCCCTCGGCGATGCGCATCTTCCTGCTCACCCTCGCAGTGGTCGACGACCTGATCGCCATCTGCATTATCGCCATCTTCTACACCAATAACTTCCACGGCGAATACCTGCTGGCGGCGATTATTCCCATCGGGCTTTTCGCGCTCATCGCCTATAAGGGCGAGAAAATGTTCCATCTCAAACCCGCCGCAGCCTGGATTATTCTGCTGCCACTGGGGTTCATCACCTGGGCGCTCTTCCTCGAATCAGGTATTCACGCCACCATCTCGGGCGTGGTGCTGGGCTTCTGCGTACCCGTGAAATTCAATAAACGCACCGAAGCCGCTGGTGCCGACTCCGGCCTCGCGGAGGTCTTCGAACACCGGTTCCGGCCCATTTCCACCAGTATCTGTGTGCCCGTTTTCGCCTTTTTCAGCGCGGGTGTAGCCCTGGGCGGTTTCGACGGGCTGGGCCGGGCCCTCTCCGACCCGGTAGCAATCGGCATTATCTTCGCGCTCGTGGTCGGTAAGACCCTGGGTATCACAGGCACCACCTGGCTGGTCACCCGGTTCAAACACGCCAACCTCGACCCGGACGTGAAATGGATCGACGTCATTGGTCTGGCGGTCACCGGCGGTATCGGTTTCACCGTCTCGCTGCTGGTGGCTGAGCTGTCGTTCCCGCACGGCTCCCCGCACACCGAAGACGCCAAAATCGCTATTCTCTTCGGCTCCATTACCGCCGCCATCCTGGGTGCGATCATCCTCTCACGCCGCAATAAGCACTACAAGGCAGTCGCAGAAAAAGAAGAACTGGACGAAAACCACGACGGTATTCCCGACGTCTTCGAAGGAAAAGGCGACTAGCCGCCCACACAGTGCAGCCCCTGTACCAGGTGCCGCCTACCGTACACACGGTAGGCGGCACCTAGCGTTTCATAAGGGGCACCCGGCAGGGTCTGAAGCCGCTAACGCATTCCACCGGGTTTAAACCACTGATATTTTCCCAACCAGGCCAGGGCACGCCAATCATTCGGGTGCCACACATCAAACCTGTGCCCACCAGCCGGTATGGTCACCACGCTGAGCATACTGGGCTGACTAATACCGCGCGTCGCATCCGCAAGCTCAGCGGTAACCGTTGTATCGTCGGCGGCGGTAAAGTACCACAGCCTCACGGCAGGTCGTTTCTCACGCAGGATGCGTGCCAGATCGTATTCGCTATCGTCCTCGCTGCGCCACTGCTGCCCCGGCTCATACCGAGGCTTAAAATACCCGGCGAACGAGACTCCCGCCCCCACCAGATCGGGGTGACGCACCGGCAGCATTAATGCGCAATAGCCACCCGCGCTATACCCCCAGGTGGCCCACCCGTCGGCGGTAGTAGGCACCCGCAGGTTCCTCTTCATAAACGGGATAAGTGAATCAGTCAGAAAACTCTCCGTGTGCGGGGTGGGGCTGGTATTGGGATCCCCATCCACACATTCGGTGTCTACCCCCGCATAGAACACATCTGGGACAACGAGGATCGTCTCTCCCACAGTGCCATTAGCGACCGCACGATCAAGGGCCGGAACAAAATTCTCGTACACATCCGGCATGCCCGGGTACCCTGGGAACGCCAACACCACCGGGTACACGCGCTCCGGCGAATCCAGGTAACTAGCAGGAAGCCACACCAGCGTGCGGATACTCCGCCCGGCACTATCGGGAATATACAGCTGCAGCGGACCGTTGCCCCCGCTGGCGCGGCGCTCCTCAAAGGCCGCCCGCAGCGCCGGATTAGTGTACGCATCCTTCTGTTCACCGCTGAGCTCGATCGTGGGCGCATTCGAAGGGTTACCGGGGAAAAACCCGTACGTGCTCGTTGAGGCAGAGGCGTGCGGATCCGCGAAAATACTCTCAAGCGTGGGGTACCAGCGGTTTTGCAGGTTCAGGTAAGCGCCCACCGTCAGCAGGGTCAAGAGGGCAGCTAAAAACATCCCCACAGCCTGCACCGCATATTTACGCGCACCGGGGCCGCGCATGCGCGGCAGCACCCCAATCACAACGCCGTAACAGAACACCGTGAACACGCCAAACAGAAGCACCGTACCCCAGTTTGAGATATTCACCGGCTGCCTCCCCTACGCGTACTACCCTGGCGGTCAGTACCGTTGCATGTACTTTCCTGTGCCTAATCATACGCAGATTTTTTAACGTTCACTTCACCTTTGCCCCATACACACCGTACGGTTGAGGCATTAAGGCAAAGCTGCGCGGGGGCGGGCACGTGTTGTACTCACGTGGGCGTGTTGAGGTGAAAGCGCGTATCTAGGGTTTAAACGGCGCCAGGTAGGTGCCCGCCCACTGGAGGGCGGCAGGTTCGCGGCTGAACCACACATCATACCTGTGCCCACCCGCCGGGACGGTGGCAAGCTGCACACTGGTGGGGGCCTGAACGGCTTGCGTGAATGCGGGCACCTCGTCCCGAATACTCAGGTCGTCTTCGGCAGTAAAAAACCAGATTTTTACCGGAGGCTTTTTCTCCCGCAGCAGGCGCAGCAAGTCATATTCGGTGTCTTCTGCGGGGCGCCACTGCTGACCCTCAAGGTACTGCGGGGCAAAATAGCCGGCGAATGAGACGGCAGCACCAATAAGATCCGGGTGCCTGATGGCGAGCATCGGCCCGCAGAAACCACCGGAGCTATACCCCCAGGCGAGCCACCCGTCAGCCTCAGTACTGACTCTCAGGGTGGTTTTAAGCAGCGGGATGAGGGACTCAACAATGGTGCTTTCCACCTGCGGCCCCTTGGGGTTGGTGCTGTCCACACACTCGGTGTCGATACCGTTATAGAAAATATCTGGGGCAACAAGAATGACATCACCAATGGGACGGGAAGCACCAGGTTTAAGTTTGGCGGCAAACTGCTCAAACCCTAAAGGCCAGCCGGGGTACCCCGAAAGCCCAAGAATAACCGGGTAGGTGCGTTCCGGGTGGGAGGCGTACCCCTCGGGGAGCCAAATGAAAGTTTTCATATCCGGTGTGCCGCCCCGCCCGGGTACCGTGATTTCCAGGGGTTTGCCCGGCTCGGCGTGAGCCAGTGCCTCCTTCACGGATTCAGCGCCTCGCGCATTTTCTTGCTCCGGGGTGTGCTCAGAGACCTGCTGTGAGACGGGGGTCAGGGGCGCGCCGTAGTGGCTGTCTGTAATGGGAGCATTGGGGTCGGCAAAGATACTTTCCAGGGTGGGGTACCACTTGTTTTGAAGGTTCAGGTACGAGGCAACACTGGTGAGGGTCAGCAGGCAGGTGAGGGTAAGACTCACCGCTTGCAGAACATATTTGCGCACCCCGTTGGAGCGCATGAGCCTGGGCAGAATAAATATCATCCACCCGTAGCACAGGATGGTAGGCACGAGCAGCAGGATCACTACTCGCCATTTCACGATAATCATGGTGTTTTCCTTAGGAAGACTTCTCTGTCTAAAAGCTTTAAGTGTGTTTGAGCGTTTTTAATATTTAAGCTTAATTTTATATAAAGTATAAATATTTACATAAGGTATACGATGTATTTCTGTATATATATTTAGCTCTATTATATCTATAAGTCATTTTCGTTTTCTCAGCACGATCACAAGCAAATTACCCGTAACTTTTAAGGTGCACACGCCCAAAAGATTTATAGAGTTATAGGTAGGCAGTACAGCCCGAAGGGGGATTCATGACAGGCCAGAAACGAAGCCGCGACGCGGCGGATACAGCCTCACGATACGCCGAGGTGTCAGCCCGGTGGCTCATTGGCGCCTACTCTTTCCTGACCGTCATCACAGTGTTCTCTTGGATTATCTCGCCCCTGCGCAGCGGGCGCGGCTTCCGCTGGTGGGAGCTGGGGGTGAGCCTCCTCAATATCCCCGCCACCCACTCACTGGCCAGTGCCGTCACAATGCTCGTCATCACCTGGGGTCTGATTGCCCGCAAACGTCTGGGGCTGTACCTGGCGATTTTCTTTCAGGCAGCGGGTATTGTGCTGGGTATTGACAGCACCCTGATGGTGTTCTTCCCCGACCCGATCATGGGACCCAAACAGTACCTCATCTCGTGGGTAGACACGATTTCGGTGGTTATTGGGCTAATCGCCATCCCCTTCCTGTGGTCTATTCGTAAAGCGTTCCCAGCCCGTATTGGGCGTATCTCGTGGGCCGTGGCGGCCCTTGTGTTTGTGGGCGGTTTCACCGCGACCACACTCATCACCTGGTACTTTGGGCGGCACCTTCCCGGAGTCACCCCACAAAACCTGGTACTGCACGGTCTGGGGATTGACATTGTCCCCGAACTTAAAGGGCCTCATGCTGCGGCAGTCGTGGGCACTATCGCCTCGGTGTTCTACGGGATTTTCTCGGCGATCGCTGTGTACCTCATCCTGCGCGGGTACCGTATGCCAAACACTTGGACAGCTGAACACGAGGTGCGGCTGCGTGAGCTGCTTCAAGAGTACGGAGGAAACGATTCCCTCTCATACTTCGCCACCCGCCGCGATAAGCAGACCGTGTTCTCCCCAGATCATCGGGCCGCCATCACATACCGCATGGTGGGCTCGGTGTGCCTGGCATCCAGCGACCCGGTGGGGGATCCGGCCTCCTGGGGCGCAGCAATCCGGGCGTGGATGCGCGCCGCCCGCACCTACGGGTGGGTTCCGGCCGCTATTAGCGTGAGCGAGGCGGGTGCGCGTGCCTTCGCCAAAGAAGGACTGAGCATTACCCGCATGGGCGACGAAGCGGTACTCACCACCGACAGGTTCAGTCTGAATAATACGTCGCTGACGCAGGTGCGGCAGGCCTGCCAGCGAGTGCGGAAAGCGGGGTACAGCCTGCGCATTCGCCGCCACCGTGACCTCAATGACCAAGAATTGAAGCAGATGCAGCAGTACGCCGACCAGTGGCGGCACGGCAGGGTGGAACGCGGTTTCTCAATGGCTCTAAACCGCCTGGGTGACCCCGCCGACGGCCGGTGCCTGCTGGTGTCGGCGCACGCTGCCGACGGGCAGATGGTGGGTTTACTCTCGTTCGTGCCGTGGGGCCGCACAGGGGTTTCCCTGGATGTAATGCGCCGCTCCCCTGAGGCCCCCAACGGGACTATCGAGTTCATGGTGGCCGGGCTGATGGAGCGGGCTGGTGAGTACGGCATCACCCGTGTCTCCCTGAATTTTGCGATGTTCCGTCACGTGTACGATAACGCCGAGCGGTTTGGGGCCAGCCCGTGGGAGAGGCTCGCCTCCCGTTCACTGGGGTACCTGGACAGGTTCTGGCAGCTGGAACGCCTGTACCGGTTTAACCTGAAGTTCGCCCCGGAGTGGGTGGGACGGTATATGGCTTTTGAGCCGACGCTGGCGTTCATTAATACGGTGGTTGCGGCGGGTGTGGCCGAGGGGTTCCTGCCGGATATTTCGATTTCGGCGCGGAGGCAGCGATCCCAGGTGCTGTTATTGGGAGAGGCTGATTGTGAGCGGGTGCGGGAGATTGAACGCCGGTCTCTGGCAGACACCCCGCGAGTGCAGACACGCCGCAGTGAGCAGACTCGGCACCGCATCCGGCACGCTGAGCTATTACGCAGCGCAGGTATGGAGCCGTATCCGTTGGGTGTTCGGTGTGATTACTCGGTGGAAAAGCTCACCAATATATTACATTCAGGAAATATTTCGGTTGAGGAATTTACTCTGTCGGGTCGGGTGCGGTTTATTCGCAATCATGGCGGGGTCGTCTTCCTCACCCTCATAGAGAACGGCCGCACCCTCCAGGTGGTTATTGAACGCGCCGCTGTGGGTGCACAGGCGCTGCGGCTTCTCAGCCAGACCGTCGATACCGGCGATATCCTGCTCATCACCGGCAGCATGGGAACCTCACGTAACGGCACCGTCTCAGTGCTGGCCAGTAACTGGCGGATGGTCTCCAAGTGCCTGCATCCCATCCCGTTCGACTCATTCACCGACCCGGAGGCACGCCTGCGCCGCCGCTCCACCGATCTGCTGGTTAACCCTGAACAGGTGCAAAACCTGCGGATGCGCTCGGCTATTATTACGTCCATCCGGCGCACCCTGGATACGGAAGGTTTCACCGAGGTTGAGACCCCAATCCTGAACACGGTGCACGGTGGCGCCAGCGCCCGCCCCTTCAAAACGTTCATTAACGCCTACGGGGCGGATCTAACACTGCGTATCGCCCCGGAGCTATACCTCAAACGCTTGGTGGTGGGCGGCATGGGTGCCGTATATGAGCTGGGCCGTGACTTCCGCAACGAGGGTGCAGATAACACGCACAACCCCGAGTTCACAGTGCTTGAGGCATACCGGCCCTACGCCGACTACACCGATATGCGCCACCTAACGGAGCGGATCATTAAAAACACGGCGCAGGCGGTGTACGGTCAGTGCGTGCTGCCGTTGGGGGCAAAGGGCAGCACAGACCGTACGCTGGATGACGTTTCAGGTGCCTGGCCGGTGGTTTCGGTGTGTGAGGCGCTCTCAGCGGCGGTGGGCACCACCATCACCTTAGACACCGATTTTGAGACGCTCCTGGCCCTGGCTCGTGAGCATGAGATTCACGTACGGGACGATATGGGTGCAGGGGCGGTCATTGAGGAACTGTATGGTGAACTGGTGGAAGCAAAAACCGTGTTCCCCACGTTTTACACGGATTTCCCGGTGGAGACCTCCCCCTTAGCTGGTGCGCACCGCAGTGTTTTGGGACTGGTGGAGCGCTGGGATTTGGTGATTAACGGTATGGAGATGGGTACCGCCTACTCCGAATTAGCCGATGCGCTGGTGCAGCGTGAGCGTCTGGTAGCGCAGTCGCTGAAAGCGGCCGCTGGAGACCCCGAGGCCATGCAAGTGGATGAGGATTTCCTGTACGCCCTGGAGACGGGGCTGCCGCCTACCGGCGGGCTGGGGATCGGTATTGACCGGCTGGTAATGCTCATGGCGCAGACCCAGATTCGCGGGGTGCTTTCGTTCCCCTTCGTGAAACCGTTAAAGCACGATAAGCGCTACCAGTGAGCCTTCTCCCCCGCTTCTAATTACTGCTAAGCCGAGGGCGCTTTTGGCGGGGGTGGCACACGCTGCGGTGTGCGTTAATTATTCGTTACAAATTCCCTGAAACCACTTATTGAGCTTGCTCACACGGGTACTGTACCGCAACAATAGTTACCTGTAACTTCCGGAAAAATATCTTTTTCCGTATGCGGGTGCTTAAGCCCCGCCCCTCCCCCGCAGTGACGCCTCGTACCGGGGGATTACTGTGTCCAATAACCCGATGGGAGCGCCCGTGGAGGGATTCGTACATTTTATTCAAGACATCAACACCTATACCTCTGGCGCCACCAGCGTGGTTGACTCTATTCAGCAATGGGTATGGGAGAACTTCCTCTTCGTGGCGCTGATTGCCGCTGGTTTGTTCCTGACCATCCGCACCCGTGCGGTGCAGTGGCGTTCTCTGCCCGAGATGCTGCGCGTGCTCACCGACCCGTCCGGTCACGAAGCTGACGGCCGTAAGAGCATTTCCTCATTCCGTGCGTTCACGGTTTCGGCGGCATCCCGTGTGGGTACCGGCAATATTGCGGGCGTGGCGATCGCTATTGCGATGGGCGGTCCCGGCGCGGTGTTCTGGATGTGGATTATTGCGGCGGTGGGCGGCGCATCCGCTTTCGCCGAGTCGCTGCTGGGTCAGCTGTATAAGGAGCGCGGCAAGGACTCCTATATTGGTGGCCCCGCCTACTATATGCAGCGCGGGCTGAACGCACGCTGGCTGGGCCTGATTTTCGTGGGCTTTATTGTGCTCACCTATAGTTTTGTGTTCTGCGCGGTGCAGACCAACGCGATTGTTGAGGCGGGCGCGAACTCGTTCAATATCAGCATTGAAGGCACGGACGGTATGGGGTTCCGCATCCTGGTAGGCGTGATTATTACGGGCCTGACGGCGGCCATTATTTTCGGTGGTATTCGTGCGATCTCCTCGGTGACCGAGTTTCTGGTGCCATTCATGGCGGTGCTGTACCTGGTTCTGGGCCTTCTGGTGGTGGGGCTGAATATTGGAGAAATTCCGAACGTTCTGCTCATGATTTTCGAGGGCGCTTTTGGTCTGCGTGAGTTTGTGGTGGGCGGCACGATGGGTGCCGTTATTTGGGGTATGAAACGCGGCCTGCTCTCGAACGAGGCCGGTATGGGTACCGCCCCGAACGCGGGCGCAACCGCGACTATCTCGCACCCCGCCAAACAGGGCTATGTGCAGGCGCTGGGCGTGTATTTCGATACGATGCTGGTTTGCTCTGTGACCGCGTTTATTGTGCTTCTGTCGAATCCTGTCTATGGCGATAAGACCCGCGGGGCGGGCCTGACTCAGGATGCGTTGGCCGCCCAGTTGGGTGGTTGGGCCACGCACTTCTTAACCTTCGCTATTTTCCTTTTCGCGTTCTCCTCGGTTATTGGCAACTACTATTACGGCGAGTCAAATATCCGCTTTGTGACCGAAAAGCGTTGGGCACTGACGGTGTTCCGCCTGGTGGTGCTGGGGTTTGTGTTCTTTGGCGCGATCGCATCGCTGAGCCTGCTGTGGACGACGGCGGATATGCTGAACGCGGGCATGGTGATTGTGAACCTGGTGGCGGTGCTGTGGCTTTCGCCGAAGGTGGTTGCGGTTCTGAAGAACTATGAGACGCAGCGTAAGGCCGGGCTGGAGCCTATTTTCATGGCATCCGATATGCCCGAGATTAAAAACTTGGCTGCCTGGGACGGCACGGATGAGGTGACCACCCGCGAGTTCTGGGCTAAACGAGACTCGGATGCTGCCGCTAAGCGGGCACAAAAGACGGGTGTTTAATGTTCCGCTAGGTATGGTGCAGAACTGAGGCATCTAGGTATTGCTACAATCTGCCGCACGTTTCTAAAGAGGTGTTTTAAATAATCATCTCGCTCCAGAAACGTGCGGCAGCCACCTTTTATATGATGTTAATCGTTTATTTGGCTCTTATGGATGTGTATCGACAAACTTGGGTTACAGCTCCTCGCCCTCCCTTATTGGGGATTGGCGAGATTTTTATATCTACAGTGAAGACTTTAGAGCTATAGGTCATATTGTGTGTCTATCCTGGACCATTTCACCTTGCCGTGACAACGAACCATCCCGTCTAAGATACTCATCAAACACGGTTTTCCTGATCAGCGGGAGTCAATATCGGCGGTCGAGACGTGGAGGACCTCATAGGAGGTGGTTTTCGGTTGTGTGTGGTCGGAGTTGGCACTACTGAGCTCAACCTGGATGAGTTTCCAAGTTGTGACGTCGACTGCGGCCAGGCGGCAGAGCGTATTAGCGTTCTGTCCGTTAAGGAAGTCCGCAGTCAGGGGCTCTATGATTTCAGACGGTACGGCAAACTCGGGCAGGGTGACGGTTTGGATGTTAAGGCTATGTGCTTGGGTCAGAGGTGTAGTTCCTTTGATGAGTTTGTGGACTGTCCAATCTTGGATGGGGTGACGGCCGAAATCGCGCACAATTGATGAATACCCGGGCTCTCCCCAGCAGAAAGATCGCATTCCCTCCGCATCGTTCCAGACGTAAAACGGTGCGTAGCAGTTCTCCATGGCTCCTTTGGCTTTCTCCTGGATAAGGTACGCCTTGAACTCCAGTCCCGGATATCCATCCATCAAGTGCCCAGTGCGACGGACGCGGTCCCGGATGATCTCCATGTCGTAGTCCGCTGGAAGCTGGACACGGTACTGCATTGAATACATACGTCTTTCCCCATTTCTCCTTGAGCCATACGGTCACTCAATCAGAATGATCCGACACCTCGGTAATCAGAGGTTCTGTGGCCTTACGCAGGAGCGCAGCAGCCCCTTCAACCGCCGCATCAAAGGCATCCACATCTCGTGTGGCACGTGCTAGCACATAGCCTCCTTGCACTGTTGCTACCACCAGTGAAGCCAGATTGCGGGCATCAATATCTGCGGCAAACTCACCGTGGTCTCTGCCCCGCTCAAAGAGTACTGTAAGAGCTTCAATCAGCCACACAAACGTGCGTGTGACAGGCTCAATAAGTTCCGGGGTGTTCAAGACATCGGCATCGAATGTCATTCTTCCCATGCGGCACCCCTTCAGAACATCGCGCTGTCGACGCAGATAAGCTGTTGCTATTTCGCAAGCACTACCATCTGCCGCAAGCAGCTTTTCGGCATCGTGACGCATGGATAAGGCGCTGCGTTCTAGCGCCTCTACTGCCAGTTCCTGCTTATTGGTGAAGTGATGGTACATGCTGCCCTGACCAGCACCTGATCGGCGCATGATATCTTTTGGGCTGGTCGCTGAATACCCTTGTTCCCACAGGAGATCCTGGGTTGCCTCTACAAGCCGAGTCCTGCTGTCCATAACCACAACTGTACATACTAGTAGTTACAATTTTCAAGCTCAGCGTCTTCATGCTGAATTCCAGTCCACACATAGGTCTCAGCCAAACACCGTAAACCTTTTGACGGCAACCAGCAACGAAGCCCCCTAACAAGGCGTTGACGTCATGACTGCTTTGGCCTGTATACACCTTGCGGTATGGGAGGATATTGATGCTATATTCTGCCTCACGAGATAACGACATAAACCCTGCTCTAGAAGATGCACAGGCCAATAGTGACACCCATATATAAGCCCTTAGTTGGTACAAGCCAATGAACCGTACTACACACTGGGGCAGGTAAACAATCAAGTATGGAATACTCGTCTTGATGAGATATGCTACCGGCGTGCGCTTGACCTTAACTCATATTCCTAAGACCTACAAGGCATATAGTCACGTCTCAGGGTGAAGACGCCGAATACCATCACCCCTATATCATCCTTACATAACAATTATTTGGAGGGCCCCTCATGCCTAGCGGCGTGCTTGATGTACTGTGGACCGCGGTGTTTCTCGTGGGTATCGCGTTGGCGCTGTACTGTCTGCTCACGATTCACCGCAGCCCGTACTTTAGTGAGGTGCAGAAGCTCAAGTGGCTCCTGTTCACCTTGGCGCTACCGTTTCTTGGCCCTATCGCCTGGATTTTACGTTCACGCGCCGAGAAGCGGGAGGCTGCGCAGCGGCCCTCACCCGATACGCAGAATACTCAGCCGCCCAGCAATGACGCCCCATAGGATGCTAAACGCCGCAGGGCGCACACCACTGTTTGGCTTTGCTGGATGTTTATGCTGATGTTTGGCCCGCTGGGTGCTGCAGACACACAGGAAAGACGGGTATGACGGGTATAAAAAATCCCCGGTTCAACTGAACCGGGGATTAGTTGGTGCGCGAGGGGGGAGTTGAACCCCCACGCCCTCACGGGCACACGGACCTGAACCGTGCGCGTCTGCCTATTCCGCCACTCGCGCAAGTGTCTTACAACCTGTGGTTGCAGGCAACATATAGAACTATACGCACCCCTTGGCCCCCTGTCCAATCCAATTTTAGTAACTTTATTCACATCACATGACGGATTTTTACGCCCTATTATCGGGGTGTAACGGTATGGAACATCCACGCATGGTGCACCAGAATTCACCGTAGTGCCTCCTCAGCACCCGGTTTTACCGCGAAAATAACCCCGATTCTGCATTAATCACCGCCTATCGCATAGAATAGCGTTGGGTGTGTGTATCTAACGCACGCACAGCATATGCACAGTTAAAATCGCTAGACTGTACCTTTCGCGGGCCCGCGCGGGCTCACGGCAGTACAATCGGCACGGATCGTTAGGAGGAGGCGGCAATGAAGTTTATGGACAGGCTTGAGCGGCTAGAACAAGGCATTGGGCAGGCCGTTGGCTTCTCCAAAGGCTTCGGCACCTTCGAAAAAGCAGATATTGCAAACCGTATTCGCACGGTCATGGACGATGAATCCTACATCGATCCCAACGAGATGCTGATGGCCCCCAATATTTATGCGGTTAATTTCTCCCCCGCAGATTTTGACAGGATACGGGAGTGGGGCAACCCGTTTGCTATTGAGCTCTGCGACCTCGCCATTTCACACGCGCGAGCGCAGGGATACTCGCTCATTGGGGCGGTGCGCATCACCTTCCATTCCTTACCGGAGGTTCACCCCGGTGATTTCCAGGTGGTGCCCACGTTTGAGTACTTTTCCACCCCGCCCGCTCAGGGTGCTCTGCCGGTGCAGACACCGGTCAATGACGCCCCGCCAAGCCCGCATGGGGCGCCCTCCTACAGCCCGGTGCGCCCGCCGCGTGCACGGTCGCTGCCGACGCGCATCACTAAGCCGCAGGCCGCACCGGCGCAGCAGCCTCCGCAGGCTCCGCCCGCCCCTGCCCCGCAGCCGCTGGTACCGCATCTTGAGATTGACGGGCAGCCCATTGAGCTGACCTCGTTCCCGGTAGTTATTGGGCGCGGCAGTGTGGCTGATATCCGTGTGGATGGTAAGAGTATTTCCCGCCGCCACCTGCAGATTTCGCACCAGAGCGGGGCGTACATTGTGACCGATTTGGGCTCCACTAATGGCACGATGCTCAACGGCACCGCCCTGCGCACCCCCGCAACTTTGCACGACGGTTCTCTCCTGCGACTAGGCGATACGAGCATCTTCTTCCGTATGATGCCCGCCGGGGGTGCTCTCTAGTGGCCTCTGAGCTTACCGTCATTATCCTGCGCTTCGCGTTTTTGGCGCTGCTGTGGTTCTTCGTGTTTCTGGTGTTGGCCGCAGCACGCCGCGACTTGGGGCTGGGGAAGAATTTCCGCACAGTCTCGGTGGATGCGTTCGCCTCCCCTACCCTGCCGGCGGCTGAGCAGGCCCCTGTGGCTGCTCCCCCGGCGCGCCCGTCCCAGTTGGTGATCACTGAGGGCGCGCAGGCTGGTGCCATGATGCAGCTGGGGGATGAGCCCATCACGATTGGACGCGCAAACGATATTGAGGTTTCGCTTCAGGATGACTACGCCTCGGGACGCCACGCGCGCCTGTTCCCGCAGGGCTCCCGTTGGTTCCTTGAAGACCTTGGCTCAACGAACGGCACCTATGTGGACGGCCAGCGCCTTAGCCGCGCCACCGTCATTGAGCCGGGCACCGAATTTAGGGTGGGTGGCACCACCATGCAGTTGAGGGGGTAGTCGGTGAAGATTGCCTTCCGTTTCGCCGCACGCTCCGATGTGGGTGTGCGCCGCAGCAAAAATGATGATTCCGGCTACGGGGGCCGGTATCTTGCCGTGGTTGCCGACGGCATGGGCGGGCACGTAGGCGGTGACGTCGCGTCCGCCACAGCGGTACTTAACCTGACCCCGCTGGATCACCCCGATTTTGACGGCACCGCGGGCGTGTACCTGGCGGATGAGATTCAAAGCGCGAACAGCATCATTAACGATCTGGCACATGAGGATTCGCGGCTGGCGGGGATGGGCACCACCTGCACCGCCCTGCTCATTGACGGTGACAAGATTGAGCTGGCGCATATTGGCGATTCCCGAGCCTACCGTTTGCGCCCGGGCCCGGACGGGCAGTTCGAGCAGATCTCGACAGACCACACGTTTGTGCAGCGCCTGCTGAATGAGGGGCGCATCACCCCGCAGGAGGCTGTGCACCACCCGCACCGCAACGTCATTATGCGTGTGCTTGGTGATGTGGACGCCTCACCTGAGCTTGAGCTGCAGACCCTTGATGCGGTGCCGGGAGAGCGCTGGGTATTGGCTTCTGATGGGCTGGACTCGGTTGTTCCCGATTCCGATATTGAGGCGGTTTTGCGCTCCACCGACGATCTGGAGCAGATTGCTGATGTTCTCATCCAGATGACCCTGGAGCGCGGTGCGCCCGATAACGTGACGGTAGTGGTCGCCCAGGTGATTGACCGCAGCGTGCTGCCTGAGGATGAGCCGGTGGGCGAGTCTGCCGTGCCGGATGCGCCCAGCCTGCCGGCTTCTATTGCCCCGGCCGTGCCCAATGCCACCGGGGATGAGGATACGATGCGTATCCCTCCTGAAGACCCCACCGAGGTGAACCCTGCAGGTGGCGACAGCCCCGGTTCGGCGCATATTCGCCGCCGGTTCCGGCGTGCACGCGATTTAACCGGGTCTTTGCTGCACGAGGAGGAACTGCACAAACGCGGCGCGGTTGAGGTGATTCATACCTCCGCTGAGATTCTGCGTGGGCAGCTTGGGCAGCGCCCGCACCAGCTGGTGGGTTCAGCTGCTTCGGCGACAGAGACGGGGATGATCCCGGCCGTGGTGGACCGCACCCTGGAGCACCGCGCCACCTTGGCGCAGCGGGTGCCGCTGACTACTGAGGGTGAGACGGCGCAGCTTCCCGAGGAGCTTGAGGCCATGCTCACCGTGGATGCGGCTAAGCACCGCCCACGCCGCTGGCCGCTGCGCATTTTCGTGCTGCTGCTGGTGGTTGGGGTGCTCTCGGCTGCCGCGTGGACGGGTATGCGCTGGATTAGCGGCCGCTACTATGTGAGCGACAGCAACGGCAAGGTGTCAATCTATAACGGTATTCCGCAGACCCTTGGGCCTATCCGGTTCTCGCATGTGGTTGAGGAAAGTAATGTGTCGGTTAATGACCTCTCGGACCATAACCGTGCGCTGCTGAAAGACACGATTTCGGCTGACAATATTGATGAGGCGCGCGTGGTGGTGAACCGTCTGCAGACGCAGGCGAACCTGAACGCGCACCCGAGTCCTTCGCCTTCACCTTCTTCTTCAGCCAGCCCGTCTGGGAGTGCGAAGCCTTCCGAGAGCCACAACCCGTCGGTGACCCCCACTCCCACCCCGAGCGCGGAGGAACCCGGTAACGCCACGGTTCCGTTAATGCCCGGCACCGAGGGTGCCGCTACCACGGAAGGGGACGTGGGTACCGTAACTGGTGAAGGGGGTGCGCATCATGGCTAGTTCCCTCTTCTCCCGACGCGACCCGAACGCCCCGAAGTCACGCCGGTTCATTGAGATTGTACTGCTGGTTTTAGCGGTGGGCATCAGCTCGGGTGCGCTTTACCTGCGGAAACCTGAAGAGGCATTTGGCAGCTCGTCAAGCGCCTGGCTCATGGGCACCGTTGTATTAGGCGTGGGAGCGCTGATTCTGCATGTAGTGCTGGGGCTTCGGGCACGGTACGCCGACCCGTTTATCTTACCGATCGTGATTGTGCTCAACGGTATCGGTTTGGCCATGATTTACCGCATCGACTCGGATTTGAAGTACCCGGTGGGTGACTCGCAGCTGTTTTGGACGGGCCTGTCGATGCTGGCCTGCGCCGTGGTTATCTACTTCCTGCAGGATCACCGGGTGCTGCGTAAGGTCACCTACATTTCGTTGGCATTGTCCCTTATTCTGCTGGTGCTGCCGCTGCTGCCGATTATTGGTCAGGAAATTAACGGTGCGCGCATCTGGATCTCCATTGCGGGCCGCACCTTCCAGCCGGGTGAGGTCGCGAAGATTACCCTGGCGATTTTCTTCGCCGGGTACCTTTCGACCCACCGCGATTTGATTCTTGTGGCGGGGCGGCGCATCGGGCCTATTCAGCTGCCCCGGTTCAGGGATTTGGTGCCGGTGTTTTTGGCGTGGCTGGCGAGCATTGGGGTGCTGGTGTTCCAGCATGACCTTGGGTCGTCAATCCTGTTCTTTGGCCTGTTCATGGCGATGCTGTACCTTTCAACGGGTAAAACCTCGTGGCTGGTCACCGGTGGTATTGGTGTGGTGGCTGGTGGGTTCTTGGCATACCACTCCATTTCGCACGTCCATGACCGTATCTACGCGTGGGTGCACGCCTTCGACAACGATATTTACAACAGCGCCTACGGTGGTTCTCGGCAGATCCTGCAGGGTGTCTTTGGGCTCTCCTACGGCGGGCTGTTTGGCCGCGGCTGGGGGCAGGGACGCACCTACCTGGTGCCGTACGCTAACTCGGATATGATCATCACCTCCCTCGGTGAGGAGCTGGGCCTGCTGGGTTTGGGCGCGATCCTCATGATGTACCTGGTGCTGGTCTCACGCGGGTACCGTGCCGCGCTGGGCACCCGCGATGGTTTTGGGAAGCTGCTGGCGGCTGGGCTGTCTACCGTTATGGTGCTTCAGCTGTTTGTGGTGGTTGGCGGCGTGACTCGGCTGATCCCGCTGACTGGTTTGACCACCCCGTTCATGTCTGCCGGTGGCTCGTCGCTGGTGGCGAACTGGATTATTGTGGCGCTGTGGCTGGCGATTTCGCATTCGGCACGCGCCCCGCACGGCGTGGTTGATTTTGATGCCCCACGGGGTATTGACTACGGCAGTAACGATTATGAACCTGAAGGTGCGACCAGTGTTCTGGCGCGTATTTCTACGGCATCGACAGAAGGGAGCCAACGTGGATAGGGCGATTCGCCGCATGTGGATGTCTGCCGCGTGCGTCTTTATCTTGCTAATGGGCACCCTGAGCTATATTCAGTTCTTTGATGCGCAGATGCTCATGGAGCACAAGTGGAACACCCGTGCCCTGTACGATAACTACGGTTCGCAGCGTGGTTCGATCGTGGTGAACGGAACTGAGATTGCTTCCTCAGTGAAATCTAACGACGAGTATAACTATCAGCGCGTATATTCCGAACCTGAGAAGTATGCTGGTATTACCGGCTACTTCTCGTCGGTGTACGGTTCGACGGGTATTGAGTCGGCTCTGGATAAGGAGCTTTCGGGTACCTCGGATAGCCAGTTCTATGATCGTGTGGCGCAGCTGTTCTCGGGTAATTCCACGCGCGGGGCCAGTGTTGAGCTGACTGTGGACGATAAGCTGCAGACCCTCGCCTACCAGCTGCTGCAGGGCAGGAAGGGTTCTATTGTGGCGATGAACCCGAAAACGGGGGAAATTCTGGCGATGGCATCCTCGCCTTCGTATGACCCGAATAAGTTGGCTGCGCATAGTGAGCAGTCGGTGATCGCCGACTACACGAAGCTGACCCAGGATCAGCAGTCCCCGCTGTTTAACCGTGCGATCGCGGGTAACACCTACTCGCCGGGTTCGACGTTCAAAATTATTGATGCCGTGGCCGCGCTGGAGTCGGGGAAGTATGACGAGAAGTCCGTGATTGATAACCCGGCGCAGCTTCCGCTGCCGGGCACCAATGTGACCCTGCCGAACTTTGTGAATGGTCAGTGTGCCACCCGCACGCAGGCGACGATTGAGTGGGCGTTAGCGCAGTCGTGTAATACTCCGTTTGCGAATATCGCCCTCGATTTGGGGCAGGAGAAGATTTCTCAGACCGCCTCAAAGTTCGGGTACGGCCAGGATTTGTCGATCCCGTTGAAGGTGACCAAGTCGGATTTCCCCTCCGATATGACGAAGAGCCAGCTGGCTCAGGCGTCGGTGGGCCAGTATGACGTGAAAACCACGCCGCTGCAGGTGGCGATGACTTCTGCGGCGATTGCGAACGGTGGTGTGCAGATGAAACCTAATCTGGTTCGTTCGGTGAAGACCAGCAACCTGAGCACGTTGTCTGAGTTCTCTCCCGAGAAATTGCGCACCTCAACTTCCCAAAAAGTCGCCGATCAGGTGAAACAATGGATGGTTAACTCGGTCGATAATGGTATTGCGTCCGGTGCGGGTGTGTCGGGCGTGAAGGTGGCGGGTAAGACCGGCACCGCCGAGATTGGCACGACCGGGTTGAACAATTCCTGGTTTACCGGTTTCGCCCCGGCGGATGATCCCAAGATTGCTATTGCGGTCGTCTATGAGGATGTTGATGTGTCCACGGGCGCGAAGCTTTCGACTAATGCAGGTAAACAACTCTTTGAGGCGGTGTTGAACAAGTGAGGCCTTCGGCTGATGTCACCTTGGGCGGTCGCTATACCCTGACTGAACGTATCGCTGTAGGCGGTATGGGTGAGGTCTGGAAGGCGCGCGATAAGGTTCTTGGGCGCATCGTCGCAGTGAAAATCCTGAAAGAGGAGTACACGGGTGACCCCGGGTTCTTGGAGCGGTTCCGCGCGGAGGCGCGCCACACCGCACTGCTGAACCACCCGGGTGTGGCGAACGTGTTTGATTACGGCGAGGAGGATAACTCGGCGTACCTGGTGATGGAGCTGGTTCCCGGGGAGCCGTTATCGAACATTATTGAGCGTGATAGCACTATCCCGGCGGATCGTATCCTGAACATTATTGCGCAGACGGCGCGCGCGCTGGCGGCCGCGCACGCGCAGGGCCTGGTGCACCGCGATGTGAAGCCGGGTAACCTGATTATCACCCCGGATGACCGCGTGAAGGTAACCGACTTCGGTATCGCCCGGCTGGCGAACCAGGTTCCGCTCACAGCCACGGGTCAGGTGATGGGTACCGCCCAGTACTTGGCCCCTGAGCAGGCGACCGGGCAGACCGCGACCCCCTCATCCGATATGTATTCGCTGGGTATTATCGGGTACGAGGCGCTGGCGGGGCACCGCCCGTTCACGGGCGAGTCGCAGATCGCTATCGCTTTGGCGCAGGTGAATGATACCCCGCCGCCGCTTCCTGACAGCGTCTCACCGACGGCGCGGGCACTGATTATGTGCCTGCTGGCGAAGGATCCCTCAGAGCGTCCCGCGAGCGCTACAGCGCTGGCGGCGGCGATTGACGCTATCCGCCGTAACGATGTGCGTGCGGCGTTGAAGGCCGTGCCCGCACTTAAACAGTTCATGCCGAAGTCGGCGACAGCTGCGACAGCGACGCAAACCCAGACTCAGGTGCAGCAGAGCGCTGCTACAGGTGCTACGGGGGCTATCACTGCCGCGGCTGCACCCCGGTTCGGTTCGGGCGGGCGGTTCTCGCCGAATCCGACGACCGCGCCCATCCCGCCGGTCGCTGGCACCGGTGCGCAGCCGGTGCAGCATGTTGATGATGAGGACGAGCCGGAGCAGAAGCGTTCAGGCATCGTTAAGTGGGTTGTTATCGGTGTGGTAATTCTGCTGGTGGTTGCACTGGCCCTGTGGGCTGCCACTGCGCTGCAGGGTTCCCCTAAGAACGACCCAAGCGGCAGCCCGTCGGTGAGCGCCTCGGCGTCCCCCTCGGAGCAGGAGCCTTCGAGCAGCCCGGCTACGAATACCCCGGATACGCAGAAGCAGAATAATGTGACGGTGAACCCTGCCGAGTTCGTGGGCCGTAGCCTGCTGGAGGTGACGAACGAGCTGTCCCAGATGGGTCTGCAGGTGAAACCTGAGGGTGTTGACTCGAACGAGGCGAAGGACACGGTGCTGTCGGTTTCCCCGTCAGGTTCGGTGGAGAAGGGTACAAGCATTATTGTGAAGTACTCGAATGGCCCGAAGACGGCGACTATCCCCACCGGGCTGATTGGCCAGGATAAGGACACCGCCTCTGCGGCGATCGTGAAATTGGGCATTAATGTGAATCAGATATCGGAGCATTCTGATACGGCGGCCCCGGGTACGGTGCTGCGCATTACCCCGCTGCCTGGCACTCAGGTTCCCCTTCATAGTAGTGTAGATGTGTACATCGCTGATGCCTCTTCCGGTCAGGGGTCCGGAGGAGCAGCCCCATCGGCAAATACCTCTACGAGCGCGAGTGCAAGTACACCACCGAGGCAGCCTACTTCCGCTCCCGCGAGCACAAGCGCTACCTCCTCCGCCAGCGCGGCTGCTGCCACGCCGTCAGAGTAGTGGATGGTGCCCAGTATGTCGTGTCGCGCATGTATGAGCTAAGAGTTTAACTTCTGACCCTAGACCAGGAGATTGTATGGACCTGTTGGTTCCCGATATGGTAGATGATCGCTATAAGGTGCTTGATGTTATTGGCACCGGGGCGATGGCTACTGTCTACTCGGCGGAGGACACCCGTTTGGGCCGTAAGGTCGCGATGAAAATTCTTCGACCGGAGCAGGCCCAAGATCAGACGTTCCGTATACGTTTTAAGCGCGAGGCCGAGGCTGTCGCGTCACTGAACTACCCCGCTATTGTGGCGGTGTATGATACCGGTGCCTACTCACCCACCCCGACCACACCCCAAGAGTATGGTTTTGAGGGGGCCCAGCCCGGCGCTGAGGATGGGAGCATCCCATATATTGTGATGGAGCTGGTGAACGGCCGTACCTTGCGTGAGGTGCTGTCGTCGGGGGCGCATCTTCCGGTGCGTGAGGCTATGGCGTACGCCGATCAGCTGCTGGGTGCACTGCAGTACAGCCACGATATGGGCATTATTCACCGCGATATTAAGCCCGCGAACATTATGGTTCTGCCGCTGACTGATGAGGATATTTCCTTGGGTCAGTCGGGGAAGATTAAGGTGATGGATTTCGGGATTTCGCGCGCCCTTGAGGAGGCGGGCGAGGCCCTGACGAAGGCGAATGTGGTGCTTGGTAGTGCCCGGTATATGTCGCCGGAGCAGGTGAGCGGCCACGAGGTGGATACCCGCAGCGATATTTACTCCGCTGCGTGCGTGATCTATGAGATGGTGTCCGGACGCACCCCTTTTGATGCCGAGTCGAATGTGGATTTGGCGGCTAAGCACCTGTCGGAGGCTCCTCAGCCGCCGAGCGCTTTTTCTCCGCTGCCGGTTCCGCAGCAGCTGGATGCTGCGATTATGCGTGGGCTGGCGAAGAACCCGAATGAGCGGTACCAGTCGGCGGATGAATTTGCCCAGGCGCTGCGTGCGGCGTTCGGTTCTGCTGATGATGATGCTACGGTCGCCCAGCCCGCCTTAGGTGCGGCAGCTTTTGCACCTTACCAGGGTGAGAATACTGGGACGATGGAGCCGCCGCCTGATGAGGAGGCGGGGCTGAATGATTTCTTTGAGCAGGATTATTATGATGCCTGTGAGGAGGTTGAGCCGGAGACTCCCCGCAAGCGTGTCTGGCTGCAGGTGCTGATCGGTTCGCTGATTGTGGCCTTGCTGGCCTTTAGTGTGGGCTCGGTGCTGTACTACCAGAATAAGCTGAATGAGGTGCCGCAGGTTGCGGTGCCGTCGGTGGTTAACGTGTCGAAGGATGAGGCGGATACCCAGCTGCGTAACCTGGGGTTCACGCTGGAGTATAAGAACGCCTTCTCGGATACCGTGAAGAAGGGCGACGTGATTAGTGTCGACCCGACTGTGGGCACCATGATTGATAAGGGTGCGAAGGTGACTCTGACGGTTTCCAACGGCCCGAAGAAACTGGTAATTCCGGATAATCTGCAGGGTCAGAGCGAGGCGTATGTGCGTAACGCCTTGAAGGAGATGGGCGTTGTGGACGGGCGTGTGACGACCGTTGAGAGCCCGACTGTCCCTGCGGGTATGGTGGTGTCGCTGACGAATCAGTCCGGTGAGGTCCTTGAGCCGGGCGCGGCTGTTGAGGCGGGCCAGACCGTCGATTTGGTGCTTTCTTCCGGTAAGGTGAAGGTTCCGTCGCTGGTGGGTCTGACGAAGGATCAGGCGGTGGCTGCTTTGACTGACCCGAGTACGCACCTGAGCACGAATGTTGAGGAGGTGCAGACGAATGCTTCCCCGGCGGGTACTGTGATCGCTCAGAGCGCTGCGGCGGGCACCTTGGTGGAGCAGAACAGCACCATCACTATCCGTGTGGCGAAGGCCCCGGCGCAGACTGCTACGGCGGCACCGGTTCCCTCGGCGTCGGCACGTTCGGGCACGTCCGGTAGCGGCAATACGTCCGGCGGCGGTGCCAATAGCGGCACCGGCACCGGCGGGAATACGTCTGGCGGCGGCGCGAATGCTGGCACCGGCACCGGCGGTAACCAGAACCAGCAGCCGACTGCTGCGCCGACGAGTGGCGCCTCAGCATCTGCGGCTCCGGCGGCCCCGTCAGCACCTGCAAGCAACCCGGCAAATGGCGGGAATAATAACGGTAACCGCGGTGATACCGGGAACAACGGGAACAACAATAACAACGGGAATAACAATAATAATGGCGGGAATAATAACGGAAATAACAACAATAACCGCCGGTAGCCGCCCGGGCGTGTAAACGCCAAACGGCTAGTGGGGTGGGTTCTCCGGTTATCCGGGAAGCCCACCCCATTCCTTTGCACCACACATACACGCATACGAAATGCCCCCAGCAGCCTGCTGGGGGCATTGTGGTGTTTGTATGTTGGCCGGGTTAGCTAATGAGTGGAGAAAGCGTTTTTGCGTGCTGCGCGGCGCCTTGTACCCCGATTTCTTCAAGCCAGTTGCCGAGCATGAGGTAGCCGCCTTCTGTGAGCACTGATTCTGGGTGGAACTGCACACCGTGCATGGGTGCTTCGCGGTGGCGCAGCCCCATAATGATGCCGTTTTCGGTGGTAGAGGTAACCTGCAGCACCTCGGGCATGGTGTCGGGGACGACGGCAAGCGAGTGGTAGCGGGTCGCCGTGAAGGGGCTTGGGACGTCTTTGAACACCGAATCGTTTTCGTGCACCAGGGTGGAGGTTTTACCGTGCATAAGCTCGGGGGCGTGGGTGACGGTGCCGCCGAAGGCTTCAGCGATTGCTTGGTGTCCCAGGCACACACCCAGCAGGGGTTTGTGGGTGTTAGCGGCCCACTTGATGGTGTCGATAATGACTCCGGCGTCTGCGGGGGCACCGGGACCGGGTGAGATGAGCACCCCGTCATGCTCTGCTGCGAGTGCGAGCACGGTGTCGAGGTCGTGTTCATCGTTGCGGATTACGGTGGTTTCGGCACCGAGCTGCTGCAGGTATCCCACAAGGGTGAAGACAAAACTATCGTAGTTGTCGATAACGAGGATGCTTGTCATGGTTTTCTTTCGGGTGGGCTGCTAATGGTTAATGGTGACGTCGAGGTTGAACGGGCCGTACTGCGCGAAATTGGGGAAGATGAATTCCATGAGCACATAGACGACCAGCAGGATCAGCAGAATGGCGGTAATAATACGAACCCAGAGAGGTCCGGGCAGGTGGCGGAAGATCCATCCGTACATTGTGTGTTTTCCTCTCTTAAGCAGGGTTGTTGTTGGCTACTTTGGCGATTTCGGCGGGTGCCCCGGCGGATGCGGGCTGCCAGGACTCAAATTTGGCGTGCACAATGTACCGTTCGGTGTCGCCGTAGCGCGGGTGGCAGGTGGTGAGTGTCATAATCCGCTCGGTGGGGCTTTGCCCGGGATGCCCGGGCACGGGTTCGATGACGTCCACCTCGTGGGGCTGCACGATTTTCTGTTCGTACACGGTGTACGTGTAGTAGCCGTCTTTGGTGCGCACATAAATGTGGTCACCGTTTTGGAGCAGGTCAATATCGTTGAGCACTTTACCGCGGGTTTGGCGGTGCCCGGCGAGTGAGAAGTTGCCGACGCCTCCGGGCATGGCGGAGCCTTCGTAGTGGCCCAGCCCGAGGGCGTCGATCACGTCGTTGCTGCTGCCTTGGGCGGCGGGGCGCTGATAGTCTTCCCCGAAGCGGGGGATGTAGACCACACCAAACGCCTGCCCGTGCGCGGGTTCTGCGAGCGGTTCGGGCGGGTTTTTGGGGTCCCAATCGGTAACGGTGCGTGATTCACCGAATTCTTTAACGAGGGAATCGACGGCTTGGGCTTGGGACCGGTCGGCGGCGATATTGGTCCACCAGAGCTGCCAGGCCACGAAGAGCAGCAGTATAAACCCTGCGGTGATCAGTAGCTCGCCGAGGATTTGCACGGTCCATTGTAGGCGTGTTTTACCGGGCGCGTGCGCCTTGGTGGGGGTGTGACTCATGCTGTCCTTTGTGGTTTATGTCTTCCGTGTTTCTTTAGGCTCAACGCGGGTGAAAGGTGAAATCATCCCGGGAGTCTGCAAAGATAGTTTCTAAGGTACATCATAAGGCTACCCACTGAGTGTTATGCGGAGGAAATTATGTCTGGTTCGGCCAAGGCAAAAAAGAAGAAGGGCAGCGCTTCTAAGAGCAGCGGCGCTAAGACTAAAGACGTTAAGAAGAAGCAGAAGGCGGAGCAGAAGAAAGTAGTCGCCCGGGATGCGTTGAATGAGGAGCGTCTGCGCAAGGTTGCGGAGGAGATGGAGCAGGGTCAGCCGTTGAGGGACCAGACTCCGCTGTGGTACCGGGTGATTATGTTCTCGTTTTTGGCGGTGGGCCTGCTGTGGATTGTTGTGTACTACATTTTCGAGGGTCTTTACCCGATCGCAGGCATTGGCATGTGGAATATCACAATCGGGATTGGTGCACTGATGGTGAGCATGCTGATGATGACGCGTTGGCGGTAACCGGTATGGGTGAGCAGCCGTCTGACTCCGCTGAGACCCCCAAGCCGGAGGTGACGAACCCCGCGAACCTGGCGCCGGTGGATCCGCAGCAGCCGCGGGAGAGGCGTGAGGATATTCGCGCCGCCATTTTTGAGACAAAGCTGCGGCGGTGGGCGCTTATTGGGTTTGTGGCTGCTGGCGCCTTGTTTTGGGTGGTGACTTTGCTGCTTCAGCGTTAGGGCGGGGCAATGAGGCCTCTCACCGTTACACCGCAGGCTGGTTGAGGTTGCCGCACACGGTTCCACGCTGAAAGATACTCATGAGCATGGTGAGCATCAGGAGCTCAGCCACGGTGTGGGTGAGCTCGGCGGCGGGCGTACGGCGTGCGGAGTATGGACGGTGCGCAGCGTGTCTGAAAGCGCATTAATGATGGGGGAGATTGTGAAGACAATTTGGGTGATAGTGCTTTCCAATAGCCCTTTCCAGTAACATCCAAAACCATTATTTTATAATATTCCAATATATACATAAATGCTGGTCAATGTGAATATTAAGAGTATTTGTACTCTATATAGTCACTGAGGTATAGATAAGCAGACTACAGTAGTTGCTCCCGTGTACCTGAGAAATCACTACATAGTGCAACATGGGGGCAAGCAGCATAATAGCCGCTGTGACTCCTACCGGGATCCTAGATGCACCGCTTAGTGTTGCGGCACATGCACCGAAGTAACGACATGCGCATATACAGTCCGCTTTGATGCCCGACACCCAGCGGTCATTTATGAGCTTAAAAGTCCTGCTTTGGCGGCCTCAGCGACCCTGCGGCTTACGGTTTCTAATACGGGTGAGTTAATGTTCCAGTGCTGCCAGTACAGGGGGAATTCAACAGGTTTGGTGGAAAGCTTCACCAGCGTATTGGCAGCAAAATGCTCACTGCACTGAGCTTGCGGTAACAGTCCCCAGGCAACCCCTTCATAGACCGCGCGGGCATAATCAGGTGAGGAGGGAATATATATGGTGGGGCTCTGTTCGGGTTCGAGGCTTGGCGGCAGTTTCATATCTTCCTCTATGAGGACACGCGCCGCTTCCTGCACAAAGTCTTTACGGTCGTATTCCACCACAGGGGCACGGTTGAGTTCTTCACGAGTGGTAGTGGAGGGAAACCCCGGCAGGTAACGGTTCATATATTCCGGTGCTGCGACGCACCAGTAACGTGCCACACCCAGGTAGTCGACTGAACATCCGGGGATTTTACCGGGCCGTGAGGTAATAGCAGCCATAACCTCCCCGGATCGAAGCAAGGCCGATGAGTGGAATTCACCTTCACGGCGTAAGTCGCAGAATATTTCGTCTTCGTGGGCGAGCATACGTACCGCCTCCAGGAACCATGTTGCGAGGGAATCGGCGTTCAGGGCTATAGAGACTGTCTGGAATCCGCCCTCACCCACCAGTTCCCGTTCTAGTTCCAGTTGCAGAAACTCGCTCTGCCGGGCGATGCGTAGTACGCTCTGCCCGGCCTGGGTTGGGGTTACCGGGTTGGTACGCCGCAGCAGAACCTTGCCCGCGAGCTGCTCCATGACTTTGATGCGCTGTGATATTGCGGAGGGGCTTACTCTCAAAGATTCAGCTGCCGCATCGAAGGTACCGTACTCAATGACTGCTGCGAAGGTTGTGAGGTGGTCGGTCGTAAAACGTTTCATAAGCATATCTTACGTAAACCCACATAACTTAGATAGCCTTATGAGGCTGCCGGATCTTTAATGCCTCGCTTCATGCCATGTTCTATTTGGTGCACACCATTTTCACCATGGACACTCACCTCTAAGATAAAAGCAGTGGGGCTGTCGCCCTCCAACGTGTCTATGCTGTCACCTACCTGCCCGAAGGAATCTCACATGGTCAAGCCACCATTCATTGAAATCACATGCCCCGTTTGTTCTAAGCCTGTGAAGACTTTAGAACGTTACCCTCGCTCGCTCTGTTCCCAATGTTCTGCACGGGTGACCGATCGGTCTGGCCACCCGGTCGTTTTCTACGATATACAGGCGCTGCCGGCTCCCAATAGCTCGGGTGTAACGCTGATTGGCGGATTTTATGGATATTACGCCAATACCGGACTGCAAGAAATCTACCCCAGTTCAACCTGCTATGTTGATGGAATAACCTGCGAGGCGAAGAATGCCCGTTTTGGAGGTATTGTGATTGAGGCGCTCACCGCCCAACCCTCGGAGGACGATGAGCGGTAATTTGTGTTCGGTTTCCCAGGTGTACAGCCGCTCCCCAAACGGAGAAGCCTCTGGGAAGCCATCACAGACCCCATATAGTACAGACCATATAATTTGGCTTCTCTGGCCCCCTTATTGCTCTCTAGGGGTGTGTACGTATGCTTAGCACCCAAAAACATAGCTGTGGAACCGAGCAGGAATATGTGCGCGTTGCCATTCGAGTTCTTCGGTCAAGAGTTTCCCCGAAAGCGCTTTGCGCGTGTAGCGCCCAATATTGCGTGCATGGGCGCCCATATGGGCCGTTGCCACCGCGTGCCCACAGGCGCGGGCTACAGCCTGAACGGAACGATCTGTGCACTCACGAGCCGCAGCGTGGCAGAGGAAAGCCTGCTGACGCATAGCACCAACAGATAGTGTTCCTCGCTGAAAATACTCAACCGCTTCGAGTGCATCATGAAGTCGACGGTCCAAAGGGCGATGCTTCTCAAAGATAGGAAGGAGCCGACGGACGCAGCGTGCGGCCCAGCCAATGAGTTCTTTCCGGTCTTCTTCTAAAAGCGTTAAGTCATTCATGGATGGGGCTGTTTGAGGAGTAGTCATACTCTCAACGTACCAGCAGACCCCACAGCAGAATAGTGCATCGAGGAAGATCTTCGGGTGAGTAGAAATATGACGGGTATGAGGCGAATCCCTTCCATATATAGATAAACCATAGGATCTCTCGCGGCAATACCAATACCCTATTAAACAGAAAAAGACCCCGAAGGGTCTTTTACCTGTTGCAACCTACCCTCTTTACGGGGATTACCTCCCGTAAAGAATAGCTTGTTGCCTCAAAACTGTACAGTGAACACAAACACACAAAACAAATATGACTATAATGTAAGCCTTCGGTCTATTAGTACCAGTCAACTCCACACCTTACAGCGCTTCCATACCCGGCCTATCAACCCCGTCATCTACAGGGAACCTCACACACCCAAAAGGGTGCCAGGAGAACTCATCACGAAACAAGCTTCCCGCTTAGATGCTTTCAGCGGTTATCCCTCCCGAACGTAGCCAATCAGCCATGCACCTGGCGGTACAACTGACATACCAGAGGTTCGTCCGTCCCGG
>NZ_RBMG01000004.1:0-251303 GCF_003989155.1 Rothia sp. HSID18069 | reverse complement strand
GCGGCTGTGACGTAGCCATTTGGGGATTGCACCGGGGCAGTGGCCCGACCCAGCACCAGATCAATCATGCGAACAAACGTCGCAGCGTCCACAGATGTCGCCGGTATTCCGGCGTGGCACAGTGTGGACTTCACCCGCTCTAGGTCAACTCCACGATGGAACCGCTCAGCAGCCTCTGAGCCCCTAGCGTCCACCACACCCCCGGCACCAGCAGGACCAACCTGCCCTGCCTCAGACCCCACAGAGCCCTGTACGCCCCGCTGAGAACCTAAAACAGTCACGGGTGAGGATTTACCCACGAAAGAGGCTTCAGGGCTTCCCTGGGCTACCTGAGGGCTTTTGAGGGAATTTTCATCCTTAGCCCCTTGGGTTGGTTTCGTCTGCGGATTTTTTGAATTTTCAATCTTCATCCATCCGTCAGTCAATCCATCAGAGTTTTCCACAGGCCCAGGTGACTTCCCAGACTGACTGACGGACTGATGGTTAATTAACTGATGGTTAATCTGCGCGCGCGCGTTCCTATTAACGTGCGTACCCTCAAAATTGCACGATTTGTCACCTTGTGTGTGCACAGATGTCACCTTGTGTACAGAAGGTGACAAATTGTCATCTTGTGCATTTGCCCCGGAATTTGAACTAAGTGCCAAATTGTCATCTTGTGCAGGTTCAAAGTTTTCCACAGGCTCAGTGATGCCGAATGCGCGCTTAGTTTTTTCTGTTTTCTGCTGTAGCTTTTTGTAGTCATGCCACGTCGGTTTAGAACCTTCAACCCAGGGGTGCAGGATCGTCAGATTCGTCTTCCGACCGCCGAACCCTTTCCATTCCCGGCGCTCTTTATGAAGTAGATCCATTTCTTCAAGCTGCTTGAGATGGCGAATAACAGTGCGAGCAGAGATGCCAGTCTCGTACGCCAAGAACTCCACACCTGCGCTGGTCGTGCCGTCATCATCTGCTTTATCAGCAAGTGTGACGAGTAAAAATTTCTGGCTTGGGGGCAAATCATGTGTGTATGCCCAGTTGACCATCCTGAAAGACATTGAATCTAAATCCCTCTACAACCCGTTATTTATGCCGCTGCTAGAGCTGTCCACGTGCCTGCATGAGTTAACTCATCCGGGGCAATCCTCAGACCCCAACCCAGAGAAACCAAAACATACCGGCAAATACGGGCGTCCAGAATTTCCTCAGGCATTCCCTCTGTGAAGGTAGGAAGACCATGCTCCTGCTCAAAATTCGCAAGAATTTGAAACAGCAGCGGGGATTTCTCTAGCTCTGCGCGAGCGTCGGCATACACTGATGCTTCTTGCTTCTTAGGGACGAAATGTCCGATCCCAACCTCAGCGGCAGGGCGCTGCATAACAGACAAGCTCATTTCCTTTTTCCCTCCTGCCTCTGAAAGAAAACCCAAACATCAAGCCCAAGATATTCAGCTGCTTTCTCCAGCTCAGAGATCCGTAGCTCGGGTCGCATCCGCATACGCCCACCCATAGATACAGGAGTAATGCCAAGGACTTTGGCCATCTCTGCTTGAGATACACCCACACGGGCCATCTCCGCCTTCAAGTTTGAAGTGACAGTCTCGATATAACTCATGCCTTTAGAATATCAGAAATATTTATATTTACCTCTCATTTCGCAAGAATTTCTTATAAAATATACGTGTAAAGTTAATTTTTACTACCTTCCTTGATATGCTAAGCCCATGAGTAATACTGCAACCTATACCGCAACAGAAGCCGTAGCCCGCGAGATTCGGGGGCTACTTGCGAAAGCTGGACTGACCCAAAAAGATGTTGCACGCATCCTTGCCATTACACAGGCAGGTGTCTCAGATCGACTCCGAGGAAAACAAAATTTCAGCTTGGATGAGCTACTTACACTTGCTGGAGCCCTTAATCTAACTATTGGAGATTTACTCGGAGACAGCATTGTCTCCGCACGTGTTCCTGCTCCTTCGTATATAGAAGAAGGCCAAGGACGGATTAAACGAAAAGTCGCCCCTATCGGCTTCATACCGAAAGGGGCGACATACCAGATGATCTCTGGTGAAGAGTGCGCCCTGTGGGGCTCGAACCCACGACCTGCGGATTAAAAGTCCGTAGCTCTACCAACTGAGCTAAAGGCGCTCCAGTACAACTATACACTACACATGGACGAACCCTAAACACGGCCTCGGGTGAGGTTTTCGGTCAGCGAAGACCCTGTTCGCACGGTGGCTGCGGCGTTAGACTGAGGAACCTATGGTTTCTTCAACGCCCCGCAGCTATCATCGGCCCGTATTGGCTTCTCACGAAATTTTTGAGCGGCAGGCCGGTGGTGAAAACCCTGCCGCCCAGCATGAGGCGGCGTACGCCTCGGCACGCGTCTTACTGGCTCGTGGGCGCGCTAACACAGACCCGCAGGTGGCCCAACGCCTCGTGGACTTCACCGACGAGTACGGGCTTGAAACGTTAGCGCTCATGTGGGCATCAGCCCCCGCCCAGTCCTTACCGGGGGCACTGTGGCGCATGTACTCGCTACGGGATGCGGTGCACCGTGACGCAACAGCAGTTAGCCGCGCCTTCGCTAAAGGGCTTGAAGACGACTACCGTTCACACGTGCTCGCGGGCGTACCCGACCCACCCAGCGCCTGGGAGGTAGTGGCCACAGCAGACAGTATCCTAGCGGGGGTGTACGAGGGTGAGGTTGATATAGCCCTGGAGCGTTTCGCCGCGTTCGCGCGGGTGGTGGCGCTCGGTTTACGGGCCGAGTACGCCGCAGGTGACATAGCCCGTGCCGCAGGAGTGCATGTACCGCTCGCCCCCAGCCATGAGGTGCGCCGCGAGGGCGTGAACCGCATGTTAAGCATCCCCGAACGGGTGCGCAGGCTGGGGCAAATCGCTGAAGATTTAGAAGCTGTGGCGCTGCTGTGGCGTCAACATGGGGGACTTGAAGGATTCTAATATTTTTCAGGTTGTGCGCGCTGATTTTTCGGTGCTGGCAGCATAAAAAGGTAAGACTTCCCGATGCGCCGCAAACCGGTGTTGGGCATTGACAGGCCCCCGCACGGGCGGGATAATGATTACAAGATGTCGGGTTGCTAATAGGTAGCCCCGGGCTCCAAATCATTTGCCGCTTCGAGCGGCCTTCCGCCGAGAGGCGCTCCCAACCCGACATCCCATACGTATCGAAGAGGTCAGCGGATTCGTTGGCCTCTTCTTTTGCACCCACACCCAGCCGCCGAAGTTCACAACAGAGATAGAATCGGTATATGCTTCAACGCCTCTTCCCGCAAGAAAACAGTTCGCTGCAGTCACTGGCGCAGATTTCGGCGCAGGTTGCGGGCGCGGCGGCGCTCCTTTCGGAAATGGTTGGCACCCCCACCAGCGACTACCCTGACCTATTCGAGCGGATGCTCGCCCACGAGGCCAGCTGCACCGAACTATTTTTTATGACCCTCACCTCTGTGCGCAGCTCGTTCGCCACCCCTTTACCGCGTGAAGACCTGTACACGCTCGCCCGTAAACTCACCAGTGCGGTGGAGGAGCTCACCAGTGCCGCGCACATCCTCTATCTACACCGTATTGACGGGTTCGCCACGCACAGCACCGCCATTCTCGACATTATTCAGCGGCAGGCGGTGCTCACCGAAGCGGTGATCCCTAAACTTATTGACGTCAGGGGGCTGGACACCTACTGGATGGACATGCTGCGCATATCCCGCCAAGCGGTGCGCACCGCCGAAGAGTACGACGCGCAGCTGGCCGCCCGCTACCCTATGGAACGGTACCGCCGCTACACCAAGTTCATTACGCGCCTCAGCGCCGCCGCGAACGCTATGCGTGACGTCTCAGCCGAAATTGGGCGCATTATTGTGCAGGAGTCCTAGCTCGTGCCTACCCTGCTGTATCTGCTGTGCGTGGCGGCGTTTTGTGCCGCGATTTTTGTCACCGGTGTGCATAATGCCTCGAATGCGATCGCGGTGCCGGTACGTACCCGTGCCATGACACCCGTGGCGGCGCTGGTGGTGAGTGCGCTCTTTAACGGCGCCGGGGTCATCCTCGCGTATATGCTGATAAAAGAATATGAGGCGTCGTGGCTTGTTGTCCCGGGAGGAACACCCACCCTCCTTGGTATCGTGTGCGCCCTAACCACCACAGCGGCGTGGGGCACTATCACTTGGGCGATGCGCATGCCCTCCTCCGCAACCCACGCGCTCATTGGCGCGCTCGCCGGGGTGGCCTGGTACGCCCACACCGACGGGTTTGAAAACTACGGGTTTGTGCACACCATCTTCACCACCGCCCTCGCCCCGCTACTGCTGCTGCCGCCGCTGACGTTCCTGCTCTCCTGGGTGCTCGTATTCCCGTTCTACCGGCTGGCATTACGCACCGCACCGCACCGGGTCAATAGTACCTCCCGCGAAGTTCTCGCCGTCTCAACTGCTGGCATCTCGCTATTACACGGGCTGCAGGTCGGCCAGCGCTACCTGCTGCTTCTGCTGCTTTCCGGGGTGCTCGCCCCGTTCACATCCGCAGTCAGTTTCGATAAAGCCCCGGCAACTCTCATGATCGTATGCGCCGCCTTGGTAGCCGCCATCCTCGCGGCGGGTACCCTGACCGGCGGGTGGCGCATCGGGTATACCTTCACCCACCGTATGGTGCGCCTTGACCCGCTCCGCGGGGCTATCGCCCAGGGAACAACCGCAGCGGTGCTCGCGGCAGGGCAGTTCGTGCTGCAGCTGCCGTTCTCTTCCTCGCATTTAGCGGTCGCCTCAGCGCTCGGGGCGGGGGTGAACCAGCGGCACGCATCTGTCAGCGCCCGCGTGGTGCGGCAAATCCTGCTCACCTGGGTGATTACTTTTCCCGCCTGTTTCCTGCTGGCGGTGGCTCTGATGAGCGTCACCGGATTATTCTTCGAGTGAAAACCAGCGGATTTGCCGCCCAACCGACAGCTTTAAAACTGTGCGTAGCAAAAAGCCCGTACAATAATTAGGTACGCCTCAACCATGCCGTGCGCATGTGCGCCTTACGGCCTCACTTTCCGGGAGAATGGGAGAATAATGACGCCCACTGTCGCCATTATTGTGCGCACCAAAAACCGACCACAATTTCTGACCCGCGCCCTAGCCAATATTGCGGAGCAAACCTACCAGGACTACGCCGTGTACGTGGTCAACGACGGTGGTGACAGGGCCGAGGCGGAACGCATTGTTACCGCAAGCCCGGTGGCCGATAAAACCACGCTACTGCACACCGACGGCATCGGCATGGAAGCCGCTTCCAACCTGGGGGTTCGTGAAAGCGAATCAACCTACGTGACCGTGCACGATGACGACGACTTGTGGGCCCCCAAATTTCTTAAACACACCGTCGCCGCCCTCGATTCGACCGGGGCGAATATGTGCACCGTGCGCATTGTTGAACGGTTCGAACGCGAAACCGACAACGGGTTCCAGGTGCTCAACGAACGTATCTTCCATGAGGGACTGCCCGTTGTTGGGCTGCAGTTTTTATACCGCACCAACCGCGCCGTACCCATCGGCGTGATCTACCGCCGCGACCTGCACACCAGGCTCGGCGGTTACCGGGACGATCTGGCCGTGGTAGGCGACTGGGAATTTAATATGCGCGCCGCCGCAGAAGGCGAAATCATCACGATTGACGAACCGCTGGCGTACTGGTGCCAGCGCCCCGAAGCCACTGGCGCCGCCGCCAATAGTGTGAGCCGTGAAGCTGAGCACCGCTACTACGATTCGAAGGTGCGCGCCGAAGAGATCCGTAAGGATATTGCCTCCGGCTCCTCGGCTGGCCCTTACCTGTACCAGGCGCACCTGGCGAACGAACTAGACGGGCGTATTCTTGAAAACCACAACCTGCTCCGGGACGTGCTGGCAACATTAGGTCGTATCGAGACAACCCAGCGGGAACAGGGCGAACAGCTGAAACGTATTGAGGCTGCCCAGCGGGAGCAGAACGAGCGGCTGCTGCGGGTCGAGCGGGCCTTATCGTGGCGGGAACGGGCCGAACGCATCACCAAATATTTTAAGCGCGGTTAAAAACACCAACAATAAGGTAAGTGCATAATGACTAAGGTTCTGGTGGCTGGCGATATTGGCCAGCCGGTCTACCATGTGGGCGACGAAGCAATGACGGTAGCGTCCGCCACATTTTTTGCCGGGCGCGGGGCACGCATCGTCCTGGCAACCCGCGATGAGGAGCATTCTCGTCAGCTCATTGGCGCTGGGGCGGCGGGTGAAGAGTACGAGTACCTGCCGTACCTGCTGTTTCCGTGGGCACCGGCGCAGCGGGAGCAGACCCTAGAGTTACTGGAAGAGTACCTGCGCAGCGGCGTAATGCCCACACTGCCCAAGTTCGCCCCGGATGCCACGAAAATACGGGCTTTCGTTGAGGGGGTCTGCGCGGTAGATGCTGTGGTTATCTCCGGCGGCGGCAACCTCAACTCGCGGTATGGGTGGCTGCTGTACGAGCGGGCGGCTATCGCCCTCGTCGCCGAATACCGCAAGATTCCGCTGTTTATTTCGGGCCAGTCGCTTGGGCCGGTACTTTCGAACACCGATGCCGAGGTGCTTGAACGTATGCTCCGCAGCGCGGTGGCGGTGGCGGTGCGTGAGCGCGGCTCATACGCCTGGTGCACCGAACGCGGCATTGAGGCCTTAGCTGGCGCCGACGACGCAACCAACTACGCCCCACACTCCCCCGAACTTACACTGGAATACCCCGAGTCAGTGGCTGTGCCTGAGCTGCCCCAACGGTACGTGTGCGTCACCATTGATGATGCTGACGACGAGCAGGCCCAGAACCTCGCGGAGCTACTGGAGTACACCTACCAGGAGCACGGCCTGAGCACCGTGTTCCTCAGCCACATGGGCAACCCCGCCCAGGCAGCCGTTGCGGGTGAGCGCGGGGACTATGAGGTGCATGCGCGCATCGCCGAACAGATGCACACCCCCGCGACCCTAGTACCAATCACGCACGCAGACGCCGCCGTGCGCATCCACCAGGGGGCTGCGCTAACGCTCACCAGCCGCTACCACCCGGCAGTTTTCGGCCTGGCAGTGGGGGTGCCCGTGGTGGCATTGGTACCGGATGCGTTCACCGAAATGCGGCTCACCGGTGTGATGAAACATTACGGTGTGGGTGAGTTCATCACCCCGCTGGAAATGCTCGGCACCGCCATCCCTTCCCTGCTGCTGGATGCGGCGGTGCAGCTGAATGACCCCGAGCTGGGGGCCACCTTCACCGAGCTGCAGGCACCGCGCCGGGCCGAGGTGCTGGGCGCTTTGGCCGAGTGGCGCCAGTACGTGTGGGAGCGTATTAGCGGCAACGACGAGGCACGCGAGCCGCAGAACCTGCCGAAGGTGCACCAAGTGGAGGCGCTGAACGAGCCGCTTCGCGGGGTGAACCGTGCGGCGCGGCGGCTGCTGAGGCGCGCCTCTTTAGAGGCCGGAAATGAGTGGGCCTTATCAGATCGTATGCACTCGTGGGAGGACGCCCGCCGCCACGAGATTGAGGGGAAAGACCGCGAGATAGCCGGGCTGCGTGAGCGCGCTGAGGCTGCCGAGCGTAAGCTGGCTGAGTATCAGGGTTCTCTGCTGAAGCGCATCCTGCGCCGGTAGGCTAAGCCCGGCCGAGGGTGGGTGCAGAATGCGACACCCACCCCCTTGTGGGCCTGTACAGCAGGCCGCACGCCGGTACACTAAACATATGGCTGGCATGTATACCTCAGCGAGAAAGCACACCCGCAGCTATTTGAGTGAGGGTGCCCGCCGTGTGCGCACGGGGTTTTTTCAGTCCCTGCAGATTACGATCTCGGGGATTGGCGCGTACTTTTTCTCGTTCTATGTGCTGGGGCATCAGGAACCCATTTTCGCTGCGACAGCCGCCATTGTGTCCCTGGGGTATGTGAGCGGGTCCACCCATTCCCGCCGTATTTTGGAGGTGTCGCTGGGGGTCACGTGCGGCATTCTGGTGGGCGAGCTGCTGCTGATGGCGTTGGGTCGCGGGCCGTGGCAGGCGGCGGTGGCGCTGTTCCTGTCGGTGCTTCTGGCCCGCTTTATTGATAACGGCATTATTTTTACGATTCAGATGAGCGCCCAGTCGTGCCTGGTGATTTTGCTGCCGCCAACCTCCGATCTGCCGTTTACCCGCAGCCTGGATGGCGTGGTGGGCGGCGTGGCGGCGTTTCTGATGATGTTCCTCATGCCTAAGGACCCCCGCAATGGCCCCCGGGAGCGTGCCGAAGCGCTCATGGGCGCGTTTTCTGACGTGTTTTTTCTGTCTGCAAGCGCGATCCGCGAGTATAACTACGAGAAGGCGTACCAGAGTTTACGGGACGCCCGCCAGCTGCAGCCGCTCTACGATGCGTGCCGCAACGACCTGGTGACGGCGCGCGGCATGGCTCAGCTCTCGTGGGTGGGTAAGAAGAGCCGGGCTGAACTTGACCGGCTGGCGCAGACCCTCAACGCCGTTGATTTAGCGATCCGTAACGACCGTGTGTTTAACCGGCGTATGGCCTCAACGATTGCGCACGTGCAGCTGCGCCCAGCCGCCTTGGAGTCGTTAGCGGCGGCCTTGGACTCGCTGGCGCTTGCCACGCAGAGCGTGGGGTTGGGCATGTATTCGGGTACCGAGCAGGAGCGGGCGCATTATATGCAGGTTGCGCGTGAACGTCTGGTGGATCTCGCTGGCACCTTGGAGCCGAGGCAGATGGGTGTGGCCTCATTTGAGGGTGAGTCGCTGGTGCTCATGCTGCGCTTGATGACGGTGGATATGCTTGAAGCCACCGGCCTGGGGCACGAGCAGGCATCCGCAGCACTGGTAAAGCTGGGTGAAGCCGTCACGGAGCACGCACCGCGCACCTCCGAAATTCCAATTGTGCAGGCTAATAACAACCAGGATGAGCAGGAAGATTTGCGGAGCCGCACGATCAACATTATCTTGCATGACCAGGAGCTTGAGAAGCACCCCGAGTAGCCTCACTGGAAGACAATCAGGCGGCGGCTGCGCACATCGTTAGGATGATGTGCGTCCCCGTGCCGCAGGAGGCAGCGGCTCATACCCAGAAATCAGATCCGCTACGGTCTGAGCTTCTTCCTGCGTGAATATGCACTCCAAAAGTTCTTGTACATCAGGGGCGGCTTCCATAACATCGGTTAAGCGCATCCCCAAAACCGTGTTAATGAGCATACCTTTCGCCAAAAACTTTTCGGCTTCTTTAGGGCTCATCCCTATCTCGTGGTGCAGTACTCGGTAAATACGCATAAATTCGTCGCGGGCGAGCCGACCAAACCGCTCATGATGCCCCATCGTGAAGACATGCATCATGGTCAGCAGAATTCCCCGGTCAGCTACAAGTTTTACGTAGGCATGCCCCATCTCTCTTATGAGTTCCTGGGGGCTTTCCACACCTTGAGCAGCTGTACGAAATATTTCAATGGTTTTATCAACAGCACGGCTGGCTGTTTCTGCGAAAAGGTTTTCTTTAGAGCCGAAGGTGCGCACAATATACGCCTGGCTCACTCCAGCTGCTTTGGCAACGGCATCTGTGGTAGCTCCGGTGTAGCCGCGCTCACCAAAAACAATACTGGCGGCGTTTAGCATCTGTTCACGGCGCTCGGCGGCGGGGAGACGTTGCCCAGGTGCAGGTTTTTTCTCGGCCATATTGACATGTTATCACCCGACAACCTAGCTTTAAGTAATCAATTGATTACTTAAAGCTAGACGAAACGGACCTTCCCATGAAACAGACCCAACAGGCAGAAAAACCCCGTACTCACCCCGCCTGGCTCATCAGCATCTCGCTGTCTATTCCCATGTTTATGGCTTCCCTCGATAACCTCGTCGTCACCAATGCCCTCCCGGTTATTCGAACAAATCTAGGTGCCACGCTGGAAGAACTCACGTGGACGGTAAACGCCTACACCCTGACCTTTGCATCCTGCATTCTCATGTCCTCGGCATTGGCCGACCGGTTTGGACGCCGTCGTGTCTTCCTACTGGGGATCTTTGTATTTACTGCTTCCTCTGCGTGGTGCGGTATCAGCGATAATATTGGCACCCTCATCACGGCCCGTACTCTTCAAGGAATCGGCGGCTCTGCCGTTATGCCACTTTCCCTTGCATTGCTGAGTACATCCGTACCCGAGCGGATGCGTGCTACTGCTATTGGAATTTGGGGAGGAGTCGCTGGACTTGGTGTAGCGCTCGGTCCCCTTATCGGTGGTGCTGTGGTTGAGGGCATGACTTGGCACGCAATTTTCTGGATTAACGTACCATTCGGGCTGCTCTGCATTCCCCTGGTATGGTTCACAATCCCAGAGTCCCGAGGCCGCCCCGAACCGCTTGATTTCCCTGGGCTGGCCCTCGTGGGGATAGGACTGTTCGGCATAACTTACGGCATCGTGCGCGGCAATGATGCCGGATGGACTAGCCTGGAAGTCCTCACCGCTCTGATTGGTGGAGTATTCGTCCTAGTCTCTTTCATCTGGTGGGAATCACGCGCCGCCGCGCCTCTGCTTCCGCTGCGTCTTTTTAGTAACCGCAGTTTTAGTATGGCGAATATTGTAGGGTTCCTCTTTTTCTTCGGCACCTTTGGGGTTACTTTTATCTTGCTTCAGTTCTTGCAGGTGGTCCAAGGGGCAAGCCCGCTCGAAGCCGGGCTGATGACCATGCCATGGACTCTCGCGCCCCTGATTGTTTCACCGCTTGCAGGACTGCTGACATCCAGGGTCGGTACCCGCCCAGTGATTGTGGTTGGCATGGCACTCATGAGTATTGGGCTGCTCTGGATCGGTGCAATCCTTGATCCCGGTGTTGAATATATCTACTCTGTACCTCTCTATATGGCCGCCGGGGTGGGTATGGGCATGGTTTTTGCCCCTATCGCCACGGCAACCCTGCAAGGCATGGTGCCTGAAGACAGGGCAACCGCCTCGGGGACTAATATGACCATACGGCAGGTAGGAATCGCGCTGGGGGTCGCCACTCTCACCGCAATTTTTACGGCCCTTGACGGCACCCTTACGCCCACAGGGTTTACGGATGCGGCTTCTCCAGCCATTTTGACCGGTGCGGCAGCACTGGTACTGGGCACTTTCGCTGCCTTCTTCTTCCCCAAACATGAGCATGCGCGGGAGAAAACGCAAAGCTAACCACCTAGCCTGCGCGAGCGGATAATATTTTGGCGAGCAGACAGCAATTCGTTATCTGCTCGCCAAAATACTCTGCTCACGGTTCGCATCACGATGTGCGGCAGTTATTTATCCTGCGGGAAGAGCAGGTTCAGCGCCTCGCCCAAGGTGGCGACCTCGCGCACGGTCACCCCATCGGGCACCTGCCCCACGCCCGTTGGGGATGCGGGCACCAGCACATGCGTGAACCCCAGCCTGCCAACCTCGGCAATACGCTGGCGAATACCCGGCACGGCACGCACCTCCCCCGCCAGGCCGACCTCGCCAAACACCGCGAGTTTACGCGGCAGAGGCTTATTCTGCGCAGCCGATGCCAGCGCCATCACACACGCCAGATCGGCGGCGGGCTCAGAGATTTTGGCGCCTCCCACTGTGGAAACATAGCAGTCGAGTTTGCCCACGTTCAGCCCGGCACGGCGCTGCAAAACCGCCAAAAGCATCTGGATGCGTGCCGAATCCAGCCCCGCCACCGTGCGCCTGGGCGCGGGTGCCACCGCTTGATCCAAGAGCGCCTGGACTTCGGCAAGGAGCGGGCGGCGCCCCTCCATCGTCACGGTCACGCAGGTTCCCGCCACCGGATGCGGCGTGCGCGAAACGAACATGCCGGACGGGTCGAGCACGGGCGCAATCCCGTCCTCGTGCATATCGAAACAACCGACCTCATCGGTGGGCCCATACCGGTTTTTAATAGCGCGCAGCATACGAATATTGGAGTGTTTATCGCCCTCGAACTGGCACACCACATCGACCAGGTGTTCCAGCAGTCGCGGCCCGGCGATCGTGCCTTCCTTGGTCACATGCCCCACCAGCAGGGTACACATATTGCGTGCTTTCGCGGTGGCGATCAGCGATGCGGCAACCTCCCTCACCTGCGTAACACCCCCGGCGCTGCCCTCAACATCTGCGGACGCAAGGGTCTGCACCGAGTCGATCACCAGCATCGCCGGGTCTACCTGCTCAATATGCGCCAGCGCGGTCCCCAGGTCGGTTTCGCTCGTCAAGTACAGGGTATCGGCAACGGCGTGGATGCGGTCCGCACGCAGCTTAACCTGCGCGGCGGATTCCTCACCGGTCACATACAGCACGTCGCGGGTTTTCGCGCGGGCACGCTCAGCGGCGGGGGTTCGCGGGGTGTATCCGCGCGCGAAGATGGCGGCAACATCCAGCAGCAGGGTAGATTTGCCCACGCCGGGTTCGCCAGCCATCAGAATCACGGCACCGGGCACCAGTCCCCCGCCGAGCACCCGGTCAAATTCGGGATTGCCGGTGCTCATATAGGCGGCGACGGTCGAGTCTACTTCGCCGATCACCTGCGCCGGTTTCTGCACGCTGGATGCGGTACGGGTGCGCGCCACGGTACCCCCGGCGGCTTCCTCGACAGAACCCCAGGTTTGGCATTCCCCGCATCGGCCCACCCATTTGGCGGTGGTCCAGCCGCATTCAGTACAGCGGTAGGCGGGGGTTCCTTTAGTGGTTTTTGTGCGTGCAGCCATAGTTTTTATTGTACGGGCGGCCCTGACGGTTTAAGACCTGCAGCTGCCCATAAGGCACCATACCGATGATGCACCCCGGTCAGGGCGTGCGCTGGCGGTAAACCACCACTTAAAACAGAACGAATACTCTTTATTTATGCATTTTTCCGTGTAACTACGCGCCCCCTGCGCTCAACCCTCAAAGGCGAAATAACACTATAAACAGGCTACAATGGAGCACGTGCAAACAGACTATAGCGAACTCCTTCTCAAAACGATCGCTCGCATCGCCCCCGGCACCGAACTGCGGGAGGGGCTGGAGCGCATCCTGCGCGGACGTACCGGCGCACTCATTGTGCTCGGTTCAGACCGCACCGTTGCCGCGCTCTCTTCCGGCGGGTTCGATATTGATACGGAATTCTCGGCCACCCGTTTGCGCGAACTCGCCAAAATGGATGGCGCTATTATCTGCGATAGGGATGCCACCCGGCTCCTCAAAGCCGCTGTGCAGCTCATGCCTGATCCGTTCATTGAGACGAATGAATCCGGTACCCGCCACCGCACCGCCGAACGTATCGCTATCCAGACTGGTTTTCCGGTGATTTCGGTCAGTGCCTCTATGTCTGTGATTTCGGTGTATGTGGATGGTACCCGCTACACGGTGCAGGACACCCAGTACCTCATGAGCCGCGCTAACCAGGCCATCCAGACTCTTGAAAGCTACAAGAAACGCCTGCGTAAAGTGCTGGGGACGCTCTCGACTCTAGAAATTGAGTCGCACGTGACCCTGGGGGATGTGGCCGCCACCCTTCAGCGCATGGAGATGGTGCGTCGTATTATTTCCGAGGTTAGCCACTATGTGCTTGAGCTGGGTGTGCATGGCCGCCTGGTGGCGCTTCAGCTTGAGGAACTGCGCAGCCCCGACATGCCCGGCAGCGAGATTATTCTCTTCGACTACCTGCCGAACCCCAACCCGAGGAATATTGGGGATGCTGTTGAGGCTCTGGAGAACCTGGACGATATGAACATTGTCGATTTGAAGGTTATTGCGCAGGTGGTCGGCTTTGAGGGGTATGATTTAGACACTCCGCTTCAGCCGCGCGGATACCGTCTGCTGGATGGTATTCAAAGCATCCCACATATTATCTCTTCGCGCCTAGTCGAACGTTTCGGCACTTTACAGGCGCTTATGGCAGCCACCCTTGAGGATTTGCGGGCCGTGGAGGGGGTCGGCGGCAACCGCGCCCGCACCCTGCGTGAGTCGCTCTCCCGCATGGCTGAGAGCACCCTCGAAAAGTACCTGTAAACCACACACTAGCCCGTGCAGAGCATTTCTGAAGGCGGCTTCACGTACGGGAAACTACCGGCCTCCCTCCCCCCCCGGCCGGGAGGGAGCGTGCTTAGAGGCCCCCTCCCTCAGGACAGCACCGCGGATGCCGCGATAGTTACTATCAGGCGAGGGTAAAGCTTACCGCCTGTGAGGCAACACCGTTCACGCTTGCAACCACCGAATAAGTGCCTTTCTCGGCGTCCTTCGTTTTTTCGCACCCTGACGCATTGGATTTGCGGTCCCAGGCTATCTCACCGGTGGCTTCTTTCCCCGGCTCAAGCTCAGCTTTTTTCAACGGCGCAGGGGCGCACTTGTTCTTTGAGTAGGTTTGTGCCGCACCGGAGGTAATGTTCAGCTCTATGCCGTTTTCTGCTTTATCTCCGCCGATGGCGCAGGGGGTTTTAGAGGTGTTGGTGTAGGTGACGGTAAAAGAAGGTGCCTCCCCCGCAGCATACTGCTTTTTGGAGGGGGCCACGGTCACTTTAAGGTTCTGTGCAGAGCAGGCAGCTACAGCAGCCGAGGAGGTGGATGCGCTCGGGTCAGGGCTTTTACTGGGATCGGCTGCTTGTGAGGGGTTGGCGCTTGCCGAGCCGGTGGGTGAGGCGGTCACATCCGCTCGGGCGCTGAAGTTTTGGAATGCCTCTGCTGTTGCTGTAGCACTGGGGACTGCTTCATTCGTATTACGGTTTTGAATGGTATTAACAGCCCAGGTAATACCTACTATAAGAAGTATCAAAATAATAATTGCCGCAACTGCCGCAATAATGCGTCGACGGCGATATACTTCAGGGGGCAAATCCATATCTTCTGACATACATATAAGAATACAGCGTTTTATTCCTTAACGGGAATTATGCATATATATTATTTTTGGAATATATTGCGGGTGTTTTACCCTAGTTCAATGACCTCTTCACCACGCACTTCCCGCCCAAAGACTGTTTCTGAAGTACCCCATGTATCTTTTACACAGACAGAGCAGCTGCACCAGCTGGTGGGTGACTGGTTTATCGCCAATGCTCGCGATCTGCCGTGGCGCCGCGCAGATTGCTCCGCGTGGGGCGTGATGGTAAGTGAGTTTATGCTTCAGCAGACTCCGGTTAAACGTGTTCTTCCAGTGTGGGAAGAATGGATGCGCCGCTGGCCGACCCCCAAAGATTTAGCAGCTGAAGAGTCCGCTGAGGCGGTGCGTGCTTGGGGCAGGTTGGGGTATCCGCGTCGGGCGCAGCGCCTTCATAGCGCAGCGCAGGCTATTGTGTTAGAGCATCATGGTGATGTTCCCAGCACTTATGAGCAGCTGCTGGCCTTACCGGGGGTTGGCTCTTACACTGCAGCAGCGATTACTTCCTTCGCATTTGGGCGGCGTGCAACTGTAATAGATACAAATATTCGCAGGGTACACGCGCGTGCCATCAGCGGCAAAGGGTTGCCACACAAGTCGCTTAATGCGGCTGAAACTCGCCTCGCCGAGACGCTGATGCCCACCGATGAGCAGGCTAGCTGCCTATGGAATGCCGCCACGATGGAGCTTGGGGCACTGGTGTGCACCGCAAAATCTCCAACCTGCAATATATGCCCAATTAGGCATTTATGTGCCTGGGTTGCCGCTGGCAAACCAGAGGCTGAGTACACCCCTCAGGGTCAAAGCTGGCATGGCACAGACCGGCAGTTACGCGGGGCAATGATGGCGGTTCTTCGGGAAGCCCACCACCCCATCCCTAAGGAACTTATTACCAACTTCTCCCCCGATATTGTGGCACCCAAAAACTTGTCAGCAGTGGTGAAGTCGCTGCGTACGCTAGGCTCTTCTCAAGAGCAGATCCAACGCTGCTATGAGGGACTACTTGCTGACGGTCTGGCGAGTGAAAAAGATGATTTAGTTTCACTATAGCGCATAAGTATTTAGACATATTTTATGCTTTTATAACAATTTAGTATATAAATTTTTTAGATACTTTATTCAGAAACTTATTGTTTTCGCTTCCAACTTTTGAAAGAATAGAAAATACGTATTTGAAATACCAACTATTCACTCAAGAGGGATACTCATGAAAATAGCAGTTGCAGGGGCAACCGGAACCATTGGCACGAAAATTTGCACCGAACTTGAGAAGCGAGGGCACCAGGTGGTGCCGTTGAGCCGCTCCACCGGGGTAGATGCCTCAGTGCTTGAGAGCCTCACCCCAGCTCTCGCCGGGGTGGATGTGGTCATTGATGCCTTGAACCACACGGTCATGAATCGTCGCAAGGCCGAGGAACTCTTTAAGCTCACCGCCAGCAATATTGCGCAGGCAGCGGCAGAGAACCAGGTGAAGCGCATTGTGTGCATTTCGATTGCCGGTGTGCAGGATGCGGCAGTATGCCGCGGATACGGCTACTACAGCGGCAAGGCCGTGCAGGAAAACACTTATAAGGCCTCACCGGTGGAAACTGTGATTATTCACTCCGCGCAATGGTTTGAGATTCTGCCCACCCTCGTAAAGCAGGTCACTTTTGGGCCCGTATCGGTGCTGCCCACTATGAAAATGTCGCCATTACCGGCTGCGCCGGTGGCTCAGCTAGCCTGCGATATTGCTGAGGGGCAGATGAATATCCCCGATTCAGGCGTTATTTCAATTCGCGGCGCCGAAGAAGGGACGGCAGCCGAGTTTGTGAAGCGTATCCTCGCGGCGCGCGGTGAAATCGGCGGCAAACACCCCAAGCTGGTGTGGCAGCTGCCATACCTTGGTTCGGCTATCGCTAAAGGCGGGTTAATCCCTGACCCAGCAGACCGTACCGACCCCACCACACTCAATGACTGGCTAACCACTGAATAAGCCCCATCTATCACCCGGCTTTCCCTCCCTCCCGGCCCTCAATCAGCCGGGAGGGAAGGTATCACTATTAGCGCGTCACTATAGCGCTTCGTGTTTAAGGACGGTTTTACCAACAGTGCTTCCGGCCCGCAGCCTCGCCAGAACACTAGGGGCCTGGGTAATAGGCACGACGTCCGTCACCTGCACCTTCACTTCCCCATCGGCGACCAGCTGCAGCGCACGCCGGAGGTATGTTCCCACAAGCTCAGGCTGTGCCGCCGTTAAAGCCCCTAGGTTGAATCCCATGACGCTTTTACCGCCAAGCCACAGGTCATTGCTGCTTATGAGCTGATCCCCCGCCTGAGCAGCGTCGCCTACTACAAGCAGGCGACCACCTACACGGAGCAGATCCACGCACCGAGCGCGTGTTGGGCCGCCCACCGGGTCGACAATAATATCGAATTGGTCGGGCTCTTGCTCTGCTAGATCATCGCGTAAGATTACTTCGTCATACCCCAGTTCTAATGCCGCGTGCCGCTTCTGTTCAGAACCAACAACGCCCACCACGCGGGAAGCACCCAGATACCGTGCCACCTGCCCAAGCTGAGACCCAAGGCCACCTGCGGCGGCCTGAACCAGCACGCTCTGCCCCGACTGCACCTGAGCCAGCCGTTCCAGGGCTATGAGCGCAGCCGTAGTGTTTGCGGGTACAGCGGCTGCGGTGGCAGCATCTAGCCCCTCTGGTATTGGGGCGACCAGGTGGGCGTTAGTGACCGCGATCTGCCCGTACCCTCCGCTGTCAGTGACCGTAAAGGCGGCAACAGGAGTGCCAATCTCAAGGCCGTCGTGCTCCGTGACCCCTTCGCCATAGGCTCGAACCGTGCCGGATGCCTCAAGCCCCGGCACCCAGGGCACAGGGATAGTCGGTACGAATCCGCCTGCAAACAGTGCTTCCACGTAGCTAGCGCCTGCGTAGTGAACGTTAATAGCGATCTGTCCGGCAGCCGGGGTTGGGTCGGATGTTTCACCGTATTCTAAGGTGCCAAGGGGCCCGTCGTAGCTGGTAATCTGGACAGCCTTCATCATCATACTCCTTAATTATAGTCGCACACTGAACTATAACAGACATCTGCTATTAAGGGTAGTGTTATTCCCGGGCCTCAGACAGCGGATTATTTGCGGGCGCCTATAAACACCCGCACGTCAACGGGGCAGAACCTACCCCTCAAGAACCTCAACGAGTCGGCCCAGCAAATCGCGTAATTGCTCCTGCTCCTGCGGGGTGAATTCACTGCTCATAAGATCCTCAACAGCACGCGCCTTTTTGTCAGCCTTCAGCCCCAGCTCCTCCCCCGCCGGGGTTAGGGTCACCACATTCACGCGACTATGGATTTCTGAAGGCACGCGGGTAATCAGTTTTTTTGCCTCCAGACGCGCAAGAACAGTAGCCATTGTCTGCGGGGTCACCGCCGCAGCGCGTGCCAGCTGCGCCGCTGACTGTCCGGGAGCATAGTAGAGCGAAAGCATGGCAGCATACTGTGCGACACTCAGATCGTACTCCCGCAAAGCTTTAGATTTTGCCACCATCATCGCCTGCTCGGCACGTTTAATGGAAAACCCCAGCCGCGCCTGAACCTCGGCACGGTAGGCGTCCTGCCCCCGTTCCGGTCGTGAACGAGACAATGAAGACTGAGTTTTTTTCGATGATGCGGGCATGTACTAAGCATACTATCCCTCCGCCGCATCCCGCCCGACACCAGCGCACCCCTTCCAGGCAAACATGCAGGGCACAGGCATAAAGAAACACCCCCAGCTCCTCCCATACGGGAGACTGGGGGTGCTCTGCGCTCATTTGAGCCTGATCACTAACCGAGGCTGAAAGCTACTCGGCAGCGTTATTGGTGATCTGCTCGGCTTCTTCAACCGCTTCTTCCTCAGCGACCGACTGCGAATCCAGATCCTTCAGGTACTCGCTGGATAATTCCTTCATCGGCTGGGAGGAGAAGGTGAACTTCGCGTCATCCCCTTCACCCTCAGCGTCCACGGTAATCTTTTCACCGGGCTTAATTTCGCTGAAGAGGATCTTCTCTGACAGGGCGTCCTCAATATTGCGCTGCATCTCGCGGCGCAGCGGACGGGCGCCCATCGCCGGGTCGTAGCCCTTCGAAGCCATGAGAACCTTCGCCGCATTCGTCAGCTCGATCGACATATCCTGATCCGCCAGACGCTTTGCCAAACGACCAACAAACAGGTCCACAATCTGCAGAATCTCGGTCTCGGAGAGCTGCGGGAACACAATAATATCGTCCACACGGTTCAGGAACTCGGGGCGGAAGTGCTCCTTGAGGTTCTCCATGACGCGGGCCTGCATACGCTCGTAGTCAGCGGCGTTATCGTCCATTGCCTGGAAGCCCACAGGAACGCGGCGGTTCACATCGCGTGAACCAAGGTTCGTGGTCATAATAATCACGGTGTTCTTAAAGTCCACCACACGACCCTGCGAATCGGTCAGGCGGCCATCTTCAAGAATCTGCAGCAGCGAGTTGAATAGGTCGGCGTGCGCCTTCTCAACCTCGTCGAACAGCACCACCGAGAACGGCTTACGGCGTACCTTCTCGGTCAGCTGACCGCCTTCTTCATAGCCCACGTACCCGGGAGGGGCACCGAACAGGCGTGAAACGGTGTGCTTCTCTTGGTACTCCGACATATCCAGAGTAATCAGTGCATCCTGATCGCCGAAGAGGAACTCTGCCAAAGCCTTCGCAAGCTCGGTCTTACCGACGCCGGTCGGACCAGCGAAAATGAACGAGCCGCCCGGACGGTTCGGATCTTTCAGCCCGGCACGGGTACGGCGAATCGAGCGGGCCAACGCCTTAATGGCGTGCTCCTGCCCGATCACACGCTTGTGCAGCTCGTCCTCCATCTTGAGCAGACGCGAGGACTCTTCTTCGGTAATCTTGTACACCGGAACGCCGGTTGAAGACGCCAGAACCTCTGAAATAACCTCGGGGGTCACCTCACCGAAGGCGTCACCGTTTTCACGCCATGCCTTCTCTTTCTGGTCTTTCTCCTGAAGAACCTTCTGTTCCTCATCCCGCAGACCGGCAGCTTTCTCGTAGTCCTGCTCCCGAATAGCGTCTTCTTTCGCGCGCTTGAGCTTACCTGCCTTCTCTTCCAGCACCTTAATCTCGGGCGGGGCGGTCATCCGCTTAATACGCAGGCGTGCGCCCGCCTCGTCAATCAGGTCAACAGCCTTATCGGGCAGGAAACGATCAGAGATATAGCGCGCCGCCAGGTTTACGGCAGTTTCAATTGCTTCATCCGAGATAGTCACGCGGTGGTGAGCCTCGTACTTATCGCGCACACCCTTAAGAATCTGCACAGCGAGCTCCTGTGAAGGCTCGTCCACCTGAATCGGCTGGAAGCGGCGCTCCAAGGCGGCGTCCTTCTCAATGTGCTTGCGGTACTCATCCAAGGTGGTGGCACCGATGGTCTGCAGCTCACCGCGAGCCAGCATCGGCTTCAGAATGGAGGCCGCATCGATAGCGCCCTCTGCGGCACCGGCCCCGACAAGGGTGTGAATCTCGTCGATAAACAAGATAATGTCGCCGCGAGTGCGAATCTCCTTGAGTACTTTCTTAAGGCGTTCCTCAAAGTCACCGCGGTACCGGGAGCCCGCGACCAGGGAACCCAAATCCAGGGTGTACAGGTGCTTATCTTTAAGAGTTTCGGGTACGTCACCATGCACAATAGCCTGGGCTAGACCCTCAACAACAGCGGTTTTACCAACACCGGGTTCACCGATAAGCACGGGGTTGTTCTTAGTGCGGCGTGAGAGCACCTGCATCACGCGCTCCATCTCGTGGTGACGGCCAATCACCGGGTCAAGCTGACCCTCGCGTGCAGCGGCGGTGAGGTTACGCCCGAACTGGTCGAGAATCGTCGAGCCCGCCGGGGTGCCCTCGCGGGAGTTGCCCGCGCCAACACCGGCAGTTTCTTTCGAGTCACCATTACCGGGGTACCCAGAGATAAGGTCCATTACGGCTTGGCGCACGGCGGCCGGTTCCACACCAAGTTTAGCCAGCACCTGGTTTGCCACACCCTCGTTCGCGCGCACCATACCCAGCAGGATATGTTCGGTGCCGATGTAACCGTGGTTAAGTTGAATAGCCTCGCGCATCGAAAGCTCCAGCACTTTCTTCGCGCGCGGGGTAAAGGGAATATGCCCGCTGGGCGCGTTTGCCCCCGGGCCAATAATGTCTTGCACCTGTTCACGTACGCTGTTGAGCGTAATACCCAGCGACTCCAAGGCTCGGGCCGCAATGCCCTCCCCCTCGTGAACTAGGCCGAGCAGTAGGTGCTCAGTACCGATGTAATTGTGGTTGAGCATGCGTGCTTCCTCTTGGGCAAGCACCACTACGCGCCGAGCTCGGTCGGTAAAGCGTTCAAACATTGCGTACTCCTAGGATTTTCTACTTGATACAAGACTACGCGGTATTACCCCTCGCGTGGGGACTGTTCGCCATCGAAAGAACTAGCGAGATGAAGGTCGCACCGGCCCGCAGCCGGGGTCACGCGCGCATCATCTGCCGCAGCGAGCTCGGCGGCACGAGGATTCTGAGGGATTATGAAAACCTAATGCTTACCTTTCGGTAACCCTTATGTATATACGAGACTTAAATAAAGTTTAACTTTCGTTTAATCCCGGCAATAAACCTCAAGGGCTTGATTTATTTTATAGAAACTGCAACTATTTACCAGGAAAATATAGAATGAATTCTCTCTAAGTGGTAACCATATGCATGTTTTCGGCACACCGAAATTATTCCTTACGCCACCCAATAGCCCGCCCTGTACTATCCATTTCAAAGGGCAGGAAATAAAACACTTCAAACAATTTTCCAAAAATGCAACTATCAAAATATGCATGAAATATACCAAATAGAGATGGAGTATCGCGGATATTTTCTCGACATCTCCACAACAACCGATTATGATCGTGAGATTAACCTACACAACTAACATGTGCCGTACATTCCACAGTTGATGTGGACAGACCATTATATGCACCCTGGAGACCACCTCGTCACACCAAATTTACGGAGGTTCACCACCACACTTTAGAGCCTCACCCTATCGCTCCGCCCGCCACAATACACAAATCAACCTGGCAAGATTCACTTTGACAGAAAAATGACATAAATAAAAGACGGGAAGGCTCAAAAGCCTTCCCGTCTTTTATTTAAGAAACGTAGCTTATGCCTGTTCCTTTTTCAGTGCTGCGTAGTACGCATCCTGAATCTCCTGGTGAATGCGGCCGCGATCGGAAACCTCATGACCGTTTTCCTTAGCCCACTTACGGATAGCAGCGGTCTCGGGGTTGCGCTTCACAGCAGTTGCTGCGCCACGCGAGCCACGACCTGCACGGCCGGACCCCGAAGTACTCTGTACGCGGCGAGCCTTCGACGCGAACGGGCGGATAGCATCACGCAAGCGAGCGGCATTAGCATTCGACAAATCAATCTCATACTGGCCACCATCAAGGCCAAATCGTACGGTCTCGTCTGCGGGGCCGCCGTCGAGATCGTCTTCAAGAATGATGCGCACTTTCTGTGCCATGTAGTTATCTCCTTAGTAGTTATGTGAACGCGCTAGAGAAAACTCAAATATAAAGAATTCTATATGAAACATTTTCTATCGCACATACATAGTAACAGACTTTAACGCTAAAGATAAAGGTTCCGAAATATGTTTTAATACTTTCGCGGGAAATATTTTATACAACTACGGTTTATCATCAGTAAATGGGTTAACAGACCCCCGTGAACTTTTTACCCGTTCATACCAAAGCTGGGCATCTTTTTCAGCCTCACGCTGCGCTGCACGCTCCGAACGGTCCGCACGATTAATCCACCGCAATATAAAATACAGGGCAATCCCGGCGAAAATCGGGGGAACCAACGCAATCAAAATATCCATATTTCCTCTCCCTTCATCTGGCTTTCTAGAGTCCAGAATACCCGCACACACAAGAAAAAGCCGCCCGCACGTCTTCAAAATTTCGTGCGGGCGGTTTAAGAACGCTCATTCCAGGATTAATGCCGCCCTGAATGTGAGCTCAATTAAATATTAAACCTAAAGTTATAATTTAAGCTTCGGGCTTCATGAGCGGGAACAGAATAGTTTCACGAATACCCGGCTGACGCACCACGGTTCCAGGGCGTTCAGGGTCCTGTTCACCCGCCAAAAGCATAATCAGACGGTCAACACCCAGCCCGAGACCGCCCATCGGCGGTGCACCGTGCTCTAGGGCGCGTAAGAAGTCCTCATCAAGTTCCATCGCCTCGTCATCGCCCGCAGCGGCCTTATGGGACTGCTCGGTCAAACGCTCGCGCTGAATCACCGGGTCGATCAGCTCAGAGAACGCGGTACCGCGCTCCATACCGCCAATAATCAGATCCCACGCCTCAATCGTGCGGGAACCATCGCGGTTTGGCCGAGCCAAAGGCTGGGCGCTGGGCGGGTAGTTATACACGAAGGTCGGGTTCAGCAGGGTTGGCTCCACGATTTCGCCGAAAAGCTCAATCACAAGCTTCTCTGCGTCCCAGGCGGGATTCACCTCAACATCATGCTTGGCGGCGATCTCGCGCAGCGTCTCAGCAGGAGTATCCGGGGTGATCTCAACGCCCACGGCCTCAGACAGTCCGGGGTAGACACTCAGCCACGCCCACTCGCCGCCCAGGTCGATCGTGCCGTCCTCGGTCTCAATCGCGGTAACCCCAAGCTCCTGTGCGCACGCAACGATAATCTCCTGCATACGCTCGGCCATCACGTACTGATCGGCGTAGGCTTCGTAGCATTCCAGGGTTGTAAATTCGGGGCTGTGCGTTGAATCCACGCCCTCGTTGCGGAATACGCGACCAATTTCGTAGACGCGCTCAATGCCGCCCACCACGGCACGCTTGAGCGGCAGCTCGGTGGCGATGCGCATCGTCATAGGCTGGTCGAAGGCATTCAGGTGGGTGCGGAACGGACGAGCCGTCGCGCCGCCGTGCACCAGCTGCAGCACCGGGGTTTCCAGCTCAATATAGCCGTGATCTTCCAGTACGCGGCGCACGGTGCGGGTAATCAGGGCGCGCTTTTTCACCAGCTCACGTGCCTCGGGACGAACCATCAGGTCCAGGTAGCGGCGGCGCACCCGAGTTTCCTCGTTCAAATCCTTGTGCAGCACGGGCATGGGGCGAATCGACTTCGCGGCCATCCTCCACTCACGCACCATAATCGACAGTTCGCCGCGGCGAGAGACCACCACACGACCGGTCACATACACATGATCGCCCAAATCCACCAGGGATTTCCAGTCGGCAAGCGACTGCTCACCAACCTCATTGAACGAAAGCATCGCCTGAATGCGGTCACCATTCGTACCCGCCTGCAGGGACGCGAAGCAGAGCTTACCGGTATTGCGTACGAACACCACACGGCCCGCAACGTTCACCACGTGGTCGGTCTCGTCCCCTGCAGTGAGCTCGCCAGCTTCTAATTTCGGGTCGTACTCGGCGCGCACATCCGCAATATGGTCCGGTGCGATACGCCCGCCCTGAGCATCCAACAGGCCCACAGGGTACGCCTGGCGCCCGGATTCGAGCAGCTTAGCGCGCTTCTCAAGGCGAATCTGCATCTGGTCTGACATATCTGCGATCGCCGGTGCGGCGTTCTGCTCGTTACTCAAGGGGAATACCTACCTGTTGTATCTCTGCTGAAAATATTGCGTCTTAAACCGCGAAGCGCCCACACGGGCTGTGTGGGCTGATGCGGTAAAAACTGAACTACCGTAAATCCATATTATCGATAAGGCGAGTCTGGCCAACATATGCGGCAACTAGGGCCAGCACCCGCTCAGACTCGCTGGTGGGGGCGTTAAAGTTATTCGGATCCACCAGCTCCAAATAATCCAGCCGCACCCCGGGGGTCGCGTTAATGCGTTCACGGGCACCGTCAAGGTCAATACCCTCAAACCCGCGGTTGAGCGAGTGCTCACGCAGCAGTGCCAAGGTACGGGAAATCACCAAGGCCGCCTCACGCTCATCATCCGAGAGGAACTCATTCCGGGAGGACAGTGCCAAACCATTATCCTCACGCACGATAGCGACCGCCCGCAGGGTCACATCATGGTTAAAATCGCGCACCATACGCTGAACCAGCAAGAACTGCTGCGCATCCTTCTGACCAAAGTAGGCGTTCACTCTGTGGCCGCCGGTCGCTGAACCAATAATGTTGAAGAACTTATTAACCACAGTCAGCACACCATCAAAGTGGCCGGGGCGGGTCGCGCCCTCAAACCGTGACCCCAGCTCGCCGCTCGAAATACGAACCAGCGGCTCACCATCCGGGTACATTTCTTCAACCTCAGGGGCGAACACAATATCGACGCCTACATGAGCGGCAAGCTCAACATCAGCTTCCAGGGTTCGCGGGTACTTCTCGTAGTCTTCGTCCGGGCCAAACTGGAGGGGGTTCACGAATACAGAGATGGCGACCACCTCGTTCTGTTCGCGGGCACGGCGCATCAGATTAGCGTGGCCGTGGTGGAGGGCACCCATGGTCGGCACATAGCCCAGCGACGCATCCGTGTACTCAACCGCAGTACCATTTTCGGCGGCCGCGGCCCGCGCCTGCGCATCCAGCTTCTCTTGCGCAGCAACCAGCGCCTCAGCAATAGCGGCGCGAAACTCTGCAATGGTCTTCACTACCAGGGGTTTCGTTATCTCAGTCATGACGAGAACTCCTTGTCTGAGGGGCGGGGTCGGTGGTATCCATGAACGAGGTATGCTCAGTCAAGGTGCTTTCAACCCGCCCCAGTTGTTCATCGTTTAACAAACCTCTATTATGCGCCCTTTTTGCGGTCGATTTTACCAATTCCGCGTAAGAGTCAGCTATATCTCGCGTATTTTCTTGTTCAGCGTACTCCCGCAGGGCCCGCAAATGTTCGGTAACGGTCCCCGAGTCGCCCCGAATAACAGGCCCGGTGAGCGCAGTTTCACCCGCCGCGAGCGCATTATCAAGGGCGGCACGCACCAGCGGCCCCAGATAGTGGGATGGGTCTTCAACACCGATAGATGCCAGCGCCTGCTGGGACTGCCCCATAATGGTCACCAGGTGGTTTGCGGCGTGCGCTAAAGCGGCGTGGTAGAGGGCACGGTCAGCCTCGGCAATATGCACGGGTTCACCGCCCATCTCAACGACGAGCGCCTGGGCGATAGGGATAAAAGGAGCCGGGCCGGTCACCGCAAAACTGGCCCCGTTGAGGCGCTGCACATCGAGGGAAAGCCCCGTGAACGTCATGGCTGGGTGCACGGCAAGGCCAATAGCCCCCTGCTCGGTGAGTGGCTTAAACACTCCGGCACCGTGCCGCCCGGAGGTGTGCACAAACAGCTGCCCGGGGCTGACCATGCCCCCCGCGGCGATACCCTCAATAACAGGTTGGAGCGCATCATCAGGAACAGCCAGAAGCACAAGTTCGCTTCGTTCAATAATCTGCTCAGTGAGCAGCACGGGTATGCCCGGCAGCAGGTTCTCGGCGCGCTCAGCTGACGCATCAGACTCGGCGCGCACACCGACAATGGCGTGCCCCGCCGAGCGCAGGGCGGCACCGAGCACCGCACCAACTTTGCCGGCACTGACAATACCGATACCCAAGCGTGCGGGTTTGAGATGGTTCATGGTCACACTATCAAGTATATTCACTGATTTTTACGGTGTGCCAGTGATATTCCTAAACACACATTGTTGGCGGCTCAAGGGCCCTGAGGAGGCGGCCACCCCGGCGGTGCAGATCGTCAGACGCACCAGCCTACTCGCCCTCGGTCGCGGTCACCGTTCCTTCGCCCTCGTGTGTGAGAGAATCGCTCTCAGAGTGCGGAAGCTGCACCATACATACCCTCTATTGCTGATCGCTCACCCGGGAGTACCCGTCGGCGGCAAGCTTACCCGAATTCGACCCGCCCGAAGACGAATTACCTTCGGAATCATCCGGTGGAATACGACACAGGTACTGCGCCCAAATACCCATCGCTAAAAGCGCTGCGGCGCCCACAAGGTTCGCACCCGTCACCCACAAAACGCCCGTCACCCCGCGTGCACTCACCAGCGAAAGCTGATAGATGAGAAGCCCCAGCATCCACCCGGTAAGAGAAGCACCCGTGAGAATTGAGCCCTGCGCGTACGCCAGCACCCGGGCAGCCGCCACCGGGTTCATGTTTTTCGCTTTCGCGCGGGTTTCAATATTGCGCCAGCGGGCCACCTGAAACCCCAGCCACAGGGCGCCGCCGCCCATGCACAGGCACACCACGATCACCACCGGCGACATCACGATCTCACCGCCGCCGGAGCTCACAAGTATACTGTTCACAGCAACGGCAACTATCACTCCCAGCGCCGCGCACAGCAGAATAATCCGCAGAGGGATAGGCTTCATAGACCCTCACTTTCATCTCTAGGCGGCGACTCTCCTTAGTTAAGGGTAGCCCGTCTGAGGGGGTTCAGGCCTCCTCCGGCATAAAATTCATGGGCCGCAGCAGTTTGACAGCATTAACGCTGGCATGCGAGTCAGCCGCACTCACCTCACACGCCAGCTCCGCAACCGCCCTATTGGCCCAGCCGGATGCGGTGCGCACCATCAGCTGCGCCTGCGGGTTTGCCTGCTCCCACGGAACCAGAACAAAAGCACGCTCATGCGCACGCGGATGCGGCAGAATCAGAACCGGATCGTCGCTGACAAGGTCGTCATAGGTAATAACGTCAATATCGAGAGTGCGTGGGCCCCATCGCACAAGCCGCACCCGGTGATGATGCGCCTCCACCTGCTGGCACAGCGCTAACAGCGCGTAGGGATCAAGGCTTGTGTGCACTTCAAGGACGGCGTTGATATAGTCCGGCTGGTCGGCGGGGCCGCCTACCGGTTCCGTCACATACAGCCCGGAGGCGCGCACTAGCCGCACTGCACCCCCGCTAAGATGCACGAGGTCGGCGGCGGCCTGCTCTAACGTAGTTTCGCTCTCGCCCAGGTTTGATCCCAGGGCCAGCACCGCCGTATGCGCTAACGCATCCATACCGGGTGCGTGGTGCGATTGGTTCGCGTTCGGCACATTACCCACGCGCGCAGGCACCCTTTCCGCCCTGAGACTGTGTGCCTTCACGCTCCCGGAATACGGTCACTGCCACGTTCCCGAAGGTTACCTCAATCGGGGCCTTCGGTTTATTGACGGTCACCTCAAGCGCATGCACATACGCGCATTCGTCCAGAATGTTCTGGGCGATACGCACGGCAAGAGTCTCAATCAGATCGAGGGACTCCCCCACAATATGCGTGCGGATAATCTCGGCAACTTCCGCATAGTTCGTGGTTTGGGCAAGGTCGTCGGTTGCAGCAGCCTGCGTGAAGTCGGTGTATAAAACCGTATCTACCACGAAGGGCTGACCTTCACGTTTCTCAAAATCAAGCGCTCCGTGAAAACCCACGGCGGCAACACCGGTCAGGGTAATGCGGTCGCAGGATGCGTAGGCGTGCGCTGGGTTTGGCATGGTGTTCCTTAGCTGATGTGAATACTGGTACATAATTTTAGGTCTGTTTGGTGCGGGTAATGGTGCGTAAAGTATTCGCCACGGTCACGGCATCCACCGTGGGGGGCACATTGTGCACGCGAACCCCCCACACCCCTTGGGCCGCCACGAGCGCAGAGAGAGCGGCGGATGCAGCATCACGGTCTTCGGGGGCGCGTGCTGGCGGCATCTGGTCGGGAACGGTGCTCGCGCCCGTGGCGGGATTCTGGGTTTTGGTGCGCGCCGCATCCGCCGCGTTCAGCGCATTCGCCAGAAAACGTTTACGCGAACCGGCGATTAGTACCCGGTGCCCCAGTGTGTGCAGCTGCCCAAGGGCGGCGAGCAGTTCCCAATCCTGCATGCCACCCTTCGCAAATCCCAGCCCGGGGTCAAGAATAATGTTCTCGGCATGAACCCCGGCGGCAACCAGGCGATCACGCAGGGCGGCGAGCTCGTCCAGCACCTCGGTGACGGTGCCGCGCGGGTAAGCGGCGAGCGCATCCATCGTGGTTGAGGTGCCGCGCGCATGCATCAAAATATAGGGTACGCCCAGCTCGGCTACGGTCTGTACCATCTCCTCGCTCACGCTCATGCCCGAAACGTCGTTAATGATGTGCGCCCCGGCGGCTACGGCGGCGCGGGCGGTCGCTGCGTTCATGGTGTCTACGCTGATGGTGATACCGGTTTCGGCAAGCCCCTCGATCACGGGCAGGATGCGCCGAAGTTCCTCATCAACACTGATGCGAACCGCACCGGGCCGGGTGGATTCGCCGCCTACATCAATAATGTCTGCACCCTGCGCGATCATGCGCTGTGCGTGGGTGAGAGCGTCGTTCGCGGTGTAGTGTTCGCCGCCGTCGCTGAAGGAATCGGGGGTGACGTTCAGGATTCCCATCACAAGGGTTCGCTCTGCGGCTGCGGCGTCGCAGGGCAGGTGTGCGGGGGACTGCGGGCTCATCATTGCGTGCATGATTCAATCCTAACGGATGCGCACCAGCCGCTCTTAGCTATCACGCGAGAAGCGGATGCGCCGACCACCTCTATCGGCATAAGATCCGCCTCTCGCGGCCTAAACGGGCGCCTAATCGTTGATTTCTGCGGGCTTATTCTCGCCCCAGCCGAGCGCCAAAACCACTACCAGCCCCAGGGCAATAAACCCGGTCATGAGGGTTTCCCCGAACGCAAGCCAGCGTAGCGGTCCGTCAATGAGCACAACAGCGATCAGCCCCGCAATAGCGAGTAGAGCTAGAACCCAGGCGCCGGTCTTCATAGTCACAGCATTCTCCCTTGTACGTACACATGTGATGCGCGCCCCGGCGCGGTTAGCGGAAAACCCGCGCCGGGCGCGAATAATCCCAGCATACTCTCACCGCAGAAACAACAAAACTAAATCCGTATAAATCATGCAATTATTAAGCACTGATGACGGCCCCGGGCACGGTGATTTATTCGGTATCTTGGGGCCTTTCATTTTATGGCAGCTTGGGAAGGCGGATCTTCACATCCGTTAGGATTAAGCCATGCCGGATGCCCTCACAATTCGACCCGCCGCCCCTAACGATGCGCAAGCAGTAGCGCGCATCCGTGTTCTAGGGTGGCGGTTCGCTTATCAGGGCTTGGTACCGCAGGGTTACCTCGATTCGCTCAACATCGCGGAAGACACCGAGAGGATGCGCGGGTACCTCAGTCAGCTTCCCCAAAACTTGCCGCCCAATAATTTAGCGTCCGTGCAGGGACCGAACGACGGTGAAAAACGGTCGTTTATGCTCGCGGTACGCGACGATGCGGTGCTAGGGTTCTGCCATTTCAGTGCGGCACCCAACAATGCTGACCGCCCCGAAAGGGCTACTCCGGGCGGGACGATGAACGGAAGACTCCACTCACTCTATATAGACCCGGATGCCCTCGGCCAGGGTGTCGGCCACGCCCTTATGAGCCATGCACTCAGCACCTTTGCCGCATGGGGGTGCGAGCGCGCGCATCTCTGGGTTTTAGAGGGAAATTCCCGCGCCGTCAGCTTCTACGAACGGCAGGGCTGGCAGCTAACGGGTGACACAAAGGTGGATCGTTCCCATGGGCCGAAGCTACATGAGCAGGAAATGGCTATCTGCCTCTAAGCTGTGCCCGCCCTTATTGGCGTAACTTGCTCACTGTGGCTATATCGCCGATTATTTCCAGCGATTTTGCCGCAAACGAGGGAACTACTAGCAAAATACTTACTTAATACAGCCTCAACGTGTTATCTACAGCCCCATCCCTGGACGCCGATCACCATACCCGCGTTTAGGTCGGTACGGCTGCTGCAGGGTCTGGCGTTGCTGGTTTTTCTGCGGTTGGCCCTGAGGTGATGGGGCATACCCTTTCTTCACCTCACCTATTTTCGAGCGCATCTGCCGCATTACGGTGCTCGTCTCGGACGGTGCGGAAACCTCCGGTTCGCGCCTGGTAGCTATCGCCTGAAAAACAGGAACCAGTGATCCCGGCACCACCTCATACTTACCCAGGTCGGGGCCGCTCAACATAGACGCCATATTCCAGTCTTTAGGGCTCACACGCGAATAGTCCAAATCGAACTTAGAGTTCTGCGCCACATGGTCCATAAAAACCCGTGACGTTCGGCCGTTTCCCTCCCGAAAAGGGTGCGCCTGGTTCAGGTTCGCAAAAACTGCGGCGGCTGCTTGGCTGAACTCGTCACGGTCTAACTGTGCCCAGTCAGTTGTGGTAACAATGTGGTGCGTTGTGTTGAGATACCGGTCTATTTCTCCCCCGTTCACGCTTGCGAATGGGACAAACCGCCCACCCTTGAACATGTTCTGTGTGCGGTAATCCCCAGCCCACTCATACACATCCTGAAAAAGGTACCTATGGATAGCGCGCACATGGTCAGCATCATAGGTGTGCTCAATGAGGGAGGGGTCAGTTTTCAGCTGTCGATTACGTAAATCTGTAGCCGCGTACTCATAGGCTGCTAAATCACGCGGGTTCAGAATCCCCTTAAGATTCCTTAACGTCTCATTATTGGGTGGTGGGTAGAAGTAGGATTCCCAGCTGTCAAAGACTGTCACGACGATTTCTCTACTTTATTCTCGGGTTCAAGGCCACGCGCTTTTTCCAGTGCTCGCCGGAGGTATTCTTCCTCACTGATGGCACCGCATGCTTCATCCACTAAATTTTCGACCTCTTGACGATCTGGCCTACGACCTTCAAGCCAGGAACTTGCCAAGGTTTGTATTACTGAGCGGCGCTGCGCGGGGTCAAGCCTGTCAAAAAGATCAGGCCACCGCTTATCAAGATCAAACATATCGCTCTGAGACATCAGCACTCCCCCAACACCTATCTTCTACCTACCTCATTTTACGCGAAAGCTCAGGGAGAAGAATAGGTTCTTCAGCTTGCACGCATGAAGATTAAAACTATGCTCCAAGAAGATTAGGCGCATCGCCTGGGTGCAGGTTGCCGCGTTCTTGAGCTACCCGTACACCTGCACCCTTAGCCGCTGCACACCATAAATACCCCTGCGGCTATACCCCCGCGTCTCACGTTCCTATTGTTTAGTCGTGTGAGGGGTTTATAGCGGGAAGGGGGTGAGGGCCGGATGTCGAAGGACAAACGCGAAACCGCCCGGATGATCGTGCGACTTGTTGAGGCAGGTTCACGATTCATCAAGGCGGTCGCTAAGTTAGTCGACGCTATTAGCCGCTGGCTAGTATAACGTCCTCACAGGGTGAGCACTCATAGTTTTAGCAGACTGGGTGCTCACCCGTATCGTTGCTACCTTACCCTATATCACGCGCATGCTCCACCCTCTAAAGCCGTCTATGCAGCTGTGTACATACGAATAATACTGCCTGTATCCTAATGCGCCTTCTAGTATTTCAGTACTATATTTGGTACTATTCTTGTTATGCCTAGTGTTGCTACGATCCTACAGAAAATGCGCAATAATCCGAAGAATATCGCTTTTCGTGATCTCATCAAAGTGAGTAAAGCATATTTTGGAGAACCGCGTATTCACGGATCTCATCACTTTTTCAAGACACCTTGGATTGGCGATCCGCTGGTTAACTTACAAGAGGGCCGAAATGGATCTGCTAAGCCATATCAGGTGCGTCAGGTACTAGCAGCCATTGAAAAATTGGAGGCAGAATAAAATGTCTATTCCTCGGGAAGAACTATACACATACCGCGTCGAATGGTCTGAAGAAGACCAAGAATTTGTGGGAACCGTTGCAGAGTTTCCTAGTCTCTCTTGCCTAGCTGATAGCTCTTTGGAGGCTTTATCCGGAATTCAGCAGGTAGTGCTCCAGGCTATCGATATCTTGGAGGAAGAAGGAAAACCGGTGCCAGAACCCTATCATTTACGACGATTCTCGGGACGCTTTAACCTGCGGGTATCCCCACAACTGCATCGTAAACTCAGCCAGCAGGCAGCATTCGCGCATCAGAGCCTTAACCAATATGTCTCGCAAGCATTAGAAGCAGCCGCATAAAACAGCATCTGTAGCAGGAATGCCCATCTTGCGGGGCAGAGCATAGCTTCATTCCGGCAGGATGCCTCGCTTCAGGCGGGTATGCTCGTCAGCGCTCATGCGCTCGCCTTTCTGAAGGGACCCGTTAACTTTGGGAGTGAGGCTTCTGAGATTCTGCGGGGTCATGATCGCCGAACGGCTAGAATGCTCATACGCATAGGTCGTGAAGATCCAGTCTGCGAGTTCACGCGCATCTTGAGGGTCAAACCTTAGCCCATAACGTGGTTCAGGGTTCGTGAGCACGGATTGAATTTGCCGATACCAAGCGCCGCGGCTGCGCATCACAAGCCAGAATCCGGGCTCGCTTTCCTGCTCATCGCGCAGATAACGCGCCAGACGGTATAACACCAATTGAGCACTGAAGTCCGAATAGACATTCTGTAAATCTTCAACCCCACTCACCCACGATGAACGAAACGGATACAACTCCACGTTGCAGGTACGCAGATTCTTAACAGTCTGATGCACATAATCGCCCAAAGTTCCCGCACGGTAGCGTCTAAGGAGCAGCTTACGAAAGGCCTCATAATACTGGCCATCAACGTCATTGACCAGAAGCGCTGAATCATAATTACGCAGATAATAACGCTCTGTGCGGGTAAAAGATTCTTGATCGGTTATATCAGGTCCAATAATGTTTTTGAGTTCGCGGTACAGAATATTTTCAGGGCACATCACGTGATTTAGTACGTCCTCCGGCGTAAGGTCGTAACCCTGTGTCTTGGTGTTATAAAAAGCAGAAAAGTTGAGGGTGCGATCCGAGTGTTTGTTGTTCCGTTCGTGAAAATCGCGGACACTCTGTGCTAGGTCTAAAGAGCTGTCGATGCTTGGGTTGAACAGGCAGTGCATCAGCCGGGCGTTCACCCAACGACCATGCACATGCTGCGGAATAGCGTAGGCTAGCGACTGCACAAGTCGCATCAGCCGTTCAGGCCTCACCCACGCAAAACTTTCCTCGGCTGCGCACGGTTTCTCCCCCGCACCCATTGCGGCACAAAACTCTTCGATCTTCCGGTACCCGCCCCTCCCGGGTAACCACGGCGAGCCTAGTGCGGCCTCTAGATGGTTTTGATCGGAAATTCTGCCCGCATCATCAATCTCATCTGCCCACGCAAGGAATTCGGGCAGGATTCTAGGGGGTCTCATATACATCCTTGTAAGACTGTTATAGGGCTTTTAGTTTTATTAAGTCTCGCTCTTGTCCTCAGAGCGTGATTACTTGCCTGAGAACAGCAGCCAACCTGTCGTTTCGTCCGGTATCCTGACTATAAAAACGCGCCTGTACGAATTCCTCACACAAGGAACTATCGGGAGCGAACGCGCTGGTATCAATGCTGTATCCTGCGTATTCGGTAAGGTATGAGAAAAACACAAACTGGCTACGAGTGTTACCCTCACGAAAACTATGGATTACATTAATCTCGCCCCAGCTTTCAGCGAGCTCAGCTGCAAAAGTATCTTGGTCTAAATCTCGCAGAAAATTCTTCTGAACAAGCTTTGCGTACTCGGCTTCTGCAGCTGCTCTCAGATGCGGGCCAGCCCCATAGTAAGCATGTCCGTTTTTAGACATAAACTGCCCCACTGGTGCAACCCGTTCCTGCCCTGCCCACTCGTATATATCATGGAAAATGGCGTAATGGATTGCTTTCATATGTTCATAGTCAAATTTACCTAGCACAGGGTTCTCACGAAGTTCCCGGATCCTCAGGCTGGTAATTGCTTCTTCCATAACCCGCAATTTTTCTGGGTCAGTCTCACCAAAGGGCTTGTTTGGCGTGGTGAATTTATTTCGCAGCACCCTAGTGCCGGGAATATAGTAATCATCCCAGGTGTGAAAGATAGCGTGGTCTCTCACGATGCCCTTTGCACATGGCGGCGGATCTCTGCGATAGCCTCATCGGCAGTGATGTCATGATGAGCTGCCCGAGCCACAATATCTTTCAGCACAGGATCAGTGACATGATGACCAGCTAATGCCAAAGCTGCATCTGCAAAAGCCTGGTTCTCCTCAGCCTCGGATGCGGTAATGCGAGTACCAGAGAGTATATGAGTCATATTTCCCCCCTACAGCCTTTATTGTACGTGAGAATGGTTCAAAACCAAGGGGACTCTTCTGTCTTCAATGCGAGCAGGTGGTTTTTGACCGAAAAGATAGGATTTTCCTACCTGTTCGGGCCAAAACCACCTGCTCGCGGATTAGGAAGCTACTGCTTCGAGAAAATCAGGCTCATTGCCTCGGCGCGAGTTGCCGCATTCTTGAGCTGCCCGCGCACCGCACTGGTGACGGTTTTCGCGCCGGGTTTGCGCACGCCGCGCATCGACATGCACATATGCTCGGCCTCAATCACAACGATCGCACCGCGCGGGCTCAGGTGCTCTTCCAGCGCCTCCACCACCTGCGTAGTCAGCCGCTCCTGCACCTGGGGGCGACGCGCATACACCTCAAGCACCCGCGCCAGCTTGCTCAGCCCCGTCACCTTGCCGTCAGCCCCGGGAATGTACCCAACATGCGCCACCCCGTGGAAAGGCACCAGGTGATGCTCGCACGTGGAATAGAACGGGATATCCTTCACCAGCACCATCTCGGAATGGGCAATATCGAAGGTCGTGCCCAGCACATCGGCGGGGTCGGCGTGCAGACCCGAGAAAAACTCCTCGTAGGCGCGAGCCACTCTCGCCGGGGTGTCCTGCAAACCGTCACGGTCAGGGTCTTCACCGATTGCCAGCAGGATTTCCCGCACCGCCGCCTCAATGCGCGGCTTATCCACAGCCGACCCGTTAGCCTCGCTCATCTGAGCCTCCGTGGGGGTTCTGCCGGTTCGGGCCGTTCTGCCCGGGGCGGTTCTGCGGGTTGTACGGGCTGCGGTACGGGGGCTGCTGAGACGCCCCGCCCCGGCCCTGTCCACGCTGCGGGGGGATGGCCACGGTCGGGTCTTCTTCCGGTGAGCTAGCAGGCCCGGGGGTGTCCGCTGGCGCGGTTGAAGTCACCGGAGCATCGTTTGCTGCCGCCTGTTTGGTGGGGGCGGTGGGGGGCTCCTGGGCAGAGCCGGTAAGTTCCTGCTGCTTCTGCTGTGCTTCCGCTTGGGCTTTGAGCTCGCTCGGGGCTTTCACCGGCGGAATGTCGGTGCGTTCGCGGCCCTCCTTGGAGTACCAGTGCTCGCGTTCAGGGCGCTTACGAACATCCTTGAAAATCTCCGCGATCTCGTTCTCCAGCAGGGTCTCTTTCTCCAGCAGGGCGAACGCCAGGCGGTCAAGCACATCGCGGTTTTCCACGAGAATCTGGAAGGCCTCATCATGAGCTTCTTCCAGAAGTTTACGCACCTCGGTGTCGATCTTGTAGGCGGTCGCGTCAGAGTAGTTACGTGCCGCCGAAGGATCGCCGCCCATGAACGGTTCGGTGTCGTCGCTGCCAAGCTTCACCGACCCCAGCAGGGCGCTCATACCGTAGTCGGTCACCATCTTGCGCGCGGTATCGCTCGCCTTCTGAATATCGTTCGCGGCCCCTGTGGAAGGATCGTGGAATACGATTTCCTCAGCCGCACGGCCACCCATCGCATAGGCCATCTGGTCCAGCAGCTCGTGGCGTGTGGTCGAGTACTTATCGTCCTGCGGCATTACCATCGTGTAACCCAGTGCACGACCACGCGGCAGAATCGTAATCTTGGTAACCGGCGCGGAGTTGCGCAGGGCGGCAGCCACGAGAGCGTGACCGCCCTCATGGTACGCAGTCACCTTACGCTCGTGCTCATTCATGATGCGCGAAGCACGCTGCGGGCCCGCCATCACACGGTCGATAGCCTCATCAATAGCGCGGTCATCAATCACGTTGCCGTTATCGCGGGCGGTCAACAGGGCCGCCTCGTTCATCACATTCGCCAAATCTGCACCCGTGAAACCGGGGGTACGTTTAGCGACCTGCCCCAAATCGACGCGACGGTCGATCGGCTTACCGGCGGCGTGCACCTCAAGGATGCGCTGGCGGCCCTTCATATCGGGCGCATCCACACCGATCTGGCGATCGAAACGCCCCGGACGCAGCAGGGCGGGGTCGAGCACATCCGGGCGGTTAGTCGCGGCAATCACAATCACGCTGGAGTTGCCGTCGAAGCCGTCCATCTCAACAAGCAGCTGGTTAAGGGTCTGCTCTCGCTCGTCGTTGCCGCCGCCCATGCCGACGCCGCGGCGGCGACCGACAGCGTCGATCTCGTCCACGAAGACGATCGCAGCGGGGTTAGACTTCGCTTCCTTGAACAGGTCACGCACACGGGATGCACCCACACCCACGAACATCTCCACAAAGTCAGAACCGGAAATCGAGTAGAACGGCACCCCGGCCTCGCCCGCAACAGCTTTCGCGAGCAGGGTTTTACCGGTGCCGGGAGGGCCGTACAGCAGCACACCCTTAGGGATCTTAGCGCCTAGCCGGGTGAACTTTTCGGGTTCTGCAAGGAACTCGCGCACCTCTTCAAGCTCGGCCAGTGCCTCATCAACACCGGCAACATCGGAGAAACGCACGGTCGGGTTGTCTTTGTTGAACTTTTTCGCGCGCGACTTTGAGAACGACAGCACCGATGAGCCGCCGCCAATGCGCCCAGCCATGAACCAGAAGAATAAACCAAAAATCAGCAGAGGCGCGAACAGGGAGAGGAGAGAACCGAAGAAATTACTCTCCACCGGCTGGTCCGTGTAGCTTTCCAGCCCGGCACCGTTCATGGCGTTCACTACGTCATGGGCGCGCGGTTGCACATAGTAGAACTTGACGGTTTTACCGTAGTTATCCCTGCCCTGCTTGTAGTCCTCATGCAGCTGCAGGTCTACGCGCTGGTCGCCATCATAAATTTTTGCGCTTTTGACCTTGTGCTCGTTTAACAGCTGAATACCCACGTTCGTATCAACCTGCCGGCTCCCCGAGCCGAAGGTTGACGGCGCGAAAATCGCGACAAGAATGAGGGCACCAACAATCACCCACAACCATGGGGTGAAGATCAGCTTATTAAGCCAGCCGTCCCGATTCTCAGGGGAATTATTGGGTTTTTGCGCCAACGCTTAATCCTTACATGTGCTAGGGCTGCCGTGTACGCGCCACAGCATACCGGAGCATTCCGTGACGGTAAAAAGATGCAACTTTAAATGTACCGTACCCCCGTCAAGGAACGCCCGCATCAGCGGCAGTTCCCCTCAAGGCTAAAAGGGCTCGGGGATGGGGTATGCGCACAAACACGAAATCTAATTTCCGCCATTCTTGAAGAGCACGCGGGTCGAACTCTAACTCATAGCTCATCAAGGGAGACCTTTACCCCTGGCTGCGGATTGGCTAAGCGGTGACGCACAGTTTCAAGAAGCTCTGCGTGCAGACATAAGCGTGCCCGCGCATCCAGAATTTCATTAGGATGCGCGGGCACCAAAAGCTCTTGTGCGCACGCCGCGCACAACCGGGTTTTAGGAGTATACGTGCGGGTGCAGGGTCGCCACGCAGTCCAGGTTGCGGTACTTCTCAGCGAAATCAAGCCCGTAACCAACCACGAATTCGGGGTCGATATCCCAGCCCACATATTTGACCTCTACGTCGGTCTTAACCGCCTTCGGCTTGCGCAGCAGGGCGCAGATTTCAACGGATGCGGCGCCGCGGGACATCAGGTTCTGCTGCAGCCACGCCAGCGTCAGCCCGGAATCAATAATGTCTTCAACAATCAGCACGTTCCGACCGGTCAGATCGGTATCAAGGTCTTTGAGGATACGAACCACACCTGAGGATTTCGTGCCGGACCCATACGAGGAAACCGCCATCCAGTCCATCGTGTAGTGCCCCTTGAGCGCGCGGGACAGGTCTGCCATCACCATAATGGCACCCTTGAGAACCCCCACAAGGAGCACGTCTTTGCCTTCGTAATCTTCGTCGATGCGCGCCGCCAACTCGGCAACTTTCGCATTAATCTCTTCCTTGGTGAAGAGTACGTTCTTCAGATCGTCCTGCACGTCTTGAGCCTGCACGGATTCTTCTTTCTCGCCGGGGCGTCTTCACGCCGCACCCGCCCCGAGGTTGCACCCCGAGGTGGGTATATTTTCTTGGTTCGCTTTAAGTATTACTTAAACCCTACTGGTTAAGCACACCTCGCCAGACACGCCAAGTACCAGGGCTTGGCTGGTAGGGCCACCATCAGCAAAGTGTAAGGTATAACCACTCATGATCTTCAGGGTGTACAAATTCCCCAACCTCCGCAGCGAAAAGCCTTACCTGGGCGGGGCCGATGAGCCACTCACAAGGCGCTTCGCCCCAGAAGCACAAGCGCATCCACGCGGGTGTCGGTGCGGGGGTCGTGTACCTTGCGGCGGCGGTAGGCGCTCACGTGCCCGGGCAGCTGCACTGGACCGGCGGTGGCGTGCTCGGCGACGAACTCGTCAAGCGCCTGCAGCCGCTCAAACCCGGGGTTCTCCCCCTGCGCGGCGCGGGTCGCCAGGGCGAGCACACGCATCCGGAGGGCAGGGTGTAGCGCCGCCGTTTCCGTACGGTTCAGGGCAATAACTGTGGGAGCAGGTTTCTCAGAGACAGCCTCCGTGGAGTGGTCGCCGGGCACCGTATCAGCCCCGGGAATATCCGACAGATGAACCCCGGTGGGCAGCTTCAGGCGGGCGTACTCGGCGGCGGCGAGCGCATCCAAATATTCGGCGTCAGGCCCGGCGACTGCGGCGGTTCGCGCCAGGGAGAGTGCCACATCCCCGCCAAGATGCTCGTGCAGGAACGGTAGGATGGTGTGCCGAATGCGCGCGCGCATGAGCGTCTGGTCGGTGTTGGTGGGGTCGTTCCAGGGGGTGGCACCTTCGGCTTCGCAAATATTCAGCATGTCGGCGCGGCGCAGAGTAAGGAAGGGGCGCAGGTAGGTTACTCCGTTTTCGATGCGCACGGGCGGCATTCCGGCGAGGGAGCGTGTGCCCGAGCCGCGCCCAAGCCCTAGGAGCACGGTTTCCGCCTGGTCGTCAAGGGTGTGGCCCAGCAGAACAGCCCGTGCGCCGGTATGTTGCACCGCACGTTCAAAGGCGCTGTAACGGGCGGTTCGCGCCGCCATTTCGGGGCCCATGCTGCCTTGCGGAACCTGCACGCGCTCCGTGAGCACGGGATATAGCCCCAGGTTCGTGAGGGTTTCTGCGGTAGATGCGGCAACCTCGGCGGAGTCGGCTTGCAGTCCGTGATCGACCACGACGGCGCCCACGCGCACATCGGAACGACGCGCAAAATGCGCAGCAATGCAGGCGAGCGCGAGTGAATCTGGCCCGCCGCTGCACGCAACCAGCACGAGGGGCTTCTCGGTTTCTGCGCCCTGATGCGATGCGGTCGAGTCTCGCCGCGCACGCCCGGTCGCCTTGATGGTGCCTTCACCCAGCAGGTTCGTCAGCGCGCGCGCCAGTTCCCGGCGAGCCGTCCCTACCGCCGGATGCAGCCGCCCCTGCCGTCCATGTTGCATGTGTTGTCCTTCTCTGTTGTATATGCCGCTGTGACAAAATCTATTCGCAAATTCCTTTGATCCCCACGGCAGACGCAGCAGCGAATTACGCATTATCAAGCCCACTGGCGTATTGGGATGTCGCTCGGTTTTGTCACATAATCCGCCCTGGGACTACTCGGTGATTTCTCCATGTTTAACCATGTCGGTCACCTCTGACCCCTCGTCCAACACGCGCTTCATCCAGGCGTCCGGGTTGTGAATCTCCCGCTCGGTCGGCAGGTTCTCGGGCCGCTCCCACACGGTATTGAAGCGTTCCATGCCGACCGCATCCACAATATGCTGCACGAACTTCTGCCCGTCGCGGTACTGCGCGGCTTTGCGGTGCAGCCCAAGCAGGCGCGAAATGAGGCGGGTTACGAGTTTCTGCGTCTCGGAGCGCCGGTTGAACCGGCGGCGAATTGTTTTGACGGTCGGCACTATCTCGGCGTCAACGGCATCCATGATCACGTTCGCGTGCCCCTCCAGGAGGCTCATGACGGCAGTGATCTCGCTGGCGATCTGTTTGGCACGGGCGGGTGTTTTTGCCAGGGCGGCAAGCTGCTCACCAATTTGCGGCTCGTTATCAGCCTCATCGGTGCGGGCGCCTTTGGAGGCAACGAGCGCGTCTTTAATGCTCAAGCCTGTGCTCACGCTATCACCAAGCTGCGCGATCTTGTTCAGGAAGTAGTCACGCAGCCACGGCGCGGCGGCGAACTGCACCCGGTGCGTCTGCTCGTGCAGGCACACCCACAAACGGAAATCTTCGGGCTCAACATTGAGCTCCTTTTCAACCGCCAGAATATTTGGTGCCACCAGCATCAGACGCCCGCCCGCAGCACCATACCCAGCGAGTGCCGCATACGGCTCGTACTGCCCGAGCACGCGGGTTGAAAGGTACGCAAGAATACTGCCGACTTCGGTGGCGATACCGTACCCGGTGATGCTGAGCGCGGCAGGGTTTTTCTGCCTTATTTTTTCCAGCGGGGCACGTAAGACGGGTTCGAGCATGACCGAGAACGCCTGCGCGTTAGCTTTCGCCCAGGTGCTGCGGTCGGTCACGAGCACCTGCGAGTCGCGTAGGTTGTGAGCAGCTTCAAGCCCGGTGATGCGGTGCACATGATCGACGGACACTTCGGCTGCGGCGCGGATAGATTCCACCGCCTGCCGCATCTTGTCGGGGGCGATGCGCGGCCCGGCGGGTGCTAGGGTGCCTACAATTTTGGTGACTGCCTCGGGGTTCAGCAGGTCTTGGATGCTGTTCTCACTCATATGCACAGTGTAGTTGCCGCCGCTGGTTGCGGCGGGGCTGATGCCAACAGTTTCACGGCGAGCGTGTTTTCTTGGGCGCGACACAGTGAAAAATACCCGCACAAAAGCAGGAGCGGAAATCTGCAGCGGGGCGTACCCTTTAGCGACTGCAGATTTCCGCCCCCGAAGTTATGAGGAACGCGCGTGAGACCTAGTGGCACTCTGTGGCGAAGCGGTCGATTGCCTCCTGAACCATCTTCTCCGCGGCAGGCAAATCATCCCAGCCTTCACCCTTGACCCATTTGCCGGGTTCCAGGTCCTTGTAGCGTTCGAAGAAGTGCTGAATCTCGGCTTTGAGCTGCTCGGGCACGTCCGCCAGGGTTTTAATGTGGTCGTAGCGCTTATCTGAGGGCACGCACAGCACCTTCGCGTCGCCACCGGCTTCGTCGGTCATATTGAACACGGCCACGGGGCGCGCCTCAACAATCACACCGGGCAGAACGTCAACATCAATCATGACCATCGCATCCAGCGGATCCCCGTCTTCGCCGAGGGTATTGTCAAAAAAGCCGTATGCGGTGGGGTACTGCATTGAGGTAAATAGCACACGGTCTAGGCGCAGGCGACCGGTTTCGTGGTCTATTTCGTATTTCACGCGCGATCCGCTGGGGATTTCAATGGTGACGTCGAGTTCCATGGGAACCTCTCTCTTACTGTGTTCTTGCTGTTTTCCGTCACGCTTGGTGCGCCGGAATCGTACCTATTGTACCGCGCGCGTTATGCTCTAAAGATGCGCTTTCGTCAAACACTCCGTTCACACCCTACCCGCCGCACCGTTCTTTTTTCTCTTGTGCCGCTGGCAGCCCTGGCGGCATGTGCCCGTGAGGAGCAGCCCGAACAGTCGCCTCAAAACACCGCGGAGTCGGCTGCCCCCGAGGCCTCCGCCGTTGCCCCGGAGTTTCCTCAGCTGCAGAAGCTTTTAGCGGATCGTGCCGGGGCGCATCGTTCGGTACTGGTCACGCACACCGACGGGAACATAGTGTACGGCGAGGGCGAGAACGAGCCGCGCGCGGCCGCATCAGCTATGAAGGTTCTCACGTATCTGGCGTTGGCGCACAGCATAGATCTGGGGGCACGTTTTAAAACAAGTGTGGCGCGTAACGGAAACGAGCTGACTCTCATCGCGGGCGGGGATACGATGCTGGGCGCGGGCGACTCCAAAAAGGATGCAGTGAATGGTTATGCGGGACTGGGGACGCTCGCGGGGGCGTGCATTGAGAGCCTGCGGTCTGCCAAGACCGAAAAAGGTAAGTTCCCGGTCTTTCTGGACACCTCCATCTATACGGGTCCTGAACTGAACCCGGGGTGGGAGAAACCAGACATTGATTCCGGTCAAATAACCGGGATTTCGCCGATTGCACTGGATTCTCACACTATTGCTGGCAAGTCTGGCCCCTACGGCACACCGGCACGGCCTACCGATGCGGCCTCGGCGGCGGCGCAGGCGTTTGTGGATGCGCTAAACAAAGCAGGCGAACCGCATGGTTATTCGTTTGAGCGTAAAGATAAGCGGACTAAACCGTCGGATGCCACCGACATTGCCAGCGTCGAATCGGCGACGGCTCTTCAGCAGGCGCAGCACATGATGCTCGAATCCGATAATACCCTCGCTGAGGCGCTCACCCGGAACGCGGTGATCGCGGCGGGCCGGCAAGGCAGCGCTGAGGAGGCGCAGAAGCTGGTGCGTGAAAAAATTGAGGCCGCCGGGGTGACCACCGAGCATCTGAAGCAGGCGGATGTGTGCGGGCTGTCCCTGGAGAATAGGGTGACGGCGCGTATGCTGGTTCAGGCGTTGGCCAAGCTGTTAGAGCATCCCCGGCACGAGGAGCTGCTGCAGGGGCTGCCCGTGGCGGGTAAAACCGGCACGCTCAAAGAACGTTTTACCGAGCCCGACGCCGCAGATGCGCGCGGGCATGTGCGGGCAAAAACCGGCACCCTGTTCACGGCGGTTGCATTGGCGGGGTACACCACCCGCCCAGACGGTACGCGCCTTATATTTGCGCTGATTTTGAACGATACAGACAGCATCGGTGGGCTGCCGCAGGCGAAGAAGGTGGCAGATGCTGCCGCTGCGGTCATTAGCAACCGGGCACCTAAACCTTCCCCGTCCCCTTCGGATTCTTCACACTCTGCTGGGGAGCACTCACCCTCCGAGTCCGCCAAGCCCACAGAGTCCCCGAAGGCCACCGATACGTCCACCTCGAACGCTCCTGTTACGTTGGCGCCCGCTGGCGAACCGGCACCGACGGAGGGGAAGTAGCACGTGAGCCTGTGGCTGTTCTCCGCAGCGAGTGAACCATTTATGTATTCTCTGGACGATGCGATACACACCCATATCTGCGAAATCGCGCTTTATGAGGACATGCGGGCACGCCCCGCACCGGGCGCGGATGAGCTCGCCCGCCGCAAACATGAAACCTTCGAGGCCGTGAACCGGGTGTTGGGTACGGAACCGGGCGGCGTGCTGCGTCTTGAGCACAGCGGGGACGAGGTGCGCGACCTGCTGGGTGCCGCATCCTTGCTGCACTTACTGCGTAACGCCCCCGAGCTGGGCAGCCGCCCGGCCCCGCATACTTTTGAGATTCACGCTGCGGATCAGGACGGTTCGGGACGGAGCGTTGCGGCGGCGCGTATCCTGCCGGTATTTCATGGGATGCTCACCCGTCTCGAACAGCTGGACCGCGCCGTTCGTGAGGGTGCAGACTCAAAAAATATCCCGGATGTGTTTGCCTGCGGCACTTGTGATGCCTGCGCCCGTTTGGAAGGCGCCGAGGTTCAGCTGCCCGCCCCTGAGCAGGTTGAGGCAGACGAACCCGACACGGCAGAACCAGACAGCGCCGCTGAGGCTCTCGAGGGCGGCTACCCGGTACCCGCACCGGTTGAGTCGGAGGATGAGCGGCACCTGATCCAGCAGCAGCTGGATGAGCGCCTGCAGGCCCTGGAAAGAGCGAAAGATGCAGCTCATTTCACGGAGGATGAGCGTACTCTGGCGTTTGCCCTGGCTGCGACGAACTATCACCGCCGTGAGCGCGCCCCGTTCTGGCGTGAGCATATGCGGCGCCTGTATGAGCCGGTGGCGTCGTGGGCTGGTTCGCGGGATTGTGCGGTATTTGAGTCGGTTCAGGTGATTTCTGATTGGCAGAAGGCCACGGTCGGTTCGGGGCAGGTGCGGGTTTTGCGTGCGGTAGCTCTTGTGGGTGAGGGCAGCGCACTCAAAGTAGGGCGTGATAAGGCGCTGTATGTGATGTATGAGGCCGCCCACGCACCGGCCCGGGCGGTGGATGCGATGGAGTCGCAGGTGAACACGTTCCGGCACGCTAACCCGGGTGCGTATGTGCCGCGCACTGTGGCGCGGGTGGGGTTTTTCGGGGCGCACCTGCTGGAGGCGGCCCCTGCCGAAGAGCCTGTGAGCGCGGATGGTTTGGCCCGGGTGGTGCTCGTGGTTGAGGAGCGCATTCGGGTGAAGGATGAACCGCATGAGGTGCTGCCGGTGGCTTTGGCTCCTGCGGCGACGGTTCCTACGGTGGCACTGGAGCAGTCGCTGCAGGATTTTGCGCGTTCTGTGGATGCGTCTCTGCCGGATGTGCTTCCAGCCTCAGAGGCTGTGGGGGTTGAGGGTTCACCGGGTGAGGCTATTGAGCCTGCGGCTGGGAGCGTCTCGGCGGCGGCGTTGGATATTTTGTATCGCCGCCCGCCGCGCCTTGTGACTGGCGGTTCTCTGCCGACTGAGGCTGATTTTTCGGGTGAGGATTTGCCGATGGTGCGGGCGGTGCACGCTGCGGTGTGTGCGCTGGACTCTTCGTATGTGGCGGTGCAGGGCCCACCTGGTTCGGGGAAGACGTTCTTGGGGTCGCATGTGATTGCGTCTTTGGTGGCTGCTGGCTGGCGGGTGGGCGTGGTGGCGCAGTCGCATGCGGTGGTTGAGAATATGCTCGCGGCGGTGGTTGAGCGCGGGCTGTTCCCTGCTGAGCGGGTCGCTAAAATGGCGGGGACTTCCCAGAGGCCGGATTTTCCGTGGGCTGAGTGGTCTCGCGCCACGATTCAGCAGCGGTGCGCGGGCGGCGTTAATGGGGAGGGTTTCGTATTCGGTGGTACCGCCTGGAGTTTTTCGAATGCTTCTCTGTTTGAGCAGGCGTCTTTGGATCTTCTGGTGGTTGATGAGGCGGGACAGTTTTCGCTGGCGAATACGCTGGCGGTTGCCCGTTCGGCCCGTAACCTGCTGCTGTTGGGGGATCCGCAGCAGCTGCCGCAGGTGTCGTCTGCCCCGCACCCGTACCCGGTGGATATTTCGACTCTCAGCTGGCTTTCGGGTGATGCTCCCACTGTGGATGAGCGTTTCGGGTATTTTTTGCCGGTGAGCTGGCGGATGCATCCGCAGCTGTGTGCGCCGGTGTCTCGGCTTAGCTATGGTGGGCGTCTGGCCTCGGCACCGGCTGCTGCGCTGCGGCATCTTGAGGGTCGTGAGCCGGGGCTGCAGGTGGTTCCGGTGTCTCACCGGCGGTGTACGGTGCGTTCGGAGGTTGAGGCAGCTGAGGTGGTGCGCCTGGCGCAGGAGTTTGTGGGTGCCAGGTGGGATGCTGGCGATGGGGCTGTCCGGGCGTTAACGGGCGATGATATTGTGGTGGTCGCCGCCTACAATGCGCAGGTTGATACGATTGTGCAGCATCTGGAACGCGCCGGTTTGCGGGATGCGCAGGGGCACGGTGTGCGCGTGGGTACGGTTGATAAGTTTCAGGGTCAGCAGGCGCCGGTGACGGTGGTGTCGTTGGCGGCTTCTAATGCTGGGGCTTCGGGGCGTGGGGCGGAGTTCTTGCTGTCCCCGAACAGGCTGAATGTGGCGATTTCACGCGGGCAGTGGTGTTCGGTGCTGGTGTGTTCGAGTACGATCCACCGGTTTGTGCCCGTCACGGCGCAGCAGCTGGCGGTTCTTGGTGATTTCATGGTGTTGTGCAACCTCAGTGATTATTAGCTCTCAAGTGGAAGGTTAGATTTTCGTTTTTGGGGTGTTGACGTGTTCCAGCATCTGGGCATCTGGGTTTCTGTGGCGAATGACTCTGATGGGGTGCCCGGCCGTTCTTTCCGCGTGGTATGTGGGTTTTATGCATATTTTCGGTCTGGCGAAATATTACGAAATCATTATGTCGTTATCTTGGGCCTTCGAGCTCCCGCATTTCCGGAGGGGTATGCGGCATAATGGTAGTGTGTTCGTCCTAACTTTTATACAACGATCTGATACTGCATCAGTTCCAAGTCTTCTTGAATCGCTAGAGAAGCTTAATCCGCAGGTCACATTCGCACAAACATATCCTGATGAGGCTCAGGGGGCTTTTGAGAGCGCCTCTGATGCATTGCATGCGGCTCTTTTAGCGGCACACGCCCACGGTTTTTGGGTGGGCATTGGCGCTGGTGAGCTTACTTTCCCTCGTTTTGCCGGGGCGCTGGGCGCGCTGAACATTACGGATTGCACGGGGGACGCCCTGGAGTTTTCACGGCTGGCGGTTGAGTACGCCCGTGGGGGTGCGCCCTCACGCGGTATTGCGGTGATGGCTAGGGACCGCTCTCTCGCCGAGATGGCTACGGGGTCTGCGCGGCTGCTGTACCGGGTATGTGCTGACCGTACGGAGGCTGAATGGCGCGTGGTGCGGCTGCTCGTTCCGGGGGTACGGGGCCAGCAGAAGGCAGCAGCAGCGGCTCTTGGTATTACTACCCAGGCGGTTAGCCGTGCCCTTGTGCGTTCACTGTGGCATGAGGAGCAGGCGGCGCGGGCCACGGTGGTGAACTTGCTGGACCGTATGGATGTTGCTGAGCCCTCGGTTATTGCAGCTGAGTAGTCGGTTTCTTTTTCTCGCGGTTTATCTAGAGCGTTATGGGTACTCGGTGCCCTCATTTTTGTGTGCCCGCTAATGCTCGGCCCATTGCCGTACCCACCCGATGGTTCGCATATTTTTGCATTACTATTCTCTTGGTTTTCCGGGGAGTGAATGCATATATGCACTTTATTTATCCGGTTATTGGCTGCCCCATATCTAATATCCCTGCATAACAGTGGCAATAGGGGAAGCATTATATGCACATACTGTAAATATATTCTTTTATCCCCTGCTATTTCAAGATTCTATTGGGGTGAAATGGAGCATGATTCGCCCCAGCGGGCACCGGCTTTCGCAGCTGCCCGGGAAATGAGCGGGCGGTTCTCCGCAATAAACCTGTAGGCGCGGTGTGCCAGCGGCCGAACCGGCGCCCGCAAAAGCATCCAGCCGGTCAGCCGCAGCAGGGGTGCACGGTGGGTGCGCAGGGTCAGCGCTATAGCATCCGACCCGAAAATGGCGTGGTGGCGCGCATTCACCAGCGGAATGGCGTGCGCAAACCTATCAGCGCACACCCCGTAGTACTCAAGAGCCGCGGGGGTTCCGGCCATAATGCGCACCTGCGGCCCCAGCCGCGCAAGCATATCTGCGGCTGCCACACAGAAGCCGCAGTCAGGGTCATACAGCAGCACCGGTTCATCTATGCTGCGAGAGTGGTAGGAGGGCAAAGTGCTCACACCCCCATTATGCACCACAGGTTCCCAGGTGCCGCCCCGCTTGGTTTTACCGGTATCTATTGTCACCACATCATCCAAGATGCCCACGGTGAAGGGCGGCGGTGATGCTTACCTTCAAACCCCTTGGGGAACTCGCCACGCTCGCCGCGAGATTTGGGGCCACCGTGACGACGGCGCTTGCGGCCACGGCCAACGCCCGGGCCACCAAAACCCTGAGGCCCGAAGCCGGGCCCAAATCCACCCAGCGGACCGAAGCCAGCCAGGGCACCGAACCCGCCGCGTTCTTGGGCTTGTGCTGCCCACGCTTCAAACGCATCATCCCCCATGCGTTCCCGGGCAGCCTTCTCCCACTCTTGACGGTCGGCTTCAAGGTCGGGCAAATCCTCGTGCATGCGGACGATCAGCCTATCCAGGTAGTCGTTCAGGTTCGCGCGTTCCTGCTCGGTCAGCACCTCAAAAATATTATCGCCCTCGGGCTCCCCCTCCCCCATCTGGTTGGTGAGAGCCCGCCCCAAATCGGTGAGTGTAATCAGCTGCACGCGGCGGTCACGCGGATCGGGCTCCCGCACAATATACCCAGCGTTCTCTAACTTGCTCAGTGCCTCATTCAGTGAGGGAACACGAATGCCCAGCACATATGCGAGTTCGCGGGTTGCGATGCCGTCTTTGAGTTTCAAGGCTGCGAGGATGCGCCCCTGCCCGCGGGTGGTGTCGATGCGCCTGGGGCCTGTACGCTCGCGCTGCTGGGCTGCCCACAGGTGAGTGAGGCGACCAATGTGTCCCAGCTTCTTGTAGAGCTCCCGGGTAGGCGACGGCTCCCCGCAAGGGTGGTTGCGGCGTTCTTGTTCGTCCTGGGCGGTATTATCGCCCGTATTATTCTGTGCGTTCATGACTGCACCTTCCATATTGTGTTGTGTCATGCTGTGAGCCTTGGTAAGTTACGGGCCGGAGTTCTACCGCCCATATGCGCCTCAGCGGGCGAATAGCCCGGGGTTTTACGGTTTTCACCGGGCGTCAATGACGGGCCCCAGGTTTCTTACTGGACCCTGTAAGAAAATACTACAGGACCCTTCTAGAAAATTCAACAGGTACCTTCTGAATATTTTTATTAGGGCGTAAACACAGCAGTAGCACCCCCATATGACTTTCCGCAGCGCACCACAAACACCAACTTAGGTAAACTTGACCTATGCCATTGTCAGAACTGTCCGCCAGCACCCAGAACTACCTCAAAGCTATCTGGAGCCTTGAGGAATGGTCCAATATGCCTGCCACCGCATCAGCGCTCGCCGAACGCATGGGGTTACGGGCATCCTCAGTTTCGGACGGGCTTAAACGCCTGGCGGCAGCTGACCTCATTGAACATCAGCGGTACGGCACCATTGAACTCACCGAACTGGGGCGCACCTATGCGGTGGCAATGATCCGCCGCCACCGCCTCATCGAAACTTTCCTCGTCGAAACCCTGGGGTACACCTGGGACCGGGTGCATGATGAGGCCGAAGTACTCGAACACGCCGTCTCAGACTTCATGATTGAACGCATCGACACGGTACTTGGGCACCCCAGCCGCGACCCGCACGGCGACCCCATCCCAGACGCCTCGGGGCGCATCTCATTCCCACATACGGTGCCGCTGAGCCAGTGCGAACCGGGCGAGACCGTTGTACTGGAACGCATTAACGACAGTGACCCCAAGCTGCTGCGTTACCTGTCCGAGCATGGTTTCACTCCCGGTGCGCACCTGGCGATCGAAGAGGGCGCACCGTTCTCCGAGGCCATTAATGTGCGTGTTGTCGCACCAGCGGATGCAGGCGCTGCATCCGCCCAAACCCCTGCTGCCCCGCCGCAGACCACCGTGCCATTGGGTGCAGCTGCCGCAACCGACCTTTTCGTCTCCCGCCCCTAAGAACCGCCCAACGATGCGCGTCTGCTACCCGTGTGTGACAGTACCCTGCTGCGCACGATGGGCGGCGCGGATCCGTCCCAGCACCCCGTGATGCGGGGCGAATAGGTACGCCAGTAGGAACAGCACCCCCTGAGTGAGCACCACAGCACCGCCGGGGGAAACATCCATGTAGTAGCTGCTGTAGAGGCCAATAAGGGTGCCCAATAGCGAAACACCCACCGAGATCGCCAGCATCACGGAGAACCGGTCGGTGAGCAGACGCGCGGTTGAGCCTGGGATCACCAGCATCGCCACCACCAGCACCACTCCCACAATTTGCAACGCCACCACACTGGTGAGCGCCAACATGACCAGCAGCATACCGCCCAGCAGGCGCGGCCGCAGACCGATCGCGTGCGCAAAACCTGGGTCGAAGGCGTACAGCACAAAATCGCGACGCTTCACCAGCAGAACAGCCCCCACCACTGCGGCAAGGGCAAGCACCTGCCACACGTCCAGCCACGATACCCCCAGCACGTTCCCGAAAAGAATGTGGTTAAGGTCAGTATTTGAGGGCGTTACAGAGATAAGGATCAGCCCGAAAGCAAAGAGGGTGGTGAAAACGATACCGATCGCGGCATCCTCGCGCACCCGCCCGCTGTGCTGTACCGCACCAATGAGAGCGACCGCTACGAGGGCTGCAATAACCGCCCCCACGGCGAAGGGGGCACCGGCGATATAGGCGAGCACCACCCCCGGCAGCACGGCGTGGGATATCGCGTCCCCCATTAGCGACCAGCCAAGCATAATAAGCCAGCAGGACAGCAGTGCACAGACAGCCGCGGCGGCCACGGTGACTAGGACGGCGCGCATCATAAAGGGCAGGGTGAGGGGCTCCGTCAAATAATCCAGAATACTCATTCGTTATTTACCCTTTTCACCTGCTCGTCGGTATTGTTCGCTGTGTTTTTCTCTGGTGTGGACGGGCTGTGCTCGGTATTAATGTGCATACCAAACGCCTGCACCAGGTTTTCTGGGGCGAGTACCGCCTCGGGGGTGCTGTGCATGAGCACAGTTTTACGCAGCAGCACCGCCTCATCAGCGAAGGAGTGAAGCGACGCAAGGTCGTGGGTTGACACCAGCACCGAGGCGCCGCTATCACGCAGCTGTTTGAGAACGTCAATGAGCATCGCTTCGGAGCGTTTATCAACCCCGGCGAACGGTTCATCAAGCAGCAGCAGCCGTGCGCCTTGGGCGATAGCGCGGGCCACAAAGGCCCGTTTACGCTGCCCACCCGATAGTGCCCCGATCTGCCGCGCTGCCAGGTCGGTAAGCTCCAGACGCTCTAACGCATGAGCAAGCGCTTGCTTGTCCTTACTGTGCAGACGGCGGGTGGGCCCCAGGGTACGGTAGCGGCCCATCGCCACGACATCGCGCACCGATACGGGAAAGCTCCAGTCGATCTCCTCGCTTTGCGGCACGTAGCTGACAACACCGCTTTTACGGGCGGCGGCAGGGTCACCTCCGGCGATCTCAACGGATCCGGTGTGGGCGGGCGTAACGCCCATAATCGCCTTGAACAGGGTCGATTTCCCCGAGCCGTTCATGCCAATAAGCCCGCAGATACTCCCCGCACCAAGCCTAAATGTGGCGTCGTGCAAGGCCTGTACCGAACCGTAGTTCACACCCAAGTTCTCGACGTTCAGTAGCGTTTCCATACTCTGCCCTACACCCATTACTGCTTACCGGTCAGACCTTTCACAATGGTTTTCGCGTCGTGGCGGATCATCTCCAGGTAGGTGGGTACCGGCCCGTTAGCGTCTGAGAGCGAGTCCACATAGAGCACCCCGCCAAATTTTGCACCGGTCGCATCAGCCACCTGTTTCATGGGGTTGTCCGAGACAGTGGATTCGCAGAATACGGCGGGCACTTTATTGGTTTTGACGAAGTCAATAGCGGAGTTAATCTGGGAGGGAGTTGCCTGCTGCTCAGAGTTCACGGCCCAAATGTATTTCTCTTTCAGTCCGGCATCTGCGGCCAGGTACGAGAAGGCCCCTTCGCAGGTGACAAGCGCCCGCTGGTTCTCGGGCAGGGTGCGCACCTCATTGGACAGTTCGTCCTGTACGTCCTGCAGCTGCCGTTTATAGTTTTCGGCGTTCTTTTTGAAGTCTTCGGCGTGGTCGGGGTCGAGTTTACTGAACTCCGTCACCATATTATCCACGTATTTCTGCACGTTTTTGGGGCTCATCCAGGCGTGCGGGTTGGGTTTGCCCGCGTAGGCGTCCTCAGAAATATTCATGGGGGTCACGCCCTCAGAGACCGTGGCGTGCGGGGCGTTAGCTTCTTGCACGAACTTAGCGAACCAGGTTTCTAGGTTAAGCCCGTTGTCGAGGATTAAATCGGCGCTGTGGGCTTTTTTAATGTCGCTGGGGGTGGGCTCGTATTCGTGGATTTCAGCCCCTGGTTTGGTAAGGGACTCCACGTTCAGGTGGTCACCCGCCACGTTCTTAGCAATGTCAGCCAGCACGGTAAAGGTGGTGAGCACGGTCTTCTTACCATTTCCGGACGATGCGGGGCCCGCACCTGAGCAGGCGGTTAATAAGAGAATGAACACGCTGAACATTGCAAGAGCTGCAATGCGGATGCGTCGGGCGGCATTGTGGGTGTTATGCCGTGTAATGAAAGCCAGTGGAGTAAACATCGGTTGTCTTTCTATATGATGTGCTGATACTTCGTAGTGTCTGCGTTTTGCGCGGGTGGTTCTGCGACTGTGAAAACCACCTACTTTGTGGATGCTATTAACATTAGTTCGCCTAGGCGAACTTTACAACTTAGGCGGCATGGCATGGAAAAAATTAAGGCTCCACTCAACGTCAAGAAAAAGCCTACAGAACGCTATAGAACACAGAACTGCACAATCTATTGAGAATAATTCCTAATAGCATCATTGCGCGTCATATACGCAAAAATACGCCTAAAATCTAGGCTTTTTAGACACATCGGAGTACCTTAAAAAGGTGAGAAGCATGCGATTCTCACCCCAACCACTCACAGGGGCCAGCGCCCCAGATTAAGGAGTCTCCCATGAAGGCAGCTCGTTTCTATGACCGCAACGATATTCGTATCGAAGACATCCCGGCCCCCAAAGTAGCCCCCGGTGAAGTACTCGTTAAGGTCGCCTGGTGCGGCATTTGCGGCACCGACCTGCACGAATACCTCGACGGCCCCATCTTCTGCCCCCAGCACGGGCACCCGCACCCCATCTCGGGTGAGGATTCCCCCGTCACCATGGGCCACGAGTTCTCTGGCGTCGTGAAAGAACTCGGCGAAGGCGTCACCGACCTGGAAGTCGGCGACCATGTGGTTGTTGAGCCTTACATCATTGATGACGCAGTGGATGTTGGCCCCGATTCGAAGACCTACCACCTGTCAAAGAACATGAACTTTATTGGCTTGGCAGGCCGTGGCGGCGGGCTCTCCGAAGTTGTGAGCGTCAAGCGCCGCTGGGTCCACAAGATCTCCAAGAACATTCCCCTTGACGAGGCGGCACTTATTGAGCCGCTCACCGTGGGTGTGCACGCTGTTGAGCGCGCCGGCGAAATCCATGAGGGCGATTACGCGCTGGTGACCGGCGCAGGACCGATTGGCCTGCTCACCTCCGCAGTGCTTAAGGCAAAGGGCGCTAAGGTCATTATCTCTGAGCTGTCACCGCTGCGTCGCCAGAAGGCGCTCGACTCCGGGGTTGCAGACTACACCTTCTCCCCCGCCGAGACCGATGTGCTCGCTGAAATTCAGAAGCTCACCAATGACCGTGGCGTGGATATTGCCTTCGAGTGCACCTCTGTTCAGCCCGCGCTCGATTTGATCCTGGATGCCATTAAGCCCACCGGTAAGGTCGTGGTGGTCTCTATCTGGGGCAAGCCTGCCTCGCTGGATGTGCAGAAGCTGGTGCTGAAAGAGATCGACCTGCGCGGCACCATCGCCTACGTGAATAACCACCCCGAGAGCATCGCTCTCGTCGAGTCGGGCAAGCTCGATCTGAAGCCGTTCATTACCGGCAAGATCGCCCTGGAAGACCTGATTGATAAGGGCTTCGACACCCTGATTAACCACAACGAGACCGCTGTGAAGATCCTCGTCACCACCGACCCGGAGCTGCTGGCACAGTAGCTCTAGGCGTACCGTTTAGTCAGTGCGACGGTTTCAAACGCAATAATGCCCCGCGCATTCACCTTTATACGGTGGATGCGCGGGGCGTTTGTAACGGGTGAATGTTTAGCCGCACGCCCAGTCGAAGGTATCGGACTCAAGGTCAAGCTGAGCGTTTCCGCCGCCGAAATTCATGACGTCCATCTCCTCGAACTCAATATACCAAGCAGTCAGCCCCTCCGGCATGTTCTGCACACAGAACACGGTACCGCCCAAGTGGCACCGCCCGTACAGCGGCTCCGCCCACGGCTTATCATCGCGCGTGTCTGGGTCGTAAGGATCCTCGTACCCGTTAGAGCAGACATCCTTCGGGGTCATCTCACCGTCCGAATCGGACGTGTACTCATACACCGGCGCAATCCCGGCGTTCGGGTCGATACGCTCCACCAGCCCCAGGGCGCGCTCACACTTCTGCCGCGTATACGTGCTGTAGGCACTATAGCTCTCGGCGTCCTCCCGATGCTCGCCCTGACGGCGCACATCCTCCGGGCCGTGCGAACGCCCCGAAAACTCAGCCTCGGTAAGGAAGATTGTCGCGTACTCACTATCAAGAATATCGGTGAGAATGCGGCACTTCGGGTGCGGGGTGTACTCTGCAAGCTGCACCAGGAACGGGTCGTCACTATGCGGGTCGGGTACGGCCCGTTCACCTAGCTCAGCGAACTGACCATCCCCAGCGAAAAATGAGACGGCCACATATTCGGGGCCTTGCGTGCGGTACTCCTCGGGCAGGTGCAGGGTGAAGATATGCTGCATGGGCAGCCCCGAATGGGAGCTGCGCGGCCACTGGTTATCTGGGATATTCGGGCCAGCATTTCCCAACCAGCCGCTCTCAGTTACTTTATCAGGGGTGGAGTCCATGTCGCGGTTCATCGCGTCATATGACCACACGCGCTCCGTCGCGCCTTCGGGAGTGTGGTCGAAAACAATATCGTAGGCTTTCACAGATGCTTCTTTCTGCGTTAATGCGGGTTATTCCCTTCTAGCATAGGCGTTCCGGCAGTTCAGAAGTAGCTGGCTGGTCATCCGCACACAACAAACCCGCACGAAACGCGCCATCGTTGGCGGCCCGTGCGGGTATTCTGCTAAAAAACCTGTTAGATATGGAAGGTTTTGTAGAACCAGCGGCGTATTGGGTTCATCGCCTGAATGCGCTCCAACTCGGCAATACGAGCCTTCATACCTGCAATGGCTTCTTTGGCTTCATTAATCGTGTGCTGCTTCTTATCCAGGTAATCCTGGCGCTCCTCGGGAGTAAACGACGTAACGTCGCGGCGCTCACCACGATAAAAAACGGTCGTCATTATTCCTCCTTCTTCAGTGCAGGGTTGGGGGAGTGTACGGGTTACCCGTCCAGCTCTTTCCGCAGGGCGTTCGCCACAAATTCGGGCTGATCCAGCTGGCTGAATGCGTAGCTTTCCGGCACGGGAACCACGTGCGCATCCGGCATGCGGGAGGCTAAACGACGCGCATACTCGATCGGGAACAGCTTCGTGGTATCGGCCCATAAAAACAGGGTCGGATGCTCAAACCGCTCCAAATCCCGCGCGGACTGCACCGTATATTTCGTAGAAATACCCTTCAGCACTTTCGCCAAATCGCGGCGAACCCCGGCATCTTTCAATGGAGTAATAATACTATTCCACTCGGCGGCGTCAAGCTCGCGTTTCACTAGCCGCCCGAAGGCAATTGGTAGGCGGCGCACCCACCCCAGATGCAGGGCTGCTCGGAGTGCCTGCATGGTTCCGGGAATGTACGCCACATACTGTAGGTAGCGTAACGGCAGGGGCAAGAAGTTCTTCTCGGTATCGCACGAGAGCAGCACCAAGCGCTTGAGCCCTGCGGGTTCCCGCACCGCCGCCAGCTGAGAAACCACTCCGCCGGTATCGCTGCCAATGAGGGTAAACCCGTGTGGGCATAGCTGTTCTGCCGCTTCGTTCACGGCCTGCGCCAGCTCGGCAACAGTGAGGGCTGCATCTTCTCGGGCGGGAATAGTGTGACTCCCCAAGGGAATATCGAGGGTTATGCACCGAAAATCTTGGGAGAGATTCTGCACCACTTCGCCCCAGACATCCGAATTCGTCAGCAGCCCGTGCACAAACAGCAGGGTCCTCTCGCCTGCGGCTTCACGGGGACCACCGTATTCACGCCAGCGAAGCTGACCGATTCGGGTTTCTGCGCTGCCCGTCGCCACCGGTTCAGGGGTAAGGTTCCGGCTCATACTATCTCCTCACATCACACGCTGAGCTGCTAGTCAGCAAGCTCAATCACCACGGGAGTATGGTCGCTCGCGCCGTCCCCCTCGCGCTCTTCCCTATCGATCCAGGCGTTTTCCACACGGGCGGCGAGCGCCGGGGAGCACAGCTGAAAGTCGATGCGCATCCCCTCATTCTTCGAGAACCGCCCGGCTTTGTAGTCCCAGTAGGTGTACTCACCCTGGGTGTAGGGGCGCACCGGATCGACGAGCCCTTCATCATTAAGCAGAGCATAGAAAGCCTCGCGTTCGGGGGCGGAAACGTGGGTGAGGTCGTTCTCCCGGAAAAAGTCGATATCCCACACATCGGTATCTTCGGGCGCCACATTCCAGTCTCCGACGAGCGCAAACTGTGCGGCGGGGTCGGCGTGCAGCCAGCCGTTGACGTTGGTGCGCAGCTGGCGCATCCACTCCATTTTGTACGCCATGTGCGGGTCGGTGAGCCCGCGCCCATTCGGCACGTATAGGCTCCAGATGCGCACACCGTTGCAGGTGGCGCCGATGGCTCGCGCCTCAACTTCGGCGGGGTCGCCAGGTTTTCCGAAGGCGGGCTGGTTCGGGAAGGTTCGTTCGACGCTGTCGAGCCCCACGCGGGATGCGATTGCTACCCCATTCCACTGGTTCAGCCCGTAATGCGCCACCTCGTACCCCAGGAATTCAAAGAGCTCGAAGGGGAAGGTTTCGTCCTTGGTTTTGGTTTCCTGTAGGGCGAGCACATCGACTTCGGTTTTATCGAGCCAGTCCTCGATGCGGTCGGCGCGGGCGCGAATGGAGTTCACGTTCCAGGTAGCAATCTTCATGTACACCAGCTTACCGTGTGCGCCCTGCCAGGCAACGGTGAAAGTTTCGCCGGTAAATGACTCGGATCTGACGAGCCGCGCACCGCCCTTCCGAAGCTGGAGCGGAGAGCACTCTTTACACAGCATATTGGAAAAAACGGCTGTTTCTTCCAATATGCCCCTGCGTAAAGGCCTGTAAATGGAAAAATCCGCTATTTTTTCCATTGAGGGACACTCGATGGCCTCGGCTGGCGCATCACAACCTGCAAAGTATCGCACTCTCAAGAGCATTTTTCGTGAACGCGGACAAGCTGCCGCGAGCACTGAACTCGCCCGGCGCCTTGAAGGCTACTCCACTTACACCGCGGACTTTATGGTGGGTGATCATCAGCTCTTCTACGTTGCCACCACTGACATCGTTGATGCCCAGCAACGCATCCTACAACGCGAACGTGACATTGACGCTCTTCTGCGTGTGCTCCCCTGTTAGACTTCCAAATTATTTTTGTGGTATTAAATCAGCAATCTCACGCTCGATATCGTCAAGAGTTTGGCGCAATTCTTCCTGAATATCCGCAGGGTTTATGTAACTAGGATAGATAATTTCTTGCGCAGCCAATCCGTCAAGCACCCAGTGTAACCGACGTGCCAGTTGTGCGCGACGTGCTTTATCAAGGACGCGATGCACGTCCAAAGCTTCGAGCGAAGCCTCACAGACCTTAGCGATTTCTTGCCCTTCCTCTAGGCGACCTGTTGGTCGAGCACGTTCAAGACGGCCTAACTCCGCATAGGCAACGATCTCCCGTTTACGCATAGCATCAAGCGGAAGAAGCTGTTCACAGGCTTGCTCCACACGCTGCCGTACCGTAAGTTTTTCATCTTGGGCAATAGCTGAAATACGATTTCCGATTTGTCGCGTCAGGTAGCTTGAGACGTAACGCAGAAGCTCATCATGCACAGGGAAATAGTGTCGGATTGATCCAGCTGAATACCCAGAATAGTCGGCGACAGCTCGAACACTGGCGTTCATCAGACCATTACGAGCAATGAGTTCAAAGGTAGCTTGCGCAATGTCATCTCGACGCTGCTGATGATCAACATTTTTCGGCACATGTCTATCTTACGTCTTCCGTCTAAACTGTATGCTAATTTTAATAACACAGTCGTACTAAAACCATCACTCTGCTCTTAGGAGGTTGCTCTTGTTTTTCATGACACTTCTCAGTTTGGCTCTTCTTGATTCCCTTAGCACAGGAACACTAGTTATACCGCTTATTTTTCTGGCGCAACCACGATTTCAGGTACGCACACTAGCCCTTTATTGCTTCACGTTAGGGCTGTTCTACACGGCACTCGGCACCCTTCTTCTACTTGGTGTAGAAGCTATCACTTGGAACCATCCTATCTTTTCATCCCAAGGACGCTACTGGATTCAGCTGATTCTAGGGGCTATCCTCTTCGCATACGGTATCCTCTCACCCAGCCCTGACAGCCGCGCCAGCGAAATAAAATGGCGCACCCGTCTCGAAAAAGTCACCAATCCGCGCGCAGCAATCTTTATCGCGCTTCTCGCTGGGGTTCTCGAAGCTGCAACTATGCTCCCTTACCTTGCCGCCATCAGCATGCTTAACACCTGGGATTCCACTATTATCACTAAGCTCATAGTGCTGATAGGTTATTGCCTCATAATGTTCATCCCTGCTGTTACCCTCTTGGTAATACGCCGTCTTGCTTCATCATGGATCACACCTAAGCTTGACCATTTTGTTAGCTTAGCAACCCGTAACGCCGATGGAGCCATACTATGGATAGCTGCAATTATCGGTTTTCTCATGGCAAGGCAGGCGTATACAGAGATTTTTTGACCTCCGCCCATATATTTCTAGGAGCTATCGTGTAAACCGCCGGCACTGCTGCCGTCATAAATTACCCAGACTAACCGCATATCGGGCCACAAGCCCTACCCCTGAGTAAGTTATGTCAGCCGGTGCGCATCCGGGTGAATATTAACGTGAATAGCGGCAGGAATAATATGCGCGCATATATGCGACGCGGACGGGGCCGGGTCGCCGTCAACCTCCACAGGCTGAGGCTCGTCCAGCATCTCAAGCTCAACCTTGTGCCCCACAAAATGGCGGATCATCGGCATTTCTACACGCGGTGCCCCCAGCAGGGTACGGCGCATAACCTTTGCGGTGAGCAGCCCCCACTCCAGCACCGTGCGCGGGGACGCCACAATCACCTCAAGGTTACCGTCGTCCAAATCGGTCATATCGGTCAGCTGCAGCCCACCCTGAAGCCGCCCGCAGTTAGCGATCAGTACCGACCGCACGCGGGTTTCAATCACTGGCTCATCATCCATTTTTAGCCGCACCATATGCGAATGCCCCATCATATGCCGCAGCCCCGTGCGCACATAGGCGAGCCACCCAATACGAGCTTTAAGCTCCTCAGTGGTATCGTTCATCACCAGCGCGTCAAACCCGGCACCACTCATAACAAAGAACGTATGTTCGGTTTTTTCGTCGCTGCCGGGGTCGGTCACCATCCTAATAGCATCTACCGGCTGCTGCACCCCGTTAAGCGCAATATTGACACAGGAGGCGACATCACCCACCGGCAGGTACAGGTTGCGGGCGAGCAAGTTACCGGTACCCAACGGGATAATACCAAGAGTCGCCTGCGACCCCTGTAACGCCGTGGCTACGGCACGAACCGTCCCGTCCCCGCCAACGGCGATCACGGTATCCGCGCCTTCAGCCAGTACCTCACGGGCGGCTTCCCCACCGGGCTCATCAATGCGGGTAGTGCGGGTAATAGGTGCGGGCCAGCCGTTCGCTCTAATGGTGCGTTCAATAATGCCAACAGCGGCGGTAGCCCCACCCTTACTTGGGTTGTACACCACGCCCACGCGACGCATATCGCCGGTGGGGATTGTTCGCCAGATACCAAGCGGGGCCACAATTTTCTGCGCATGTGAACGGGCACGCGCCACCAGCGCAGCCGTTGTTGCAGCTAAGGCTGATGCGCCAATAAGTTTAGAACGCGAAATGGACATACTTTAAGAGTAACGCTTTTTAGAGACCTAAACGCACACTAGAAGCTGAAATAACACTGTACGGTAGTTAGTACTGCCCTCTTCCCGGGGTGCGCCGCAGCACATCCATTTCAGTAATATCCCCATGTTAACACACCGCTCTTGGGCTGCTAGTGGGTTCCCACACGATGAAACGGCAGGCTTAGCAACTCGGCGAAGCACCCGTTTTTACACCACAGGAATAACCTCAGCGCCGCCCATATACGGGCGCAGTGCTTCAGGGATACGCACCGAACCGTCGGGCTGCTGGTGTGTCTCCAGAATCGCCACAACCCAACGGGTAGTCGCCAAGGTGCCGTTGAGGGTTGCGACCGCGCGGGTACGACCTTTGCGCACATTGCCCGCATCGTCTACGGTGTCTGCGGTACGTTCGCGTATGTTCAGGCGGCGTGCCTGGTAGGTGGTGCAGTTCGAGGTCGAGGTCAGCTCGCGGTAGGTGCCCTGGGTGGGAACCCATGCCTCACAGTCGAATTTGCGTGCGGCAGAGGTGCCCAGGTCCCCTGCGGCGGTATCAATTACGCGATACGCGAGGCCGCATTTTTGCAGCATTTCCTCTTCGAGGGCGCGCATCTGCTCGTGTATTTCTTCCGCCTGCTCCACCTGGCAGTAGACGAACATTTCGGCTTTGTTGAACTGGTGCACGCGAATGATACCGCGGGTGTCTTTACCTGCGGCACCGGCTTCGCGGCGGTAGCAGGATGACCAGCCCAGGTATTTTTTGGGTCCGTCGCTAAGGTCGAGTATTTCGTCCATATGGTAGCCCGCAAGCGCCACCTCCGAGGTGCCGACCAGGTACAGGTCGTCACGTTCGAGGCGGTATATTTCGTCGTCGTGTTTGACGTTGAACCCGGTTCCGTTCATGATTTCGGGGCGCACGAGGGTGGGGGTTGTCATCATGGTGAAGCCGTTGGCTGTTGCCAGATCGAGTGCCATCCACATGAGCGCCTGCTCCAGGCGGGCAACCTGCCCTTTGAGGAAGTAGAAGCGCGAGCCGGAGACCTTGGCGCCGCGTGCCATGTCGATGCCGCCGATGAGTTCGCCTATTTCTAGGTGGTCGCGCGGTTCAAAACCTTCTGTGCTGAAATCGCGGGGGGTGCCGACTTCTTTGAGCACCACAAAGTCGTCTTCGCCGCCGGTGGGTACGCCGTCGATAATCAGGTTTTCGATGGAGCTTAGCAGCTCTTCATATTCGGCGGTTTTCGCCTCAGATTCCGCTTTTGCCTCTGCGACTCGGGCGGCGAGTTCTTTCGCCTGGGCTACGAGGGCGGGTTTCTCTTCCTTGGGTGCCTTCGCCACCTGTTTACCGAAGGCGTTCTGTTCGGCGCGCAGGTTCTCGTAGGTGCCGATCGAGGCGCGGCGTGCGGCATCCGTCTCAAGAATACGGTCTACGTGGGCTTCGTCTTTGCCGCGTGCTCGCTGGGAGGCGCGGAAAATCTCGGGGTTTTCGCGGAGGAGGTTAATATCAATCACATATCAATAGTACCCAGTCGCCCCCAGCCGTAAAAAGAGCCTTTATGTGAATAAAGCGGGATTCCCAACGCTTTATTCACATAAAGGCTCTTTTTATACGGTTGCGGGGAGCGGTTTAGCGCTTCAGATGCGCCGGTCGCCCACCCGGGAAGAGCGATTCCACCCAGGCGTGGGCAGCATCGAACGAGTTCTCGGAGTGGATGCGCGGCGCAACGGTGGGCTGCCGGTCGGCACGCGGGTACGATCCCAGGTATTTAATGCCGGGTGCTATGCGGTGCAAGCCGCGCAGGGCATCGCGCATTCGAGCCTCATAAATATGCCCGTCTGCATCCACACTAAACATATAGGAACCCATCTGCCTGCCGGTGGGGCGCGATTCGATGCGTGAGAGGTTAACGCCGCGCGAAGCGAACTGTTCGAGCAGTTCCAAGAGCGCACCCGAACGGTTTTCGGGAGTGCCCTCTCGATTTTCGGGCAGAGGGATCGTGAGCGTCGTCTTATCGGCACCGGTAGGCTCTGGAATATCCGCGGTGCTGCTGATAAGCACAAACCGGGTGACGGCGTTTTTGTTATCGCCGATGTCCTCGGCGAGCACATGTAGGTCGGGGTGGGTTGCCAAAAGTGCGGGGGAACAAATCGCGGCATCATACGCACAGGAAGGATCAAGCAAACCCACGGCTGCTGCCGCGGTGGAGGAACCGGGCAGGTACTCGGCGGTGGGGATAGTCTCATCTACCCATTGCCGCACCTGAGCCCAGGCGTGCGAGTGGGTTGAAACGGTTTTGATGTCTTCCAAAGCGAGTGGACGCGCCGCGACCAGCACGAACCTGATGGGCACCAGCACCTCGCGGATAATGCGCATTCCCTCGGAAGCCGCGATCGCATCAAGAGTAGCGCTCACCCCGCCTTCGACCGAGTTCTCAATGGGCACCATGGCGGCATCCGCATCGCCGCTGCGAAGACGTTCGAGCGCATTAGGCACGCTGGTGGCGGGAATGCGTTCGGCACCGACCGCGCCGGGCACGGAAAGCAGCGCGGATTCGGTGAAGGTGCCTGAGGGGCCAAGGTAGGTGTATCGCATGGGTTCAATCTTAGCGCGAGGCGCCGCAGCGCGAACCGGGCAGGCAGGTGATTTCGGGATGCGGGATACCCCAGATTCGGCACGGCCCCATCCCCACCAGCGACCCTGCGGCAGGCGCCTCGTAAGCGCGGGATGGCTCGGGACGAAACCTCCACACATAGTAGAGTGTGCGTTCTATTTTATGTGGCCGTAAGTGGCTTGCCCTATCAGTGGAAGCTACAGGCGGGCAAACTGCCGGGTTTGTGCCGAATCCCGGTACTGCGCTGGCACACCGCCGCCCATGAGCGTTCGTGAGATAGCCGCCGCCTCAGCTGAGCCTGCCGCCGGCAGCGGACTGTGCGATGCGGCAATAATAATATTGCCCCGCCGCCTGCCCTTGAGCATCGCAGCATCAGCCACCAGGCACACCTGCTCAAACACCTCAAACAGGGCAGCCACCTCAGCACGCGCCCCATCCAATGAGGGGCCATCCCCGCAGTTGAGAATATACAGCCCACCGGGCGCCATGGAGTGATCAACCTCCCGTACGAAATCCACGCTTGTAAGTTCCGCTGGGGTTTTATCTACCGCGAACACATCGCGAATAACTACATCGCGCGATGCCGGGGCGAACGAGCGAGTGACGGTGCCTGCATCACCCACCCGAATTTTTACGCGCGGCGACTTAGGAATATCGAACCACTCACGCACATATTCGGCCAGTTTGGCATCAAGCTCCACAACGGTATTGCGTGAATTTGGGTATACGTCCGCGCAATAGCGCGCTAGAGAACACGCCCCGCCGCCCAGATGGGTAATACGCAGTTTTTCGGGATTAAGGTGAGTCTGAATATGCGAGTCGAGAACCGCAGCAATCCAGCGCATGTACTCAAAATCGAGCATGCGCGGCTGCCCCACTATCACATGCGAAGACTGCACCCCGTTGACGAGCAGAAGCCAACCATCAGCGTGGTAGCCATCGGGCACAAGCTCAGCCTCACCGGTCGAAATGGGGTACACACCGGCAGCCGCACCTGTTGTGTGCGGATACTCGGAGCGCTCAGCGCGGCGTGAGGCAGCGGTGCGGTTTTTCTTTTTCGCCATGCACATAAGCCTACGCTAGGTTCGGACAGCAGCCGGGTGGGCAACCATCAAGGAGCCTAGATACAAGACCCCGCAATAGCCGTGTGAATCTCACGGACTGGCGGGGTGCAACTTCTAGGTGCCCTTCGCGTCGCGTCACTGACCGACATAGAGGCTCACAGGCCCCAAAGAAGCAGGTGCGCCGAACCCTCGCAGAGTGGTTACTTCCCCGAATCCAGCTGCTCTATGGCGGCATTAAGCCGCTGTACCTTCCCCTCAATCTCCCCGTGGTCATGGCCGGGGCGGATATCCGCCTTAATCACCAGCGAAACGCGCGGGCCGTGCTTGCCCACAGCCTCCGTGGCGCGCCTAATAACGTCCATGCACTCGTCCCACTCCCCCTCAATCGTGGTGAACATGGGCCCGGTCTGATGCGGCAGCCCGGATGCGCGCACAATCGCCACCGCATCGGCGACAGCACGGTGGACCGACCCGTCAGGGTCACTAACAGTGGGGGCTACAGAAAAAGCAAACAACATACTCCCATGGTAGTGCGAACCCAGAAGATAGGAACACCCCCAGCAGCACCCCGTGCAGGAACAACACCCCTGCCGCAGGCCCCGAACCCAGCCACGCACACAACCCACACCCACAACACCCCATGAAATACCACACACCACAACATATAATGTGTGCCACACCCCGGAAGCATCCTTAGAATGGAAAAGACAACACAAACTCGACGAGAGTCGCCCACACCCCATAGAAGGGCCGCCCCCGCCGAACGTTCAACGCCAAAGGAGCACTATGACCACCGGCATTTATCTCTCGGCGATGACCCAGGATTCAGGCAAATCCCTGATCGCCCTAGGCCTCGCCGACTCCCTCGTAAAACGCGCCGACCGGGTAGGTTTCTTCCGCCCCATCTTTAAAGGCGAAACCGCCCACGACGACCCCATGATTCGCCTCATGAAGGAGCACTTCAACCTCTCCGACAAACAGGTAGGCGGCGGCGTCTCCCTCACCGAGGCGCTAGAGTTCATCGCGGAAGGCAACACCGAAGAAATTTCGGCCCGCGCGGTTTCCGCCTACGAAGAAATTGCCGCCCACAGCGATGTTGTGGTCGTGGACGGCATATACCTGACCGCACAGAACGCGCTCGCTGTCGAGTTCGACCTCAACGCCCAGGTTTCCCGCGATTTGGGCCTGCCCGTAATCGCTATTGTGGGTGCAAACGATGCGTCCCTCGAAGAGGCAACCAACGCCGTGGAGGTGGCCCGTTCCGAGCTTAAGGCGGCCAAGGTTGATCTGTTCTCGATTATCGTCAACCGCGCCGACCCCGAGCTGCGTGAGAGCATTGAGAAGAACGTCAAGCTGGGCGAGCACAAATTCCCCGTCTACGTTCTGCCCGAGATCGCCGAACTGGGTAAGCCCACCATCGCGGAAGTTGTTGAAGCCCTCAAACTTGACGGCTCGCATCTGAAGAAGGAAGACCTTGACCGCGATATTAGCGAAGTCAAGATCGCCGCAATGACCGTCTCAAACTTCCTGAACCAGTTCACCGACGGGGACTTCGTGATTGTTCCCGGTGACCGCGCCGACGTTGTGGCCGCAACCCTCGCATCCGCGCTCTCCCCCACATTCCCGGCGCCGTCGGGTCTGCTGCTCACCGGCGGGCTCAACGAGCTTCCCGGGAAGCACACCGCTGTGGGCAGCCTGCTCGATAACGCCCCCTTCCCGGTGCTATTTACCGAGCGTGACACCTTCAAGTCGGCACGCGCCGTCTCCCGCGTGCACGGCAGTGTGATCAGCGGCCAGGCCCGCAAGCTTGCGAGCGCATTCGGCGGCTGGGACGAGTACGTGAACCAGGAAGAGCTGCTCTCGCGCCTTGAGCTTGAGCGCCCGGCTTCGATGACTCCGCTGCGGTTCCTGCACAATCTGATTGAGACCGCCCGCGCGAACCGCCGTTCCGTGGTTCTGCCGGAGGGGTACGATGTGCGTATTCTGCGTGCCGCCGAGATGATTGCGCGCCGCGATTTCTGTGACCTGATTCTGTTGGGCAACCCCAATAAGATTACGGAGATCTGCCAGTCTGAGGGCATTAACCTGCCCGCCTCAATCCGTATTATCGACATTGAGAACAACGAGTACAGTGAAGACTTCGCAGCAACCTACGCCGAACTGCGCGCCCACAAGGGCATGACCATTGAGGCCGCGCGTGAACGCATGAGCGACCCCTCGTATTTCGGCACGATGCTGGTGTACAAGGGTCTTGCGGACGGCATGGTCTCGGGCGCTATTAACACGACCGCGAACACGATTCGTCCCTCACTGGAGTTCATTAAGACCCGCCCGGGCACCAAGATTGTGTCTTCGGTGTTCCTGATGCTCATGGAAGACCGCGTACTGGTGTACGGCGACTGTGCCGTGAACCCGAACCCGAACGCCGAGCAGCTGGCGGATATTGCGAAGGCTTCCGCCGAGACCGCGCGCCAGTTCGGGGTTGACCCGAAGGTGGCTATGCTCTCGTACTCGACCGGCACCTCCGGCTCTGGCGCGGATGTGGATGTGGTGCGTGAGGCAACCGAGATTGTGCGCGCCTCTAACCCGGATTTCGCGGTGGAGGGTCCGATTCAGTACGATGCGGCATCGAACATGTCGATTGCTTCGACCAAGATGCCCGACAGCCAGGTGGCGGGCCAGGCGACCGTGTTTATTTTCCCCGACCTGAACACCGGCAACAACACCTACAAGGCTGTGCAGCAGTCTTCGGGTGCCCCCGCCGTTGGCCCCGTGCTGCAGGGTCTGCGCAAGCCCGTGAACGACCTTTCACGCGGTACCACCGTTGAGGACATCATCAACACGGTGGCGATCACCGCCATCCAGGCGCAGGGGATGTAAGGGCTTATTACGCGCGTAGGGCGGGGTTTGCAAACTTGCTTGCACTCCCCGTCCTGAGGTAAAAATCGAAATCGTGCGCCTAATAACGAACTTCAACACATTCATTATTCCGACCATATATATTTGTTTTAAGACTATTTACCCGAAAGATAAAGGCTTAATGAGAAAGTATACTTCGATAGAAGTTTGCGCTGGAGCTGGTGGGCAGGCTCTTGGTCTTGAAATGGCTGGATTTAACCATGTGGCTGCAGTTGAGATTGATAAATATGCGTGCGCTACCTTACGAGAGAACCGCCCACATTGGAATGTATATGAGGGCGATCTAGATGATTGGATTGACAGTTACTCTCTACAACATATAGGAGTAGACCTAGTAGCAGGAGGAATCCCCTGCCCTCCATTTTCTGTGGCAGGTAGGCAGCTAGGAAATAGTGATGAACGTGATCTATTTCCAGTTATGGTGAAATTAGTATCAATCATCCGTCCACGTGCAGTCATGATCGAGAACGTTAAGGGGCTTCTCAACCCAAAGTTCAAAGACTACCGACAAGACTTGAACGACCAATTCTCTGACATGGGGTATACGTTATATTGGAAACTACTCCAAGCTTCAGATTACGGAGTACCTCAGTTAAGGCCTCGTGTGGTGATTGTAGGTATAAGTAGTTCTGAGTCAGGCACTTTCCAGTTCCCAACCCCCCAGACTCAGCCAGCTCCTTCTGTGGGAGAAGCCCTTAAAGACCTCATGGGAGCCAACGCATGGAAAGGTCTTCACAACTGGGTATCGACCGCTAGAACTATAGCTCCTACATTAGTTGGAGGCTCCAAAAAACATGGAGGTCCTGATTTAGGACCAACTCGCGCCCGCCAAGCTTGGGCCGAGCTTGGCATAAATGGCAGCACACTTGCGCTCGATGCACCGGATAAAGATTTTGAAGGAATGCCTCGCCTCACAGTTCCAATGGCTGCTAGAATTCAGGGTTTTCCAGATGAATGGAAAATTACAGGAATGAAAACTAATGCTTATCGCCAGGTAGGAAATGCATTCCCCCCTCCTGTGGCAGCGGCTGTAGGTCGCGAGATTATATCATTTCTAAAAGAAAGTGACAAAAACAAAAATGGAAAATAATCATTTCTTATGTGATTTTGAACGTTCGGAATTCCATAAATTATTAATATCATCTAGGGTTTTATCAATCAACAGTAACAACATAGCTTCAAATGCAGACAAGTCTCAGAAGTTCTCTATTGAAATTGCAGGTGATGTAGCACGAAAATTAGGAGTTTACCCCAACCAAGAGAAACTCCAAGGCCAAACTGCTGGAAAGTTATTCGAAGATGCCGTAAGTAAATTTATAGAGTCCACTTTTCCCAATCTCTCTATGTTGCGTCCTGGCACTTGGATCATTGAGAATGTTGGAAGCTCACGAAAAGAGTATCATATATCTCAATACTCCCCCTACAAACATCTCAAAGATCTTTCCAAAGCGATTACCAAAAGCCCTAATCTACGCGCCGCACTAGGAAATGGGTATGACATTTCTCCTGACGTTTTAGTGCTTCGTAATCCAGAATCTGATGACTTTATCAATCAAACTAATAATATTGTGAGTAGCTCAGTTGCTCAACAAACTCCTATACGCCTTGAAAATAATAGAGATTCCATCGTGCATGCAGTGATTTCCTGTAAATGGACGTTACGATCTGATCGTGCACAGAATGCCCGATCATAGGCTCTTAACATAATCCGAAACAGAAAAGGAAGAACCCCGCACATTGTAGTTGTGACAGGAGAACCCACGCCTTCACGATTAGCTTCACTCGCATTAGGCACAGGAGATATAGATACGATCTATCATTTTGCCCTCTATGAACTAATCTCTGCTATAAATAATTCCGGAAACTCAGAAGCTCAAAATATTCTTGAAACTTTAATTTCAGGGGAACGTCTTCGCGATATTTCAGACCTACCTTTTGATATGGCAATCTAATATCGTTCTTAGCAATATTTAGGACACATAACTCCTAATCATATTAAAAATTTCCTTATAAACAGTGTCTTCTTTTAGAATTTCCAGAATACAAGAACATTACAAGCTCACTCTGAAAAGAACTTTGAGAGTCACCCAGCTTTACCTGCACTAAAACCACACCAACGAAGCTCTCGCTGAACTCTTCAGCGAAAATCGGTAAAGTCCCGGAATGCAAAAGTATTTCTGCGCTCCGAGGCTATTGCTATCTCAATCGATGATGTAAGGGTCTGGAACTTTCACAACGGCAGCTCCGTCAAGTCGGGTTCGATGTAAGGGCGAAAAACAGGCTTAATAGAGGTCAGCACATCGACCGGGTACCCTGTAATCTGCTCAAGCTCCTCAGATAACCGCAACAATACGCCGTAATCTGGGGAGTCTTTCATCTCTACCAAAAAATCAAGATCACTGGCGGGGGTAAGCTCGCCGCGTGCCGCGCTACCGAATAGGTGCGCTTTAACCACCCCATACTTCCGCAGGGTATTGAGCACCGCTTGCTCGTGCGGAAGCGTATAGACCGATTGAGGGTGTGGTGCACGCATAAAGCCAATATATCAAATCACTTTCACCACCTCTTGAGATATACCCCCCTAGGGTATACACTGGATCTATGACAAACCGTGATTCCTCAGCACAGCCACACGGGTACACCCCAAACAAGGAGGCGCATTTGAAGCGCCTGCGCCGCATCGAAGGGCAAGTGCGCGGTATCGCCCGCATGGTCGAGGAAGACAAGTACTGTATTGATGTGCTTACTCAGGTCGCGGCGGTTTCCAAAGCGCTTCACGCAGTCTCACTCAACCTGCTCGAAGAACATATGGGGCATTGCGTCACCAACGCCGCAATTGAATCCGAACGTACAGGTGATGCGACAATAGTTGATGAGAAAATAAAAGAGGCAACCGCCGCCATATCCCGCATGATGCGCAGCTGACACGCGGGCGGCGTATCCACAAGTTTTGTAATTCCAAAAAATCGGAAGGAACATCATGGCAACCACCACCGTCAAAGCAACCGGCCTCACCTGCAACCACTGCGCCATGAGCGTGAGTGAAGAAGTCGGCGAAGTTCCGGGCGTCACCGGCGTGAACGTAGACGTGGTCAAAGACGGCGTTTCGACCGTCACCATCGAGCACGAAGGCACCCTCAATACGCAAGCCGTAGCGGACGCCATCGTTGAAGCTGGCTTCACTCCCGCCCTCTAATCATGGCGTATTCTCCGCAGTACCAGGCAATGGCGGTCGGGGCAGTGCGCGCACTCGTAGGCACCGAGAACATTCACCTGACCGAGGCGATTTCCCGCGTGGCACGGCAGATGGGACTCGACTCCGATCTGCTGGATGCGTGGGTGCGCGACTTCACCCCCTATACGGCGCGCGAGGATCAGCGCGGGCTGAAACGGCGGGGCGCATCGCGTATACATTCCTCACAGGATCATGCGGCGAATACCCCCGCTGACGGCACCGGCGATAAGCCGCATCCCGGTGTGCACGGCACCGCATACGACGCCCTCGCTCAACGCCGCACATTCAGGCGTGCCGCCGTCACGCGGGTTCGCGGGGTGAACAATCGAGGCTCAAAACTAACCGGGCAGCGACCGCGCAGCAACCGTGCCGATGGACTGCCGGACGAAGGCGAAGTATAGATCAGGGCGGCCTGCGGCAGGCGCATCCGCAGCAGGCAAAACCCGAAGACAGCACAGCATCGTGAGCATTGAGAACAGAGGCGAAGAACATGGGTAACTCAACTCAAACAGCATCCACCACAGCTGAGAACGAGCGTTCTCTTTTCGATTCCTCGGCTAATGGCGGGCAGACGCGCATTATCCACCTGGATGTTCAGGGCATGACGTGCGCATCCTGCGTGGGCCGCGTGGAACGTAAACTCCGCAAAATTCCGGGGGTTGATCCCGCCGTGAACCTGCCGCTGGAGTCTGCGCGCGTGATCGTTCCCGCCGATATTACCGATGAGCAGATCATTGAAACGGTCAATAACGCCGGGTATACGGCATCGCTCAAAACCGAGGTTCGCGATGCAGAGTCCGAAGAGACGACCAACGCGCGCAGTGGGGGCCTGGGATGGCGCATCGTTGTGGCGTTGTTGTTGAGTGTGCCGATTTTCTTGATTTCAATGTTCCCCACATTCCAGTTCCCGCACTGGGGCTGGGTGCTTGCGCTTATCACACTGCCGGTTGCAGTCTATAGCGCCGAGCCGTTTCACCGCGCCGCTCTCACGAACGCACGCCACTTCAGCAGCACGATGGACACGCTGGTTTCTCTCGGCGTGATTGTCGCCTACCTGTATTCACTCGCGCAGCTGTTCATGAACCCCGGGCTGACCGAGCATGTTCACCCCATGCAGGGGGGCATTCTCGGCATGTTCTTGAGCGGTAACCATGCGCCACTGTATTTTGATTCGGCGTCGATGGTGACTTTATTCCTGCTGATCGGGCGGGCAGTTGAGCACCGCACACGAACCCGCTCTTCCGAGGCTCTGCGCACCCTGCTGAGCCTGGGAGCACGCACCGCGACCCTGCTTCGCACCGACAAGCGGGGAACCACGCGCGAGGTGCAGATTCCGGTCGAGGACCTGCTGCCGGGAGACGAATTCTTGGTGCGCCCGGGTGAAAAAATCGCCACTGACGGCACGGTTATTGCGGGGTCTTCCGCCGTGGACGCTTCCCTGCTGACCGGCGAATCGGTGCCTGTCGAGGTGGCGGTAGGCGATGCGGTCACCGGCGCAACCCTGAACACCTCCGGGTCGCTGACGGTGCGCGCAACCCGCGTGGGGTCTGAGACGACGCTCGCGAAAATGGGTGAGCTGGTTGCCGCCGCCCAGGAAACGAAGGCACCCATCGCGCGTCTTGCCGACCGTGTTTCTGCGATTTTCGTGCCAACGATTCTGGTGATTTCGCTTTTGACCCTCATCGGGTGGCTGTCTGTATCGCACGATGTGCCGCGTGCGTTCAACGCGGCGGTTTCGGTGCTGGTGATCGCCTGCCCGTGCGCGCTCGGTTTGGCGACCCCCACGGCGCTGCTGGCGGGTACCGGGCGCGGCTCGCAGCTGGGCATACTGATTCGCAACGCGCAGGTGCTGGAAACTACGTATGCGGTGAACCGCATCGTGCTGGATAAAACCGGAACCGTCACCGAAGGCACAATGCGCGTGGCACGCTTTGGAACCTTCGACGATTTCACCGAAGTCACAGACGACAACGCCTCTTCAAAGAGCGAACGTTCTGTATCTATTCTGAGCGATGCCGCAGCTGTGGAGGCGCTGAGTGAGCATCCAATAGCCCGCGCTATTGCGCGTTTTGCAACAGAAAATTATGGGGCGTTTCTCGGTACCGTCGAGGGTTTTGAGGGCGTGCCCGGAGGTGTGCGCGGTGAGCTTGTGCCCGCCGATACCGACGGGGAGCCCCGCTGCCTGGTGCTGGTGGGCACCCCCGAATACCTGCTGCAGGCGGGCGTTGCGCTCACCGAGAGGCAGCATCAGATGCTCGCGCAGGCGCGCTCGGAAGGGCTGACTACTGTGGTTGTGGCTCGCGCGATCGGCGCAAAGGACCCGCAGCCTGTTGGGCTCATCGCGCTGGCGGACTCCCCTAAACCCGAGTCTGCGCAGGCTATCGCCGAGCTTCACGAACTGGGCTTAGAACCCGTACTGCTGACCGGCGACGCCCCCGAAGTTGCCCAGGCTATCGCATCCAGTGTGGGGATTAAGCCGGAGAATGTCTTTGCGGGGGTCACGCCCGAACGTAAATCTGAGGTTATCGCGCAGCTTCAGGATGAAGGCTACCGGGTGGCGATGGTTGGCGACGGGGTGAACGATGCGCCCGCCCTGGCCCGCGCGGACCTGGGCGTGGCGATGGGTTCGGGTACGGATGTTGCGGTGCAGGCGGCGGATATTGTGCTGATGCGCTCGGATATGCGCGCGATTCCCACGTCGCTGCGGCTTTCGCGGGCGACTTTGCGCACCATTAAGTCGAATCTGTTCTGGGCGTTCGCGTACAACACCATCGCGGTACCGGTCGCGGCGGCGGGGCTGCTGAACCCGATGATTGCGGGCGCGGCCATGGCGTTCAGTTCGGTGTTTGTGGTGCTCAATTCGATGCGCCTCACCCGATTTGAGCGGTAGACCGGTCGGGGCGCTAAGTTTCGGCTTTTGTGCGTTTTCGCGCAAATCCCTTGTACTCCCCTGCTGGCGCTGGCATGATAAAAGAATCCAGACCCGCGCTACCCTTCAGAGAAACGCCTGAAACTGCGGTGCAAATATATGCTGCGCAACGAAGCACCCGGGAGATTCACATGCCCAAATTAACCCCGCAAATGTTCACATTCCTTAACGACCCACCGGTCGAAGGCACGCTCTACAACCTTTACGACGCCACGCTCAAGCAGGGCAAGCGCATGTTCCTGCATTTTCTGCCGAAAATCCACCAGCTTTTAGGTAAGGGGATCGATTGGAAGACTGAGGATGAGGGCTTCTACGCCGATAAATATATCCCCATCACCCCGCAGCAGGGAGAGTTTCTGTACATGCAGGCGCTGGCGAGCGGCGCGCGGAATATCGTTGAGTTCGGTACGTCCTACGGCATCTCGACGCTGTATCTTGCCGCCGCCGCAAAACGCAATGGCGGCCGCGTGATCACCTGCGAATACGTGCCGCATAAGGCGGAGGCTGCGCGGAAAAATTTTGAGCGGGCGGGGCTTGCGGACTATATCGAGCTGCGCGAAGGCGATGCGCTGAAGACCCTGCAAGACCTGGATTTCAGCCCCGATTTTGTGCTTCTTGACGGGTGGCCCAACCTGGTGCATCCCGTGTTTCAGCTGTTAGAGCCGCATCTTGCCGACCGCGCCGTGATTGCCGTAGACGATGTTGAGGGGTTCAGCCCGTCCATGCAGGATTACCTCGACTATGTTCGCGCGCCCGCCAACGGGTACGTCTCAACGACTCTGCGACCGCACAAGGCCCTGGAATACACCGTGAAAGTGGCGTAATTACCGATATGGCTACACCAGTTTGAAGGGTAAGTTAAAAAGGACGGGGCTTCTCCCACAGTCACGCTGTGCGAAAAAACCGGCGGTATACGCACCCTGGATCGATATACTAGATTCCGTCATAGAAGCCCAGCACAGAAAAGGAAAACCATGATTCTCACCCGTGAACAAGCACTCGAAATTTTCAAGCGCCGCGTTTCTACCCGCTCCTACGACCCCACCCGTACAATCAGCGATGAAGACTTCAACACAATCCTTGAGTTTGGGCGCCTCTCCCCCAGCTCGGTTGGTTCCGAGCCGTGGAAATTCCTGGTGATACAGAATAAAGAGCTGCGCGAAAAGCTCAAGCCTATCGCCTGGGGCATGGCAAACACGCTCGATGACGCCAGCCACGTGGTGATTATTGTGGCGAAGAAGAACGCCCGCTACGACTCCGATTTCCTGCTGCAGACGCTCGCGAAGCGCAATCTTCCCGAAGACCAGATGCAGATGGCGCTGGACAGGTACAAAAAGTTCCAGGTGCACGATATGAAGATCGCCGACGACGAGCGTGCCCTCTTTGAGTGGACTAGGAAGAACACTTATATTGCGCTGGGGAATATGCTCACGGGCGCAGCAATGCTCGGCATCGATTCCTGCCCCGTTGAAGGCATGGACTACGATGCGGTCACCCAGCTCCTCACCGAGGAAGGGCTTCTCGACCCCGAGGATTACGGCGTATCCGTTGCCGCGACCTTCGGCTACCGCTCGCGCGAGATCGACCCGAAGCCGCGCAAACCGCTCGATGAGCTCGTTGTGTGGGCCAAGTAGTCTGCCCTCCACGGACTGGCTCACCCGATAGCTTCCATACATAAGTGCAGCTATTGACCTGCTGAGTACTACTGCCGAAAAAATTATGCGTGAATTCCGCGCCCGCGAACGCTAGCCTTAGCTGCGTGCAGCTTCAAACCATTATCACGTCCCTGAACGAACACGGGTGAGATGTAGCGGTTCAGATATTCGGTGAATAACGCACCAAAAGGCGTATTACATACCTTCTAGGGGCGGGTAATACACCTAATGATGCGTTATTCGGGTCTTTCCCTTGGTGCGAGAACGGTCTGCAACGAAACAGAATATTGACCAAAAACAACCTTTAAAGGTTAATTTTCAGCTTTTTATCGGCCGTGTTCCCCCCGGTGAAGGCATAGCCCTAGCGGGCAGCCGAACAAGCTGCCCCACTAAAGCGTCCTTGGGTCTGCTGCCCTATAGATGTTCTACGACGGTAAACTTTACTTCACCAGCTGCGGTGTCAAAAGACCCTTCATGGGTGGTTGCATCTTGCGGCGGTTCAGGAACAAGATGCTCCCACGCAGCATCAACAAACACCTCACAGCAGGAGAGAGTCTCCCCGGAGTCGCTATCGTAGGCGGCACCCGCAAGATCGCGGTAATACAACAGGGCGGTACCCGCGTTCATGAGTGCATCCACCGAAGAAAAATTGGTGTTCGCCTGCTCGTCATGCGGCGTATACTCACGCAGGAGGATGTCACGAAGATTCTCGGGCGAGGCGGGGTCTTTGACAAGTAGCACCTGGCCGTCCTTCTCAGCAATACCGCTTTCTTCAAAGAAGGCACTTACCGCACCGGCACCACCAGCTGGCACATTAAATTCGATCAGCCCAATGAAGGCACGTTCAGCAAGAAACCCCATAGGTCCTGTTGCGACGCTGTGGACCCACCCCACTTTTCCCGAAATCCGCGCAGCCGTTTCCTCAAATTCTGCTTCACGGTCTGCACTGAAAAACAGGTAGGCGCGCACGTCAGCATGTTTAACGGCGTTCGCCAGGATATGCGTGAGCGTGTGGGTGATTGCAGAGCTGCTGTGATAGTACAGGTGATTTATGTACATGCGGGTTCCTCCTCGGGGTCCTAAAACTCCTGGAAGTTTCAGCCTAACAGAGGGCAGCCGTTACATCTTTTTAGGACATGCGGCCGGATTCTCTGAAGGCACCGGTTACTTTTTGTTCCACACGTCTGAGGCGGCGCGGCGGCAGAAGAAAAACCCGCTAACACATACGTGATGCAAAACACTTGTTAAGTACGTGAGGATTTGCGTGCCCATGGCGTCTTCATATCAGCGCCGCAAGTTTTGAGAGACGACGGCAGGCGGCGACAGCCCTGTCGGATCACACAATATGTGGCAGTAACGGCAACTGGAACCCCGGCTGCCACTGAACTTTCAGACAGAAACTCACCGATCTGCGCGCTAAGACCCCATACCAACATCCGCTCAGGCGCGCCCGCGCCATGGCGGATACTCACAAAGGAAGAACATCATGCTTGGACTCATCGGAATGATTATTGCTGGCGCTATTATTGGCGCTTTGGCCCGCCTCATTATGCGAGGCCACCAGAACATCTCGGTGCTGTGGACCATCATCCTGGGTGCTGTTGGCGCATTCGTAGGAGGAGGGATCGCCAGCTTCTTCGGTGTCGCAGATACCGCTGGCGTTGACTGGATTCGCTGGATCCTCTCCATTATTGCCGCCATTATCGCAATCTCCGTATACCTAAGCGTGACCGGCAGGAAGAACCAGTAGCCCATATTCTTGCGTCGCTTCAGCATCGCAGAAACAAAACTAGGCGGGTTATGCAGAAACTCCGAGTTTCTGCATAACCCGCCTAGTTCCATATGAGGACTACTCGCCTAGCAGACAGCTGAGCCGAGCAAACATGGGCAACAGTCGTGTTTGCGCACACCCGCCAATATAATGTGATACATACCACTGTTTTAATTCGTGAGGAATTCTGTACCTCAAGCGTCTTCATAGTAGCGTCACCATTGACTGCAAGAACGGATAAAGGGCGTGGGTAGCGCCCAAACTCCCCAGCCGTCGATGCGTGCCGCACATATCAAACATCATAATCCGCGCAGCGGAAAAACACATGAAATGAGGCTCCCATGAGCGATAACTCCATCCCCCAAACCGGCCAGCAGCGCGAGCGCGAAAACAACAAGGAGATTAAGAAACAGGACAAAACCCCTCGCGGCCCCCTGCAGACTTCACACGGTGTAACCACCATTGAAGAGAACGTTGTTGCCAAAATCGCTGGCATGGCAACCCGCGAAGTCCCCGGTGTGTACGATATGGGCAATGCTGTACGCCGCGCCTTCAGCGCTGTGACCGACCGCATCCCCAACGCCCAGACCAATGTTGCTGGCGGTATTAGCGTCCAGAAGGGCGAGACCCAGGCGGCCGTAGATGCTACCGTCGTGGTCGAATATGGAGTCTCCATTGTGGAAGTAGCCAATGCTATCCGCCGCAACGTTATCGAGCAGATTGAGGGGACCACGGGTCTGGAGGTAGTAGAGGTCAATATCGACGTCACCGACGTTCACCTGCCCGACGACGACTCCAATTCTGCTGACTCCGCCGACCTCAAGTAACCAGCCACGATCTGAGGATCTTTTATGAAGACAACACACCTGGCCCTCTTGGTGGGCCTATTCCTGGGAACAATTCTTGCTTTCGGTTCCTTCACCGATTTCATCCTGGTGGCACTGTGCGGCCTGGTTGGTACGGTGGTGGGTCTTTACCTGGAGGGCCGGGTCGATGTCCAAAGCATCCTTAATCGATGGAGGAAGTAATGACGGAGACCAGCACACAGCCCGCTGCTGCCGGTGCAGAGAGTTCCGGGCAGGAGCAGCGTGGCGTCACCGTCATTCCCGCCCAGGTTGTTGCGCAGATCGCGGCCCAAGCCGCCTATGAGAGCGCAAATGTGGGCTCGAACGCCGGAGGGCTGCTCGGGATCGGGGCACGTCGAAATTTCCATTCGCGTCCCGAGGCAAAGTGCGATATTTACGGCCAGGTTGCAGTCCTGCACCTGGATATCGGCCTGACCTTCCCCACAGCATTGGTTTCAACCCTGCAACAGCTGCGTGAGCATGTGAGCCAGCGTGTCGAGCACTTCACCGGGTTGAAGGTTGAGAAGATCAACATTGAGATCTCCTGGCTCAATCCGAGCAGCCAGGCAAGGAGGGCTCTGCGATGAAAACCCCCGTACAAAATCTCATACGGCGCCCGTCGCGGAGTGCACCTGTCATTGTCCTAGCGTTACTACTTCTCATCGTAGGAGGGCTGGGCGTCTGGGCGTTGGGAAACCGGCTCCTGAACGGAGCGTGGCCGAATGAAATATCCTCAGCAGTCAGCAGGATCGGCTCCACGATTATCGGGTCACCAGCGGTACTAGCAACGGCCTGTTTTGTGGCCGTATGTGGTCTGTTCATGATTCTTCTTGCCCTGTGGCCGGGGGCTTTTGAACGCACTGAGGTTCTTGCAGATAACGTACCCGGTCAGACAGCCATTTCACGTCGTGACCTAGCAAAGCTGGTACAAACCCATGTCGAGCGGGTCGATGGTGTTCACAGCACCAGGGTTCGAGTCCGTCGAACGCGCGTGAATGTGACCGTGTTCAGCGTTCTGGATGACCTCGAACCTGTGCGTCAGGCAGCACAGAAGGCAGCTGAGCAGGCTATACAGACCTTGAAACCCGTCGGAACCGCACACAGCCGAGTGCGTATCCAGCACACGAGCTGAAAGAGAGAAAACCATGCGTTCTGTATCTGGAATTCTCAATAGGATAGTCCTTGCGGTATGCGGTTTGCTGATCACCGCAGCAGCCCTCTGGGTTGTGGCTTCCGGCATAAGTTTGGATCAATCATGGCCCACGCTTAGCTCGGTTCTCGCCAAAGCTGACACCCGGGTCGGTACCTGGGCCGGGCCCCAGGCGAACTGGCTGTTGCCAGCTGCCGCCCTCGGGTCGGTTCTTCTCATCGCGTTGGGCTTGGTTCTGCTCATTAAGCAGGTGCCCCGTAAAGCTGCCGCGTCTTCCTTGCGTCTGACAGGCTCCGACGGCACACTGCTGGCCACACTCAGCCCCGATGTCATAGCCCAAGCGCTGTCTGAGCGGGCCGAAGACGTCCCTGGGGTTCAGCGGTGCTCAGTATGGGTCACCGGTTCACCCAGCAACCTGTGGGTGCAGGCAACCGTCACCGTAGCAGAGAACAGCGAGGTTGCATGGACCGTGAGCGAGCTCAGGAACCGACTTGACCACGACGTTAGTTCCTCTCTGGGAAAGCACGCTCGTCAGATCGACGTACTGCTGCACCTAGAACAAGCCACCAAACCCCAGAGTGCAGCCCATGCTGTGGCCGGCAAACACTCATTAGAAAGCGGCGGTTCTGATAATCATGACCGATGAAAAGCGCAGCAATGCAGGGCAGTCCACCGGTCCGCCCACCGACCCTGTGCCTCATCCGAACACTGCGTCTGAGGGCAAAGACAGGTACCTGGTGCTGCGAGCCCAGGACGGCGACATTGACGCGTTCGAAAAGCTTGTCGAACGTTATCAAGGACGTCTGTTCCGCACCGCCTACATGATCGTGCGCAACCGCCACGACAGTGAGGACATCGTCCAAGAGACCCTTGTTCAGGCGTGGCGGAGCCTTCATCTGCTTCGGGATCCTGATGCCTTCCGGGGTTGGCTCATGCGCATCTGTACGAATAAGGCCACCAGCAGCATTCGTCAGCACCAGCGCCGGGCCACTGACCCTTACGATTCAGAAGGTCTTGAGAGCGCGAGCATCCTACCTGACACAACGTCGACAGCGACCGAGGATCCGGCGCAGTCCAGTGAGGTAAACGCCCAGATAGAAGCATTAGCCAAACTGTTGGCATCCGCTCCCGAAGAGCTGCGCATCGTCTGGGTGCTTCGAGAGGTTGATGACATGTCCTACGAGGAGATATCCCAAACCCTAAACCTAACCGAATCCACAGTCCGGGGGAGGCTGGCACGCGCCCGCTCCCTCGTGATGCGCCACATGAAGGAGTGGGAATGATTTCCACCACCCGCATCCCACACGAAGAACCGCGGCACGCACAGTCGACTCAGTCTTATGAGCTTGACGAAGCCTCCACACGGGAGTACCTGCGTCTAATCGCTTCACTCCACAAGACCTGGGACACATTGGAATCACAGTCGAGTCCATCGGTTATGCCTCAGCGTCATATGATGGATGCTGTCATCGCCGAAACCCGCCATGGTGCTCAGGTAGAGATGCCGCCGACCGGCTTAGGACCATATAGCATGTCCGAATTCTCCCTGCGCGCCCTAGTGCGACGCAGTGTAGACTCCGTACCCGGAGCTCATGCACTAAAGTCTTCCTTTAAGCATGACCCAGCACCCGAAGGTCAGCGGGAGTTGGGAATACCGAATACAATCTTCTGCCGTATCTCCGCACAAGCTACAACCAGTAGCCTCTCCCAACTTGCTCAACAGGTCCGTGATGCGGTACGCCAGGCGTGTTATGAGAACCTAGAATTGTCCCCAACCGTCAATATTCATATTGAGGATCTGCACGATGACGATTAAACTCTCAGCAGCCGAATTGACTCATGTAGTCACGGCCGTTCCCGGAGTGCGCGGCATTGAACCGGGAGTCGGCTCCACGCTGAAAGCTATCGGTAGCCGTATGAGCGGCGACCCTGCGGCCGCCCGATTCGGGGTTATCATCAAGTCGGGCGGGCAGAAGGTTCTTATCGAGATTGGAATCGATGGCTCTCGTAAGGTCAAAGAAATTGTCCACAATGTTCAAGAGGCAGTTCTAGCAAGTCGAGAGGGCGGCGCTTCGGGGTCAGGCTCCAAGCCCCGGCCTCAGGTCAGGGTGCGAGTACAGTCCCTTCTCTGAACGCGGCGTATCGCAGAACCCTCTCCCGTTTCAGGGAGCACACATACCGCTAAGGGTATAGTCCGTTCGCCATAGATACTGTGGGGTCGCCAGTCGATGCCTCAACGCGATGCGTAAGCTAGAAGACCGTGAAAACACTTGTCCTCAACGCCTGAATTCTGCGTAAACCCCGGAAAAAATTAAGCTTTAATCCACACGTCCGAGGCGGCGCGGCGGCCAAAGATGAACGCCCGCACGCCCTGGTACCACAGGATATATGCCGCCCACAGCCCCAGATACCCCACCGTGGCGCTCAGCAGGCCACTGGAAACCGCCCAGTAGATCCCGAAAATGACGGGCGCATAAACAACCAGCATTACAAATGAGCCAATAGCCAGGTACTTCACGTCCTGAGCACCCATGAGGATACCATCAAGAACGAATACATATGCGGCTATCGGCTGCCCCACACCAATCACGAGGGTAGCCCACGCGAAGAGGGCGGCGACGGGCGCATCCTGCGTGAAAATCCAGTTCCCACAGAAGCCAATCACGGGCGCAACAACGCCGGTAACAACCCCGTACACCAGGCTCATACGCACCAGGCGATTCTTGAGCTCACGCACTTTCGCACGCCCGGATTCAGCCGTCAGGTCGCGTTCCCCAAGTTCCTTACCCAGCAGCGCCTGCGCCGCAATTGCAAGAGAATCCAGGGCGAAGAGCAGCAGGTTGAACACGCTCATACCCAGCTGATATGCCGCCGTCTGCTCGTCGCCCAGGCGAGCCACCACAAATACGGTAGACAGCAGCGCCAGGCGCATCGAGAGGGTGCGCAGCATCAGCCACGAACCGAGGGATAGCACGCCGCGCATCCCCGCAATATCGGGACGCCACGTCACGCCCTGCGGGCGCATCTTAAGATGAATAAATATACCGAGTGCAAGTGCCATGCCCCACTGCGTGAGCGATGTGCCCGTCGCCGAACCGGCCACGCCCCAGCCGACCGGGTATATCAGCACCCAGTTCAGCGCCACATTCACTACGGTGCCCACACCCGCAACTTTGAGCGGGGTCACGGTGTCTTGCAGCCCGCGCAGGGTGCCCATGAGCGCCAGAATCATCATCATGGGCGGAATGCCCCACAGCGAATGGTGCAGGTAGTCGCGCGCATAGCCGATGGTTGCGTCGTTCGCGCCCATGCCGCGCAACGCAGGATCGGCAAAGATATAACCCACACCCATAATGAGCAGGCCGAGCCCAAGCGCAACCCACACGCCGTCCACGCCGATGCGGTAGGCGTGCGCCAGCCGATGCGCCCCGAACGCGCGCGCAACCGCCGGGGTCACCGAGTATGCGAGGAAGTTCATGAGCCCCACCACGGTTGTGATGAGGGTTGCCGCAATGCTCATGCCCGCCAGGGTTTCGGTGCCCAGCTGCCCCACGAGTGCGGAATCGGCGAGCACGAACAGCGGCTCGGCAATCAGCGCGCCGAAGGCGGGTACGGCGAGCGCCAGAATACGCCTGTTGAGCGATTTTTCGGGTTGGGTTTTCCCGGAGTCTGCGTCGCCTTCCCCCAGGTGAAGGGGTATGCTGCCGGTACGTGGGGTCGCATCCAGCAGGTTTTGAGGTTCGTGTGTGCCGGCGGTGCTGTCGGATGTGTTCGCGGCGCCTGATGTGTTGGGTTCTGAGGCCTTGTTGCTCATAGGTACAGCCTACTCCCGCACGTATGGCACGTCAGCGATGCGTTTATCTGTCTCACGCTATGACCGCCTCTTATTCCGCGAGCAGGTGGTTTTTGGCTCGAGCAGGTAGGAAAAACTCACCTGTGCGGCCAAATCCTACCTGCTCGCGGTTCTTAACGACGATCGCGGGGTGAGAGAAAGCGGAACTGGGCTAACCTTTTCGCCCCCGCAGCTCGTCTAGGGCACGGCGTTCTTTCTTGGTGGGTCGCCCGGTGCCGCGTTCGCGTTTGGCGACCGGCGGCATCGACAGGTGCGCGGGGCGCGGCCCCGAGAGGTCTTCGTAACAGGTGACGGCGATCGGCGCGCCCACCCGTTTGGTGATGAGTTTTTCGACCTTAAACACGCGTTCCCAGCCGGGGTAGCGCACCCGCACGATGTCGCCTCGTTTGAGTTTTTGTGAGGGTTTTGCGGATGCATCGTTCACGCGCACGTGCCCGCCTTTGCATTCGTCGGCTGCGAGTGCGCGGGTTTTGAAGATGCGCACCGACCACAGCCAGACGTCGATGCGGGCGCTGGTGATCTCTTCGCTCATACTTCCCATTCTAGGAATCTCCCCCATGCGGCGCGAGCAGATAGTATTTTGAAAATACTATCTGCTCGCGGATCTACTTGGGGGCGAGGTCGCTATATGTTTGCCGTTTTCCAGGGAATCTCAACGTTGTCCGGCACGTCTGCGTTCTGCTCGGTCTTCGTCTCAGTTTTCGCACCGACGCTCGCGGTATCATCCTCTGCGCTCATGTGAGTTGCTCGGCGTTCCTTCCACGCCCAGCCGATCGCCCCGGCGAGAAGACCGAACCCTGCCCAGCCCAACAGCACAGCCCATTGCAGGGAGTTTGAAGCATCCGGGAAATAGGCGATATTCCGCAGCAACGTGTTGGATGCGCCCGGCACCATCAGCTGCCCGAGGGCGCCCCAGGGTGCGGGGATGAACTGCCACGGCATGTTTGCCCCGGAGAGCGGGTTGCCGATGAACATGGAGATCACGGCACCAAGACCGATACCGACGACGTCGGCAAACAACGCGGACATTCCGACCATGAAGGAGGCCGTCGCGAAAACGGTCATGCCGAAGGTCGCCCACAGTGCCCCGAAATCGCCGGGAACAAACCCGAACCAGGTTCCTAGAATAAGGGTCATGAAGAGTCCGCCAAGAATCCCGTAGAGTCCTGTAGTCGCGAAGCGTCGCACGGTTCCTTTGACAAGAGAGATACTGAGAACCCCGCCGATTATGCCGCCCATAACAAGCGGGAATGCGGCAACCGCCAGACCCATACCGTTGGGGTCACCGTCGCCGAGTGGCACGACTGCGGTGGTTTTGACCTGCGCCTGCTGCAGTTTTTCCTGCTCGGTTTTCAGCTGTTCGAGCTGCTGGGTGGCGATAGCGCCCTGCTGCCCGCCCGCCTGGGCGGCCTGTTGCAGTGCCTGAGTTTTGGCTGCGGTAGCTTGCTGCTGCACTTGAGCGTTCATCTGCTGGGCTACGCCAGTGAGCATCTGGTTTGCGGATGCGTTTGCGGCGGGCGCGGTCATGACCTCGGGCGCCGCACCTTCGGTGAAGACGATCGCGCCGTAGGTTTCACGTTCTTTGATCTGCCGTTCGGCGTCTTCGCGCGAGGATGCCTGTTTGAAATCGAAGGTTTCGATTCCTCGATCTTTGAGTCCTTGCTCGAATTGGCTGACGGCTGCTTCCGGTCCCGCGATGGAGACGGGCAGGTTTTTCGCCTCCATGGCTTTAGTGGGCCAGGTGAAGGCGAGAATCACGATGCTGACGATGACAGATGCCAGCGTGGCGATGGCGATAACTTTACGCCAGGATGAGGGCGTGATCGCCTCGGTTGTGCGTGCCATGAAACTCTCCAAACAAAATAGGTGTTTTGTTTATCAACATGTAAGACTCTACTCTGCATAAAGACCAGATGCAAACACAATAATCATTTTGTTTATAATCTCACAACAGAGAATAAACATTCTATTTTTATCTAGCGCAAACTCCTCGGAGAGGTATAGTCTTAAGGCATGCCACGTCTGACCGAAGCCACTAAACAGGCACGTCGACGCCAAATTATCGACGCCGCCTTCACGTGTTTTACCGCCAAGGGGTACACCCATACCTCCATGAGCGACATTATTAAAGAATCTGGGCTTTCCTCGGGTTCCATCTACTCGCACTTTGACGGCAAAGGCGATATTCTGCATGCCACCGTTCAACAGCGTATCGATATGATCACCGCTGCTTACCAGGAACTCAATACTCCCTCACCACGCGATATTATGCGCATGATTTTTAGCACCTCAGCCGTCGAAGCGAACTTCACCTCAATGTTGCGTATCCGCCTGGAAGCTTTTACTGTTCCCGAGGTGCAAGAATCCACCAACACGCTTTTTACTACCCTGCACGATATTGTTGCCCGCTCGCTCACCCCTTGGGGTCAGCAGTATCTCAAGGCGAAAAATAAACGCAAACCTTCTGCCGACGAACTGCATTCTTTCGTCAGCGACACAGCGGATGCGCTCATCCTCACTTTCCAGGGGTTTATGGTGCGCTCAACCCTGTCAGCCTCAACCAATCGGGAGCATCTCTTCAACATTGCACTGAACCTGCTACCTGAATAGAAAAGCAATCTACAGAGATTGTTTACGGGGTTTTAGGTTCGATAGTTAACAGTATGCGCCCGGGCAGGAAACCACCTGCCCGGGCGCGGTATTCGCTGCGCCTCAGCACTATAGGCGTATCACACCAGCTCCTAGGGCACCTCAAATGCCCACACATTATGGATATAGGGGCGGCTACTGAAATCACCATTCCAGTCCACCTGCATCCCGTTTCGCTCTAAAACAGGCACCACTTTATCGCGCATCATAGCGACAGACAGACGCTCATATATTTCGTCTTTTTCTTCCTCACTCATTGCTTCGAACTGTTCTTTCGTGCAGTGAGCGGGCCAAAATATGCCATACCCCAGGAAAACACCCCGCCCCTGTGGGATGGCTTCGGCATCTTGCTGGTGGTAGAACACATACCCGTACCAGGTGCGGGAACTATCGTGCTCATCAACAATTTCGTAGTTGCCGCAGGTGCCGCAGCAGGTGAAGTTGCTGCGCCCCAGAATGCCCTCTTCTGCCAGCTGTGCAAAGGCACGCTCGAGGTTGCCGTCTTCACGGGTAATGCCGAGCTCTTGAGCTAGGCTGCGGTGCCGCTCAATCACTTGGCACGCATAAGCATTAATGGCTTCTTCGGTGAGGCAAGACGACTTTTCAGTGTCCTGATCGTTGTCAGACAGATAGTCGATACTATCTAGAATCACCTCCGCGTACAGCTCAGGGTCACCTACTCCCCTCGCGAGGTGGGTGCGAATATCGTCCTCAATTACCTCACGCGTTTCTTGATCGACACCCCATTCGGCGGGCACGGGTGGGTCGAGGGTAAGACAATGGTTATACCAAGTGGTAGCGGTTTCTTCAGTAATTTCTTGGCTCATGCCCCCAGTGTACAAGCTCTGCTGTGTGCTGGCTCGTGGTTTCGTCACGCCAGCGGGCACCATAACTTCGCACACAATAACCCAGTGATACACAGAGAATACCGCGCGGAAAATATTGCCCAGAGTATGCGAATGCGGGGTGCCGCCTACACTTTAGGGGGCACCCCACATCCTTCATATCCCTAAAAAGCAACCGCTAACAACTGCTTTTTGCTGTTTCACGTGAAACATTTGCCGATTAGCTACAGCATGATGCCGCCCGGCCATCAAGCACTATGCCCACGATTCGCGCGCAACCATTCTGGTCAGCGCCAACGGACCACCATTGCTATTACCGTGGTACCGGCCGAAGTGCACATAAGGGCCGCGGTGTGCAGTATCATTCAGCCGCGGCGAGTACTGGCCATTAATCACGTAGTAGAAGAAATCCTTCTTAACAATAATCTTTCCGTCAATATTGCGGTTGGCCGCTAGAGGCTTCTCCAGCTTCATGGTGTGCAGCACCACCGGCTCCTTGCCGCGTTTGGCCGGGTCATAACGGAGTACCTGTGCAATATCGCCGCTGAGGTACTTGCCGTTTTCATCGCGCACGCGGCCGCCGGGGCGCAGCGTCAGCACATAGCACCCGTCGGTGGCCTCACCCCGGAATTTTGAGGCAATGCCGAACGGCCCATCGTGCTCGCGGCCAAATACCAGGTAGCCGTACTGCCAGGTGGTGGAGGGCAGCCTGTTTTCCCAACGCATCGAAAAGTCTAGGGTGTAGTTCTGGCGCGTGGTCATACTCACCAGCGGGCCCAGCAGCACCGACTCATCATGGGGCTGACTGTGCACGAGGGCCCCACGGGAATAGTCGGGCATATCACGCGGGTTCGTAACTTCAGCCGGAATCATCCCGTGCAGGCGGCGCCCCTCCCCCAGCTTTAGGTTGGGGTCGAGGTTACCGCCGGTAATCCAATACGGGTCCGGGCACATAAACCCGCGCACACCCAGAGCACGGAAACGCTGGTGCACACTACGGCGGTGAATCTCCCACACAATCACGGGCTTGCCGTAACCTACCACCTTACGCACATTCTCCACAGACATGGAGCCGGATGCGGTACCGCGCGTGTTCTCGTAGAAGGGCACTCCAATAGCGTCCACAGTGGCGGAGGCGGCCATGCGCTGGATTCCAGGCTGGCTGTCATTGGCATCGAAGTAGCACCAGGTCTGGCATCCTGCTGCCTTGGCCTGGGTGAGGAAGCGAGAGTTGGGGTCGTATTTACCATTGCCGTCACGGTAGACTTTTACGACGGTGCGGGCGGCAAGATTGCGGCGCTTAATCGTCTCAAGCAACAGGCGCTGGCCTTGGCCGTCTTTCGCTTCAATGAACAGAATGGTGTTGCGGTTAATGGCATCGATAGAATCCAGTGCCTCATCCAGTGTAGGAATCAGCTCCAGCGGGGCGCCTTCACCGAGGGTTTCACGCATGTTCACGTATACGCTGCGCAGCCGCACGTAGGTATTGTGGCGCACTACCATATTTGACCCCGTAGTGCGCTGCAGGGTTTCGTCGTGCATGCACACAAGCCTGCCGTCCGAGGTAGTGCGCACTGAGATTTCGACGGCTTCCGCGCCGCGCCGCACGGATTCTGCGTATGCGTAGGCGGTGTGTTCGGGGTTAACGTCTCCTGCGCCACGGTGGGCGATGAAGAATTCCTGACGGCGGATAAAGTTGTGTGCAGCAGTTGATACGGCACCTGGGAGTGTCCCCTGCGCCTGCGGGGCGGCGTTTTGCCTCGCTTCTGCGGCAGATGCACTGCTTGCCGTCCCAAAGACGCTTGCGGCCGCTCCTAGTGTTCCGGCGCCAATAAAGGCACGACGGTTCAAGTTAAAGTTGAATGTTGTCATCGGGTAGTCTCCCTCGTTCATTCGTTGTTAATTCAGTTTTACGTGTGTTATGTGTGTGCATTAAGCCCTACTTGTAGTGAACTTATGCTTTAAGTAGCATATCTATTTTTAAGCTGTCTGTCTCTGTTTTCTAAAGATTTATGCGTGTTTTTTGCATCAGAAAATAAAGCCCCTAGTCAGGGGTATAAAATGGTTTCGGGTAGCAGCCGTTCTATCCGGAGCATTACGCGGCTAACAGGGCCTCCAGCGCCCGGCAAATACGCAAAGTACGCATAAAAATAGCCCGCCGGGCGGGTATCGGAGGGTCTCGATACACGCGACGGCGGGCGAGATTAGGTGCGGAAAAGTGAAATTTACTATTTCTTGGTGGCTTCAGCAACGCGGTCGCCAGCTTGAACGGTGCGGCGAGCGTCAGATTCCTTAGAAATATTGAACTTCGCGGTATTAGTAATCATCACCATGGTTTCTTTTGAGGGGATGCGCCCTTCAATTGCGGCCCAGTCCACCTTCACAATGGGGTCGCCTGCATCAACCTTATCGGCGACTTTAGCCAGACCCTCAAAGCCTTCACCACCAAGGTCTACGGTGTCAATGCCGATGTGCACCAGCACCTCACCGCCGTTAGGGGTGCGAATCATAAATGCGTGCAGGGTGTCCTGAATGAGCGCAATCTCGCCGCTAACAGGGGCGCAGATAACACCATCGGTGGGGTCCACAGCGTAGCCATCACCCATCACACCCTGCGAAAAAACAGGGTCTGAAACCTCGGCGAGAGGCAGGTATTCACCGCTGACAGGTGCTACATAAATTTCGGCGGCAGGCTGTTCTGCAGCTTCTTTTTTCTTGCCGAATCCAAACATATAATCTCCTTCAGTGGGGTGGGGTGGTCATGAAACCGATGCGATCCCCTGCGGCGATCTGGAACACGTTTCTGCATCAAGGATACCGTATTCAGCGGGTGAGGGGTGTGGCCAAAGCCCCATGACGCATTGTGGAAGATGTGCCGCACCACTCGTTTTACAGGTTTCCCGGCCTGGGGGTTAGGGCAGTTAAGCCGTGCGCGCATCCTTGCGGCATCCCCCTGTCAGCACGGATGCAACGCGAGTAAACTTAGGAGCAAGTTCAGGCACATGATGGTGCACCAATCAACAATGGCGGAGTGGGTATGAGCGAAGAGCAGCCAACAGGCACTATTCTTGAGGTCTTCATCCCGGGCCCGGGAGAGAACCCCAATGACCCGGGCGATGTGGAACGCAGCGCCTTTTTAGGCGCGGCGCAGCAGGCTTTGGATGACGGGGTTGATATTGAGGTATTTGCCACCGACACCTACCCCTCAGCGTTTGAGGAGTGCGAACCGGTGGCGGAGCAGATTTCTATGAGCGGCCTTGAGGTTCTGCCTATTATGTTGGTAAATGGCGAAGTAAAAGTATCATTCATGTACCCCACCGCTGAGCAGCTGAAACGTTTTGCAAAGGCACACACGGTCAAAAGTCCGAAGGTTAATGCGGCTGCGGCTGCCTGTGGGCCAACCGGGGGCGCGGGCACCCCGGTGCCTGACTTATCGCCGGGCGGGTTACGTGAACCCGCCGGGTTCGCGGCTACTCTTGCCGGGAAGAAGCCTCAGGTGGTGGGCGGTCCCGATATTGGTAACCGCGTGAATCTCATGGGCGGGGATACCGGTGACGGCATTCCCACAGAGGGTTCTGTTGCTACCAAGTCCGGCGGCTGCGGATGTGGTGGCTGCGGGTGTGGCAGCAAGTAGCCCGCCATCAACCAGCAGCTAAATATTTAACACCAAAACATGGGCCTCACCCTTCACGGGTGAGGCCCACACTGCTATTGGTAGTAATACGGTGGCTGCTGCTCGTACCCTATTTGGGTGTATTGCGGTACCACCCCGCCCCCATATGCAGGGTAGGCTGCAGCTGCTTGCTGCATGGCTAGCCGCTGATGTTCACGCTGCCTCTTAATGTCCTGCATATGCCGTGCACAGTCTACCGAGTAGAGAATGCAGACCGTCATCCCCAACAAAGACATAAGACCACCACTAATTAATTCTACTTTTCCGCCCTCAACCCCCAAAAAGAAAAGGAAGACAACAGCGATTCCCGCAAGTACCGCACCGTAAATATTTATACCCATGGCCAGGCCAAAAAGTTTTCCGCGCTGATACATAATAGCGCTAATAATCTGCAGGATAATATACAAAATATAGGGGGTGCCTAAGATCAAAAGCATGATACCGATGACCATGCCCAAACCTTGTTCATAGTCGGTCGACCCTGATCTAAGAGTTGCTACTATAAAAATCCAGAAACCAATGTGTGCTGCATGCACAATAAAACGTAACCAATAAAAAACAATATATATAGTATTGGGTTTCTGTGCATTTGGCATATACGGCGCTACGGCGGTCGGGGGCACCTGAGGGGGCACTCCCATGTAAGGGTTCTGCGGGAATCCAGAAGTATTCATATGGTATGTATCCTTAAAATTTTAAAAAACTGTAACTATGTGCTACCGGCCACTTTGACGGCGTTATCTATTGAGTGCGCTCCTGATTGGGGCGCACGTCCGGGGTGGCGGGTGGGTATGGATAGGGTGTCTGACCGGCCTGTTGAGCTGGAGGGACGGGGACGGCGGACGGGTACGCATACTGCTGTGGCACCATGCCATTACTGCCGAGATACATCGGCTGCGAGGCGAACATACGTGCCGCCTCTTCCTGCCGCCGATGGCTTGCTATTTCTAACATGTAAAAGATTCCCATAGCAATGTCAAACACCAAGAACGGTAAAATAAACGGGTTTATCGCAAAAGCTACAACCATAGGTAACCCACAGGCCACGAATCCATAAATATTAATGGCCCGTACTACACCTAACAACTTTCCTTTACTATAAAAATAAGCACAGAAAGCCTGCAATATGATGTTCACCATATATGTTATATTGGGTACAACAAACAGGATGGTTACAATAAAGTAATATTCTTCTGCACCGCGAAGAAAGTTAAAATATATACACCATAAGCCCAGAAGCATAATAACCATTGGTACATAAGCACGCACCCAGTATAAGGCAACATATTTAAGCGGTGAGACCTCTACAACAGGCGGCGACATAGCTCCCTGCGGCGGCAGCGGTGCGGCTGGAAAAGCAGGTGGAGCATAGGCGGGAGGCTGCATCTCGGCCCCCTGTGATACAAACTGATACTGAGTCTGCTGATTGACTGGCCCATAAGGGTGCACCGTATGCGATGATTGCACCGGCGCCTGAGGCTGTTCGTATAACAGCGAGTAGGGAAGGTGATCTACATCGTACACAGACTCTTCAGTGTGTCGTTGCTGAAATATGTTATCGGCACTCATGTAGGCATCCTAAACACCCAACCTGAAGGTAAGCTGGCAATCTGGCGTGGAATTATTAAAAAACATCAAATATCAACCCAAAATATCAAATAGTGAGAAATTTGCGTCTTCTCCGAACCCGCCACCCCCTCCACTAGATTACTAACACACGGGTGGAATGATGTGCTGTTTCCCAAGGTTTTACAACGGCCGGTGCCAGCCAGTGCTCACCCGCACAATGCGATATGCAGGCGTTTAGTGATCGTGGGTCTTATGTTGCTTGGAACTTGGGTGGGATTGCGGCGACAGTTGAGAGCGTTGGGCTTGCTGCACCAGATGCTCGGGAGCAGGAGAAAAAGAACCGGACTCCAATAAAGACTTTAAAGGTACGTACAATCTTGGCGAGCGTGTACGCCTCAGCCTTAGTCTTGGGAGGAACGATAGAGGTTTCTGACGCTCCTCCAGTGGATGCAACACCAGCAGACACGCGGTTTGTCTGCTTAGCGTCCTCGCTAGCAGGTGCGGGTTTTTCGGAGGTCTCATCCGGCTCCCCCTGTGTGCTTTGCTCCGCATGGTCATTGCGGCGCGTATCTTCATCCGCCGATTGAGGCGCCTGATCGTTTTTGTCCGTGTCTTCTGGCTGGACACCCTTCCCTGTTTGCTGTACGGTTCGGTCTTCTTCTTTGTCCTGCGTTTGCTCCCGTGCTTCTTCTTCGGCGGCTTTGTTCTCAAGCTGTTCAGCCAGCTCAAGCAGTGAAGGTACAGCGTGTAATTCCTCATTGTTTTTTGACATGCGCGCTCCTTGCCAGTCTGCAGCTTTTACGATGAGCCGATATTTTCAGGGTATTCTGCACATCTGAAGGATGACTTAAAAACAGGCGCGCTTTGAAGGCTTCAGTCTTTGTATTTGCTGGCAGTTCTCCGGGCAAAGGCGCAAAAAGCGGAAAGCAGCATCAAGAAGGCCCGTTGTAGCTAAAATACGTATGCCCCGAACCGTCCATAGTTCGGGGCACTCATGTACTTTCACAGCTTGCGAGTATCGGCTACATTAGGAGCTACGCTCCCTGGGTTCAAACCGTTTTATTCTTCCGGCGGCGAGAATATTCACGAACCGTCACGAAGATAAAGACGATGCACAGGGCTACATCTATGAAATCTATGAAATATAGACCCCAGTTGAGGTACCCCAAGCCATTGGTGTACTGAAAGGAGCCACCCGCAAGGGAAATGCTGAACAGTTTAATGAGTGATGCTACTTCTGTACCTTGAAGGAACAAACCAATAATATTGATGCTCAGAATAAATCCCAGCGCTTTAGACTTGAGATAGAAGATAGCGGCGAGTATCTGAAGGCTATAATATACCAGAAATGCACATGTCAATACTACGTGCAGAAAATATTCTGCGTCCCAATACTTGAATCCATACTCAGCGATAAACTCCACAATGTTATATATGCTCCACACGGACATCCCCAGGCTCACCATCATGAACGCAATACGCACCCCGTACAGCCAACGGAGCGGAAATTTAGGGTATGCCGTCGTCACGGCTATGGGCGCTTCCGTTTGGTTCGCGGCTCCCAGGTATGCATACTGCCCCGGTACCGTCGAAGCTTGAGAACCGGAAGACTGCGACGTCGTCCAAGGCTTTACCGCATCTTGCGGGTTTTGTTCGGCAGAGTTGTCTTTCGATGATTGCTCGCTCATAAATTTAAAACTACCATGTATATCTTTCACGTCCCACTATTTTTGCCTCTTCGCAGGACTCGTACGACAAATTCTCCGCACATACTAAAAAGGCTCTTTATGTGATAAAGCATTACAGTTATCACATAAAGAGCCTTTTGATGCCGGGGCAATCCGGCTAAGAATTACCTACTTGTTCAGCGAGGTGCCTACCGAACCGAGCTGCTGGCAAGCCTCGACCACGCGAGCTGCCATGCCCTCTTCAGCCTTAGCGCCCCACACGCGGGGATCGTATGTCTTCTTGTTGCCGACCTCGCCGTCAACCTTAAGCACACCGTCGTAGTTGCTGAACATGTGACCGGCAACCGGGCGGGTGAAAGCGTACTGGGTATCGGTATCAATATTCATCTTGATCACACCGTAGGAAACCGCATCCGCGATCTCCTGAGCGGTCGAACCGGAGCCGCCGTGGAACACGAGCGAGAACGGCTTCTCCTTACCGTACTTAGCGCCGATCTCGTCCTGAATCTGCTTGAGCAGTTCGGGGCGCAGGTGCACGTTACCGGGCTTGTACACACCGTGCACATTGCCGAAGGTCAGCGCCGCAATGTAGCGGCCCTTCTCACCCAGCCCCAGAGCCTCAACGGTCTTCACGGCATCATCAACGGTGGTGTACAGGGTGTCGTCAATAGCGCCTTCAACGCCGTCTTCTTCACCACCGACGGCACCGATCTCAACCTCAAGCACAATCTTTGCCTTGTGAGTGCGCTCCAGCAGCTCGGCTGCGATCTTGAGATTCTCGTCAAGATCGATAGCGGAACCATCCCACATGTGGGAGTTAAAGATGGGGTCTTCGCCGCGGGCCACAGCCTTCTCAGACTCGGCGAGCAGGGGAAGAACGAAGCCGTCCAGCTTATCCTTGGGGCAGTGGTCAGTGTGCAGTGCAATGTTCACGTCGTACTGCTTTGCAACCTCACGGGCGTATGCGGCGAACGCCAGGGAACCAACAACCATATCCTTCTTCGACGCACCCGACCAGTACGCTGCGCCACCGGTAGATGCCTGAACAATACCGTCAGAACCAGCCTCAGCGAAACCGCGAATAGCGGCGTTAAGAGTCTGAGAAGAGGTGACGTTTACTGCCGGGTATGCGAAGCCTTTAGCCTTCGCGTTCTCCAGCATCTCTGCGTAGACTTCGGGGGTTGCAATAGCCATGCTGACTCCTTGACTAGGATTCGACCACCCGCTTCAGGGGCGGCTCATATTGTTGGCGCACTCATGCGCCACCTGCACCCTCCATTTTAGCAAGGGCAGACCGATTTTCAGAGAGCAAAATAGGCGGTTTTTCCGCTCAAACACAGGTAAAGTAAGGTGTAATCGCACCTTAAGGAGAGACCCCGGACTATGGGTACCCAAGACAGTAACACCCAGCCCCAATCGCCCCTTCACCACAAATTAAACGCGGTGCAGGCACGTATTGACGCGCACGTTTTCGGCAGCGGACCCATGGCACAGTCGCTGGCGATTATCGAGAAGATGCGCGCCGAAGGTGCCACCGACCATGAGATAGACACCACCCTCCACAAGAAAAAACTGCCGTCAGTAGTGGATGTAGGCCGTAAATCTGTACGTCACCTGCCCAGCTGGTGGTGGTTAAACCGCCGCAAGAGAAGCCTGGAGAACAAAATCAGCAAGCGCACGAAGCGCAATTAAGCACCCTCACCTTCTCCGACATATCATGCCGTTCAAGGTCACCTATGGCACGGTTTTGCGTAATTTATCGACCAATATATCCGACTGAGATTCACGCCTCAAAAGGAATATTCTATGTATTTACATCAGAGGTGTCCTCGATTACATCCTAAGAATTTTTCTGTTATAGTCATTGACATACTATCTCGTGGGTTGCGCCACAAACTTGTGGTGCGATCCGCTGCTTATGCGTTGCGCTGCACAGGTTGCAAAGCCGCACGGGGATCACCGACCCCGAGCTGCGCAATCCAAATAGGAATGAGGTTTCAATGAGCGCCCAAAAGTCTACGGACGCACCAACCACAGCGCCTCCCCAAGAGGACGCCTTCGCCCATGAGCAGGAAGGACTGCACAAGGGGCTAGGGGCACGACAGCTCCAGATGATCGCCATCGGATCAGCTATTGGTACTGGTCTATTCTTGGGCGCTGGAGAAAGTCTTCAAAAGGCAGGCCCCATATTGGCCCTTATCTTCGCAGCCTGCGGTTTCTTCGGATATCTAATTCTGCGAGCCCTTGGCGAACTCATCCTGCACCGACCGTCCTCAGGTTCTTTTGTCTCATACACCCGCGAATTCTACGGCGAGAAAGCAGCGTTCGTCTCCGGCTGGTTATACTGGCTCAACTGGGCAGTAACCGCCGTGGCAGACGCCACCGCAATCGCTATCTACGTCAACTGGTTTGGTCGGTACAACCAGTTTTTCTATGACCTGCCGCAGTGGCTCACCGCGTTTATCGTGGTGATTATAACCGTCAGCTTCAACCTAATCTCGGTCAAGATCTTTGGTGAGCTTGAATTCTGGTTCGCCCTCATTAAGATTCTGGCACTGTTGACCTTTATGGCGGTTGGTATCTGGTATCTCTTCTTTGGCCAGCCTATTGATGGCGTGCAGCCGGGATTGCCTCTCATCACGAGTAGCGATGGGCTATTCCCCCATGATGCCCTCACAACACTCATCGTGGTGCAGGGTGTGGTGTTCGCCTATGCCGGTATTGAGCTGGTGGGCACCACCTCCGGCGAAACAAAAGACGTACAAAAGGTCATCCCGCGTGCCATTAATGCTGTGGTGTGGCGCATCGCCATCTTCTATGTAGGATCGATTACACTACTATGTCTACTCATGCCCTACACCGTCTACCGTGATACTGAATCCCCCTTCGTGACCTTCTTCGACAAGATCGGTGTGGAAGGAACAGCCCCGATTATGCAGCTGGTTGTGATTACCGCAGCCGCCTCCTCACTGAACGCAGGCCTGTACTCAACCGGACGCATTCTACACTCCATGGGTGTTGCCGGCTCGGCACCCCAATTTGCCACCAAGGTCTCTAAATCCGGCGTTCCGGTGGCGGGTATTCTACTGACCGGCGTAGTAGGGCTTTTCGGTGTGGTACTAAACTTCTTTATCCCCGAAGAAGCCTTCTCTGTGGTTGTCAATATCGCCTCATTCGGAACCATGGCTTCGTGGGCAGCCATCGCGTTCTCCCACCAGAAATTTCTCAAACTGGCCGGAGAAGGCAAGTACAAACGTCCCAGCTACCGAGCCCCCGGCGGGCGCTTTGCTGACTGGTCAGTCATAGCATTCATAGCATTTGTGGTTGTACTCTTGGCGATAAATTACCCTGTAGGCACCTACACTTTCGCATCCTTGACCATCCTTATTCCCTTACTGGTTATTGGGTGGTTCACGGTTCGTAAGCGCGTGTACGAAATTGCTCGTGTGCGTGAGGGCTACACCGGTTCGGCGCCGATCATAGCTCAGCGCCCTGTGGTGCGCAAACTCGTGCACGAGCCGCGCGTACACGTTGATATTGAGGGACTGGGCGTTGAAGATACACCGCGCAGCCACCGGCATGATGACAAGCCGAAAGACAACGATAAGTAGCCTGTAGCAGGGGCGGGCGGTGTGTTCAACGGCCAATTCTGCGGGATTACCCAGCACGCCGCCCACCCCAACACTCCCAACATAAAACAATACAATCACATGATGTGAATTACTTTTATAAGCTTTAGACATAAAATCATCATTGTGATTGGAAAAACTTTTAAGCCGCGTACGCCGGGTAAAAATGCATTGCTATAATGACACGAGCACCCGCTACTACTGCCAAATAAAGGAGAATTAATGAGCGATCACAAAGTTGAATTCGTGGATGTTGCAGCTATGGCGCAGTGGATTCAGAAAGACGGTGTTGGGAACATCATCGCCGGAATGGTGGATTTCCTGGAAGAAGACTTCAAGAAATGGCAGAGCTTCGATAAGATCCCGCGCGTGGCATCCCACACCCCCTTCGGCGTGATTGAGCTAATGCCCACCTCAGATAACGTCACCTATTCCTTCAAGTACGTGAATGGGCACCCCTCGAACCCTGCACGCGGGTACCAGACCGTGACCGCGTTCGGTCTGCTGGCTGATGTGGATAACGGTTACCCTGTCTTCCTTGCAGAGATGACCCTGCTGACCGCCCTTCGTACCGCCGCTGTTTCAGCCATGGTGGCCAAGCACCTGGCGCGCAAGGATTCGCGGAAGATGGCGATGGTCGGCACCGGTTCGCAGTCCGAGTTCCAGGCCCTTGGGATGCGCGCCGTCCTCGGCATTGAGGACCTTGCGGTGTACGATGTTGATCCCGCCGCTATTGAGAAGTTCCGCCGTAATCTGGAGCCACTAGGGTTCAGGATTCATGCAGCATCCAGCGTGGACGAGGCCGTTGCAGACGCCGATATTATTACCACCTGCACCGCCGATAAACAGCAGGCGAAGGTGCTTCTGAACTCGCAGGTGAAGCCCGGCGTGCACCTGAATGCTATTGGAGGCGACTGCCCCGGCAAAACCGAGCTGGAGAGCGAGATTTTGGATCGTTCGACCGTGTTCGTGGAGTTCCCGCCGCAGACCCGCATCGAGGGTGAAATTCAGCAGAAGGACCCGGACTTCCCGGTGGTGGAGTTCTGGAAGGTTCTGACCGGCGAGGAGCCCGGGCGCGTCTCGGATGAGCAGATTACTCTCTTCGATTCGGTGGGCTTTGCGATCGCTGATTTCTCGGGTCTGCGTTATGCGCGTGCAGCAACTCAGGGTACCGATCTGCAGCAGTTCATTGACCTGGTGGCGAACCCGGACGATCCGAAGGATCTTTTCTCGCTCGTGAACGTGAACGTCCCGGTAGGCTAGGATCCACTCCCCTACACAACACCGCGAGCAGGTGGTTTTTGGTTCGGGCAGGTAGGATTTTCCTACCTTTTCGACAAAACCCTACCTGCTCGCGGTGTATTTGTTTTAAGGTTTCTGTCCGAAAACGTGGCGGCGCACCCAGGCGTGCATCGCGATCCCGGCGGCGGTTGCCGCGTTCATCGACCGGGTTGAACCGAATTGCTCGATCGAGAGCGTATCGCGTGCGGCGGCGTGAATTTCCTCCGACAACCCTGGGCCTTCCTGCCCAAAGACCAGCACACAGTTCTTCGGCAGATCATAGGTTTCAAGCGGCACCGAATCCGGAAAAATATCGATGCCGATAATGTCCAGTCCCTCGCCCTGCGCCCACGCCACAAAGTCCTCAATCGTGGGGTGATGCCGCACATGCTGGTACCGGTCGGTCACCATCGCACCGCGACGGTTCCAGCGTTTCTTACCGATAATGTGCACTTCCTTCGCTAAAAAGGCATTCGCGGTGCGCACCACGGTACCGATATTCAGATCGTGCTGCCAGTTCTCGATCGCGACGTGAAAATCGTGGCGGCGCGTATCAAGGTCGGCGATAATCGCCTCCATGCTCCAGTAACGGTACTTATCCACCACATTGCGACGGTCGCCCTCACGCAGAAGCTTTTCATCCCAATGCTCGCCCTCGGGCCACTCGCCCTCCCAGGGTCCGACTCCAACCTCAAACCGGGGCGTTCCGAAAGCCTCGCTTTCGGGGTACTCCCGCGGTATATTCTGCGGCTCTGCAGACTCGCTCACGCGGGAATCCTGCCCGGAATCTGAGGGGTCAAGGGGGGTCTGATGGCTTGGGGAACTCATAGTTTCTTTCTGATGGCGCGTACATATAGTGCCGGATGCGCGGCGAATGAATCTGGGGGCGGGCGGTGCGGCAATGCCCGCACGCCGCTAACTACCGGCACGCGCGGGCACCTACAAAGCCCCTAGTCGAGCCCTAAATCATCCTTGGAGTAGGCGTAGAAGCAGGGAACCCCGGCAACCTCTTCGATATGTTCTTTCGCCCCGGTTGCACGGTCTACGATGACGGCGACGGCGACGACCTCGGCGCCCGCTGTGCGCAGCGCATCCACGGCGGTTAACGCAGACCCGCCAGTGGTGGAAGTATCTTCAACGGCGACCACACGGCGACCCTCAACACTGGGACCCTCAACCTGGCGACCCATGCCGTAGGACTTTTGTGCCTTACGCACCACAAACGAATCGATAGCGCGGTCCTGATCGCCCGCCGCGCGCATAATTGCGGAACCAACGGGGTCGGCGCCCATCGTCAGACCACCGGCGGCCTCAAATTCGATACCGTTGCGGTCGAGCAGATCGAGCATCACCTGACCGACCAGGCGCGACGCTTCGTGATGCAGGGTGATACGGCGCAAGTCGACGTAGTAGTCGGCTTCTTTCCCGGAGGCAAGAGTCACTTTACCGCGCACCACGGCAAGCTCGGAGATGAGCTGGCGCAAACGTTCGCGGGCTTCTTCGATGGGCAGGGTTTCGGAAAGTTTAGTCATATTTCAAGTTTAGCGGGTGACCCTACGATTCAGGGGTGTGCTGGGGGCAGACCCGCTGCGTCGTGGTCCGCCCCGTACTGCAAAGACCCCTAGCAGGGAAGGGTATATATGTGTTACTCCTAGTTCGATTTTTGAGGTTGAACATGCTGTGGGTGCACAATTACCGGCTGAACCGAGGGATTCTGCGCCAGACGATACACCTTAGAGTTGAACATAAAGGCATTGGTACCGGGCAGCCACAGGAACACAAACAGAACGATGTTCACAATAAACAGCGTTATGTAAATTATCAGGAGCGTGTATAGAATAGCGGAAATTCCAGGCGTCCTTGCTAACCGTTCTTCCCTCAATCCGCTTATCAACAGCTCCGTGGAAAATCCATAGAAGTATACGCTGGCAAAAGCCAGAAAGGCCATGGCGCTCACAACAACACGCGCCCAGTCGTAGCCCCGGAAAATATAGAAACCACACACAATATACAGAACAACACTGAGGAACAGTGGAACAGAAATGACGAGCAAAAATGACCAATTATTGCTATACCGCTGATCACTCATCTCGCCTGCGGAGTGCAGAGAGTTTATGGTGGCTACCATGATCGTGAACTCCATAATGCGCAGCAGCGCACATAGCAGCGTGGTGATAAAAACGGTCTTGGCCGTAGCCGTGATTTTAGGGCGTGCAGTCGGTGCCGGTACTGCGAACGCATACACTGCCGGTGTGGACTGTTGAGTAAAAGCCTGAGTCTGTTGAGGTAATGCGTATATTTTCAGAAGTACAGATTTCTGAGGGTCTTGGTGGTCCGTAGTCGCACTCTCACTCATGGCGCATATTCCTTCATAGATGTAGTGGCACACAGAAACTCGGGCATCGAGTCATTGCACATAAGCATAGCCGAAACTAACGCTGGCAAAGAACATCATGGCCGCACACCAAGATTTCATGAACATAATAAGAATGTAGAAGCTACCGCTCGTAGCGCTGTCCCGTCACAGACTGTGCTGTTGTGTTCAAGGCTAAGCGGTATGTCTTGGCCTGACGCATAAAAATGTTGGTTCCGGGCAGCCACAAAAATACCAGAAGGACAATATTAGCAATAACCAATAGCTCATAGATTACTGTGAGTATAGAAAAAGTGGGCGCAAGATCGGAAGCATATGTTAGCCATTCACGCGCTATGTGTACAGAAGCCTCACTCACAAAAACTGCGTGCAGAGCAAGACTTATACTATTCCCAATAGCAACAATAGTCATAATGATACGTGCCATATTATATCCACGATATACATAAAAACCGAGCATGACGTAAAGTAAAATACTGCATAATATTAAAAATAAAAGAAAATGTGCAAATGATTGAAAAAATTGATAATTACGAAGACTATCTGGGAACGCCGAGTCAACTGTAGATTTTAGAATACCTAAAGCAACTATCATAAAACCGAATTCGGCCAAACGCACCAGTGCGTATACCCACGAAATAATAGCAGCGGTTAAGGGCAGTGTCGTGATTTTAGGGGGAACAGCCACCATAGTAGCGGTAGCATCAGCATTGGCGGCCGATGCAGACTGCCAAGCGGGCGCTGAGGTTTGCGCCGATGCCGGTTTTTGCGGCTTGGGGTGGCCTGGGGTCACGCTCTCACTCATGGCGTATATTCCTTCATAGATGTAGTGGCACACAGAAACTCGGGCATCGAGTCATTGCACATAAGCATAGCCGAAACTAATGCTGGCAAAGAACATCATTACCACACATCCATGTTTTATAATTGCTGCCGCCGGGAGCCTGTGAACCATTATTTGCACCGCTGCCTCATCTCGGGCTAAGCCATAGATTTCTGCGCCAGGCGGTATATCTTAGAGTTGCGAATAAAGGCGTTAGTGCCGGGCAGCCACAAAAATACCAGAAGGAAAAAATTCGTGATAATCAGTGATGCGTAGATAAATACTAGGACAGGAATCATAGACTCAAACTCAAAGTGGGGCACCGGCAGCCCTGACTGAATTAATTCTTTTCCCTCCTCAACCATGTAGTGCTGAATGTTCAACATGCAGAGAAGATGCAAGGTGCTACCTATTATCCCAAAAATAGCGATAATAGCCATCAGAATACGAGCCCAGTTACGCCCACGGTAGACAAAAATACCAAGTGTAAAGTATATGGCAACACTTATCAGCAATAAGATATTCAGAACTTGCAGAACGTGACTAATCCCATTACTAGCAGAGATAACATCTTGCGCCTCTCGTGTATGTGAATCTGCGAAGAATTGATACACGAGGCTGTTATAAGAGTTAACCATCTGAGTGGATGCAATAAGCTCTGACACCCGCAAAACGATGCATATGGCACATATAATCAGCGTGATAATGGGCGTGATTGTGAGTTTAGGACGGGCCACCGGAGCAGGCTGAAGCACACCCGCATACACCGGAGCATAGGGCATAACAGGAGGCTGTGAATATGCAGGGGGCTGATGTGCAGGGAGCTGGTATGCAGGGGCCTGATTGTAGTAGGGGGAATTCTGCGGCACCGGATAACTTGGCTGCCCCGCAGGATCGGGCAGGTGATATTGGCTCATCGGTGATGCTCCTTTTGATGTATAACAGCTATTCGCTGTAATGAAGTCGCATATTGAGCATAACCCACATTAGGTTCATGTGATGGTACATCATGCGTTTCCCTGCAATAATTATCCCTTCATACAAGAAGATAATTGTTTTTAGGGTTGATACTGGAAGATCAGAAATCCTCCGCGAGGGCGCGGATGGCGGCGGCGACCGCATCCGGATGCGGGTCCACCGTCAGATCTGCGAGCGGCAGCAGGGCTTTATGCGAACCCACCGCGACCGCATACTGAGCACCCTCAAGCACCCCTGCATCGTTCATATCGTTGCCGAACGCGATATAAGGGTCGGTTTTTTCGCCCGGACGCGTGCCAAGCGCCTGCGGGAGAGCCGAAACTTTATGCACACCCCCGGGTGCCAGGTCAATACTCGTGGTGGCGTCCTGATGCTTAGTCACATGCAGGTTTAGGCTCGCAATGGTCTCTTCAAGCTCGGCGTAAAGATGCGGATTATTGATGTCAAGCAGAATTATTTTGACCGGATTCTCCAGGTATTTCAAGGAAACTAGGCGGTCCGTTCCCTCGGGGTTTAGCCGTTCCACGAGCACATGCGCATCGGGCAAATCAAAGGCGTAAGAGTCCAGGGAGTCCGCGATATAGTGCAGCCTGTGACGTTCGATAAGGTCCCGAATTTTCGCATAACTATGCGCATCTAGGTGTTCCCGCGCCCGCAGATGCCCGTCCCGGTACAGCAGCGAACCGTTCGCGCCGATCAGCGCCAACCCGCTATGCGTGCGCACATCCTCAGAGAGCATGGGCAGAATATCGCGCACCGGTCGGGCGGAGGCAAAAACCACGCGGTGGCCCGCCCGCAGCAGCGCATAAATTTCGCGCTCAATGGCGGGTTCGATCACCATGCCATTAAAGCTAGTGGTGCCGTCAATATCGAAGACAAAATTCATAATACCCCTGAGTTTTCTCGGTCGGTCGCGGCGACGCTCTGCTTACTCACACCCTTTTCAACGATGCGCCCCACACTCAGCGGAAGCGCCGCACGTAGTTTCGTCAGCATCTCTTCGTACTCGGCGTTCGGATCTGAATCGGCGACAATAGCGCCGCCAGCGGCGAGGGTTATAAGCCCGTTATCGTGCGCGACCAAGGTGCGTATAACAATGGAGAGATTGGCACCACCATCCGCCGAGAAAAATCCGAGAGCACCCGAGTATACGCCGCGGGGGTGCGCCTCTAGATCCTCAATAATATTCATTGTTGAGGGCTTAGGTGCGCCGGTCATAGACCCGCCAGGAAAGCACGCCGCACTGGCATGCACCGCAGAAATTTCGGGTTTAAGACGCGCAGTGACGGTCGAAACAAGCTGATGCACCGTTGCATAACTTTCCACGCTCATGAGCACAGGAACCTGAACGCTCGCGGGGTCACTCACCGTCGAGAGGTCGTTGCGCAAAAGATCGACGATCATCAGATTCTCGGCGCGGGTTTTTGCATCGTGCTGCAACCAGTGAGCCGCAGCGGCGTCTTCCTGAGGATTCGCACCGCGCGGGCATGTCCCTTTAATCGGCTTTGTTTCGGCGTTTCCGTGCGTATCAACCATCAGAAAACGCTCGGGAGACGATGAAAGCACCGAGAAATCGCCACACCGCAAATAGGCCGCGTAAGGTGCAGGATTATGCCTGCGCTGAGTGCGGTACAGCTCAAAAAGCTGATCTGGCGTGAGAGGATGTTCTACCCGCGCGGTGCTTTCAGCACTCAGGCAGACCTCATAACTATTCCCCTCATAAATATGCCATTGTGCGCGCTCAATATCTGCGCAATAGCTTTCGCGGTCAGGGGCTTCAAAAAGCAGATGCTCCACGTGCTGACTCAATGGCTTATCGCCGTCATGTGCGTTATCACCCGGTATCTCACGCCAAGAATCCCGCGCCAATTCGCGCAAACGCGGCTCAATTTTCTCAAGCCAGGGTTCATCGCCAAGCAGCCACGCGCGGCGAGTTTCATGTTCATAGACCAGGTACCGCACGGCGGGCATCCAGAGAGAATCCGGGGTTTGTGCCGTGTGCCGGGGTGTGTATCCGATGCGCCCGGGGTGCAGGGCGGCGCGCGCCTCATACCCGAAATAACCCACGTAACCACCGCGCAAACCTTCGGGCAGCTCGGCAATGTCATCGGGTTCAGGCATACTGGCAAGCGCGGTATCGAGGGCATCCCAAGGAGTCGTGTTTGTTGCCTCACGTGCGTTTTCGATGCGCAGCACAGCCGCCCAATAAGGGACGACGCCCACATACGAGACGCGAGACATAGGCGATTCTTCTCGTGCGGAATCAAGCCAATAGGCGTACCGAGCACCCGCAGCAATCACGGGGTATGCGGCCTCGGGCGTTATCTCAAAGTCGAGGGCACGCACGTGCAATGTTGGGTATTGATCGGGCTGAAGAATCACGTTTCCTATTGTAGAGTGCGTTGCCGTTGGTCTTGAGCGGTGTGGCTTTGACCCAAATACAAAGGATGCGGCACCGGCAGCCGTTTCGGGGGCTGGAAGCACCGCATCCTTATATATAGTTTTAGCTATATACACTAGTCAAACCGCATATATTCCAAACTTTTATGATATAGCGTCATTAGTGAACGACGGCGGGATCCTTCCCGTTTTCACTATCCATGGGTAGGTTTGCCTCAAACCAGGCGGTCGTTCCTCCCGCAATATTGTTTGCCTGGTACCCGTTCTCCCGCATGTACTCTGCTGCCCGGTTGGACCGCCCACCACCGTGGCAAATAACGTAGAAGTCCTCACCCTTGGGAAGCTCACCCAAGCGTTCCGGGAGCTCGCTGAGCACAAGATGCTGCGCACCCGCAACATGGCCAGCTTCCCATTCGTAGTCTTCACGAACATCAATAATCGTGGCTCCTGCGGGCACATTAGTGGGGTTTACCTGGGGTACATCACTCATGATTTTCTCCTTAACTTCCGGTGTCGATTGTATTTCAATTATTTATCTATTCTACTCCTGATAATTGGGGTTGCGCGAAAAAATGCTTTTGTGCAAAGGAGTATATTCCAAGCTATTTTTAGGTAAAAAATACTTCTTCCAGCAACATTACTCCGCCCCCGCTCGCAGCCTGTAAATCCCCTTGTGGAGGGGTATATTCGCACTGTGAACAGCGGAATTTTTATTCTCGAAACTATATACATTTTCTAAGGCATACTCTAAAATTCAGGTAATAGAGCCGGTTGTGACCGGGAACCTATTCGGGAGGTGAGCCATGTCAGCCACTACACCCGTCACAGAACATCAGCAGCACAATAGAACATTCTTCGGGCATCCACCGATGCTTGCCAGTCTCTTCACCGTGGAGATGTGGGAACGGTTCTCATTCTATGGCATGCAGGCACTTGCCATTTACTACCTGTACTACTCCATTGATAAAGGCGGGTTAGGGATACCCGAAGAAGCGGCAACCGGCGCTATGGGAGCGTACGGGGCAACCGTTTACCTCATGGCAATCCTCGGCGGTATTTTGGGCGACCGCGTCCTGGGCCCCGAACGTACCCTCTTCTATTCCGCGATTGGTATTATGGCGGGCCATATTGCCCTCGCCGCCATACCCGGGGCAGCTGGCGTACTCATAGGCCTTCTTCTGGTCGCGATCGGTTCAGGCTGCCTCAAAAGCAGCGCATCGGTTCTGGTTGGCTCGCTCTACAACAAAGATGACCCCAAACGCGAAGCAGGGTTCACGCTTTTCTATATCGGCATCAACATCGGTGCGCTTTTAGGCCCGGCACTGACCGGCTGGGGATGGGGCTGGTTAGGCTTTCACTTCGGCTTCGGAATTGCGGCTATCGGCATGGCGGCAGGACTCATCCAGTATGCGTTCACCCGCAAGAACCTGCCCGAGTCGGTGCACGAAGTGACCGCCCCTTTCACCCCGCGTCAGAACGGTATTCTAGCGGGCACCCTGCTGAGTATAGCTCTCATAATATTCCTGTTGGTCACCATGGGGTGGATCACCACCAGCAACATCTCCACATGGGTGGTGAGCGCCGTTGGCATTGGTGCGGTGGCCCTATTCGTTCAGCTGCTCACCGCCAAGAACGTGACCAGCGACGAACGCTCACGGGTGTGGGCATTCATTCCCCTCTGGATTGCCAATGCTATTTTCTGGGCACTCTACCAGCAGCAGTTTACGTTTATTCCCGTATACTCCGAAAAGCGGCTCGACTGGCATATTCTGGACAGTGACCTGCCCCCGACCCTTGTCAATTCTCTAGCCCCCATTTTCGTGATTCTTCTAGGCTCAGGGTTCGCCGCCATGTGGACCAAGCTGGGCGACCGGCAGCCACGCACAACCACCAAGTTCTCGCTCGCACTCGTGACTATCGGCCCGGCATACTGGGTTTTCCTCACACAGGTGGGTGTCCCTAAAGTGGCAGTCTATTGGATGGTCATCATCATGTTTATCTTTACTGTTGCGGAGCTTACGATTTCGCCTACGGGCATGGCGCTGACCACCCGGCTCGCGCCCGAAACCTATAAGGTGAACATGATGGCGCTCTACTGGACCTCTCTGGCGATGGGGAACGCATTTGCGGGCTGGTGCGCACAGTTCTACAGCCAAGACACCGAGGTTCCCTACTTCACCTATGTGGGTGCCGTCTCGGTTATTGCTGGTATCGTCCTCTTCCTCTGCCGCGCACCCGTGCAGAAACTCATGCGCGGAGTGAACTAGAACGCCCATTCGGTGCCACAGACGTATTCTGCTCCACCATCTGTACCGTAAGGGAATACCCTAAAAATGAGGGAAGTACAGGCAGCTAATGAGAATCTGGAACTCTATGTTCTCAATAAGGCTCTTATTGAGAACATAAAGTCCTTATTTCTCACTAAGGCAAGCTACTGCACGCTATTCAGCCAGCAGGGACAAGGGCAGAACGAGCACCCCATCCGCACGCCGATACACCTGGGCTCCCGTTGTAATAACCACCAAGTTTGTAACACTATCGGGCATTTTATCCCGCAACCACAGCAGGTGCCGTACGTCAGTGTCGGTAATAACTGGCGCCAGCTTCACTTCTATGCCCAAGACCTCCCCCTCGGGACCCTGCACAATCAAATCTACTTCGTGATCACCGCTCTTAGTGCGCAGATGACTCACCGTTGCCTCTGCAGCCTGCGCAGCAACACGCACACTGAGAGTAACCAAAGACTCAAAGAGCGGCCCCAACATATGCGCTCCCTGTGAAGAGGTCAGTGTTGATGCCGAAAGCTGCAGAAGACGTGCAGCCAAGGCCGGATCAGCCAGCTGGTGCTTGGGAGATACTGTAAGACGAGTAAACTCGTTGCTAGCGGGAGCCCATCCTGGTACTGGATCTAATATCCACAGTTTTGTGAGGAAATTACGATACAAATTAGTAGTGGTCTTAGCAGGCTGTACACCGTCCCCGGCCGTTGTAGCATCTAAAATTCGTGCATACGATGCGGTGCTAGATGAGGCAGCTGCATACGCTTGCATCCAACGTTTTAAAGTTTCGGGGTATCGCACAGAATGCCCAAGCTCAGGTATGTCCCTATCGATAATACGTTGCACATAAGCATCTAAGTAGGCACGGCAGACCCTATCAGGCTGGCCTAACGTAGCGGGAAAACCCCCTTCAACAATGGCCTTCACATAGTCATTGAGCGATACGTCCGTAAAGCCTTCTATAACAGGTTGTTCACCCCTCAAAAGACTGCGGAGACTAACCGGATTTGAAGGTCGGTATCGCTCGTAAAACGTTAGAGGCCGCATTCGGGCCGATAAAATCCTGCCCGCCCCACTATGGGTTCCGCTCTGGTCAACGGGAGTAGCACTACCAGTCAGAAGAAAACGTTTAGCGGGAGCTCCTTCATCTACATTGCGGCGAACTGAGTTCCAGATTTCAGGTAGCTGTTGCCATTCATCCAACAGAACTGTTCCAGAAGGTAACGACGCAAGAAGGAAGTCAGCCTGTAGGAATTCTCTCTGCGCTGCGTTATCGAGGTAGTAGACTTGATCAGCCCTTCGGAGAGCAGTAACAGTTTTCCCAACTGCTTTAGGTCCATCAATTGCAATGGCAGGAACGAAGGGGAAAAGCTCATCAAGCTCTAAATCTAGGCTTCTTTTCAAGTAGCTCATACATCTACGCTACCAAAAGTCAGGTGTTTACGCTACCAAAAGTCAGGTGTTTACGCTACCAAAAGTCAGGTGTTTACGCTACCAAAAGTCAGGTGTTTACGCTACCAAAAGTCAGTTTCTGCTCCTCGGTGCCCCTAACCCGCTACCTCCAAACCCTTCCCCGAACACCAGAGGCGGATGAATATTCCCGCCACCGGACAAGATGACGATTTATGTAGATTCGTGACCTCATGTGACGGGTGAAAGGTTCTTAAACCTTCGTTTTAGGACTTATAGCGAAAAAATATTAGGTGCCGTGCCCGCGACCGGTTTAGGGTATATGCCAGACCCGCCGCACAGGCGGGTAAAAGACAACGTTCTACCTGAGGAGAAAACAGACATGGCACTGTACCTGATCGAGCTGACCCCCGCGAACGCCTCCAAGGATGAGGCAACCGCGCTCATCGAAACCGTTTCCAACTCCCTGAGCGAAGGCGCGGAGCTCATCGAAACCCAGGTTTCCGCCGATCACAAACTGATCTTCGCCATCATTGAGTCTGAGAATACCGCGTTCGCGCCCGCCCTCACCGCGGCTATTGGCGAGCACGCATCCGTGGTTGGCCCCGACGAGGTTCGCTTGGTGGGTGCCGATCTCGACGACATCAAGAAGCTCAAGAAAGATGCAGACTACCTGGTCGAGTGGGATATTCCTGCCGAAATCACGATGGAGCAGTACCTGACCCGCAAGAAGGCGAACGCACCCAAGTACGCCGAGGTGCCCGAGGTTTCCTTCCTGCGCACCTATGTGCGTGAGGATACCGCTAAGTGCCTGTGCTTCTACGACGCACCCGATGAGGATGCGGTGGTGCGCGCCCGCGAAGCCGTGAGCACCCCCATCGACCGCCTGTTCAAGCTACACGCATAAACGTGCAAGGAGCCTGCTATGTCTAATGTGACGGTTGAGCCTCTCCACAGCTATCCCGAACGTGAGCGTGTGCTTGCGCTTGCCGCCGAACACGCTGATGCCGTTGATGCCGGTGAGCGTTCCCCGTTTGAGAATCTGCGCGAGATTGCGAAGGATGGTCTGCTGACTCTGGGGCGCACCGGCTCCCTCGTACCGCAGGCTGCGGTGGCGTATGATCTTGCTTCGCAGGATGCCTCCACCGGGTTCTCGCTGTGGGCGCATCGTTCCACGATTGCGTTCTTTGATGCGGTGAACCGTGAGCTGCCCGAGGGTTTGACTGAGGCCACCACAAGCGGCACCACCGCGATGGCCGCCGCCTATAAAGAGGCCGCAGGTATCGGCCCGATCAAGGTGCTGGGCACCCTGGTAGAGGGCGGTGTGAAGCTTAACGGCACGGTGTCGTGGGCTTCTAACCTGTACCCGAACGGTGTGATTGTGCTGCCGGTGGCGGTGCAGAATGCGCAGGAGGGGCATCCGGACCGGTATATTGTGACGGTTCGCCAGGATACTCCGGGGTTGAAGGTTGCATATCACCGTAACCTGCTGGCGCTCAACGGAACCGAGTCTGGCACGATCATTTTTGAGGATGTTTTTGTGCCGACCGAGGATATCCTGACCAAGGACTTTGCGGGGTTCTTAGCGAAAGTAACCGCGCCGTTCTTACTGGTGCAGTCCGCGTTCTGCTTGGGTCTTGCCGCCGGTGCGTTACAGAGTGCGGCGGAGCATCTTCAGGTGTCGGGCGGCATCTTTAAACAGGAGTTTGAGGGGCTTCTCGGTACGTACCGTACCCTGCGGGACACTCTGCTGCGTCTAGCAGCTGAACCTGAGAACGCCCAAAAACGTGACTTGCTGCAGCTGCGTTTGGATGTTTCGCACCTGGCGACGGCGGCAACCCATTGTGAGCTGCAAACCGTGGGCGGGGCCGGGTACGTGGCAGGCTCACCCACGGCACGCCGAGTGCGTGAGGTCGCGTTCCTGCCGGTGCAGTCGCCGACCGAGGGGCACCTGCGGTACGAGCTGGCGAAGCATGACCACCCGGAGGGTTTGCAGGCGGCACTGTAGTGGCTTCCCCTCCCCGCTAATAAAGGCTCTTTATGCGAATAAAGCAGATTTTCTAACGCTTTATTCACATAAAGAGCCTTTTTACAACGCGCATACCAGGCTCAACGGGTGTAGAATTACTGGGAATTTTATCCTCACCTTCACCTGGAGAATCGCATCCCATGAGCACACAGAAATCCGGTTTCGGCTGGCGCCTGCACGGCGACGGCAGAAGCATTAAACCCGGCTCGGTCGTGGCACCGAGCGAACGCCTCGCCTGGCCTATTACGATCGGCATCGGCGCCCAGCATGTGGTGGCGATGTTCGGCGCAACCTTCCTCGTGCCGTTGCTGACCGGGTTCCCGCCCGCAACCACGCTGTTCTTCTCGGGCCTGGGCACCGTCTTGTTCCTGCTGATCACGCGCGGGCGTGTGCCTTCTTATCTGGGCTCTTCCTTTGCGTTTATCGCACCCTTGGCGGCGGCGACAAACCAGCACGGCCCGGCGGGTGCGCTCGGCGGCATCGTCATGGCGGGCCTGTCGCTCTTTTTGGTGGGCGTTATTGTGCAGTTTGCGGGTACCGGCTGGCTGACAAAGCTCATGCCGCCCGTGGTAACCGGCGCGATCGTGGCGCTCATCGGCTTCAACCTGGCACCGAGTGCGAAAGCGAACTTCATGAAGGCGCCCATCACCGCGCTCGTAACCCTTATCTCGATTATCCTGATTTCGGTGCTGTTCAAGGGTATTATTGGTCGCCTCTCGATTCTGTTGGGCGTGATTATCGGGTATGTGACTGCGGTTGTGCGGGGCGAGGTAGACTTCTCGACCATCGAGCAGACCGTTCAGCAGCAGGGCATTATCGGCCTGCCGCATTTTCAGAGCCCCGAGTTCCACTGGGAGCTTGCCGGGCTGTTTATCCCCGTGATTCTGGTGCTGGTTGCCGAGAATATTGGGCACGTGAAGTCGGTGGCGCTCATGACGGGCGAGAACCTGGATAATTACTCGGGTCGCGCTCTCATGGCGGACGGCCTGGCGACCACTGTCGCCGGTTTTGGCGGCGGTTCCGGTACAACCACCTACGCCGAGAATATCGGTGTCATGGCGGCAACCAAGGTGTATTCGACGGCGGCATACTGGGTGGCTGCGATTTTCGCGATCGCTCTCTCGCTTTTCCCGGCGTTTGGCGCGGCGATTGCGACCGTTCCGGCGGGTGTTCTTGGAGGTGCCGCAACCGTGCTGTACGGCATGATCGGGATGCTCGGCGTGCGCATTTGGAGCGAAAACCGCGTGGATTTCTCAAACCAGATTAACCTGACGACCGCCGCTGTTGCGCTGATTGTGGGCATCGCGGATTACACCTGGGAATTCTCAGGCTTGTCGTTCGCGGGTATTGCACTCGGTACGGCGGCGACCTTGATTGTGTTCCACCTGATGACGTTCATCGCCAAACGCACTAGGGCGGCGGGCGACCCGCTGGAACCCTTCACTGACAGGGACCACGACGAGCTGGGACACTAACTGCTGGGCTTGCCCACAATCCCTTGAGTTCCGGGAGCGTTTTCTTCATTCGGGAGCGGTTAAAGTGCTCCCGAATGAAGAAAACGCTCCCGCTTTTGTCCCATCAAGAAATATCAGTAGTTTGCCCTCCGGTTAGCAGCGTCCTCATGAGCATGAGCAACAACGAGCTTGAAGTTCTCTTCGGAGTCCTTCATGTACTCAACTGCGGGGCGATTATCGTAGAATTTCGACGGACGAGCAAGCCAAAAAGCTACACCCCACTCGGTAAGACCGCTATCTAACAATATTTTAATAACCTGCCGAACCTGCGGATCCACTGCCCCGTCTTTGAACTGAAAAACCGGATATCCGTTACGTCCCGCCTTGTTTTTGAGGCGCAGAATATTGTTCTTGCGCACCCTATCGTTGAGGGCCTGCAGACTGATGCCGCCAAGGTATTCGCGGGTGCTGCGGCTATCTTTCACCTTGCCAATATATTTCCCAGACCCCCGCGCGCCCTTGCGCACCTCAACCGTATGCGAGAGCGCATTCGAGAGCTCCTGCATAGACTCGGCAGTGGGAGTGATTTCACCCCGATCGATCTGTTCACGGATGCGCCGCTCAGTATCGTGCAGAACACCTGTGATGAACTCTTCGGTCGCTAAACTCTTAGGCATGATGCACTCCTTCCCTTGTACACATCACCCTATCAGCTTTATATAGCTTTATAAAGATGCGAACCAAAAACATTCAGCTGCTTAGCTCCCGCACCGTTTGTGTTGCACGCTCAAAACGCGGGCGCATCACAGAGGCGCTGGGCGCATCCACCCCATAGCCGCGAGCGCGTTCCGAGGCACGTTCCAGCAGAGGGGCTGCGGTTCGCAGCCAGCCGTGCGCATCCTGCTCAGATACTCCAAAAAGAGAAAGCGAATCTTTAGAGACAAGCGCGGAAGATTCATACGAGGGGTCGCCGAAGAGAGCCAGCTGATGGGCATCACCGTCAGGGGTTGGATTCATATCGAAACACGGGGCTATTTCCCATTCACGCCCAAACCGCAAAAACCCGTGGTTACGCAAATGGTCGTCGGTATTCCCCACAAGCACCCCAAGCATAGCGCGCTTCCACAGCTGCTCGGTATCTGCGCCTTCTTCTCGGGCGTATTCCACCACATCGACCCAGTCCCCGCCATCGCCGTCGGACGCTTCCAGTGCCGTCATCGCAGAAATATAGGGGATGCGCTGCCGACTGTCCTGCAGACGGTCAAAACGACGCGCCACATAGATATGCCGATCTTCACCATTAATATCGGTAATTTTCAGCAGGCGCGCTTGCGGCACGATAATACCCAGATCAGCGCCCAGGCGGTTGAGAGTGTACTCCCACCCCATGAGATCCCACTCATCACCCACAGGCTTAGGAAACTTTGCGAGCCACAACTCGCCGTTGATCAGCACATTTGCCTTTGGGCGGGCGCCGCCAAGCGAGCCGGTAGCACGGAAAAGGCGACGCGCCTGAATATCATCTACAGCAGACGGATCAAGCTCTATAGCATCCGCTGTCGTCAGTAGTTCGGGCAAATCCAGCTCATGGGGTATACCTGTACCATCGGAGCTTAACGGGGTATCGTTTATCCAATATCGTAAAGATCCCTGACGCCCGGCATCATCTACCCCCAGAAGATAGTCGAACTCACTGAGCGAGGTGCGTTTTCGTGCACGCTGCAAGAGTTTACGTCCCCACCTATCAGGGGCAGAATCGCTCAAACCGCCCAACCCATCAAGGGGCTGTGCGCCAGCAACAAGAGGGAGCGATGGGGCAAGAGCGTAGGCGGCAGGGTTCGCTAGATATGCTGCATCGTAGTGAAATACTCCGGTTCCACGGTTGATGAAAAGGCGACCAGCGGTTACCTCACGGTCGCCTGTCATTGTAGTAACCTGCACTGTTTCACTCATAGTTACCAGCCCATTTCGCTTTTGGGGATGCGCACCGACTTGGGGAGTTTTTCGCTGGCACGCAGGCGACCGACGTCCGTGAGGTACGGGTCGGTGGCGGTGACGACCGCATCCAGCATGCCGAGCACCCGCAGCACACGAAAAAGCACGTCAGTACGCACCGATTCGCCCTGCTCAATACGCCGCAGGGTCACGGTCGTAATGTCTGCACGTTCCGCAACCATCTGCGCGGTCAAACCCATCAGTTTGCGTTGGATGCGCAGCTGCTCGCCGATCGTCCGCGAGGCTCGGTGCACCTTGGTGGGAATATACGCCATAATCTCCATACCCTCATATAGAAAGAACTATTTCTAGTATAGGCGATAATAGAAAGAATTATTTCTATATAGACGACCGTTTTATGCCCAGCACGCACTCTCGGGGATTCCCTCATCCAAAAAATACGCCTCTCATCTAAAAATTTTTAGATGAGAGACAAAAATTTAGATGAGGATTTGGATGAGACCGCACGGCTCGCAGCCGCGCGAAGGCTACACCGTTCGGGGCTCTGCCTCTTCGTGTTCCTGAAGCATTGCCTCGATCACCTGCGCCACGCCGTCTTCCCCGAAGGGCGGGCAGGTGCGCCCCACCTTCTCAATCAGTGCGGGCTGCCCGGATGCCATCGCATACCCGCGGCCCGCCCAGCACAGCATCTCGGCATCGTTCGGCATATCGCCGAAGGCCATCACCTCGTGCGCCTCAATACCGTGCCGTGCAGCAAACTGGGCGAGAGTGTACCCCTTATTCACGGTCTTCGAGCCCATCTCAATCAGCGGCTCACCCACAACCCCGCGCGTGACCGACACCAGCTCACCCACGGTCTGCGCCACACGCGCCTGCAGAATATCTGGGTCCATGCCGGGCACATGCACCAAATATTTAATCACCTGCTCCCCCGCAAACCCGTCTAGCGCGCCCAGCAGATGCTGCTCCACCACGCGCGCACCCTCAAGCACTTCCCCGCCCTCATACGGGCCCTGAATGTAGACGGTATCGACGGTTTCAAGGGTATATGTGGCGTTGGGAAAAACCGGCTGCAGCAGCTCGTGGGCGCTGCGGATAGCGTGCGCCGGGGCCCCGTTCACAGTTTCCACCTCGTCAGCGCCCAGGTGATAGATGACCGCCCCATTCGAGCAGATGGCGTAGGAATCGAAATCGGTTTGTTCCCTAATGGGCGTGAGCCAGCGGCTGGGGCGCCCGGTCACGAACACGATCTGGATGCCCGCCGCCCGCGCAGCCTGAAGGGCGTGCAGGGTGCGGGGGCGGAACCGGAAATCCTTCCCAATGAGTGTGCCGTCAAGGTCGCTGGCGATTAGTCTAATCATGCGGTAACGGCTAGTTTTCCTCGTAGGTGACAGTCAAAAAGGCGCGCGCAATGCCGTGGAAGAAGAGTTTAAAGTTCACGACGGCAGGTGAGGTGTTCTCGTCTACCTCAAGTTCGGGTACGTCCACGGCGGTCACGCAGAAAATGTACCGGTGCGGCCCGTGCCCCGCCGGAGGTGCCGCGCCCAAAAACCCGGGAACACCGGCGTCATTGCGGTGGGTGAGCGCACCGTGCGGTGCGGCTGCGCCCGCCTCAAGAGAGGTAACAGCAGCCGGGATGTTCGATACGGTCCAGTGCCAGAACCCGCTGGGGGTGGGGGCGTCCGGGTCGTAGCAGGTGATAACGAACGACTGAGTGTCTGCGGGGAAGCCGCTCCACGACAGCTGCGGAGAAAGGTCCTGCCCGCCGGGCACGCCGAACAGCGCCGACAGCATTGTTGTCGGTGCCGTGCCGCCATCAGTAATGTCGGTGGAGGTGAGCGTAAATTCGGGCAGTTTCGTCAAACCCTCGTAGGGGTCGCGGGGCAGGGGTGCGTGGCTGGTGGGGGTGTAATCGGGCATAGCTACTCTCCTTATATTCTGTATCCGGAATGAAGGTTTTTAGCCCGCTATAACGCGGATCTTTAGCCGTTGAGTACGGCAAGCAGTTCGTGACGGTTTGGCGGGTTCGCCCCGGATCGAGAAACTGTAATACCGGCTGCGGTCGCCGAAAAACGCAGCAGCTCAGAAATCTCTTCACGCTCAAGCGCCGCCACCTTCGCACGCGCACCTGAGCCAGCGATACCGCGATCGAGCAGGCCGCAGATAAGCGCCGCCATGAGAGAATCGCCCGCACCCACAGTATCGGCCACCTGCACACGGTACGCAGGCTCCTCAATACCCTCAGGGTAGGTGCGGGTGTAGGCAATTGGCCCTCTCTCGCCGCGGGTCAGCACCACCAGCTCAGCCCCAAGCGCCACCCAGGCGCGTGCCGTCTCCGCAAGGGAACGGTCGGGGTACAGCCACGTGAGGTCTTCATCGCTGGCCTTCACCACAGAGGCGAGCCCCACAAACCGTTCAGCCCACTCCTGTGCGGCGGCGCGGTCACTAACGATACTGGGGCGGCAGTTCGGGTCGTAGCTAATGAGCGCGCTCTCACGGGCGGCGGTGAGCGCGTTAGCGACCACATGCGCACCGGGTTCGAGCATCGCCGCAATGGATCCGGTGTGCAGCGCCTGGGAGGTGCGGGCAAGTTCCACCAGTTCGTTGGCGAGCGCATCCAACGACCAGTCAATATTGAACTCGTATTCTGCGGCACCGTCCTGTCCAATGTGGGCTTGTGCGGTGGAGGTGCGCGCAGCGGTGGGGGCAAATGGCACGTTCACGCCGGAGGCCCCCAGGTGCTCGCTGATGGCACGACCATAGTCGTCGGTGCCGTAGTGCCCCACGAACTGGGTGGGGTGACCTAGGCGACTCACCCCGACCGCCACGTTCATGGGGGACCCGCCGGGGTAGGCGTGGGTTTGTTCGCCTTGTTTGTGGACGACATCTACGAGGGCTTCACCGATCACTGTTAGCATGTTTTCAATTCTACCTGCGAGCGGGCCTGCGTCGTGGTGCACGCACCACCTTCTTACCTGTCTTTTTGTGGGTTTTTGCCGTGGCTTCTTCCTCCTTTGCGAGGGGTTGTTTGGGTTGTTGCGCTCGTATCACAAATGGGCGTGTGACGTGCGCGTATTCCCGGGCGGTTCTGAGCGCACAAACCAGAATTACCCGTTAGACTTGAGGTGAAGCGGTCAGCACAGACCGGCACGAACCGCCCCTGGCATCCCGGGGTGCGGCGAGTATATTACTGACGACGATGTCCACCTAGGAAGAAGGTCAAGAGTGACGACTCCCGAAAACACTCACGCACAGTGGATTGCCCGCGAGACCGAGGCTGAGGAGCTAATCCCCCTCATCGGTAAGCTTAACCGTGAGAACGGCGTGGTGCTGAATATTCACGGCCGCAGCCTGGTCAATAAATCTGTAATTCAGATGCTGCGTTTGCATGATGGTGCCGCGAAGATCGACGGCGCGCCCCTGAATCCCGCGCACACCCTTGAGCTGGTCCGGGCCCTGGCCGACCTTGACCTTGGCCCCTGCTCCATTAATATTGCGTCCCTGCACCGTCAGCATGTTGATGCGGATTCCCCCGACTTCTCCATGTGGCTGCCCGAGCAGGTTGGCGCATCGGTTGGCAAGAAGGGCGAGACCGTCAAGCAGCAGGATGTGGTGCTCTACGGTTTCGGACGCATTGGCCGCCTGTTGGCGCGTATTCTGCTGGAGCGTTCCTCATCGCTGGGGGCAAACCTTCGTCTGCGTGCGGTGGTGGTGCGTAAGAACACCGAGAACGACCTTGAGAAGCGTGCTTCTTTGCTGGCACGCGATTCGGTGCACGGCCCGTTCAAGGGCACGATTAAGGTAGATGCCGAGAACGACACCATTATTGCTAACGGTCTTCCGGTTCGTTTCATCTACTCCTCGGATCCAACCACTGTGGATTACACCGAGTACGGTATTGAGGATGCGCTTCTGGTCGATAACACCGGCCGCTGGCGCGATGTTCCGGGCCTGACCCAGCACCTTGAGCGCCCCGGTATTTCGCGCGTTCTGCTGACTGCCCCCGGTAAGGGCGATATGAAGAATATTGTTTTCGGCGTGAACGATAACATCATTACTGACGACGATAAGATTCTTTCGGCGGCATCCTGCACGACCAACGCGATTACCCCCGCACTGAAGGTTCTTGATGACGTGTACGGTGTGGAACGCGGTCACGTGGAGACCGTGCACGCTTTCACGAATGATCAGAACCTGATCGATAACTTCCACAAGGGTGATCGTCGCGGCCGTTCGGCGGTGCTGAACATGGTGATTACCGAAACCGGTGCAGCGCGTGCTGTTTCTAAGGCACTCCCCCAGTTGGAGGGCAAGCTGACCGGTAACGCTATTCGCGTTCCCACCCCGGACGTTTCGATGGCTATTCTGAACGTGAAACTGGCTAAGCCCGCAGGGTCTAAGGATGAACTAAACGAGGTCTTCCGCCAGGTTGCCCTCAAGGGTGAACTTCGCCGCCAGATTGGTTACTCCGATTCACATGAGGCCGTCTCCACCGACTTTGTGGGTTCCCGCAACGCGGGTGTAGTGGATGCGCTTGCCACCGTCGTCACCGACGACTCGGCCATCCTGTACGTTTGGTACGACAACGAGTTCGGTTACTCCTGCCAGGTGGTGCGCGTGCTGGAACGCCTGGTGGGTGAAGAGGCCCCCTCATACCCCGCACAGTAGGTTTCGGCCTGCGCACTCGGCGGCACACCGGCGAGTAGCGACATAAGTGCTGCGGCGTCAAAAGACGGCTTAGGCTGCTCTTTTGACGCCGCAGCGTTCTCTGGGGGTATCCGCCGCAGCGTGCGAAGGAGATCAACTATGGGGGCGGAAACGCTCACGGGCAGAATCGTGAACACCATAGACCTTATTGACGGCATCTTAGACGCGGGCAGTATCCGCGACTATACGAGCCGGGACCAGCTGATGTTTATGCGGGAGCAGCTGACGAGCATGGCCTCCCACCTGCGGCACCACACCGCACCCGCCGCGGGCGTGCACGCCCTCATGAGCCGGATGGTGGTTGATTCGTGCCGCTCGATAGCACGCTCGGGCGGCAGCTGGTGGATATTGAGGATGACTACCTGGCGCTGCTGCAGGGCACCCGGAGGCACCCGTGACGGGCAGGATACGCAAGCTGCTTTCGTCATGCACCCGGTGGGTGTCGCGGGAGGTTAGGCAGGAAGAACTCAACGATTTCCGTGTGGCCGTCACAGAAGGCAGCGGCGGGGCGCGCATCAGGCTGTCGGGGCTGCTGGGCAATAGTGCACTGGGGATTTGCGCGGTGATGGTGCGTACCCACGGCGGTCGCGTCAATATTATTCTGCGCCAGAGGCTTTCAAACGGCGTGTATTCGGGCAGTTTTGACCGTGAGTTCAGCGTGCCTGCCGGTGTTCATGAGGTCACCTTCGGGAGCGGGAACGCAGTTATCTGGCGGCGGGAGCAGGGAAGATCTGGGTACGCCGCTGTTTCCTGTCAGTAGGCTGGCACGCACGTTGCACCAGCAGACACTCACGCCTTCACCTGCGGAAAATATGGTGCAGGCCCTCATCGGATGATGCCGCCTCGTCCTCGTAAACCTGCACGGGTTCTGCCTCACCGCATAGCAGGTACCCGTTATAGTTATCGTTCGGCACGTAGCACACAACCCCTGCGGCCCGTGATGCAGTGACCACTTTCTCCTGTATCTCTTCTGGGTTTGCCTCCACCCGGTAAAGGCTCACCAGCAGCGCCGCGTCTCCCGTTACATGCCAGTACAGGCACAGGCAGCGCAGGGCGTTGAGCTCCACCGGTGGGATGCCCTGCAGCTCGCTGGAGGTGACCACCAGCACGTTCTCCGCCGGGCAGCCCAGGGCGACGGCAATAAAAGCCGCTAATTCCTGCGGACTTAACCGGTTTTTCACGAAAAAATCAAACATGCGGCTCTTGTACCTGCCCTTCTCCCCTAACGCTCTGTGTACCGGCGTCACCACCGCTGTGGGTGTCTAAAAACTGCTGGAGGCGCCGGGACAGCCCGTCCGTTTGCGGCAGACTCACAGTAAAACATGAGCGCAGAACATCCAGCAGCGAAGCGGCATCGGTGATGGTGCGCACCCTGCGGGAACCGTCCGGGCGGTGCAGAGTGTAGCGGGTATTCAGCAGCGTGTGGCGGCTGCCGTCCGGGACGGCGCGGGCCGCCATGAGGCGGGTGCGGAACGGCGAGTGCGGGTGGGTGGACACGAACCAGTTACCCACCTGAAGGTCAATGCGGCGCTGCGGCTGGCGGTCAAAGGTGTACAGCAGCTGCTGCGTGGCACCGGTGACAGCGCATAAAACCAGGCCGTCCCGGTGCGGTTTTAGGCGGTACTGCCCGTGCGGGGTTAGCTGCGTCTTTTCGCTCTCAAGCAGCAGCGGGGCGGTTGGGGCCAGCCCGCCGAACCCCGCATCCACCAGCCACGGCTGCCCTTGAAGCGTCACCTGAAGCAGCATGTGGGTGCGCGCCCCAGCCTCCTCCAGCTGGTTATTGGGGATGACGCTGCCGGTGAGCGGGCGGGCCTCAAACCCGAGCAGGGTGAGCGCATCAAGCAGCAGCAGGTTCAGTTCGTAGCAGTAGCCGCCGCGCCGCTGCGCAACGAGCTTACGGAAGATGCTGCCGCTATCAATCGGTACGGGCTCGCCCAGGACGGTGCTCAGGGTCTGAAACGGCAATGCCGCCATGTGCCGGGTGAGCAGGGTTTTCAGTGCGGTAAGGTCGCACCGGGTGGGCTTAAACCCTATCAGGTGAAGGTACTCACCGAACTGTGCGGCGTCCATGGCATGTCCTCTACACGGTCAAAACTGTGGCCGTTCCATTATCTCAGGGGTTGACCCGCTGAATACGCAGATTCTCGCCGGGCTACAGGAATACTGGCGGCGCCCGCAGTCTTTCGGCCGCACCGCTAGGCCGGGCCGAACACCTTCTCCAGGTGGGCTATATAGTTCACAATATACTGTTCAACCTGCGGGTTTTTTATGACGTCATTACAGATGAAGGTGGGCAGCTGCGAGGTGCCGATGAACTCGTTAGCCTTATGGAACGGCAGGTATACGGCATCCACGCCCGCACCGCCGAAAAAATCACCGGCACGGGTGAACGCCTCAAGGGGTGCGTTCCAGGTGAGTGAGAGCATATGCTGACGGCCTGTGAGCAGGCCGCCGGTGCCGTACCCCTCGGTGGGGCTGGCGCTGCTGCGGCCGTCATTGGAGAACAGCATACCCGCGCCAGCGGTGAACACCTCGTCCATGTATTTTTTGACGGTCCACGGCGGGCCCATCCACCAGCCGGGCATCTGCCAGATCACCGCGTCCATCCACAGGAACTTATCTACCTCCTGCGGCAGGTCGTACCCCTCATCAATGACGGTTTCACGCGTTTGGTGCCCTTGAGCCTGTAGGGCGCTGCGGGCGGTCTGATGCAGGGTGTGGTTCAGGCGGCCCGCCGAGTGGCCGAATGCTTTGCCGCCGTCCAAAAGTAGGATATTCATGTGTTCGCTCCTTTGATTGCTCAAACCGGTACTCACTGAACAGCCTACCGATGCGCACCGCAAAAAACGACCCGTTTCTTAACCTGCCTACCCGCAGCACCCCGCCTGGGGCCTCAATGACCGGGCGTGCCCGGCGGCCCAGCACCCCGCTGAGTGCAGCATAATTCCGTCGGGCAGCGCCCGCGCATGACCCTACTTGCGGTAGAGAACCCCCTGGTGCGCCTGAAGCGTCAGCGTGCTGGGCGGGGTATTGCCGGCGGCGTCTTTGAGCCCGCTGGGCACACGCACCATGCGGGAGGTGGTGCCCAGGTTAATGGCCGCCCAGCCGTGTGTAAACGCCCGCGCATGCACCGCCCCGTCGCTTTTCACCGCCTCGGCGGGGGTGCCCAGATCGTACGACATTTCTGGGGAGAACGGGGTTCCGTTGTAACTATCGTGTTCGGTGGCGGCAATGCCCGTGAACCGCCCGCCGCCGAAAATCCAGAACCCCGCCAGCCCGTACAGCAGGTTCTCGTCTGTGCCCGTCACTGGTGCTTTCGGGCCGCCGGAGGGGGTGCGCAGGATCGTCACTTTCGGTGCTGTCCGATCGGCGCGCTGAAGCCCCTCGTCGTAGGCTAGGCGCACCTGCCCCTGGGCGCCGCGGCCAATGTGGCGGCTTTGCAGCATGGCGTAGGTGGAGTCCAGAAATTCTTGGGCACCCCAGCCCAGCCAGACTTCCTCAAAACCGCCGCCGTAGGCGCTGTGCGCCTCCCATTTGCCCCACCGCAGGCGCGCCTCGGCAATATTTGGCACCAGAATCTTACCGGCCTTGTTCAGCTCGGCGCCCGCGTACTCGATCAGGTGGTCTAGGCCCGCGCGTACAGTCGCCATGGAGTCGACGTTGCGGATAGGCAGGTTCAGCCCGTAGTAGTCGCTCTCAATATCGTTATCGCCCATCACCCCGTCAAATGGCGAGTCACGCAGTTCTTTGACGACCGAGTCCATCCAGTACCAGCGGTAGTCGGGGTTCCATACCGCCATCTGGTAGTGCTGGGGGTAGCCGCGCCACTCAATGAGTGAGCCGTCCGTACGGCGGGCGTACAGGTCTTTGCCGTTTTGCAGCGCCTGCTGCGCCGTATCCCAGGAGACCCCGGAGGAGTAGATGGGCCCCGGCTCGTAGGAGCGGGTGGAGGAGAGGCATTTATAGGCCAGTACCACCATATCCGGCGCATTCTTTTTCAGGTACAGTGCCGCGTCCTGCTCCCAGGGCTGCAGAATAGCAACCGAATAGTTTTGCACAGCAAACTCTAGCTGTTTCCGGGTGATCGGGTCCCCACCGTAGCGTATCCACGCACCAAAACGGCCGGGCACACCAGCCCGCAGAGCTGTATTATTAATCATTCCTCAGTATATTTTGACGGTCGTGCGGGCAGCCCACCAAGCTTACGGTAGATGCGGTTGTAATGCTCCATCACCAGGCTCAACTGGAAAAACTTCTCCACGCGCGCATACGCGTTACGGCTATACTGCTCATACAGCCCAGGGGTTTCCATAATGATGCGCAAGGCGCGGGCAAAACCGGTCACATCCCCCGGAACAGTTAAGATGCCGCAGTTACCAATTTCTTTCCCGTCGGAGGCGTCCAAAATATCGTCGATCAGCTGCGACATGCCGCCCACATCGGTACTCACCAGCGGTATGGACGCAGCCATCGCTTCCAGTGCCACGACGGGTTGCCCCTCATTATAGCTAGGCATTAGCAGCAGGTCGTAGTTCGCCAGCATCTGGCGCACCTTCACCGTACCGTGGAATGTGATGAACTGGCCCATCCCCAAGTCTTCAATCAGATTCAGGCACTGCTGGTAGTAGTCGATGCTGTGGTCGGTGGGACCCAGCACATCCAGGTGGAAGTTCATGATGCCGGCATCACGCATCTGCGCCAGGGTGCGAATCAGATCCGCCAAGCCCTTAATCGGCACCACGCGCGCAATGAACACGAACCGCCACACGTGGTTGCGGGCGTCCTCAAAGATTTTCATGCGCGCAGCCATGCGGGCTTCAAGGGCCGAGTGCACGCTCTCAATCAGCATACCGTTGGGCAGAATAATCGCGTGATCTTCACGATCGCCGGGGTTCAGCTGGTCGATGGGCGCACCCAAACCGCGCGCCTCTTCCAGGGCTTTGGGGTACAGGTAGGTGATCATGTCGGCGCTCGGGTAGCAGAACCTGCCCATCTCAATGAACCAGGTGACCCAGACTCGCTCGTCGAAGGTGACCGGGCGTTCCATGAACAGCTTATAGTCGGCCGTGACCGGCTTATCCATTGGGCGTTCAAGCTTCGTATTTGCCGTGTCGCGCACATACAGGTTGTGTTCGGTCAGCAGGAACTTAGACCCGTAGTCGCGCGCAGCGGCGGCCGCAATGAGTGAAGCGTACCCGGTGGTGTGCGCGTGGTACACGCGGGCGTACGGCATGTTCTGGCGCAGCAGGGCGTACAGCAAAGACGTGAAATCGCGGACTTTCCAGAACAGTTCGGTCAGCGGAATCTCGGAGAGGAACCCCCAGGTGCCCATCGCCTCCATGAACTCGCGGCTGCCCACCACCGAGAACAGCGGGAAGGAGCGGGTGCGCGGGTTAATACCCTCATCGTACAGGTCCCACAGCGGGTTCATATCCCCCTTCACCAGCGCGGAGAACGCCTCAAGGATGCGCCGCACCAGCTTTTTCCGCTGCCGCGCGTTCATGCGCAGGTGCGTGGGGTCGCAGTCGTGGGCGAATTCTTCCTTAAACTCCTCCATGCTCAGGTAGATCACACGCACCCATTTAACGTTCTCCGGCACGCCGTAGAGGTCTTCTTGGGGGGAGTTTGAGTCCCAGGCGATGTGAATAATCCCGAACGTCAGATCCGGGTTCTCCGAGACAATGTCGTGCACCACCGACGACACTCCACCCTTAAGGTACGGGTAGGTGGACTCCATGACGATAGCGACATCGACATCCGGGTAGTCGGGGTCTGGGGTGCGCGGCACCGGTGCTGGGCGGCGCAGAGGTTCATAGACGTTTCGCATGTGGTGTTCCTAGTGGGAAAGCTACCAGGCGAGCGCGCGACGCCAGAAGAGAGAATGCTCCGGCGAAGCCCACGCGCGGCGGTAGAAGGTGTAGGCAATAATGGCGAGTATGGCCTCCCCCAGGATAAGGGGGAAGTAGCCGCCCTCGTTGGGCATAATGGCGAAGATGATGCATACCAGCACCAGGTGCGCCACACCGATAAGCTGAGAGATACGGTACAGGCCCATGAATTCGATCTGGTAGTTGCACAGGGTAACCACCAAGAACAGCCCGGCGGCAATAATGCCGGCGAACCCTATGGGGAACACATGCGGGATGGCGACGAGCATGATCAGCCCGGTAATGACCGAGGCGAAAATGGCGACCGTGAGGCTGCGAACCATCGCGTAGTTCGACACGTGGGTTGCTTCTTTGGCGGTGTTGGTGACCTGGGCGAAGGGTTTCTCTTCGAAGGTGCTCCACAGTTTCTTAATGACGAGGTTCACCCGGTCTGCTTCGGCCACGAAGAAGTAGTTGTAGGCCAGCACGCACGGGATGAGGCTGATGTAGATGGCGACCACGTTAATCTGCCCGTGGGCGGCGACGAACAGCACGTACTTATCGGCCCACAGCACCGAGCCGGTGAGGAACCCGCGCAGCGCATCCTGGGCCACATGAATAATGGGGGTGCGGCTGAATACTTTGAGCTGGCGGATGTTCTTGCGCAGGCACAGCAGCAGCACAATAATGCCTGCGGTGGGCGGCAGGAACCAGAAGATGGGGAAGAACAGCAGCGCCGCCGCGTACCCGAGCCAGGCGAAGAACCAGTCCACCTGGTTTTTAGCCAGGCTCGGCAGCACGAGCAGCTGCGCGAAGGCGAGGTTAAGCACGCCGAGTATGAGGTAGGAGACAACAGCGGATGCGCTCCAGTGCATGATGAAGATCAGCGGCAGCGCAAAGAGGATAATGAGGGGCAGGGTGGTCAGGTAAATGTATGGCCAGTTGCGGGCGAACGCGGCTACGTCGCTCACGCGCTGGTATGCGGGGGTTTTGAGGAGGGCTTTGAGCTGGCGAACTTTTTCGACGGTACCTTCCTTGAGTTCCGTCTCAAGTCTTTCGGTGAGTTCTTGACGGTTTTTTGCGACCCGCTTGTGCTCTAGTTCGATGGCGCGGTAGATGGGCATACAGGCGGCCTGGCTGAGCCAGGGCACGGTGATGGATGCTGCAAGAATAACGTGTACGAGGGGTACGTCGCCGAGACGGTACTTGCCCAGCTCTGGTGTGACAACCGGGAAGACGACCATCAGCAGGGCGACGGGCGATACGTAGAGTAAAAAGTTGTAAAGAAGACGCAGTTTTTTACGTGTGGCGTCCTCTTGTGCGTCGGTGGGTGCCAAGGGAATATGCCTTTGTGGTTGGGGTAGTGGTTGGGTGTGGCTGGTTATAGTACTAGTCTACGGTGATTGTGAGCGAGACCTTCACACCCCGTGCGGGTGGGTGCACCGTGCAATGTGTGTAGTGTTGGCGGCTGGTGCTTGTCTCGCCTAAATATTGTTTTATCTGCGTCTGAGCCGGCTGCGGGCGGGCCTTTCCATCATGTTGTCCTCAAGGTATAGGCTTACGTTAACTTTCAGTCTGTACATGATATTAGCGCACACCGGGATGGTATTCATTAACCGGTATAAATGCGCGTGTTTATCGTTGGGGTTATTTCCGCGTAATTGCGGGTTTTACCTTGATTTCTAGAGTATTTTTCCTTCGGCGTGGTGTATTTAAATCTCTACTTAACGGCGAATAAAATGAAATATTATTCGCACCACGTTTGTTTGACGTATTGTGTAAAACACCGTGCTAACTGCCTGCGGCAACAATCTCCAGACGTTTAATAATGCCCCCATACCCCCGTGGTACGTCAAATTGAGATTACCAATAAATCCCTCGCTATGTGTGGGGTTTCACACTAAAAACCACATTTTTATGTCCTGCACCACCCGGAGGCGGGCGCGGGGCGCCTTCCTAGTCCGCGATGCACCTTCAAACCAGATGCTGGGCGTCTCCTTGAAGCCGGGCGCGGAGCACAGCGAAAGGCCCGGCACCCCGCTCTGCTGAGTGGGAGCACCGGGCCTTTTCAGCCTTATCTGGCGGTAACGCCCCTTAGGATGCGCTAGAGAGCGTGCGCAGAGCCACCGAAATCACAGCCAGACGCGGGTGCCCGGCCGGTGCCGGTTCAGCCTCACGGATTTCGGCGAGAACACGGTCAATATTGCCCACACGGGTCGGGTGGTTCTCAACCCATTCCTGAAGCGCCAGCTGCGCCCCGGCGGGGGTGTGCGTCTCATGCTTACCGTTCTCAGACGCCACAGAGATCGCCAGCTCGGCGGCGGTCTCGTACAGGCTGCCGCGCATCGCCTGCCGTGCCAGGGTCTCCCAGCGGTCATTACGCGACAGCTCGCTGATCAGGCCCAGCAGCTGATCCACCTTGAACCGGTCGTAGGATGCGAAATAGATCGGCGCCAGCTCGGTTGCGCCCAGGCTGTTGTCCCGTGCGGAACGGATAACGTCCATGAGGGCGTAACCTTCGAACCCGCGAATCCAGATGACGATAAGCTCCTCCGGCAGGCCCCACTCTTCACCGAGCACACGCTTAGCGCGCACCCGCTCACGGGAAGCTTCCGAGAGGTATTCGGGCAGGTTGTGGCGCAGGGAGACAACCTCACCGAAGTTCTGCAGCATCTGGCCGATGCTGATGCCGGCAACCACGCCGCGCTCAGCAATCAGCCAGCGCACCACGCGGTCCAGCACACGCTGGTTATCGTGCAGTACCGTGTACCATGCCTCCAGGGCGGTGGTGGCCGGCAGTGCACGGTGCAGTGCGGCAGACTTGCCAAGCTCGAACAGTTCGCGGGCCACAATAAAGGCACGCGCCACAGAGTCCACACCAACATTGGTTTCTTCCATTGCACGGTAGGCGAAGGTAATACCGCCCAGGTTCACCATCTCGTTGGCGACGCGGGTGCAGATAATCTCCTTACGCAGCGGGTGTGATTCCAGGTACTCGCCGAAACGCTGCACCAGGGCCGCCGGGAAGTACTCGTGCAGTACCCCGCTCAGGTAGGGGTCGTCCGCGAAATCGGTTTGCTCCAGGGCGTGCGTGAGGTAAATCTTCACGTAGGCGGCCAGCACCGACAGCTCGGGGCGGGTCAGGCCCAGCCCGGTCGCCTCAAAACGCGCCTGCAGCTGCTTGTCTGTGGGCAGGAATTCGACCTTGCGGTTCAGCCCTGCGTTCGCTTCCAGGTGGCGCATCAGGCGCTTGTACACGTTAATGCCCAGGAACGTCTCGTGGAACTCACCCTGCAGCAGCACGTTCTGCTCAATATTGGTTTCAAGCACCTTAGCGCCCACCTCGTCCCGCAGGGACTCAATGAAGTCGGCGCGCTCTTCAGCGGCAAGCTCACCGCCGGTCACCAGGCGGTCAACCAAAATCTTAATGTTCACCTCGCGGTCGGAGGTCTCCACACCGGCAGAGTTGTCGATCGCGTCAGTATTAATGATGACGCCGTTCTCGGCGGCCTCCACACGGCCCAGCTGGGTGAAGCCCAGGTTACCGCCCTCACCCACGATCTTGGCGCGCAGCTCGTTACCGTTCACGCGCAACGCGTCGTTGGCTTTATCGCCCACCTGCAGGTTGTCCTCGGTGGATGCCTTCACGTAGGTGCCGATACCGCCGTTGTAGAGCAGATCAACCGGTGCCTTCAGAACCGCCGCGAGCAGCTGCGGGGGCGCCAGTTCGGTCACGTCCTCGCCCAGGCCCAGGGCTTCACGAACCTGCGGGGTGATCTCAACCGACTTGGCGCTGCGCGAGTACACGCCGCCGCCAGCGGAAATCAGCTCACGGTTGTAGTCCTGCCATGAGGAGCGCGGCAGGTTGTACAGGCGCACGCGCTCTTCAAACGAAATCGCCGCATCCGGGTTCGGGTCAAGGAAAATGTCGCGGTGGTCGAAGGCAGCAACCAGGCGGGTCTTCTGCGAGAGCATCATGCCGTTGCCGAACACGTCACCAGACATATCACCAATACCGACGGCGGTGAATTCCTCCGCCTGGCAGTCATGGCCCAGCTCCGCAAAGTGGCGCTTGACGGACTCCCACGCACCGCGGGCGGTAATGCCCATCGCCTTGTGGTCGTACCCGACCGAGCCGCCGGATGCGAACGCATCGCCCAGCCAGAACCCGTACTCGGCGCTAATAGCGTTCGCGGTATCGGAGAATGCGGCGGTTCCCTTATCGGCAGCGACCACCAGGTAGTAGTCGTCCCCGTCGCGGGCCACAATACCTTCGGGGCGTACCACGGTCTCGGTGCCGTCAGCAGACACCTTGAGGTTGTCGGTCACATCCAGCAGGGAGCGGATGAACACCTTGTAGGATTCGCGGCCCTCAGTGATCCAGGCGTCACGATCCACGGCCGGATCCGGCAGCTGCTTGGGGTAGAAGCCGCCCTTGGCGCCGGTGGGGATAATCACGGCGTTCTTCACCATCTGCGCCTTGACCAGGCCCAGCACCTCGGTGCGGAAGTCGTCGCGGCGATCCGACCACCGCAGGCCGCCGCGGGCCACGTCGCCGAAGCGCAGGTGCACGCCCTCCACGCGCGGGGAGTATACGAAAATCTCGTACTTGGGGTGCGGCAGGGGCGCGAAAATGAGTTCCTCGGAGGCGACCTTAAACGCCAAGGATTCACGGTTAAGGTACGCGTTGGTGCGCAGCACGGCGCGGATCACGCGGGTCAGTGACCGCAGGTAGCGGTCGGCGTCCAAGGTGGGGATCTTATTGAGCTCTTCACGCAGGCGCTCGATCAGCTCGGCGCGCTTAGCCTCACGGGCCTCGTCGGTGAGCCCGTTCTTCGGGTTAAAGCTGGTGTGGAAGAAGTCCACCAGCAGCAGGGTGACGGCGGAGTTCGCCAGCAGGGTGTTCGACATGAACGAGGGGGTGTACCCCAGGCCCAGCTGAATCAGGTAGTGGTTAAAGGCGCGGAATAGGCTCGCCTCCTGCCAGGTGAGGCCCTCCACCAGGATCAGCCTATCGAGCGTGTCAGATTCGCGCTGGCCCAGCAGGTAGGCGTTCAGCGCGTCCTCGTAGAGCGAGGCGACTTCCTCGGGGTCCACACCCTCGGGGAATTCCACACCGAAGTCGTACAGGTAGACGCGTGAACCGTCTTCCCTGGTGAGTTCGGAGGGGTTCTGATCGGCGACGATCAGGCCCATGTTCTGCATGACGGGCAGAAGCTCGGTGAGGGTGTGGGGACTGGTCAGGTAGGTCTTCAGGCGGGTGACGTTGCCTGCGCCGTTTTCAACTTTGATAGCGGCGGGCTTAGTGGTCTCAGCCATTAGAGATTCAAAAGTCACGATATCCTCAATTGCATTTTCTACTTCGTATTCGGCACGGTAGGCCATGGGTGCGGCTTCCGCCCAGGCGGCGGCCAGGCGGCGGCCCTCAATGCCGGGTTTGAGCGTCTCAAGTGCGGCGGCGGTGGCTTCCGCCCAGGAGCGGGTGGCCGTCTGCAGCCGCTTTTCGAGAGCGCTAATATCCGTTTCCGGCACAACCGTGGGGTCGGTGAGCCGGATACGGAAAAATATACGGGCCAGCGACGACGACGAGAGGTAAATCTGGTAGTCGATGGCCTGCAGGTCAAACTCCTCACGGAATACCTGCTCGATGCGGTTAAGCACGGTGGTGTTGAACCGATCACGCGGAAGGTACACGACCGCGGTAATGAACCGGTCAAACCGATCCACACGTAAAAACAACCGGGTTTTACGGCGCTCTTCCAGCCCCATAATCCCTTTGAAAGTTTCGGTGAGGAAATCCACCGACGCCTGAATCAGCTCAAGGCGCGGGTAGTCTTCAATAGCGCCAATCAGCGCCTTATCAGAGTGGGAGCCGGGGTGGAACCCTAGACGACGGCGAACCATGGCGATCCGCTCACGAATCAGCGGCGTCTCAACAGCCGGCAGTGAGTACGCCTGCCGGGAAAACAGCCCCAGGATGACGTACTCGCCCACCACCCGGCCGGTGGCATCAAAACGGCGCACCCCCACATAGTCGAGATAGTCGATGCGCCCCACAGTGGAGCGGGTGTTCGCTTTCGTCACGTACAGCGGGCGGGGCATAAGAGCACGGTCCAGCGCCTTCCCGGAGAGGGCGATACTGTGCTTGCCCTCGGTGGAACGCAGGATACCCAAGGCACTGCCGGGCTTGTCAACAAGCTCAAACCCTGCAGCGCCCGAGGTGAGCACGCGCTCTTTCACGCCGAGGAACAGGAAATTCCCGCGGGTCAGCCAGCGCAGGAACTCCTGGCAGGCAATAACCCTCGCGGCTGGCTCGTTCCCGCCGGGGTGGGCATTGAACGATTCCTGCCCGTCACCAAGGGTGACCCCGCGCAGGGCATCCATGGAGGTGATGATGTTATTGACCTGCAGGATCATTTTCTCCTTATCGCGGGCAGCAGCGTGCACGTCGGAGAGGGTTTTCGTCACGCCCTCACGCAGCGCCTGAACCCGTTCGGCGCTCAGGTGCCTGGTTAGCCGTAACGCAATCCACGACTCCACGGCCACGCTTGAACCGGGCGGGGCATCTTCTGAGAGTTTCAGGGCGGGGATCCCCAAGGTGGCGGTGTCGCCGCTGGCTACGGGCTTATCGACCCCGGTGCCGCGCACAACCAGCAGGTTACCGTCGGGGCCGCGCTCAACCACGAAGAGGGGATGGAAGATCGACTCGATACCGCCGAACTCAGAGGAAACATAGGCGGTGATGGAGCTTACCAGGTGCGGCATGTCGTCATTTACGATGAGCACCATGGTGGAGTGTTCGGTATCGTGCACCTCAATCAGGGGAGTGCCGGGTGCGCGTGTCTGCGCCAGCTCACGGTGGGTGCGGGCCAGCGCCTCCAATTGCGCCGAGGTGTAGCCTTCGCGGTCGGTGTCTGGGCTGTTGTGGAAGTATTGCTCTATCCATGCATCGGCGCCAGAGTAGCGTCCCATAGCGTTGTCACTCACTGACAAGGTATGCCTCCGAAGTTCTATCACTTCACTGTGACGGTGTGTCTGTTATCTGCGCTTGCGCGTGTAACCTAACTCAAGCTTATACCTATTCTGCCTGTATTCTCTTCAAAATGCACGACTAGTCCCCGAATTTTCTAGCTCAGGGCGAAGAACAGCACCATATTTCGGCTCCGAAATATACGGTGCGCAGGCAGCCTCTCACATGGTGGAATCCACGCCGTGGGTGCCCCTAATTATGAGGAGGTAAGCCCCAGGGTGCGGCTGTAGCGGGTTGCGAGCCAGGTGCACATCATCAGCTGCACCTGGTGGAATACCATCAGCGGCAGCATCAATAACCCGAGCGAGCCGGAACCGAAAATAATAATCGCCATGGGCAGGCCCGCCGCCAGCGACTTCTTCGACCCGCAAAATTGGATGGTGATGCGGTCCGCGCGGTTAAACCCGAGCTTTCGGGCGATCACGTCGGTCACCCACAGCATGAACGCAACCATGAGCGCCGTAATAACCACCAGCAGCACAATCTGCCACCAGTCCACGCGCGTCCACACCCCCTGCACCACCGAGGCTGAAAACGCTGAATAGACGATCATCATGACCGAGAACTTATCGAGCCACTTGGTGGTGGGTTTCTTCGCGAACTCCCCCACCCACCGCCGGGTGAGCTGCCCCAGCAGAAACGGAAGGAACAGCTGAATAGCAATATCAAGGAACACGCTGCCGGAGATCGCCACATGGTCGCTGTTCATGAGCAGCATCGCTAAGAGCGGGGTGGCAAGCACACCCACAATACTTGAGAGGGACGCGCTAACAATCGCCGCCGCCACATTCCCCCCAGCAATGGACGTAAAGGCGATTGATGCCTGCACCGTTGAGGGCACGAGCGTCAGAAACAGCAGCCCCAGGTACAGCCCGTCACCAAGCACGAACCGCAGCGGGTAAAGCGCCAACCCGAACAGGGGGAAAAGCACGAAGGTGCAGGTGAGAATCATGGCGTGAAGCCGCCAATGCGCCAGCCCTTTGAGGGCCTCACTGGTGGAAAGGCGCGCACCGTACAGGTAGAACAGCAGCGCCACAGCAAACTTGGTTCCGGTGCTAAACCATGCGGCGAAGTCCCCGCGTGCCGGGATAAAAATCGCCAGTATCACGGCGGTAATAAGCATGACGATAAGCGCATCAGGGCGTTTTCCCTTGAGTTTGCTGAGCATGACCCCATTCTACTCGCACCCCAGGCGCCTTAGAGCTCCGGAACGCACCGGTGTGCCTGCATCGCGGCGCCTTCACACAGCGCTTTCCCAGCCGTGTATACCGCACCGAGCGCCCCGGTGTTACCCGAGGCGCTATGTGCTGTAGTACGCGGCGGCCGCCTCACAGTACCTGCAAGACGGCCGCGCACTGCCCCGCAATATCAAGGCAAAACGTTATATTCAGTTTTTAGAATATTTAATCAGTGGAGGAGCCGCCGAAATCCGTCCCGGAGTCTGACCCGCTATCCGTACTGACGTCCGAGCTGGAACCTGAATCGTAATCTGCGGCAGAGCCTGCGCAGGAGTCCCCCGCAGAGTCGCCGGTATCGGCGGGCGCGTCGGTGCCCGAACACGTGGTGTCAGGCTCAGCCGGGGTTTCTGGTTCAGCGGGTCCAGAGCCTGCCTGCGGGTCAATACCGTACGTATTATGGGCCTGCTGCTGTGCGCTTTCACCATCGTGCTGCGGTGCCGTTGAGCCATCCTGCCCCGTTGGCACATAGTACCCGTAGCCCCGCCCAGGTTGAGGCTGCTGCGGCTGACCGGGGCGGCTCGGGGCACCCTGCGAACCGGGGTCGTAGCCGTACGGCTGCTGCATCTGCCCAGCGCCGCCTGGTTGTGCAGTACCCGGCTGAGCACCGCCGGGCTGCTGCCTGGGCTGCACATAGTATCCGTAGGTACCCTGCTGCGGCCCGGGCTGTGCGGGTTGCTGCGGCTGCGGGTACTGTTGCGGTTGCGGCTGTGCCTGGTGCGGCTGGTACGGCTGAGGCTGCCCCGGCTGCGGTGCTGGGCCGTACCCGGGCGGCTGCCACATGGGTTGCTGCCCGCCGCTGGCGGCGTACTGTTCCCACCGGGAGGCGTAGGCGGCGCGGGCAGCCGCATCCTGCCACCCGGTGTATAGGGTGCCCTCGAACTTCGGTGCGCCCTCGGGGTTGGGTGGGGTGTGCAGCTGCACGGTGTCCAGGCTGTAGTTCTCCCAGGCAGGCTTCTGTTCCTGCATAAATGCGTCCGCCTGCAGCGGGTCGGGCCACAGCGGCACCGGCTCGGAGGAGGGGATGAGCGCGGGCACCGAGGGCGGGTTGTAGGTGGGCCGCCAGAAGAGGCGCCCCGGTTCTTGGCGGTTACGGATCGCGTGGGCGCGCCAGGTCAGCACCGGGTGGGAAGAGATGAGGTTAACGAACCATACGGCCAGTCCCCCGTCGGTGACGGCGCGGTCGGCGAACTCGTCAAAGTTCACCTGCTTGTTCAGGTACTTACCGCCGGCCAGCACTTTCATGCCTCCCCTGGCGCCATCGGGTGAGAGGCGGTAACCAAAGTTATCGGCGGTGTACTCCTGCGCGCGTGAAAGCGCCTGCCCAACAACGGGCAGCCGCATAAAACTATTGGTGAACAGCAGCCGGAAATAGCTCACGTGGCCTGCGGCGATATGCCCCACCTCGTGCCCGATGACGTAGCGCAGCGCCTCGGGGTCACGGGTTTTACCGCCAACCTCGAACATGTCGGAGTATACGCAAATGTAGCGGCGGAACCCGTGGCCGGCGGCGAAGGCGTTCAGCGTGCCGTTGCCGCTAATAACGTAGGCGTCGGGGACGCGGCGCAGACCGGCGGCGCGGGCGGCCTCAACGACCATCTGGTACCCCTCAGGGAACTGGGTGGGAGACATGCGGATGCCGCGCACGCGCTGCTGTGCGTAGAGTATGGCACGCGCAATGTAGATGAGCAGCGGCCCCAGCACCAGCAGCACCACGAACTGTTGGAGGTACTCCTGCATGTAGTATTCGGCGGATCCGGTACGCGGGTAATCACCGAAATCCCCCAGGGAGTCCCTGCTGTCTATCACGAGCAGGAAGGATTCGATAATGAAAACGATCAGACCAATGTACGAGATGAGGGTAAACGAGTAGGCGGCAATGAGCCAGGGCAGCTCACCGGGGTGCCGCAAACCGTTGACAGCCTTATACGGCAGCAGGCTCTGAAATCCCCAGAATTTAGGGGCGGGTAGCGGGCTGGTGGGGGTTTGCCGTTTGTCTTCGGGCAGCCACCCTTGACTGAGGTCGTTGGGCAGGCCGCCCCCGCTGGCGGGGTTCGGCTGGTCCGGTCCGTGCTGGGTCATGCAGTAGTCCAGTTCTTGGTGTCTTTTTGTCTTTATCCCAACTGTACCGTGTTTCTTTGAGGGCGGGTACACGGTTGGCGGCTCTCTCACGGCACTTTAGGGTGGGCCGCGCCGGGGTGTGTTACCCGGCCATGACCGCGCGGTGGGTGCTGCCGCTCGGGTAGGGTAGATAGGGTGGATGCTCAGAGAATCAGCGTAGAGGCCCGCTTGCGCTGCCTCCCACTGCGTACCGTGCAACTAGGTGTGCGCGGTTTCAAGCGTGTGGTGCGGCCGCATATGAACAGCACAAGGGGCGGCCCGCCGCCGGCGCTCGTTACCTCACCGGCGGGAACCGCCCCTAGCCTTTAAGTTATGGGGATGTTCCGAAGAATACAGGGCACCTTACAACCCTGTACCACTCTCGCTCTACTACAACACTCGCTCCATTACACCCCCATAACTTCTGGTCCTGCTTGTTTAGCAGTACCAGAACTTAATGGCGCCGTGGATGCGCTGGCCGACCACGCCCCGGTTTTCTCCGGGCGCGATCATGCCTTTTTCGACTGTTTTATCCACGTAGCTGCCGCCCGCGCCGCCGCCTGCACCGAATGCGCCCGCGCTGAACGCTCCGGTGGGGCGGGTGATACCTTTGCTGGTTTCACCTTTGGCGTGGTCTTCTGTGGGCGTGCTTTTTGCCGAGTCTTTAGTTTCTTCGGGGGCCGATACGCCGGGTGCGGTTCCGCCTTCGCCCTGGTATGCGGCCAGTGCGGCCACTGACCCTGACCCGCCGCCGCCGTAGCCGCCTCCACCGGTGCCGGAGTGCACAATGGTGGTGAGGGTTTCAGCGCCGAGGGTCACGCTGGAGTACTGTGCGGAGCTTTGCGCGCCGTCAGCTTTGCGGTCGTCGCCGGCTTTGCCGCCTTTCTGGCCCGCAATGGTGTTATTGACGATGCTCACCCCTTGGGATGATTCGGCGTGGATAGCCCCGCCGCTGGGGAGCCGCAGCGCCGGGTTGGGTCCGCCTTGGCCGCCGTCTCCAGTGGGCTCACCGCCCTGACCGCCGTTGGCGGGGATGGCCGCCGAGGTGTCGTTGACGAAGGTTGCTGCCGTACTGGCTGCTGCACTTGCTTTTTCACCGCCTGAGCCGCCGTAGATCGGCTCGTTCATCTGCCAGTACAGGTCTTGGTTGTCGTTTGAGCGCTGGTTAATGAGGATGCCAGCGCCGCCACCGGCACCAGCGACCACGAGGGGCTCGTTATTAAAGAGGATGGCGGATGCGCCGCCACCGGTGGGGCCAAAGAATTCTTTAGCGTTTTCACCGGCCCTGTCGGTGAGGGAGGGGCCGTGGGCGCCTCCGCTGCCGTAGCCTTTGCCGGGGTTTACGCTGTTGCCGCGGTTGTAGCCTCCGCCTTCGCCAGCAATAAAGGTGAATTTTCCGGTGCCGTTAAGGCGCACGATGCCTTTAATGGTTGTACCCGCACCGCCTATACCGGTGATGCCGGTGGAGTCATCACTGAATGAGCCGCCTGCGGCTCCGGTGACTTCAAAGTGCAGTTCTTTGGCGTCTGCGGGGACGTCCCACACGAGTTCTTGTGCATAGTTTTCGTGTTTTTTCAGCCCGCCTTTGCTCTGGTCGGGCAGGCACTCGGTAGATGATGCATACGCCGGGACTGCGGTGGTGGCTAGCACTGCCGGAGCTGACCACGCTGCCCCTGCCACAAGTTTGCGGCGTGAAATATTGTTATTCATCCGTATTCTCTTATCTATCGGCGCTACTTTTTTATTGCGGCCGCTGATAATACATGAAGTGTAACGAGGTCGGGGGTTCCGCTTTCTTGCGGATACTGCCCTAATGCATTATCTGCCGCTTCTGACCCCTTTAGTCTAGCAGTATAATTCTTCGCTTTTTTGCGTTTTGTGCATTCTATGTGCGGTATCACTAAATATTTTTAGAGGGCCTTCACGCGGGGGCTTTGGGCGGCTTTCCCCCGTCATACCGCGACTTTAGGGGAACCACCCCAGTCGGAATAACGAAACATACAGAATGTGTAAATATGCAGAATATTTATTACTTTTACACCACAAAATACCGTAAAAAATGGAATATTTTACCCATAAAGTATTCATATTTTAGAAATAAAAATAGCATTCTCAAGAATATTTAATCATAGTTGCCACGGAATATAGTGCGAGGGTATTCACTAAAACTTTATACATTTAAAGCCCGGCGCCTCCCCTTTCTGCGGGGAGGCACCGGGCTTTAAACCGGGGCGCACACGCTACACTGCGGCAGCCTTCGCTTGTCAGCAGCTTATACGTGTGCTACAAGGTTACGGTTATGCGCGTACCAGTTCTTCGGTGGCTTCGGCGATCGCCTTCTCCTCGTTGGTGGGGATGACGAATACGGCAATGCTCGAATCCTCGGTTGAGATCAGGCGCGGTTCGGGGGAGCGCTTCATGTTCTCTTCCTCGTTGTAGCGAATGCCCAACGGTGCCAGGCGGTCCAGCACCAGCTTGCGGAAGTCGCCGGAGTTCTCGCCAATACCTGCGGTGAAAATAAGCGCCTGCGCGCCGCCAACCACCAGGTTGTAGCCGCCGATGTACTTCATCAGGCGGTATGCGGTCATGTCCAGAGCCAGCTGTGCACGCTCATCGCCCGACTGCGCAGACTCCACCACCTTACGCATATCGTTGGAACCCGCCAGCGCCAGCAGGCCGGACTCCTTGTTGAGAATGGTATCCAGGCGTTCCGCGTCGATCTCGGGGTCGCGGGTGAGAATCGTGGTCAGCGCGGAGGGGTCAATATCGCCCGAACGGGTACCCATCACCAGGCCAGCCAGCGGGGTGTAGCCCATTGAGGTATCCACGGACTTTCCGCCCTTCACAGCGGTCACGGATGCCCCGTTGCCCAGGTGCGCCACCACACCGTTAAATTCGTCGCGGGCAATGCCGAGCATATCTGCGGCAACGTGGGAGACGTATTCGTGGCTGGTGCCGTGGAAGCCGTAGCGGCGAATGCTGTACTTATCAGCCAGGTCGTACGGAATAGCGTAGCGCCAGGCGTGCTCGGGCATGGTCGAGTGGAACGCGGTATCGAACACGGCAACCTGCGGCAGGTCGGGCCAGGTGTGGAAGGCGGCACGCATACCCTTCACGTGTGCGGGGTTGTGCAGCGGCGCGAGCGGGGACAGTGCATCAATCTCGTCGATCACCTGCTCATTGAGCAGCACGGGGTGGGTGAACTTCTCGGCGCCCTGCACCACGCGGTGGCCGATAGCCTGCAGTTCGCGGCCGTGCAAAACGTCTTTGAGCTTGTCAGCCATCATATGCAGGGCGACTTCGTGGTCGGGAACGTCAGTACCGATGTTTTCAATGAGACCGGAGGTGAGCATCTGCTCTGCTTCGGGGGCGGAGGTGTCGCGCACCTGGTATTTGAGAGATGAGGAACCTGCGTTCACAACAAGAATAAGCATGGGTTTTTAGTTTCTTTCTGAAATAAGTTGGGTTAGCCCCAATCGTCGTCCTTTATATCCTACTTGAGGTGTGGGCCAACGAGCCAGAATCCGCGGGCAGCGGGTATTTGGTCCGAGCAGCGAAGAAAATACCCTCTTTCGGGCTACTATCCTCTGCCCGTGAAGAAGATAGGGTAGGGTGAAGGGTGCCTATACCAGGGCAGGTGGGTGTTAGGCGTGGGCTGCGGTGAACGGGTGCGCATCCAGGTAGATGGCGAGCAGTTCATCGGTCACATCCAGCTCATAGGCGAGCGCGGAGAGGTTATCTGGGTAGAACGCGGCGGCACGGCGCAGTATAACCGGATCGATAAGGTTTTCGGCGGCTTTCAGGTCGCAGGCGCGTTCGCGGCGGGCGCTGTATAGGGCGTCCCAGGCGTCGTGTTCGTCGCCGCGGGTGGCGTGCACAAGTTCGTGGGCGAGTACGGAGCGTTCTTGCCGGGTGAGCATGCCTTCCCGCAGGATAATGGTGCGGCTGGCGTGGTCATAGCGGCCAAGTATCCCCTGCCCTGGGGTTCCCCAGATAATATCTACCCCGAGCGCGTGTGCGTGCGTGTAGGGGTCGTAGTTAGGCACCGAAGAATCCCTCCTCACTGTCGTAGGGTTCGCCGCGTTTTGCCGCGAGGGCGTAGTTGTCGGCGGTGTATTCGTTCTCTGTTGCGGTGGGTGCGCCGCCGGTGGGGGTTGAGGGTGTGGGCTGCGCACTGGCGGGTGCTGCGGCGGGTTGCGGCGTGGCGGGTGATACTGGGGTGGTGTTCATACGGCGCAGGACTTCGCCCATGAGGTCTTCATTGGAGACGTCGCGGATGGAGCCGCCCACGCGCAGGGAGTTGGCGCGGTCGGCGGTGATGAGCCCGCTTTCTACCATGAGGTCAAGCAGGTCGAGGCTGTAGCGGTCGGCTATTTTAACGAGGGTTTCTACATCCATAACTCCCGCGCCGGAGAAGCGCCGCTGAATAGCGTTGTGGTTCATGCCGAGTTCGGCGGCGAGCGCCCGCTGGGAGAGTCCTGTCTTGTATTTAATGTAGTCACCGATAGCCATGCCACCAGTGTAACAGAGTGGTTCATTTTGTGTGTCACACACTCTGAGTTTTCAGGCATACCGCCCGAATATTTGAGACTTTCACCCCTTTATGCAAGAATTTTTCTATCGTTGTGCATGACTTTTTCTTTCAATTCGGGTATGCTGGATGCTGGCTCCAGCACCCTGCCCAACACCCCGCGGCTCATCAGCACCCGGTTCGCCCCGCCCCCTTCCAGAGAACGCACTATGTCAATCACCAAGGAGAGCAATATGTCACGTTTAAACAACACACCTCAACATGCCTCTCACCGTCTGCGGTGGGTGGGCCACCTCGTCACTTTTCTTCCTGCGCTGATAACCGTCCTGCAGGCGTACGGGATACTGACCGGGGAGCAGGTAAACGCCTGGGTCGCCCTGGCAATAACTGTGCTGCGGGTGTGGCTACAACAACGTGCCACGCAAAAACCCTGTACGGATAACAGCCCCTCTTGTTCCGAACAGCGAGGGAAAAGGTGACTTCCCCTGCGCATGCACACAGCCCGGGCTGCGCCCTACTCCACGTTCTATCTAGAAGACTTTTTTGCATTCAGAAGCGTATATCTCTTCTGAATGCAAAAAAGTCTTCTAGATAGAGCCGCCACAGGATGCGGTAGCATGAGTATCGAATCATCTACTATGACAGAGAGCTTTATGACGATCCCCCGCACCAGTATTATTATGCCCGTCTACAACACAGCCGACACTGTTGTGCGCGCCATTGACTCCGTCCTAGCGCAAACCGACCCGGATTTTGAACTGCTCATCATGATTGACGGCTCCCCCGATAACGCCGCCCAGGTTATTAATGACTACTTGGCGCAGCACCCCGATCAGCGTATTCGAGTCTTCGATAACCCCAATAATCAAGGAGTCTCGGCTGTACGCAACCAGGGGCTCGACAACGCCCACGGCACCTGGGTGGCCTTCATCGACTCAGACGACGAGTACCACCCCGAATTCCTCGAAAAACTTCACGAAGCGGCACGCACCTACGACGCCGACATCGCCGTATGCGGACATATCATCAGACACAGCGACGGTACCGAAGTGCACCGGGCAAAAGTTACCCCCGGAGTGCACGAAGGCGAAGATATTGCCATCGAGTTTTTGGAAGACCGCTACACCGGGTTCATGTGCGATAAAATCTTCCGTGCCCAGCTATTTGACGGGGTGCGGTTCGCCGAAGACATTCATCGCGCCGAAGATGCCCTCGTCGTCTTCGCCTGCTGCATGAAGGCGAAGCGCCTAGTCGGCATCACCGATCACCTCTACACCTACAGGATGGAACAGGGCGGGCTCACCTGGGGGCGCATCACACCCGTTGAAGAGAGTATTCGCCACACCGACTATATGCGCCGCGTCGCCGGAGATTTACTGAAAACCCCGCGAGGCAAAAATGCTTTTGCCGCATCTACAAGCGTCACCTTTCTCAATAATGCGCAGCAGGCTCTTCTTGCCGGCGGTTCGGATGCACCCGGCGTTATCGCCGCATGCCGGAAACAGCTTTCGTGGGGTCAGGTTTTTGCGACTCTGCGTTCACGCCCGCTCATGGGTGCTGCGGGTGCTCTCTTGAAGTTCTCGCCAAAGCTATACCGCGTGCTCTACGGCGCTTATGTCAAACGTAATTACGGCCTTTAACCCTATATCGATCCAGGAAGAACTTATGCTTACCCCTCGTACCAGCATCATCATGCCGGTCTACAACACCGCCAACACCGTCATCAACGCCATACAATCCGTCCGAAACCAAACAGACCCTGACTTTGAGCTCCTGATCATGATCGACGGATCCCCCGACAACTCCGCCGAGATCATCACCGAATACCACAAGAAAAACCCCGACACCCGCATCCGCATCTTCAACAACCCCGAAAATAAAGGTCTCTCCGCTATGCGCAATCAGGGGCTTGATCATGCACGGGGTGAATGGGTAGTTTTCCCCGATTCTGATGATGCCCTCGAACCTACCTTTTTGGAACGGTTACATCAGCAGGCTGAGCTTACCGGGGCAGACGTGGTGAATTGTGCTCATAACATGGTAGATACGCGGGGGCACAAGACTAAACGCCTCAAGGGTACACCAGGTATACGCACCGGTGAACAAGCAGCTTACGAGCTTCTACAAGATAAGCTTTCCCCTTACGCCTGGGATAAAATTATTCGCCGTTCTCTTTTCAACGATGTTCGTTACCCCGATATTGAGCGCGCCGAAGATGAATGCTCTCTCCTCAAGTGCTACTTGGCGGCGCAGAGCGTATCAGTGATAGAAGACTCTCTCTACAACTACTCCGTAACTCCAGACAGCCTGACGTGGAGTCGCATCACCCCGGTAGAAGAAACACACCGCCTTATCGCATATTTTGAGGAAGCTCTCGGAGAACGCCGCAGCGAACCTGACGCACAAAAAGCCCTAACCGTCGCACGAGTTCTTGCGTTTCTTAACAACGCCCAGCAGGCATTAGTGGTCGGCGGTGATAGTGCACGAGAGACACTACGCGCATGCCGCAAAGGCTTCACCTACACACAAGCGCTCGCAGTGCTTCGCACCAATCGAGTCTTTGGAGCAGCGGGAGTACTTCTTAAAACTTCCCCAAAACTCTACCGTGTTTTATACGGAATATATATAAAACGTACTTATAAAATGTAGAATATGAATTTTAGTACTTTTACGCATCTATAAGCATGAACGGCAGTCATAGAACGCAAAGGGGTTGGTATGGTAGGCACCACACGGGATAATTCCCTTCACCTTCCAGGGACAATATCGTCAAAGCAGCGCCGTGTGTACCTTGACCTCATCAATTCGGTGGCAATCATGTGGGTGGTACTCCTGCATGTGCGTTTTATTAGCCCGGATAATCCGTCATCTTCGGCGTGGTGGGTTGAAAATATCCTATCTGGCTTCGGGATTGCGGCAGTGCCTCTGTTTTTTATGGCGACCGGTATTAATCTCTTGGATTTTACTCGCCGCGAATCTATAGGAACGTTCTACCGCAAGCGTTTTACCAAAATTCTGATTCCCATGATCCTGTGGGCGCAGGTCTATCTTTTCGTTCATATGTGGACGGGTTCTACTCCGTTTCCTGGAGTTCACGAAATTCTGCGAACATTAGTAGCTCCCAGCAGCGAGGCAGCTACCTTCTGGTATCTTGAGGTTCTTGTCGGCGTCTATTTAGTGCTTCCAATTTTCTCTTACGCCATACGTGGTGTTCAGGCGGAACAAGCTACCACGGCACGCACCGGGTTCCTCTGGCTTATGGCGGCGCTCGGGCTTTTTCTGCCGATTCTTACCCAGGGAATTCACCTTTTGCGCCCCAATATTTTCCCCGAATTCATAGCGCCTATTACTGGATACCTGGGGTTCTGTCTTCTCGGGTATGCACTTGCCAATACTGAGTTTTCCCGTGCGTGGCGCATCGTTATTTATTTGTTGGGGGTACTGGGCTTAGCGGTGTATATCTTCGGGGGTGCGTACCTTATCGCTCACCGCCCCGATCTCAAATCTGTAGCGCACGGTTACCTTGCATTACCGGCGATCCTCTGGGCAAGCGCGGTCTTGGTGTTCTGCAAGTATTCACGTATTGGTCAAGCATCGGCCACAGTGCAGAATATTCTAAAACGCCTTGCGGCTCTCACTTTTGGAATTTATCTGGTTCACCTTCTTATCATCCAGATTCTAGAGACGATGAACTTCTCCCTAACCAAAGTGCAGTGGGAGGTTCCCTATGCGCTCTTCGTGTGGGCTTTATCCGCCGTGATTGTCTGGATGCTGCGGCTCATTCCTCCGATACGCCGCTGGATTCTTCCTTAACGAGTTTTACTCCAAGAAATCGTCATGAGGTTTATTCAGAATACGTAGATTATGCTAGTGGGTTTCATCCCGGGAAGTACCCTCAACCAGTATTTCCCGTAAAGCCTCGCCCTCACTGAGCGCCTGTGCGGCAGAACGGGCGTGAATCCGCATAGCCGTCACATGCACTATAAAACCGCTGAGCGGACCAGCGTAAAGCGCCACAAGGGCACGCCCCACCAGCGGTAACGGAACAAGGAACGCCGCCGCAATAGCTACAACCGCAGCGACCGCCCAACCTGCCACGTAGGCGCGGTGCCGGTTAATCGCCAACACCATATTTCCCGAAAGGGTTACCAGCGCCAGCATAGCTGACCCAAAAACCAGAATCCCCAGCACAGCCCCGGTAATAACATGGTCATAAACCGCCTGGGTCTCGGGCTTAGGCGGGTAAATCAGGCGAAACAGCAGAGGCCCGATCAGGTACGCCGCTCCAGCCCCCGCAGCGCCAATACCCAGCACCGCCGCTGCAGGCTTGATAAACGCCGCTATCGGTCGGTGCTGCTGCTTCAAAAACGCCGAAACGGCTACCCCCTGGAACGCCTGTAGGGGAATCATAATTGGCGAGCGTGTAATCGAAATTGCCAGAATCAGCGTTCCTAAAACCACTTTTGTGTAGTCGTCCTGGTTTGCTTCGCTCTCCTTCAAAATATTGGGGAATCCCATCATGAGCACCGCAGCGGATGCCGAAGAGAGAAACGACCAGATCAGGTTCATGCTGAACTGTTTGACGTCAATATCGGCGCGTGCCACCCAGGCTTTACGCCCGCCCGGCAAGAACAGAGCCAACAGAATCCACAGCATCATGGGGGCTACGGTGGCAACTTCCAGACCCGCGATAGACGGGATCATCAGCGCGGCAAGAAGCATCAGCACGAGACGACCCGCCGATTCTAAAGCGCCGATTCCGGCGAAAAGATACCAACTGTCGCGCCCGGCGCTTGCGCCGCTCATCGCCGCTTGGAGGGCATAGAAGAACACACCGGCGGCCATAGCACCCACCGCCCACGGCATGCTGATAGGCATCTGTTTAGGCGCCCATAGCGGGGACGTGAGAACCACAAGTATTCCCGCCAGCAGACCAAACGCGCCAGCAACATACACCACACGCACCCGGTATATACCGTCACGCCGTGCCGCGCCGACCGCGCGGGTTACTTCCGGCTGAATGCCCGTAATAATACCAGTTACCGCAAAAAGCGCGCTCCAGAACAGCAGGAATTCGGTCAGGTGCGTCTCTAACAGCGACCGGTGGGCAATAATGGTGACGCCCAGGGTCGCTAATGCCGTCAGTACCGAGGACGCTAAAAGCGCCATCGATTGATACCGGCTGATAGTCCCGCCAGCTGTGCCCTGCTGATCCGTATTCTCGGAGGTTATATCCTCTGGGGCAGGGTCATCCTGGGGTGTGTTCTTCGCGCCAGCCATTGGACCTTACTTCACCACATGAATGGCAAGGTTCTTCACACCCTGCCATTTCTTCGCCATGGCCGCCTTCGGAAGCAGCGTCAGCGCGTGAGCACGGGACGAGAAGCGGATGCGCGCCACCCGCGCCGCCTTCTTCCACCCGAGCTCGTCCATCTCGGCGGCCATCGTCTTGTAGTAGCCGCGTTCCTCTTCAAAGCGGGTGCCTTCTAGGGCACGCCATGACGAGTCGGAGCCTCCGTGACGCCGGTACATGAAGGCTACCTGCGGATCGTAGTAGAGGGCGCCGCCGCGCATCGTAATGTCGAGGATAAGCGCCATGTCTTGGATAACGTTAAGGCCTTCACGGAATCCGGTATCGACGATAGCCTCAGCACGCCAGCCGAGCGAGGGGAAATAGAACCAGGCACCGCGCAGCAGAGAAACCGCGAGCTCTTCACCCTGAAGAACAGCCTCTGCCGCAGGACGGTAGTGTTCTTTCGTGCGCTCCACAAGGGTATTAGACAGCGCATTATTCTCGTCAATAACCACCACACCGGGCTGGAAAATACTGGCTTCTGGGTGGGCGGCGGCGGAATCTACCAGCCACTGCACATAGTTGGGGAGCATCACATCATCCGCGCCCATAACGGTTACAAGGTCGTTCTCCACGAATGTCAGACACTTACGGTAGTTGGCGTTTGCGCCCAGGTTCGTTTCATTGCGCATATAGGTGATGCGCTCATCGTTCAGCGAGGCAAACCAGCCGGGAATAGACTCGTCCGGGTAGCCGTCATCCACTACAATCAGGCGCCAGTCGGGGTTGGTCTGCCGCACGATAGAGAGCACAGCCTGTTTCATCATTGAAACATCGCCGTAGTAGGGGAAGAGGATATCAACGGTCATCGTGTTCAGCTCCAGAGGTCGGGTCTTGGGGATCTTGATCGGGATCTTGCGGGGTGCGATGCGCTGGCGCACCACCGGGCTGCTCGTGAAGCGCCCACAAGATAGCCACTTCTTCAGCAAGGATGCGCGTCTTCTCCGAAAGCCTGGACACCTCCAGCGTGAGGTGCAGGCACACGGACATCAACAGCACAATAGAGAGCAGGAAGAGCAGGTTAACCGGCAGCGCTAAACCCACAAATCCGGTAATACCGTCCAGCAGACCGGGGAATATCCCCAGCACAATAATGACGGCACCTACACCCAGCCACAGGGCCGCATATTTTTCTTTCATCTTCAGGTTGCGCACCTGAATAATAACAAGCGTACAAATACACAACGCAACGATAAGGAAGAATATACTAGCGCTCATGCTGATCCTTCCTATCAGTCTTTTTACGGTTCATCGAAATCCAGTAGGCGAAGAGTGAACGAACAAGATAAATCGCCGATTTCACCGGACCGGAGGAAGGGGTTCCACCTTGACGCTCACGCATTCTCACAGGGGTCTGCTTTACCCGCAGACCCTGACGAATAGCCATAGCGGTAACATCGATAGTATCGCCTAAATACTCGGCGGGCAGGTATTTACAGTAAAATTTGATACCTCTACGGTTGGCGATTTTGAAGCCGCTCGTCACATCGGTGAAAGGGGTTTTCGCAGCGCGGGTAAAAAGGTGTGAAAGCAGGCTCATCGCCCATTTTCGAGGGCCAGATACATCATATTCACCCGAGCCCGCGAATCGGGACCCAATAACAATATCGTAATCCTGCGCGTGCGCAATCAAATCTGGAATGCACGTAGGATCATGCTGACCGTCGGAATCCACTTGCATCGCATAATCGTAATCGGCGCGGCGAGCATACTTATACCCGGTGCGCATCGCCGCCCCTACCCCCATGTTGTAGGGCAGATCGATCACAAAAGCACCGGCTCTGCGCGCGATTTCTGAGGTATGGTCTGTGGAACCGTCGTTCACCACGACTAGGTCTACCTCGGGAACCCTCTGTAAGAGCTCAGTGATAGTGTTACCGATAATTTCTTCCTCATTCCACGCAGGCATAATGACGAGTGTGCGCGGCGTCGGCTGCGAACTCTCTGAACTCATGCGTAGGGGATTCCTCTCGGTGGTACTGGAATACACGTGTTATGACTGTACTCAGTCTATCAGTCAAAGGCAGAGAGCACTGAAACACCCGTGACAGCCGCCGCTGCCCCGTGTATGTATGGTTCTCAACAGGAAATACCGCTCATTACTGAGGGGTGCCACAAGCCGTAATGCGGTAAAGAGTTGCCTCGCCCTTTGAGTACACAGGCTCCGCAACGCCTTTCTCTTGTAGTTTTTCCAGACCGGGGTATTGGGAACGGTGATCTCCACGAATCTCTTCGTTAATCTCCCGTCCCTTGAAGTCCAGGTAGTAATATGCCTTTGAATTTTGCACCGCAGAGCATACGGCGGGGTTATCAGCGGCCTCGTTGAGGTGCTGATAGATTTCGCGGGCATCGGGGGTAGCTGTGTACAGAGGATGCGCAGCCGTCACCTTATATCCGGTGAGCGCATACGTCACTGCGCTGCCGGTCCAGGGCTGCACAATTACGGTTTCTCCAGTTGGCACGTAATCATGCAGATGCTCAATCACGTCACGTTCATCGGTCGAGAGGAGCAAGGCGTCTGACTTGGGAAGATACCGTTCCTGGGTGCCCTTAATATAACCCTGGATATTAGGATCTGTCTGCAGGTTGATACCCAGCGGAATCAAGAGAATAACTGCCAGCGCCAAGGATATAATTCCGCCGTGTTCCTTAAGCGGTGCGATGCGCTCGCCTAGAACCGCAATCACCGCCTTAAGCCACTGATACGCGGCGTGCACGCCAACAACGGCCATCGGCGCCGCCAGAATTGGCACATTCGCGGCAAGGCGGAACGGATCATGGTACCACACACCCAAAACCCAGTCTCGCCCGTCGTCCCAGACCATCCACCGGGCAGCAACATAGAAGTACATCACGTACACCCAGCTGAGCAGCAACCAAACACCGATGCTTCGGGTACGCAGCAGATAGTACGCGCCCATGAAGGCAAGCACGGAAACGGTCCAGAGCAAACCATTACTCATTTGACCGTTCAGAAGAGCTTCACCCACGGCCGTGCTATCCCATTGTGTGGGTTCCCAGCCACCCGCCTCGCGAGTTGGGCGAACGATACCCCACAGAACATTCAAGATAATCGGGTATATCGCCAAGAGAACTAACTGTATAACGCAGACAAGCGGTTTGAGTTCACCGCGCCACGCCGCACGAATCTGCAGTGCCGCACGCACCAGAATAATAGGCAGAGCGAGCGCGAGCATGGTCATCAAGACGTTAGGATGCGCCAGCGCAAGCCCCAGCGTCATGAAAAAGCCCATGTACAGCGCCGGAACCGTCTCGATGCGGCGCGCCTGTACCGTGCGCAGAAGCTGCGCGAACAGACCCAGCACGGTGGGGAGAAGCGCAAGACCCAGGCTATTGGGGTAGAGCACACCAAAGTTAATGAGCAGCATGGGGAACGCCGTAAACGATGCCGAAACAACGCCCACGCTGAGCAGGGCCGGAATGCTGGCGCGCATCGTGGAACGTACCAAATACATGACCGACAGCGGCCAAATTACCGCCCCCACCAACACGCTCATAAGGTTTGCGGTAGCGGGTACGCTTATGCCCGTTACCTGGTAAATAACCGTGGCAATACCGTGCCAAACGGCGGGATAGAAAGTTGGTGCTTCCCCGCCCGAGGTCATATTTGCGATGGTCAGCGAGGAAGCATCGCCCGTATCTGCCATATAGCGAATGGCGTTGAGGTGAAAGTTTACGTCATAGGTTTGCGAAATGTATTCGGGGCGTCCGATAGCGCGGGCAATGCTGATGTACAGCAAGATAAAGCCGACGAGAACGCTAAGCCCCGCCGCAAGAGTCTGCGGGGTAAACCAGCCAGAACGCACAATTGCGGTGTTTTCCTGCTGATCGCGCCGTTTCTGTGGAGCGGGAAAATCCAGCCAGCCTCGACTGCCAAGCAAACGACAGATCAAATACCCCAGACCGGCGAGAATAACCGCGAAAGCAAGCGGAATCAGGAATGAAAAACGTACCCCCACTTTGGAGGCCACAATTGCGCTCACACCAAAAATTCCGACGGAGATAGGCGCAGCTGGACCCAGCGCCTCCACGCCGCGTTGCCGTAAGGCTACGGCAACGATAAGACCCGGGATGAGAAGTATCAGAGTACCCACTATCAGCGGAATAGTGAGCGATGCCCAGGTCGTTTCCATTCGGTGTTCTCCTAGCCGTTAAGCCTTACTCTGCGGGTGTCTGCGTTCTGGTGGGAATCAGACGGTTCTCCCTCTCAATAGTAGTGGGAATATATGAAGTCACAATATAGGGGCGCATATTCTGCTGTGCTGCAGGGGCTGAAATTGCCGGTATGGCGCGGTATGAAGGGTATCTGATGCGTGAAGTTGGGACGGCAAGCTATGATGAAAGACAACTATGTTTTATGACACATAAAACTGCAATATTGGCACGACAGCTGATATAGCACCCCGTTCCCCCACCAATGGTGCACAAGGTGCGCGGTCACCGCGCACAGCACTGCACCTTGAAAGCGAGACCCCCATGACCTATAACGTTGGAAACTACCTGCTTGACCGCCTCGCTGAACTGGGCGTGAACCACCTTTTTGGTGTGCCCGGCGATTTTAACTTACAGTTCCTCGACGACGTACTCGCCCACCCGGATATTAGCTGGGTGGGTAACGCCAACGAGCTCAACGCCGGGTACGCCGCCGACGGGTACGCCCGCATCAGAGGGGTTGGTGCGCTGCTGACCACCTACGGGGTGGGGGAACTATCCGCTATTAACGCCACCGCCGGTTCATATGCCGAAAACGTGCCCGTCATCCATATTGTGGGTGCGCCCTCGCTCGCCGCCCAAAACGCGCACCTGCGCATGCATCACACCCTCGGCGACGGCGACTTCCAGCATTTTGTGCGCATGGCCGCTGAAGTTTCAGCCGCAACGGCGGTGCTGCAGCCCGCCACCGCCGCCAGCGACATTGACCGGGTGCTGCGTGATGCCGTGCTGCACCACAAGCCGGGGTACATTATGCTTCCCGTGGATGTGGCTGTTGCCGCTGCCGCAAAGCCCGCCGCGCCGCTGAACGTAAACCTGCGCGTCTCCTCCCCCAGTGTCGAGCATGAGTTTCGGGTCGCTGCCACCGAGTTTTTGCGCGGCAAAAAGATCGCCGTGCTGGCGGACATTATGACCGAACGCCTTGGCGCCACCGAAAACCTGCGTGACCTTGTGGAAAGCACCGGGCTGCCCTTCGCCACCATGATCTGGGGCAAGTCCATCCTGGATGAGACCTCCCCGCAGTTCGCCGGCGTCTACATTGGCGGGCTTTCCGCAAGCACCACCCGCGCCACCGTTGAAGAGGCCCAGGCGCTCATCCTGGCGGGTGTGCAGTTCACCGACACCACCTCGGGGTTGTACACCCACCAGATTGACGCGGCCCGCACCATCACCGTTGATGCCGAACAAACCCAGATTGGGCGTAAAATTTTCGCTCCCTTAGCCTTCACGGATGCCTTGCGCATCCTTAAAGAAGCCGCGCTGGATGCCGGGGTGCGCCCAGCCGAGCACACCGTACCAGCGCACGGCACCACCCTGCCCGACTACGGTGAGCCCGAACCTACCGGGGCGCCAGCCTGTGGCGACAGGCCGCTCACCCAGCAGGCGCTGTGGAGCATCATCCCTTCGCACCTGGATTCCCGCAATAATGTGGTGGTTGAGATGGGCACGTCGTTCTTCGGTATGGCGCAGCAGTCATTCCCCGCCCAGACCAGGTTTATTGGTATGCCGCTGTGGGGTTCGATCGGATACTCGCTGCCAGCTCTGCTTGGGGCGGCCCTGGCGGATGAGCAGGCACGCGGGGTGCTGTTCATTGGTGACGGTTCGGCGCAGCTGACCGTGCAGGAGCTCGGGTCCATTTTCAGGCACCGGCTCACCCCGGTGATCTTCCTTATTAATAACGACGGGTACACGATTGAGCGTTCCATCCACGGCCCTAACGCCGCCTATAACGACATCGCCACCTATGATTGGCAGAAAATCCCGGCTGCGTTCGGGGGCACCGACCAGACGGTGCTGGTGCTGCGGGCGGCGACCGTGGATGAGCTGGCCACCGCCTGCGCAACCGCCCGCGAAACCCGGGATAAGGCGGTATTTATTGAGGTAGTCACCGACCGGGATGACATGCCGCAGCTGCTGCGTGACTTCGGGGCCATGGCGGCCGCCATTAACCGCAAAGAGTAGCGCACCCTAACCGTAGGGCGTGGGTCTGCCCGCACCGTCAGCGAACCCCGACCCCAATCGTCTTTTCTGGCACCCCGTGCGGGCCCGCATCCCGGCGACTCTATGCCTTCAGCGCGCCGCGCAGTATTCACCGGATGCGCCCGCCTCAGGGGGGCGCAATGTTACGTAACATTGCGCCCGGCGCTTCACAAAAAGTAAGTCTTAGAAATATTGGGACATAAAACAGGCGCTGCGCCAACCCGAGATTTACCCTAAAGGTAGATTAAACCGAGTGCAGCCGCAGAGAAAGAACCTACTATGACCGAGGTCGCTTACCGAACTGTAGACACCACCGAGCTCTTCAAGCAGGCGTTCGGGCATCACCCCGCAGGTGTCGCCGTCATTACCGCAACCGATGAGAACGGCGAACCGGCAGGTTTCACCGCCTCCTCCGTCACCTCCATTGCGGCAGAGCCGCCCATTGTGGCGTTCTCTCTCAAAGCAGACAGCGGGTCGGCCGGGAAAATCGCCGCCGCCGACTCGTTCCTCATCCACCTGCTGGATGCCGAAAACGTGCAGATAGCACGTAATTTCGCCACGCACGGCTACCCTCGTTTTGCGGACACCTCCGCCTGGGAGTTCATTGCAACCGGTGAGCCGCTGGTGCACGATATCCGCCGGGTACTGCGCGCAACCCCGCTCAGCCGGGTGGAAGCTGGCCCGGCCCTAGTCTTCACCGCCCAGGTGGAAGAGTTCGTACGCCACGACCTCACCGGCACCCCGCTCGTGTACCATTCACGGGAATTCCATGCACTGGGGGAGCACTCCACCGTCAATTACGCTATCTAAAATACGCCGCCGCGAGGCGTCAAACGTGGCTTTTCGGCCCGGAAGCGGCGCATAGGGCGCTGATGTGCGCTGAAAAGCCACGTTTTGCTGCCCATTAAGAGACGCCTGGCACCTGCGGGCAAAAGCACTGGGATTACGAGGCGCACTAGGGTTAAATAGGTAGAACAACATAAAACCACACAGGTCAACACCTGAAGGAGAACCCCGTGACCGCCGACGCCGCCCCCGCAGAGAGCGCCTCCGCCCCGCTGCTGCCTGAATCTTTGGAGTACACACGCCGCCTGATTGCATTCCCCAGTATCGCCCAAACCTCCAACCTAGACATTATTGACTACATTGAGGCCGAATTTGCCCGCCACGGGCACACCGGGCACCGCAGCTACAGTGAAGACAGCACACGGGCCAACCTTTTCATCACCATCCCCGCAGCCGACGGCACGGTGAACGGGGGCATTATTATTTCGGGGCACACCGACGTGGTACCCGTGGAGGGGCAAATCTGGGACTCAGACCCGTTCACGGTGCGTGTTGAGGGAACCCGCGCATATGGGCGGGGCGTGTGCGATATGAAAGGCTACCTGGGGGCGGCACTGTGGCTGCTGCCGCGCATCCGGCAGGATAGACTGCGTGTGCCCCTGCACTTTGCGTTCACCTACGACGAGGAAGTCGGGTGTGTTGGGGCGCCCGCCCTCATTGAGGAGTTCACACACCGCGGCGTTCACCCGCAGTTCTGCGTGGTGGGTGAACCCACCTCAATGCGCGTCATCTCAGCCCACAAGGGTGCGCACCGCGGCAGGGTCAGCATCACCGGGGTCGCCAAACACGCCTCTCTGGCCACGCACGGGGTGAGCGCCGTCAATGCCGCCGGGGAGTTCATTACGTTCTTCGCACGTCTGGCTGATAGCTGGGAGCAGGAAGGCCCGTTCGATCAGGCGTTCGTGGTGCCGCACGCAACCGGTGGGGTGAATTTCGCGCGCGGCGGCGTGCAGTACAATATCGTGGCCGAACGCGCCGTGCTGGAGTATGATTTCCGCATCTTACCGTCAATGACCACGGAGTCCGTGGTGCAGCGCCTTGAGGACGAGCTTTTTGGGGAAATCCTGCCGAGGATGCACGCCCGCGCGGCCCGCGCCGAGGAACTCTCGGGCGCCGAACCGGGGTCGTTGACGGCACAGGTGCAGGTGCAGCATGAGCTGCTGGCGGCCGTCCCCGGTCTGGGGACCCCGGACGATGCTGAGCTGGTGCGCCTGGCAAATACACTATTAGGCTTAACCGAGGCACCGCAGAAGGTCACCTACGGCACGGAGGCGGGGCTGTTCCAGCGCGCCGGGGTTGAGAGCATCGTGTGCGGCCCCGGCGATATTGCCCAAGCCCACTCACCGAACGAGTGGGTTGAGCTTGAACAGTTACGGGACTGCGAGCGCTTCTTTGAGGCCATCCTGGGCTGGGCCTCACAGTAGACCCCTCCCCGCTTGTCTATTCGGCGAGCTATTGTGCATTTCGCGGTTTATTTCGCCGCATGCGCAATAGCCTACGAAACGTGGGCTTCCGACATGTCAGCATCCTCATCTGCTTCCAAATAACGGTTAGCAATTGGAATCCAGGTGAGGGTTAGTGCCAGCAACACCCCGCCGATCGCTAGCACGGTGAGGCGCGTGCTCGTTTCCGCACCCAGACCTACGAGCGGGTTCACCACAATACCCACGAGGCTCCCGACAGAGCTTGCCACATTCAGCACTGTGGCGCGGCGATGTGCAGGAATCAGTTTATTGGTTACAGCAGAGGTGATCGGCCCGCGCGCGTGAATACCCACCACCACGAGTAAGAACCCCGATACTACGGCAAGGACATGCGGCACCGCCATCAGGCAGAAGCCCGCGGCACCATACCCCATGGCCAGCAGAAGCGCGGTTTTGCGCCCTACCCGCTTCTCGATACGCCCTGCCGCATAGTTATACCCTGCCGCAAGGAGCTGACCGGCACCAGCGATCACGCCCCATGCTGCAATAGGAACATCTTGTGCGGCAAAAAGCGGCTGGTTCAGCGTGTACACCGCGTTGAAAAGTGCAAAGGATGCGCTCGAACCTACCGCAACGTATAGCAGAAGCGGTGAGGTAAAAAGTAGTTTCACACCTATTTTTAGCGAAATCCACGAAGTTTCAGGGTGTTTATCGTGATTTTTCGGGTTCTGCTGCGGCAAAAACGCCACACAAACTGCCGCAACTACGGCCATTGCCGCCGATAACAGAGCGGGCAGTGAAATATCGACGGACCCCAACGCAGAACCCACCACGGAACCTGTTACCCCCGCGGTGAGCATCAGGGCGCTAAGATGCCCCCACGCGCCAACCGCTTTCGCATCAGCATCATCGCCAAGGGAATCATAAATATAGGCGTCTTGCACCCCCGTAAGCATGGCAATACTCAGCCCACTCATCACAAATGAAAGAGCATAAATGGAGAAATTTGTGCCAGTGGCAAAAAGAATCTCGGCAATCGCGTTGAACACAAAACCGGCACCTACGAGTCTCCGGCGGTCGAAACGGTCGCCAATAATCCCGGCAGGAATTTCAGCCACCAAAATACTAGCGACCAAAACACTTTCCAGCATGAAAATATCGGTGAGCGATAACCCACGGCTTTCCAGGAAGAACGCGCTGACTGGCACATAGAAATCAAATCCGGCGGCAATCATGGCGAGCGCCATGGGTATTAGGGATTTGCTCGACCAGACGATCCGACGTGCGGGGTATGTGGTGCTCACCTGTTTCTCCTGATTTGTAGAGTTAGTCAGGACACGAATATGGAAGAGGGTCTCATGTGCCATGCATCCTTATTTTCTATTCTCTAGCATCCCGCATAAAAAGTACCTTTATGTGAATAAAGCGGGTTTTAACGCTTTATTCACATAAAGGTACTTTTTATCGGGTAAATCCAGGTGAAGATTACCGCCAGTAGTTGTTGGCCGCTGCGATGGTCTGGAACTCGATGGCTACCACCTGCGCCGCAGCCGTCAGCGAGTCCGGGTCTACCGCGTATTCCGGGCGTCCCGCTTTGAGAGCATCCGGGTTAGGCTGAATCTGGTGGATGGTGTGCCGTGCGATAAGCATCGCCAACTGCCGCCCTTCTTCGGGGGTTTTGGTGATGAGGGTGCCACCGGGAATTCCCGTTAGTTCTTCTGCTGGAAGTCGCTGGCTCATAGTGTCCGCTCCAATCTGCGTATACTCCTTCAACGCCACCATAATGAACTGCCCCGGGCGCCCTCAAGCAAGTTTCCCCTGATGCTCGGGTTAAGCCACCCCTTATAGCCAGCGCCGTATCAGCACGTAAAAACCGCATGTGATACACACCCTATTTTCCCACATAAACCCATGAATACCGCTTATGTCTTTGGGTTACCTTATCCCAAAGTATTGCTATTTTACGCCGTATCACGTCTTATATAAATCACAGCCAAAACCAAATATTCCAACATAAACACAAGCGGAGGGTTCCGTGCACACCATCAGCCCCTACCTCGCCGAATTCTTAGGCACGCTCATTATGTGCGCTATCGGGTGCGGCTCCATCGCCACCGTCGAGCTGCGACGCTCCAAAGGGCACGGCGATAACTTCTTCACTATCGCCTTCGGCTGGGGTTTTGCCGTAGCTTTCGGCGTCTACGCCTCGCATCCGTATTCCGGCGGGCATCTGAACCCCGCGGTCTCGGTAGGGTTGGCGGCTTTTGGTGAATTTGAGTGGGCTAAGGTCCCCGGGTATGTGATCGCCCAGCTTCTTGGGGCTATGGCGGGCGCGGGGCTGGTGTACTTGAACTACCTGCCGCATTGGAAGGCCACCGCCGACCAGAAGATTAAGCTTGGCGTGTTCTCCACGGTTCCCGCCATTCACAACTACTTCACGAACGCGCTCTCTGAAATTATTGGCACCTTCATGCTCGTCTTCTCGGCGCTGTACACCGGCGTGAACTTCAAGCCCACGATTACCACCGGCAGCGTGGAACTCTCCCTAAACCTCAACGATGTGCTCAAGCCTCTCGCTTTCGGCTTCATGGTGGCTGTGCTCGTAATCGGCTTGGGTGGGCAGACCGGGTACGCCCTGAACCCTGCGCGGGATCTTGGCCCGCGCATTATGCACGCCCTGCTGCCTATTCATGGCAAGGGAACCTCACGCTGGTTCTACTCGTGGGTTCCTATCTTTGCCCCGCTTGTGGGCGGTTTTATGGGCGGTGCATTCTTCAAACTCTATTACGAGAGTGAGTTCACCCTCTGGGTTGTTATCTCCTCGGCATGCGCCGTCGTGCTTTTAGGGTTCGCGTATTGGGCAAATAGCCACTTGTACCGGGCACCCAGCGCGGAGGTGATTCCCCAGGGCGAGGATACTTTTGCGACGGCGGCAAAAGCGGCGGCGACCTATACCGCCACCGGGTCCATCCCGATTATCGAGAAGCGAACCTATCAGCAGTAGCTTCTGCCCGCACGGCACGAAGCCGCCCAGTTGATAAACAATCAACGGGCGGCTCCTGCGTTTTCGGGTTTTACGTCGTGCAGCTACCCGCCATCCACTGAACCGCAGAGGGCACAGTGCTGCTACCAGTTCGCTGTGGCGGCGCGGGCGGCACGGCGGGCGCGGAGGCGGGAACGAAGCAGACGCCACAGCATCACCAACAGCGCCCCCATGAGCGCCCCAGCGGTGTTATTAATCAAATCATCCACGTCGAAGGTGCGGTACGGGCAGGGTGCCAGCCCCCAGTTACCGCTGAGCTGGCTCAGCTCAATGAACAGTGAAAGGCCAAACCCCGCCAGGGTGGATGCGCGCAGCCCCCACCACAGACACCCGGCGGTGAGCACCCCCAACGGAATGAACATCGCAATATTGAAAAATAGTTGAGCGAACACCCCGGTGGTGAAGCGGCTCAGCCCCATCCCTTTTGTCTGCTCCAGGGCTTGGCCCCAGCTCCAGCCCGCATACAGGCGCGGATAGTACAGGTTGGGGTTGCATAGCTGCCCATCCACCCGGATGGGGGTAAGTGTGAACGCAAGAATACACGCAATAAACGCCGAGAATGCGCCCGTGACAAGGTAGTGGCGGATAGTGACGGGGCGGTTAAGGTGGCGCGCCCGAAGATGCATGGCGATCACCCCGACCGCAAAAAGAACGAGCAGGGCAATACCAATTTCCGCAGCGAAAATAGCGGCCATCTGCTCGTTAAATACGAGGTTTCTCACACCCAACCCCTAATATACCCTTTTGGAAATATTCCCCGAATAAAATATTTTGCGTTGTGCTGTTCTCATAAGGATACCCGGCAAATTTACGCTGCCCGCCCGAGATAACCTGAGAATTCCCAGTGAATGACAACTGCACGTGTATAAGGTGTGCCCGCACACCCAGAAATCTTAACGGCTGTATGCGTATCACCTCGCCGAAAACACCGCCAAGAACACAGCCGCCGCAGCCGTATACCCCGCGATGAGGGTAATCAGTGAAAGCATTGGCTGCACCAGCCACAGCATCACAAAACGCGCGTACCTGCCCGCAAGAAGTGCCTGCACCGCCTCAACCATAGCGGTTGAAAACGTGGTGAAACCACCCAACAGTCCCACAGAGAGCCCCGCATAGGCAACGGCATCCTGCCCACCCAAAACGTTCACCGCCGCACCCACAATACCCAGCGCGAGAGAACCCAGAACGTTAATCACAAACACCGCGCTGATGAGCGCATCGGAGGTGCGTCGCGGTGCCAAGAACCGCTCCAGATAGTAACGCAGCACCGCTCCCAGGCCGCCGCCCACAAAAACGGCTGCCGCGCTCATCCACTCCATCTATACCCCTATATCCGCTGACGCCCGCCGGGTGCACTGGGAATCTTGCTCCCCACCCACAGTCCGGCACCGCTGGCGGCCAAACCTGCAACACACACGAGCATGGCTGCCCCCACCAGGCGCGCCATGAGCGCATCACCAGTACCGTTATGTTCATCGAAAATATTGAGCGCCGCAATGAGGGCAGCATACGTGGTGTATCCGCCCAGCAGGCCGGTACCGAACAGTAGCCGCTGTGGGCGTACCGCCTCATCTCCGTACCGGGCGGCGCGCCGGGACCACCATGCGGTAAGTACCCCAAGCGCAAACGCACCCAACATATTTGCAACATAAATATAACTTGGAGTGTATATTCTGCAGAGTGAGCCGACCCCGCCGCCTATAAACACCAGCAGCGGCGCGGGGATTCTGCTCAGTGCTGAGGAACGCCTCGCAGACACTCAGCCCCCTCTCGCATTACGCGCCATGGTGCGCACAAAATCCTAATCGGTACAGAACTACTATCGTAGAATACTCCGAACACCACTAACCGCACCAACGCCCCCTTACCTGTCTAAGGCAAAATCCGCACGGGTAGCCTGCTCTCACCGTACTACCCGCGCGGATTCCCTGCCCGCCAGTAAACAGCAGCTAGCCGCGGCGTTTGTACTCGCCGATCTCGGATTTATCGATTTTTGGCCCGCGCCGCCTCTTCCACAGGTTCATTTTCAGTGACCCTTTGGTTTTGACGCTATCGTCGTTCCCCTTCGGGGCGGCCCCGGAGGCGGCTGCATCAGCTGCGCTCTCACCGGGTTTGGCAGCAACACGCTCAGACTTATCAGAGCCGCCCCTGCGCCCAAGCTTCTCGGTGACCAGCCGCTTCACCCCCAAGTCGGAAAGCAGCGTGTGCGGGCGGACGCCCCTAACGGCAGAGGCTGCTGTCACAGGGCTGCTGGCGATACCCGTGGCGGGCTCTTCACATTCGGTTGTTTCCGCGTTATCCTCCGCAGAATCATCCGTGACGGCAGGCTCTTTAACCTCACCAGTGACGGTGATATCCGCTGCCGTTTCAGGTTCTGCGGGCTCATCGGTTACGGCAGTGGCCAGTTCACCTGTCTCAACGGTTTTACGAGTAATATCTTCCTGGTTCTCATCAGAGGTTCCGGGCACCTCAGGCTCATCGAGAACCTCGATATCCTTGGTAACCACCGGGGCGTTCTCGTGTGCAGGTGCCTGCGCCCTCTCGGGTGTTTCGAGGTTCTCCGGTTCAGCTTCGGCGGCAGCCGCAGCATCCGGTTCGGAAGCCACGGAGCTGCTGGGTGATGTCGTAGCCTCGGGCGTCTCATCAGCGGCTTTAATGTCCTTGGCGACGAATATCTCTATCTCGTAGGTGCCGTCGCTGGGCCCGCCAGCTTCAAGCTCAACACCTGCCGGTACGGTCTGATCGGCTGAGGCAGGTTCATCGGCGTGGGGGCTATCCTCAGCGGCACCCTCAATAGTGGATGTGGTGGGTTTGCCTGCGGCAACTTCAAAGTCCACAACCTCCGTGATTTCGGGGCCGTCAGCCTGTTCGGGGGTGTCCACTATGGTGGTGGCGGTATCATCTGCATTATCTGCGTTATCACTACCCGTTTCTGCCGCACGGCTGCCGTCGGTTGTGGGCTTCACAATGGGTATAGCGCCGGTGAAAGTGGAGCTGTCAAGAACAGCCACCCCGCCCACGCGGGTCACGTCCTTAGTGCGGCCCGCCAGTAGTTTAGCACCCTCCGCTTTGGTGGCTGAACGCACCGTTTTTGGTGACTCATTCTCCACTTCACCCTCGGATAGGGGGCCGGTAAGGGTTGCGCCCTCCACATCCATATTCGGGACGAGCTTATCAAGCCACTTCGGCATCCACCAAGCTTTATCACCCAGCAGGGTCATTATTGCGGGGGTGAGGGTCATACGCACCACGAACGCATCCACCAGCACCCCAAACGCCAGGCCAAAACCGATGGGGCGGGTTGCTGCATCATCAGCGAAAATAAACCCGCCGAACACCGAAATCATAATGATCATCGCCGCGATCACCACACGCACCGCATGGTTATAGCCAGCAACTACAGCGGTTTTCGCGTCCTTACCGTGCACATATGCCTCACGCATACCGGAGACCAAAAATACTTGGTAGTCCATCGCCAGGCCGAAGAGAATACCGATCATCAGAATCGGTAAGAAGGCCAGAATCGCCCCCGGGTCGTGCACCCCAAAAAGCGTGCCCATGAAGCCCATCTGGTAGACCGCAACCACCGCGCCGAAGCTCGCCAGAATCGAGAAGAGGAACCCCGCAGATGCGACCAGCGGCACCAGAATCGAACGGAACACCAGAATCAGCACAATAAACGACAGGCCCATCACCACCGCAAGATACAGCGGCAGCTTCTGCGCGAGCACATTTGAAACATCAATATTGCTGCCGGTCACACCGGTCACGCCCAGGCGCACATCGGTACCCTGCACGTTCACATCCACCTGGCGCAGCTGATCCACCAGTGCGACGGTCTCGGCAGAGTTAGGCCCGTGGGCGGGGATCACCTGGAAAATCTGCAGGGTACGGTCATCAGTCTGCCCGCCAGGAATAACGGCTTTCACCTTATTGCCGCCCTTGGCTTTAATGGCGTCGGCAATATCGATCTGGGCCTGCTCAGCCTGCGCCTCGCTCATGTCTGAGGGGGTGTGCGCCACCGCCAGCACGGGGCCGCTCACACCCTCACCGAACTTATCCTTCACCAGTTTGTACGCCTGGTACTGTGTGCTCTCAACCGGCGAGCTTGCAGCCGACGGCAGGCCCATGCGCATCTGGCCCATCGGAATGGCAATAGCACCCAGCACCAGCACACCGGCAATAATGGTCAGCACAGGGCGGGCGAGCACAATTTTCAGCCAGCCGTGCGGGGATTCCTCACGCTTCTGCTCGTCAGCACGGCGGGCCGCGATTTTCTGCGGGGTGCTGATCGACTCCCACGCCTTTTTCGGTAGCGCCTTGCGCCCAATAAGGGCAAGCACCGCCGGGGTTAGAGTCACCGAAATCAGTACAGCCACAAACACGCACAGCGCCGCAGCATCACCCATATACCCCAGGAACGGAATACCGGTCACATTCAGGGCCAGTAAGGCAATAATCACGGTGACACCCGCGAACACCACCGCATTACCGCTGGTGCCGTTAGCCAGTGCAATGGAGGCGCGCATGGGCATCCCATTCATCAGATTAGAACGGTGCCTATTGAGAATGAACAGCGAATAATCAATCCCCACCGCTAGTCCGAGCATCATACCCAGTATGTAGGTGGTTGAGCTCATATCAACCAGGGACGAGAACGAAAGGGTCCCCAAAATACCCACCACCACGCCCACCAGGGCCATAAGAATGGGCAGCCCGGCGGCGATGAGGGTGCCGAGCATAATAAGCAGCACAATAAGCGCCACCACAACGCCTACAATCTCGCCAACACCCATTCCCCCGCTGGAGGTCTCAGCAATATTCTGGTCAAAGTAGACTTTCAGGCCCTTCAAATCCGCGTTTTTGAAGTGCTCCATGAGCTTAGTGGTGTCTGCGGCAGAGACTTCCTCGTTCTTGGCGTTGAAGGTTACAGCGGCAACAGCGGTCGAACCGTCCTCAGAGACCGTGCGGTAGCCGCTCGTCAGGTTAAAAAGGGCCTCTTTGCGGTCGAGGTCTTCTTTCTGGGTGGGAAAGTCCTTCTCAGCTTTCGCCAGCTCGGCTTTCTTCTCGTTAAGCTGTTTCTGCCCGTCTTCGAGCTCTTTCTTTTTGGCGTCCAGCGCCGCCTGGTTCTTTTCAAGTTCCGCCTGTTTAGCGGTGGTTTCGGCCCGGGTGGCGTCTAGTTTCGCCTGTGATGCGTCGGCTTCGGCACGTTTATTGTTCAGGTCTGTTTGTTTTTCGTTCAGCTCGGAGCGCTGGGCGTTCAGCTGCTCCTGCTGCTGGTTCAGTGGGGCCATGACGGAGGCTTGAGACCCCTGCGCCTCGGCTTGGGAGAACGATGCGTCTAGTTTCGCCTGCTCTTCGGCCAGCCGGTTTTTGCTCACATCAAGCTGCTTCTGCGCATCCTCTACCCGCTGTTTCGCCTGGTTTACCTGCGTCTGGGAGCTATCGAGACCTTTTTTGGCGGCCTCTACCTGCTTATTACCGTTATCAACCTGCTGCTGCCCGCTTTCAACCTGCTTTTTACCCTCATCGATCTGCCGCTGACCGTCGGCAATCTGTTTTTTGCCGTCTTCGAGCTGCTCGGGGGCACCGCCTACTTTCTGTTTACCTTCGGTCAGCTGTTTCTGCCCGTCGGTGAGCTGCTTTTCAGTCTCGAACGGGTCGCTGACGGCATCTACAGAGCTCACTTCCCCTTTAAGGCTCTTGAGAGAGGCTGTAAACGACTGTTTCTGCTCATCGGTGATCCGTGAACCGTCACTGGTGGTGACAACCACCTGGCCGCTGCCCCGGTTGGCATCTGGGAAGCGTGAGGACAGCTCGTCGGAGAGCCGCTGGGTTTCGGTGCCGGGCATGGTGAACGTGTTCTTCAGCTGCCCGTGGAATGCGGCGTAGCTGGCGCTCACCCCGCCAATGAGAAGGGCCCAGATGGCGATAATTACCCAGGCTTTGCGGGCTGCGAAGTCGCCGATGGAGTAGAGCCATTTGGCCACTGTGGTTCTCCCTTGGTTGATATGCGGTAAAGGTGCAGGTTTTTAGGACTAAGAAAAATATTATCTCAGGTTATTTGCTCCACTATTTTTTAGGCGCATTTTTTCATCTTTTAGCGCTGTTGTAAACCCCTTAATATGCAAAGAAATACTATGTTGAACCCCACTTTTACGCTAAATTATTATGCACAGAACCCACCCCGCAGAGCGTTTTTAGCCTGTCTTTCCGACCAAGAAGCAGGTTTTACCCAAATGCAGAATCTGTGGGTTTCTTATAAAAACCCACATATTATGCGGATAAAAATTCATAGGTGAAAGAAAATAGCTCCGCACCAGTAGGGTCACTGGTGCGGAGCTACATATTAATGTGTGTTGTATCAGCCACAGTATGTATTGTTGGGTTTTATACCAGCATACTGTGCGGCATCATGCACGCGCCGCCTAGGAGGATGCTCCCATGGTGCTTTTAGCCGTCTCGGCTTGTTCATCGTGCTCGGCGGCGGGCTGTTCGGTCTCTTCTTCCAGGGTGTCCAGAAGGGTTGCACCTTCCACATCCATATTCGGAACGAGCTTATCGAGCCATTTCGGCATCCACCAGGCTTTATCACCCAGCAGGGTCAACACTGCGGGGGTGATGGTCATGCGGACCACGAAGGCATCCACCAGCACGCCGAAGGCCAGGCCGAAGCCGATGGGGCGGATCATTGCGGATTCGGCGAAGATAAACCCGCCGAACACCGAGATCATAATGATCATGGCGGCGATCACCACACGCACCGCATGGTTGTACCCGGCGACAACAGCGGTTTTCGCGCTTTTACCGTGCACATAGGCTTCGCGCATGCCGGAGACCAGGAACACCTGGTAGTCCATCGCCAGCCCGAAGAGGATACCGATCATCAGGGTGGGCAGGAACGCTAGGATCGGACCGGGGTCGTGCACCCCGAAGAGGGACCCCATGAAGCCCATCTGGTAGACCGCAACCACGGCACCGAAGCTGGCCAGAATCGAGAAGAGGAACCCGACCGAAGCAACCAGGGGTACCAGAATCGAGCGGAACACCAGAATCAGCACAATAAACGACAGGCCCATGACGACCGCCAAGTACAGCGGCAGTTTCTGCGCCAGCGTATTGGAGACGTCGATATTGCCGCCGGTCAGGCCGGTCACGCCCAGGCGCACATTGGTACCCTGCACGTTAACATCAACCTGCCGCAGCTGCTCAACCAGGTTCACGGTTTCAACCGAGCTCGGCCCGTGTTTGGGGATCACCTGGAAAATCTGTACGGTGTGGTCATCGGTTTGCCCGGCGGGAACCACGGTTTTCACGTTGTCGGGGTCTTTCGCCTCAATCGCGTGAGCAATATCGATCTGCGCCTGCTCAGCCTGCGCCTCGTTCATCCCTGCGGGGGTGTGCGCCACCGCCAGCACGGGGCCGCTCATGCCTTCACCAAACTTGTCTTTAACAATCTGGTAGGCCTTATATTCAGTGCTTTCAGTCTGTGAGCTTTCTGCCGAGGGCAGGCCCATGCGCATCTGACCCATCGGAATGGCGATAGCACCCAACGCCACCACGCAGAGCAGGATGGTCACCACAGGTTTGGCGAGCACAATTTTCAGCCAGCCGTGCGGGGATTCCTCACGCTGTTCCTGTTCGGTGTGGCGTGCCGCGATCTTCTCAGGAGTATCAACGGACGCCCATGCCTTCTTCGACATGACTTTACGGCCAATCAGCGAGAGCATGGCGGGGGTTAGGGTCACCGAGATCAGTACGGCCACAAAGACGCACAGTGCCGCCGCATCACCCATGTATCCCAGGAACGGGATACCGGTCACGTTCAGGGCCAGCAAGGCAATAATCACGGTGGCACCCGCGAACACCACCGCGTTACCGCTGGTGCCGTTAGCGACCGCGATAGATTTCCGCAGCGGCATGCCGTCCATGAGGTTGGAGCGGTGCCTATTGAGAATGAACAGTGAGTAGTCGATGCCCACCGCTAGGCCGAGCATCATGCCCAGCATGTAGGTGGTTGAGCTCATATCAACCAGAGACGAGAATGAGAGGGTGCCCAGGATGCCCACAATCACGCCCACAATCGCCATGAGAATGGGCAGCCCGGCGGCAATGAGGGTGCCGAGCAGGACGATGAGCGTCATAAGGGCCACCACAATGCCCACAATCTCGCCAACGCCCATACCCACATCGGGAGATTCGGCGACATTCTGGTCAAAGTTGACCGTCAGGCCCTTCAAATCCGCGTTTTTAAAGTGCTCCATGAGCTTTTCTTTATCAGCATGCGGGGCTTCCGAGCTTTTCATTTTGAAGAAAACCCCGGCGACCGCGGTCGAGCCGTCCTCAGAGACCGTACGATAGTCGCTCGTCAGATCCAGAAGCGCCGATTTGCGGGCGAGCTGCGCCTGCTGTTCGGGAAGCTTCTTTTCAGAGTCGGCAAGTTCAGCGGCCTTTGTATCCAGCTGCTTCTGGGATTCGGCCAGCTGGGCACGCTGAGCATCAATCTGCGCCTGCTGGGAGCCGAGCTGTTCACGCATAGACTCTAGAGCACCAGCTGCTCGAGCCTGTTCGCGGGCCGCATCCAGCTGCTTCTGTGCCGCCTCCAGCTGCGCTTTGCCGTCATCTGCTTTCTTCTGAGCATCCCGCAGCTGTTTCTTGCCATCCTCGATCTGCTTCGGGGCGGCATCTAGCTTCTGTTTACCCTCTTCAAGCTGCTTCCTACCGTCGGCAATCTGCTGCTCAGTGGCGAAGGGGTCGCTCACATCGTCAACCGCCGAATTCTCGTTCTTAAGGCTATTCAGCTTGTTCACGAAGGCTTGTTTCTGCTCATCGGTAATGCGTGAACCGTCACCGGTGGTCACGATTACTTGGCCGGTTCCTCGGTTAGCGTCCGGGAAGCGTGAGGCCAGCTCATCGGTGAGCCGCTGCGTCTCAGTGCCAGGCATGGTGAACGTGGTTTTTAGCTGCCCATGGAATGCACTATACGTACCGGCAACACCGGCAATAACCAGCACCCAGATAGCAATCACTGCCCAGGCTTTGCGAGCGGCAAAGCTACCAATAGAGTAAAGCCATTTAGCCACTGCGGATCCTCCTCAAACTCAAAAATCTCTGTGTTGATTGATATGGTGCGCGTATTCGCTGCGCCTATGCGTATTTGCCGTCGATTAGCTCTTCGACATAGTCGAGGCAGTGTTCTATGTTTTCCCGCATTTTTTCGGCATTTTCGGGGGGTTTGGGGTTGCCTTCGGCGTCATAGAAAGACGCCGCAATGCCCTCACAAACAGCAGAGGCGATAAGGTTCCCGAAGATTGCGATGCGCATCCGCGGGATGTCTTGGCGCTGCTGCCAGAGCTTGTCAACGACCATTTCGATGGAGTTCATATAGGAGGTTGAGCTGTATTCGTTGAACTTATTGTCGATCGAGTAGTCGTGGAGGGCGAACAGCAGCCGCGCGTGGGGTTCCACATGTTCGGCGAGGCGTTCAGTGGTGAACGCGGCGCGCACCCCGTCGAGCATGTCCCGTTCAAGATTCGGGCCGGTGGGGGTGCAGAAGTCAGGGATGACCTCAAAAATACGGTCCAGGTACTCGTTCAGGCGTTCAACGGCGGCGGCTTCAACTGAGGAAAAATGGTTGAAAATGGTGCGCCGGGATACGCCGGATTCTGCGGCGAGCGTATCCGCCGTGAGCGCCTTAAGGCCGCCTGCGAGCACGAGTTTTTCGGCCGCATCCATAATGGCGATGCGGTTCTCGGCTTTGCGCGCGGAGCGTTTGTCTACAATCTTTTGGGCAATACACACAGTTATTACACTAAGTGCAATATTGCACTAAGTGCAAGTTTTAGCACTGTGAGCTCGCCCATATTTTTGCACTGAGTGCAAATATGCAGGGGTGTTCGGTCCCAAGAACCAACACAGGACGCACACGGTGACCAGCAAACTGAGCACACGGTTCCTTCACACCGCCCGCAAACGGCGGGCATCCTTGTGAATACCCGCCGTATCAAAAGAAGCAGCGCCGTTAGTGCCCGCCTGCCCCCTTTTGCACGCTCAGCCGAGCCTGCGCAGGTGCCGCACTCACCAACGGCAAACGCACCATGAACTCGGTGCGGCCTGGCCTGGATTTAACCGAGATCGTGCCGCCATGCACGCGCACAATCGCCTGCACAATCGAGAGTCCCAGCCCCGTGGTGCCGTCCGAACCGGAACGTGCCTTATCGGCGCGCGCGAAACGGTCAAAAATCTTATCCACAAACTGCGGGTCAATCCCCGGCCCGTTGTCCACCACGGTCATTAGGGCGTGGCTGCGATCCGCTGAAACCCGCAACCCGGCAATCACAGTGGTGCCGTCATCCGTGTGTTTACGGGCGTTTGACAGCAGATTCAGAATCACCTGCTGCAGCTGTGAGCGGTCAGCAATCATCTCAACCGGCTCATCCGGCACATCCAGCCGCCACACGTGAGTGCGGGCCGCCGCCTGCATATCAGAAAGGCACTCAATCAGCAGCTCCGTCAAGTCAATCAGCTCAAACTGCGGCTCACGCCCCTCATCCAAACGCGCCAGCAGCAGCAGGTCTTCAACAAGGCGCGACATGCGCACCGTCTGCGAGTCGATGCGCGCCAGCGACGACTGCCCATTCTCACTCATTGCCTCTGTCCAGCGCATCATATCTGAGTAGCCTTTAATGGCAGCCAGGGGCGTGCGGAGCTCATGGGAGGCATCCGCAATGAAAGCGCGAATCTGCTGTTCGGTGCGTTCACGCACCTCAAGGGCCGAACTCACATTATCGAGCAGCTGGTTCAGAGCGTACCCGACCGCGCCCACCTCGGTTCTGGGGTCGGCGTCTTTGGGCATCACCTTCACCTGCTGGGAGATGGTGTGTTCACCCAGGTTTAGGTTCGCCACGTCGGTGGCAACCGCCGAAACACGCTCCAGCGGGCGCATGGTGCGGCGAATAATATATGAGCCAAGCATCCCGGCCAGCACCATAACAGCCACGGATCCAATCACCATCACAGTGATGGTGGCGGCTAAGGTCTGGTGCATATCGCCCATGGGTACACCAACCAGCAGGTTTCCCGAGCCTGGCTTACCTTTTGAGACCTGCACCAGGTAGTGGCCTCCGCTTTCCAGCTCAACCTCCACTGGTACGCCGTCTTGGGCACCCAGGCGGATAGCAGAGAGCAGGTTCTTATCGGAGTCTGAGATCCCCTGAGTATGCGCTTTGCTGTCGAGGATGCCTGCGAAAGTGGTCTGCCCGTCTCGGTCAAAGCACATGCCAAGTGTGCCAGGTACCTGCCCGGGAATGAGTAGCGGGTTTTTGCCGGTGGCATTATTGTCCGAGGTGGGGCACGCGAGGTTCCCACTGGATTCTCCCCCTTCGGGGCCGCCACCCGCACGCAGGGAGGTGCCGTTGAGGTTAGCGATAACCTGACCCAGTAGCGAGTTATGAATAGCAACGTAACTTGAGCTGCCGATAATAATGCAGGCAACGCCGAGCATACTTACGAGGATGGCAATAAGGCGGGTGCGCAGACGCGGGGAGTAACGCACTTTTTTGTTTCGTCGTGCGCGTTTAGCGGGTGCCTGGGGTTGGGGTGGTGCTGTGTGCGTGCTCTGCGCTACGTTCATTCAACCACCCTTCCATGCCACATTCGGAATTTATTATATGCAGTATTTGCGAGGATTAATCCTTGATTTTTAAAACTTTACTGCTGTTTTTATACAGCTGGACGTATAACATAACCTGCGCCGCGTACTGTGTGAATCATAGGCTCACGCCCCACATCAATCTTCTTACGCAGATACGAGATGTAAAGCTCCACAATATTTGCTTGCCCGCCAAAATCGTAGTTCCACACGTTATCAAGAATCTGGCTTTTAGAGACCACGCGTTTAGCGTTCTCCATGAGGTAGCGCAGCAAATCGAACTGAGTTGCGGTAAGCGTGATGGGGTCGCCGCCACGGCTCACCTCACGGGTGTCCTGGTTCAGGATCAAATCTCCCACCACTAGTTCGGCGTCATCAACCGCAGCCACACCCGAGCGTTGCACCAGCCGGTGCAGGCGAATCATCACCTCCTCCATTGAGAATGGTTTAGTCACATAATCGTCGGCACCCGCCGCCAGCCCTTCAATACGGTTATCAACAGAGTCTTTGGCGGTGAGGAAGAGGCACGGCACCTCGGGGTAAAATTTGCGGATGCGTTCCAGCAGTTCCAAACCGTCAAAGCCAGGCATCATAATATCGAGTACCAGTACGTCTGGCCGCCAGTCACGGGCAATGGCGAGCGCGGTGGGCCCGTCGGTGGCAGACTGCACGTCCCAGCCGATCATTTTCAGGCCCATGCTCACGAGCTCTTTCAGCATCTCTTCGTCGTCGGCGACAAGGGCGCGGATGGGGCTGCCGTCTGGGTGTTCAAGGGTGGGAAGATTTTTAGCGATTTCGGTTGCTTTGCTACTCATGTCTTAAAGGGTAGCGGTAGTTTGGGGGTGCAGTGGCGGTTTTTCCCGTTTTTCTCGCACAACATAGTGGATGCATAAGCCGCTCACAGCAACAGCACAGTATCCCGCCCCCTGGGGTCGTTCTAAAGATGCCGCACCCCTGTGTGCTTACCGGCAGGACCGCATAATAATGACACTGTGACACCAGATGAGGAATGGAGTTGCCTTGGCGTCACAGTGTCTTAGGGATGTGGGCGAGTAGTGGTCAGGCGTTGCGGCCCTACCCTGTTAGAGGCGCACCCCGCCCTTGAGGATACTGCGAGGTTTCAGTGGTTTCACCCCACCAGCCCCCGGGGCTCCGTAGCCGGATACACTCAAATCGTTGCGGGTATTTCGTGGGCCGGAGAATCCTTCGTCCTCGATTTTCCCGTCGGAGGACACCGTGGTGGTAATCTCTTTATCTCTATCCCCCACACTCACGCTGCGGGGAGTGATCTCAACCCACGATCCGTCCGCACAGGTCACGGTTTTTACCTCTTTGTCTTTCATGTACCGGAAGGTGCCGTCGGGGTTCACGTGAATCACCTGCCTAGAACCGTATCCCACGTTTTCTTTAACGGTCATGTCCCAGGAGCCGTCGGGGTTCAGCTGCATGCTTTTCATCCCTGTTTCTGCGGTCCAGGTGCCGTCGGCTTTTACCTCAATGTGGTCGCTGCCGCGCTTAATGTAGGTCCAGGAGCCGTCGAAGTCGTTAATTTTTACCCAGGGTTTGTCAGAGCTGCTGATGGGGTCGTTCGGGCGCGGGCGCGGCTTACCGGCCTTATTATCATCGGTGAGAGCAGCTGAGCCGCCGGGGGCATTCTGGCTTTCGAAGGGAACCTTGTCGGGGTTTTTGCCGACTTCATGGGCGGGGCAGGTGATGGGGAATTTTACGTCGGTGAAGAAGTTATATTCCCGCGCTTTTTCGGGGTGTTCAATGAGTTCTTTGGCGTCAATTTGTTCTTTTGGGGTGGGGGTGGCGGATGCCGTGTAGCTTGATGATGCTGCGCTTGAGGCTCGGCTGCTGCTGGCGGACTGTGATTTTGAGCTGGATGAGCTTGAGGTGGAGGCTGCGGTGCAGGCGCTGAGTGCGAGAACCATGACCGCGCCTACGGAAAGTATGCGAAGCTTATGCATAGTAATTCCTTACCGGTGAATATTATGGGTTTATGGGCGTTTTCCTCTTCTAATATACCCTTTAGACTTTTTTGAGGCCGCTAAAACACGCCCCTGGGCGCAGGATCCTTTTCGCGATGCTCTCATCCCATCCGCTATTGCGGCTTTGTGGGTTTTGTCTATAGCCCGTCCCGCAGGATTGATGGGAGCATCCCCAACTCGTCGAGCCTGCGCACCAGGTGGATACTTAGGTCGTTACCCCACGCCCGTGCACTGTATTTGCGGGTGCCTTCAGGCCGGTAGAGCAGGTCGCGGTCAAGCAGGCTTTTCAGTTGTTTACTGCGCACTGCGGAGGAGCCGGGAAGCAGGTCTTTCACATCACCGGCAGAGACTTCCCAAACAGCATTATTTAACAGGCACGAATCTGATATTTAACGGGGAGAGCCGTTTTCCCTTGGTATTTCAAGGTTTTTAGAATCCCCTGTCGGGCAATTATTTAACGCCAGGCGTTTTAACATTTAACGCAAAAGCCCTTCCTGGAGGCAGCGCAGCCGGGTACAGCAACGCCCGCGTACGGAGCGAACCGTAGCGGGCGGGTACTGCTGTATTCACCGGTTACAGTGTTAGCGGTGCTGTGTTTTATGGGAATGCTTTCTGCCCTGCGGCTATGGGGTTACGCGCCCTTAGGGGTATAACACCATCTTTAACAGTTAATGGCGCGAGGGGGGTTTCCGGGTCTTTTATGCTTTTATCGCTGCTCCGGTTCTCCCAAGTTTTTTGTGCAACTTCCCTCCATTTCTTATCCGAAACGCCCTCATAGATTTTGCCGTCGGGGGTACCGTAGGTGATTTCGCTGTCCTTGTATTCATAGCACCATGAGCCGTTGGCAAACATCTGTATCTTTGTGGATTCCCCGGTTTTCTTCACCCACGTGCCGTTCGGGTTCACATGCATATTCACCTTGGTTTTTTCGGTGTAGGAGTCCCATGACCCGTCCGCGTTCAAGGTTGTGGTGTCACCGTCACTATTTTTGGATTTCCATGTACCGTCGGCGGCAACTTCAGCGGTTACATCTTCTTCTTTAGTGGAATATGAGTAAGACCCATCATCTTTGAGGTGAACGTTGCTTAGGCCCCAATCATGGGGCTCCGTTTCCCGACGGCGTGGCTCTTTACCCGCCTTATTATCATCGGTGAGGACAAGCCGCTGCTGCTGCGCTATGGCGACACGTTCCTGTTCGGAACCAACGGGTGCCTGTACGGCCTTTACACCCCTGGGCAAGGGTGTACGCGGTATCAGCGGGATGACGCCGTTACTTCCCACACCGTATTTAATATCTTCTGTCCGCTGCACGATAGACGATCGCTCGTAGTCGAAGGGTTTCACGAGGCTCCACGCGGGGCTTACTGAGGTACTCTGCTGCCCATTCTCCGAATCGGTGATTGTGACGGTTCCGTCCGCACTGCCAATAATGGTTTGGTAGCGACCTTTCTTCTCCCAGCTGCCGTCAGGGCGCACCTGTTCTCGGGCCTCTACAGCTTCTTTCCCCTCTTCGGCCTCATATTTAGTAACTGTATCCCACGACCCGTCAGGGTTGACGTGCGTTTTCTCCTGCGTGGATTTGCTATTTTCCACAGTATCCCACGACCCGTCGGCGTGAAGTGTAACTTCCTGATGACGATAACCGTCTGATCGATATGACCAGGTGCCGTCAGCGTTCACGGTCAGCTCCCGGTCTTTATCAGGGGAATACTTCCAAGAGCCGTCATCATGCACCGTCACATACTTGCTGGTTCCCCCCTGCGAGCGCGGGCGGGGTTTACCGGCCTTATTGTCGTCGGTCAGACCAACGGTGCGCACCTCGCCGCCAGATGCTGACGGGGTGGCGCTGGGTGACACGGACGCAGAGGCCGTGGCGGATGAGGTGGCCTCAGCCGGGTTGAATTTGCCGGGCTCCGGGCAGGCTGGCATTTCGGGTTTGGTGTACCTGCTGTATGGGCTGTATGAGCTGGAAGCCACCGGGCGTTCTGGGGCGCGCGGTATTGTTTCTTCTTTCCTCGCGGAAAACACAGCACACGAGCTTAAAACCAGTGTCAGCGCGGTACCTGCTGAGATGGATGCAAGAACACGGTGATAGCGTAAGATTGTCATTGCCAGATTCCTTACACTCTCTCCTACGAGAAGGCCTTCTGCCCGGGGTACAGCGGTTTACGCGGGGTCAGCGGCAGGACGCCTCTCCCACCGATACCGAGACCATACCCCACCCTGGGTGATGGAACACTGGGGGTGCGCACAGTTGTATACGTTTCATTCGTAATCTCGAACGGCTTACCGCTTGAGCCTTCCATGTACACTTTGCCGTTGACATCGCTGTAGGTGACGAACCCGCCGCTACTCTCTGAGCGCCACGTCCCGTCAGCATGCAGCTCTTCTTTCCTGGAACCGTCGGTCGTACGCCAAGTGCCGTCAGGGTTAACGTGCGTGACAGCTTCCTCACCGCCACTCTTAGTTTCCTTCTCTTCCCACGAGCCGTCGGCGTACAGGGTCGTTGTTTTCTGCCCCACCGCTTTCTCATGTTGAACCCAGGTGCCATCGGTGGCGACAGTCAGCTCAGTGTCCCCTTTATTCCAGCTCCATGAGCCGTCAGGGTTAACCTTGGCTTGCGGGTTTACTTCACGTTCAGGGCGCGGGCGCGGCTTACCGGCCTTATTCTCATCTGTCAGAAGCGTGCCTTCAAGCTCAGCAAGGTCCCTGCGGTATTCATCAGTTTCGGGTACAGCCTTTTTAGCGGAGACGCCCAACGGCAGGGCGGTACGCGGTTTCAGGGGAATAACACCGTCTTTCGGGACGGAAGTTACCAAGCTTCCATCTTCCTTGTAGAGCGATGCCACGTACTTGGGGAAAATATCGGGCCATTCGCTGCGAGAAATAGGTTTCTCTTCATCTGCTTTGGAGTCTTTCTTGGTGGCTGTACCATCAGCCTTACCAACATATTTAACGCCGAGCTCGTCTACCTCCCAGGTGCCGTCGGCGCGAACCTCTGCCTTATTTGAAGGCTCTTTATTTTCTTTGCGTTGCTCTTGAATGCTCCACGAGCCGTCAGGGTTAACGTGGATTACGGTTTTTGAATTAGACAGTTTTTCGGTGGATTCCCACGAGCCGTCGGCGTGAAGCGTAAATTCCTTCTCACCAGTTTTATTCACCCAAGTGCCGTCAGCATTCACAGTTATTTTTTCCTGGCCAGACAAGGTTTTCTCCGTCCACGACCCATCAGATTTCACCTGGTTCTGATTACCACGAGTTTCACGTTCGGAGCGGGGGCGGGGTTTGCCTGCCTTATTGTCGTCTCCCAGACCAACTATCTGCCGCCCGTCCTCCGTTGGGGCGGATGCAGATTCTGACGACCCCGAATTATTGGTGCCCCCTCCCTGGTTCACCCCGGATGATGAGCAGGCACTCAACGCCAGCAAGAGGGCGAATGAGGCCGAGACGGGGGCTGCCATACGGTTGCGGTTGGTCTTCTTCATTGGAGTTTTCCTTCTTCATAACGTATGTCGGTGTGCGGCGCACCGGGTGCCGTTACCCTCAGTATATGAACCGGGGCAGTGGCTGCGGCGGCACCTCACCGGTGCTCGTTACGATGTACAGAGAACCCGTAGCCAGCTCCCACCGTTCCCCCAGTAAACCCCCAGCTTTAAAGACGCGTGCAGGCCGGATGCTCCCCACTCAACGGGTAGTATCCGGCCTGCACAATACGCGTATTTCTCGCCCGCCACCGGTACCGCACGGCGGCCCCAGCGGCGAACCGGCTCAGCTACGAAACGGCTTTCTGCCCCACTTTCAGCGGGGTGCGGGGCTTGAGCGGAACCACACTATTGGGGCCCACGCCGTTCTTTGAGACGTAAGAGGTGGGGAATCCGGGTACTTTCGCCGGGAAGTGCTCTTTCTTGATTTCCCGGTTAAAGTTGCTGTGCTGTTTATCCACGTGGTGGGCGGTGCCATCTGCCAGGCCGGTATCGAGTGACCTGTCGTCCTCGTACCGCCACGAGCCGTCCGCGTGGGTTACAGTAACGGATTGGTTCCGTTGATCCTCCCAGGTCCACGAGCCGTCAGCGTTCACATGAATTTTCTGCTGATATTTCACGTCGTCAAAGTCCCAGGAACCATCAGCGTGCAGGGCGGCAGACGAGCCGTCTTTTGTGCTCTTCCACTCCCAGGTGCCGTCGGCGTTCACCTTGACCTCCACGCCACCGACGGTGGTGTGCGTCCATGAGCCGTCCTCATTAATGGTGGCGTTGGATTCGGAGTATTTATCGGTGGAACGCGGGCGCGGTTTACCGGCCTTATTGTCGTCGGTCAGGGCGGTACCGTCCGCCTCAGCTGAGGCCTGCTTATCCTCCTCAGATCCGGGAACAGCATAGGTGACTTTCAAACCGGGTTTGAGACCAGCACGGGGTTTGAGCGGAACCACACTATTGGGACCCACAACATTCTCCGTCACCTGCGTATGGGGCGCTGGGGGAACCACGGGAAAACCTTCCTTGGGGATTTCACGTTCCTCCCCGGTGGCCGTGTTCTTCTTCGTCGCGGTTCCCTCCGTCGTACCGGTGGTTACGTACTTACCGCCGCCTTCGTGGTTTTCCCAGCTGCCATCGGCACGGGTTTCTGTGGAGTCACCGGTCTTCTCGTCTTTCTGCCTCCATGTGCCGTCTGCGTTCATGTGAATAGTTTTCTTCACATACTCGTTGTGGGTGGAATAATCCCATGAGCCGTCGGCGTGCAGGGTGGCTTCCTGCCCGTTCTTTTCGTCCTTCCAGTGCCAGGTGCCGTCGGCGTTAGTGGTCATGACTGTGCCGTCGGGCTTATCGTATGTCCACGAGCCGTCCTCATTAATGGTTGCACCTTTGAGGGTGTCTTTCATGGATGAGCGCGGGCGCGGTTTACCGGCTTTATTGTCGTCGGTCAGGCCTACGGGCAGCTTATCGTCCGCCGATTCGGAGGCAGCTGCCGTGTTCACCGGGGAGGACTCGCTCGTAGCGGCGGCTGCGGAAGACTCGCTCATAGTCGGGGAACTTTCCTGCGATTTCACGGAGCTAGTGGTGCAGGCGCTCAGCACCAAAACCAAGGCAACACTGGCCGATAGTGGCGCGGCGAAACGACGGGGCGTCAACATATGCATTCTCTTTTCAACGGTGAATAATAATGCCCCACAACACCACTTCAGTGAATATGCAGCAGTGTGGGTTGTGCAGCATCTTTAAGTGTACCTTGCTGGCTAAACCAGCCATACCTTCACCCAAGACCCACTATGCACAGTTTTACATGCTTATGCGTTTTGTGGTGTTCTATCACCAGTTAGGGGACGTTTTTCTGACCCGCCTTCAGCGGGGTGCGCGGGCGCAGCGGGATGATGCTCTTATCCCCCACACCATCCTGCCCATAAATAGTGGGCAACGCCGGGGTCTCATCGGGTATTCGGTCCGGGCCAACCTCACGCATATCCGGCTTCTGCTGGTACACCTTCCCGTCCGATGTGCCGTACAGGGTCACATGCTCGGCCTGCTGACGCCATGAACCGTCCGTGTTCACCGCCATCCCCAGCCCAGACGGGACCAGGTCATAGCTCACATGATCCACCACCCGAATCCAGCTGCCGTCCGGGTTCACCCGGGTGCGTTCCTTAGTTTTAGCGATATAGCTCTCCCACGTGCCATCAGCTTTCAGGTTCGCCTTATCCCCGCCGCTATTGGACCACTCCCAGGTGCCATCCGGGTGCACGTGCACGCTCACATTCGCGTCCTTATACTCCCACGACCCGTCACCATTAATTTTTGCACCCGCCGGGGTAGTCCCACCGGATGCGCTCGGCCGGGGCCTGCCCGCCTTATACTCGTCCACTTGGCCCACAGGCACGGTGTAGCTTGTTGAGGTGGACGGGGCCGGAGTGGCGGCCCGCTCCTCATACGTGGGGTTGGCGGTGCAAGCGCTTAGCACCACCAATAAGACGGCACCAGAGCATAACGGCGCCACACGGTAACGGGGCGTAAACATGTGTTCTCTCTTTCACCGGCGATAGTTTCAGGTGCCACGGCAGCCTCCGGAAGGTAGGGCACCTGTTCCCTTAAATTTTATCGTGCGCCACCTTTGAGAGTGAGGGCACGCATCACGGTGTCTCCCGCGCAATCGTAGAAGAACCCCGGCGAAACGTCGCGTGAAGGCGCCGCCCCGCCGGGGCTATCAGGGAACCGCCGGGCTACGAGCTCACTTTCTGCCCGGCCTTCAACGGGGTGCGCGGTTTAAGCGGCACCACACCGCCGCCGCCCGGGCCGTTCGGCTCAAGCACGGTGGGGGCGCTAGGAATGCCCTTCGGTGCATCCTTCTTCGACAGCTCACGCGCAACAGGTTTCTCCTGGTACGCCTTGCCCTCCGCGGTACCGTACAGCACGAACGACTCGGTCTCATTACGCCACGAGCCGTCCGCGTTCACCGTGATCTTATGGTTACCTTTCACCAGGTCTTCGGCACCGCCCTTATACTCCCAGCTCCAGCCGCCATCGGCTTTAACGTGCACAGTCTCATCGCGGGAGGCAATATACTCATCCCACGACCCGTCAGCGTGCAACGCGGAGGTGTTACCGTTAGCGTCCTTCTGGGTCCAGGTGCCATCGGCTGCAACCGTCATGGTGACGCCCTTAGCATCAGAGTACGTCCACGATCCGTCCTCATTCACCGTGGCATTTGCTTTGAGCTTGTGCTTTGAGCGCGGGCGTTCGGTGCCCGCCTTATTGTCGTCGGTCAGCAGCAGCCCCTCCTGCTCGGCGGTGGCTTTCAGGTCTTCTTCAGAGCCTGGGACAACGTAGATCACTTTCGTACCCGGTTTCAGGCCCTTACGGGGCTGCAGCGGCAGCACGCTCTCACCGCCCACCCCGTCCTCAGAGACCACCGTTGCGGGGGCGGGAGGCACCACGGGCCATTCCTTACGGGAGAGCTGACGCTGACCCGACGCGCTCTTACTTACCGCCGTCCCGTCGGCGTTGCCGGTGTTTTCGGTGGTGCCGTGGGTGTGTTTCCAGCCGCCGTCAGTGTGCGTCTCGAAATGCCCCACTTTCCTGTCATCCATAGTCCAGGTGCCGTCAGCGTTAACATGCACCTGCCGGTGGATCATCTCATTATTCATAATGTGATCCCACGAGCCGTCAGCGTGCAGGGTGGCCTCAGTGCCTTCTTTCTGGTTTTTCCAGGTCCAGGTGCCGTCGGCGTTAGTGGTCATAACGGTGCCGTTGGAGGCGGTGTACGTCCACGACCCGTCCGGGTTCACTGTCGCGCCTGTGGCAACATCTTTCACCTTCGAGCGGGGGCGGCTATCGCCAGCTTTATTATCTTCAGTTAAACCGAGGGGGAGCTTCCCGTCAGCAGCATCCGGTGTAGTGGCGGAGGCGCTCGCCGAGGCAGTTGACGACGCACCCGCCTGCGGTGAACTATTAGATGCCGAAGAGCACGCGCTCAACCCCAGAAGTAGACAGGCACCGGCACATAGCGGTGCCACAATTCGGCGGGATTTAAACATATAACTCCCTCGTTATTTATCGATAATCATGGTGGTGACGTTTTGGTCACCCTTGTTTCATTGTAACGCGCACCTTTCACCACCTAGTACCGGTGCTTACGCCCCTTCAGCGCGTCGCACACTGCCGGTTTTCGGCACCTTCCCCCTGAACTTTCCGCCTTTTTGCGGGAATGAACCGCTGCGGCAGGCTCTTATAGCTGAGGGTGACGGTAAAATTTGAGGAAATACCCGAGAGCCGACGGAAAGGAGAGGACCATGCGCATCAGCCGCATCTACAACAATAATGTGGCCCTCACCGTCGATACTTTCGGTAAGCAGGCGGTGGTGATCGGCCGCGGGCTGGCGTTTGGTAAACGCAAAGGGGACATGGTTAACCCCGCGAAAGTTGAGCAGACCTTCGTCCCTGAGCAGGGTATCTCGGCGGAACGGCTCAGCTGGTCGCTGTCCGAAATTCCTGCCGATATTCTGGCGATAGCCACCGAAATAGAGGGCGACGCCCGCAACGACACCGAGATTGAGCTCTCAAACTCTTTCATTATCCCGTTCGCAGACCACCTGCACTACGCGGTCATACGCGCCCGTGACGGGCTGCGCGTGGATTACCCGCTCGCGCCCGAGGTGAACCTGCTGTACCCGCACGAGGTGACCTACGGCCACCGTGCCCTGAACCTGGTGCGCGAGCGCATGAGCGTGGAGCTGAACACGAACGAGGCGATCCCGCTGGCGCTGCACCTGGTAAACGCCCAGTTTGCGACCGCCGACATGTCGCGGGCATTCCGTATGACGGAGGTGTTTGCGCAGGTTTTTGAGGTGATTGAGGTGGCGTACAGGCGCGCTATCGACCCGGCCTCCATGTCCGCGGCACGGTTCATTACGCACCTGCGGTACCTGTTTGTGCGCGCCGATCAGGGCAAGATCGGGGCGGCAGGTGCCGGGATTTCGCAGCCGAGCCTGCTGGCGGCTTTACGCGCGGATGCGCCACGCGCCCACGCGTGCGCACAGAAGGTGCTGCTGCTTCTTGAGATGCAGCTTCAGCAGCCACTCACCCAGGATGAGCTGACCTATTTGACGATTCATATTGACCGCTTGGCGAAAGACCTGTGGGGTGCTGCCCCCGCATAGGGCAGCCGCCTCACCCATTCCGCAGCAGGTGCAGTACGGCCTGCACGCGGCGGCGGAGCTGGTCACGAACGCCGTCAAACACGCGAACGCCCAAAATATTACCGTGAGTATTACGCAGGGTAAATCGCTCATTATGTTGGAAGTGCAGGATGATGGCACCGGCGGTATCCCACAGGATGCGCTGGGCAGCAAAGCATCCGGCGGGTTGGAAGGCATTCGCCGCAGGCTCGCCACCTTCGACGGGGAAATGTTCGTCAGCAGCCCAGCGGAAGGACCAACGTCGGTGCGCGCAATCGTGCCGTATGCCGCCCCCGCACCCCAGCAGCACTAACCTACCTTCACGGGAAGTACTGGTGCGATAACAACCGGGCCTCTGCAACGTTCTCTGCTGCGACGCCCCTTATATAGACCCACCCACCCGGGCAAGTTCCTCCATAGCCCGGGTGGGTTATTCATGTTTCATTCTTTCGCCTTGCGACCCTGCGGGTCTTTTAGCGTGTACCTGAGCGTATGGGTGTGCGCTATTGCAGCCTGGCTTTGTCAAGGCCCATCATCTTATCCGCGCTTCCGGGGTCGGTCGCGTAGGCCACCCCGAGACGGTTCCACGCATTAATAACGGTAATAACAAAGGTCAGCTCCGCTAGTTCCTTCTCGTCAAACTGTGCACTCACCTGCGCGTAGTCGGCATCGCTCACATGTGAACCTTCAAGGCGGGTGAGTTTCTCGGCCCACTCCAGCGCAACACGTTCTTTATCCATAAAAAGCGGTGATTCGCGCCAAACCGGCAGATGGTACAGGCGCAGCTCCCGCTCGCCGTGAAGTTTAGCTTCTTTGGCGTGCATATCTGTGCAGAACGTGCACCCGTTAATCTGTGAGATATGCAGTTTAACGAGTTCTTTAATGGTGGTCTCTAGTGTCAGAGTACCTTCCAAGGCCATCATTGCTTTGAAAGATTCGGGACAAGCTGAGAGTAGTCTGCACGCATAAAGACTCCTTACAATTAGTGAGCACGGTTATTCTGTGACTGTACAGGCGGTGTATAGGCAGGTCAAGAGGCTATTCGGCGGGAACCAAATCTATAGTTTGGTTTCACCTTTTTGTATACACTAGTAGCGGGAGAACCTGGATGAAAGAGCGCACGCAGAATGAACACAGACCCGCCGCAGCATATGGCCTCGTCACCAAATTTTTCGCAGCCTTTAGCGTCGGCTGCCCCTGAGGCACAGCCGTCAACGTATGCTGCGATAGTTCAAAAATACTCCCGCTTTTATCTCGTGCGCCTGTGCACCGTGGGGCCTCTTATTGTATTGCATATAGTGGGCGCTATTATACTGCTGCTGGCGTTCATGAACGATGTGCAATCCTATAGCAACAGTAAGTACTCCGATGATTTATTCTATTCGCTAGAGTACCTTATGGTATTTGTGACCGCCGCAATACTATTTATATATCTGTTGTATCCTTTCTGTCATATTTTTGGATGGAAATCTGTAAAAAATAATCTGCACCCTGTGCGGGTTTGTATTATTAATATATTTGGGTTTATTTTTTCTCTTCTAGGGATTATTTTTTATATACTGCCAACTCTGGATAACATTAACTCAACTCTCCCGACGGGTGCCGCCGGTGAAGTACTCATTCTTGTGCTTGTATTCGCTGTACCCATTGCTGAACTTGTTTTCTCCGGTATTTTTATCAAGCATTCGCTGTGGATGATAAGGAATAAGCATTAGCCCTTGTTTCCCTCCAGTTGCCACAGAAATAAAGGTTACTAACTATGAATGATGAAGAGATGAACAGATTCATGGATCTTCTCTTGGAACACGGGTGGAGAATCCGAAATACCGCCAGATCGGACATATTCCATGTCTCGGGGTCTGAGATGGTGTGGGAGTTAACGAATGAAGATCTTTACACAACTAATATTTTAATATTTTTTATTATTGGAGATTTAGGTCAGCCCAGCACAAAAATCAAAGACATTATACATGTTACAGACAAAAATAATAATCAGCTTATTTTCACAAAGAACAATATTATTGATCAGATAAATTTTATCGAGAATTTATAGATCAAGCTTCATCAGATGGCTACAACGGAATACCCTGATCGTCTAAACCAAAACACATCATATGTATATATTGGGGCATACATTACCTATATTTAAAATTTTACGCAAGTTACGATCTGCTATGAAATATATTTACTACATACCGGTAATTTTTATTTCCAATAGGTTTTTGATGTTTACAGTTATTTTTTGCCCATTCGAAGATGTCAATGATAATTTTTCTTCACATATTTTACAATCGATGATAGGGTTACTGTCTTCAAAAAATATAGACCATTTTAATGTATTATTTTTATCGGTTACACAGATAAACCCTTCATTTCCCATCGCCCCTTCTCCAAATTTAATAATTTCATCATTTTTGTACGGTATGCTCTTATATTCTTGAATCTCTGTCCAAATATCTTTGTTATATTTTTCTAGACTGTTAATAGTCGTGTCGCAAAATGGAAACGCAAGCCTTTCACCATTGTCCATTTTATAAAAATTTATTAATGTAATGGTTTCGGAAGAACTATTGTACAGAACACTATTCACCCCAATTAATTCATTATTTAACCATTTTTGTTGAGATTTACTCATTACTTACTCTTTCAATGATAAAGAACATTTCAAAATTCTAATTCTAACTACAATAAATTGAGTACAGGTAACTTTGGTGATTCACTGGGATAACAATAACTTGGATGTCCATCGTTATACATAAGTTAATTTATAAGATGCTTTATGCAGATATTTTATCCTCCGAAACATGTCAAATAATCTAAATAAGCGGATAACTCTTTTTAAGGGGTGGAGATAACGACCCCTTACTGGCACGAGCATACGATGGTGAAAATGGCTAACCTCCAATCACATGCGCAGAAGGAATCGTTGTCTTTTTACAGTACCAACCGGACTCACCGTCATACAATTCACTGCTCTAGTAAAATCTACTCACCAGTTACCTGAGCTAAGATACCCTAACCCTAAACATCAATTCCCTACCCTAATCCTGGCACAGCCCACCCTCTAACATATGCCCTTAAAGTAATATATACTATAATTTTAAGGAAGGGTAGTTATTGTATCCAAAATATCGATCTGGTTAATAGAAAACAAATTAATTTTATTGATAAGGATTATTTATATTGTGGAATTAAAATTTTCAGTTATAGGAACCATTATTGACTTTCCGTATAGTCATATCTTACAGCAGAATCTTCAGAATTTTTTTAATCACATTAAACCACGATTATCTCATGAACAACTAAATGATTGGGTCATAGAGTTTCACATAAACCCGACTAATATTTATTGGCTTGAAACTCAAGAATATAGTAAGAGCTTTCTTGGGGTATATAAAAGAGGTATTACCTACCCCAAGATAAAGAGGAAAATATTTTCAGTTATCATACCAATTCCTAATAGCAATCAAATATCTTGGGGGCTACCAGAGGAAAGGTACCTTCATAGGCCTAAAGCGAATCCTAATAATTTTTTTCTTACTGAATTTAGCACTAAGGGATTTACAGATTTAGAGGACTATTTTTTAGAATCTACCAAAGAAGCAATTAGTATTTTCTTAAACAAAGGTTTTAAAATACAGGGAATTAATTTGAAATTTGATATAGTTGATGTGCGTAAAGAAAAGTAAATTTGTAAAGACCATAAATTTAAATATTCGCAATATTCAATGAGAATTTGGAAAAATATATAGCCAAGGTATAATGTAAATAATTTATTGCACCATTAAAGAGAATGTATTTAAAGAGTGCAATCAATTAAAAAGGAAGTATACAAAATGTTAAAAATCAGGAAAAATACTTTAAACAGCATACAGGTAGGACGAAAAAAGAAGGACTTAGCAGAATCAATAATTAATGATCCCGTATATTTTTTGGAGTTTGATAGAAAACATAAAGTATTGTCAGAGTCAATACTCATTACAGTCTCTATGAGGGAGGTTCAATCTTTTGATATAAACGGCAAGGTTGTATCATTTGAGAGCCTAATTTCTTTCTTAGAGGATGAAAACCCATTGGTTGAGGATAACTCATTTTATATATTCCCTCAGTATAACCTAAGTTTATATATAGACTGGGAGAGGAAAATATTTAACGAAGTTCTAATTTATGATAAGACATTAAAAAGAGAATATGAAAAAAGTTCGTTCTTAACGTATGAAGAAATCCAAGAGAATCAGCGGGAAACGACAAAAAGAGCTGCTCATAACCTATACTTTATTCCATATACAGCTGTGGGAAATTTTAAATTCGGAACAGATCCTAAACTATTTTCAGAAGAAAATAATTTTAATATTCCAAAAGAAATTTCAGCAAAACAAGTTATTGAGTTTGATGAAAATATTTTAGTGAGATTTGACAAAAATAAATTAACTCAAGTCGTGATAAGTAATAAAAACACTTCTATACTTTATAATGAATTAAAATTATTCTCTAAAGATGTTTTAGACGAGCTAATAAAAAATGAAAAATATATAGAGAGAACTATGGGATATGTTTTTGTTGACTTAGGTCTTGCTATTACTCACGATATGAAAACTATATATTTTTTCGATCAGTCTTTATTACCCTTTTGGAAGAATAAAAATAGACCTATTACTAGTTGGTGAAGCTGAAGAGGGTAATAACTAAAGGATATACGAACTGTATAGCACAGTATGATCCTCCCAAGAACCTAAAACTTTCAGCGGTGCTGTATCAGTCCTCGTATAGTACAGCTGACTGGTCGGTCAGGCCCCGAAGCCTCGAAGCCTCAGATCGAGGTTTTCTTCAAATTCCAGCAGATAGAGCAGCATAGCCTTCAGGGCTACTGAGCAAGAACGGGTGTGAGGGGTGGGTCTAGGGTTATCCAACATCAAGCTGTTGCTCGGATAGATAGAACAGTGACTTATATGGGCAGGGCCTGTCTCCCAATAAGTAAACCTCTATACATTACAGATAATAATCAGCTTATTTCGAGAAACAATATTATTAATTAGATAGATTTTATTAAACTTATCAGAAATAATATAGAAAATGTATATTTTACTTTTATATCTACGGTGAAATGGGTGTAGAGATAAATATCAACAGACCCATGCTCCCCCCGGCAACATCGCCTACACGGCGGGCTAGAGGCCCCGTCTTCCAGTCTAAAAGACTATTATTAAATATGTGACATTATGTCATTAAAAATACCGGCGTACCACTATGCTATATCTCTCATTTTGATGATATACCGTGATATTCTGAAAGGGTCTTGCCCTCACAAGGGGCACAACACACACTGTTCGTTCAATTAAGAAAGCTATCATGGTCACTATCATTGTGGCGGCACACGGGGAGTCAGCGCCCGCTCTTCTGAAGACCGCCAGCATGATCCTCGGAAACCTCGATAACGTGTATCCGGTGACATTTCTTCCTGGGCAGGGTCCGGAAGATTTGATCGAAGAGTACACGCACATCGTTGCGGAAGCAGGATCTGAAGAAACCCTTATTCTCGTCGATCTCTTCGGCGGCAGTCCCTATAATGCGGGTGCCCGATTCGCGGCAGAACACGAAAATATTGATGTTGTCGCGGGCGTCAACGTGCCGATGCTCATTGAAGTCATCAGCAGCGCCGGTCGCAAAAATGCGACTCTCAAGGGCCTGGTCGCCAAAGCCCATAAGGCGGGCGTGAAAGGTATTCGCTCTTTCCAAGAGGCCAACCAACCGGTACAGGACAAAAAACCTGCCGCAGAGACAAAACCCACCGAAACACCGGCGGCACCGGAAATACCAGCAGAACAGCAGGTTGAAGGCGGGCATATGGACGCTATTTTCACGCGCATCGACTCCCGCCTTATTCACGGGCAGGTCGCGGGCACCTGGGTTCCTTATGTGGCACCGCAAACCTTTATTGCCGCATCGGATGCAGCCGCCCACGACAACCTCCGCAAGAGTCTGCTGCTGCAGGTGGCGCCTGCCGGAGTCAAAACCAATGTGCTCGATATTGCTAAAGCGGGGCGCGTATACAACAATCCCAAGTACACCGGCATGAAAACCATGTTTGTGCTCGAATCCCCGGTCGATGTGGTGCGTCTGCTAGATGAAGGCGTTGAAATTCCAGAGGTCAATGTTGGCGGCGTAACCTACAAAACCGGTATGACGCAGCTTTCTGAGGCGGTTTACGCATCTGAAGAAGACCTCGACGCATACCGTGAGCTTCTCAAACGTGGCGTCAAACTGTACGTGCAGCAGCTTCCTAACCACTCCCCCGTCGATATGGCAAAAATTTTGAAAGAGAAAGGCCTCGCCTCATGAGTCCCCTCGCATTTATTCTCGTCATTGTGGTGGCGTTCATTGCGGGTGTCGCATCCGTGGTGGATGAACGCCAGTTCCACCGTCCCCTAGTGGCATGTACCCTCATGGGTTTTGTGCTGGGCGACCCGGGCACCGGCATTATCGTGGGCGGCACCCTTGAGCTAATCGCCCTCGGGTGGATGAACGTGGGTGCGGCAATGGCACCCGATGCAGCCCTAGCCTCCACCATCGCAGCAGTTGTGGTGATTCACGGTCACCTTGATGTGGCTCAAGGTATCGCTGTTGCCGTTCCGATCGCCGCAACCGGGCAGGTGCTCACCATTTTCGTGCGCACCATTACTGTGTTCTTCCAGCACCAAGCCGACAGGTTCGCGCAGACAGCGAATTTCCGTGGTATTGAGCTCATGCACATGAGCGGCATGGCGCTGCAAGGGTTGCGTGTGGCTATTCCCACCGCAGTGGTCTCTCTCATTAACGCTGACACTATTAAAAGCTGGCTGGATTCCATCCCGGGTGAAATTACCACGGGCCTGCGCATCGCTGGCGGCATGATCACGGTGGTTGGTTTCGCCATGGTTATTAATATGATGAGGTCAAAAGCCCTCATGCCGTTCTTCTTCCTCGGGTTCATTACAGCGGCCGCTATCCCCGTCTCTCAGACGGTTAAACTCAATGGTGTCAATACCGACGTTATGGGAAACCTCACCGCTACTCTCACCGGCCAGGCGCAGCTTGACCTGGTGGCTATCGGCATTATCGGGGCATGCCTGGGGCTGCTGTACACCCAGCTCAACCCCATATTTCATAAGAGCCAGGCGGCACCGGCAGCCGCACGCCCAGCTAACGACCTCGACAACGAGCTTGAGTAGGAGAGAACCATGACTGAGAACACTCAAGAAAAAGTCACCACCGAGGTTCCCGACCTCACCAAGGGCGACAAGATTAATACGTACATCCGCTCCACCTTCCTGCTCGGCTCGTTTAACTTCGAACGCATGCAGTCCATTGGGTTCGCGGTCTCCATGATTCCCGCGATTAAGCGTTTCTACACCAGGAAAGAAGACCAGGCGGAGGCGCTCACCCGTCACCTGGAATTCTTCAACACCCAGCCGTGGGTGGCATCCCCCATTATCGGTGTGACTGCCGCAATGGAACGTGAAAAAGCAGCCGGTAAAGAAGGCATTGACGATGCCGCCATCACCAACGTGAAGGTTGGCCTGATGGGCCCGCTCGCGGGCGTAGGCGACCCGATTTACTGGGGCACCGCGCGCATCGTGCTGGCGGCTATCGGCGCCTCCTTCGCAATTTCGGGCAATATTCTGGGGCCGCTCATCTTCTTCTTCGGAATGACCGCGATCCGCTGGGCCACCCGCTGGTACGGTTTCCAGTACGGCTACGAAAAAGGCACCCAAATCGTGGGCGATGCAGGCGGAAACACGCTGCAGAAAATTACTCAAGGCGCATCGGTCATGGGCTTGTTCGTGATGGGTGCACTGGTGTACCGGTGGACGAGCATCAACATTCCGCTCAAGCTCACGGAATACGAACAAGCTGACGGTACACACGTGGATGTGACCGTCCAGTCTATCCTCAACCAGCTGCTGCCGGGGCTTGCGGCACTGGGCCTATGCTTCCTGTGCATGTGGCTGCTGCGCAAGAGGGTTAACGCCATCTGGATTATCTTCGGCCTCTTCGCCGTCGGTATTGCTGGTGCCTACCTTGGGTTCTTGGCACTCCCCCAGTAAACTTGCGTGACCACAAGCAAACCAGCGGGATGCGTGCTCCGGTAGACTTTTGTACCGGGCGCGCATCCCGTGATTTTTAACCACCACACAGACCTGAGGAATCCCATGAAAAAACTGATGGCATTCGATTTGGATGGAACTCTGCTCTTTGACCGGGAGATCGAGCCCGCGAATGTACAGGCTATTCACCGCTGGCAGCAGGCCGGGAATATTGCGGTGTGCGCGACCGGGAAAAGTATTTTCGCCACGAAACTTGCCCTTGATACAGCTGATGTTACCTTCGATTACAACGTGCTGTACACCGGCGCTGTTGTGACCGATGCCGAGTACAATATCCTCCACGCGCAAACTCTTTCGCTTGCGGTGGTGCACGCCTGCTATGAGCGGTTCACAAAGGAGCCGGGGGTCGCTCTTTTTGCAACGACTTTAACCCATGATTATCGTCTGGCGGATAATGTGGGGTCTTCGACTAATATTCTGCCCGAGTTCCTGCCGCTGGCTGAGTCCGAGATTGATACCCAAGATTATGTGGGTGTGCCCCTATGGATTCCTGAGGATGATGCTCGCGAGCGCGCCTACCGCTGGATTCTTGAAGAGTTCGGTGATTCAGTGGATTGTCACAAGAACCAGGATTTTCTGGATATTGTGCCCCAGCGGTGCACAAAAGCGACCGGGCTGGCGTGGCTTGTGGAGTATCTGAAACCTGTCGAGTATGAAACCTATACGATTGGGGATTCCTGGAACGATGTACCCATGCACGAGTGGGCGGATCATGCGGCGTCGTTCAGCTATTCCCCGGATGATGTGAAGGCGCGCACCGAGGTTTCGGTGGATCATGCGTGGGAATTTATCGGCTCTTCGTTGGGTGCGTAGATTCTGCGTTTCACGTGAAACTTTTCTAAAAACAATATCTATAGATTGTTAAAACGGGGTGAATGGTGAATGTCTTCAACGAATAAAGAGCGCAATCCCGAGAGTTTTGGCGAGATTTTTCGGCAGGCCGCTCGTGAGTCTTTGGTGAAGAACCAGCGCGAGCGTAGAAGTGATATTGTGTCTATCGCCCCGATTCAACTGGCGCTCGCCGCGTTGGCGATAGGTATTTACGTCCTGTGGAATAGTTGGTTCTGCCTGATTCCGCTGGGTGTGGTGCTGGTGCTCATGTGGGTTCGTTACACCATGCAGCGGCAGATCTCCCGCGATTTTGCGCAGCTGGATGCGGCGCGCACAGCCTGGCGCAAAACCCGCGATCAGCAGTATTTAGAGTTTATGGCGGAAAATGCCGGGCGCATCCTGAAGGAGAATAAGGCGCTGACGAAGGATGCGCGCAAGCGTGTGCAGGAGCATGCCGACTACGCATCATCCCGGCTTTAAGCTCTGGTATATCACCCCTGGAACATCCTCATGTAATAGTTGTATATTAGGGTTCCAGAATACTTATTACTTCCATTAGGTTGGAAGTATGGCGTAGTTGGCGCACGGAGATGGGTTGCACGCGACATAACGAGTATGTACAGGATGCTTTTGATGGGTGAACCGCATAATTTCTTTGGAGAGAGTGCAGTTGTTGTAAGTAATGAAAGCGATCATGAATCCGTCTGTCGATAAACGGATTGAGTGAGTTACCGAGGTTGATATTGCCCCCAGATGATGGGAAAGCTATTGAATAGACATGTTAATATATGGGAGAAAGTAACCTGATACCTGCCCACCATGACATCCCAATCCCTCACCAAAGGTTTAACGGAGTACACAATGAGTGACCAGATCAATAAAATCCCGAGCGGCTCCCCCAATTTCCAGACTGACGCTGCACAGAAACTGGCAGAGCTGTTCCCAGAGATCATTATGGATGGAAAGGTCGACATCACCGCGCTTCAGACAGTGCTGGGAGAAGATGCAGCAACAGGAGTTGAGCGTTTTGGGTTGTTCTGGCCAGGTAAAACGCAAGCGATCAGGGCCGCTCAGACTCCAACCACAGCCACACTTGCACCCGACCATGAGAACTCGGTGGACTGGGAGAACACGCAGAACGTGGTCATTGAAGGGGACAACCTGGAAGTCCTGAAGATCCTTCAGAAGCATTACTACGGCAAGATCAAGATGATTTATATTGATCCGCCTTATAACACGGGAAAAGACTTGGTCTACAAAGACGACTACGTGGATCCTATTGGCACCTATCTGGATATAACCGGTCAGCGTGATGGCGATGGCAAACTCTCCACCAACACCGAATCGGCAGGACGTTTCCACTCGAACTGGCTTAATATGATGTATCCGCGCCTGAAGCTGGCAAAGAATTTGCTGCGGGAGGAAGGCGCTATTTTTATCTCTATCGACGAAACCGAAATTGGAACGTTGAAGCAAATCTGCAACGAGGTGTTCGGCGAAGACAATTTGATGGGTTCGATGATTTGGGCAGCGGGCAGGAAAAATGACTCGAAATTCATCTCTGCATCCCACGAGTACATCCTGTGCTACGCACGAAACCGCAAGATTCTGGCGGAGAAGGGGATCACCTGGAAAATCCGAAAGAAAGGACTCGATGAGATTTACAAAGCGACAGAGAGAATCGTTCAGGAACAAGGCCACGACTACAATGCAGCTTCACAGGCCCTGAAAGCCTGGTTCCGAAGTCTTGCTGACGGTAATGAGTCAAAACGACATAAGCACTATTCTCGAATCGATGCCCAGGGTGTCTACTTTGCCGATAATATTTCATGGCCAGGTGGTGGTGGCCCGAAGTACCCAGTGCTGCATCCTGTCACTGGTAAACCTGTCAAGATCCCCTCCAGAGGATGGCTTTTCCAGAAGCAAGTAATGGATGAACACATTCGTGCTGATCGCGTACTGTTCGGTAAGGATGAAGGTGCGGTTCCGACGTTTAAACGTTATCTGAAAGATACTGAACTTGAAACTCCCTATAGCGTTTTTTATCAGGATGGACGAGCTGCAACAAAGCGCCTCACCAAGCTCATGGGAAGCAAAGTCTTTGATTTCCCCAAGGATGAGCATATCCTCCAAACTCTCATAACCATGACTACAGAGCAGAATGACCTCGTCCTTGATTTCTTCGCTGGTTCAGGTACGACAGCTCATGCAGTCATGGCATTGAACGCTGAGGACGGCGGGACTCGGCATTGCATTTCCGTTCAGTTGCCTGAGCCTACGAATGAGAAGTCTGAGGCTCGCAAGGCTGGTTATGAGACGATCTCGGAGATTACGCGTGAACGCATTCGACGTGCTGGTAAAAAAATCCTTGAGGAGGAAGTCTCGAAATTGGATGGGCAGGCCGAGAGCTTGGATGTGGGTTTCCGCGCATACAAGTTAGTGGATACAAATTTCACGAAATGGCGTGCCGATTCTTCTTTGCACGAGGAAGAGCTTTTCGATTTGTTTGCGCAGATGGAGGAATCAGCCGATGGCAATGCTCAACCAGAAGCCTTGCTAACTGAGATTCTGCTCAAACTCGGATTCTCCCTCACAGAACAGGTCACGAGCGTGGACGTGGCTGGTTTACATGCCTTCAGCGTCGCGGATGGCTTAGTGATGGCTTACCTCAATGAACATAAGAAACCCACACTGGAGCAGCTGCGATCGCTCGTCGCTCTCGAACCCGAACGCCTCGTCATCCTAGAAGATGCTTTCCAGGGCGACGACGAACTAAAGACGAACCTAGTGCAAGAATGCCGCACTAGCAACGTGGACTTGTGGACCGCGTAAGGGGGTATGGGTTTCGATGCGTTTTCAGTTTGATCCCCACCAGCCTTATCAGGCATCAGCTATCGACGCGGTCACTGATCTCTTCGATAGTCAGCCAGCAGATGCGGATCAGTTAATAACTTCTTCCAGTCTGCTTCCTACTCAGCCGTCCCTGATTGACCAGCGTGAAATTTCCGGTCAACGCGAGTTTGATATTGCGACCGAAGTTGACGCTGTAGGAAATAATCTGGTGTTGGATGAGAGCACGATCTTGTCTAATCTCCGCCATGTGCAAGACCGCAATGGTCTAGACGTTACAGATGAGTTGGTTGATGGCCTGCAGTTTGACATTGAGATGGAAACTGGTACGGGCAAAACCTACGTCTACCTGCGCACCGCATTCGAGCTGGCCAAGCGTTACCAGTTCACCAAGTTCATTATCTTGGTACCCTCAGTTGCGATCCGTGAAGGTGTAAAAACCTCTATCAACTTGATGCGCAAGCATTTTCAACACCTGTATCCAGAAATCAACATGAATGCCACAGTATATGCGGGTGAACGAGCCGAAGAAGTGCGCGACTTTGCCACTGCCACGAGCTTGCAATTCTTGGTGATGACGATTGATTCCTTGCGCGGGGATAAAAACACTCGCATCGTCCACCAGAGTCGGGATAAACTTGCAGGTCTGCGTCCGCTGGACTATCTGCGTGCCACCCGCCCGATTATCATCATGGACGAGCCGCAGAACATGGAATCTCTGCTCGCACAGTCAGCAGTCGCAGAGCTGGATCCGTTGTGTACGTTGCGCTACTCAGCAACCCACCGCACCACTCGCAACGTGGTGTACCGCCTTGATCCATTGGATGCTCACAACTTAGGTCTAGTGAAAACCATCGTGGTCGCTGACACCCAGGAGCTCGGTAACACCGCTAAGCCATATGTGAAGCTGCTAGAGGTGCGTAGAGAACCAACGTATAGTGCGAAATTGGAGTTAGTGTGTCGAAAAAAGGACGGCTCCTATGCTAAACGCAAGGTGAAGGCATCTCAGGGGGATGATCTGGAGCGCTTGTCGGGTGGCAACCCAGCATATGAGGGTAACTGGCGTATCAGTAATATCAGCATCGCTCTCGAACAGATTGAACTCTCGAACTACAGGATCCTGGGGGTTGGTGAGGCAGTCGGCTCCAACCAGGATGCTGTATTCCGTGAAATGATCCGCGAAACTATCCGGGAACACATTCGCAAGGAACTCCAGGTCCATGACCGTGGCATCAAAGTTCTTTCCCTTTTCTTCATCGACAAGGTCGCATCCTACCTTGGATCCGGGAATAACAATCTAGATGCAAACGGGGATTTTGCCAGCTGGTTTGACGAGCTTTACCGCGAGGAACTGGCGAAGTGCCCTAAGGCTGCACGTTTTCTACCCGCCGATCCGCTTCAGGCGCGCTCAGGCTATTTTGCTCAAATGAAAGGCAAAGGTAAAGGCGCGCCAATGGTGTTCAAAGATTCATCAGGTAAGACGAAAGCCGATGATGATGCCTACGAATTGATTATGCGGGATAAGGCCAGGCTTTTGAGTATGGATGAGCCGGTACGTTTCATTTTCTCTCATTCAGCTTTGCGTGAGGGTTGGGATAACCCCAACGTGTTCCAAATCTGCACGCTACGTGACATGGCCTCGGAGACTGAGCGTCGCCAGACCATTGGGCGTGGCCTGCGTCTACCCGTCAACCAAGAAGGTGAGCGGGTTTCCGACCGTGGACTTGCGCAGCTAACCGTGGTGGCCAATGAGTCATATCAGGCGTTTGCTGCTGCCCTTCAAGATGAATATACGAAGGCGGGTGTGGCGATCGGGTTTGTGCGGCATACGGAGTTCGCCCACCTACCCATCATGGAAGACGGTAAAGAATCCAGGTTGGGTTCGCGGCGCTCGGGTAAGATCTGGAAGTTCTTGCATGATCGTGGTTATATCAATGATTCCGGTGAAGTCATGGGCACCTGGGTTCCTGAACAGCTCAATTTCACACTTGACCTGCCCGCTCAATACGCAGACTACGAAGATGACATCATCAACATTGTTAATGGCTGCAAGATCGAGACCATAGTTAAACCCAAACGCAAGCGAGTGGTCCGTAAACTCAACAAACAGGTGTACGCCACTCCCGAGTTCGAAGAGTTCTGGGAGAAGATCACTAGCCGCACGACCTACCGGGTAAGCTTGAACCGTACCGACTTGGTCCAGCGGTGCGTGGCACGCATCAAGGAAGCCCCGCCCATTGACCCGATCCGAATTCAAGTGACCCGCACAGGACTGGAACTGACCCGTGGCGGCCCTAAAGGATCTATTCTCGATTTACGCAATGAGGTTCTCAAGGAATCCTATCCCCTCCCTGACATCATTATGCAGCTCCAGAAGACAACCTCTCTGACACGTAAGACTATTATCGATATCCTGCTTGGATCAGATCGTTTGGGCGAGTTCCTCACAAACCCTAATGACTACATCAAGATGGTCACAGACTGCATTGAAACCGAGCTGGCCCATGCTCTCATTAATGGCATCCAATACGAGCCAATTGGAGGCAGCATCTATGAGCTTCGTGAACTGCAGGCAGATGGCTTAGACGAGAAAGACCGGTTCATTGATCAGCTCTACAAGGTCACGCACACGGAGAAAACCGACTTCAACTACGTTGTGTTGGACTCCGCGGTGGAGCGGCAGTTCGCCCAGTACCTGGATGGGCGGGAGGACATCAAACTGTTTATGAAATTGCCTGACAAGTTTCGTATTCCCACACCAGTTGGTGACTACAACCCAGACTGGGCGATCATCAAGATCGAAGACGGAACTGAACACCTCTATCTGATCCGCGAAACCAAGAGCAGTCTGGATCCGAACAAACGTCGCCCAAGTGAGAACGCAAAAATCAACGCTGCAATCAAACATTTCCAAGCCATTGGCGTGGACTACAAAGTCAGTGCACCTGAGCGATGGGGTATCTAAATGGAGGTAAATGCTGGTGCTCTCAGCGACTATCAGGCCAAGTTCTACGCCCATGAACTCGACCGTTCCTATGCTTCCGACCATGTGGGTCGCCTAGCCGGGTTGTTGTTTGATGCACAGGTAGAGCCCAAGCCCCACCAGGTCGACGCCGCGTTATTTGCTTTGCAAACCCCGTTTACTTCTGGTGTGATTTTGGCCGACGAGGTGGGCCTTGGGAAAACCATCGAGGCTGGAATTGTGATCAGCCAGTATTGGGCTGAGCAAAAGCGCCGTATCTTAATCATTGCGCCGTCATCTTTGCGTCAGCAGTGGAGGCAGGAACTCAACGAGAAATTTGCCTTACCTGCGTTCCTGTTGGAACGCGGCAGCCTTGATGAACTCAACAAATCGGGCACACAAGCACAGATTCTTATCTGCTCTTATGAGTTCGCAAATTCTCAACACGTTAGTCTCACACGTACATGGGATCTAGTGGTATGTGATGAGGCGCACCGGCTGCGCTCCTATTGGAACGGGCAGGCGAAAATTGCATCGAATGTCGCAAGGATCTGCCGTGGTGCGACAAAAACCATCATGCTCACGGCTACTCCATTACAAAACCGGCTTGAGGAACTATATGGGTTGGTGAGCGTGTTCGCTCCCGACTATTTCCGCTCTTTGGAAACGTTCAAAGAACGCTATATCAACAACCCCGACGGGGTGGGCAATGATGACCTTGCAGCTAGGGTTGCACAGATCGCAAAGCGAACCCTTCGAAAGGACGCGAATAAATACATTCGCTTTACCACCCGAATGCCACTGACCGTTGCCTTCACCCCCAGTGAGGATGAGATCCAACTCTATGAGTTCATCAATTCCTACTTGCAACGGCCGTTTCTGTGGGCTTTCGCTAAGTCTCAACGCCACCTATCTGCTCTCATTCTCCGTAAACGTCTCGGTTCGTCTTCCTACGCGGTAGCTTCCACGTTGGAGAGCATCGCGAATCGTCTGGAGGCTGAGGCAAATAGTGGTAAACGCCGCAACGACGCTGGAGCGTTCATCGCAGATCCAGATCTGACCAGTGAGGAGCGGGAGGAAGCCAACAACACATCCGCCTCGCCCGAATCTGTTGGGGATCGGGAACACGCTGAGATGCTAGCCGAGGCACAGGAACTCCGTGACTACGCTGCACTCGCACGCTCCATTACTGTCAACCAGAAAGCCGTCAAGCTGGTTGATGCTCTTGAGCAAGGCTTTGCAAAACTACGCGAGATCGGCGCACCTGAGAAAGCGATTATTTTCACCGATTCCACCGTCACCCAGAAATATCTGGCACGCTCCCTGGCAGAGGCAGGTTGGGGTGAGGGGCTTGTCTTGTTTAACGGCACCAACACCAACGCCAAAGCCAACGCAATTTATCGGGAATGGCTGGAGGAGAACAGTGGCAGTGACCTCGTCACTGGGATACCTGCCGCTGATCGGCGCAAAGCTCTCGTTGATGAGTTCCGTCAGCGCGGGCGCCTCATGATTGCCACCGAAGCCGCCGCCGAAGGCATCAACCTGCAATTCTGTTCAATGCTAGTCAACTACGACCTGCCGTGGAATCCCCAGCGCGTTGAGCAGCGAATTGGCCGCGTACACCGTTTTGGACAGAAACATAATGTTGTCGTTGTAAACTTCTCCAACAAAGGCAACCTTGCCGAAGAACGCATCCTTCAGTTACTCACCGAAAAATTCCAGCTCTTCACCTCCGTGTTTGGAGCTTCAGACGAAGTACTCGGGCAAATCGAGGACGGCCTGGATTTTGAGAAAAATGTTGCTGCGATTTTGGAGCGATGTACCACCGCCGAGCAGATTGACGCCGCGTTTACTGATCTTGAAGCGCGCTATGCCTCTCAGATCAACCGAGAGATGAAGCGAACGCGCAAGAAGGTTTTCGACAATCTTGATCCAAAGGTCCGCGATAAACTCAAGTCCTACGATACTCAAACTGGCGTCGTCTTGAACGCTTTCGAGCGACTTCTCATTGCCCTTACGCGCTATGAGCTGTCTGGTATCGCCACCTTCAACGACACCGCTACACAGTTCACGCTCACTCAGCCTCCCACACCCAACATCACCGTTGGAGAGTATTTCTTCAAGACCGAACCACGCAAGGGTGCCCACCAGTACAGGTACTCCAGTGAACTGTGTCAATGGGTGGTTGACTCCGCAAAAAAGCACAAGACACCCCCGGCTCGGCTCACATTCCAGATCAAGGGTTCAGTGCGTGTTACTGCCATAGCAAGGCGACTACGAAATAAGACTGGTCGGATCACCGTTCACGAAACGACGTTTACCATGCAGGCTGGTAACCAGAACCTACGCGAGACCTATTTGTTGTTGGCAGGTTTCTTTGAAGACGGTACGCCCATGGACCACGAGCAGATCCGTGACCTTTTTGACCTCACTTGTATCAACGTAGCCCCGGAAGCCGTGAACACCGATGGTTTCAGTGAAACGATTGATGCTTTACGAAGTCAATTTGCCAAAGACGTGCAAGATCGTAACGCAATTTTCTACCTGCAACAAGAAGCTCTCATTGATGCTGCGCGCCTTGATCTTAAGGCTACGTTTGACGCGAAGATTCGAGACTTCCACGCCAAAGAATCCACCGCTACTAAGGCTGCACGCAAAGCCTCCAGTACAGCCGAACAACTCAAACTCACCCGCGAGGCACGCCAATGGAGACGCCGAGCCGAAGAGGCAGACGACGAATACCGCCGCCAGCGCGACAAACTCCGCAATGAGTCAGACACCTATCTTGACAATGCTGCACAAGCCCTAGAAGTAGAACAATCCACCAATGAACTATTCACTGTCAACTGGGAGGTTCGCTGATACCATCATGCAGAAATAATCTACGGCACCATAACAATTTAACACCCCTATACAACAACTAAAGTGTCAGACATCAAAACACTCAATATGGAGATCAGATGTTGTTGCAGATACTGTGTTACGGGGATTAGAGAAGTATCACAGTCATGATCGCCTAGTAACTCTCCAGATATCAGGATATATTAAGCAAAATTAGGCAGTAAGTACAAACTGGATGCACTGTTAGTTTGAGTCAATTCCAACGCTGTAACCCGCTGCCCTCTCCCCTACCCCTCAATCGCCACTCCGCCTAGTGGATCGATCAGCCCTCGGAAGAAATGCAGCACCAGTTTTTAGAGCCGCCGCCAGCACACAGACAACGGTGGGTGAAATAAGCAACCACGCTCATCTCACCCACCGTTTCTTTCTTTAATTTTTTAATTCAATACAAAGAATATATGTGCTTTGATAAGGGGTTTTACTGACCGCCCCCTGCTACCGTCTCGATTTCTTCCGGGGTTTACGGGATTTGCGGGAGCTCTTTAACCGTCTCATATTCTGTGCTGACTGAGCATTACCTGCTGTTCTCTGCTCTGCCGCAGCCGCACGGTCAGTTGGGCTATCAGCCTGCTCCTGTGCCGCAGCAGTGCTTTCCTGTGGCGAGGTCTCTTCATGATCCGCGGCGTTGGTATCCTGCGGCTCATCCGCTACGGCGCTAACATCAGATGCAGATTCAGACTCACTCCCCTGCTGCGGTGTATTATCCTGCTCGGCCGCATCTTCTTTCTGAGACTCTGGATCAACATCAAGTTCTTTAGCAGAAGGTTCACGCGGACTCTCCCCCGTTTGCTCACGCTCTGCCTGCTCCTTCTGATGCTGGTGCGCCTGGCGAATCTGGCGCAGCTGCTCACGATTTGTCAAAATCACCAGGGTCATGGCGTTCAGGAACACACCAACTAGGAACAGCATCCAGCCGATAAGCATATACCTGCTGCCGCTCAGAACCGCACCAGCAACCAGCAATGCAATAGAGAGCAGATATGCGGGAGAAATCAGGAATCTAGTGTTCACGCCGCTCCCCTAACGCACAGTGGGGCGGGACGACGACTGAGAATCCTCAATCTTCGACGGCAAAACGCTTTTCTTCTTTGGAGTCTCAGAGCCCAGCTCAACCGTGGCTTCCGAATCCAGCGGGTCACCGTCAAAATCGGGCTCCCCCTCAATCGGCTCTTCGCTGCGTTCGGCGGCTTTCTCCCGCATCGCCTCAAAACGCTGCTCAAGGTTGGTCAGCATCGCGGGTGCTGGCTCACCCTTCATCTTTGAAACCGTCACCAGGTGCGCAAAAACATTCAGCCCCACAGCCAGCAACAGCAGAAGCCACCCCACCCACAGCATCCAGGAGACGCCGGAACCAATCATGAGTGCACTCACCAAGACGGCGCCAAGTGAGCTAAGGTACGCGGGTGAGAGGTTCTTAAAATCCATGTCTACTTTCCACAAACTTCACAGCGGGGCTACAACGGTACTCGGTGACATACCGTACTCTCTCATTCTATGTGATTCTGAATGCTTAAATCGCCCCTGACGCCTCAATATTTCCGTGGGCGTAGCCCAAAAGACGCCGGGGGAGGTTCTGGCCGGTTCCCCACCTAGTTTTTCTCGCGGGAATCCACGCTCGTCACCAGTGGTGATGACGGCGCATTCTCAACCAACGGAATGGATGAGGTGCCCAAATGTTCCCGCAGAAGCCGGTAACGTTCCAAAGCGACCGCACCGGCGGGCATCGCCGGGAGCACAAAATTATTGTTGGAGCGGATGGTATCGGCCTGCGAGAGGATATCAAGCTTACGAATCACGCGGTACACATCGTTCGGGTCGTACCGGTCTTGTGCGGACAGCACCTCGTGCTGGGCGGCAGTCATGGCCACATCGCGCAGCCTCGTGTACTCCTCGCGACTGTTCTTCAGCGCCTGCATCTTCGGCTTATATTCGTCCGGCAGGTTTTCAATAATGTCGTCGCGGCGGGTGATTGCGGTGCACATATCTTTCACCCGTCGGTATGTCTCAGGGCTTGCCGCGCGGGCCTCCTCCTGCAGCACCTCAAGGGCAGCGTGCTGGGCCAGCTCCAACAGCTCGGGGACCGCGTTATCTTCGGAATGATCCGCCTTAACACCCAAAACATTCACCACGAACGGCAGGGTAAGGCCTGGCAGCACCATCGTGAAGAACAGCACCGAAATGACCACCACAATCGAATCGGCACGAAGTTCCTCGGTGCCCGCAACAGTGGGGATAGAAAGAGCCAAAATGAGGGTTACCAGCCCGCGCATCCCCGACCAGGTCATCACAATAACCTCAGCGAATGTGCCCGGCGCCCCTTCATGCACAGGGGTTTTCTTCAGGTTTCCCAGCATCCAAACAGCAGCAAACCACAGCAGACGCACCGCGATAGCAACCAGAGAAATGAGGGTTCCGTAGCAGAACAGGTTCAGCAGCCGGGTGGAGTCGGCTTGATAAATAATTTCGCTCGCCTGCAGACCGATAAGTCCGAACGCCAAACCGGTCAGCAGCAGCTCAATAACCTGCCAAAATGATGCATTTGAGAGGCGATCTTCGGCTTCCAGAGCCACCAGATACTTGGTGCTCGTAAACTGCACAGCGGCGATCACAACGGCAATCACGCCCGAGGCATGCACGCTTTCAGCAACCAGGTACACACCAAATGGAATAACGAGAGTAACAGCGCTGCGGGCCACAGTCCCGTGAGCCTTCTGCCGCACATATCCGCCAAGCCAACCAAAAATATAGCCAACCACAACAGCAACCACAGCACCAAAGGAGAAATCCCACAGAACCTTCAGCGGGTCCACTTTCTCATGGTGGTCAATGGCGTGAATTGCCGCGTGAAAAAGCACCAGAGAAATGGCGTCGTTAAAACTACCCTCGGTCTGCAGAGTGCCAATCAGGCGGCGGGGGATGCCAACAGGCTCGGCTACAGCCTCAACAGCAACCGGATCCGGCGGGGCGATTGCGGCACCAATAGCCAGGGCCATCGCAACGGTCATCCCGGGAACCCACCACATGGCGCTGCCGGCGACAGCAAGGGCGGAGGCAGTCGTCAGCAAAACCGAGTACAGAAGCACCGAACGCCAGCGGCGTTTAAGAGTTCCCCACGAGAATTTCACGCCAATAGCCCACAGAAGCGGGGGCAGAAAGATCGGAAGAATAATTTCGGAGTCAATCTCAAGGTGCGGCCTGTCAGGTAGCAGCAGGGCACCCACTCCGAGGATTGTCATCATAACGGGCCAAGGCAAATTAAGCCGATCACCAACGCCCACCATAATGACGGTGGCGAGTAGGATCAGCACAATGATGGATAGATATAGCATCGGCCCGAGTATCAACCCCTTGAGTTTAAAGTGTGTGCTTAGCTCAAGCGTACAGGAGGTTCAGCGGAAGGTTTTGCCGCCTCGCACGCTTGAGTCAAACCCACACACAAGCTAAATATGTCTTGCTAGAAATATACTAAAAATGGCTTTTTGAAAATATAGCTATTCCCCTCTAAATTAGTATACCTAATCCAGAGGGGAAATATATGCATTTTTAGCTATTTATTGTGTGTGATACTGCCCCTACGCCCCACACCCGCCAGAACCACAGCCGCACCCATGCGATGCGCTAGCCGCAGCAGGTTGCGGCTCTTCAACAGATTCAGAGGCTTGAGCGGAAGACCCGCATCCTTCAGAGCCGCAGCCACAACCACCCGCAGAAGACTCGGCGGAAGACTCAGCATGATCATGCCCACCGCAGCACCCGCCACCATCGACAGAGCCGCACGCGGAACCGCGGGCCTCACGGTACCCCATTAAATCCACCCCCAGCTCAGAGAGATACCGCAGGTACCCAGCGAGCGCATCCTGCCCGCTGGCACCAGCAATCACAATACCGCCGTGTTTGAGGGCTTTAAGGGTTTCGTTAATAATGGGCCAGCGCTCAATATCGTCACTAATCGTGATGGCACTAACAATATGCATAGCCAGTGACGAGAGGGAACGCAGCGCCTCTTCATAGCCGTCGGGCAGATGAAGAACTTTATCGGGGGCGGCCATGCGGGTAATAGCAAGCACCCGCATGAGGGTCATAGGTACGGCGTTAGCGGGGAGTTTCACGGTAATACCTGTGGCGCTGCCCGCGCCGAGCTCCGCCAGTTTATCCGCGAGCACCTCAGAGTCAATATCGGCGCTTAAATCCAGTGTTTCGTAGCCGCCTATGGCGATAGAACGAGTGCCGAGCGCGGCCGCTAGTTCTTCATCATCAGTATGCACCGCGATCATATTGCGGAATTCGTGGCGTCGGATAGCTGAGGCTGCCTCAATAAGGGCGAAGTCTTGCCCGTCGCTGGTGACGATTAGTTCGTGTATTTCATCCCGGCTCAGGGTTTGCCCGGACATAATGCGTTCGGCAAGTTCGGAATATGTAGTGCTCATACCGAATATTAAACACCCGTTCAGTGTGTGTGCCCACCGGGTTACGCCACCAGCGGCGATTATTCTCCCGCTCATTTGTCGAATATTACCTTCAGGCGCGAATGATTCGCTTCAACGGCGGGTGTGGGGCCCGTAGAATATTGGGTGTGGCTCTTTCGCGCGATAAGATTCTTCACACCGCCTACGAGGTGCTGGCAACCTACGGTTTGGCGGATTTGTCGATGCGCCGATTGGCCTCCGAGCTGCAGGTGGCACCCGGCGCCTTGTACTATCATGTGCGCTCGAAGCAGCATCTGTTGGTGTTGCTGTCCGACTATATTCTAGCGCACGCCCCAGACCAGTTACACGCTCCATGTTCTGCTGGCTCAGCCGATGCGGTGCGTTCGTGTCTTATGCGTCGCGGAGAGATCCTGTTTTCAGTACTGTACCCTATTCGGGAGTGCCCGGAAGTGATCCGGTTGGCTCTCACGTTGCATCCGGGCTCGGTTGTTCTGGTGCGTGTGCTGAGCGCGGATCTGCACCTGCTGGGTTTTTCGGGGGAGCGGGCTCAGCGTCAGGCCCGACTATTAGCTCATCTTGTGCTGAGCCTCATTGAGGAGGCGCAAACTCTGCCGCTGCTGGATCCTGAGGGGGCACACACATATTCTGAGGCATTGGAACGGTACAGAGAGGATATGCAGTGTGCCGTGGATTCTATAATTGGCTTATAGTTCCTAAATCTCTCTAATTACCCTTGCAAAACCACCCCGACCAGTATGTATGCCTCAAATATTATATATTAATGGGGCATTGCGTGGCACTACGGTGGCAGCAGAAGTGCCGTGTGCCCCACCAAGAACCATTTGTTTTCCTACAATGTTTAACATCCCAGTCACATTCCTACTCGGTTCCGTCTCGGAGGTTCTATGACCACCACCGCTGCCCCCCAATGGGACACTCTTCCGGTTCACGCTCAGGAGGTGCGCCGCGCACGTGAGGCGTTCATTGAAACCTACGGCAGAGAACCTGACGGAGTGTGGTCGGCACCGGGACGCCTGAACCTGCTGGGGGAGTACATTGATTTTCTGGGCGGTTCGTGCATGCCCATGCCGTTGCCGTACCGCACCTATGTGGCGGGGTCACTGCGGCGTGACGGCGTGCTGCGGGCCTCATCATTACAGATGCCCGGTGATGAACGAACCGTGGTGGTGCGTGATATTCAGCCGGGTCACCTCAAGGGATGGTTCACATACGTGGCGGGGGTTGCGTGGGCAATGAACCATGAGGGTGGGCGCGATATTGTTCTCCCACCCGATTTCGGTGCTGACCTGCTGATTAATTCACGGGTGCCGGTGGGCGGCGGGCTGTCTTCCTCGGCGGCGTTGGAGTGCTCAACGGCGCTGGCGCTGCTGGATCTTTCATGCCCTTTACGGCCGGGGTGCCCGGAGGCTGATGAGCTCCCTTCAGACCGTTCACCGGGGAATGATGCGCTTCGGGCACGTCTAGCACAGGTGTGCATTACCGCCGAGAATAAGGTGGCTGGGGCACATACTGGGGGTTTGGATCAGACGGCGTCGCTGCGGTCTAAGCCGGGGCAGGCGCTGGTGGTGGATTTCCGTGATTTTTCGATTGACCCGGTGCGGGTAAATGCCGCCGAGAATGGGCTGAGCTTTCTGGTGATTGATACGAAAACCCCGCACGAGCTGACTGACGGCGGGTTTGCGGTGCGGCGTGCCGCCTCCGAATCGTGTGCTCAGGCGCTGGGGCTGCGTTTTTTGCGGGATGCCCTACCGCAGGATTTGTCGTGTGCCGGGCTGGGGGAGCGTGCAGCGAAACAGTGGCGCCTGGATCTGGTGGATTCTTCGGTGAACCGTGCATTGGCGGCGCTTGAGGAGCGCGGCACTCCGGCTGATTTCCCGCGCGGGTGGGTGCGGCATGCCTTTCACGATATGGCCCTTGTGGGGCGGGCTAGTTATCTGCTGAAAAATGCGGATTCTCTGGGTGCGGCGGCTTTTGGTGAGGCGGGCCGTATTTTCACGGAGTCTTTTGTGTCGATGCGTGATGAGCTGCGGGTTTCGCGTCCGCAGATTGATGTGGCGGTGGATGCGTGCCTGGCGCATGGGGCGCTTGGTGCGCGCATTGTCGGCGGTGGTTTTGGGGGAGCGGTGATGGCTTTAATACCTACCGACCGGCTGGGGGAGGCGGCTCAGGCGGTCGCGCAGGCGTATGCTGAGCACGGGTTCGCCGAGCCGCGTTTTTTGCCGATGGTGGCTGGTTTCGCGGCGGATCATGACTGGCCTGAGCACAGCAGCGCGTTAGGGCGTGAGGGGGATACTCTCAAAGGCTGTTCCTGCGGGGATTAGCCGCCAGCCTGCACGGGTGTTGTGCCCGTTAGCGGGCTAAAGCACTGCGCTGAAGATTTTCGGTGACCAAGAAGGTAGAATAATCCACGGTACTTATGTACCGCACCGTCCTCACACCGAGGGGCGGCACCGCACAGAAAGGAGCCTCACGATGGGCTTTGATATTAAGGGCAGCGTTGATCAGGGCCTGGATAAGGCCAAGGACGTTGTGAACGATAAGGCTGGCAAGGAAGTTGTCACCGATGAGCACGTCGATAAGGCTGGCGAGGCTGTGAACGAGAACGTACAGAAGCTGACCGATAAGTTCGGTAAGTAACCTGTATTGGGGACACGGGGCGGAATTTTTAGGTTTCGCCCCGTGTTTTCTATGTTGGTCCGTGCGGTACGGATGGGAGGGTCACAATGGTGGCTTTACCGGTTTTGAGAACTATTTTTTGAGGAGCAACTTTAATGCTTGAACGTCAGCAGTCCACCCAGGAGCAGGCACGGCAGGTTATGGCCGATGGTGGTGTGGTGATTTATTGGCGCCCTGGGTGCCCGTTCTGTGAGCGTCTTGATTCTAAGCTGGGCGAGCTGGGCGATCACGCCACGTGGGTGAATATTTGGGAGGATCCTCAGGCTGAGGAGCATGTGAAAAGCCTCAACAACGGTAACGCCGTAGTACCTACCCTTGACACGGGGGATGTGCACTTTGTGGTGGCTGATGTGAAGTCCCGTAATCAGGCGGCTCAGCTGATTAGGAATGCCATGGAAGGGGCTGTGCAGTAGCCACGTAGCCACCCTTTGGCCCGCTATTTATGAGGAGGCTCCGGTGCGTCCGGCTTTAAATAAGAACACGACCGTCTGCATTTCCCTGTCGGGACGGCCGTCAAACCACGGCATTAAGTTCCACAATTACCTGTATGAGAAACACGGCCTTGATTACCTGTATAAGGCGATGACAACCACGGATATTGAGGGTGCTATTGCGGGTGTGCGCGCCCTGGGTATTCGCGGGTGCTCCGTTTCTATGCCTTTCAAACAGGCGGTTATTCCGCTCATGGATGAGGTCGATCATTCGGCGCAGGTCATTGGGGCGGTTAATACTATCGTCAATACAGATGGATACCTGCACGCCTACAATACCGATGTGATTGCGGTAGCTTCCTTGCTGAAGTCGCATGCTGTTGATCCTAAGCTGCCGTTTCTTCTGCGCGGTTCGGGCGGCATGGCGGCGGCCGTTGCGGGTGCTTTCTACGATGCTGGGTTCCGGGCGGGCACTATTATCGCCCGCAATGAGGCTGCGGGCACGGCGCTTGCACGCCGGTACGGGTATGCGTGGGCGCCTGAACCCGGCGATCTTACCGCCCCGGTGATTGTGAATGTTACCCCGATCGGTATGTCTGGCGGTGCCGAGAGTGAGCAGCTGGCGTACCCGCAACCCACGATTGAGGCGGCGTCGGTGGTCTTCGATGTTGTGGCGATGCCTGTGGAAACCCCGCTGATTCGTGCCGCTCGCGCTGCCGGTCGTGAGGTTATCACGGGCGGTGAGGTGATTGCTTTGCAGGCGGCTGAACAGTTCCGGCTGTATACGGGTGTCACGCTTAGCCCTGATGACATTGCTCAGGCTGAGGCGCAGGCGAATTAGCTTGTACAGGCATTCCTCTGGGTGCAGTTCGTTGTTCGGACTGCACCCATTTTTTGTAATTACAGATAATGCATTGCACACCCTGGGACTTAAGTTTTCCACAGGTGGGGATAAACATGGGGAAAACCCTACATGTCTGTAATTTCGAGATGATTAAGCCTTTTATCCACAGGCCATAATGGGGTACTACCACCGATGGAATTACATCATTGTAGTTATTCACAGTGTGGATAACATCTGTGGATAGATAGGTTCCACCGCGTGTTTAAAGGGTTTTCGGGTGCTCCCGCCGCTGATTTTCTCCACGGCGGGAACACCCGGAAGAGCCGCTATATTCAGTACTCTCAGTTCACCCCGTTTAGCGGCCGCGTGAGCGCATAAGCTGCGGGGCGATACACAGCAGGGTCGCTATTGCACCGGCAATGAAACCACCCAGGTGGGCCTGCCACGAAATGCCGGGCATTATGAACCCGTAGATGACGTTCACACCAATCAGCACCATCACCGAGCGCACATTATCGCGTTCTTTGAGGGCAACCATAATGGTCAAGTAGGCGCCCATGAGCCCGAAGATACCACCGGATGCGCCTACTACCACGGCGTGTGGTTCTAGCACCCACACGGCTGCTGAACCGCCTAGGATGGCGGTGAGGTACACCAGCAGGTACCGCCAGTTCCCGATCATTTTTTCGATGGCGGCACCGAAAAGATACAGGGAGACCATATTCAGCAGCAGGTGGCTGGGGTCGTTTTGGGAGTGTAAGAACCCGCTGGTAATGGCACGGTAGTATTCGTGGGAGTATGCGACCCAGTCGGCCTTGTACGCGAATTCGTTATAGACCCAGTAGTTAGGGATGATCCACTGCAGCAGGTATACCACCACGTTAATACCAATGAGGGTGTAGGTGATATTGGGGTTATTGCTGGTACGTGCCCGCTGCGGCCGGGAGTGCCCGGTAACGTCGCGGTAGCAGTCGGGGCAGATCATGCCGACTTCCAGGTGGATTTGGCATTGCCCGCAGGCTGGGCGCATGCACCGGGTGCACCGCGCGTAGCTGGCCCTTTCGGGGTGGCGGGGGCACACGGGTTCCTGCTGTTGGCCGGGGGAGTGGCTGATAGGTGGTTCGCTCATGGGGTGTCCTTTCGGGGCGCCTATAAGCCGTTGGGCGCACCAGGGGATAAGCGGTTTATATACGCGAAGGGGACCCCCCTCGGTTTCCCGAGCGGGTCCCTGGTTCGGTTCAGAGGTTTTTAGAGCTTCTGAATGTCGATGGAGGAGATGACCACATCCTGCGTGGGGCGATCCTGCGGACCGGTTTCTACGCTCTCGATTGCGTCGACGACCTTCTTGGAGGCTTCGTCAGCGACCTCACCGAAGATGGTGTGGCGGCCGTTGAGCCAGGGGGTTTCGTCGGTGGTGATAAAGAACTGCGAACCATTGGTGCCGGGACCTGCGTTTGCCATGGCCAGCAGGTAGGGCTTGGAGAAGGTCAGTTCGGGGTGGATTTCGTCTTTGAACTGGTAGCCAGGCCCGCCCACACCAATACCGAGGGGGTCGCCGCCTTGGATCATGAAGCCCTTAATGATGCGGTGGAAGATAACATCCTTGTACAGGGGGCCGTTTTGCAGCTCACCGGTGCGCGGGTGTTTCCATTCGCGGGTTCCATCTGCCAGACCAATAAAGTTTTCAACAGTTAGTGGAGCTTCGTAACCGAAGAGGTCCACGACGATGTCACCGTAGTTAGTGTGAATAGTTGCTTTAGCGGTTGCGTTAGTCATGTCTCTATTTTGGCATGGCGCGCGCTTGTGCGCTAGGACGGCGCGCGGCGTGGGTCTTCAGTAAATTTAGCCGGTTGAGAAAAACCGTATAGTAAAACCTATTTTTTAGTGGTTGAGGCGGTTTTAAACAAGATTTTTGGTGTAAAACTCTTTATGCTGAAAGGTAAATATTCTTTTTGTTGCGGTGCTCTCGCTGTGTGTGGGTGCCCGTGGCTCTATTTATGGGAGATACCTATGTTCTGTTGCAAGAAACGCAAGGCTCGTAAAGCGGCGAAAAATGCGGCCGTGGTGGCAGCTATGGCTGTTGCCGAGAAGGCTAATGATTTGAATGTGCCGCAGAAGGCTGAGCTGTTTGCAGAAAAGCTCACCGGTGATCGCAAGGCGATGAAGAAAGCACGTAAGGTGGCCGCGAAAACCGCCCGTAAGGCGCAGAAGGAGCTGAAGGGGATTGAGCGTCGTGGCGGTAAGCGCCGCCCCCGTAAGGTTCTGGCTCTTCTTGGCCTAGCGTTGGCTCTGGGGGTTGCCGTGGTGGCTGCTTACAATGCGGCACGCCCGGTGGAGGACCCCTGGAAGAGCGCCTAGGTTCTTTTCTTTTGTATCGGCTAAAAGTCGCTTTCTGGCCGACTACCGCCCTGTAGGTGGTTTCAGGTTAGAAAGCGGCTTTTAATGTTTGAAACAGCTTTTGTGCTCTCATATTTTTATGCCACAAAAAAGGAGCCTCAGACACATGCTGTGTCTGAGGCTCCCACAAAACTAGTCCGGCGACAACCTACTCTCCCACACCCATCAAAGTGCAGTACCATCGGCGCAAAAAGGCTTAGCTACTGGGTTCGGAATGGAACCAGGCGTTTCCCTTTCACTATCATCACCGAAACGTGGAGGCGAGGGGACTCGAACCCCTAACCCTCTGCTTGCAAAGCAGATGCGCTACCAATTGCGCCACGCCCCCGCGGTGCTCTACAACTATATACTATTGCGCGTACCGATGCAAAACGCACCCCCGCAGAGGCCGTTTTCCATGGTGTAATGCGGTTTTACGGCTATTGTGCACTGTTAATGTCTATCTTCGCACCGCCGTGGTAGGCGGACGCCTCCGTACCAGCTGGCAGTTTTGAGAGCCATTTTGACAAGTATTTTCTGCATCCTGCAGCGAGGTTCTTCGGATCGTTATCGCGTCTAAAATCTAGCCGCAATGCACGGTCCTTCTGCTGCGCCGTATCACCCAGCCACACGAAGGAGAAACTGGTGAGGGTACGGAAATCACCCCGTTTCGCGGCGGCTTCTAAAGCGCCTGCTACCGATGGAACATGTTCGGTACCCACCACATCTACCCGAACCTCTGCGTTTGCCCCCGAAGGCAGGGGAGTGTCCTTAAGGTTCAGGCGGTACCGGGCGGTAACCTGCTCGGGTAGTTTCACGGTTTTGAGGTCTTTAAACCGTTTGATGCCTTCCGTCCAAGGCCCGGTAGTGATACGGGCGGTCACTACCACCCCTTCTTCGGTGGAGGTGGTGGCTTCTAAAGCATCGGATGACTTGCCTTTATATGACTGTGCCGCACGCAGAATTTTAACCCACTCGGTCTCGGTGATGCTCGCAAACCGGTACACGTCAATAACAGGGGTTTCCTCGTCCTGCACAATACTCACCCGATGCGGACGCCCATACTCGCCTAAGGCGGCAAGTGCGGCCGCAGCAGCAGATATATCGCCCTGCCCGGCATCGGTCAGCCCAATACGCGCCACTAAACGCTGGGAATCCTCATCTTCGCTCTCCCCAATGTAGATACGACCGATGTCTTCAAGCACCAGGTATTCGGTGTTAATGTTCCCGTGGATCTCACGCTCCCACTTCACCAAACGTTTACTGTTTGATGCGGTAGCTGCGGCTTCCTCACCAAGCACCCCGGTGGAGGCAATCGCGGGTAAAAACACAACGAATCCGGCCGCAGCCACACACCCGCCTCCCAGCAGCAGGGAGCGGCGGCTCATACGCCGTGGACGGTTTTTCGGGGTGGAAGGCACGGGCCGTTTCCCTTCGGTCAGGCACCCAGCGGAAGGCTAGGTGTGAGAATCGGTGCATAGTGTCGGCAATCCCCTCCGCATGAGGGTAAAAATCGCCGCAGGTGATACGGTTCCATTGTATGAGAACTACGCTTTTCAGCGCGGCAGAAATGGGCGTGATAGCCCACTCAGAATCTGAAGACCATTCAAGAGTGCACCGCTACATATAATGCGATACAAGCCGGTTAACACACGGTGGGCGGAAACTAAGATGTCTCCGCCCACCGTGTGTTCTCTGAGGCTCCTACGCCGAGTCACCGGCCTGTTCGGTGATTTTCTCGGTCTCCTGCTTCTCTGCGGCATTCTCAAGCGCCTCATTCGGCAAGGTAACACCCGCCGCCGCAAGCTCAGCAATTCTGATTTCCCCGGTGGTGGGGTCTTCATAGGCCACATACTCCGGGTGGCCGTCAGCATCCACGTCGTCGTTCACGTGGGTTTCGGAGATGAGGAAGCCGTGCGCACCGAGGATTTTAGCTACTCGGTCAATATCCTGCGGGGTCGGCGCATGGTCCACAACACGCCGGATGTACTCGTTAATGCGCTGGTCGCTCACGTACGCCTCACCACGGGCGGCACGGGACTGCATGAGGCGGCGTACCACTTCCTGCAGCTGCTCATCGTTTAGGCGCATCTTTAAAATAGCCATCACGGCAGCACGATCCTGCACGGGCACATCTTTAGGGTAGCCGACGCTAAGCCAGTCGACTACGCGGGATATGATGTTTTTATCGGGCATCTAACACCTCCTTCACACATTCATAGGTTATGAGCTGTCTTAATAATTCTAGTGCCCTCCACCGGTTACACCGAAAACATTCCAGCCGAAGGTGTGGTAGATGAAATCTTTGGCGACCCAGAGGATACCGATAAACACGATTCCTACGATAATAGCAAATACTACGGTGGCAGCCATCCGTGAAGCCGTTGATGGCGGCTCAATTTCGATCAGCTGCCCATCAGCCGTGTACTCGGTCGTCCCAGACAAAAGGCGCATCCCAAAGGCGTAAAGTGCTGGCAGACCGGCCCCGAAGAACAAGCCCGCAAGAATGACAGGAATGATTTTTTCGAGAAGTTCAATCAGGGACATTATGCACCTGCCTTCTGCGGGAGGGCTTCTTGATGGTTCTTAGCGGAGTCATCCATCGGTGCCTCATCTGCGGTCAAGGATTCCTCAGCAGCGGCTACGGCTTCACCATCCCAGCTGTTGGTCACATTGGAAGCATCAATAGCGTCCTTCTGGGAGTGGCGCCACATCCAGAGGCAGAAGACAACCAGGATAGCGAAAACCACCAGTTCGCCCACGAACTGGGTGTTGGTTAGGGAATTCAGCCCCGCACCAATCATCCAGGTGGTGGCACCAATTGCTGCGGCGGCGGGGAGTGTAATCACCCAGGCCACCACCATGCGCCCGGCCACACCCCAGCGCACCTCGGCACCTTTACGGCCTAGTCCGGTGCCAAGAATCGACCCGGTGGCAACATGCGTGGTAGAGAGCGCCATACCGAAGTGTGAAGAAGTAAGAATAATGGCTGCGGATGCCCCATCTGCCGCTACACCCTGGGGGGTGTCAACTTCGACAATACCCTTGCCAAGAGTGCGGATAATGCGCCAGCCGCCCAGGTAGGTACCCAAAGCAATGGCAATAGCACAGGATGCCTTGACCCAGAAGGGGATAGCGTCGTCATCGTTCACGCTACCGGAGGCAACCAGCGCCAGGAAGATCACGCCCATAGTTTTCTGGGCGTCATTCGTACCGTGCGCCAGCGACATGAGGGAGGCGGTTCCCACCTGCCCCCACCGGAAGCCACGGGTTTTCCTCTCGTCCGAGACGGGGGAGGCAATACGGTATACCAACCATGTGCCCACAGTTGAGACAAGTGCGGCAACCAGAGGTGACATAACTGCCGGAATCACGATTTTAGAGAGCACACCGCCCCACTGCACACCTGAGAACCCCAGAGCGGCAAGCGCCGAACCAATCAGCCCACCAAACAGCGCATGCGAAGAACTAGACGGTAAGCCCAATAGCCAGGTCAGCACGTTCCAGAGGATACCACCCACAAGCCCGGTGAACACTATGAGCATAAGCGCCGAACCGTCTTTTTTGATGTCTATCTGATCTAGATCTACCAGCCCTTTACCAACGGTTTTAGCGACCTCGACGGAGAGGAAAGCACCGACGAGGTTCAACGATGCCGACAGGGCAACCGCTGTTTTAGGTTTAAGCGCGCCCGTGGCGATGGAAGTAGCCATCGCGTTACCGGTATCGTGAAAACCATTCGTGAAGTCAAAAGCCAGCGCCGTCAACACCACGATCACGAGGATAATCAGTTCTGTAGTCACACCATGATTATGGGACGGATGGGGCGAAATCTAAAGTGTTCGTAGCAAATCATGAATAACAAATAAAACCACATTTTTAAATAGGTGATTCACAGCAGAAGTTTAAGCGTCTCACTGGTTTAACGGGGATAACCGCTATTTTTAGGGGTTTCCAAGCTCGGTTCTCATGATAGAAGCAGACCATTTTTTATTGCTTCATGTGGTTTTATCTCACGAGTTAGCACACCGTCAGGACGTGCGAAATACGGGATTTATAGGACGTTCATCTATTGTTCATTTTCAAAGCTGGATAGGGGTTAATGAACCTTAATACGAAAGTACCCAGTCGATGATTTCAAGACTTATATCGTGGCATATTGGTTTCCTCAAACAGGCATCTTTTGCCCCTGCGCCTACCCGGTCTGCAGCCTTTACCTATCCGCCCAGCACTAATACAAAAAGGAGGGGTTTCAGGCTAACCTGAAACCCCTCCGTAAAAACTAGTCCGGCGACAACCTACTCTCCCACACCCATCAAAGTGCAGTACCATCGGCGCAAAAAGGCTTAGCTACTGGGTTCGGAATGGAACCAGGCGTTTCCCTTTCACTATCATCACCGAAACGTGGAGGCGAGGGGACTCGAACCCCTAACCCTCTGCTTGCAAAGCAGATGCGCTACCAATTGCGCCACGCCCCCGCATCAGCGGAAAATCGCTATGTAATTCTAAATAGAATCCGTGGATTCCTGCCAGGCCTGACGAACCTGATTCCCCTGGAACTTCTTGAATCCCAGGAAAGCAGCACCCGAAAGGAGGATTAGAATCAGTAGTTTCTTCATCGTTTTTCCTTCCCATCGTGCAGTGGGCGTACCAAGACTTGAACTTGGGACCTCTTCGTTATCAGCGAAGCGCTCTAACCGCCTGAGCTATACGCCCTCACCGCCTCCAAGGGGTTTTCCCCTTAGGACGAAATATAACTATACAGACACTTGCCCCCATAACCAAATCTTCATGAGGTGTTCTATAACACACATATTTCGCTGTTGGTGGCGGAGTTTAACCGAGATTACTCATCCTTCATGGTGAGGGTAATACCACCCACCAGCTTCGCCGCCAGGTTATACAGGATCGCACTGATCATACCCAGCAGCGTGAAAATCACGGTATTAATCACCGCAATAACGGTCGTCGCCAACGCCACCTGACCCAGCGAAACCATCTGCGCAATATCAATTGAGCTATTGCCACCGGTACCCAAGGAGCTCAGCAGCTGGTTCAAGCCATTGAAGGCGCCTGTAGCCTGCAAAAACAGCCACAGGATCATAGAGGCCACCACGGTCACAATACCAACGGCAATGGACAGCAAGAACACCAGCTTTGCCACCGACCAGGTATCAACCTTAGCAATGACAAGGTCAGCGCGACGCACCTTCGTACGACGCACCAGATTCTGACGTTTACGCCGACCCTGCTGCTGTTGCGGCGGGGCGCTACGCCTGGGGCGACGCTGGTTCGAACCAGACCGTGCGCCGGGGCGGTTAGCGGACGCGGCACGCCTCGCCGGGGCCTGACGCCTCGCGCCCTGCCCGGCCTGTACCCGCCCCTGTGGGTTCATGCTCATTACTTACCTCCGTGTGCTTCAGCAGTATCGGTGACAGCCTGCTGACCGTCCTGGTTCTCATTCACTTGAGGGTCTGCGGACTGCCCACCGGGAGCGTCCATGTCCGCTTCATCTGGTTCGTCAAGCTGACGATCCTGGTTTCGGGCGACGCCGATAATGCTATCGCCCTTGCCGGGCTTTGCAAAAATCACGCCCATCGTGTCTCGGCCCTTAGCAGGAACCTCGCTCACCCCGGTACGCACCACTTTACCGCCTTGCATAACAACCAGCACCTCGTCGTCCTCATCCACGATGAGAGCACCGACAAGAGCGCCGCGGTCTTCAACCAGTTTAGCGACCTTAATACCGTAACCGTTACGGCCCTGAACGCGATACTCATTGACACTGGTGCGCTTAGCATAACCGCCCTCAGTGACGACAAACACGAATGAATCTTCAGTCACCACGTTCGCCGAGATTAACTCGTCTCCATCGCGGAACTTCATGCCGGTCACACCCGAGGTGGAACGGCCCATTGGGCGCAGCGCCTCATCATTAGCGTTAAACCGCAAAGACATGCCCTGGCGGGAAACCAGCAGAATATCCTCATTGGGAGAGATCAAGAAGGCGGAAACCACCTCATCGCCCTCACGCAGGTTAATCGCGATCAGCCCGGCGGTACGGTTCGTATCGTAATCACTCAAGCGGGTCTTCTTCACCAGACCGCCCTTAGTAGCCAGCACCAGGTACGGAGCATCCTCATAGGAACGCAGCTCCATGACCTTCGCAATAGTCTCACCCGGCTGGAAAGCCAACAGGTTCGCCACATGCTGGCCTTTCGCATCACGCCCGGCCTCCAGCAGCTCGTAAGCTTTTGTACGGTACACACGGCCCATATTGGTGAAGAACAAAATCCAGTTGTGGGTGGTGGTCACAAAGAAATGCTCCACCACATCATCCCCACGCAGCTGGGCGCCCCGAATACCCTTACCGCCGCGATGCTGGCTGCGGTACTGATCACTGCGGGTGCGCTTCACATACCCGCCGCGAGTAATGGTAACCACCATCTCCTCTTCAGGAATCAGGTCCTCCATCGACATATCTCCGTCAAAACCGCGCAGAATCTTGGTGCGGCGCTCATCGCCATACCGGTTCACAATCTCGCCCAGTTCTTCGGAAATAATCTCGCGCTGACGATCCTCAGAAGCAATAATCGCGTTGTACTCGGCTATCAGACGCATCAGCTCATCGTGGCGGTCCTGAATCTTCTGACGTTCCAGAGCCGCCAGACGACGAAGCTGCATATTCAAAATAGCCTGCGCCTGCGCCTCATCAATATCCAGCAGCTCCATTAAGCCCGTGCGCGCATCATCAGCGGTGGGAGAGCGGCGGATAAGGGCAATGACCTCATCCAAGGCGTCCAGGGCCTTGAGCAGCCCACGCAGAATATGTGCCTCTTCCTCCGCCTGACGCAGACGGTAGCGGGTGCGGCGCACAATCACGTCCATCTGGTGGTTTACCCAGTGGCGCACGAACGCATCCAGCGACAGGGTACGCGGAACCCCATCCACGATAGCCAACATATTGGCCGAGAAATTCTCCTGCAGCTGAGTGTGCTTATACAGGTTATTCAGCACCACTTTAGCCACAGCATCGCGCTTAAGCACAATCACAAGGCGCTGACCGGTACGGCCCGAGGTCTCATCCCGCAAATCCGAGATGCCGGTGATTTTGCCTTCCTTAATCAGGTCGGCAATCTTAATAGCCAGGTTATCCGGGTTCGCCTGGTACGGCAGTTCGGTCACCACCAGGCAGGTACGGCCGTGAATCTCTTCAACATTCACCACGGCGCGCATTGTAATGGAGCCGCGTCCGGTGCGGTAGGCATCCTCAATTCCCTTCGTACCCAAGATTGTGGCACCCGTGGGGAAATCAGGGCCTTTGACACGCTCAATCAGCGCATCCAGCAGTTCCTCGTTCGTGGCCTGCGGGTTCTTCAGGAACCATTTCACACCCTCAGCAACTTCGGTGAGGTTATGCGGGGGAATATTGGTGGCCATACCCACCGCAATACCCGAAGAACCGTTGACCAGCAGGTTGGGAATACGTGCGGGCAGCACAGTTGGTTCCATAGATTTACCGTCGTAGTTCGGCTGAAAATCTACGGTGTCTTCGTTAATGTCCCGCACCATTTCCATGGCGATAGGGGCCATCTTCGTCTCGGTATAACGCGGCGCAGCAGCCCCATCATTACCGGGAGAGCCAAAGTTGCCCTGCCCAAGTGCGAGGGGGTAACGCATTGTCCACCCCTGGATCAGACGCACCAGTGCGTCATAGATAGCACTATCGCCGTGCGGGTGGAACTGACCCATCACATCACCGACGATGCGCGCGCACTTATTGAAGGAACGGTCGGGGCGGTAACCGCCATCGTACATGCCGTAGATAACACGGCGGTGCACGGGCTTCAGGCCGTCTCGCACATCCGGTAGTGCACGGCCGATAATGACCGCCATTGCATAGTCCAGATAGGAGCGCTGCATCTCGGTCTGCAGGTCAATCTGTTCGATATTTCCGTGCGGGTTATCGACCACGATCTCACCTTGGTTGGTGTCAATTTCGATATCGACGTCAGGGTTTTCGCTCTGGTTTTCTTCGCTCATTACCTTCTCGTTCCTCAAAGACTCACTCGGTTATATAACCATTCAAGAATATTCCGTATTAGAAATATTTCTTTTCTGCTAAATATCGAGGAATCGGATGTCCTTTGCATTCTGCTGAATGAACTCACGGCGAGCCTCAACATCTTCGCCCATCAGCACCGAGAAAATCTGATCCGCAGCTGCAGCATCTTCCATTTTCACCTGCAGCAGGGTGCGGCGCTGCGGATCCATCGTAGTGTCCCACAGCTCGGTGTAGTCCATCTCGCCCAGACCCTTATACCGCTGAATGCCGTTTTCCTTCGGCAGACGCTGGTTATTTGCCTGACCGCGTTCCAAGGCAGCATCGCGTTCAGCATCCGAGAAAACATAATCGTGCGGGGCGTTTGACCACTTAATGCGGTACAGCGGAGGCTGTGCCAAATATACATATCCCGCCTCGATCAGCGGACGCATAAAACGAAACAGCAGCGTCAGCAGCAGGGTCGTAATATGCTGGCCGTCCACGTCCGCGTCGGCCATGAGTACAATCTTGTGGTAGCGCGCCTTATCAATGGTGAATTCGTCGCCAATACCCGTACCAAAAGCAGTAATCATAGCCTGAATCTCGGCATTCGACAGGGCACGATCAAGCCGGGCCCTCTCGACGTTAAGAATTTTGCCGCGCAGAGGCAGAATCGCCTGCGTATTCGGGTCTCGGCCCTGCACCGCCGAACCACCCGCAGAATCACCCTCCACCAGATAAATCTCGGAAATTGAGGGATCTTTCGAGGCGCAGTCCTTGAGTTTGCCGGGCATTGAGCTGGTTTCCAACAGACCCTTACGCCGAGTGGTTTCACGCGCTTTACGTGCAGCAATACGCGCCTGCGCTGCGGTAATTGCACGGCGCACCACATCCTTAGCGGTTGCCGGGTTACGGTCAAACCAGTCCGCTAAGTGATCGTTAATCTCGCGCTGAGTAAAGGACTTTGCCTCCGAGTTACCCAGTTTCGTCTTCGTCTGACCCTCAAACTGCGGCTCAGAAATCTTAATTGAAATGACGGCGGTCAGACCCTCGCGCACGTCTTCACCGGTGAGGTTATCGTCCTTCTCACGCAGCAGTTTATTCTCGCGGGCGTACCGGTTCACCAGGGAGGTGAGTGCAGCACGGAAGCCTTCCTCATGGGTGCCGCCCTCGTGAGTGTTAATAGTATTCGCGTATGAGTGCACCGACTCCCGGTAGGCACCGGTCCACTGCATTGCCACTTCAAGGGTCATATTGCGGTCGGTATCTTCGGCTTCGAACGAGATAATTTCCTCGTTCACCACGGTCTTAGCCCCCGCGTTCAGGAAATGCACATAGTCGAAAAGACCATTATCGTACCGGTAGGTGACGGTGCGGTGCCCATTTTCGTTGGCGCCGACCTGGTTCAGCGGCAGAGGCTTTTTCTCTTCATCTTCGGCAGCTACTTCGTCACCCTCAAATTGATCCCGTTCATCGGTGAGGGTGATGGTCAGCCCCTTATTAAGGAACGCCATCTGCTGGAACCGCGCCCGCAGGGTCTCAAAATCGAACTCTACAGTCTCGAAAATCTGGGGATCAGGGTAGAACGTTTGAATAGTGCCGGTAATATCTGACGTATCGCCCCGACGAAGCGGGCCGTCGGGGATACCACCGTTAGCAAAGGAAATATGCCAGGAATAACCCTGGCGGTGCACCTCGGTTACTACACGGGATGACAGTGCATTCACCACAGAAATGCCCACACCGTGCAGACCACCTGAGACGGAGTACCCGCCGCCGCCGAATTTACCGCCTGCGTGGAGCACGGTCATAACCACCTCAACGGTGGATTTATGTTCGGTGGGATGCTCATCCACCGGAATGCCGCGGCCGTCGTCTTTAACACGTACCGCACCGTCTGCCTGGATGGTTACCTCAATGCGGCTGGCATACCCCGCAAGGGCCTCATCGACAGAGTTATCGACCACCTCGTACACCAGATGGTGCAGGCCACGCTCAGTGGTGGAACCAATATACATACCGGGGCGTTTACGTACCGCTTCTAGCCCTTCAAGGACTGTAATGTCGGACGCGCCGTACTCATGGGGTTGTTCAGTTGCCACTGGTGCGAAACTCCTCGGATTGAATTGGTATGAGCCGTGCTGCTTGTCGCGGGTTCCGCATCCGTTGGGGTGCGGACGGCACATATTCTTTAATATTCTACCGAAATATTCGCCATCACGGAGATTATTCCGTCGTTTTCAGGGAGTATTTTCCGCTCTACGGCCTTCTAAGGTGCCGCGAGGGCTTCACACCCCCAACCCTAGTGAGGGGATACCCACCATAGGCCCGAGGCGGTTATCGGGCAAAAATGCTTGTCAGCTCATTCTCTGTCGGCCTGCTACCCATAAGTATCGCGCACCCCGCGACCACCCGGCGCTCGTTTCGGCCCACGCGAGCTCCATCGCCCGTTATTGGGGCCAAAAATACGCACTGAGCTAACGACACCGGCACCCAGTTCACGGTCAAACATCTGCACAATCTGCCTCTGCATCAGACGCAGCTGGGTTGCCCACGCAGTTGAGTCGCAGCGCACCTCCACTATAGAGTTCTCAAACCGAACCGGCTGTGCGTGAGCCGAGACTTCGGGCCCCATCAAATCGTCCCATCGTGCAAGCACACTGGAAACCGCAACGGGTTCTTTCCACCCGCGTGAGCAAATCAACTGCCCAACAATACCCCCCAGGGGTTTAGGATCTCGGGTACTCTCACCCGGTCCTGTGTAACCGCCCATGACTCGCGGATCCCACCCCTGAGCACGCTGAGACTTCTTGCGTTGGCCCGGCTCGGCACTCATGGCAGTACCAAACTCACGCATAATTTTCTTAGCGGAATAGGCATTAAGTCGCCCTTCACCACGGGCACTGGCAGCCGCGCGCATCCTCTCTAGTAACGCAGCGGGGGCATCGACCTCATCCACATAGTATTCACCGTAAACTTCCGATGTTTCACGTGAAACATCTGTTTTATCACTGTCAAAGGGTTGTTTTTCCCAGAGAATGAGTCGGGGGTGTTCCTTATTCATGGGTTTTCCCATCCGACAGATTCTGCTCACCCGCATATCCTGCCGCACCGGGTGAGACAGTGACGATACGGTATGCACCAAGTTCTTCGGGAATGTCACTGAGTACTGCGCAGGTAATAAGTACCTGCTCCGCTTCACGCACCAAAGCCCCTAACCGGTGCCTGCGTGCCGCATCCAACTCAGCAAACACATCGTCAAGGATAAGTATCGGCGAAGAGCCTGGCGACGGGTCATCCTCCAAATGCACAAACCATGATGCCAACCGCATGGCTAAGGCAAACGACCAACTTTCCCCATGTGAGGCGAACTGTTTAACAGCTAGGCCCCCTAACAGTAGGGTTATATCTTCCCGATGCGGCCCCACCAGAGTAATTCCCCGCTCAATTTCTTCGCTGCGGCGCTCCTCAAAGCAGCGCAGAATCGCCACTTTAAACTCCTCAGGGCGCATACGTGCAGCATGTTCCAGACCCCGCTCAGTCACAGGCGGGAAAACAGTGGACTCGTAGGTCAATGAGACGTCTTTAGAACCATCGGTGAGCCCTGCATAGGCACGTTTAAGCTGGGGGAGCAGGACACACAACACCCGGAAACGAGCAGCTAAAAGCTGAGAACCAACTTCAGCAAGTTGTTCATTCCACACTGCGAGGGTGCTCATTGCGTTCTCATCGGCGCTGGCGGCACCTGTACGACGGCGCTGCATTGACTTCAGCAGAGAATTCCGCTGCCGCAGAATACGTTCGTATTCGCTCCGGTACCCGGCAACAGCGGGCCGCAGCGATACCGCCAGATCATCCACGAACCGACGGCGAGCCGCTGGTTCTCCCCTCACCAACTGTAAATCTTCGGGTGAAAACAGTACCGTACGGGCAATACCCAGCGCTTCACGGGCACGCACCGGGGCCGCACGATTAATCCGCACCCTATTGCTGTGCCCTGGAGCCACCTCAAACTCTGTGACGGTCTGCTGCGATCCACGCACAGTGCGGGTGCGAATATAGGCCCGTGAAGCACCCACGCGCACCAGCGGAGCATCATTACTCACCCGGTGAGAGGACAAATTCGCGGTGTAATCAATGGCCTCCACAATATTGGTCTTACCAACACCATTTGGCCCCAAAAATACCGTCACCCCGGATGACAGCGGCAGACCCAGCAGGGGGTAGGTGCGGTAATCGAGTAACGAAACGTGGTCGATAAACATCTCTACCCCCTCACACGGTCACAGTGGCACACCGCTATAGTGCCCGATGCTCACTACTAGTCGGCGGGCAGCCGTACCGGCATGAGCAGGTACCGGTATTCGGTACTGTCATCGCCCAGAATCTCGTCCTGTCCCGAAAGCACAGCCGGGCGAGTGGGTTCGGTAAATGAGAACCGCACAAACTCCGTAGTGAATGCCCCCAGCCCCTCCGAAAGATAAGCTGGGTTGTATGCAACAGTCACTTCCTGCCCCGAAAGATGTGCCTGCAGCGTCTCAGAGCCCTGAGCCTCGTCACCGCGGCCTGCATCAATCACAACCTCACCCGTCTCGCTAAAAGCCAGCCGCAGGGGAGTGTTACGCTCGGCCACCAGAGAAATACGGCGGGCAGCCTCAGCTAGGTCAGAGGTGCGAATAACAGCGTGAATCTGTGTTTCTTCCGGGAATAGGGCACGAATATTTGGGTAATCCCCATCCATGAGCACACTCGTGGTGCGGCGTGAAGCAGCCTCAAAGCCGATAAGCTCATGTGCATCTGGTAGGGCAATCGATAGTTCACCTGAACCAGCCAAAGTACGGCCTACTTCGGCAAGTGTTTTGGATTTGATGAGTACCTGTGCTGAGATCTCCGGGTTGGTGGGCGACCAGGTGAGTTCACGCATCGCCAGACGGTACCTGTCGGTGGCCAACAGGGTCATAGTGTCGCCCTGAACCTCCAGCCTAATTCCGGTAAGGATCGGCAGAGTTTCATCTTTTGACGCGGCCACCAGAACCTGGGAAACCGCCCGCGCGAACTCAGTACCGTCAACGGTACCCGAGACCTCCGGCAGCTCCGGCAGTTCTGGGTAGTCAACCAGCGGCATAGCAGCCAACTGGAACTTTGCTGAACGGCATGAAATAAACACCTTGGAGTCAGATGCGGCGAACTCAACCGGTGCGCTGGGGAGAGAACGGCAGATGTCGGCGAGCATCTTACCGGGCACTAGGCAGGTGCCGTCCTGCTCAATATCCGCTTCAACTACCTGACGGGCGCTGATTTCATGATCAAATCCCGCGATAGCTACCTCACCGTTTTCTGCAGTAATCAGTAGCCCACTGAGTACTGGGGAGGTGGGCCGTGCCGGTAGTGAACGTGCGGTCCAGCCTACGGCCTCGGCCAATACATCGCGGTCGATGGTGAATTTCATGAGGCGCCTTTCAGAAGTAGCTGAAGAAAGTCCTAAACAAGTGCGGTGGTTCCCGATAAGGGCACCTCTTCCATCCTACCGGAAAAGATGTAATTACAAGCTCAGATGAGGTGCATCGGGAACTGCGGAAGAAGGTAGAAGACTCAAGGATTTTTTGTAATTACATCTTTTGTATGTCGGCAGAAAGTCCTCAGAATGCAGTGACCCGTTTTTCGAGTCACATCCGTTGGGCAGTGTGCGTGATGAACGGGAACATCATGTTGTGTGAAGAGGATTTTTCTTAAAGTACAGTAGTGTTAATAACGCTTGTGGAAATCGTGGAAAAACCTAGAAATCCGCGAAAATCCAAGGAAATTCTCTGTGGATGAAACGTGGATGAATCGGTGCCACACTGAGGATGCATTGTGCATGGATATTTATACATTCCGGGTCTTCCACACCCACGGAATAATCATTCACTTAATATCCACAGTGCAGCGGTGTTTAAAACACACCCTATCCACAGGCGAAAATCCCTGTTTTTACCGGTTCTGCCGCTGATCCTGTTTGATTTTGTTCGTCAGCTCCGTCACCTGATTAAACGTCACGTGCCGCTCCGGCATTTGTGCACTGACCTTCCGCACCGCATGCATGACCGTCGTGTGGTCGCGCCCGCCCAGCTCCTGCCCAATCCGTGGCAGAGACATATCCGTCAGCTCACGCAGCAGATACATGGCGATCTGCCGGGCATTCGTGAGCGTACGGGTGCGTGACTTTGAGCGTAAATCATCAATCGACACATCAAAATACGCCGCCGTGGTCGCCAGAACCTGCGCCGCAGTAATTTCGGCACCCCCAGCATCCGTAATCAGGTCTTTGAGCACCACCTCAGCAAGCGATAAGTCCACCTGCTGCTTATTGAGCGAGGCGAACGCCGTTACACGAATGAGCGCGCCTTCCAGCTCGCGAATATTCGCCGTAATATGCGATGCAATATACTCCATCACATCGTCGGGAACGTTGAGCGATTCGCTCTGTGCCTTCTTACGCAAAATAGCGATACGAGTCTCCAACTCGGGAGGCTGCACATCAGTAATCAGGCCCCACTCGAAGCGTGAACGCATCCGCTCGGCGAACCCGGTGAGCTGTTTTGGTGGCAAATCAGAAGTAATCACAACCTGCTTTTGGTGATTATGCAGGGCGTTGAAAGTATGGAAGAACTCTTCCTGCGTATGCTCTTTACCCGCCAAAAACTGGATATCGTCGATTAGGAGCATATCGACATTGCGGTAAATCTGTTTGAAAGAGGAACCCTCATCGTCACGAATCGAGTTAATGAAATCGTTCGTGAACTCCTCAGAATTTACGTACCGCACCCGCAGTGACGGGTATAAGTGTTTAGCATAGTGCCCGATCGCGTGTAGGAGGTGGGTTTTACCCAGTCCCGAATCCCCGTAAATAAACAACGGGTTATAGGCGTTCGCTGGGGACTCCGAGACGGCAAACGCAGCCGCATGCGCGAAACGATTTGACTGACCAATCACGAACGTATCAAAAGTGTAATTCTGGTTGAGCCGCGCTGAGCTTTCCCAACCGGCCGCGGGAGGCGCTGAGGGATCCGGCATAGCCTGATCTGCCGGTAACTGGTCCGGAAAAATACCGCCGCCAGCATTTGGTACAGCAGCGGGCGTCTCAGGTGCTGCGACGTACGAGTTAGCGGTGTGATGAGAAGCCGTATCGGTTGAGCCCACCCGTTCCGCCTCTACCTCGTGCAGTGGGGGAGTGGTGGAGACCTCTGCAAAACCGCCCGGTTCGGGGGCTTTATAGGGGCGTGCCTCATAAGTGTGCACATGCTGTCCAGAGGGGGCGGGCACCTGAGCATGTCGCGGCGCAGCACCGGAAACAGAATCATACGATGGTATACCGTACTCTGCTGCCCCGTGGGATGGGGAGGCAGAACCGGAAGTATGTTCGCTATGTTCGGACGAACTGGAAACAGTTGGAAGAGGGTACGCGGGCGGGGCACCAACAACAGTTGAAGGTGCCTCTTCAGGGGATGTTTCCGCGGTAGCTGAGAGTGACTCATCAATCAGAAAAGCTTCAGAAATTTCGGGCCCGTAAGCGGTGTGTAGCGCTCGTTTCAAAGGCTCTTTCAGCTTCGACTGGAATGTGTCCCGTGTGTATTCGTTCGGCACCGCAATAAGGAGTACGTTCCCCACCAATGCCTGCGGATGAGCTAAATGTACGAAACCGCGTAACCGGTTCCCCACCTGATGATCGGATTGAAGCAGACTCACCACATGAGCCCACCGCTGCACCATATCATTATTTGTTTCGCCCACAGGTGGTTCCTTCCGATCGGTGATTAAGACTTTACCCACACTATACACAGATTAACACCAATATCCACAGGCGTTATCCACAGTGTGGAAAACCTGTGTAGAATCAGTGGTTTTATATGTGGAAAAAATATATCGAACCGGAATAAACCCTGAAAATACAGGAGAAAACCGGTGTATACGAAAGCTGTGGAAAAAATCCACAACCCGTGCGGGTTGTTGAAAAATCACATTCTGTGGATGCCCTCTATCCACTGTATACACAGAGCGCGCATCATGCACACCCGCACCGGAGGCACGCCCGCATTAACTTGACCGACACCGCCAGCTCTTCTAAAGTTGTTCTGTTGTATGTGTACCGCCTACCCCGAAGAGTCAGGGTACCCCTGTACACAAAAATCTTAGGGAAACCCGCCTGCAAGATGTTGGGTTATCCCGCACCAGAACAAGGAGAAAAGTATGAGCAAACGTACTTTCCAGCCGAATAACCGCCGCCGCGCCAAAAAACACGGCTTCCGTCTGCGTATGCGCACCCGCGCTGGTCGCGCCATCCTGGCGAGCCGTCGTTCCAAAGGCCGCGCAAAGCTTTCGGCCTAACGAACCACATAATCGCCCGCTACCGCACACCAGCGTTAGCGGGCGATTGCCACAACGAAGGGAATCACGTGCTGCCCTTACAGCACCGGATGCGCACGGGCGTCCAATTCTCGCAGACAATCCGTTCCGGTGTCCGCTCAGGGCGTCGGAACATTGTTCTATCTGCGGCAAAACAAAACGGAGAAACAACCCGCATAGGTTTTATCGTTTCAAAAGCCGTGGGAAATGCCGTCGTCCGCAACCGCGTTAAACGTCGTCTGCGTGAAGCAGCTTCCGATACCGTGAAAACCCACCCGCACGGCTACTACATTGCCGTGCGGGCACTACCCGCATCCAAAAACGCCACCTACCAGCAGCTGCACCATGACTACACGCAGGCGCTCACAGCGGCGCTGACGAAACTAGCGGGAGAACATAAACCACGCGGGGCGGGACAAAGCCATGAGTAAAAACCGCCGCGACGAACGGTTCCACCAGCACAGCAGCGCCACGCACCACGCACACAGCGACCCGGATGCTCTTCTACATGCCGCACCCCACGAGTTCGTGCGGCCTGTCTCTGTGCTGCACGCTCTGTACACGCTGCCCCAAAATATTTTTATTGGGCTTATTAAGGCGTACCGTAAAGTAATCTCCCCGCTCTACGGGGACGTGTGCAGGTACTACCCAACCTGTTCCGCCTACGGGCTGGAAGCTTTCACCACCCACGGGGCCATTGGTGGGCTTTCCCTGACGGTGCGGCGCATTCTACGCTGCACCCCGTGGGCGACCGGCGGAATCGACCCTGTACCACCCGGAAAACGCGTTTTCACCCCGGGTGAAGAACCTAAAATTGTACTTCTGAACCATCCGCCCACCAGCCCCTAACAAGGCTGACTAGGGCCTTCGCTGACTTAGCCGAGTCAAAAGGAGAAAAACTCTCGTGCCAAATATTTTTGACCTTATTCTTTGGCCCTTTAAATGGGCAGTGTCGGCGGTTTTGTGGGTTTTCCATTCCCTCTTTACCGCCATTGGTATGGATCCGTCCTCAGGTCTGACCTGGGTGCTGTGCATTATCTGCCTGACCCTGGTTATGCGTACCCTCACCATCCCTCTCTTCGTCAAACAGATTAAAGCGATGCGCGGTATGAGCGCCATGCAGGGCGATATCGCTAAGCTTCAGGCCAAATACAAGGGGAAGAAAGACCAGCTGTCCCGCCAGGCGATGGCACAGGAGCAGATGGCGCTGTACAAAAAACACGGCACCAACCCGTTTGCCTCCTGCCTGCCGATTATTGCCCAGATGCCTATCTTCTTCGGTTTGTACCAGGTGCTCATGGGGGTTTCCGGGGCGGCAGCAGCGAATGAAGGCATCCTCATGCTTCCTGCCGATCTGGTGAAACAGTTCAGCGAAGCCCACATTTTCGGCGCCCCCATTTTCTCGACCATGATGAACCCCGGCGACGGTAACCATACCGCCACTGTAATTCAGGCAATCGTCATGATTCTGCTCATGAGTGGTACCCAGTTCTTTATTCAGAAGCAGCTGAGCGTGAAGAACATGTCGGAGGCAGCGCTGAACTCTCCGATGTTCCGTCAGCAGCAGATGATGATGTACATTTTCCCCATTATTTTCGCGGTGACGGGCATTAACTTCCCTCTTGGTGTGATGTACTACTGGACCGTCTCAAACTTCTGGGCACTGGGCCAGCAGTGGTGGGTGATCCGCAATAACCCCACCCCCGGTTCCCAGGCTGAAAAGGAACTCAATGAGCGCCGTGCCGCTAAGGGTCTGCCTCCGGTCGGCAAGACCAAAGAGCAGCACGAGAAAGAGCTGGAAGAGGCACGTGAACGTGCCAATGCAGGCCAGCGTCAGCAGCCGATGAGTAAGAAGCGCCAGAAGCAGCAGCGCGCTAAAGGCAAGGGCGGGCAGAAGGGCTCTTCAGACGGCTCACAGAAGCCAAAATCGAATTAGCCGCCGCATCGCATCACCACCGCACAACCACGTAAAGGACATCCGATCCATGACTGACGTTACTGAAGAAAACGAAACCTACGAAGAAACCCCTACCGAACGTCCCAATACCTTCGAAAATATTGAAGAAGAAGGCGACATCGCTGCCGATTACTTGGAGGAACTGCTGGATATCGCCGATATTGATGGTGATATTGATATTGAGGTGCGTAACCAGCGCACGTACCTGGCTGTTCTTAACGACGAAGATAACAATGAAGAACTCCGCCAACTGGTTGGCCGTAATGGGCAAGTGCTTGAGGCCCTGCAGGAGCTGGTGCGACTGTCGGTGCTAGCCGCCAGTGGTAACCGTTCCCGCCTCATCCTTGATGTGGCAGGGTATCGTGCAGAACGCCGTGAACAGCTGGCTGATGCGGCCCGCCAGGCCGTGGAAGAGGTGCGTGAAAGCGGGGAAGACTACCATATGAACCCGCTGGGCGCCTATGAGCGCAAAATTGTGCACGATATTGTGGCTGAGCAGGGACTCTACAGTGAGTCTGAGGGGGAGGGTCCGTCCCGTCACGTTGTTATTTCGCTCCCGGAGGTATAAATGGAGCACACACCCCTGGATGGGAAAAACCAGGTTGCCGCTGAACAAATCTTTGGTGACCGTCTGCCGCTGGCACAGCGCTACGTAGAGCATCTGGCCACCAGCGGTATTGAGCGCGGACTCATTGGCCCGCGTGAGGTGCCGCGCCTGTGGGAGCGTCATGTGTTGAACTGCGCCGTAATACAGGAACTTATCTCCGAGGGAGCTTCGGTGGTGGATGTTGGCTCTGGTGCGGGCTTGCCGGGGTTGTGTCTGGCGATTGCCCGGCCCGATCTGAAACTGACTCTCATTGAGCCGCTGGAACGCCGCGTTAACTGGCTCAATGAGGTCGTGGAAGATTTGGGACTTGAAAACGTAACGGTGTTTCGTTCCCGCGCTGAACAGGCTGTGGGTGCGGTGGAAGCCGATGTGGTAACCGCTCGCGCCGTCTCTGCGCTTGTGGGACTGGTTGATATTACTCTGCCGATCCTGCGCGGCACTGGAGAGCTGCTGGCTCTCAAGGGACGTTCAGCTGCTGAGGAAGTGGCAAAAACGAAGAAAAAACTCAACCGTTATGGTGCCAGGCAGACCGAGATTCTTACGGTGGGGGAGGGGCTATTAGACGAGCCCACCACCGTGGTACGCATCCAGTTATAGTCGGGTACTGTTTCTCAACTTGATGGCCTCTCCCCAATGTGGGAGGGGCCATTTTTATTGTCTGTTGTGGTCACGAGTGCAGGTTTCACCATTCCTCGATGTTTCACGTGAAACTTTCACGGGTAATACTCGGTGTTTAACCCCTCGCGCGTGGTGTTGAAAGAAATCTACGGGTAATCTTATAGAGAGTGAAAAAGACGGAGACCCACCTTCAGGCGCGCACACGGCGCATGAAAAAGGGGAATAATCCGAATGTTTCACGTGAAACATCGACCGATACGCATCCCTAAACGGCACCCGACTGCATGACGCCGAGGAGAAAAAATGACCGAACAAGCAACCGATAACGGTTCGCTTTACACCCTGTCGAAGCCCGCACACACCCGCATCCTCACTATCTCAAACCAGAAGGGCGGCGTAGGTAAAACCAGTACCGCCGTGAACCTGGCGGCAGCGCTCGCTGAGGCTGGAATGAATGTGCTGGTTATCGACAACGACCCGCAGGGTAATGCCTCGACCGCACTCGGTATTGAACACGATGTAGAAACCCCCAGCATGTATAACGTGCTGATTGACGACAAGCCTCTGCATGAAATTGTGCAGACCTGCCCCGACCTAGAAGGGCTGTGGTGCGCCCCGGCCAATATTGACCTCGCCGGGGCTGAAATTGAATTGGTCTCAATGGTGGCGCGTGAAACCCGTCTTAAAGGTGCCCTGGAGGATTACAGCACGTGGCGTGAGTCCCATAACCTGCCGCGCCTTGATTACGTATTAATCGACTGCCCGCCGAGCCTGGGGCTGCTTACCGTCAATGCATTTGTTTCGGCTGACGAGATTCTAATTCCCATCCAATGCGAATACTATGCACTGGAAGGCTTGAGCCAGCTTCTGAAGAATATCGAGATGATTCAGAAACACTTGAATTCGCGTCTGAGGATTAGCACCATTCTGCTTACCATGTATGATGGGCGCACTAATCTTGCAGCACAGGTGGCTGATGAAGTGCGCGAGCATTTTCCTACAGAAACTTTGCAGACCCTCATCCCTCGGTCAGTTCGTATTTCTGAGGCTCCCAGCTACCAGCAGACCGTTATCACCTATGACCCGGCATCGACAGGTGCGCAGGCGTATCGGGAAGCTGCGCGCGAGGTAGCCATGCGATAGGAACACTAAAAACACATAAAAACATACGATTAAGGTTGATTGTATGTTTCATATACGGCAGAAGTGGCGGTGTGGAAAGTAAAAGGGCACACCCAGTGAGTAACCCAAAACCTGCCGAACATATGCGAGGGAATACGTTAATGAGGAGGAAAGATGGCTGAAAAACGAAGGGGCCTCGGTAGGGGGTTAGGGGCGCTTATCCCCAATAGCACCAAACCCACATCCGAGCAGAAGGAAGTATCCAGTACACAAAAAGGTGGATCCACGAGCCCCTCAGCAGCCGCAGGAAAAAAACGGGCTGCAGGTATGGGCCGTCAAGAGACCGGTACTGTCCAGAAGAAGACCACGGAACAACAATCCTCACCCTCTTTAGCGAAGCTTCCTGCTCCTAAAAAGTCCTCATCGGTGCGCGGCGGATTGGGCCGTAAACATATTCTCGATCAAGAAGTGCTGCCTGTGCCAACCGATCAGAAGATGGAAGAGGCACCTCATAACACGCAAGAGAAGGAAAAGGGCACCAAAGCACAGCCTGCTATTAAGGACAAAACTTCGGTAGCAGCCGCAGATTTGGCGGATAAAAAGGCTGCTGCAGACACCACGGCGGTAGGGGAGAAGGCGCCAGCTGCTGAGACTAAGACCGCCTCCGCACCATATTCGTTGGGGAAAAAATCGGCGTCAGAGCATGATCTTTTCGATGAACTGCCCGCAGAATCAGAACGGCCGGTACCCTCCCAAGCTGTTTCTCAGGAATCAGCCCCAACTGAGGAAACGCCTCAACCGGCGGCCGATACAAAGGATGTTTCACGTGAAACATTGAAAAAGAAACAGCGTCTCGATATGGGTCAGGCACTTCGTAATACGACTCTTACCCGCCGTCCTGTTGACTTCTTCTTTGGTGAAGAAGTGAAGACCCCCAGCTCTTCTGAGGACCTGGTACCTGTTCCGGGTGCGCAGTTTGCGATCCTCAATATTTCGGATATTCACCCAAACCGCAAACAACCTCGCGTTGATTTTGACGAACATGATATGGACGAACTTGTTCATTCGGTGAAAGAGATTGGGGTTTTACAGCCCATAGTCGTGCGTCCATCGCGGGAAAAAGGCCACGAGAAATATGAGCTGGTGATGGGGGAGCGTCGCTGGAGGGCAACCCAGCGGGCGGGACTGCCTACAATTCCTGCGATTGTGCGCGATACCCAGGATAACGATCTGCTTCGTGATGCCCTCCTTGAAAATCTGCATCGGAGCCAGCTGAACCCCATTGAAGAGGCGGCCGCCTACCAGCAGCTGATGGAGGAATTTGGTGCCACCCAGGATCAGCTGGCTAAGCGTATTGGTCGATCACGTCCGCAGATTTCCAACACCATCCGGTTGCTTAAGCTTCCTGCATTGGTACAGCGTCGTGTAGCGGCCGGCGTTTTATCAGCCGGTCATGCCCGCGCTCTGCTCATGCTCACAGATCAAGCACAGATCGAAACTTTGGCGCAGAAGATCGTTAATGAGGGCCTATCGGTGCGTGCTGTTGAAGAACTGGTGGCCGCAGCATCCGGCGCAGAGGATAAGAAACAGCGAAAGGAACCTCGCCCGCAGAAACATCGGGAGCGTCTGGACTATATCGCCGATGCCTTTGCCGATAAGCTGGATACCTCGGTAAAGATAAGTCTGGGTGCACGTAAGGGAAAGATGACAATCGAATTCGCCAATGTCGATGATCTGAACCGGATTATTAAGACGCTGGATACTAACTTCGAAAACTAGGTGTAGTCAGTGCCGGTGGTGATGTTTCACGTGAAACATCACCACCTCTGTTTTTAATCGTCGTGCTGATACGGTGCTTCTGAGATTACCTCCGCTAAAGTGTCAGACCGGAGTGAACTGGACATGGCTAAGAACAATATCGGCAGAAGATAACCACACCTGATCACTCTGGCCTTCTGCAGGGTGCAGTCCTTGCCAGAACGGGAGAAGCGGGGGAGGGAGCTTCCTGTTGTAGTAGACCGTATATCTATCCCCTGTGCGTATCATGTGCCCAGAACTGAATAGGTGTGGATAAAGTGCTGGAAACACAGTGGGGGCGGATGTTTCACGTGAAACATCCGCCCCCACTGTGTGAAGAGATTTTAGTCGATGTACTCTGCAAACTCTGCGAGCAGAGCTTTTTTAGCCTTGGCACCTACGGTCGGTTTGACGAGTTCGCCGTCCTTGAAAAGGTGGATTGCAGGGATGGAAGTGATATTGTACTTCAGTGCAATATCACCATTTTCTTCTACATCTACCATCACCACATCTACTTTACCTTCATATTCAGCGGCAATCTCCTCAATAACCGGAGCCACTAGGCGGCAGGGTCCGCACCATTCAGCCCAGAAATCCACAATTACGGGCTTGCTGCTTTTGAGCACCTCAGCGTCAAACGTAGCGTTAGTAACCTGCTTAACCGAGCTCATTGTTCTGCCTCCTCTTTACATATTTTCAATATAGTGTTGCGCATCAAGCGCCGCCACGGCACCGGAGCCCGCAGCGATAATTGCCTGACGATACGTCGGGTCGATAACATCCCCGGCAGCAAATACGCCCGGGACAGAAGTCTTCGAAGAACGTCCCTGAACCTCAATCGTGCCCTGCTCACTGAGCGTGAGCTGATCTTTGACCATATCAACACGGGGGTCTGAACCGATGGCTATAAAGAGTCCGTTCAGGGGCAGCTCGCGCTCAGAACCATCCTTCGTGTTCTTCAGAGTTACCTTCTCAAGGTTCGAATCACCGTCAATAGCACTGACCTCAGAATCCCATAGGACCTCAATCTTCGGGTTCTCAAAAGCACGTTTCTGCATAATATCGGATGCGCGGAACGAATCACGGCGGTGAATAATATAGACTTTCCGTGCAAAGGTTGTCAAAAACAGTGCCTCTTCAAGTGCTGAGTCGCCGCCGCCTACCACGGCAATATCCTTTTCTTTGAAAAAGAAACCGTCACAGGTTGCGCACCAGGATACGCCGTAGCCGGAAAGACGATCCTCACCCTCAACGCCGAGCTTGCGGTATTCTGAACCGGTCGAGAGGATTACAGTCTTTGCCAGATGCACCGAACCATCCGAGAGGATTACTTTTTTCACCTCGCCGGTAAGGTCAAGTTTCTCAACATCCTGGTAGCGAATATCTGTGCCGAAACGCTCAGCCTGTGCACCAATATTCGTCATGAGTTCGGGGCCCTGAATACCTTCAATAAAACCCGGGAAATTCTCAACTTCGGTGGTGTTCATAAGAGCACCACCGGGGGATACGGAGCTGGCAAACAGCACGGGTGAGAGATTAGCGCGGGCGGCATAAATTGCCGCCGTATACCCTGCGGGGCCCGCACCCACAATAATGACATTGTGCACCGTCTGCTCGCCCTGTTCAGCGGCAGATGTGCTCGCACCCTCAGGTTTCGTTGATGCGGCGCCAAGACGTACACCTCCAAGCGCGGCATTACCAAAAAGGCCACCGGTTGTTGTATTGGTGCTCATTTTTCTCTCTTTCGTCCCAATCATTGATATCGTGCCACATAAACGTGATAGTTCCTTTGATTATTCCATTTCGGGCCTCGGTATGCCATACGTTACGTTTTCTAACAGACTTAGGCATCTCAGCCCGCCAGCACCACACTGGGGTACTACGGCGCATACAAAAGCCCGCAGAGACGCTCAACGGTGTGAGCATCCCTGCGGGGCATAAGGGGAGAGAAAAGGGACTGGGCTACTCAGCCTTCAACTCGGCAAGCCGCAGCCCGTACGGGTAGATTGAGATGGGCTGTGAAAGCTTCGGGGCCTCAGTGAACTGAATAATCACATACCCGCCCTTGTCTGCGCTCTGCTTGGAAGTATCCAGCTCAACCACGGCGTCTTTCCCATTAAACGTTCCCTTACCCACCTCGGTGGCCCCGTTGAGGGAATTCTGGTTGTTCACGTACACGGTGTACGCCCCGCCGGTACCAGTGTTCTGCTGCATCGTCACCTTAGAAACAACCGTGGGAGTTTGAAGTTTGGCAGACAGCGCGAACGGAACAGCCAGCTTACCGCTCCCAAAGCCGTAGCTCATCCACACGGTAGCGGGGTTATTGTCCGCAAGCTTGGGCAGGTTCGCATCCGTCTCAGACATGAACGTGGGGTTATTCGGCACTAGACGGGCCACGGTGGCGATCTTCGCTGGGGCGTTTGAGGTGGTTTCCGGGCTGGGAGTGGGGGAGGGGCTCTCGCCACCCTCACTGGCCGAGGCTGAGGCGGATGTAGACTTGGCTGGCTTTGGCTCCGCGGTTTTAGACGACCCAATACCCGTGAGCGAAATCAGCACGGCACCGGCCACAATCAGCAGCAGCAGTACGGCGGCGAGAACGATCACCCACGTACCGCGGCGGCCGTCATCTTCATCATCCTCATCATCGTCATACAGGTCCCCGCCGGGGTACATGCCGCCGCCCATCTCCGGCTGGATAGGGTTACCATCCCAGCTTTTAATGGCGCCAATAACCTCCATTGCGGCGGGCTGAGTCGGCACGGTCGCACCAAAGATTTCGGTGCCTAGGGCGGCTTCATCGTCGTACACGTCCGAAAGCGAGCGCTGCTCGGTCAACAGCGCATCCAACAGCACAGAGGGGGCGGTGTACGACGTAATGAGGTACTTGCTGCCTTCGGGGGTGATACCCATATCGAGCATCTGGAAACTGTAGGGGTTGCTCTCATTGAGCACACGCGAGTTGTTCTCAAGCAGGTTGCTGCGTGCCGGGGACGCAACGACCACCGACACTTTACGGCTGAGAATCTGATCCATGCCGTCGAGAATCATATCTGTCTCGGCGGTAACGATAATCTGTGCGGTGATCTCGTAGCGGCCACCGAGTACCGTGCCTACCGGAATCTGCTGAGACAAGTGCTCTCCCGAATTTTCGCTCGTACGCCCAGTTCAAGGGCTGTTCTCTATCAAAAGTTTACCCGGCTTAACGGGTTCTGTGGGTTTTCAGCGGTTTTGCCGACCTAACGGCGTGCTAATCTTCCCAGTTTACGTGTGATGGGTGCGAAAAGCGCGTCGGCTTCTTTCACCCGGAAAACCCGCAACCCCACCATATAAGAGCCGAGCATGACCGGCCCGCACACAATCAGGGTAATAATGGCGCTGATTTTCGACGCCCAGGCGAAACCGCTGGCGCTGTACCCGCCCAGCAGCCACAGGACCCCGGCGGTCACCCCGGCAGCGAAAACAGCTGCGAATGTGGCGCGGGCGTACACGCTCAAGATACGTTTCTGTCCGTAATAGCCAAGGCGGCGTTTCACCAGGTAGTGGCTAATACCGGTGAGCAGAATATTGTGCGTAGGATAGATGCACGCCAACGCGTAGACGGTGTACTGGGCATCCAACAGGGAGGCGCTGAAGCTCATCACTACCATGATGGAGGCCGAAAACAACTGAATTTTGAAGGGGGTGCGGGCGTCTTCACGGGCGTAAAGCACACGCCCGTACAGGAACGTGACGGTGAGTGTGGGGGTACCTAACGCCATAATGACAATGAGCTTGGCAATAATAGTGGCCGCCACCCGGTCGCCGCCGCTGAACAGGATAGCAACCGGCCCGGCAAGGACAATAAGCGCCACGGCGCAGAAAATGGTGGCCACCCCGGAGGTACGCAGCCCGTGAGAAACGGCGTGGATGACACTGTCCCTATCATCGGCGCTGGCGGAGGCGCTCATCCGATTAAAGAGCACGGTGGCGATGGACATACCAATCACACCGTGCGGGAGGATATACAGCATTGAGGCGTAGTTGAGGGCCTGCAGGCCGGGGATTTGGATGCCCATCTCCGCGTAGCGGGCACGTTCACCAACCACAGATGCAGCAACCTGGTTCATATACATGAAGGAAAGGTTAGCCACAGCACCCGCTGCAAGCGTCCAAGCGGCGAGTTTAGCGGGTTCACGTAGTCCAATGCCGCGCCACCCGAAATTGGGGCGCAGATGCATCCCCAGGCGGCGTAGAGGGATAAACAGCACGAGGGCCTGCATGGCGATGCCGAGGGTAGTAGTACCTGCAAGCACAACCGTTTGAGCGCTGGTCCAGTTCTCAACCGAGTGCAGCGGCGGGTTAATGGTGGTGTTCTGCGCCCCGAACATAACAATGAACACCAGCAGGCCGATAATGGAGATGACGTTATTCAGCGCCGGCGACCACATGTAGGCTCCGAACGCATCTTTAGCGTTCAGCACCTGCCCGATGACGGTATACAGGCCGTAGAAGAAGATCTGCGGCAGACACCAGAGCGAGAAAATGACCCCTAGTTGTTTCTGCTCCGGTGTCCAGGTGGAACCCATCACATCAATAATGGGCCAAGCGCAGGCGACCATAATGACCGTAATCAGCCCAATAGCGGTGACGGTGAGGGTTACCAGCTTTGAAATGTACAGCGCCCCACCGTCTTGGGCTTTGGCGGCTTTAATGATCTGCGGCACGAGCACGGCGTTGAACGCGCCCCCGGCAACCAGCACGTAAATGAGGTTGGGGAGGGTATTGGCGACCTCAAACACGTCGCCGACGGTTGAGAGGGAGCCGATGGCGACGGTAATAAGAACCGTCCTGACTAGTCCGAGCACTCGGGATACGAGCGTCCCGGCAGCCATGATCGCGCTTGCGAGCGCGTCTGTTCGTGCCAACTGGTGCCTCCTGTGCGTAGCGTAGGTTTAGAGCCGTGACTGGATGAATTCGCGGGCGAGGTCGGCAATATGCCGCTCGTTAGCGAACGATAGCCTGCGGTTAAGATCCGTGAACGGTACCCAGGCCACATCTACGGCCTCGTGGTCGGGGTCGTTATCGATGGTGATTTCCCCTCCGGTTGCCTTCAGCAGGTAGTGGTGCACCGTTTTGTGGATGCGCTGCCCGGAAGAGGTGAACCAATATTCAATGTTACCGAGTGAGTGCAGGATATCACCACGTATCCCGGTTTCTTCTTCAATTTCGCGTTGTGCAGCCTCTTCAAGGGTTTCTGCTTCTTCAATATGCCCCTTGGGCAGACACCATTCGACGCGTCCGGCACGGTTAATGCGCGCAATAATGGCAGCAGGCAGACTCTGGCGCGCGAAGTCTATGATGATGCCTCCAGCGGATACTTCACGGTGTACCGGCGTGTAAGACGCGGTTAACAGGGTTCGCATCTTGGGTGCGCGCGGTACGGGAAAGCTCATGGTTCTACCTTAACCGATACGGGGGCTTTTTGGGTTGTTCGCGCCCGCGGTGAGGCGGTGAGGCGGTTTATCTGGCAGGATTAAGAGACTATGTCGCAGAAAATTGATGTGCTTTCGAAGTTCCCGGATGCCGCGCAGCTGGGTGAGCTGTACCGCCGGGCGGGTTTTGAGCTGTACCTGGTGGGCGGTATTGTGCGTGACCAGTTGCGTGATACCCCCGGTGATTTTACGGATTTTGATTTGACCACGGACGCCACCCCCGCCGAAAGTGAGCAGATCCTGCGAGTGTGGGGTGAACACGTGTGGGATATCGGTAAGGAGTACGGCACTATAAGCGCCCGTAAGAATAGGACCGTGTACGAGGTGACCACCTACCGGGCGGAGGTGTACGCCTCTGACTCCCGCAAACCCACGGTCGAGTTTGGCACGGATTTACGCGCCGATCTGGTGCGGCGTGATTTTACGATGAACGCAATGGCAGCTTCACTTCCTTCGGGTGAGGTGGTGGATCTCTTTGGTGGCGCTAAAGATTTGGCGGAGGGTGTTCTGCGTACCCCGCGCTCGCCTCAGGATTCTTTTTCGGAGGATCCGCTGCGGATGATGCGTGCGGCACGGTTTGCGGCACGTTTTAATCTGCAGGTGGCGCCGGACGTGTTTGAAGCGATGCGGCAGATGGCCTCGCGTATTGAGATTATTTCGGCGGAGCGAGTCCGTGATGAGCTGGTGAAACTTATCTGTGCCGACTACCCGCGGGTTGGGCTGAACCTGCTGGTAGAAAGTGGGCTTGCAGACTATGTGCTCCCAGAGCTGCCCGCGCTGCGTATGGAGATCGACCCGGCGCACCACCATAAGGACGTGTACGGGCATTCGCTGAAGGTGATGGAGCAGGCGATTGAGAAAGAAACCGGTGCTGATGGTCCCTGCCCGAAACCTGATTTTGTGCTGCGGTTTGCGGCTCTTCTGCACGATATTGGTAAACCTAAAACCCGCAGATTTGAGAAAGACGGGTCGGTGTCTTTTCTGCACCACGAGGTGGTGGGCGCGAAACTTGTAAAGAAGCGCATGCGCTGCCTACGTTTTGACAACGACACTATTAGTGCGGTGGCGCGCCTGGTTGAGCTTCATATGCGTTTCTACGGCTACCGTGAGGCTGGCTGGACTGATTCTGCGGTGCGCCGGTATGTGCGGGATGCGGGGGAGCAGCTGCAGCGCCTGCACCGGTTGTCCCGGTCGGATGTGACCACCCGAAATAAGCGTATGGCGCGTTCGCTGGCGCAGGCGTATGACGATTTGGAGCGGCGTATTGAAGAGCTGGCCGCACAGGAGCAGCTGGATGCGATGCGTCCCGAGCTGGACGGTGAGCAGATTATGGCGGTATTGGGGGTAAAACCTGGCCCGGTGGTGGGGCAGGCGTATAAGTTCCTGCTGAATCTGCGCCTGGATGAGGGGGAGCTGGGTCGGGAAGCAGTCACGGAGAGGTTACTGACCTGGTGGAAAGAGCAACAGAGCGCATAAGAATTTTGCGTAGCAACCTGAAATAGCATCATAATGCGGGATTTACGCGTAAAATTTTCTGTGAGCGTGTTTTGCTCCTTATAGCACAGTCACTGAAAGGACCTCAGATGTCTCAGGAACCTCATGTAAATCAGCAGAACCACGAGGCCAACAAGTACCCCTCTCAGCCCGGTCAGCTACAGCCTCAACCCGTAGTAGCTACACCGGCGGTAGTTATGGTTCAGCAACCCGTATCCGTGGGAGTCGCCTATGTACTGTGGTTTTTCTTAGGTGGTTTAGGCGTTCATAAATTTTATCTAAAGCAAGCGGTTATGGGCGTGGTAATGCTGGTTCTGTGGATCGGGGGCATAATACTATCAGCTACCCTGATTGGTGCGCTCATTGGTGTTCCCATGCTTATAGCCTGGATCGTACTGTGGATTATTGACGCTTGCACTATGCCCAACCGGATTAATGAGCTCAACGGTGTGGTGGCTGTAGCACCAACCCGGCCCATGTAAGTAGTTCTAGCTTTTTCAGTAGAAATACGGCCGTGTTCCCTATACCTTGGTAAGAAGGTGTAGGGAACACGGTGTTATAGCATCCCGGCACGATTTATAAAAAATAAGATAAAGCAACTGTTGTGCCGGTATTGGTTTCGTGTAAACTTAGAAAGTCTGTGCGCTCACCCCGAGTGGGCCCGGACCACACCATGAATCTCCTGCTATGGAAATACCATAGCCGTTTAGCCCAGAGGAGGGGTCTAATCATGCGTGCATACGAACTGATGGTGATCTTCAGCCCCGAGGTTGAGGATCGCGCGGTTGAGCCGTCCCTGTCTAAGTTCCTTGAGATCGTCACCAACGCTGGCGGCACCATTGACAATATGGACATTTGGGGCCGACGCCGCCTAGCATACGAAATTCAGAAGAAGTCCGAGGGCATCTACGCGGTTGTTAACTTCACCGCAACCCCCGAGACCTCCGCTGAGCTTGACCGCGTTCTGAACCTGAACGAGTCCGTCATGCGTACCAAGATCATCCGCCCGGAAGAGCAGAAGATCTCCGCCAAGTAGTTCCTCCAGGCGGAATGCAGCCCTTAAATTGTCAGGGGCTTGTGTTTCACTAGAAGCAACATACTTGATACCCATACGAGGAGGCATCTCATGGCCGGCGAAACCGTTGTAACTGTCATCGGTAATCTCACCAGCGATCCTGAGCTTCGTTTCACCCCCGCCGGGGTGGCCGTTGCTAACTTCACGATCGCATCCACTCCGCGCACCTACAACCGTAATAGCGGCCAGTGGGAAGACGGGGAGGCACTGTTTTTGCGTGCGTCTATTTGGCGCGAGTACGCAGAGAACGTTGCGGAAACCCTGAAGAAGGGCACCCGCGTCATCGCTCAGGGCCGCTTGCGGTCCCGCTCGTATGAAACCCGAGAAGGCGAACGCCGCACCTCAATGGAGCTTGATCTCGATGAGATCGGTCCCGCGTTGCGCTACGCTACCGCACAGGTCACCCGCTCACACCGTAACTCCGGTGGGGGAGCCCAGCAGGGCAATAATTATGGTGGCAATACCTTCGGTGGTCAGCAGCAGGCTGGCGGCTATAATGCCGCACCTCAGCAGGGGTACAACAGTAACTCCGGCGGCGGCAACGGCTACTCCAATAATTCTGGTTACGGCGCATCCGCGCCCGCCGCTGGTGCGGCACCGGCCCAGTCCCAGCAGCAACAGCAGGCTCCTTCGGCTGACCCGTGGAGCTCGCAGGCTGGTGGGAACTATGATTGGGGCACCGCAGGCGACGACGAACCCCCGTTCTAAACCGCTCGTCTTCTCACCCAATAAAACTATTCATCCATCCCGCGGTTTACCCGCCGCGGGCTCCCAAACTGAAGGAGCACCACGATGGCTAAGGCTGAAATCCGTAAGCCCAAACCCAAGCAGAACCCGCTCAAGGCTGCTGACGTCACCGTTATCGACTACAAGGACGTCGCGCTTCTGCGTAAATTCATCTCCGACCGCGGTAAGATCCGCGCCCGCCGTGTGACCGGCGTGACCGTTCAGGAGCAGCGTAAGATCGCTCAGGCTATTAAGAACGCCCGCGAGGTTGCACTGCTGCCCTACTCCGGCGCTGGCCGCTAAAAAGAAGGAGAGAGTACAGTACCATGGCTAAGATTATTCTCACTCAGGAAGTAACCGGTCTGGGTGCCGCTGGCGACATCGTCACCGTGAAGAACGGTTATGCACGTAACTACCTCCTTCCCCGCGGTTTCGCTGTTACCTGGACTGTTGGTGGCGAGAAGCAGGTTGAGTCCATCCGTGCGGCCCGTGCGGCGCGCGCTAAGGCATCCCTCGAAGAGGCACAGGCTCTTGCTGCTGCCCTGTCGGCTAAGCCGGTGGTTGTTGCCCACAAGGCTGGTGCTGATGGCCGCCTGTTCGGTTCCGTGAAGGCAGATGCCATTGCCGATGCTATTGAGGCTGCTGGCATTGGTTCGATTGATAAGCGCACCATCCACTTGGGTTCCGCTATTAAGCGCACCGGTGAGTATCAGGTGACTGCTCGCCTGCACCAGGATGTTGTTGCTAACGTTACTCTTGATGTTGTAGCGGCTGCCTAAACAAGGCTTATAGGGCTCTACAAGAGGCCCGGAAGGCGTCACTGCTCTTTCCTCGATGGGGAGGGGAGTGGCGCCTTTGCCTTTGTGCTTTATGGCCTTTCGGAGGAGCTGCCACCCATAGTTTAGATCTTGACCGTTGCGAGATGACTGTCAGTTCGTTGAGACAGCGGTATTTGTGAGTGATGTTTCACGTGAAACATCGCTATTTTTGTGCTAAGAACTCAACAATGAGGGGGTTAGTTGCCGCGAACCTCATAACTCTTTTGATCCTCCCAGGATATTGCCCCAGTATCGTTCTGGGCCTCGGCATAAGCCGTCTTAAACGACACCATAGATTGTGCAAAGCCAAGACAAATATCGCCGCGTAGGATGTACATGTAGTTGCCCCTCCGCCCGCCGCTGGGAACGACAGTAAACGCATTTTCGTAGGGGTGAATAGACCAGTTATCTGGGGTGTTGCCTAATTCCCGTGTGGGGTTGCGATGCTTTAGCCAGGCAATGAATACATCAGTTGCTTCCTCCACAGTAGGGGCATGATTGCCTTGTCCGTAGGTGCTGGTTGGGGGAACAAGTTTATTCTTGTGCATGTACTTCATGGGGTTCCTCCGTTCGTCAGTTTATCCCTACCAATAAATTATAAAGGTTGATTTTCGTAATAAAAACTGAATGTTTTGCAATAATGTTTCACGTGAAACATCGCTGATTACGTTCTGCCCGGCGCTGAAGATGGACCCGGATCGAGCTGTTCATGAAATCTTCCGCCGGTTTCCTGAACAAAGCAGTCAATCATCTCTGTTGGGCTAAGGCTCATGAGATGGGAGAGTGCTGCGGCATTTTTCTCGTTTGCGCTGTGAATTACCGTGTTGAGAATGGAGCCGGTGGGAGTTATCAGGCACACGCAGCCGGGGTGTTCTTGTGGAGAGTGTGTAGCCCATCCGGGGGCCAACCGCGGTTTCCAGTAGTTGGTGAGCAGCATCGGCCACCCGTTATCCGCACGTGCATCATTCAGTACATCGTACGCGGCCCAGCGCAGTATCACAGCGAAATGCGGGCTTGATACATCGGGGGAGCGAAGCTCGCCGCGCTCCGTATGACCGTAGTGCCAGCATCCGTCTTCACACCAGAAATGAGGGACTCGATCGAAACTGCCCGGTGGCTGTATCTCATCGTCCAGGTAATACCAGACTTTGCCTCGTGCCGTCACCAAACGGTAGAAATCATCACCCATAGTCCGGTCTGGGGTTCCCCGTTCCAGAAGATGCATCGGCAGCGGGCTGCCATCGGGGTCTAGATAAGCATCCAGTACCTGTTGGGGAGAGAACTCCATAAGGTGGGAAAGCGCCGCAAGCTCAATAGCATGTGGAAAGGCGGTAGCCATGCGCATGTGCAGCGGGAGCCCGTCAGGCTGGATAAGACGCGCTTCAACCGTGCCAGCATAGGAATCCTGCACGCTCACCTGCTCGGCACTCCACCCTGAAGCAAACCTACCTGCCGTTCGTAGGGGGAGCAGCTGCGCCCAACAGCGTTTTGAGTGAGTGCGGTACTGGTTAGCGGTGCGGCAGATAAGCCAGCGCAAGGCCACCTCAATATCCGGGGTGGAGAGCGTAGCAATTTTTAGGTTCTCAGTGTGCCCATCGGTGAACCGGGTACTGTGATACCCCACATGCCACAGCTCGTCCTGACTCCAGAACAGTACACTGCGCACATTTTGTTCGCGGCCAATAGATAAGACCCTATTTTTAATGGTTACACCAATGCCCGCATCTGTCAGTATAAACACCAGTCGGGCTAGCACAGGATGCGGTGACACGGTAGCTACCAAACCGTCAGCGAGTATGAGGCGCCCCTTAATACGACTTGCGGTATCAAGCCAGTAGGGTCTACGTAGCGCAATATCTAAAGCGGTACCGCCGTATTCGGTTGAATAATGCTTGAGTCCGGGGTGCGGTTGCTCCAGCCACAGATCTATGAGGGGCTCATGGTCTTGGGGTTTAAAATCTTTGGCGGCCAGGACGTGCATCAATGGAACTGTTCCGGCCCTATTGGGAGCTGCTGCATCCACTCCCCGGTTGATGAGGCGTTGCGCCAATTCGATATCTTCTGCAACATGATGTTCCTGGTTAAAACCACGAAAAAGAATATGTAAAAGATTGTTTTTATGGCTATCTACGTCACCAAGGTCGGCATGCTGATTAAGCAGAAAAGTAGCTATACGGTAGCGAGATTCGCTATTGGAATTAGCGAGCGCATAGAAGAGAAGTGAATGTCCGCCGTAGTGAGAATGTTCGTCTCCGCTACGATAGACGGTCATGAAGTCGTCGAAACTTTTCTGCTGCGCTGCGGTGAAGACATCCATAGTCTATTGTAACCACTCGCACTTTAATAAGCGGTCCGTCAACTAAAATCCCGGTAAAACACCTGTGATGAGTGCCCACCATAGGTTGTGGGTGAATGTTTCACGTGAAACATCCTCATCATTACGATGTTTCGCGGATGAATTGAGCAATGGCGTGCCGTACCTTCCCGGGATGTCCCTGAATCATATGACCACCTGTGTCAAAGAGGACCGCGGTGAGATTCGGGTATCGGTTCAGAGACTCCTATACCTGCCCCTGCGGGGAGCGAAAGGAACAACCCGATCTTCTTTTGTGTGGAGAAGAAGAACAAGCGGCTTTAACGTCTCAACAGGGTAATGTTCATAATGTACCGCCATATCTGGATTCGTGATCGTGGCATCAATATCTATTCCTGCCCTCCGTCCATGCAGCGGGAGCATCCCGTAAATCGTGTTTGAAGGCAGCCCAAAGATCGGTTGAAAGAAGGGGGACAGCAGCCACATTAGGGAGTTGCGGTTTACTACAGAGGCAAGTCCCACACGCCCGGCAGCTTTTGCGGCTTTTTATCCCAGACGGGGGCGGAGCTGAGAAGAATAATGCCTGTGGTACGTTCTGGGTCATCAAGGGCGAAGCGCATAGCGGGTGTTCCTCCGGCTGAGGCTCCCAGAACATAGACCTTTTCAATATTTAAAGTATCCAGAAGCTCAATAAGCGCGGCGTCCTGTTCCTGTCTGCCGCCTTGATGAGGCGCTAGAACTACCACCCATGAGTACCCTAACTCTCTTGCCTGCTTCATACAACAATAGCGCTGTCTGTACCGGTACACCACCCCAAAAGAACCGAATAGGTATTGATGTGCAGGCGGTCTTTTCTGAAGTCAGTGATCCACTGACGTCCCCGCACACTGGTTTCAGTGTTAGGCTGAGGAACAACGGTGAGCGGAAGCTCTCCGTATCACCGTGTGACACGGAAATAGTAAGGACGGTGTTTTTGTGAAACACTCCGAAAAATATTCATCATTCTACCGCCTGAGGGTGAATCCTTGGGTGAGTATGTTTATTGCTTTTCTTATCCTTCTGGTGATCTCGCCCCTGATTGCACAGGGTTTTTTCGCCCTGTACCCCTCCGTTAGTGCCGGTGATCATCCTTTGTTCTCCAGTGCCCGATTATTATTGCCCTCCGCATTAACCATTACGGGGATACTTGTGTGGGCACGGACTATGGATAAGCTCTCGCTTAACGATCTGGGCCTTACACAGAAGAAAGTGTTTGTATCCTGGGTGATTGGTTCCCTGTGCGGGGCAGGACTTATTGCAGTGGTATTAGCCGGGCTGATCCTGTTGGGAGCCGCTCATCTCTCATGGGGCGGCGTATCTTCTGCTGCCCCCATTCTTTTATATGCTCTTGTGTATGCCGTACGAGGACTATCTGAAGAGATTGTTTTTCGGGGATATCTGCTAAATATCATGAGTTCTCAGTGGGGCATGGTGGCAGGTATTCTGGTGAATTCTGTGCTTTTCTCGGCGGCTCATATCTTCAATGCGGGGTTCAGTATCGTCGCTTTTATTAACTTGTTTCTAGCGGGCACGGTATTTGCATCGCTGTACTGGCTGAGTGCAAATGTGTGGTTGGTGAGTGCCGTACATGCGGCTTGGAATTTTACTTTGGGTATTATCCTGGGCGGGGTAGTCAGCGGAACTACTCAACCTGTCCACCTTTTGACGCTGCACACAGAGCAGGGGAGTTGGCTAATAACTGGTGGCTCCTTCGGGATTGAGGGTTCGCTGAGCTGTTTCATTGTTCTCGTAGCGGTTCGTGCCGTGTTATGGCGCCGAGTGGTTCACCGCTACTCAATTACTAGCCCTTTTCCTCAACGTTAAAAAGTTGAGTTCTCAGGATATTTCTCCAATGTTTCACGTGAAACATAGCAAAAGCTGCGTTGCGGGCAGGCCTGCGGAAAAGATTCTCTATAGCTGTTAAAGGGTAAGTAAATCCTACACATCTTCTTCTATAAACCCTAGACTTAAAGTGCAGGTTTTTATAGTTGACTCTGCGGAAGGCAGGTGGCGCATGCTACAAGTTCAAAACCTCAGCAAGCGGTACGGTGAAAAGACTGCCGTTAATGATGTTTCCTTCACGGTTCCCGACGGTAAAGTCACTGGGTTTCTGGGACCAAACGGAGCCGGTAAATCCACAACGATGCGCATGATTGTGGGGCTTGACCGCCCCACTGCCGGTACGGCGCTGGTGGATGGTTCGCAATATACTTCCCTTAAATCCCCGCTGGGTTCTGTGGGTGCGCTTCTGGAAGGGAAAACTCATCCCGGCCGCAGCGCATACAACCATTTACGTTCTATCGCGTACACGCATAATATTCCGCTCGCTCGCGTGCACGAGGTAATTGAAATGACCGGCTTGAACGCGGTCGCTAAACGCAAAGTGGGCGGATTCTCTCTCGGTATGGGGCAGCGTCTGGGAATAGCGGTGGCACTGCTGGGCAATCCGCACAATGTTATTTTGGATGAGCCCGTGAACGGCCTTGACCCGGAAGGCGTGGTGTGGGTGCGTCAGCTTGCTAAGCACCTGGCTTCCGAGGGTCGGGCGGTACTGATTTCTTCACACCTGATGAGTGAGATGGCGCAGACCGCCGATGACCTCATTATTATTGGCCGCGGTCGCCTTTTGGAGCACACTTCGTTGAGTGAGCTGCTTTCCCGAGTGGGAGGGCACCGTGTTCTGGTGCGCACCGACGAGCGGGAACGGTACGCGCAATTGCTGAACCACTATTCCATTCAGCATACTCCCGTCGATACCGACGGGCTGCTGGTGAGCGCGGATGCGCGCGCCCTAGCAGAACTGGCCTTTAATGAGCATATTCTGCTGTACACTCTCGCCCCGCAAGAGGCAAGCCTTGAGGATGTGTACCTTGAGATTACTCGTTCTGAGGTGGAGTATGCATCAACTGCTGTTGCTGGTTCCGGACCGGTGAACAGTCAGCAGCCCGTTGCTATGGCTCCTACCGGTGGGGCACCGCAAGCCCCGTACACCGCCCCGGAGATGGGGCAACAATTCGTTCAGCAGCAACCCCAATACACGCAAGCCCCAGCGAACACTCCGTGGTCGTCTGCGCCCGCAAACGGTAATGGCGCCGAGAATATAGGGAGGGAATAATACCCATGAGTACAGCAAAGACCGCCCCGGTGGCTAAGAATTTATCGCCTATCGGGATTGCCCGTTCGGAGTGGCTGAAAATGCGTTCCTTGCGGTCACAACAGATTCTGTTTGTGGTAACCATCGTTGTTCTTCTGGGCCTTACGATGCTTCTGGCGCCCATGTTGAACCTGCAGCTGGCGGATTATGAGGAGCACGCTGGCCAGCAAATCGTAAACGGTGAGGTGGTGAGCGGCTCTGAGGTTGTGAACCAGATTAAGGAGTCTTCGTACTCTATTGGGGTTGTGGGTGCATCACTGGCGGGTATTATCCTCTCCTCAATGGCGACTGTTTTTATCGCTACTGAGTACGCTACTGGCTCCATCCAGATTACTCAGCTGACGGTGCCACGCCGATCTCTACTGTATTTCACTAAAGCGCTCGTGGCCTCTGTTGTGGCTTTTCTGGTCGGTACGCTGGGTGGCATTGTCGCGTTCTTCTTAGGGCAGATGATGCTTACGGAAAAGTTGCGTGTTTCGATGGATACCGGGGTGCTGCGTATTAGCCTGATGCTTGGCTTCTACCTGGTGGTACTAGCCTGGATGGGTTTTGGCTTTGGTGCGCTTTTGCGTAATAGCGCTGGGGCTATCGTACTGGTGGCTGCCATCCTCTTTGTGGCGAGTATCGTGTTGGGCATCTTTAAGGTAACGGGCCAGGACTGGGTAGATGACGCGATGAAGTATTTGCCGTCTTCACTCAGTAACGATGTGATGATCTACCACAAAGACAAGATTAAGGGTGACCCCAGTTATGAGGTGCGGTGCCTGATTCTTAGCCTGTGGGGTATTGTTCCGCTGCTGGCGGGCTGGATACGCTTTAAACTCTCCGACGGGTAAATTTACGAAGTATTCCCGAGCTAGTACTGTGGAGCTCTCTGTGCTGCATGTGCCTCACTGGTTGCCGCGTACCCGGTGTTTTATCACGGGTCGCGGCAACCAGTTTATGTACCCGCACGGGGTGCGGCTTCGCCCGTGGTGGCTTGAATGGTGAGGATTTCATATACCCTAGAACTATGCCTGAAACGAAGACGCGCGTCCGTAAAAAACTGTTCCCTAGCACCCAGCTGCTTATGACCACCGTGTTTCTGGAGGTTGCCACTGTTTGCCTGCTGGTGCTTTCGTGGGCTCCAATCGGCTCTTTTGAGACGGCTCTTGCACTTTTCCTGGTGGCAAATGTGCTGGGGATTATTACGGCCAGTATCGCCTTTATCTGTGCCATGGTCGGGTTTTTTAAATTTGCCAGGTACCGTATTGTCAATATTATTTTGGCGCTGGTGTCGATCGTTATTAACCCTCTCACTTTAGGGTTTATTCTTACTTCGCAGAACAGCTAACGATTTGACGGTTTATATTTCTCAGCAACCGCCGGGCCGGTTCACAGCATTTTTTCAGAAAAACCTCATGGTCTGCCAAGGTTGCTAGTGTTTACTATTAAGTGTTGGTTCGAGAGGACTGCGATGTGAATGTGTGTGTTTCGTTATAGCGGGAATGCTGAACCGCTATATCGGAAAAGAAATTGGCGAGACCATGGCGGTCTCGCCAATTTTCTTTTAACACTTTACGAAGAGCTCTGACCGCTATTTTCTTGGGGAAAGTACTGAGTAAAGCACCAGTACGCACAACACCGGGATTGTGAGTTCCTGCCGCGGATACGGCGGTGGGGTAAACGAGCCGCACGGCCCTGTATGTCAGCATCATGAAGACTTCTCAGTGTGCTGAAAGTTTCGGCGCGTTGAGGAGAACACCGGAAGTGGTGATATATACATCTTTATGAATAGTATTAGTTTTTAGGTGAGGCTCAGGGGGCCTTTGTTGGTTGTGCATAAAAATCACATCTTTATGAATAATTTTTAACTTTTTGATATTTTCAGTTCTAGTTCAAAGTCTCCCTGAAATACCCATATGTCCGGTGACTGTACGCTTTATCGTCCCACTCACCTGCGGATAAAGTAGGTGCACCGCTAAATCTCTGATTCACAGTTTTTATTCAGCTCTGGCTAACGGGGAATAAAGGGCTGTAACCCATAGTTGTAATAGTTAGTTCGAGAGGACTAACTGAAAGTTGGAATTTCCTTGCGGAAGTGGCTCTGATTTTCGTATGTATGTGTGTGATTAGTTTGGGTGGTACCTTTGGGTGCCGCCCAAACTTTTTAACATGCTGTTCCCTGCCGTAAGACGCAAGGGCAAGAGGGGAGATCGTCTGCGGATAACGTGCGACCCATAGGATACGATGACAGGTGTAGAATAAAGTCATATAAATATTGCGTATTTAATGCGAAATAAAGGCTTTAAGGAGAAACGCTGTGTCCAAAACCCCGAATGTTCCCGGTACTGATCGTCCCGCTGAAAAAGCCGCTGGACACTGGCTTCTTGCGCAGCTTGGCAAGAAAGTGCTGCGCCCTGGGGGACGCGAAACCACTAACTGGTTATTACGACGCGCGCTCGGTGGACAGATTGACGTGGTTGAGTTCGCCCCCGGCTTGGGGATTACCGCCGCCGAAATCATTAAACGCCAACCCAAGACCTACACCGGCGTAGATCTTGACCCCAAAGCGGCCGAGATCGTGCGTGGACGCATTGGTGATAACCCCAACTACAAGGTTGTGAACGCCGGGGCCCAGGAGACCGGGCTGCCCGATGCCAGCTACGACGTGGTGGTGGGTGAGGCCATGCTGACCATGCAGACCGATAAGCACAAGCTTGAGATTATGCAGGAGGCCGCCCGCATCCTCCGCACCGGCGGCTACTACGCCATTCACGAGCTGTCGCTAACCCCCGACTACCTGCGTCCCGAAGTGCAGGAAGAAATTCAGAAGGACTTGGCACGGAGCATTCGCGTGAACGCCCGCCCGCTGACTGTTGCGGAATGGACACGAATCGCAGAAGAAGCCGGATTTGAGGTGCTGGATGTGTACCAGACCGAGATGGCGCTGCTAGAACCCAAACGCATGATCGCCGACGAAGGTATTGGTGGGGTTGCCAAGATTATGTTTAACCTCGCCCGCAAACCGCAGATTCGCGAACGTGTGCTGGGGATGCGCAGCGTATTCCGCCGCCACGCCGACCACATGGGCGCTATTGGGCTGATTCTGCGTAAGAAATAAAAGTGAGGCTTGCGGTCTTTCCTCTCCGCAAGATTCACACACATATGGTGGGGCCGGGGAGTCTTCAAATACTCACTGCGGTAAAGGCGGGCCCGGCTTCACCCTCATATTTACTGCATCAGTGCGTGCCTGCTGCGGCGCGGCGAACTATAGGTTGTGATGGGAGGTGGGACGATGAGCCGTATTCTCTTCTCGCCTGAAAGCTTCAATATGGGCGAGACCACCAGGGGGATCGAAATAGCGCGCGCCGCCGTGCAACACGGACATGAGGTTCTTTTCCACGTCTATTCACCCCGACACCTGAAACTTATAGAGGACGCCCAACTGCCGGTGTGCCTGAGCGAACCTCTCGTTTCTGAGGCCGAAGCGGATCAGCTCATGGCGCTGGATCAGGGCAGGGGAGTGCGGCATCCTTTCACTACCGAGAAGGTGCGCCGCAGGGTTGCCGCTGAACTTGTGGCCATTCGTACCTTTAATGCGGATGCTGTGGTGATTGGTTCGAACCTGACGATGCTCATCTCCGCGCGTGTGGCAGGGGTACCGCTATTCTATGCGCGCCCTTACGCATACTCCACCACCTATTTTTCGGCTGCCCCCGAGGGGGAGAGGGCTGCGGCACCGGGGTGGGTGCGTGTCTTGGCGCAGGTAATTTCTTATAAACCGGCGTCGTTTACAGCCGTGGCGCGTGAGTACGGGCTGAAACTGCCGCGCCGTACCGTTGATATGCTCAGTGCCGACGTAAACCTTATCTGTTCTCTTTTTACCGAGCTGCGCGGCGACCTGTTAATGGCGCCGGATGTCAGCGTGGGGCCGATCTTCTACCGTGCCCCCGGCGAGCTTCCGCAGATTGTTCGGGAACCTAAAAAACGACCACTGATCTACGTGGGGATGGGCTCGTCCGGGTCTGCGCACATCCTGGCGGCGGTGCTTCGGCAGCTTTCCTCAGCACCGGTGGATGTGCTGGTCGGCGGTGGGATGCTGTTATCGGATGTGGATGCGCGTTCGCTGGGTAATAATATCCACCGCGCGGGAACTGTTCCGGCTCATCTGCTCGCCGGGCACATTGATGCCTCAATAACGCACGGTGGTGAAGGAACCGTACAGACTGCGTGTCTGGCGGGGGTACCGTTCGCGGGTATCGCCATGCAGGCCGAACAGCGCTGGAATATTGAGGAATGTGTGCAGTACGGCAACGCCCTGCGCTTTACGAAACATGATGTGCACCGAGGCCAGATGCGCAACATCCTGGACCGCTTGCTCTCAGACGAGGCCATGCGTGCCAAGGCACGGCAGCTTGGCGAGGCAATGCGCGGCATGGACGGTTCAACCTGCGCCGTCGGCGTGATTGAGGACTATCTGAGAAATCGTCATCCCCTGTAAAACGGCGAAACTTTATGCACAGAACACACAGCGAGGTGAAACGATGAATATTGTGGTTGTCGGAGCGTCGGGCTATGCGGGGCGCCATATTGTGGAGCAGGCACATCGTCGCGGGCATCGGGTGCGTGCCGTGGTGCGCGATAAGGCTCGGGCTGAGAGTGCTGGGGCGTGGGGTGCATCATCGCTGACGAACATGGTAGATGAATGGGCGGTTGGTGATGTAACCGACCGTTCCTGGGCGGCAGGGGTCTGCGAGGGCGCTGATGCGGTTATTTCGGCACTGGGGGTGACCTGGCAGAAGGCCGACCCGTGGGATATTGACTACCGTGCGAACCTGAATATTTTGGAGTCTGCGCGCGCCCATAACGTCACCCGTTTTTGCTATGTGAACGCCATACATGCTGAGTCGATTCGTTCACAGCTCACGCGGGCGAAGACGGCTTTCGCGCAGGCGCTGATCCAGTCGCCGCTGGCGCATCAGGTGGTGAGTCCGAGCGGGTACTTCTCGGATATGAGCTCTATAGCACAGATGGCGCGCCGTGGCCGGGTGTATCTGCTGCGGCCGCAGGGGCAGGTAAACCCCATTCATGGGGCGGATGTTGCCGCATACTGCCTTGATAAGGTGGAATCTGGCCAGGAAGGTTCCTACGATATTGGTGGTCCCGAGGTCCTCTCATGGCGCGAGGTGGCGCAGTACGCTTTTGAGGCGGTGGGGCGCCCCACGAAGATCACGGTTATTCCGCCCCGGTTAGCAGATGGTGCAGTGAAGGGGATCGGACTTATCAAACCGCGCGTGGCCGATACTTTATCGTTTATGCTGTGGGGCTTAACGCATGATTGTGTGGGAGAGACGATCGGCACCCATCGTTTGCTTGATTTCTACCGCACCCAGGTTCAGGGTCTTTGAGTGTAAGGTGCATCTTGAGCGTACTCTCTCGTACACTGTTTGAGTGAGCTGGCGCTTGGCGCGTAACCGTCAAGAGGCAGAAGGTTGTCCTCAATGTTCAGGGAGAGACGTGTCTGAAACACCCGTTGATTATGGTTCCCGCACCCTACCGCATGATGATGTGGCGGAGCAGTCTGTGCTGGGTGGCATGATGCTTTCGAAGGACGCTATTGCGGATGTGGTGGAGACCCTGCGGTCCACCGATTTTTATAAGCCAGCCCACGAGATTATCTATGAGGCGGTGATTTCGCTGTATGGGCATGGTATGCCTGCTGATGCGATTACTGTCTCTGACGAGTTGAAGAAGCGTGGGGAACTGACTCGCGTGGGTGGGGCCACCTACCTGCATACGTTGATCGCCGCCGTCCCTACCGCAGCAAACGCTCAGTATTACGCGGATATTGTGAAGGAGCACGCGATTATGCGTCGCCTGGTTGAGGCGGGCACAAGGATCGCGCAGCTGGGGTATTCGAGCGATGGCGAGGTCGATGCGCTTGTTGATAAGGCGCAGGCTGAGGTATATGCGGTTTCTGATGGTAATACTGCCGAAGACTATGTGACGTTTTCTGAGGCGCTTGAGGCGACCGTGAATGAGATTGACGCGAACGCTAACCGCCCCGACGGGGTGTATGGGGTTCCCACGGATTTTATTGAGTTTGATGAGCTCACCGGTGGTTTGCATCCGGGGCAGATGATTGTGATTGCGGCCCGCCCGGGTGTGGGCAAGTCTACGTTGGCTCTTGATTTTGCGCGGTCTGCAGCGATTCACCATAACCAGTGCACCGTATTTTTCTCGCTGGAGATGAGCCGCACTGAACTTGCGATGCGTATCCTCTCGGCTGAGGGAACTATTTCGATGTCGCGACTGAAGAAGGGTGATCTTGACCAGGACGGGTGGACCCAGCTGGCGAATTTGCAGGGCAAGATTAATGGTGCGCCTCTGTTTATTGATGATTCTCCAAATATGACTCTGATGGAGATCCGGGCGAAGTGCCGCCGTCTGAAGCAGCGCCATGAGTTGAAGATGGTGGTGCTGGATTATTTGCAGCTGATGAGCTCGGGAAAGAAGGTTGAGTCGCGTCAGCAGGAGGTGTCGGAGTTTTCTCGTAGTCTCAAACTCTTGGCGAAGGAGCTTGAGGTTCCGGTGATTGCGTTGTCTCAGCTGAACCGTGGGTCGGAGCAGCGTACCGATAAACGCCCCATGATCTCTGATTTGCGCGAGTCGGGGTCAATTGAGCAGGATGCAGACATGGTGATTCTGCTGCATCGTGAGGATATGTATAACCCCGATACTGATCGCGTGGGTGAGGCGGATATGATGATCGCTAAGCACCGTGGCGGTCCGACCCGCACGATTCCGTTGGCGTTTAGCGGTAAGTATTCGCGGTTTGCCAATATGGCCTTTAGCGATGCGCCCCCGCAGTACGAGGGGTAGCGCTGGCGCTTTATGTGCGGGTAAACGACCGTGTTGACGCGGGTACACCAGGGCTCCCAGACCGTAGCTGTTATGTGTGGTGTAGTTCATGGTGTGTGGATTTGCGTGTTGTGTGGGGGGTGTGTATAGTTGTATGAGTCGCCGCGGCGAGGGGCCCTGAAGGGGTGCTGTTGATGTTGTGGTTGGCTCTGAATGAT
>NZ_RBMG01000003.1:0-278600 GCF_003989155.1 Rothia sp. HSID18069 | reverse complement strand
CAACAGGCACGCAGAAGCCCCCCAGACAGTCATCATTCAGAGCCAACCACAACATCAACAGCACCCCTTCAGGGCCCCTCGCCGCGGCGACTCATACAACTATACACACCCCCCACACAACACGCAAATCCACACACCATGAACTACACCACACATAAAGCAGCATGTGGGTGCCACCTACAAAACTGGGGGTAACTGCTCAACGCAGTTACCCCTATATACGCTATCTTTTCGTCATAGCAACCTACAGAAAAATTCTTACTCTTTGTTCTTGGCCGTTACAGGCTCCACCGGGGCCGCAGCCTTCACAGCCTTAGGCTCCGATGCTTGGCGCGCCCCAACACCCTGCTGTTTTGTGGCTTGTTCAAAAGGAGAAGCTAATGATTTGCCGTCGCCGCCCTCCTTCGTCATTTTTCCGTCTGCAGATACGCTGTAGACAGTTCCGTCCTGGTATTTAAGAGTCCAGGAGCCGTCTGCCTTCACTTCATACGTCCTGTAACCGTTAGTCGCCGCGTAGGTGTAGGAACCATCAGCGTTAACGGTTAACTCTCGAAGATCATTCTTCTCTTCCCAAGACCCGTCCTTCTTCACAATGAGCTGGGCGGTCTTGTAGTTCTTACTCCACGAGCCATCATCATTAACGATTGCTTCGCCCACAGGATCACTAGCCGTAGCCGTGCGGTTACCGCTGCTGTCTGCGCCACCTGCCGGAGCAGTACTTGCAGATACTGAAGACGACGCAGTTGAGCTTGCCGAAGACGATGCACTGCTACTTGCACTAGCGGAAGATGAAGAGGCCGATGCCGCAGACGAAGACGATGCGGAGGCTGAAGATGATGCACTAGAACTGGAAGCAGCTGATGATGAAGAGCTATTCGATGCTGAGCTATTTGAGCTCCCGCATGCACTCAAACCCAGCATAGCGACAATACTCAGCGACACTACAGCAGAAGCAGGACGGATATTCATGTGATGATTCACTTCCCTCAAGTAAAAACTTTACGTCTTCACACATACATCGAAGACGGTATGACTATAGCACCGTATACCTTGAAATACCTTTAAATATGAAGCTAACGTTAAAATTTTAAACAAATGAGTTCTCTACACACGCACAGTGGTAAAGAGGGACCGCTAGTGAGACTCGGCGCGATGGCGCGATACATCATAAAGGGTAATACCCACTGCCATTGCGGCATTGAGAGACTCCATAGCCGAATCAATGGGAATCGACACGATCTGATCGCAGGTTTCCGTCACCAAACGCGAAAGGCCCTTACCCTCGGAACCAACCACCACGCACAGAGGTTCGGAAGCGAGCTGTAGATTCGGCAGGTCTATGTCTCCCCCGCCGTCCAAACCAATCACAAACATACCCTGCTCTTTTGCCTGCTGCAGCACGCGCGTCAGGTTCGTTGCCTTCGCCACCGGAATGCGGGCCGCCGCGCCCGCACTCGTTTTCCAGGCGCCAGCAGTCACCGCAGCAGAGCGACGCTCGGGAATAATGACCCCATCACCACTAAAAGCCGACACGCTACGAATAATTGCACCCAAATTTCGAGGATCGGTAATACCATCCAAAGCCACGAAAAGCGGAGGCGATTTAAGTTTGTCAGCATGCCAGCGCTGCATAACATCCAGCACCAAATCGGTCGCATCCGGGTACTGGTAAGGCGGAATCTGCATTGCGACCCCCTGATGCACGGCACCATCCGTCAGACGGTCCAGCTCGCTGCGGGGAATCTCCAGCATGGGCAGGTTTTTCTTATTCGCCATCGTCATAATGTCGCGCACACGGTCATCAACCTCAATACGGCTCATCACGTACAGGTGCTTCGCTGGAATATTGGTGCGAAGCGCCTCCAGAACCGCGTTGCGGCCAGTAACAAGTTCATCGCTCACGCGCTTGCCGCCCAGACGAGTCTGGAACTTACGGTTCGTGCTGGTAGCCGCCCGGCGCTCCGCTGCGCGCTTCATCTTATACGCCTTGTGATAAACGCGGTCCTCAGCCTTCGGGGTGGGCCCTTTACCTTCCAGCGCACGCCGACCGTGGCCGCCGGTGCCCTTCGTTGCACCCTTTTTCTTCGTGGTAGCGCCGGGGCGCGAACCTGCCTTAGCCATATCTGTATCCTTTTAGTTCAACGTCTGTCATGCCCGCTTTCGGGGCGAGTTTCGGGGGAATCTGTTATGCGTTGAGGCTCCATGTAGAGCCCTGCGCGCCGTCCTTGACTGTAATACCTGCGGCGGCGAGAACATCGCGCATCCTATCGGCGGTTGCCCAGTCCTTCTCGGCACGGGCACTCGCGCGCTGCTCCAAAATAGTGTGAATGAGCGCATCTAATGCCTGATGTTCCGCGCCAGATGCTCCCGAACCGTCAAGATTCATGAGCGAAATCAGCCCCAGCACATTCGCCATAGCCCACACGGCGTTTGCGCATTCGGAGGCATCCGCACCGGCGGCAAGCGCGGCGTTACCGGCGCGAGTCTGCTCGTGCAACACCGCGAGCGCGCGCGGAATATTCATATCGTCATCGAGCGCATCCGCAAACTCCTGTGGTACGCGACGTTCCTGGGGATTCGGGGCCATAAGCTCCGAGGTGGCGGCGAGGAACGCCTCCACACGCTCGATAGCTACCCGTGCCTCTTCTAATGAAGTGGGGCGGTAATCCAGCACCGAACGATAATGTGCCGAACCCAAGTAATAGCGCACCACCAGCGGGCGAGCCTGCTGCAGCATTTGCACGGGCGAAATGGTGTTGCCGATTGACTTCGACATTTTCTCGCCCTCGTAAGTGACCATACCGTTGTGCATCCAGAAGTTAGCGAAATCATCGCCCGCCGCCGTGGACTGCGCCAGTTCATTCTCGTGATGCGGAAAACGCAGATCCAGCCCGCCGCCGTGGATGTCGAACCGCTTCCCCAGATATTTACCTGCCATCGCAGAGCATTCCAGATGCCAGCCGGGACGACCGCGACCCCACGGCGAATCCCACGCTGCGGTCAGCGGTTCACCTTCCTTATACCCCTTCCACAGGGCAAAATCGCGGGGATCACGCTTGCCGCGCGGGTCCGCGTCGGCAGAATCCTGCATATCGTCCACGCTCTGGCGGGTGAGCGCGCCATAGTGTTCCCAGGAACGCACATCGAAGTAGACATCCCCAGAATCATCAAGCGCCGGGTATGCGTGCCCGCGATCGATGAGACGCTGAATAAGCTCAAACATCTCAGGAATGTGACCGGTCGCGCGCGGCTCATAGGTTGGCGGGTCAATACCCAACGTCGCATATGCGCGCGCAAAAACCTTCTCGTACCGGTATGCGAGCGCCCACCACTGCTCGTTGGGGTGTTCCCCAGTGTAGGTGGGCTGTGCAGATTCAACGGACTTCGCCAGAATTTTATCGTCAATATCCGTAACATTGCGCACGGTGGTGACTTTGAGCCCACGGTAGCGCATCCACCGCGCAAGCTGGTCGAAAACCAGGGCGGAACGGATATGCCCCACATGCGGTTCACCCTGCACGGTGGCACCGCAGTAGTAGATGCGTGCCTCACCGGGGACTACCGGTTCAAAATCGCGGATGCTTGATGTTGCTGAATCATAAAAACGCATAGTCACAGTACCTAGTTTACGGGGTACAGCACCCAAGCGGCGGGTACCGCCGGATTCTCATTTAATAATCTTCCATCCGGGGAACTACACCACAGGGTAAAGGAGTGCGGTAGCAACGGCTGCAACGCCTTCGCCGCGTCCGGTCAGGCCCAAGCCGTCGGTCGTGGTCGCGGTAACAGTCACCGAAGCCCCAGCCGCTTCGCTCAGAACGCGACTGGCTTCTGCGCGGCGCGGCGAAAATTTGGGGCGGTTACCGATCAGCTGCACACTAATGTTGCCGATCTCGAAACCTGCCGCTCGCACGATTGCCGCCGCCTCCGAGAGAATACGCACCCCGGATGCGCCCGCCATATCTGGACGATCCACCCCGAAGTTACTGCCCAAATCTCCGGTACCGGATGCAGCAAAGAGCGCATCGGCGGCCGCGTGCGCAACGACATCGCCGTCGGAATGCCCGCTAAGCCCGCGTTCGCCCGGCCAGTACAGCCCCGCGATCCACAGCTCGGTGTTTTCCTCGCCAAAGGCATGCACGTCTACACCAGTTCCTACGCGGGGTATGACCGGCTCTTGGGAGCCGGGGCGGTTCTGCGTGCTGGGAATATCTGTCATGGCGTGCCTTTCGTCGCGGTGTACTGTGGGTTCCCCACCCTCACCTTCCTGTGACGAAACGTCATGACCCGGCGGGGCAGGTGTACGGGTTAGGCGGCAGAAGAATCGGGTGCTGCGTAGAGAGCCCTGGCAATGCGCAAATCCATGGGCGTCGTAATCTTAAAGGCGTCCATGTGCCCGCGCACGGTCACTACCCGTCGGCCCGCCGCCTCAACGGCCATCGCGTCGTCTGTGATCTTCTCAGACTCTTCAGGAGGCAGCCGTCGGCTGCGGCGGTGCGCCGCCTCAAGAACCCGCCACTCAAACCCTTGCGGGGTCTGCACGGCGCGCATCTGCGAGCGGGGCGGGGTGCCCGTCACGTACCCGTAGGCGTCTACTGTCTTAATCGTATCGACCACTGGAAGCACCGGGATCACTGCGTCCGAGCCAGTGTTCAGCTCATCCAGTACCCGCTGGTACACCCTCGGCGGGGTAAACGGCCGGGCGCAGTCATGAATCAGAACCACACGCGGGGCAAGGATCTGCTGCAACGAACATACTGCACGTACTGTACGCATTGCCGCCACCACAGAGGCGGTGCGGGTGTCCCCGCCGGTGCTCACCATCGCCCCGAACCTATTGGCGTCATCGTAGAGCTGCGGGCATGTCTCACTACAGTTAGGGGGCAGAGTCACCACCGTCATATCGGCGACCCCGGAATCGTGAACCCCCTGCAGCGCATGATGCAGCAGGGTTTTACCGCCCACCTCAACGGCGGCCTTGGGTACCGGCTCCCCCAGGCGCGTGCCCGAGCCCGAGGCGAGCACAATGACCGCAACGTCAATATCGGTCACACCAAGTTTATTCATCACGTAATGAGCGTACCCGATACGGCGGATACTTGAACAAAACCAGCCCCCGCCGGGGAGGTGAAACCGCGCCCCGCAGCGGCTACTGCAGGGAATACGGCGCACTAATATGCGCAGGTGGAGGCCGCAAAAGCCGCCAACCCGTAGGGAAAGCCTCGGGCACTATGTGATATTGAGCTATGCCTGTTCCCGTCCACGACCCAAAGCTCTCAATACACCCGAGCTAGAGCCGTCCGCTAACCGCCGCTACGGCGTGAACAGCCCATTGGGGAAACCTGGGGAGTCATATACCGACGTCTTGTCGATAAATTGCTAGAATGGTGCAAGAGATTACTTATCTCACGCCACGGTTCGCGGCCGCCCACCGTCCGGAAGAACGCCCGCGTCTGAGGCGTCTAGCACGCACACCGAGCCCTCACCGGCTCGCCACCACACCAAGGAGGACGGGTCGTGAAGTTCACCGTTTCTACAGCACTCAAACGCGCCGGAGCGGGCCTAACGCTAGGGGCCGCGTTACTGGCTGTCAGCGGGTGCGGGTATATTTACACCCAGCCAACCACCCTGCATTACGCCGCATCCGACGGAGTACACAGCACCATTAACGGCAATATTGAGCTGCGCAATATTATGGTTGTCTCCCACGGTAAAGGCGCCGAAGGGCGAGTGCTAGGCACCGTACTGAACAAAGGCAACAACGACGCGACCGTCACCTTCAACTTCCCCTCCGGGGCGAAAACCGTGAACGTCCCCAAGGGGCAGCAGGTGCGCCTGGAACAGGACGACCACAAGCTCGTGATCCCGCAGGTTGCGCCACAGCCCGGAGAAACCCTAAGTAACACGCGTGTATCCGTGGGCAATGCATCGGGCACTCTGAACATCCCCGTCATGGACGGCACCCTCAAAGAGTACAAGCCGTACCTGCCTGGTAATGCGAACGCTTCAGCCAGCGCCTCTCACCCCGGTGCCCCATCCGCGAGTCATGCAGCGACCCCCAGCGGCAGCGTGAGCCCCTCCGCTGTACCCGAGACCCCACGCGCATCACACGATGCCACCAGCGGGCGCACCCCAGAGGCGACCGCCGAAACCAGCCAGGCGCCCACCCTGAGCCTGGCCCCGGGGGCGACGGAGGAACCCACCGGTACGGAGCAGTCCGCCTCAAGCGCCTCACCCCAGCGTTAGAACAAGTTCAGCGGCCGGTTATAGAAAAACACCTAAACAGAACAACGGCGGGTGCCCGCCAGCAGGTTGTTGCATCCTGCGGCTGCGGCACCCGCCGTTTACGGTGTGGTACCGCTGGGGCTACGCCTCAAACTTATATCCCAGCCCGCGCACCGTCACCACGTACCGGGGGGAAGAAGCCTGCGGCTCAATTTTGGAGCGAAGACGCTTAATATGCACATCCAGAGTCTTCGTGTCCCCCACATAGTCGGCACCCCACACCTGCTCAATCAGGGAGGCGCGCGTCATCACCCGCCCCGCATTCCGCAGCAGAATCTCAAGAAGCTCGAACTCTTTCAGCGGCATCGAAACCTCAACACCGTCCACAGTCACCACATGCCGCTGCACATCCATCCGCACCGGCCCAGCCACCAACGGCGCACGGCTCTCATCCTCTTCAGGGTCCCCGCCGCTGCGGCGGCGAAGCACAGCCCGGATGCGTGCAATCAACTCACGCGAAGAATACGGTTTTGTCACATAGTCGTCAGCGCCCAGCTCAAGGCCCAGCACCTTATCAAGCTCGGTATCTTTGGCAGTGAGCATAATAATCGGCACGGAAGAAACCGCCCGCAGCTGTTTACACACCTCAAGCCCAGACTGCCCCGGGAGCATCACATCCAAAAGCACCAGGTCGGCGCCTTCACGTTCGAAGGTGGGCACCGCCTGCAGCCCGTTATCCACCACAACAGGCGTGAAGCCCTCCCGGCCCAGTAGGTACGCCAGGGGGTCTGAGAGAGCTTCCTCATCCTCAACTATCAGGATTTTCACCGGGGTCTATACCTCCGCTTAGGGTTCGTGACGGCTACTACCATTATGCCGTATACGCCCCTGCGGCCGCTGCCGCCCCAGCTGCCCTAAACCGCCGTATCGGCAATCGGCAGGGACAGCGTGAACGTGGACCCCTGCCCCGGCACCGACTGCACCGACACCTGCCCGCCGTGCTGCCCCATCACATGTTTGACGATGCTCAGCCCCAGGCCCGTGCCGCCGGTCTGGCGTGAACGCGCCGCATCAACACGGTAAAACCGCTCAAAGATGCGCGCCTGCTCTTCCTCCGGGATGCCCGCGCCCTGGTCAGTCACCGAAATGTTCAGGGTGTCCCCCTCACGTTCAACCAGCAGATCCACCCGGGTTTTTTCGGGCGAGTACCGCACCGCGTTTTCCACCAGGTTGTGCAGGGCGGTCCCCAGCAGCTCAGGATCGGCGTACAGCTCACCGCTGTAGTGCACCTGAGCCTGCAGCACAATGCTTTTCGCTTCGGCCGCTAACCGGTTGCGGTCAAGAGCCTCGTTCACCAGCGCATCCGTAGATACCAGGGTGCCGCGGGCAATCACATCCGCTGACTGCAGCCGAGACAGCTCAATAATGTCCCGCACCAGCGCCGAGAGCCGCTGCGATTCACGGCGAAGCCTGCCCGTGAAGTACTCAATCGCCTGCGGGTCGTCGGATGCCTCTTCAATAGCCTCAGCCAGCAGGCCAATAGCGCCCACCGGGGTTTTCAGCTCATGTGAAACGTTGGCCACAAAATCATTGCGCACACGCTGCACACGGGAAATTTCGGTGCGGTCATCGGCCAGCACCAGCATGTACTCGTCCCCCACCGGCGCCACCCGCAGGTCAATGACCAGCGTCTCGCCCTCGCCGCGGTCCACTTCGACCTCCTGCTCGACGAAAATGCCCCGGTGCCGCACGGTGCGGATCATCTCGGACAGCTGCTCAGAAACCACCGTGTGCCCGCGCACCAGGCCCATCGCGTAGGCCCCGGGGGACGCCTGCGCCACGCCGCCGACCTCATCAACTACCACGTAGGCGCGGCCAATCACCGCGAGCACCTGCGCCGCTCCGTCACTCAGGGCGGGCTCAACCACACTATTATTCGCCCACTCACGTTCGCTGCGGCGCAGAAAGCTCATGCTCACAGCACCCAGCAGCAGGCCAATAATACCCGATATGAGAATAACCAGGGCGGCTCCCCCTCCTTCCTAACGTCGCCGTTGTCAGATGTCCGCCGGTGCGGGCCAGCAAAAACATGAAACCCGCCTCCTACGTCACACATTATCCCGAGGAGACGGGCTTCACGCCTACAAATCAGTTGGTGAGAGTTTACTTACCCTGGTTGGCGACGGCCGCAATCGCGTCCTTCGCAGCTTCAGGGTCAAGGTACTCGCCCGGCTTGATGGGCTTAAAGTTCTCATCCAGCTCGTAGTACAGCGGGATACCGGTCGGGATGTTCAAACCGGCAATATCCTCATCGGAGATATTCTCCAGGTGCTTCACCAGCGAGCGCAGCGAGTTGCCGTGCGCCGCCACCAGCACGGTCTTACCCTCAGTAAGATCAGGCTTAATATCGGATTCCCAGTACGGGAGCATACGGCCCAGAACATCCTTGAGGCACTCAGTGCGGGGTGCGTTCTCAACATCGGCGTAGCGGGGGTCGTTCGCCTGCGAGTAGGGGTCGTTATCGTCCAGCGGCGGAGGCGGCACATCGTAGGAACGGCGCCAAGTCATGAACTTCTCGTCACCGTATTCTTCACGGATCTCAGACTTGTTCTTACCCTGCAGAGCACCGTAGTGGCGCTCATTCAGGCGCCAAGTGCGTTTGACCGGGATCCACAGGCGGTCAGCCGCATCCAGAGAAATATTTGCGGTGTTAATAGCGCGTCGCTGCAGGGAGGTGTGCACAACATCCGGCAGGATGTGGCGCTCTTTCAGCAGCTCGCCGCCGCGCTGAGCCTCAGCACGACCCTTATCTGTCAGATTAACATCAACCCAGCCGGTGAACAGGTTCTTCTCGTTCCACTCAGACTGGCCATGGCGAAGGAGTACTAGTTTATAAGTCATACCCCTATTCTTCCACCCTCAGCGCGGCTTGTCATGCTTTAAGACGCTTAAAAGCCGGGGTGTGGGCACATTACGGCACAAATGCCGCTGCCCACACCCGCGCGGATCACCGCACCCGGCAGTACCCCACTATGGCACCAGTTACAGGCGGCGCCGGACGCTGGGGTGCACATTCGTCAAAAACACCATCGCAATGGTGATGGCGATCAGCTCAAACAGGAGCATGCTGCTCATCATCCCGCCCCTCAGCACCAGCCACAGCATCAGCACCGAAAACAGGGCCGAACCGCCGGTGAGCCCCATCCAGAACCCCTTAGTGCGTTTATCGTGGAACTTATAGGCGTTCGGGGCTGCCGCAGCCGCCTGCACAAACGCCCACACGCAGGTGGCAGCGGCGGCTACTGACAACACCAGATCCGCCCAGTACATGAACAGCATCACCAGCTGAATCGGCGACATTAAGCGATCTCCTTCAACGCATTTACCAGATCGTCGTACAGGTCATCCACATTCTCAATCCCCACCGACAGGCGCAGCAAAGACTCCGGAATGGAATCCGGCTCATTACCGTGACGGCGGCGGCGCTCCACCAGCGACTCAACCCCACCCAAGCTTGTGGCCGGGGTCCACAGTTTCAGCGCCTCAACCACGCGTTGGGCGCCAGCCGCATCCGTATTCAGCACCACGCACAGCACCGCACCGAACCCGCCGGTCATCTGCTTCTTCGCCAGCTCATGCCCCTTATCAGTGGGCAGCCCCGGGTAACGCACCTGCACCACAGCCGGGTGCTCCCCCAGCCGCTCAGCCAGCACCTGCGCATTCGCCATGGAACGCTCAACCCGCACCGCCAAAGTACGCAGCCCACGCAGCCCCAGCCACGCCTCCATAGGCCCGGCAATCGCCCCGTTTGTGATGCGGTGGTGCAGCATCGCCTGGTACAGCACCTCGTTCGAGGTGACGCTCACGCCCAGCAGCACATCCGAGTGACCCGCCAGGAACTTAGTAGCCGAATGCACTACCACATCCGCCCCGAACGACAGCGGCCGCTGCACCAGCGGAGTGGAGAACGTATTATCAACCGCAGAAACCACACCCAGCCGTTTCGCAGCCGCACAAATTGCGGGCACATCCCCCACCTCAAGCATGGGGTTCGTGGGGCTCTCAATCCAGATGAGCGCCTTCGGGGCGGCATAGTCAACAGTGCCGGGGGTGACACCGGTACGAGCTGCCGCATCCTCAAGGGCAGCAATAACAGAGGCGGTATCCTCAAGGTCATAACGCACCACCTCAGCGATACCGCGGCGCTCCAGATCCTTACACATGGTCACCGACGCCATATAGGCGTGCTTCGGCACCAGAATAACGGAACCAACCGGCACCAAGTCGATCACCGAAGCAACCGCCGCCATACCCGAAGGAAACAGCAGACCCGGCTGGGTGGCGCCCTCAAGGCGGGCAACGACTTCTTCCATTCCCTCCCACGTATCATTCGCGAACCGCGCATACACGCGGTCATTCACCGTATCAACCGTGTCAGTGCCACGGTAGGTGGAGGAAAGAATAATGGGCGGGTTCACCGGCGCGTCATGCTCATGCGCGGGACGCCCGCCGCTCACAACAAAAGTATCGGCAGAGAAACGTTCAGAAGTCATACCCTTAAGAGTGGCACAGGTTCACGCCCGGCGCATCCCGGCCCTGCCACAAGGCCACAAGGTTTTACACGGCTGTAACCTGCCCCGAGGCCACAAACACCCCGCACCCCGCGCGGACCGGGCAGGCACGGTACCCTAGATAGGGTGAAGGATTCTCTGAGTTACACCCCCGGCACCGCAGACCACCCGCGTGTGAGTGACGGCACCGCAACCGGGCTTTTTATCGTCTTTGAAGGCGGCGACGGCTCCGGCAAAACCACCCAGCTGTCCCTGCTGGCTGATGCGCTCACCGCCCGCGGGTACACCGTGATCACCAGCCGTGAACCCGGCGGAACCGAGATCGGGGAGAAACTGCGGGACCTCGTGCTCAGCAACAGCGGCGACGCGGTTGATGCCCGCACTGAGGCTCTCATCTTCGCCGCCTCCCGCGCAGCACACGCGGCGCAGAAAATCCGTCCTGCGCTCGCCGCCGGGGCGGTTGTGCTCAGCGACCGGTATATTGACTCGTCTGCCGCGTACCAGGGGGCGGGGCGCAGCCTGGGGGTGGAGAGCATCGTTGACCTTAGCCGCTGGGCCACCAGTAACCTGCTGCCAGATGCTACCCTTTTCCTTGAGGTGCCGCCCGCAGCAAGCGAGCAGCGTGTGAGCGTACGCGGCACCACCGACCGTATCGAAGCCGAAAACACACAGTTCAAGGCCCGCACCCACACCGCTTTTACCGACCTGGCGCACACCGAAACAACAGGCCCGCACACGGTCATTGACGGCTCAGGCACCATTGAGCAGGTGCACGAGCGGGTGCTTGCCGCCATCACGCCGCTACTTGCTCAGCGGTCACTGCCGCGCGAAAACACCGCACCAACTAAGGAGGCGCTGTGAGCCTGTGGGACGCCCTCCTAGCGCCTGAGCCCGTGACGGCGCAGCTACGGCAAGATGCCTCTTCCCAGGCGCCCACACACGCCTGGCTTTTTACCGGCGGGGCGGGCTCGCTCAACCGGCAGGCCGCCTCCGTTTTCGCCGCAACCCTGCTCTGTGACCAGCCCGACCCGGCAGACCGGGGGTGCGGTACCTGCCGGGGGTGTGTGACCGTCATGAACGGTTCCCACGCCGACTTCACACATTTCCGTACTGAGGCGGTGAGCATCAGCATTGATGAGGCACGTGAACTGGTTCTCAAAGCCCAAGACCGCCCCTCGGTGAGCCGCTGGCGTGTGATTCTGCTGGAAGACACCGAACGCATGCCTGAGCGCACCTCCAACGTGCTGCTGAAAGCGATTGAGGAGCCGCCGCCGCACACGATCTGGCTGCTGACCGCCCCCTCCCCCGCCGATGTGCTGGTCACCATCCGTTCACGCTGCCGCCCCGTGCAGCTGCCGGTGCCGCAGGCACAGGCGATCGCCGCGTACCTTGAAAGCACAGGGGTTGAGGCGGGGCTGGCCCACCGCGCCGCCACCCTCAGCCTCGGTGACGCCGAGGTAGCGCACCGGCTGGCAACGGTACCGCAGGCGCTGACCCGCAGGGAGGATCTTGCGCGCCTGCCGTTGCGTATCCGCACCCTATCGTCGGCAATGGAGGCGGCTGAGCGGCTGATTTCGCTGGCTGAGCAGGATGCCGCCGACGCGACGCAGCAGCGTGATGCCGCCGAACGCGCCGAGCTGCTGGCGATGCTGGGCATCGCTGAGGGTGAGCGGGTAGCCCCGACCCTGCGGGCTCAGGTGCGCCGTCTGGAGGAGCAGCAGAAGCGGCGGGCGCGGCGCATCCAAACCGACACGCTCATCCGCGCGGTAGCCGATATTCAGACGGTTCTGCGGGATGCACTAACCCTGCAGCTGGGGGCGCAGGCCCCTCTGCTGAACGAGTATCTGCGGGAGCCGCTGCAGGAGTACGCGGCGCGCACCAGCCCCGCGCAGACCCTCTCAGATGTTCAGGCGGTTGAGACAACCCTGCGGAGACTACGCACTAACGCGAACGCCCGCCTGGCCTTGGAGGCCCTCATGAGCAGGTTCGTGCGGTAGCTACTGCGCCTGTCCCCAGCGGCCGCGCGTGCGCACCCCGTCAAGCAGCACATTCAGGTGGGGTGCCAGGCGCGGCAGGTTCCACACCGGGCGTGCGGAGATGTCCTGCACAATATAGTCGTCAAGGTTAATTCCGGCCTGCCGCGCATTGTGCTCAAACCGTTCTATATCCTCATAGGCGTGCGGCGAGTGTTCAAGTTTCTCCGCTGTTTTCAGGTAGTCCACGAGCACAGGGATTGAGCGGGCGCGTTTCGTGGCGGAGTACCCGGGCGCCTTGATTTTGACCATATAGCCCGTAGAGTCGCGGATAACCCAGCCTTCAGCGTCGCTTGTGCGCGAATCCTGAAGCAGACGGGTGAAATCGGCGTCATTCTCTAAGACAATTTCTGTAACCGCTGCGATGCGCACGGGGCCGTGTTCCTTGGTGGGGCGCGGCTGTGCGAAGGCCTGCGGGGAGAGCCACAGGTTTTCAAAGCGGGCTGGTTTCACGCTGAACTGCGCGGTGTTCGCCACCAGATCGAGCAGGTAGAGCGTGACCTGTTCGTAGGGCACAATGTGCGGGTCGCGGAACGGGTCGACCACCTCAACGGTCAGGGAGGAATCCATGCGGGTGAGCGCCTCAGTGAGCCGGGTGAGCTCTTCCTCGGTGAGAGCCGCGCGCAGGATGCTCTCGGCGTGACGGCTGTAGGTGGTTGCCCCGCCTTTACTGTAGACGGTCAGCACACCGTCGAAAACCGTAATAATCGCCAGGTACCCGTTTTCTTTGGCGCGCGCCACAGCCGGGTAGGCGAGGCGTTTGCGAACTTGTGCCTCGCTCTCGTGCCCGGGCTCGTCCATATTGAAGAATTTTTCGTACCCGCGCCCCACAATTTTGCCGGTTTCGGCGTGAATAAACAGCCCGCGCGCTTTGGCGGTGGTCTTATCCCAGGCGCCTTTGTAGAAGGCTTTGCGCGTGAAATTGCACGCGAGCACGCCCGCAGGTTCGGTTGCGTGCACGTTCACGTTGGGGTTGGCGCGCATCTCCTCTAACAGGCGATGCCCGTCGTTGAGCGGTTCTGCGGCACCGTTTGCGGTGCTTTTTGAGGCGCCCGCCGCCTTACTCCCCGAGGCGTAAGGATCGGGGATGAGGGAGCTCGACGGGATTTTCACGATTTCGCGCTTCCATACGGCTTTCTCAGGTGCACCGGATGCGCTATCCTCACGGCTGAACACCGCGGCACTCAGCTCACCGCCGGTATATTCGACGCTGCTTTCTAACGGAATGAGATTACTGTATCCTTCCGAACCGAGCGCCGCCGGGCGGTGACCGTAAATTTGGGTGATACCGGCGGCCCGACTCAGGTCGTTGAGCGTGTCTTCGTAACCCGCGTACTGGGTTTTACCCGCCCGCGCCTGCGGGTACGGATTAGAACCCAAATAGAACGTTTCATCTGCATACAGCCCCGTGAGGTACCCCTCCCCCACGCCCTCCAGCGTGCGATGGGAATCCGCGAAGAGCTGCGGGGCAACCCCAGCGTGGGTCACGAAATAACGCTCCTTCCCGAGAGTAAAGGGCATCATATTCACGGCGGTGTTGAGCATGGTGATCACCCGGCTGTTGTACACGCCGTGGGCGGCGAGAGCATCTAGGGTTTCGCGGGCGTCACGGTAGCGGCGCACGCCCCGGATAGTGTGCATGATGGAGCGTTCGTGGTTACCCATCACCAGGTGCACGTTGGGCAGGGTGCCAAGGGCTGGTTCGAGAATGTCAAAGACTTTTTCGGGGTTTTGCCCGCGGTCAAAAAGGTCACCGGCGAATATCCAGCAGATGTTTTCATCGCTCAGCCCGGTTTCGGGTGAGAGAGTGTCAATAAGTTTTTCGAGTTCACCACCCATGCCCTGAATATCGCCGACCACGACTACTTTATGGTAGTTATCGAGCGCACGCACCGGGGTAAAGAGCTCGGCGAAAACCTGGTCGGGGGCGATGTACCCGGCGACCACATCCCGGTAGTTTTTGAGGGTGTTGCGCCAGTTCTCGCGCAGTTCACGGTGGTTGTTGTAGGCGGTCTCGATAACCTCTTCGGGGACGCGTTTGGTGTATTCGCGGGTTCTGTTGCGTGCATACAGTTCGTCGAGGGTGAGTTCGCCCTGAAAATCGACAAGGTATGCGGTGTAACAGTATTTGCGCGCAAATTCGAGGAAGGTTTTCATGTTGCGCAGCAGCACGTTCATATTGTCGATAAATACGGTGTTGCCGTGCCGCATATTCTCTTCCACACAGTCGTTTACCCGGCGGATAGCCTTCGATTCGGCACTGGTGTTTTGCGATAGGGCTAGTGCGGGCTGATTATCGAGCGTGTAGGTGATGTATCCGCATTTGCGGCGCTCAGCGTCCCAGGAATGGGTGAGGTCTGCAAGTTCGGGATGCGCGGCGATCCAGGTGCTCTTACCGGCACCCGCCGCACCGGCTAAGAGGAAGATTTTACGTGCCATTACTATTATCTTTTCGTCATCTTTGTGTAGTGGTTGGTCTATAGTGTTTTAGACCTTACCGGGTTACCCGGGCTGGTTCAACATATAAGGTCGTTTGGGGTGAGCTATTTAAGGTATCGCAACACGTGTTTGAAGATGCTGTTCTTCACCTTTCAGCCACTCACAGTTTTAATCCGCAGCACATGGATTTCAGCGTATAGGCAAGCGTAGGCACACTAATATTATTGAAAACCTGCGCTTAATATAATTTTGAGCGGAGCATTAGAAGTATTTCCTTCGGGGATCTTCAAAAGAACCAATAAATGTTAAATCATTGTATATTTTGCCCGGAGTATCCTCATGAAAAACTGCGTTTCCATAATAATATAACGAATTTCCTTCGGTTACCCCTTTAGCTTTGGCCGCCGCAATAACCTTTTCAGTAGCCGCCCAAGAATGAGTCGCCACTTCTTCAGCCAGAACTTCGATGGGAACAATTTCATGATTCGCTGTTCGATACGCACCAAAGAAATCAGAATCAATAAAAGAGGTTCCAAAATCTCTGCACGCCGGACAGCCTGATCCTAGATATTCCATGCCTTCCGTGTATTCATTAAAATCTTCATATGACTTCATGGATATTCCCATCCACACCGAAATCATTCCCCGAACCGTGTCATCAATCATACTATCATTCCTAAATATTTACCACGTATTAATCAATAGATATTTCTCATTTTGGATAATTTATGAAATATTTTTCAGTTACGTTACATACCCACAATCTTACAGTCTTTCAAAAAGTAAATTATATACGCAAGATTGTGTTTCTTCAGTGAAATCTTCATCCTCAATTTTTACCGGTAGTTTGCTATTTAGAACAAAGCCATCAAGAAGGATTATATTATGTTGTTGAAATAAAGTTATTAATGGCAAATCCTCGATACTAATATCAGGGGATTGATGCGACAAATAGCGCCCGGATTTATATCGCTGTGCCACAGCATACCTACCCACCAGGGAAAGACTCACCCCATATCTATTCTTTTCGTCTCGCCGATTGGTTATTGACCAGTCCAAACATGAGGAATAATTTAAGTCCGATAGATCAGAAACTATGTATTGCGTTTCTACAGCATTTAGAAACTCATCGTACATACCCTCATTAATTCTCTTACCAACAAAACTAAAATTTGGGCTCTCCGGGTTCTCATATGAGTTTAGAACGTCATGACATATTTTTATTAAAACTTTCTCCCTATTACTCATAGAACACCTAACCTCTGAGACTTTATTTCCCTAATGTTTCCGGCGAATTTCTGGTAGGTCATGGCTGCATACTATTTACCTATACATTGGTTAAGTTCTGCCTTCAGCTTGGGTGACACCTTTTTCGAGACAGAACGTAAGGTTTCTTTATAGTTTCTACTATCCACATTACGGATGGTCCACATAAGTTTTCTATGAAAGGAGTAAAAACTGTTGAGCGCTAACCAGTCATATTTTAGATCAAAACATTTTATTAAGACCGGGACTGCTGACGCATCTCCATAGCAGCCAATAATATCTACAATGTCTTCTTGCCTGCTATGCCACCCTTCGCATAATAATTGCTTATACACATTAAGCAAAAATTTGTCTTTTTTCAACAGCCCCGAAAGCGCTATACAAAATTCGATTCTGTCACCATCTTTATTTTTAATCCCATCTTCAATATATTCATGAAGAAAATCCAAAATGTCAATGTCTCTGCCAGAAATAGATTCGTTAATAAAGTAACTAATTTCTTGATAGCTAGATTCCCCTCCGATAAATGAATCCATCAGAGTATCGAGGCCTTCAAAAACGTCTTGACTATTCATCACATACCCTCTTCGTATTGTATAAGTTATAGTTATCTAAGAATATTTACATTTTACCTGATGTGAAGTACTTTGATGCACACAAGCACAGAGCCTCTTTCCACCTCTCTTCTCTTAGCTAAGTTCCGGGGCCCAAGCTGACTACTGCCTGTTCTTGTATTCTTGCATACGCTCAGACATTGTACGAAAATCAAGTACTCCTTCAGGGTAGTCTTCAAAAAACATGCTTAGCCACATCTCAAACGCACTGGGTTTTGCAAAAAATCCATATATACGACCACTTTTAACTAGCGTATCGTACGTATCAAAACTAACACTTTTCGCATTCCCCTTACTCATAACCTGAGAATTCTGATAAGAATAGGATACGTTCCACGCTAGATATATAGCCAAATCTGGGAATGTAATGCCTTCCGATTCTAAGTCGATATTTCCGATATATTTCCATGTATTATTATCAATATTCATTTCATCACAGGCACTATACATTTTAAACCCTTTGTGAAGCAAAATATTGACGTCGCTTATTTTATTCTTAGAAATATAATTAAAAATCCCGAAATTCTTTTCAGAGATAAGACAGGCATACACATACTTCCCTGCTGGCAGAAGAATCTCATATACGTTTCCATATTTCTTGTTACTTAGCATCTTTAATAACCATCCTGCATATGTAAAATCCCAAAATATACTACCCGAATCTTCGTGCCTTTTATGCCACGTATCCAGAGATTAAATCCTGCCGGGAATCGCACACCATAGTCTAATATGTCTCATACACTTCCCAAGAGAAACTTTTATCGTCGCATGGAATCCTACCGAGCCTAAAATATTCCCTCACACAGCTAAACGCCAGGTATTCGGGGATAACATATTTAACCTCATACGGCCCATACTGCCCTCCGGCTTTCATATTCTCTGCATCTATAGAGTTCACTTCTTCGCCTTCTGGGCACAATAAGTTAAACCCTCTCAGCTGTCCTTCGCTGTGTGCTTCCTGCCCGAACACTAGGTAGGCTCCTCGGCCACCAGAGATAGTTAAATAATCATCATCAATTTTTCCATGAAGAATTAATTCTGTATGTACCTTTGAGTCTAGTCGCCGCAGCTTTTCGGTGAGTTCTTCCTGAGATTTTATGTCAAAGGTTTCCTCTTGCCTGCGCGTCCCCTGCCATTGATCAATGGTAGCTTTCATCTTCACCGCCTGATATGTGCTATCTGAGGTAGGAGGGGCATTCATTTGGGCTAGGGAAACTATTCAGAAACCTTTAGCATAAGCCCAGCACCTCTGCAGAGAGAGAACGGATAAAGAAACCCTCTTCCGTTTGCTCCCCTAGTTTCTGAACCCGTGCACCGGTGAGGGGATCCTGCCGCAGCGGGCGATGAACGCCTCTGAGGATGGTGTATGCACCGGCATGATCGGGGCGCGCCCCAGCAGCCCACCGAACTCGACGGTATCTCCCACGCCCAGGCCGACGGCGGGGATGACGCGCACGGCGGTGGTCTTGTGGTTCATCACGCCGATTGCAGCTTCATCGGCGATCATGGCGGCAAGCGTCGCGGCGGGCGTGTCACCAGGTACTGCGACCATGTCCAGCCCAACCGAGCAGATCGCGGTCATTGCTTCTAGCTTATCGAGCGTAATATGCCCTGCGGCAGCGGATTCGATCATGCCAATGTCTTCGGAGATTGGGATGAATGAGCCAGATAACCCGCCCACATGCGAGCAGGCCATGAGCCCGCCCTTTTTCACCGCATCGTTGAGCAGGGCGAGCGCTGCGACTGTGCCGTGGGTCCCCACGGTTTCCAGCCCCAGTTCTTCGAGGATGTGCGCCACGGAGTCCCCGATTTCGGCGGTGGGGGCTAGTGAGAGGTCAACAATGTTGAAGTACACTCCCAGGCGTTCGGCGGCGAGGCTGCCAACCAGCTGCCCTACACGCGTAATTTTGAAGGCTGCCTGTTTAATGGCTTCGGCGCATGCGTCGAATCGTGCCCCGCGTACTTTGTGGAGGGCGCGGTGTACCACGCCGGGGCCGGAGACACCCACTGAGATGGTGGTGTCTGCTTCTTGCACGCCGTGGAATGCGCCAGCCATAAAGGGGTTATCGCTCACGGCGTTGGCGAAGACCACGAGTTTGGCGCACCCGAACCCGTTAGTGTCTGCGGTGAGGTCGGCGGTTTCACGCACCACCTCACCCATGCGTTTAACGCCGCTCATATTAATACCGGCGCGGGAGGAGCCAATGTTTACTGAGGAGCACACCACGTCGGTTTCGGCGAGCGCGGTGGGGATGGAGTTCATGAGCGTGTTGTCGGCGGGGGTTGCGCCTTTGTCGATGAGTGCGCTGAACCCGCCGATGAAGTTCACGCCCACGGCTTTTGCGGCGGCGTCGAGGGTGCGGGCGTATTCGATGTAGTCGTTTTCGCTGCTGGCTCCGGCAATGACGGCGATGGGTGTGACGGCGATGCGTTTATTCACAATGGGGATGCCCAGCTCAGCTTCGATTCCTTCGCACACACTCACCAGGTTTTTGGCGCGGGAGGTGATTTTGTCGTAGATTTTTTGGCGGGCTACCGCGCCGTTAGAGTCGGCGCAGTCGAGCAGGGAGATGCCCATGGTGACGGTGCGGATATCTAGTTTTTCTTCCTCGATCATGCGTAGGGTTTCGAGGATGTTGTCGTTCATCATGCGGTTGGGGTCCCTTGGGCGCGTTAGATGGTGTGCATGGTTTTGAAGATCGCTTCTGCCTGGATGCGGATCTGAACTTTTTGTGCGTGTTCGACGGGGATCATGGCTTCTTGCAGGTCGATGAGGTTCTGCTCGTTTTCGTCGAAGGAGCAGTGCATGATCATGGTGAAGTATTCACCCATAATGGTTTGGGAGACGTCGAGGACGTTCACGTGGCGTTCTGCGAGGGTGTTGGTGACAGCGGCAATGATGCCTTCGTGGTCGATGCCGGTGACGGTGAGGATGATTTTCACGGTGATTCCTTACGGTGGTGGCATGGTGTCTGGGCAGGATAGTTTTTTAGGAATTGTAACGTATCCCGGTTGATATGGAGACCCGCAACACACCGCTGGGTGGTTATTTGCCTGCTTTTGGGCCCCGCCCTGCCGTGGCGTGCCAGCCCTTATACGTACTGGGCGATGTACAGTTCACCGCTGCCTGTGATGGTCACGGGGGTGGGGTCCCCCGCATGCAGTACGGATTCGGTGCCGCCAAGGGTGTAGTCTTGGCCTGCGCCGGTGACGGCACCAGCAATGGTGATAGTGATGGTCCCGTCCACTACCAGTGCCGCTGAGGTTCCTTCAAAGACATAGTCGATGGTTTCTTTCGGCGCCACCCGGATGCGGGTTACACTCATCCGCTCATCCCACATGGTGTACTCGCCTACGGCGGCGTTATCGGGGGTGGGCCGCTGAATTTCGGGGGTGTCTTGGGAGTCGCCCAGCACCCGAATCAGTTCTTCGGTGTCAATATGTTTGGGGGTCAGCCCGGCGCGCATGACGTTATCGGAGGGGTTCATGAGTTCGATTGCGGTCCCCGAGACGTAGGCGTGCACCTGCCCGTCGGGGGTGAAGGCGGAGTCACCGGGTGCTAGGTGCACCAGGTTCATGACGAAAGCCACCAGCAGGCCGCGGTCACCGGGGTATTTGTGTGCTACCAGGTTCACCAGCTCTATAGCGTCAAGCACGGAGGGGGCCGCTTTACGCCGTGTTTGCGCGAGTTTATGGGCGGTGGCCGCCAGCTGATCCACTGCTTGGGCGGCTTCGGGTTCGGGCATACGAATAATCGCGGTCAGCAGCTCTTTGGGGGCAAGGTGCGCTCTGTCCGCCAGCCAGGACGCATTGAATGCTCGGGCAAGATTTTTGAGCTGCTCGGCGGGTCGCACACCGGTGAGCACCCGCATGTTGGTGAGGGCGATCACGGTCTCGGGTTTGGAGTAGCGGTCTTTGTAGTTGCGGTGCGGTGCATCTAGGGGCACGCCACGGGCCTGCTCGTCCTCGAACCCTGCGGCGGCCTGCTCGTCGGTGGGGTGCACCTGGATAGACAGGGGGGCGTCAATCGCCAGGATTTTGAAGAGGAACGGGAACCAGTCGCTGTTCCGGTCGGGGCGCAGGAACCTGCCGGGCTGCTGTGCAACCAGTTCGTCAAGCTGCTGCTCAGAGCCGTCAACGGTGGCAACCGACGGGGCGGCCGGGTGCGCCCCTACCCACACTTCAGCCTCGGGCTTGTCAGTGGGCACGGGCACCCCACGCATACGACCCAGGATGCTGCGCGAACCCCATGCATAGTTCTGAATCTTATTTTTCAGACGGAAAATTTCGCCCATGCGCGTGCATATCCTTTCACGAACCGCCCTGACGGCCTAAAACTGAGTGATGGAAAACCTACAATATCTATGGAATTCCCAGCGTTTCTTCCCCAATTATAGAGGGATATTAGTTGGCCTTCCCGTTAGAATGAGGGGGTGACTACTATCAATCTACATGACTCGTTCAAAGCCTACGATGTTCGCGGTATCGTGGGCGAGACCATTACCGCTGAAACCGTGAAGGCAACCGGCGCCGCTTTCGTTGATGTGCTCGGCCTGGCTGGTCAGACTGTTCTGGTGGGCGGTGACATGCGCCCCTCCTCCCCCGAATTCATGGATGCATTCGCTGAAGGTGCCACCGCACGCGGCGCAAACGTCCAGAAAATCGGTCTCATCTCAACCGATGTGCTCTACTTCGCGTGCGGTGTTGAGAACGCTGCGGGCGTTACTTTCACTGCAAGCCACAACCCCGCCGAGTACAACGGCATGAAAATGGCTAAGGCCGGGGCGGTTCCTGTATCCTCCGAAACCGGTCTTTTCGATATTCGTGATCTTGCGCAGAAGTACCTTGACGAAGGCTCCATTCCTACCGTTGAGAATCCCGGCGTCGTCACCGAAAAGGACGTTCTCAAAGCCTACGCCGAGTACTTGCGTCAGCTCGTAGACCTCTCCAGCATCCGCCCCCTCAAGGTTGTTGTGGATGCGGGTAACGGTATGGGCGGCATGACCACCCCCGCCGTCTTGGGGGATGCTCTTCTTCCCGCGCTTCCGCTTGAGATCGTGCCCCTCTACTTTGAGCTTGACGGCACTTTCCCGAACCACCCGGCTAACCCGCTTGAACCCGCCAACCTTGTCGATCTGCAGAAAGCGGTTGTTGAGCACGGCGCAGACATCGGCCTTGCCTTTGACGGCGATGCCGACCGCTGCTTCGTGATTGACGAGAAAGGGAACGCGGTCACCCCCTCCGCCATTACCGCGCTCGTGGCAGAGCGTGAAATCGCGCGTGCTAAGGCGGAAGGCATTGAGCAGCCGGTTATTATCTATAACCTCATCACCTCCAAGGCTGTACCCGAGCTCGTTGAAAAGCTCGGTGGGCGCGCCGTGAAAACCCGTGTGGGTCACTCCTTCATCAAGGCAGTCATGGCTGAAGAATCCGGTATTTTCGGCGGTGAGCACTCTGCGCACTACTATTTCAAGGATTTCTTCAACGCAGACACTGGTATGCTCGCCGCGATGCACGTGCTCGCGGCCCTCGGCGGCGGTCACCAGGCACTTTCCGAGATCAGCGCCAGCTACTCCCCCTATGTGGCATCCGGTGAGATCAACTCCGAGATTGAGGACAAGGCAGCCGCTGTGGACCGTGTACGCGCGCACTACGCTGGCGCGCCCGTAGAGGTCGAGGACTCCGACGGCACCACCTTCACCAACACCGAAGAAGGCTGGTGGGCGAACCTGCGGCCTTCCAACACTGAGCCGTTCCTACGTCTGAACCTTGAAGCACCGGATACCCCCACTATGGAGCGCGTGCGCGACGAGATTCTGGCTCTGGTGCGCCAGTAATTCTCTGAACTCACTATTTTGGGCGGATGCCGATTATTATCGGCATCCGCCCTTCTGCTATGCATTATTGGTGCCGGGTTATACAATCGCCTTACAGCCCTGTCGCAAACGCATTTGAACCGCTTTGCCCCGGTAGGCGTGCCGGGCGTGAACCCCAGAACAAGGGCTTTGTAGTTTTAACAGGGATATACCCACTGATATTTAGGTATAATATTAGATAGCGGGCACCCCTAAACCGCGAAGCTAGGGGAACCCGCTGAAACGTCACACCGGCTTAGCCGATGACGTCGATTAGGTCAGCAATCGCTTTGACGAGTTGCGCGAGGGCTTTGATAATTCGCGTAGCCGCCAAAGCGATTTTGCTTTTACCTTTTTTCGGCATTCCGTCTCACCCCCTTTCGGAACTACGACCCTCCACGGCTGATTAGGTCAGAAGTGTTCCGTGGGGTGTAGCCGCGACGGGGGCTTCTTTAGTTTACCTTTGGATATTTAGAAATACTTAAATAAAAATATTGGGGGCTCAACGCCCCCAATATTTTTTATCTCTCCTCCTGAACATGGGATATTCGGTGCGGCCTCAGACGGATCTCCCAAGCGGCTTCAGGATGTTCTCCAAAGAACCTTCTTCAGGATCCAGATGCGCACCAGAAGAGGGCCGAGGCGCCCCTGACGCCGAGAGACGGACTTGCACAGAGACATCCCTGAAAAGGCGACTATTAGCTCACCCAGCCGCCTCTAAATACTCCAGCACGGGCTGCGTTGAAGCAGCCTTTATGAGCGCAGCATCCACTGGTCCGGCCCGAAGATCTCGTAATTAATATTCTGCGCCGGTACACCTGCATCCACGAGAGCGGAACGCACGCCCTTCATGAACGGCAGCGGGCCGCACAGGTATACGTTCGCCTCCGCAGGTACGCCCAGCTTCGCAATGTCCACGCGGCCGCGGTAATCACCGGTTTCTTCATCCTCCATGAACGTGACGAGCTTACCGTGCGGGAGCTTTTCAACCAGCGCGGTCATCTCCTCGCGCAGCGGCCATGTATCAAGGCGACGGTCGGCGTGAACCACGGTTACCTGACGCTGAGAACCGGACTCAATCAGCTCGTTGAGGAAGCTAATCATAGGGGTTACACCAATACCCGCTGAGAAAAGGTAGAGGGGCGCATCCGCAGAGCCGAAGCCCTCCAGGGTGAGGTCACCGTAAGGGTTGGAAATCTCGACAACATCGCCAATCGTGAGCCCGTGAATGATCGAAGTCATTTCGCCGTTCGGGTCGAGCTTCACGCCGATACGACGCTGGTTTTTATCGGACGGAAGCAGGGTGTATTGGCGGGGCTGGCGCAGACCATCACGTGCCTTCGTAATAATGGAAATGTACTGGCCTGCTTTCGCCTCAGTCATGGGGGTTTCATCGGCAGGTTCAAAGGTCAGCACAACCACGTTATCGCCGGTCTCCTGGCGATCAACAACCTTGAACGGCGCGTGGGTAACATTATTTGCCTGGGACGCGTACAGGCCCCTCTCAATCTTAATGAGGGCGTTCGCCATGAGCCAGTACACTTCGCTCCAGGCGTCCACGACCTCCTCGGTTGCGGCGTCGCCCAAATCTGCGGCAATAGCCTCAAACAGGTACTTGTAGACGGTGGGGTACTCTTTCTCCTGCAGCCCCAAAGAAGCGTGCTTATGCGCCACGCGGGAAAGCACCTCATCGGGGTAGGAATCGGGATGCTCCACAATGTAGGAGGCAAAAACCGCAATAGACCCGGCAAGTGCTTTCGGCTGGGTGCCCTCAAGTTGAGAAGAACGGGAGAACAGGCCGTCCATCAAATCGGGTCGGGCAGCGAACATCCGCTCGTAGAAGTCAGGGGTAATGTGACCGATACGGTCGGCGATAATGGGCAGTGTTGCCTCAATAATGGGACGTGACTTTTCAGAGAGCATAGGTGCCTTCTTCCGTAAATGATGAAATCCGCCTTAAACGTTTTACACGTAAAGCCTTTTACACGGTAGCACTTCTGACAGGGGCACGCAGGGCTCCCTTGGAACCTGCTTTTGGTGGGGGCGCCCAAAAATACCCGCAGTTTTATGTATCTGCCCCCGCACACTTTTTATATGTTGTATACGAATATTTTTCGGCATAATAACTAACGGTTACTTAGAAGCGCAGGTGAAATACTTCTTTAAGTTCGCAGCAGGTGAAATAACTGCAGGGTTTCTTTTCATATAGTCGCTGCATGTTTCACGCTTATTGCCGCACGCTACACGGGGTCAGGCAATAACAGGCGGCTCCGTGCTTACCGGGCGGCAGAACCTCGCCACGACGCTGATAATAAGAGGTTTAGAGAACTTCGCGGTCAAAACTCGCAGCCAGCGGCCCCAACCCAAGCTCCACAAATACAGGCCCGGCAGGCCTAGCGGGGCCGGGAAGATCCGAAATCACCACATCATCCACCGCCGCGTAGAATGCCTCACGCGCATCCGCCAGCACGTTCCGTAAGCGGCAGAAACTATCGAGAGGACAGTTACCGTCCTGATCTTCGCACTCAATCATGGGGATATCCCCCTCGGTGGTACGGAGTACCTGACCCACTGTTGCCTGGCGGCCTTTCGCCGAGAGCAGCACACCCCCGGCGCGGCCTCTGGTGGACTGTAGCAGGCCTTGATTTACCAGGAATGCCACCGACTTCGCCACATGGTTATAGGGGGTTCCCACGCCGTCAGCAATTTTTTGGGTAGAGAGCTTCTGATCGGGGTCTAAGGCAGAGAGAAGCATCATGATGCGTAACGATACGTCTGAAAAGGCTGTAAGCCGCATCGTTCTCTCCTCTCGTATGGGGGCTGGAAGATCACCCTAAAAACTATTAAAGGTGGCGCTAGCCATAGTCATCTGTGGGAATTGTAGCCCCGACCATACCGTGAAAAAAATTAGGGTCCGCTGCCTAACCATCCCGGCTTTCTGCACCGGCACCCAATTTTTATGCTTTATACATATAGTATATTCCGCATAATTTCGTGGGCGTGGGATTCACCCCAGCGTGCCGCGCCTTTTAGCGCAACAGTTCTTTTATAATCCGGCACCGAGGCTCTTCACACTATACGAAAAATACAGGCACCGGCTGGACAAGCATAACCCCAGGCGAGGTGCCGCCGTTATGCCCAAGGCACAATCCTGCAAGGTTTTGTGTCATGTGCGTGTGCAGCCATCAGGCGCCCCGCACGCACTGCGCGGCACCTCGGCAAGACCACAGGTTTCTGCCCTGTTCTCTCGCTGAGGTGCCGCGCGTGGGATGAAGAGTTACTTAGTTCTCAAGCGCCTGCGCCAGTGCGTCACGCTCAGCCTTGACCTCTGCGGGGAGCTTATCACCGAACTTCGCCAGCCATTCGTCAATGCCGGGCAGCTCAGCCACCCACTCATCCTTTGAAACGGCGAGTGCCGCGTTAAGTTCTTCATCGCTGATGCTCAGGCCGGTCAGGTCGAGGTCTTCCTTCGTGGGTACGGTGCCCAGGAAGGTCTGCGTGCCGCCACCCTTACCGTCGAGGCGGTCGAAGATCCACTTGACCACGCGGGAGTTCTCGCCAAAGCCGGGCCATGCGAAGCTGCCGTCGGGAGTGCGGCGGAACCAGTTCACATAGTAGACCTTCGGCATGTTCTCGGCACCATGCTTCTTGCCAAGGTCGATCCAGTGCTGGAAGTAGTCGCCCGCGTTGTACCCGATGAAGGGAAGCATTGCCATGGGGTCGCGGCGAACCACGCCGACGGCACCCTTTGCGGCTGCTGTGGTCTCAGAGGAGAGGGTGACCGCACGGAAGACGCCCTGCTCCCAGCTGTCGGACTCGGAGACCAACGGAACGGTGGTCTTGCGGCGACCGCCCAACACGATGGCGCTCAGCGGCACACCCTCGGGATCGTAGTACTCGGGGGCGAGCATATCCACTTGGGATGCGGGGGTGCAGAAACGCGAGTTGGGGTGCGCTGCGGGACGCCCCGATTCAGGAGTCCAGTCCTTGCCGGTCCAGTCGGTCAGGTGCGCGGGTGCCTCGTCGGTCTTACCTTCCCACCATACGGAGCCGTCATCAGTGAGCGCCACGTTGGTGAAGATAGTATTGCCCTTAGAGATTGCCTTCATGGCGTTGGGGTTAGTGGAGTAACCGGTGCCGGGTGCCACGCCGAAAAGACCCGCCTCGGGGTTAACGACGCGAGCCTGGTGGTTCTCATCAAATTCGATCCACGCGATATCGTCGCCGACCATTTCAGCCTTCCAGCCGTCGATGGTGGGATCCATCATCGCAAAGTTGGTTTTACCGCAGGCAGAGGGGAATGCGGCGGAGATGTAGCGGGTAACGCCCTCAGGGTTGGTGACCTTGAGGATGAGCATGTGCTCAGCCATCCAGCCCTCATCATGACCGATAACCGAGGCGATACGCAGTGCATAGCATTTCTTGCCCAGCAGCGCGTTGCCGCCATAGCCCGACCCGAAGGACCAGATTTCGCGGGTTTCGGGGAACTGCACAATGTATTTCTCGGGGTTGCAGGGCCAGGACACGTCTGCCTGCCCGGGCTCAAGCGGAGCGCCTACGGAATGAAGCGCCTTCACGAAGAAGCCCTGGGTTTCGTCCAGTTTCGCGAGCACATCCTTGCCGATAGTTGCCATAATGCGCATCGAGCACACCACATAGGCGGAGTCGGTAATTTCGACCGCCATCTTGGGGTTCTTCGCTTTCAAAGAGCCCATGACAAAAGGAATGACGTACATGGTGCGCCCGCGCATCGAACCTTTGAAAAGGCCGGTGAGCGTCTGCTTCATCTCCACGGGGTCACGCCAGTTGTTGGTGGGGCCTGCACCTTCTTCGGTCTGTGAGCAGATAAAGGTGCGCTCTTCCACGCGTGCCACGTCGTCGGGGTCAGAGAACGCTGCATACGAGTTGGGGAACTCGTGATCGCTCAGGCGTACGAAGGTGCCTGCATCGACCAGTTCTTGGGCAAGTCGGTTGTATTCCTCTTCGGAACCATCAACCCAGTAGATACGGTCGGGCTCGGTGAGGGCTGCAACCTCGCGCACCCATTCAAGCAGACCGGCATGGGTGGTCGGTGCGTTCTGCAGGTCTTTTTCTAGCTCTGCGGAAAGAGCTCCGCGTGAAATATCAGTCATTGACTTTATTCCCCTTTGAGTTTGTATGCCGGGCACCTTCGCTGGCCAGGCGCGTCTGACTGGTTGGGGCGGTTAAATAACAGCGGCGCACAGGGCCGAGGGGCTCGCACGCCGATGAAATTTTCCACTCCCTCGTGTGTTTACAGAATAGCGCATATACCTTTGTTGTGTGGAACATCTGGGGTGTTTGCGATGCGTATCCCATATTTTTTGCCGGTGCGTGCGCCGCGCAGAGGCAGAATATTGCGCTGACCTGGGGCGATACCGCACCAGGCAGGCAGGACGCCAACACCGCAACGGGAGTGATTACCCAGGGGATTGTGCGGCTCGACAGAGCGGGTACGCCGGGGAAGAAAACCGCCGTCTTAATTGTGAGCCAATACACTCAATTTCAACTTGCAGTGTGTGAAGGAATCCCGTAGAGTATTACCTGTTGCCGCGACGGATTGAAAAAATTCAAACCACGGAACATGCGCCTGTAGCTCAACGGATAGAGCATCTGACTACGGATCAGAAGGTTGGGGGTTCGAATCCCTCCAGGCGCACACTGTGAAAGCTCTTCCTCTTCATCAGGAAGGGCTTTTTTGATGCCCACCCAACACACGACTGCACCTGCGGAACACCAGTAGCGCCACCGCATTCTGAGGCGCAAGACGGCGTGGCAAAAGGGTTCGGTGCTCCATCCGCATAAGTGCGACTGCTTCACGAGACGCCAGTTCGTGCAGTACTGGCTTTACTTCTTTAACCTCGTCAAAAGTTACGTTTCGATAACGAAAGGGTGTGAGTGCATCATCCCGCAAGAAACGTGAAGTGAGCAGCGGCAGCGGTACAGCCCAGGAAACCGCCCCCCCTCCCCTGCTGTTGCGGCGGAAAATCTGAGCACACGGAAGAAGATGCACCGGAAAAAGCTCAACCTGCAACAGTTACACAGGAAAAAATTGGTGGCGAATGCACAGTTTTGCCACCAAATCTGTAAAAAAGACCGTACTATGCACCTATCGGAAAAACCATTTTTTGGCTATGAGCCGATTTCATAGCCACAGAACCCCAAAAAAGTTACCCTGGAAAGTGTGTTTGGTATACCGCCCTCGCATCACGATAAGGCGCGAGGTGTATGGGACAGCACCACTTCCGGTGTCGTCCTGATATTGAGGTAAAACTCTAGGGCAGCGACGACAGTAGCACAACCCAAAGTTTATATCCACGCAAGAATACAACCAGTATGCCTACACGCCCTAGGAGGTAGCAGTGGCTACAACCACCCTGCTCATACCGCGAGTAATAGCTCGCCAGCTCACAGAAATCGCCCAACTGGGTAAGTTTAGTGTTTTTCCAGCCACCCCAAAATGCTCGCATTGGGCTGTATATGATTCCCATAAAACGGAGCTCGCCTGCCCGTGCGCACCGCTAGAGCCGGACGCAAAACTACTCATACGCACAATGGCGTCGATTCTTCAAGAAAATTTCCTGCCGCGTAGTGAGCCTTGTGAAACACCGTTTCCCCGAGCGGATACTACACAACAGATAAAAGATACAAAATCCCAAAAAACCGACGATCATACTTCAGCAGAAATACATCAACGTACCGAAGATACAAAACCTCAAAAACAGCAAACTTCACAACCCATCCCTACCCCGCCTCACCCCACACCCATCGCGCCAAGGCCTGCCGTCGCCGAAGCACAGCAGCGGAACCACCCAGATATTACGCGGCCAATACCGCAGCCGCCCAGCTCACCGCTGCCGAAGCTGGCGGAAGTATCCAAGGCTGAGCCGAAAACCCCTACTGGCCCCATCCCAAGCCCCACCGCTCTAGCGGGTAAGTTCAAACCGCTCACCTACAAGCCGCCAGCCATCGCCGAATACTACGCCACTAAGCCGTCCCGGGGCGCACGGCATGGGGAATCGGCAGGAGAAAGGGTGTGGCCACTCAAAGAGGTGGAAGCTATCGCACCTTACACAGTGAGCCAAGAGAAACACACCGATTTGCTCGATACCGAGCGGCTCAGCAAAACCCTCGGCGACCAGTATTACCTGCGCGACGCCAAGGGGGACTCGCTGCTGCACAGGCTGCATAAAACGCGGCACCGCCCGGAGGAACCCGGCTCGAATTACCCAGAGATCCGGCCCGAAATGCTCAAACACATTAAAGAGCTCAACCTCGACTACGAAGACATTAAACGGTTTATCGACTGCGGGGTACCCGAAAAAATCAACGGCTGGACCACCCACTACCGGTACGACGACTACCGGGTGGAGCTGAACACCAGCTCGAACACGGTGCTGAACGTTGAAGACGAACGTGACTTCTACGACGAGTTCCTAGACGACACCAGCGAAGAGGAACTGCCGTACACTTTCGCCCCCGCCGTAGAACACTACATGGTGATGCGCAGCATCCCGTATAACCGCGTTATCCGCATTATTGAAGAACCTAAGAGCGTGGACCCGGCCCCCTCGTGGCTGACCGTCTACAGCGACGACGAGTACCAAGTGTTCGTTGCCCCAGACGGCCGCACCATCCGCTCCATTAAACCCCTGAAGGAGGACTAGTCATGGCCGGCTACACACTCGACGTGCCCGAAGAACTTTACGAAGCGCTGCAGAAGATGGCCCCCTACGCCACCTACACCTACACTGACGATGACGGCGACTGGGACCTTCTCTCCCCCGCCGGGCGCAGCGCCCTCACCGAAGACCGTGTTTTGGATGCCGACCTGCTCAACCTGTATTTTGAGGTGCTCCCGCAGATCGCCACGCTCTTCGCCAAGCAGCACCCGCGAGCACTCAATACGTTCTCGGCGGTGCCCACGCCCTCCGCCATTAAAATGCCTAAGGCTCAGCTGACCCCCCTCATCCAGGTGGAAAAAGAACGCGCCGAAGAGGAAGCCCACTGGGCGTCCCTTGAAGAGGAATTCTATGCGGGCGTGCCCGAGGAAGACCGCAACTACGGGGTGACCCCCGGGCTAAAACACTATATGATGCGGGAAAACCTGGGGTATGCGCTGCTGTTAGACATTATCAACGACCCCGACGCCGAATACAGCACCAGCCATAACAACGGGTACGAGGTGCCCGTGTACACCAGCAAAAAACTGGGGTACCGGGTGGTGCTCACCCACAATAGCTCAGCCGTTATGTCGCTACGGAAAATTGACGATGGGATGGTCGGCAAATACTCGCTGGCCGAGGCAGCTGAGCAGCATATGAAGGATTTGGGGCTGCGCGAAGAAGAGCTGATTCTGGTGCTGGAGAGTATCGACTCTGAGGTGTCAGCGGTCCCTGGGCACAGCGCCCGCACCGGGTACTGGCTCAACGGGTACGAGGTGATCGTCGATTCGGCGCGTAAAACCATCCTGAGTGTGGCGGAGGCCTCTGCCTCACCGGGTACTCGGCCCACTCCGCACAACCAGCCCCGGCTCAGCGGGCAGAAGGCCCAGCGCGGCGTTAAAATCCCGAACGATATGCCCAGCTACATTAAACTGCTTGAGACCCACGGGTTCACGGTTGAGCACGGCAAGACCCACTACAAAGTCACTCATGATGCGTTCCCCGGCAAGAGCGTGAGCATGCCGGTGACCCCCTCCGATAGTCAGCGCTGGTACAAGAACTCGGTCAGCGATATGCGCCGCGAGTTCGGGGTTAACCTTAAACGGGACCGGCCCGAGTACACGCGCCGCGGTGAACCCACCCCCAGGCACGAAAGGCTCTGACCCTCCAATACAGTTACAGCCTTCGTAAAGGCTCTGCTGTAGGTGCGGGGTGTGGCGGGCCGGTGCGTCTTTGAATCTTTTGCCCGCATATTGCAAATATGGCCCGTGTATTGCCTCACGTTATACCGCCGCTGGCGCCCCTCATCAGAAGGGGCGCCAGCGGCGGTTTTATGGGGTGCCCCACAGCCCATACGCCTCACCCGGCGGGCACCCCTGGGGTCTTTGTGCCTGTCACGGGCTTTTTGGAAAACGCTCCCGCACGCCAGCCCACCCACCGCTTGGACAGCACCGGGGCAGGCGGGCTTTGTCTGCGACCTTGGTGCACGCCGAATGTGTGGCTCACACGGTGCGCACAATGGGGATATACTGTGAAATGTTCCGTGGAGGACGCCTAACAATAACCACTGATTTGGGGTAGGCTAAGCCTAGTGTTAGTAAGGCAATAGCAACTTTATAGAGGCTATAATGTCCGCCACTGCACCCCCATAATTCGCCTCTCGAAGGCGATTAATACCCCTCCTGACGCATAGAATGGATATGCATCTACACAAACGCACAGGAGGAACGCATGGGCGTCATGATTAAGGTAACCGATGAGACCGGCGATAGTCGTGAGGTCGAGTGGGAAGAACACCACACCCTACTCGAATCGCTTCTTTCCCACGGTTTCCCGGTGTTGGCAACCTGCGGAGGGAACGCATCCTGCGCGACCTGCCACGCCTTTATTGACCCCGAACATATTGCAGCATCCGGCGAGCGTACAGACGCAGAAGCTGACCTACTCGATATGGTTGACGATGTAGCCAACGAATACTCCCGCCTATGCTGCCAGGTAGAATACACCCCAGATATGGACGGCGCGTCCATCACCTTACAGGCGGCAATGTAATGAAACTTTCGGCACGGACTCTCATCTGTTCCACGGCGCTACTGTGCGCGTTTACGTTGAGCGGATGCGGCTCCAGCGACACCAACCAGACGCAGAACGCACCGGCTCAGAACGAGGCCAGTGCGAGTGTCTCCCCCGGCACCATCACCATCGCCTCCCCCAATGCCTCAGCTAACCCCTCAGGCTCGGTCGCGCCCGGCGACATTAACGTGGTCAACGGCGGAAACAATAACGACAAGAAAAAAGAAGACGAGAAAGAGCACCAGAACTCTGAAGAGTCGCCCGGCTCATCCGATGAGCACTCCGACAAAGGCGGCACCAACGGGGAGAAAAAAGACGGCGGTAAACGCACCGAAAAAGGTGGTTCTTCCTCCTCTTCATCCAGCTCTTCCGGCACCAAGAAACAGCAAGGAAGCGGCTCACAAGGCAGTTCGGGGCGCATTTCAGGCAGCTCCAGCTCCTCAGGCGGCAGCGGCGGCTCAAGCGGCTCCAGCACTCAGCAAGAGCCCGCCGCCCAGCCCGCAGGAGGCGGAAGCGGTGGGGCCTCCAGCGAGGAATCCAGCGGCGGCACACTTGTGAGCCGTGCGCAGGCATGCACCGAGAACCAGGTCTCGGTATCGCTCACCCCCGGCCCTTCAACCGCCGGGTCGCAGCAGTACACCCTGTCGTTCACCAATGTCTCTGCCGGACCCTGCCGCCTGAAAGGCAACCCGGATGTGGCGCACACCAACACGGACGGCAGCAGCATTATGGGCATATCTTCCCAACTCGATGGTAACCTTATGAACCCCTCCGGGGTGGTGCTCCAGTCGGGTGAGACCACCACAGCCGCCATGCGGCGCGTGAGCGCATCATCGCACGGCGATAACTGTGTGGTGCAGAACTCCCCTAAGCTCACCGTGTGGCTGCCCGGGTCGGGTAAAGGGTACGCTTTCGACTTCGACCAGGACACGTGCACTAACGTGCCGCAGCTCTTCGTGGGCCAATTCGGCGCCTAGCCACGCAGCGGCACGGCGTACCTGCGGTGCCGGGTGGGGCGCAGATTCTGCGCTCTATGCACCAAATACGCCCTAACTATAAGGCGGCTCCCCCGAGAAACCGGGAGAGCCGCTTTTAAGCATCTACACAATACTTTATTTATACACTAGTTGAGCCTTAGCTTACCAGTTGGACACGCTTACTGGGCGAGAATATTCCCCACCCTGTGGGCCTAGACAGTGCGGGTGGTCTGCTCAAAACTGAACCGCACCCCACGCTCCCGGAAAGGCCCCAGCCCGTAACCAATATTCACCACCAGAAACGGCTGCTGATCCTGCCCACCCAGCAGCACCGCATCCGCTGCGATCGCCTCAAAATCCGCGCCGGTGATAGGGCCAGCATCCAAGCCAAGAGCACGCACAGCGGTAATGAAATACCCCGCCTGAACCTGCGCGCACAGCCGCCCCAGCGGGATACGCTCGCCCTCATCCTCAAAGAACTTCTGCGCGGCCACAGCGTGCGGGGCGAACTCGGTGAAACGTTTCTGCCAGTTCCGCTCAAACGCAAGAATCGCATTCACCGGGGCCTGGGAAGCAGATGCGCGGTTCCCCTCATGCAGGTGAGTCAATAGGCGTTCTTTCGCGTGCGGGGAACGTACCCAGGTGATGCGCAGCGGCTGATTATTGTAGGCGGTGGGTCCCATGACAGTCAGCTGGTGAATCTCACGCAGCTGCTCCTCAGTGACGGGATCCTCGCTAAACCGGTAGCAGGTGCGCGGCTGAAGGTAGAGGGCGGCACGCTGCTCTTCCTCCAGACGGGGCCGGTGGGTGGGGTTCGCCAGGTTAATGGTGTCGTGGTAGTGAGGGGGCATTGCATTTTCCTCTCTGCGGGGCCTGCCAGGTGGGGTTATTCCCATTGTGTACCCCGCACCCCATCAAACGCCGGTTTTACCGTCCCAGTGTCAAAAATCTTAACGAAAAGACGGCTACCGTCATCATTCAGATGCGGCAGCCGCCGGTGAATCAGAGATATTCGTGGGCCTCTCCGTTCGCCGCGTACCGGGTCTCTGCGGTAATCTCGCCGGGTGCCATAAATGTTCCTCGGCGGCTCAGCAAACGCAAAACACAGTGTTTAGAGGCTGCGGGTCACCTCGTCGAATCCGAACCGAGTATCGCGCGGGTGCTGGGTAGGAACACCGTACCCTAGATTCACCACAAGGATGGGATGCTCGTCGGTCCCCGCAAAAAATTCTTCATACAGCCCCTCAAAATCGGCCCATAAGGGACCGGCATCTAGACCAAGGGCGCGCGCGGCGGTCATAAAGTAACCGGCCTGCAGGTTGGCGCTCTGCTGAGCGGCGAAGGTAACAATTTCCTCGGTCGTGCAGTAGCTCCTAATAGTCTCTGCCGCGCGGGGATTAAACACATCTGCACGGTCTATCCACGCCTTATCGTATGAGAGTATGGCGTTAACGGGTGCCTGACGAGCCTTTTCTTGATTAGCTTCGATCAGGTGTTTCACTAGGCGCTCCCGGGCCTCAGGACTCTTAATCCAGGTGATGCGCAAAGGCTGGCTATTGAAGGCCGTGGGCCCCAGATAGGTAAGTTCCTGAATCTCCCGAAGCTGATCATCAGTGACGGGCCGATCGGTAAATTTACGCATAGTTCGGGGCTCACGGAAAAGAGCAGTGATCTGGTCCTCAGACAAACGGGTCATCTCTCATATCCTTTCCTATGACGTCGGGTTCTTTTGGCACAGTGAATCTATATGCCCCACGAAAGGCTACCGCGCCGTTCTTCCCATCATGCACCGGCCCGTGCCATAAAGCTACCCCAAAATTCGCACTGCAACAGTTCCCCCGTTCCCTCAGGGTTTAACAAAAACCGGTGGCTGCCGCATCATCAGATACGGCAGCCACCGGCAAAAATCAGGCGCTCACAGGTCCCCGGACACATGTACATCACTACCGGAGTTCTGCGGCTTACTCTCGCTGGTCTCGCTCAATGCCGAATATGCGGCGGCTCAGCGAGCGCGAAACACAGCTTTTAGATGCTGCGGGTTACGTCATCAAACTCAAAACGGGTACCGCGCGGATACTCGGGAGCCACACCATAACCCAGGTTTACGACGAGGAAGGGCTGCTGGTCGGTGCCCTCGAAGAATTCAGCGGCGATACCGTCGAAATCCGCGCCGGTCATGGGGCCAGCATCCAAACCGAGAGCACGCACGGCGGTAATGAAGTAGCCAGCCTGAAGTGCAGAGCTCAGCGCGCCTGCGGGAATACGCGCCTCTTCAGCCTCGTAGTAGGACTCAAAGGCAGCGGCCTGGGGCGCGAATTCCCCAAAACGCTTCTGCCAGTTCTTATCGAAAGCCAGCACAGCGGTCACGGGGGCGTTGAGGGTCTTCTCCTTATTCCCGTCCATCATGTGCTTGACCAGGCGCTCGCGAGCCTCAGGGGTCTTTACCCAGGTGATGCGCAGCGGCTGGCTGTTAAAAGCAGTGGGGCCCATAGCGGCCAGCTCATAGATTTTCTGCAGCTGCTCGTCGGTGACGGGCTGCTCGGTGAATGCGTTCACGGTGCGGGGTTCGTTGAAAAGGGCGTTGAGCTGTTCGTCGTTCAGGCGAGTCATGATGAGGCTCCTCTAATTGTTACCTTTAGAAACTTTACAGATAAAACATTACCCTGCTATCGGGGGCCGGTCAAACATCACCGTAAACATCCTCTCCCTCACTGTGCGTGATCCTTAGCCCTGTATTTACCAGGGATATACCAAGCGCAGACGTACCACTTGGAAGGCTTCAGTGCACCGCGCAACGCCTCACCGTTGTTTAACCGACAGAAAATGTAGCGCGAAACATACAGGAATAGTCCACACTATGAACACCCCGGCGGTACTGGCAAAGCCCCAGGTGGCGCCCCATATTCACCATCACAGGGGTCTTCTCGCCAAGCCGCCGTAGTCGCGACAGCCCACCATGACCTAAACCCCGCTGCGCGCCGCATATTTTCGGGATAATGGAACCATGCCCGACGCTCTAGCACCTTTCTCACCCGCCACTCAGCAATGGTTCCGCAACGCTTTTGGCACCCCGACCGCCGCGCAGGAAGGCGCTTGGGAGAGTATCAGCAAGGGCGAAAACGCGCTTATTATCGCCCCCACGGGCTCCGGCAAAACCCTTGCCGCTTTCCTGTGGGCACTCGATGCGCTCTACCGCGACAAAAGCGCAGAACCGGGTCAGCGCGAGCTCACGACATCGACTCAGGCACGGAAAAACGGGGACGCTCGGGAAACACAAAAGACCAAGAAACAGCGTGCGGGCGGTACGCGCATCCTGTATGTTTCGCCCCTGAAAGCTCTCGGGGCGGATGTGGAGCGCAACCTGCGCGCGCCGCTTGCGGGGATTGCGCATACGGCGAAGGAATCCGGGCGAACCCCACCCGATATTACCGTGGGTATTCGGAGTGGTGACACCCCGGCGCGTGAGAGGCGGCAGCTGATCAGCAACCCGCCCGATATTCTGCTGACCACCCCCGAATCGCTCTACCTTATGCTAACCTCTGCGGCACGTTCGACACTCACCGGCATGACAACTGTAATTGTGGACGAGGTGCACGCCCTGGCGGGAACCAAGCGCGGGGCGCATCTGGCGGTGTCCCTAGAGAGGCTCGATCAGCTGGTGGAGCGGCCGGTGCAGCGCATCGGGCTGTCGGCAACCGTGAACCCGCCCGAAGCCGTCGCCACATTTTTAGGCGGGGTGCACCCGGTGACAATCGTGGCGCGGCAGGTGCCCAAACGTTGGGACCTGCGGCTCTCGGTACCCGTGCCGGATATGGCGGCACTCGGCGGGGCAAACGATTACGGACAGGGCAGCTATGCACCCGGGGAGCAGCGGGCACCGCGCGGGCAGGATTCGCCCGGTTCAGCCCCGAACGCCCCGGATTTGCAGGTTCAGGCAGCTGATGATGCGCCATCCTATACTCTTGCGGATGCTATCGGCATCTTCCCCGGTGAAGAAGGATTATCTCTTGAGCAGCCGAACAACTCCGCCAAACAAGACGGTACTGCGAGCGCGGCAGCAAGTGCAGGGGCACGGAAGCCAGCCGGTGAGGGCGAGCGCGCATCCGGGTATCGTGCCTCGATTTGGCCTTATGTTCAGGAACGCGTCGTGGACGATATCGAGAATAATCGTTCTACGATCGTGTTCGTGAACTCGCGTGGGCTTGCCGAAAAACTTACCGCGGCTCTCAACGATATTCATGTGCGCCGTGAGCTCTCACGGCGCGAGCTTGCGGGTGAGCCCCTGCCTGACATTGGTGAGGAGCCAGATATTGCGCCGTTGGCGCGGGCGCATCACGGTTCGGTGGCGAAGGATCAGCGCACGCTCATCGAAGAGTCCCTCAAGAATGGTTCGCTGCGGTGCGTGGTCGCCACAAGTTCCCTGGAGCTCGGCATCGATATGGGGCATGTGGATGCGGTTATTCAGGTGGCGTCTCCGCCGTCGGTGGCTTCCGGTCTGCAGCGGGTAGGCCGTGCCGGGCACCAAGTGGGCGAGGTTTCGCGCGGGCTTTTTTATCCGAAGCATCGCGGGGATTTGTTGGGCTCTGCCGTGGCTCTCTCTGGTATGCTCGCCGGGTCTTTAGAACCGCTTACCGTTCCCGCGAACCCGCTGGATGTGCTTGCCCAGCAGACCGTTGCCGCCTGCGCTCTGGGGCCTATCGGGGTGGATGCCTGGTACGAGGCGCTGCGCCGCACCGCCCCTTTCGCGAACCTTTCGCGCGCGCTCTTTGACAGTACTTTAGAGATGCTGGCGGGCAGGTACCCTTCCGATGAGTTTGCGGAGCTTCGCCCGCGCATTATTTGGGATCGCACCGCCACCGCTGATGCGCCAAGCGGCACGATTGAGGGGCGGCCCGGTGCGCAGCGGCTTGCAGTAACTTCGGGCGGGACGATTCCCGATCGTGGGCTTTTTCCTGTCTACCTGGCCGGTTCTGAGGATTCCAAGGCGCCTAAACGGGTGGGAGAGCTGGACGAGGAGATGGTCTACGAATCGCGGGCGGGCGATGTTATCGCCTTGGGTGCGAGCAGTTGGCGCATCGAGGACATTTCGCACGATGCGGTGCGCGTGAGCCCCGCGCCCGGCGAGCCTTCACGTCTGCCGTTTTGGCATGGTGAGCGGGTGGGCCGCCCGGTGGCGTTGGGCCGTCGTCTGGGGCAGTTTACCCGCGAGTTAGCGAAGTCTGCGGGTGCTGACTCCGGAAGCGAAGACGCCTCAGCGACGGTTGCGATACGCGCCGAGCTGACCCGGTTAGGGCTGGATTCTTGGGCGAGCGATAATTTGCTTGCCTATATTCGGGAGCAGCGCGAGGCTACCGGCGTGGTCCCCACCGATACGCGGTTTGTGGTGGAGCGTTGCCGCGATGAACTGGGAGATTGGCGCGTTATTTTGCATTCGCCGTACGGGTATCCGGTGCATGCACCTTGGGCTGTGGCGGTGGGCGCCCGCGTGCAGGAACGGTACGGTATTGATGCCAGCGCGCTTGCGGCAGATGATGGTATTGTGCTGCGTATTCCCGCGGTGGAAGATACCCCGCCGGGTGCTGAGCTTTTTCTCTTCGAGCCCGATGAGCTAGAGGAGATCGTCAAGGAGCGTGTGGGCGAATCGGCGCTTTTCGCGTCTCGTTTTCGAGAGAGCGCCGCCCGTGCCCTGCTTCTGCCGCGCCGTGATCCGGGCAGGCGCACTCCCCTATGGCAGCAGCGCCAGCGTTCGGCGCAGCTGCTGGATGTTGCACGCAAATACCCCGAGTTCCCAATTCTGCTGGAAACCGCCCGCGAATGCTTGCAGGATGTATATGATGTTCCTGCGCTTCTTCAGCTGCATCGGGATATTGCCGCGCGGCGCATCAGCCTGTCGCAGGTGCAGACCGAGGGGCCTTCGCCTTTTGCCCGCACCATGCTTTTCGAGTACGTGGCGGAGCATATTTACGATACGGATGCGCCCGCCGCCGAACGCCGCGCTGCCGCCTTGGCGCTGGATCCGGCGCTTTTGGCGGAGCTGCTGGGTACCGCTCAGCTGCGCGATCTGCTGGATCCGCAGGTGATTCTTGAGGTTCAGGAGCGTCTTCAGCGCACCGGGGCGAAGTATCGGGCACGCGGGGTTGAGGGCGTGGCGGATCTTCTGCGCCAGCTCGGCCCGCTCACGGCGAGGGAGCTGGCACTACGGCTGCGCGGGGATGAGGGGTCCTGGGTTGAGTCCGCGCCCGAGATCTCTCAGAGCACCCCAACAGGCAGCAAAAGTCAATCTAATAAGGTTGATGTTTCACATGAAACAGTGCATTCAGCCAAAAATACCGACGGGGGTCTGCCGGAAGAAGACCTTGAAACTACCCCGCACGCCACCGCCGAAAAGGCACGCGAGCTGGCGGAAGAGCTGGTCGCATCCCGCAGGGCATTCGTTATTAATCCGCGCTCAAATACGGCGGGCAGCACGGAACCGATCTATGCCGCTGTGGAAGACGCCGCGCGGCTGCGCGACGGGTTAGGGCTGCCACTTCCAGTCGGGCTTGCCGAAGCGTACCTCACGCCGGTCGCCGCGCCGCTCGAAGACCTAATCTCGCGGTATGCGCGCACGCACATCCCCTTTACCGCAGCCGAGGCGAGCGCCCATTTCAGCCGCATCACGCCGACGGGTTCGGGTGCTATTCTGCCGGTTTTACGCGCTTTAGAGACGCAGAATCGACTGTTCTCGGGCGAGTACCTGCCCAAGGAACTGCGTGTATCTCGCGCGGAGGCAGCCGATACGATACCGCTCTCCCCCGTGCCCACGGCAAGCCTGGAATGGGTGGATGCCGAGGTGCTTCGCCTGCTTCGTGCCCGGTCTTTGGCGGCGCTGCGCCGCGAGATTGAGCCGGTACCGCAGCGCGCCTATGGCGCGTTCCTGCCCGCCTGGCAGGGAGTGCGCACGCAGACGGTCAAGGTTTCGCGCAGGCTCGCAGAAACCACCGAATACGGTGCCTATTACGAACCCGAACGCACGGTTCAGGTTCTCGTCGAAAACAAAGGTTCATCCGCTGATACTCTGGAAGGCCGCGAGGGCCTGCTGACGGTCATCGATCAGCTGGCCGGGGTGCGTATGCCCGCCTCCGCTTTGGAGACCCTCGTCTTGCCAGCACGGGTGCGTGATTATTCGCCGCAGCTCTTAGATAGTCTGTTGGCCAGCGGAGAGGTGCTTTGGCGCGGTGAGGGCGAAATCTCCGGCAATGACGGCTGGGTGAGCCTGCATCTTACCGAATCCGCCGAGCTGACCCTGCCCGATTCTTCCCGTACGCAGGCCTTGGATGAGCTGGGTCCGGTGGAGCACGCCGTCTTTGAGGCGCTTTCCGGCGGAGGGCTGTTCTTTATGCCGCTTCGTGAGCGCGTGCACGAGATCTTGGCCTCTCGCGCCGCCTCGGGCGAGGTTGTGCATTTTCCGGAGGCTTCGGAGGTGTCTGCCGCACTGTGGCGCCTGGTGTGGGCGGGGTTGGTCACGAACGATACTTTCGCCCCGGTACGTGCCATGCTGGCGGGTGGGTCGAGTGCGCATCCGGTGCGGCCCGCTGCTCCCCTGGCGCGCCCGGTGCGCAGGCGCGGTGCCGCACGGCTGTCGGCGGCGCGTACTTCTGCGGGTGCATACCCACGCAGGTACAGCGGCTTGAGCGGCACTCGTGCCAGCTCTTCTGATCCGCAGGTTTCGGCCCGGGATTCCGGGCGTTTCAGTCATATTAGCCTTCCCCAGAACCGCCCTCATACGGGGGGCACCGAGTCTTCGCAGGAAGCGGATGCTACCGTTACCGCCTATGCGCGCGCGGAACTTCTCTTAGACAGGTACGGTGTGCTCACCCGCGGCGCGCTCGCCTCTGAGGATGTGCCCGGCGGCTTTGCGGCCCTGTACCGCGTCTATGCGGCTGCCGAGGAACGTGCCCTGGTGCGGCGTGGGTACTTTATCGAGGGGCTGGGTGCGGCTCAGTTCGCCTCCCCGGCAACGGTGGATGCGGTGCGCTCCTACACTAATATTGGCGCTGATAATCCGCAGAATACCGGGGCAAAACGAACAAAAAACGAGGAAGTATTCGGTGTATTTGAGGGTGTTCTGCTGGCGGCTACAGACCCGGCGAATCCCTATGGCGCGGCAATCACATGGCCTTCCGTCCCCAGCTTGCTCCCGGCCTCTTCTGCACCCGGCGGTACGGAAGAGGCTGCGCACGAAGGCACAGAGACCGCCCAGTCCGTGCGGCATCGTCCGGGGCGTAAGGCGGGTGCCTGCCTCATCCTGCTCGATGGTGAAGCGGTCCTCTATCTGGAACGCGGCGGCAAAACCCTGCTGTCTTTCACTGCCGACCCTCTCAAACTTGAGGCGGCGGCTCCGCTGCTGGCGCGCATCGTGCAGGCGGGTATTGCTGAGAAAATCGTGGTGGAAAAACTCAACGATTGTGATATTCTGGCGACCCCGGAACCACCGGCTCATCGGGGAGCGTCCAAGGCCGATTCCACCCGGCTGCCCGAGCATCCGGTGGTGGCGTTACGGCGCGCACTGCTTGCGCAGGGCTTTTACACGACCCCGCGCGGTCTGCGGATGCGCCGCTCCCTCTAAAATACTGGGGTACCTAAGCATCTGGGGTACCCAGATATGTGGGTGCTTTAAACGCAGAAACCCGCATCAAGGGAACCGAAATATTTTCGACAGCTCCCGATGTGGGGTCTCGTAGAGAGGCTCTAGTAGCCACCTCCGGTGAGGTTATCGGCGGCGCCCATACACAGTTCGATAGCCTCTTCGGTGCGCATTGCCCTCGCCCCCGCCGAGACACGCCCGCGTGCTTTCCCCTGCACCACGTGCCGGGCGAAGTAATCGACGAGGTACATCCATCCGCCAAGTATCATGCGGGTGCGGTCGTTCACGGGCATGCCGGTGCGGTGCAGCATCCATTTGAGGTACTCATCCGGGGTGTCGGGAACGTCGCTGGTGGCTTCGGTGCCGCGCCCGGCCACACGGTCAAAATAGGCGTGTAACGCTGTGTGCAGCGCCTCCTGCGGGTCTTCGTGATGCTCACTGAGGGTTTCCAGAACCGCCCGAGCTTCACGGCGAGTCACAGCAGCAGCCAGGGACTCCTTGCCGGGAAAGTAATGGTACAGCAGGGCACGGGTAATCCCGGCTTCCTTGGCGATGTCGAGCATGGAGGCACCTACCACCCCGCGCCGGGCAAAATGTGCGGCGGCAACATTAATAATCTGCTCTTCGCGGGCGGCGGGGGTCAGCCGCGTACGATGCGGCACAGGAAGCTTCCTTGTCTTATTTTTAGTGTGGTTGGGTGCGTCTTGACTCATTTCGGCTTCGTTGCGTATATAGTGTTCCATCATTGCCCCTTATATGTTCGATTGCTCGAACCCTCTTTTTTCAATCCTACCGCTTCACCCTGAACGGCTGTGGGTTTTCAGAAAATATGACGCCCAAACGGACAACGGGTAGCCATATTTAACGCCTCAAAAACTATTGAAAAAACCTTTTCTATATAAACTTCAGTTTTAATTAGACAGATAAAGTGGGTATTTCGGGGAAAATATTACGCCAACGGGGGCCGCCGGTAGAATCGGCGTATGCCCAGACGAGCCACACGAGACACTAAAACCCCGCCGCTGCCCCAGCGGGCGGGTATTGACCCGGTAGCGTTTACCCTCCCCAGTGACCCGGGGGCCGCGCTTGACATCGCAGGGTCAACGCACCCCCATCAGCCGGTGAGAACTGTCGCAGATTTTTTAGTGGCCCGGTTCTACCCACATAACCCGCGAGTTATTACGGACCGTCTTGAGCGCGGGGAGATCCGCACCGATAACGGACGTATCCTCACCGGCGATTCACCGTACGTTCCCGGGCTCACCATCTGGTACTACCGGGAACTGCCCGAGGAGCCCCAGCTCCCCGATGACCTGCCGGTACTCTACGAAGATGAACATGTGCTGGCAGTCGATAAACCGCATTTTCTGCCCACCACCCCGCGCGGGGCGTTCGTGGCCCAGACGGCCCTCACCAAGCTGCGGGTACGCGAGGGAAACCCGCTGCTGGTGCCGGTTCACCGGCTGGACCGGGCGACGGCGGGGGTGCTGCTCTTCGCCAAAACGGTTCCGGCGCGGGGATTATTTCAGACCATGTTTGCCCGCCGCGAGGTCTTCAAAGAATACCTGGCGGTGGCACGCCCCATACCCGACCCTCAGGTGCGCGCCGCAGCATTATCGGGTGAGCTGACGGTGCGCACCCGCATTGAGAAAATACGGGGTGAACTGCAGGTGCGGCAGTGGGATCAGCCATCGTGTGAGCGGGAACTATTGAACCCCAACGCCACCACCGGGGTGCGCATCCTCACAGTTTTCGATGCGCCCGGCCCGCACCATACAGCCGGCACCTCTCAGCACACCGGCACAATCGCGCCCCCAGCACCGGGCTACCCCGTCACCGGTGAGCGGCTGGCACTGTACCGGTTACGCCCGCACACCGGTAAAACCCACCAGCTGCGCGCCCACCTGCACCTGCTGGGGGCGCCCATTGCAGGGGATGTGCTCTACCCGAAGGTGCTGCCGCCAGCCAATGCCCCGGAGCTGCCGCTTCAGCTAGTGGCGCACCGACTGGAGTTTGAGCACCCCGTCACGGGCGAGCGGGTGCGGTTACGCAGTATGCGGAAGCTGGCTCTTCTACCGTCATAATCCACCATAAATTCAGCCCTGAGGCCATAAGCCTGCACGTGAAGGCGAACATTTCCCACAAGATGGGATAATGTCAAAGGTAAATAAGGGTAAAGTATAGATGAGTAAAACTGTCTCGGCCCCCGGGAAAGGCATTTATGGAATCCACTCACACATCGCAGGCGCCCACCCACACCGCAGCCGACTACGCCCAGCGTGCGGCTGATCGTGCCCGGTTAGCCGCGGATTCGGTGCTTCACCAATTTGCGCACCGTCCCTTGGGCGTGCCCGGAACGCTTCTTGGTTCCGTGCAGGTGCCCGAAACCCGGCCCCTCAGCAAACGGCTTAAAGACTGGCACTACTGGTGGCAGGCGCATTTTTTGGAGTGCGTGGTAGACGCCGGGGAACGCGAGCTGCACGCCGGTAACCGGCTGGGTGCCTCAGAATGGCTTTCGCGCGCCCGCGCGCTGGTGCGCGGCATTAACGCCCGAAACCTTGGCACGTTCGTGAACGGCTTCTACGATGATATGGCGTGGCTGGCGTTGGCCGCCGGTCGCATGAATGAGCTGTCCCGCGCCATGAACGGCGGCGAAGGTGATACCGGTGCGCAGGACGCCGGGAACGTTCTGTTCCCGCAGCTGCGTTCCGGCATGTCACCCTACGGTGGGGTGAGCTGGTCAAAGCAGAAACGGGATTTCATTAACACCCCGGCGACGGCCCCCACCGCCCTGGCGTTCGCCCGCGCCGGTGACGTTGCCGACGCCTCCGCCCTGGTGACCTGGCTCAATAACACCCTGTGGGATGCGGAGCGTTCGCTCTACATTGACGGGGTGAATGTGCGCACCGGCAAGGTCCGTGATGTGGTCGGTGCCCGCGACATCGATTTGGATTATGAGCAGAATATTTACACGTATAACCAGGGTACGGCTCTGGCCGCGCTGCTGGCGGTCGCAGAACGCAGCCCCGAGCAGGCACACTCCCTGGTGCGCCGTGCCGAGCAGCTGATTGTGGGTATTGTGACCCACCTGAGCGAGGAGTTCGTGTTCAGCGACGGCCATCGCGGGCGTGTGCTCGCATCCGGCGGTGACGGCGACGGCGCGTTGTTTACCGGCATCCTGGTGCGGTACTTGGCACAGGCGGCACAGTGCGAGCTGCTGAGCAAGGATGCACGCCTGCTGGCGGCCTCGCTGGTGCACGGCAGTGCCCGCGCAGTGTGGGAAGGGCGCCGCGAGTTCGACCCCGAGCTGCCGCTGAGCGAACCGGGTGTGAACACCAGCGAAATCCGCGGCGACGCGGTGGCGGTGTTCTCCCCCAAGTTCACGGAGCAGGCGCACACGGTACTGCCGGCGGGCACCCCCGTGGAGCTCTCCGGGCAGTTGCAGGCGTGGATGGTGCTAGAGGCATCAGCCCTGCTGACGCGCGTATCCTAGACGGTGCGCCCCCAGGGCGGGCGCGCTAACGTCACCAAAATTACCGTTTTTATTCTCTGTGCGGGTTCTTCGCGCGGTATTTCCGCGCGCCAGTGCCCGGCGGCGAGCACCCCTCCCACGGTGGAAAGGCACACATGAGCAGCAGCAATAGCGAGTTTCCCAACCCCGGTTTCGGGTTCACCGTCACCAGCCGCCTTGCCGAGACCGCATCCCCGTCTGCTAAGCGTGTGGAGGCTAATGGCGGGCAGTTTTTGGGGCGCACAGGTGTGATCCGCACCCCGCACGGCGATATTGAGACTCCCGCCTTTACGCCCGTGGGTACGAAGGCGACCGTCAAGGCGGTGCTTCCCGAAGCGATGAAGGAGCTCGGGGCGCAGGCGCTTTTGGCGAACGCCTACCACCTGTATCTGCAGCCCGGCCCCGAGATTCTGGATGCCGCCGGCGGTCTGGGGCGGTTTATGAACTGGGACGGGCCAACCTTCACGGACTCCGGCGGGTTCCAGGTGATGAGCCTGGGGTCGGGGTTCAAAAAGGTGATTGACATGGGAACCGTTGCCGATGCGAAGGGTGCCGACGGGCGCCCGATTGGTGACGACGATGTGGCTCACGGCAAAGAGCGCCTGGCGCATATTGATGATGACGGCGTGAACTTTAAGTCCCATATCAACGGGTCTATTCACCGTTTCACCCCCGAAGTTTCAATGCAGGTGCAGCATCAGATCGGGGCAGATATCATGTTTGCCTTCGATGAGCTGACTACTCTGTACAATTCCCGTGGGTACCAGGAAGAGGCGCTGGAACGTACCCGCCTGTGGGCGCTGCGCTGCATTGCAGAGCATGAACGGCTCACGGATGAGCGCACGGGCAAACCCTACCAAGCGCTTTTTGGGGTGATTCAGGGCGCGCAGTATGAGGATTTACGCCGCAAAGCCTGCCGCGATTTAGGTGCCATGCCGTTCGACGGGTTCGGTATCGGTGGCGCCCTCGAAAAGGAGAACCTGGACACCATTGTGCGCTGGTGCGCCGAAGAGCTCCCGGAGGCTAAGCCCCGCCACCTGCTGGGTATTTCGGAACCGGACGATATTTTTGTGGGGCTGGAAAATGGTGTGGACACCTTCGACTGTGTCTCACCCACCCGCGTGGCGCGTAACGCGGCGCTCTACTCCCCCACCGGGCGTTTTAACGTGACGAATGCCCGGTTCAAGGCAGATTTCTCGCCTATCTATGAGGGGTGTGACTGCTATACGTGTGCGCACTATACGCGTGCCTATCTGCGGCACCTGTTCAAGGCGGATGAGCGGCTGGCGGCAACCCTCGCCTCCATTCACAATGAGCGGTTTATCGTGCGCATGGTCGATGATGCGCGCGCCGCGATCGCCGACGGCACCTACTTCGAGTACCGTGACGAATTCCTCGGTAACTATTACTCTGGGAAGAAACCATAGCTACGAAAGGCCTACTGTGAGTGTTACGAAGGTACCTGATGAAGAGCTGCTCGTGTTTGACCACGAGATCGCGGCGGACCCCAAACGGGTGTTTACCGCCTACCTTGACCCCTCACAGCTACACCGCTGGTACGGTCCGGCGGGGTGGCAGGCACAGACGGATGGCCTTGTTGTGGAGTCCGTAGTGGGCGGTATTCAGCGGGTGCGGATGGTGAACGATTTCGACCCGGGGGCCACCTGCGTGCTGCAGAGCAGGTTCCTGGCTATTGAGCCGTATCACGAGCTGGAGTACGCCGAGCAGCTGCCAAACCACCTGGGTGAGCCCAGCGACATTCTGGTGTATTCCCGGTTCCGTTTTCACCCCGAGACGGTGATTACTCCCGAGGGCGTGGGTGAGGGCACGCGCATCACCGTGGAGATCGGCCCCATGCCCCCGAATGTTCACGAGGAGGTACGCACCAGTTGGCGTTCCACCTTCGCCCGGCTGGATGCGCTGCTCACCGAACACGACGACCCTGAACAAGAAGATGCCAGCCCCGAACAAACGGATGACGGCCCCGGCCAGGCACCGGACCCTCGCTAGGGGCACGCCGCGCATCGCCTCATTCTTGGCCCTATGTGGCGCGGGGTGCCGCACACCCCCTATACTACAAGTGACTCCAGTCACCCTAGAATTGGATGGGATCATGATTATTCAGCGCCGCTGCTACGAAAACGACCGCTAATACCCACGGCACACGCACACCCGCGAACACTGACGACGCGGGTTCTACACGTATGCCGTCAACACCCCACAGGTATAAGCACTCGACGTTTTCAAGGAACAAACGCATGACCCCCAATACCCCCACCAGCGCGCCCAAAAACCCGCTACGGGCCAACACAGCATTTCAGCGCACCGCAGCAGCCCTCGCCCTCAACCAGCTCTCAGACGCAATGTCTCTCATCACCATCACCTTCATGGTGATAGCGATGAACGGCTCCCCCGAGCTCGCCTCCCTGGTGCTTTTCTGCTGCAGCTTCACCGCAATCACCGCCGGTATTATTTCCGGCACCATCGTGGACCGCATGACCCCGCGGCGGGCACTCATCCTCTCATGCACCACCCAAACACTGGGCTGGGTGGGCGTGCTTGCCCTCAGCATGAGCGGGTCCCGCTCTATTGTGGCGCTAACACTTATTCTGGTGCTGCTGACCGCCGCATCCCAGCTGGATTACCCCAGCGAGCAGAAAATCATTGCCGCGACCGTTCCCGTCACGGATCTGGGGCGCGCCTCAGCCATAGGGCAAGCACGCGAATCAGCCGCCAACCTATTCGGGGCACCAATCGCAGGATTCATCGCGGGGATATCGCTTCACCTGCTGCTTGCGGCGCAGGGGCTGCTCAACCTGGTGGCCCTCGCCGTGGTTCCCAGCCGCAGAAGCATCGACCAGTACCGGAAGGCGAAAAACAACAGCGACGACCCCGCGCCCGGCGGCAGCACCGTATCGGCCACCGACAGCGCGGCACCTGAAACGACCTCCGGGATACTCGCGGACTTCAAAGACGGGTGGCGGCGAGTACTCGCCGACAAAACCCTACTGGCAATAGCCGCCGTGACCGGAATCGCAAATTTTGCGACCACTGGTATTCCGCTCACTCTCATCTACTACTACCAGTCGGCTGGCTTCTCAGCACTGTGGGTGGGGGTACTCATGGGCGCCTTCGGGGCGGGCGTACTCACCGGCTCCACCCTGGTAGGTTTTCTCACCGACCGGCTGGCGCTGAGCACCCTGGGGATATGCGCCGTGGGTACGATCGCGGCAGGGCAGCTCGCCGCAGTATTCATACACCCCACATTCTGGGCGACAGCCGTTGTGTTCGCGCTCGCCGGGGTGCCGCTACCGGCGTTTAACGCCAGCATTATGGCCTACGTGAACGCCACCACCGACGAGGCCGCAATAGGCAGGGTGCACTCGGCGCTGGGCGTGCCCGTCATGGCGCTAATGCCCGCAGCAACACTCGCCGCCGGGGTGCTTTTCGGTGCCTGGGGTGCTGGCACCACCCTACTGTTCTTCGCCGTATTCATGATGCTTTCGCTGGTGCTTATGCTCGTACAGCCGGGCCTGCGCACCCTTCCCAAGCTCTCCGAACTGGAAGACGTGAACTCATAGTCCGCGCCCCTCACCGGCAGAAAAAAGGGGGGGAACAAATCGCAGCCAGCACAAAGGCGCTTTAGCGGCAGATAACGGTTTCGGGCCGTTGCCTGCCGCTAAAGCGCCTTGAGAAGGAACCAGCAGTAAATAGCTGCGGCTACTGGGCTGCGGCACCAGCAGCCGACTCAGAAGCCGCCGCGGTGCTCGGGGATGCGCCAGGCTGCGCAGGGGCAGTACCGCCGCCCTGCTGCTGGGAGGCTGGGTTGCTCAGCTGTGCAGTAAACTTCACGCCCCCATTAGCCGCCGTGCATTCGGCAGAGCTGGACTGCTCATTCCACGAACACTGAGCATCCTGAATGGTCTGGCTGGCGCGCGACGACGCCGAGGTATTCACGTACTCCTGCATCACCGTCAGCGCACGGTCACACACTACCGCACCGTTCTGTACGGTAACGACCGCACTGCCATTCTGCGCCTGAATATTGCCGCAGCTCTCGCCTGCACGGGCTATTTTCTCGGCAGGAGCCTGGGGGTTCTTGGGGTTATTGTTGGCACCGCCCTGCCCGGAGCCTGTGGCGGCGCTGGCGCTTTCGCCAGCCGCTGCGGTTGTGGGTGCCCCTGCGGCAGCCGAGCTGGTGGTGATAGTGCCCCAGGTGGGTTCGTCAGATACCGTGGCGGGGGCGGTACCAACCGTGGGCTCCTGCGCGGCGGTACTTACCTGCGGGGATGCGCTCGCCACAGAAGCACTCGCAGAGGCGCTGGCGCTTGCACTGCTTGAGGCGGCTGATGAGCTGGGGCTTTCCTGCGCTTTCTGATCTCCTGACGAGCATGCTGTTAGCGCCAGAGCGAGCGCCGCACCAACGGCGAGAACCGGGTAAGCTTTCACGGGGTTTTCTCCTTGATTTATCGGGGTGTAATAAGCCGGGTTTAATTTTACCTCTCCCCGCCGGGGACTCTTACCCCGCACCGGCTGCGCACCAGTGCATACAGCAGCAGGTTCGCCACCGCCGCACCGGTTGCCGTCGCGCCGCCGATCATGACAATAGTGCGCGCATCCCCCAGTATTCCCGGCGTACCGAGTAGGTCACCCACAAGCACCATCGAGCTGAACAGCGAGCCGATAAGAGCCCAAGACTGCCCCTGACGGTGCTCGGGCACCCACGTATACACCATGTCACGAATACCCATGTTGTGGATCGAGTTGAAGAACCCGCCTACCAGGAACCCAGCTCCCACAATCCAAGGATTCGCCACCAGCCCTTCCAGCAGAATCGCGGCACCGATAAAAAATCCGCCCCACAGAATCGCGTTCACCAGCTGCGGCTTGTACCATCCACGCCCATAGAAAACGCTGGCGATGAGCGCGCCGACAGCCCACGATAGTGACCGGATGCGGCAAAAACGCGATGACCGCCACACAGAGAGCGGAGACGGCCAGGGAGCCAGACCAGCAGGTTCGCCCCGAAAAACGATCGGCAACCCAGCCCGTGAAAGGACCGAAGAGTATGCCGGTGAAGAACCCGCCGACGGCCATGACGGTGAGCCACCAGGGCTCGGCAATGCGCGAGATATAAACGATGAGGATCAGCCCGAAGGATGCGTCCTCGAATCCATCGATCAGGGTGATGAGAAGAAGGGGAGTTTTGACGTATTGAGCTAGTTTTTTCATGTTTTCGTTTCGGTTCAACACCAGGGGTGCAAGACATCTATAGACTGTGCCCTGCCGCCTGCGCTTATTACGCTAGTAGTTCTACGCAATACTAATCTCAAACCCTTCTAGGGTTAATGAATTCAAAGTTATATTTTTCTTGTGCGTGCAGATCGTCACCTCAATAAGATTACCCAGCGCGTCTCTTTGGCATTCCACACTGTGAATGACCCCTAAATCCTCATTGGTAATATGCATTAGCGTAAAAATATCGCCCTCTTCAATGTCGAAAAGACAAGTAATCTCATCGGCCAGTTCTACTTCTATATCTCCATCATTGGAGGAAAACACCGCGAAGCCGTCCTCCAGCTCGAAAAAGAGCCACCGGTACATGGGCTGATAAAACTGCTTTCCACCGGTGTTTTCCGTATACCCTGAGACAATAACTCCATGCACTGATTTTTGTAAAATATTTTTAAACATGGCTAGTGTAGAATCCTTTATTCATGAGTTATGTCTTCTCTATTTCGGGGCCACTATTAACTATTAATCCATTCCACCGCGTGCGCCAGTATTTCCTCTAGGTTATTGATGCCACCGTAAGCAACAAAGTTATCGTTACAGGATTTTACTGACATCCATCCTCAAGGAGCTGCCAGAGGGTGTATTTGGGAACGTCACATTTTTAGCCCGCCTTGACGACGGGAGCGCCGTTGAAATTCCTAAAGATCTGGGCCTCATCTTTTCTAGGTTGATCTCGTCCCTCAATGAAGGCCGTGGCGTCACAATTGCGTTTGCTGGGGAGGAGCTTACCAGTACCGTGGCGGCACAGATCCTTGGCGTCTCACGCCCCACGCTCATCAAATGGGCAAATGACGGTCTTCTCCCGTCACATAAAGTAGGAACGCATCATAAGTTTAACCGTGCAGATGTTTTTGCTTTTCGTGATGCACGTCGAGCCGAACAAAACCAGGCATTTAATGCGTTGCGCCAGTTCGACATTGAAAATCCAGAACTTACAAACGATTAAGCCCCCATGAGAGTACTAGTTGATGCCAATATCTTCTACAGCAAAACGCTCACTGATTGGCTGTTCTTTTTGAGACGGGAAAATCCGCAAACTCTCACGATTCTGTGCATAACTAATTACTCCTCTCCAAGAGGAGCCACGCTACTGCATGTAGAAGCCCGCCTGTGAGGCGTTTACTGGGTAATGGCTGTGGCCGACCCGTGACCGAGCATTTTGTGCCCCTCCAGCATGGCGCGCTGAGACGGGTTTAGCCGTGCCAGCTGCTCGGCGGTTGAGTCCCAGAATGCCAGCACCGTAAAAGCACGCACACAGTCGGTGCCGTTGACGGGGTTAAGGATCTTATACCCCACCCGCACCGAGGCGGCTGTAATCTTCTCAATGCGCACCCGCACCGGTATGTTCTCACCGGTATACGGCAGCGGTGCCACGTAGCGGATACCGTGCTCAGCGATGAGCGCCTGCACCCCGTCGGCCATGGTCTCAAACAGCGGGATAGGCGGGGCGGGCAGGTTTTTCGGTTTCTGCCCGGACGATGGTGGCGGGCCGAATAGGGCGATACGTGCCTCTTCCATAATGGACAGGATGGCCACGTTATTTACGTGGCCATAGGCGTCCATATCTCCCCAGCGTGGGGGCACGTATACGGTGATTTCACGGTCGGTGTGGCCTGTGGTTGTTTTGTTCGTGTTTTCTTCGCTCATAGTTCAACTGTACAGCGCGGGTGTGGGAAGCACTAAAGGCTCAGCGGCGCCTTAATCCCGCAGGCGGTGTACAGAAGAGGCACGCACGCTAATTGTGTTCTAACCATAATCATATACGGTGCAACTACACGGCATACCGCACATAAAATTGCTAAAGCTTATATTAAAGGTTTTATATTTACTAAAATACTGCTCCCCGAAGGCTTCAATGCCTTCGGGGAGCAGACAACACACAGACATTTGAACGCATACAAGATCATACGGTTCACTAAATACTATATCTCTGCGGCCCTGGTAAGACCTCATTTTCGCGGGAATATTACATAAAATTCTGAAAATAATTACCACGGGTCGCCAAGCCCCGCACGCTCCTGTGCCAAGGTACGCGCATGGGGCACAGTTCCGGTGATGCAGCGGCGCGGGAATGTGCATACAATAACCGCAACCGTGCCGGAGGCAGGTAGGTTGCCCGTTGTTCGGGCGCCTGGTTTCCTGTGCTCTAGTGCCCAGCCTCAGCGGAGGTTTTAAGGGCCTCAGCTTCCTCGTCAAGGGCCGCAGTGTGCTCGGCGGAAGCCTGCTGCGCCTGGGTGAACGCGTCCTCATCCACGGTGAGCGTGTGCTTGACCCGCGCGAAGTACACAATCGTCAGAACCAGGAAGTACCCCACGCCCACAATCGCGGGGACAAGTGAGCCGCGCACCATGAACAGGGCAACCCACACGGTAAAAAGCACCATGATGCCCGCGCCCGCCGTAACGCGCCCGCCCCACAGGCGGAACGCCGAGCTTTGACCCTCAACCCGCCGGTACACAATGTACGCGAGCAGAATCAGCACCCACACGGTGAGCGCACACACCATAATCAGGAAGATCATGGAGAGGAACGCCTCTTGCGGGCTGAACAACGCCAGCAGAATAGCGATAACAACGCCGCTGGTGGAAACCCATACGGCACGCGAAGGCACCCCGGAGGCGTTCACCGCAGCCAACGCACGGGGCGCCATACGGTCGGTTGCCAGCGAATGCATCAGGCGGGCACCGGCATACAGGTTAGCGTTTGCCGAGGACAGTGCCGCAATGAGCACCACAAAGTTCACGAAATGCGCCGCGCCCGTAATGCCCAACTGGTCAAAAACCAGAACGAACGGGGAGGTTTCGACTTTCTCCCCCAGCTCACCCGCCGAACGCCACGGAATAATCGACACCACAATAAACAGCGCCAGCACGTAGAACGTTGCCAGACGAATCATCATAGCCTTCGCACTGGAACGCACCGACCGGGCGGGGTCCTTGGCTTCTGCGGCGGAGATAGAGATCATCTCAATACCGCCGAAGGAGAACATCACGACCGCCAGCGAAAGCCAGACCGAACCGAACCCGTGGGGCATGAACCCGCCGTCGTTGAAAAGGTTGGCGGTGCCAGCCGCTGCATGCCCGGGAAGCCCGAAGAACACCAGGCACAGGCCCACCAGAATAAAGGCGATCACCGAAATAACTTTAATGGATGAGAGGAAAAATTCGAGCGTACCAAAGGATTTCACGCTCGTAATGTTCAGAATAATAATTGCGACACCGAATACCGCGATGCCCGCCCACAGGGGCAGCTGCGGCCACCAGTAATTCAGGTAGGTGGCTACAGACACCAGCTCCACGCCGGTAATGACCACGGTCGCCGTCCAGTAGGCCACCCGCGTCAGAAAACCGGCGTACGGGCCAAGGTACCTGGTGGCGATGGCACCGAAACCGCCTCGCACCGGGTAACGCACCGCCATTTCGCCGGTGGCCGCGCCTATGACGGAGGCGAGCGCCGAACCGATAGCATACGCGAGAATAACGGCTGGCCCGGCCATGGCGATTGCCCGCCCGGACCCCAGGAATAGGCCGGTGCCAAGCGCTGAGCCCATGACGATCATGGTCATCTGCCCGTGTGAGAGGGAGCGCTTGAGTTCGGCACGGTCGGGGCGCTTGTGCGGGTGCTCGGCACCGGTTCTGGGTGATGCGGAGTGTTGAGGGTCGGAGTCAGTCATGGGGTTAGCCTTCCACGGAGATGCTGGGGAACTATGATGAGCGTGTTTGTGTTTCTAGGGTAGTACACCCGTCGCCATTACTACACCGGCGGGCAGAGGATGAAATATCCTCTGCCCGCAGTTATAGCTCAACAGGCTACGCGTCTTCTTTCTGTGGTTCGGTCAATGCCTCCAGGTCGGCCCGTGGGAAACCGCCGCGTTTTTTCGCCAGCACCACGTAGAAGACGGAGATAATGGCGAAGAACACCACGCCCACCTGCACGGATACTACGGCGCTCGAATCGGGAAGCATGAACAGGGCAACCAAGGTTGCAAGCACCCCGGCAAGCCCCACACCCGCCGTGATGCGCCCACCCCAGACGGTGAACCCCGAAGAGTTCCCCTGGTGCTTCTTGTACGCCTGGTAGGTCAGCAGAATCATGCTCCATACCACCAGAATGCACAGGGTGACCAGGGCCATTAGCAGCTCGAAAATATTACTGATTTCTGCCACCGCCATAACAGATGCGACCACCACACCCAGGAAGGAAAGCAGAAGCGCGGTGACGGGCACACCATTATGGTTCGTGGTGCCCGCGAACTGAGGCGCCATTTTATCGCCCGCAAGCGCGTGGAGCAGGCGGGTTGCCGCATACAGCGAGGCGTTCGCGCCCGAAAGCGCGGCGATCAGAATCACGAAGTTGGTAATGTCTGCCGCATAGGGAATACCCAGTTCAGAGAACACCATCACGAAGGGTGACTGGCCGATGTCTTTGCCGGTCTGCGCCGCCTGCTGCCAGGGCATCAGGCACAGAATGATCAGCATTGAGAGCACGTAGAAGCTGGAGAGCCGCCAGATCATGGCTTTAACACTGGTGCGCACCGAACGCGCAGGGTTCCTCGCTTCTGCGGCGGAGATGGAAAGCATTTCAACGCCGCCGAAGGAGAACATCACAATTGCCATCGAAACCCAGACGGCGCCGACTCCGTTAGGGAGCAGCCCGCCGTCGTTCACGAGATTTGCGGTGCCCGCCGCAGCGTGCCCGGGCAGGCCAACGAACATAAGAAGCAGCCCCAGCACAATAAAGACGATAACCGCAATTACTTTAATGGAGGAGAGGAAAAATTCGAGGGCGCCGAAGGATTTAACGCTCACCAGGTTCAGGATGAGAATCAGGATGCCGGAGGCCGCCACCGTCACCCACAGCGGGATATCGGGGAACCAGTACGAGAAATATTTGCCGACCGCCACGAGTTCGGCGCCGGTCAGCGGCACGGTGGTTGCCCAGTACGCCCAGCGGCCAATATACCCGGCGTAGGGGCTGAGGTATCTGGTGGCGATGGTGCCGAACCCGCCGGGAACGGGGTGGCGAACCGCCATTTCACCCGCGCACGCCGCGATAATAGCGGCGATCATGGAGCCAACAGCGTAGGCGATAATAGCACCGGGTCCCGCAATTTTGATGGCGGAACCAGAGCCCAGAAAAAGGCCGGTTCCCAGGGCGAGGCCCATCGCGATCATGGTCATCTGACCGTGCGAGAGGGAACGTTTCAGTTCGCCGTCGCCGGTTGCGGGGTTATCAGCAGGCTTCACGGGGCCCTGTTCTGCGGTGCTCATAGGTTTCTTTCGGTGGGTTCTTGGTGCGGCACCTCACGCATTGAGTGTGCGCAGGGTACTGAATAACTATTACTCTCTGCGGGGGCAGGCGCAAACCCGCTGGCAGGGGCACAGGCGGGTTTACCGGGTTTTGGGTGGGGTTTTCACGCATCCGACCCCTAAAATCTCAATATGTGAAACATGGGGTGGGGGCTTCGGCCTGCTGCCTGGCGCAGCCGCCCCGCGGCAGGGCCTCTTTGGCGGTACAGAATTTTAAAAGCAGCCGGGGCGGAGAACACGCAATCCTCCACCCCGCCATATGCTAGGCGCCCCGCATGACGTTTTAGCTCTTGTACTCGACTTCGTGGCGTTTGAACCAGCCAATCACCGGGTAGCTGATAGGCATAAGCACAATCTCAACCAAACACTTATACACGTACCCGACCAGGGTGTAGCTAATGAACTGATCCAGGGTGGTAATCCCCAGAATAGGCGAAGCAATCGCACAGAAAATAATAGTGTCCGCCAACTCACCCACAAGGGTTGAGGCGATCATACGCGCCCACATGAACCGCCCGGAGGTGGCCTTCTTCATGGCGACCATCACCCACGCGTTCAGAAGCTGACCCGTCAAATACCCCAGCAGCGACCCGGCAAAAATCTGCCATACGGGACCAAGAATAATGGCGAACGCCTCTTGGTTCGCATAGTAGCTGGCGGGCGGCAGGGCGACGGTCAGCAGGAAGCACCCAGCAGCGAACGCCGCCGCCACAAACGAGGCGATAATAGCCCGGCGAGCGCGCTTAAACCCGTACACCTCAGAGAGCACATCACCGAGCACATAGGCCAGCGGGTACAGGAAGAAACCGCCGTCACTGGGAATGAAGTTGCCGTTCGTGAACGGCGGGAACTCGAACGGCAGCGGCCCGAACTCAATACTCTTCGTGGCCGCAATATTCGAAATAATCAGAATCACGCAGGATGCGCCCAGCAGCAGGTCGAAATAGCGGCGTTTACCCGCCCAAGGGACGGGTACGTTCGTGGTATCGGGGCGCGCCTCATTGGTGGGTGTGGACATTCTTCTCCCTGGTAGGTTCTTTCCGTCACCGCACGCCGCGCCCAATATGCTGCTGCCCGTCACCTCCGCAGGTGGGCGGGGCCCGCAGCCACACGACTGGGATACACGGCGTACACGGTCTTGTGCTGTATTGCCCGTCTGCCACCCGAGCATCACCCATTTTAACCCACGCCGACGCCTCCGCAACGCCACACGCCCGGTCATACCCGGTGCACAGCCCCGGAACGGTTTTACATGGTTTTAGCGCGAGCGGTGGCCTCATCCCGTATCCGCTTCACCTGCTGGATACGCCCTGCATTCTGCTGCACCCACTCGCGGTTAGCTGATAGCACCGCCTGGTCAAGCTTCTCGAAATAGTGCAGCTTCTTATCGCACGCGTAGTCCGCGGCGGCCAGCTGCTGCTCTTTCGCATTGGTGAGAACACCTTCACCCCGGTACAGCCCGGCGATCGCCTCAGCCCGCTCAGCCACCAGCGGCGGCGCGCCCACATTATTAAAACCAGCGTCCTCCAGGCACTGCTGGTAGGCGCCCCGGTTCTCATCGTGCACTTTGCGGGCCGCCTCGGCTGAACGCGCGCCCAGCTGCCTCAGCTCGGGGTACAGTGCCTCATAGGTGGCGTAGTTCTCTAAGGAACCGAATACTTTCTGGATGGCTATACCTTTGCACCCGTACTCAGCCGGGTCGGCGGTGACCGCAATGGGGGTGAACAGGTTCGGGGCGGAGGGGGCCGTCGATTTGCCCCAGTCGTACTTTTGCGGGCGCAGGTTCCTGGAATCCAGTTGCGGGCGGGAACCGTACATGGCCTGCCGCTGCGCTGACGAGAGGTAGCTGAGGGTCGGGTAGGTTTCGGGGATCCACAGGGTGGTGGAGTAGCCGCGGAACTTCGCGTCTTCTTCACTCTCGAAACGGCCACTGATTTCGGAAATACTCTCATGCGCCCGCAGCCGCGCCTCCCACCCGCCAGAGGTGAAACCGGACTCACGCATGCACTGCGCGCCCGCCTTCTGAAGCGCCGTATTAATCTCTGCGGGGCCACTCAGGTACTCAAGCACAGCCTGCTCATCCCCTGAGGTTCCCTCCTGCTGTGTGGCACCCGCCCGCCCGCTATCTATCCCGCCGCACCCGCTCAAAGCAAGCATGAGCGCGGCAGCCGCCAGCAGTGAGCGTTTACCTGTTCGCATGGTCCTACTGTTCCTTTGACGATGTTCACCGGTAGCCACCGTGGCTACCCTCCTCACTATCGTACGTTGAGGGTACGCACCTCATTGTCTTAAAACCACTGTACCTATTCTTTATAAAAGCGGAAGCCACCCGGCGTATTGTTTCGGTGAGCTAAAACTTTTACCCTTGGGCTTTTGACTCTTCTATCAGCCCAAAGGCGGATAGGAGGAAAGGCATAGGTGTGGCTGGGGATTTGGCTAATACGTTCGGCATAGGGTTGTAGTTCCCCGTAAGATGTGCGTTCCCGCATGCTTTTTCGTACTCCTCAAAAGGAAAATCTTGAGGAATAGTTTTCTCATCTTTCTCCAAGACTCCCGATAACTGATGATAGTGCTGTTGCGCATCTTTCTGGTTTTGGTATTTTCTGACCCGTTCGTAATGAGCGTTAAGCCACACTTCAAAGCACGGTGCATTCACAACAACAGTTATCTTTTTGCGCTGACAGTCTTTGATAAAACTCTGCATCTTTTTACTGCTGTGGTCGTCCTGATCTACCACAAGCCATACCTGATCATAGTTTTTAGACGTTCTGCCTATTACTTTTTGAAGTATCCACGTGGGATCTCCCGAAATAGCTTCTACCGTTACTGAATACTTTTCACGCGGTCCGTTGACCTTATCGCGTAACCATTCAAGGTAACGATGCTCCGTCACTTTACCATTGGTTACAACTAGGATAGTGGTCTTTTTGCTGCGTTTCTTGGTGCTCTTAGCGCGACGGCTCATTGTTCCGCCTCTAAGAGAGCACGTAACTCAGACATGTAGGTGGTGGGTATAGCTCCGAAAGCACCGGTGAGATACTGTTTCTGAATATTGCTCTTGGGACGGGTATCAAACTCTTCCAGGGAAAAAATTTCGCTCGCGCCTTCGTCATTTTTCTCGGTGAACCATACTTCAGGAGAATCGAGCAATCGCATGGGGATATTTCCTAACAGTGTTGCATCATGCGAAGTAAAAATGAGCTGAGCTCCGGTACGGTTCATGTCAGGGTTCTTGAACATGCTCACCAATTCAGCCGCCAAAGTGGGGTGCAAGCTGGAGTCCAGTTCATCCACCACCAACATGCCTCCTTGTTGAAGAGCACCTACCGCCTGACTAACGAGAGCAAGCCAGCCGAGAGTACCGTCACTCTGTGCGTTAAGACCCAACCGTGCCTCTTCTGTATTCGCTCCACGATGGTATACAGAAATCGCACGTGCAACATCTAGAAGCTCTTCTTCACTATAAAGAACAGGGAAAATCCCTTTGAATACTTCCCTTGGGCCATATTCATCAATAGCTTTCGCTAATGTCTTCGATAAATCCTCCGGAAGTTCTTTACGATCTATTTCAAGACGGGCAATTCCAGTGTCAGCCACACGCGCCAGAACGCTCAAGTAACGCGACCAAACGGTGCTGATCATATGGAACGTAATTTGTATGATGTTTTCTCGGCGCGATGACATATCGCGTACAAAGTGAATACTCGCGTCAAGGGCACGTACCAGAGGGGCAAGGCTCTCGTGCCCATATTGCCGTGCAACCGCTAAAAACAGCTGATCTGGCTGCGTAATTTTATTGACTTCACGGGTGGCGCCTTTCAGCGAGGGCCCAGCCTTTACGGTAACCGTGGAGTCCTCTTGGGTGCGGCGTTCAAAGAGTAACCGTGCTGTACCTTTTGGGTAGGCGTGCATGGTCTCAAGGGCTATAGCACCACGTTTATCTGCCTGTACCCGATAGTCATAGCGCACCTGCTCGTGCGTGAAACTCAGCGTATAGGTGGTCTGCGGTTCAGGCGGGTTTTGAAGCAGATAGGGGTAGTACAGGCGCTCGCCGGGCCTACGAATAGCCTGATTCAAGCTGACGAGAGCACGAATAATGGTGCTTTTGCCGGATGCATTCGCCCCAAAAATAGCGGCCACTCGGCTCGTGGTCTCCTCCCAAGTCTGCCCATTTTTCGGTACCTGCGTTTTGAGGGAGGGAAGCACCATCGACAGGTATGCTTCATCCCTGAAACATTCATAGTTTTCAACCGAGAATTCAAGAAGCATATACCCATACTAGCAAAATAAAGGCTTTTCTAGGAAAATTTTTCCTAAATACCGCATTATTTTGGTTATATTCTGAAAAAAGACACCCTCCGCGGTGGGGCGCATGGTCCACCACCGGAAGGGCGTCTCAATATGGGGGAAGATTAAAACTTCGTGCCGGTTAGCCGCTCGTAGGCTTCAATGTAGCGGGCGCGGGTTTTCTCCACCACGGCCTCGGGCAGGTGAGGCACATTATCGGAGCCGTCCCAGCCCGCCTCCGGCGAGCGCAGCCAGTCGCGCACATACTGTTTATCGAAGCTCGGCTGGGATTTGCCTGGCTCATACTCGCTCGCGTCCCAGAACCGTGAGGAGTCGGGGGTGAGCAGCTCATCGCCGAGGGTGATTTCGCCGCGGTATGAGTCAGTGCCGAACTCAACTTTGGTATCCGCAAGGATAATGCCCTGCTCGCGGGCGATCTTTTCGGCGGTGGTGTAAATGTACAGGGTCAGCTCTTCAAGCCGCTCGGCCACGGCCTCCCCCACTTCTTCCCACAGTTCTTGGCGGGTGACCATCTCATCATGTTCACCCACCTCAGCCTTGCCAGTGGGGGTGAAGATTGGCGGCTGCAGTCGGGAGCCGTTCACCAGCCCAGCGGGAAGCTCAATCCCCGCAATGGTGCCGCTTTCGCGGTATGTCTCCAGCCCCGACCCTGTCAGGTACCCGCGGGCAATGCACTCCACCGGGAACATATTCAGCGACTTGCAGATCATGGCTCGCCCCGCCACCTCGTCCGGCACGTCCGTGGAAAGCACGTGGTTTGGCACGTCCCCCAGCTGTTTAAACCACCACAGGGAAAGCTGCGTCAGAACCGCGCCTTTGTCGGGGATTTCGGTGGGAAGGATCTTATCGAAAGCACTAATGCGGTCGGAGGCGACCACCATGACGGAGCCTGCGCGTACCTCAGCATCGTCGCTGATAGTTAGCCCGGCAGCGTCGTAACGGCTTTCTTCGGGAACATACAGGTCACGGACTTTACCGGAGTAGACGTGAGTCCAACCTGGAATCTCAATGGGGGCGGGGCGGGAGGTCATGGGCATCTCCTGAGATGTGTTCTGCGGTGGTTGAAGAGCTGTGTACTTTTTAACATACCCGATATGATGCCCCGGCGTGCAATAGTACGCCCTCACGGGTTCTGAGGGTGAGGTGGCACTCTTAAAAAATGAGGTGACCGGCGTTTGGGTGCGTTGCCGGTCACCTTCTGGCGGGCGGGGTAGCGCCCAGTCGGGGGCACCAAGTAGGATGCCGCACCAGATACCGATGCCCCCGCTGCGTTAGACGCGGAGTTCGGGCACGGTAATCGCCCCCTGCACCGCTTTGAGAGCGATATCGGTGCGGTATTGTGCGCCTTCCCAAGTAATAGCATGTACCCCCTCGTAGGCGGCATCGCGCGCCTGGGCAAGGGTATCACCAAGCGCGACGACGGCGAGCACCCGCCCGCCCGCTGTCACAATCTCTTCGCCCGCGACGGCGGTTCCGGCGTGCACCACATGCACACCGGGCACGTTGGATGCGCTCTCAAGCCCCGCTATCGCATCGCCCTTACGCGGGGTTCCCGGGTAGTTTTCTGCTGCCATGACCACGTCTACGGCGGTGCGGGGGTCCCATTCCAGGCGGGTGTCTTCGGCGATCTCGCCGCGGGATGCCGCAAGGAGCAGCTGCCCGAGCGGGGTGCGCAGGCGTGCCAGCACCGCCTGGGTTTCGGGGTCGCCAAAGCGAGCGTTGAATTCGATGACGCGCACGCCGCGGCTGGTAACGGCGAGCCCGCAGAAGAGCACGCCCACGAACGGGGTGCCGCATTCTGCCATGCGAGCGATGGTGGGGCGGGCGATCTTTTCGATCACTTCGTCCACAAATCCTTCGGGCAGCCAGTCAAGCGGGGTGTAGGCGCCCATCCCACCGGTGTTCGGGCCTTCATCGTTGTCAAAGATGCGCTTGAAATCCTGCGCCGGAGAGAGCGGGAGCACGTTCTTTCCGTCGCTGATGACGAAGAGCGATACTTCGGGACCGTCCAAGAATTCTTCGATCACCACGGAACCGCCAGCGGCAAAGCAGGCGTTCGCATGCTCTAAAGCGGCATCCCGGTTCTCGGTGACAACTACGCCCTTACCCGCGGCGAGCCCGTCGTCTTTCACCACATAGGGGGCGCCGAATTCATCAAGAGCCTGCGCCGCTTCGGCCTCGGTTGTGGCGACGAAGGCGCGGGCGGTCGGCACGTTTGCCTCCTCCATCACCTGCTTGGCGAATGCCTTGGACCCCTCAAGCTGTGCCGCAGCCGCAGAGGGCCCGAAGACCGCGAAGCCTGCCTCGCGCAGGGCATCAGAAACACCGGCGACTAGAGGTGCCTCAGGGCCAATAACCACCAGGTCTGCGGCGAGCTCACGGGCGAGCGCAACGGCCTGCTCGGGGTTATTGGCGTCGATGGCGTGTACCGGAACGTCCTGAGCGATGCCCGCGTTGCCGGGTGCGCTGTGAACTTCGGTTACCTGTGGATCGCGCGCAAGCGCACGGATAATTGCGTGTTCGCGGCCGCCGGGGCCCAGTACCAAAACCTTCATGTACATAAGGGTACCGTGTCGGATGCTACCCGGGCGGGGTTTGTAACACCCCATGACTGTGCTTTACCTAGTGATCTTCTGCCCCCATAACGTTTTTACCGTGTAACGTTTTGCCCGCCGAATAGTGCCTTGAACCGTTCATCTGTTTTCCGTGTGTTGTGGGTTCACCGCGTTCGTAGGTTAGCTGCCTCAAGAGGTGCGGCAGCGGACCTCACCCACAAACGTCTCATATGCTTTCTGCTCTGCGGGAGGGAAGATGAAAATATAGGTTTTCTCGCGGCCTTTAACGCGTGCCTGGATTTTCAGTGCCGGTCCGCGCCGCAGGTTACCAAATATCAAACCGGTACCGGGCGCCAAACGCAGCCCGATGCCTACAGTTTCATGCACCACATCGTATTCGGGGAGTACTTGTATATCTGTAACCTCGTCCCAAGCAATACGCCGCCGAAATAGTGGCATGTACAGCAGAATAAAGCCTTCATGAATGACAAGTAATCGTTGGTATGCATTCGCTAGCGAAGCTGTGATAGCGGTAATCAGCAAGGCGATCATGATGAGGTCATACCGCCCAGGGTTCAGCCACGCAACTATGACCACAGGTATCAGAGCGATACTGGTGATCAGAAGCCGAAACTTCGGCGGCAAGTATATTTTGGGATATTTACCCACGATGACGGGCCGTTGAGAGTGAGGGTTGTCCCCAAGGGCTGCAGGGTCTTCGGACATGATGCCTCCGCCGCGTTCTACTGTTCTACCAGTGTACCGGGAGTAGCCTCTCAGACACCCTAGAAGCGCCGCGTATGTACGTCTTCTACTTCCCGCAAATTATCGGCAATATCAATGGTCATAAGGGCGACTGGATTCAGCCGCTCGTCGCCGCCATTAACTGCACGCTGTGAGTGGCATACGGTATCTGGCGCGAGAAGAAAGACTGGCCCATCGTGATTGCAAATGCGCCCGGCATTATTTTTGGCGGTACTGCGGCCATCACCGCGCTCATGTAGCCGCACATCCATCCAACTCAAGCTCCCCGCGCCACGCCCGAGGCGAATAATGCGCACTGAAGCCCGCAAAACCCTTTTAATAGGGTGTATGAATAGCGCACACATCGCAGAGGCCGCCACCCCCGTACGCGACGCCGAGCTGGCGGTTGCCACCCGCGGCGGCATGATCGAATCCCGCCACCGCGGCACCGTGGTGGTGCTCTCCCCCGGCGGCGATGTTATCCTCGCCCTCGGAGACGCCCACCGCCCCATCTTCGCGCGCTCCACTCTCAAACCGTTCCAGGCCATTGGGGCGCTCAAAGCCGGGGCGCCGCTGCGCGGGGCGCAGGTGGCGATCGCGTGCGCATCGCACCGGGGCACTTTCGAGCAGATGCGCGCGGTACAGGAGGCGCTGGCGGCAGCCGGGCTCAGCGCCGACGCACTCCAGTGCCCCGCCGTGTACCCCACCGACTCGGGCACGCGCGCCACCATGCTCCAGGCGGGGCTGTCAAAAACACCACTCGCGTTCGAGTGCTCCGGCAAACACGCCGCGTTCTTGTGGGCGTGCGCGGCCAAAAGTGAACGCGGCGAGCTTGAGCCGGATGCGGCACTGTGGAGCATCGACGCTTATCTTGACCCCCAGCACCCGCTGCAGCGCATGATCGTTGAAGAGGTGGAGGCGTTCACCGGCGAGCAGGTTGCGCACGCCAGCGTCGACGGGTGCGGCGCGCCCGTGTTCGCGTTATCACCGGTGGGTTTGGCCCGCGCCTACGCAACCCTGGGCACGGCGATCCGCAATATGGAGGCGGATGCGCGCGCCTCAACCGTAGCAACCGCGATGGTGGACTACCCCGAACTGATTCAGGGCCCAGACTCCCCCGACACGGTGGTGAGCGAGCGGCTGGACGCTGTGGTGAAAAGCGGCGCGGAGGGGATGCTGTGCATTGGCCTGCGCTCGGGGGCGAGCGCTGTGGTGAAGATTTCTGACGGGTCATCCCGTGCCACGCACCTGGTGGCGCTGCGGGCGCTGCAGGCGGCAGGGTTTTTGACGCAGACGACGGTGGATAGCCTGCTGACTGCGGTGCTTCGCCCCATTACCGGTGGTGTTGAAGACGGGCAGCCGCGTACTGTGGGGGAGCTGGTGCCTGGCACGGATCTTGCGGCGGTACTGGCTGGGGTGGCGCCCGCGGTGGCGGCACGGCACGGCTCAGACGGGGCCTGCCCCACGATGCATGAGGAAAAAGCACACGAAGAGACAACGCAGCGTGAGAAAACACCGGGTGAGCCAGAAGGAGCCGACAGCACAGCCACCGGCAAGGAGGCATCCGGCGCCCAAGCATCCGGGGCCGCTGGCGGTTCTGCGGGGGCCGCACCCGGTCGGGGTGTCAACGGCAGGCCCGTGCGTCATGCGCTCAAGGGCCGCAGGAACGGTAAGAAAGGCAGGCGTTAGTGGCGGTACGGCGCAAGGTGTCGGAGGCTGATGGGGCGGCTGCGCTGGCCACTGTACGCGGTGTTTTTGAGGCGGGCACACCGCTGACGGGCGGGCAGAACCGGGAAGAAATGGAACGGTTGTTCGCGTCCCTGCCGCGTGGGGTGCGCGCCACCGCCGTGCGGTACAGCCTGGAGGAGCTAGGCACTTTAGCCCCCGGCAATAGTGTTGAGGTGCGGGTGCCCCCGTTTGGGGTGACCCAGTGCGTGGCTGGCCCACGGCATACGCGCGGCACCCCGCCGAGTGTGGTTGAGGCGTCCGCTTTCGTGTGGTGTGCGCTCGCGCTTGGGGCGCTGGGGTGGGCTGATGCGTTGGGGTCAGCCCAGCTGAGCGCAAGCGGTGAGCGGTCTGATATTTCCCGCTATTTCCCGTTATTCTAGGCGCCGGATCTAGGCACCAACTGCCTGAATAACGCAGCTTATGGTGTATCACCCACGCCTTAGGGGCAGGTAATACGCCTTAAGCTGCGTTTTCCAAGCTCCCGCCGTTGAGGGAGCCGCTAGGCAGGGCACAGCCCAAAAGCTAGACTTGAAGATATGAGTAGCGCACACACACCTTCTAATTCCCGCCCTGATTCTTCGGGGCATTCCCCCACCCCCGTGCCTGAAGCATCCCCCGAGACCGAGGTCGAGTACTCGCAGGTGCGTATCCGCCGTGCCCCGTCCATTCCGGCGTTTATGATTCTGGGCCTGGTCGTGGGGCTTATTGTGGCGTTTGTTTCGGTGTGGTTCGGCTCGGGTAATCCCTCCTACACGTTTGAGGCGGTGTTCGGGGTGATCGCCGTCATTTTTGGTGCCGTGGGTACGGCCCTGGGGGCGCTTTTGGGGCTGTGGCTTGACCGCCGGTCGGTGAAGAAAGCCCGTATTGCCCGCGTCGAGCCTGAAGACTAAGAGCAGCCAGCCTGTGAGAAATATTCGTATGCCGCACCACTTTTTTCTGTTGGAGGGGGTAGACTGGTTGTGCGTCTTAATCTGGCAATTTTCAGCATCACACGCGAAGGCTGGTTAAGGCGTTCCCACAGTCCCGACGTCGAAAAGAAGTGAATTGATTCGCCCCGACGGAAAACTCACTCACGATCTGGATCCGGTTGATCATGGACCCAAGGACGCCTGCGGCGTATTTGGCGTCTGGGCACCCGGTGAAGACGTGGCAAAGCTCACCTACTACGGCCTGTACGCGATTCAGCACCGCGGCCAGGAATCAGCCGGTATTGCAACCAGCAACGGCAAACGCATTAGCGTGTATAAGGATATGGGGCTGGTCTCCCAGGTCTTTGACGAGGCAACGCTCAGCTCCATGCCCGGCGATCACGCTATCGGCCATGCGCGCTACTCCACCACGGGTGCATCCCACTGGGCGAATGCGCAGCCCACGCTGGGCACCACCCCGCACGGCACGCTCTGCCTAGCACACAACGGCAACCTCACGAACTCGGCTGACCTCTACGACCGTCTGCTGGCGAAGAACGGCGGTAAACCTCCGGCGTTTGGCGAGCTGGCGCAGGGCAACACCACCGATACTGCCCTGGTGACCGCGCTCTTAGCTGAGCACGATTTTGCCTCATTGGAGGAGGCGGTGCTTGATCTGCTGCCCACCCTGCGCGGGGCGTTCTGCCTCACGTTCATGGACGAAACCACCCTGTACGCGGCCCGTGACCCGCAGGGTGTGCGGCCGCTGGTGCTGGGGCGTTTGGAGCGGGGCTGGGTGGTGGCCTCCGAGACGGCGGCGCTCGATATTGTGGGTGCTTCTTTCGTGCGTGAGGTAGAGCCGGGCGAGCTTATCATCATTGATGAGGACGGGCTGCGGTCGCAGCGGTTTGCACCCGCCCAGCCCGCCGGGTGCGTGTTTGAGTTTGTGTACCTGGCCCGGCCTGATACGACCATTTCGGGGCGTTCAGTGTATGAGTCCCGCGTGGAGATGGGGCGGCAGCTGGCGCGTGAGCACCCGGTCGAGGCTGACCTGGTGATGCCCACCCCCGAATCCGGTGTGCCCGCCGCGATCGGTTACGCGGAGCAGTCCGGCATCCCCTTCGGCAATGGCCTAGTGAAGAACGCCTATGTGGGGCGCACCTTCATCCAGCCCTCGCAAACTATCCGCCAGCTGGGTATTCGACTCAAGCTGAACCCGCTCAAGTCTGTGGTGGCGGGCAAACGCCTGATCGTGATTGACGATTCGATTGTGCGCGGCAACACCCAGCGGGCCCTAGTGCGGATGCTCCGTGAGGCGGGTGCGAAGGAGGTACATGTGCGTATCTCGTCCCCACCGGTGAAATGGCCTTGCTTCTACGGTATTGATTTCGCCTCCCGCGCAGAGCTGATTGCGAACGGGCTTTCGGTCAACGAGATTGCCGCGTCCCTGGGGGCTGATTCGCTTGGTTTCATTTCGCAGGATGGCATGATGGCCGCCACCGAGCAGCCCACGAGGAACATGTGCACGGCGTGCTTCACCGGCAACTACCCGATTGAGCTTCCCGCCGAGGAACGGCGCGGCAAGTCCCTGTTCGACGCCTCAGAGAGTAAGGGCGGGCCGCTGTCTGGTATGGCTGCTGAGGTGACGGTTGAGCGCCCTGTCCCCACTAAGCCTGAGCACGCTGAGGCCGTGTCGATTGAGACCCGCGCAGGCACTGATTCACTGGAGCACAAGTTTGAGAGCAGCCCGCTGCCAGCGGCACCTGCGGGCGGGGGTGAGCCTGCACCGGGTCAGCACGCACCAGCCGGTGGGATGTGCAATCCGGGACCCGATGCGGACCTTGAGGCCCTGCTGACCGACGATGATCTTGTTCCGGCATCCGCCACGAAAACTGCTACCGATAAGGACTAACCCGAATGACTGAGAATACCGCCGCCGTCACCTACGCCAGTGCGGGCGTTGATGTTGAGGCGGGCGACCGCGCCGTTGAGCTCATGAAAGACGCGATTCGCGCCACCCACTCCTCCGCCGTGGTAGGTGGTGTGGGCGGGTTCGCGGGCCTGTATGATGCCTCGCAGCTGGTGAAGTACCGCCGCCCGTACTTGGCGACCTCCACGGACGGGGTGGGTACGAAGGTCGCTATTGCGCAGGCGCTTGATGTGCATGACACGATCGGTTATGACCTGGTGGGTATGGTTGTGGACGATATTGTGGTGTGCGGTGCGAAGCCGTTGTTTATGACCGACTATATTGCCACGGGCAAGGTGGTTCCTGAGCGTATTGCCGATATTGTGCGCGGTATTGCGGGGGCGTGTTCTGCGGCGGGTACGGCCCTGGTGGGTGGCGAGACGGCTGAGCATCCGGGTTTGCTGGCCGCGAATGAGTACGATGTTGCCGGTGCCGCCACGGGCGTGGTTGAGGCTGACGAGCTGCTGGGCCCTGAGCGGGTACGTGAGGGCGATGTGCTCATTGGTATGGCTTCTTCCGGCATCCACTCAAATGGTTATTCACTGGTTCGTAAAGTTATTAATGTTGCGGGGTGGGGCCTGGAACGTCAGGTAGACGAGCTGGGGCGCACCCTGGGTGAGGAACTGCTGGAACCCACCCGCGTGTACACTGCGGACTGCCTGGATCTGGCGCAGGCATTCCCCGTCAATGGCCCCGATGGGCAGACCGGCACCGGTATTCGCGGGTTCTCACACGTGACCGGCGGCGGTTTAGCAGCGAACCTGGCGCGCGTGCTGCCGCAGGGCTTGGAGGCCCGCGTGGACCGCTCCAGCTGGCAGATTCCGGCAATTTTCTCGCTGATCGGTTCGCTCGGCAACGTGCCGCTGCCCGATTTGGAACGCACCCTGAACCTGGGTGTGGGTATGGTCGCTATTGTGGACCCGTCAGTTGCCGAGGCCGCCGCACGCCGCCTCAACGACCGGGGTGTTCCCGCCTGGGTCATGGGCGATGTGGTGGCCGCAACCGAGCCCGACACCGACAGCCCCGACTATGTGCAGGGCGCTAAAGGCGTCAATGGCGGCGCGGTGCGCCTCTTCGGCCAGTACGCATAATTATTTACTGCCCGTCGTGTAGCGGGCGCGGCAGAGCACGCGGTGTTCCCGCTTCCCCTTCCGGGGCCGTGGGAACACCGCGTGCATGTGTTTGTATACCCTATGAAGTTCTCCAGTGAGCGTATCGCTCCCGGTGCTGTTCACCGTATACGCATCACCTCCTGAGCTGGTGGGTTTCGTACCAGCCTGCCTGGGGCCACCCGCGAGTAGAGTGGATGAGTAGCAAGGTTCGGGTACCCCGCGCACGCTGTGCACCTGAAAATCTAGTAGCGTCTGCCCGTATATTCTTCTTCGGCGGATGCACCGCTGAGCTTGCTTAGTTGCAGCTCGGGTGCGGTGCGCTCTTCACGCTGGGGCGTGCGGGCGGGCAGGAACACCCAGCGGCGTTGCACCGCGAAGCTCACGGGAATCAGCACGGCCTCGGTGAGTACTTTGGCAGCCACCAGGTGCGCGCCAAGGGTCATGAGTGCCTCCAGCAGGGCCGCGTTTGCCACGAGGATACCCACCGCCAGCGTTGCGTACCGCATCAGTGAGTTCCCGGGTGAGGGCCGGGCCGCCCCGTCACGCATCATTAGCCGGTTCACGCTGAAGTTCGCCAGCGCCGAGATAATGCGTGCGGCAATGACGGCCACCAGCAGGGGCGTACCGAGTGCGACGAGTGTGAAAAGTGCCGCCGCGTCAATCAGGAACCCCGCGAACGAGGAGGCGAGAAACCCAATGAGCGGCGCGTATATAAGTGCCGAGTCACGTACGGGCCGGAAATGACTGGTGGGGTTGCCGGGCTCATACACTTTCACAATGGGCACCTGTACCAGGTTGACGCCCGCACGGGTGGCCCGCAGCAGCATGGTGAATTCGTACTCGTACTTGTCCCCCGGTATGTTCAGCGCCCATTCGATAATCTGCGGGGTGAAGCCGCGCAGCCCGGTTTGGGTGTCTGCTAGCCGGGTGCCGGTGGCGAGGGTGAAAAACCCGATGGTGAGGGCGTTGCCCACTTTTGAGCGCACGGGTACTGTGCCGCTCCCCTGGGCCGTGTTATCGGGGAGGGTGCGCACCCCCAGCACGAGTGAGTGTTTGCCGCTGTCAGCGTGGGTTGCTGTGCGTGCACCGACCCGCAGGATATCCCGCACCAGGTGTTGGCCGTCCGCGTCGGCGGTGACGACTACCTGCCGGGGCTGATAGATGCGTGCCCAGTTCAGGCCGGTGCGTATGGCTGCGCCTTTGCCCAGGTTGACGGGGTGGGTGATAACGGTTGCCCCGGTGAGCGTGAGTTCGGTGAAGATCGGCGCGTATTCGCTGCCGGATCCGTCGTCAATCACGAGCACCTGGATGCTCTCGCCCTGGGCGCTGAGCTGGTGTGTTAGCCGTATGAGTGAGTTGTCGGGTTTGTAGGCGGGAATGAGTACTATCATGCGGCGCTCCCGGCAATGTAGAGAATATCGCTGGTACCGCGTTCTTTGCTGCCCCCTAGGGGTTTATTGACGAGTTTCCCGTTGAAAACCATGACTGAGGAGCCGCCGCCGTCAAGGTTGTAGGCGGTTTCGCATCCGTGTTCTTTGAACATTTGGGCGAATTCGGGCATGGTGACCCCGCGCGAGTACCCGTCGGAGCGGCCGTCTACGACTATGAACAGCAGGTGGTTGTTTCCCAGCACGCCCACGCCGGTGCGTGGCTGGTTGCCTTGGATGGAGTGGTTACCGAAGTTGGTATCGACCTCAACCTGGTCGATGCCGCTCATAACCTCGGAGTTTTTGACGAGCGCAGGCCCGAAGGAGAGGGTGTTCAGCACGCCGGAGTCAATGAGCGCCTGTGCGCTGGTGCTGGTTTCGTCGTAGAGTTTGACGCTGCCGTCCCGGTAGAAGGCGAGCCCTTCACGGGCGGGCGAATCGCGGTAGGTGACGCCGTTGCGGATGACGATGCCGGTGTCGCGGAACCCGTAGTAGTCCCCGTTTATGGCCCAGATACCGTTGTGCTGCGCGGCAATATTGGAGGGGGTGTCGATAATGTTCTGGCCGAATTTGTTATTAGCGAAGGCGGAGCGCAGCAGCGTGGCATTATTGAGTTTCACCTCGGCGGTGAACGAGACGACGGCGTTATTGCCGCTGCCTTCGGTGTAGCTTTTGAGGGTGATAGAGCCTTCCTGCGCGGTGAGCCCGCTGTCGGTGATACTCACCCCGGTGAGCTCGGTGGGGTCTGCGGTGCCGGATGGGTTGTTTTTACTTTGCTGCGCCGCCTCGTAGGCGAGGGTGTCTTCGATTTGGGTGTGTTCGGCGAGGTACCGGTTGTAGGCCCAGCCAGCCCCAACCCCCGCGACGGCGAGGGTACCGATGCCGCCGCCGATGAGTACGCGGCGGGTCATTTTCTTTGCGGGTTTGGTGGTGCTATCCGCCGGGGCAGGGGTGTCTTCGGTGAGAGTATTTGAGCCGGTGATATTCTGTTCGTTCTTCATATTTATAGGTTGAAATACCATCCCATGCATGGGGCATGAAGAACCTTTATTTTAGCTATGCATCATAGCTCATATTTTCTTACTATTTTCTCATCTCGTACCTACCCGCCGCTCACCTTTTCCTGCTACACGCAGAGCACACCTGGGAAACGTCAGTACGCCAAACCGGCCAGCACCACCGGCCCCGTTACCCAAGCTGAAGGCACACAAAAACCGGTTCGGGCATCCCCTGGGGGATGCCCGAACCGGTTGCATAGCAGGCGACATGAGAGCCAGTGCCGCGCCTTATACCCTTAGCGATGCACCTCAGCTATGCCTCGTCGTCGTAGTTTGCATATTTCTCTGCGTACGCCGAGTAATCATCCTCATCATCGTAACGATGCTGGGACGAGTCGGAGGTTTTACTCTTCTTAGCGCTACTGAGCTCACGCTCAAGCGCGCTGTAATCGGTTTCGGGACTGAAGTACTTCATCTCCCGAGCCTGCCGTGTTGCCTTAGCCTTCTGACGGCCGCGCCCCATGGCGTGACCCCCTCTTTCATCCTGTCCGTGACTGCCGCCCGCATGGCGCGCGCAACCGACGGATCGCTTGTACAGTCTTTCCTGCCTTCTAGGGTACCTTGTTTGACCCCTTATTGTCTTCCTGACAGACACATATTCTGCTAGAAATCTCAGAAAAACCAGGGGCAAACACCGCATATTGCGGGTTTGAAGCTTACCGAACACCCTTTTTATTTTGCGCGGGTTATCGGCAGCTTTAGCACCCCAAGAGTGCGGAATAGCCCGTCCCCTCCTACCGACGTATTAGGAGAGGACGGGAAGTTGTATCCGGTACAACAGGCCGCCGGGTTAGGCGGCGGTGAAGCTGCCCAGCTCACTCGCCCCGCTTGCCGCAGTGGTGGATGCAGCATCTACACTGCCGGAGGTCACAGAGACGGTGTAGCTTTGTCCCTTGACGATATTCTTATTCGACACGACCACCAGCTGCACCCCTGACTTGGTGATCTTATAGTTCGCCACCACGGTACCTGAGGAATCGGTGACCTGAATGGTGCTGCCCTGGGTGAGGGCCGACGAATCAGTAATTTTCAAGTACCCGCTGGTCGATGCTGATGAGGGGGCTTCGAACATGTCAGCGGTGCTGCCAGCGGTGACGATTCCCCCGTTCAGCAGCAAATCACCATTGGAGTCAAGGGCGTTATTGCCCCCAGCGGTGGGGCCGTTTACGGTGACGGTGCCGCCGCTGAACGTTGCGGTACCGTTCGAGTCGATCCCATCACCCTCGGCGTTGACCACCACGGTGCCGCCGCTTATGTTAATGGCCGCGTCCACTACCTCGAAGGTGCCGCCGCCACCGCCGGGCATGGCACCGTCAGCGGGAGGCTGCCCCGTGTCGCCAGCGGGAGGCTGGGGCATATTCTGCTGGTTTTGCCCAGTGCTGCTCTGTCCATCGGTATTTTGGCCAGTACTATTTTGGGTGGTGTTAGTAGTGTTCTGCCCTGTTGAGCTGTTCTGCTGCCCGGTGTTACCCGCTTGCCCAGCATTGCCCGATTGGCCAGTGCTGCCCTGGTTGCCGCCGGGTGCGGCTCCCCCGCCCGCCGGGGCCTGCTGTGCCTGACCGTTCTGGTTCTGCTGGGTTTGCTGCCCGGCGGCGGCCGTCCCACTGGTGGTATCGGATGAGGTGTCAGAGGAGCTGTCTTTGAGGGAGGCGTTAATGCCGTCATCCGTGCTATTGACGGTCACCTCGCCGTCAAGAATATTAATGTACTGCGCCTCGATGCCTTCATTGGATTTCTCAATGTTCAGGGTGCCGCCGGAAATTTCGAGGGTGCGCGGGGCCTTGAGCCCGTCGTCCCCAGCCGAGACAGTCACCGACCCGGCGCTCAGCCGGGTGAAGCCCAGGCTTTCATCATCGGTGTTGGTGGATTTAATGCCGTCTTGTGCGGCAGTAACATTGACGATTCCACCGGTAATATCCACATAGTCCTTGCCTTTAATACCGGTGTTCGCGGCGTTGACCTCAAGGGTGCCGCTGGCAATAACCAGCCCGCCAGTCGTGTGGATGCCCTCCTCGTAGGAGCCCTTCACAGACAGGCTGCCCTCCCCGGCGAGGGTCAGGTTCGCAGTGGAGTAGATGGCAGCATCCGGGTCGTCGTCACCGGTGGCAGTGTAGTTAGCCTCATCGGCGACGGTGTTCGTGGTACCCGCAGCAGTGTAGATAATTGCTTCGGCGGCGCTCACCACGTTAATGGCTGCCCCGGTTGAGTTGGTAATCTTCGCGTTATCGAGCACCAGCCGCACCGTGTCGGTCTTGGCCGCTTCGATCTTCACTTGGCCGCTGTACTCACCGGTGAGCCGGTAGGTGCCGCCGGAGGTAATGGTGATGGTGCCGTTCTCGACACTGACCCCATCGGTGGCGGTGGGGTTCGCCAGGTCAATAGTTTTCTCACCTGAGGAGTCCCAGGTGAGGTCCTCATTGGTGTAGTGGGTTTGGGCGTCTAGTGTCTGCCCTGCGGCCGTATTGGAGGTGGACGTTCCGGCGGTGGTTCCTGAGACTGCGCTGTGCACGGTGGAGGTGCCGGAGGTGAGGGTGGTACCGCTGGCGGTGGAGCATCCGGTGAGCCCCAGCGCGGCGATCAGAGTTACGGAGGTTACGGTTTTGAGCATTGAGTTCTTCATACCTCCTATATTTCGGCAGTTAGCTAAGCCTCAGCTGTGTTCGGGCTTTTTCTGCGCAATGTCTTAGGGGCTGCCTCCAGTTGCCGCAGCAGATAACCTGAATCATTGAGAGATGAGCATAAAAAGACACGCGATGCGCCGGTTTGAGCATCGCGTGTTTTCTGATTGTGCATCTTCAGCCCCGTACCGTCACAAGCCAAAAAGATAGCGGCTTCACGCCTTTCCCGTTATTCCGCCTTGCCGCAACGGGTTTATAGGTATTATTGGGCTATTCTGCGGCGTACGTGCCCACTTCAACCGCCCCCGGAGCGAGAGTCGTGCTGCCCTCCTGCACTGGCCCAGACACCGTATATACCGTATAGTTATTGCCCTTTACGAGGGACGGGTTCGAGACGAAGAACAGCTGCACGCCGGTGGTAACCACCGTATAGTTCGCCACCACCGCGCCGGTCTTGGTATCCGTCACCTGCACTGTGCGTCCGGGGGTAAAAACGTCCAGATCAACCACTCGCAGGTACCCGTTCGTTGACTTCTCGGAGGGGACCTTAAACACTTCTGCACCACTACCGGCCGCCGCAATATTCACCCCGTTCAGCAGCAGCTCACCGTTGGCATCCACCGAGTTATTCAGGTAGGTTGGGGGGCCATTAACGATAACAGTGCCGCCGGTGTAGGTCTGGGAGCCGTTCGAGTCGATACCATCACCCTCAACATTCACCGTGACCTGCCCGCCGCTGATATTAATGGCGGCGTCAATAACCTCAGTGGTATCCCGTGCACCTCCCACACTGCCGCTGGGTTCCTGCTGGGGCTGACCGTCGGGTGTGGGGTCGTCCTCGGCTTCCTGCCCGTCAGGCAGGGGGTCTTTGAGGGAGGCGTTAATACCGTCGTCTATGCTGTTGACGGATACCGTGCCGCCGAAAATATTAATGTACTGGCCCTCCACACCTTCTCGGGCCTTTTCAATATTGAGTGTGCCGTCGGCTATTTCAACGGTGCGGATGGCTTTAAGTCCGTCATCGCCTGCGGTAACCGTCACGGTGCCGCCGGTAATACGCGCCCACCCGTACCCTTCCTCTTTGGAGTTGGTGGCTTTAATAGCATCTTTCTGAGAGTTGACAGCCACCTCACCGCCCAGAATGTCCACATAGTTTTTGCCTTTAATCCCGGTTTTTACGGAGTTCACATTCAAGGTTCCGTTGGAGATTACCAGCCCGCCAGTGGTATGCACCCCTTCTTCATGGTTCCCGTTCACCGTCAAAGTGCCTTCCCCGGCGAGGGTCAGGTTCGCGGTGGAGTAGATCGCTGCGTCCGGTTTTTTCTTACCAGCTACCGTGTACTGCTCTCCATCACTGACAGTATTGGTGGTGCCAGCCATCGTATATACGATCGTCGTGCCGCCTCCGGTGGCAGCAATAGCAGGCCCCGTAGAGTTAGTAATAGTCACATTATCTAAGATGAGCCGCACTGTCTCAGGCTCGGCGGTATTAATGCGTACCTGCCCGGTGTAGTCGCCGCTTAGATGGTAGTTCCCGGCTTTGGTAATGACTAGGGCACCATCCTCAACGCTCACCCCGTCAGCGGAAGGTTCATTCGCAAGGTCAAGGCGGATTTCAGATCCAGTATCCCAGGTGAGACTACCGTGGGTGTGGTGGGTTTCAGCATTAATTTTTTCGCCGGTTTTCGTATTCGAACTATATTTGCCCGAGGGGGCTTTTGCCTGTTGAGCGGGTGCGGCATTGGTCGGGCCTAGGGAGTCTTTCGGGGCGGCACTAGATTCATTATTACTACCTGAGCATCCGGCCAGCCCCAAACCCACAATAAGGGGTAGAGAGGCTGCCACGTTTAAAGGGGATTTCTTCACTATGCGTCTTCTTCCTGCCTGCGTATATCGGTGTCTGTATGCGCGTGTCATAACGGTAACGGGTAACCCTTGGCTCCCCATGTACCCTTACCGGTGGTTGGTGTTATTGGCGGTTATTTGCATGTTGTCTGCGCGCTGCACCCTAGAATCCCCCTGGGTGAGGGGGCTCCGTCGAATACGCGCCATGAGTTAGGTGGCGGTAAGCCACGCACTCTACCCTACCATTAGGTGGGTTTAAAAATACTAAATGGGTGACGCCTGACCCTGCGGCATAGCATTCACTGTGGTCTAAAAAGGGTACGGCACCTGCTGCGCTTATTGTGTGAGGCATTGGGCCTTATCACGTTCTGCGCGGCAGGTGCCGTCTCGTACCGGCAATTTAATGTGTTCGTTCTTGTGCCGGTTTTAGTTTAGTGTCGGTTGTGGTTGGTTATTCTCCCTTCTATACGGTGACGCGGGTTGCTTAGACGGCAACTTTAGCTGGCACCAGGTTCATCCACCGCTCAATAATGCGGTGCCACTTATTGGAGGGCAGCTGCGGGTTGAGTGCCGCCAGACCGGTACCGAACTTGGAGATCTTGACGGGCCGGATGCCCGCACGCCACAGGTGCTTGTCTGCGATTGAGGGGGCCGTGCCGGATTTCGTTTCAATAATGACGGTGCCGGGAATCGTGTACTCAATCCCCACCTTATGGCCGTGGTAGTTCTCCCGGGTTACCCCCGCATAGAGCGCATGATCCGACAGGGGCGTCCACGTGAGGTTACGGTCAATGGTCAGGCGGGAATCCACCGGGTTCTGCTCTGAGGCGGGCAGGTAAATGGTGGTGCGTCGATACCCGGTGCTAATAACCGGTTCGAACTCAATGGCCGGGGTGTCAAGAATCCCGTAGAGTGCCTCGTTGACGTACTGTCGGCCCTCTTCAGTGAGCTTGTCACGGTCATTGATGGAGTAAGGAATGCGCTCCTTCACGGTCATGGCACGTTCACCTTCGGTCTTGACCTCCAGGAAGCATGTATTGGTGTCGAGGTAGCTGCGGGTGCGCACCTTGAACCGGTCGGGGCGGTCGGTGGCAGCCGCGTAGTAGCTGACCAGGTTGGGGGTATCAAAATAGACGGAGTCGTAGGCAAATTCGCGCTGCCCCTCAATTTCGAGTACGGATGCCTCGGCGGGCAGCTCTGCCAGCACCGATGCCGCGTAGTCTGCGTCTACGATGTATTTACGGTCCATGCGGGTCTGCATGGCAGCTTTGTTATTAAGATCGTTCAGGGTAATGCTCTGCCAGTAGCTGGGAATAATTTCCATGATGCTGTTCCTTTCGGGCACCGCCCGGTGACTGTGCGGAAGCCGTGCCGGGTCGGTATTGTCGGTTAGAGCTACGAAAGTAGCAGGATATGCGCGAATCCTTTAGATATTGCGGGACGCCTCATGCAGGTGGTGGCCGTAGCCTTGCGGTGAGGAGGCATACCCTTGGGCTTGGTTGCCATAGCCCTGAGTGGCGCCTGCACCCTGCTGTGCTGGGGTGTTCTGCGCTTTGGCAGTTACCGCATAGTTGGGAGTGTTTCCCTGTTCTGCGGTGGTATCTTCTGCCGGTGGGTCAGGGTTGTAGCTAACCTCTGCCCTGGTAGTGTCGTTGACCATGTCGAGCTCCGATACTTTCGCGCTGAGCACTTCGTAGGAGAGCTTCTGGTTCAAGTATGCTTTGAGTTCTTCAGGGTCGCTAATGGCACGATCGACGGTAATGATCTGGGTCTTCTGTTTGTTGTCGAAGAAAGGCAGATCGACGACGGCCATGATAATAACGAGCATCGCCATGAGGGCGTATGCCATATATTCGGGATCCAGCCTGACACCTGCAATGAGGCCTAATGCCAATGAGACAAAATAGTAGGCGACTTCGCGTTGTGCCAGTGGCGTGGAACGCAGGCGGATAATAGATAGCACACCGAATAGCCCAAGCCCCATTCCTGCACTCGTGCCGGAGGCAAATGAGAGTGCTTCTGTGACCACAAAAACGCCGAAGTTAATGATGGTGTATGAGACCACTAGCTCACGGCGGCTGTGGCGGACGAGGTAGATGGTGCACAGAGCGGCAATTGCTATAAGGTCCGCGATTACCATACTCACTAGGTGCATAGGATTCTCCGTCTGTAGTGTAGTGATTCGGATATTTATAGATTCGCGCTTAATCCTGTGTTGTAGCTGTGTCCTACTTAGATCGCAGGTATGTCTTCCAACGGCGCTGGTCTTATCCTGTATCGCCTCTTTTCTGTTGGCGGTTCATGTACTGTGTTCCCACATATTTCATGTGGGTTTTTGAGCGGTAACTTTCAGCGGAATACATCTGTTACCTTTCCCCTCATTTTATCAATCTAAGGCTTAGGTTTTAACGCACCTTCACGTTCTGTGGCTTAAATTCAACCTATACAGATAGAGTGGTCTTGACATTTATGTGCATAAAAATCACACCCATATAACGCCTCTTGCGAACGAAATTGTTTATAGTGTGATCTGTTTTATGGTTTTTTGTGGGGATATCCCCACAAATCCAAAATCCCCCTTTGCATTCCGTGCAAAGGGGGATTTAAGTGAATATTTACGCAACGCGGCAGTATAAAGTACCGACCGGGCGATATTTTATGATTTACGCCGAATATTGAAGAAGATGATGAGCCCAGCGAGTACCACACCGCCGCCGATCAGCCCGTAGCCAAGCCACGGCATCATATTTCCATTCGAGTTATTCGAAGATGCACTGGTCACTGCGGTGGGACTGGCGCTGCTGCTGATCGGGCTTAGCGGCTTTTCATCCGCCTCTGTGGTGGCGCTGCTAGCAGCGGTGCGAGTTTCTTCTTCCTTAGCTGCCGGGCTGCTTTCTTCCTTAGCTGGAGTCTCGGTCTTAGCGCCTTTAGATGGGTCTTCCTTGGGGCTTTCAGACTTGTGCGCATCGGCTGAGGCTGACTCCGACGGTTTAGCATTGCCGGTGCCGCCGTTTTTGTCTACCACGGTCACAGAAGCGGCTATGCCGCCGCGCTTATTATCGTTGGGGTTCAAAGATCCGGTGAGCACGTTAATGGTGGCGGTCGAGCCGGCTGTGTAACGATCCTGCCAGGGAATAGAGCCGCTCACCTTACCGTCGGCGTCAGCTTCGAACTGCAAGTAGTCTGATGAGCCCACAGGCCCACCATTGAGACGCACAGCAAGTACTGAGGGGGTGCCGTCGGTAGCAAAGAAGTTAACGCCCGAAAATTCTAGAGGCTCACCCTCAGTCCAGGTTGAAGGGAAGGTAAGGGTGGCGCCGTCGGTATATTCCTTAACAATAGGCGTTGCAGATGGTTCTGGCGCTGCATAAGCGGCCGGTGCCAAAACCGAGCTGCTTAGTAGACTGCACCCAAGAGCGAGCACAGCGCCGGAAGTAGCGATTTTTTTACGGAATGTCATATCACCAGTCTATCGAAAATGATGTGTACCGTGTGGATAGTATTACCGTATTATTAAAACTCCCTCGTGTAATAATTCACTTTTTGACTGAATTCACCCTGCACTATCAACCTTTAGATCCTCAGTATTTCAATCAAGATGCCTTAAAAGGCTACATCTTGACTACACACTATAAAAGGTATAAAACATAAAAATACACATATCCCCTACAATACTAAGGGTATAGTGTTTATCTATTCATACATTATTATTTTATTGCAGGTTTATGATACGTTCAGCACATCGTCAAGAAATTTTACACTCGGCGTGGCGTATTCTTCTATGAACACTATACCCACGCATAATGCACCGTACTTTTGTACTTCAGAGCACCCTGCACCTCTTGCCGGAGAGCTTCTGCAAGTCTTCCTTCATAGCCTACCCCTCCCGCAAGCTGACAGTGTCCCCCCCCCTACACACAAGTGCAGGCCTCTGCCCCGCTATGCTGCGGTATGCAAGAGGCCTGCACTATTGTTAGTGTCGGTTGGAATACTCCACGGCAGCGCGCATTAGGTAGCGCGCCAGCCAAGGTCTAGGGAGCTAAGGCTTAGGAGCTCTGCTTGCGACGGCGCATCACCACAATTGCGGCAACACCAGCGCCCACAGCAGCCAGGCCCAAGCCCGCGATGGTAACGACACCGGCCGCGCCCGTGCTTGCCAGCCGCCCGGAGATACCGCCGCCATTATTGCTGTCGCTAGCGGCTACCCCGCCATTAGAATCCACGCGGGAGGCGCTGTTCTCATAGTCAGCGTCCTTCTCGCAGCCTTTCCCATCATGGTCGGCGTCAAACTTCTCCTGGAAGTCCGGGTGACCCTTGTGGATGGGGGCCAGACCGGCATCCTGCACCTCTTTGCAGTTCTTAAAACGCGGGGTTGGTGATGCATCTGCACCGGCATTCACCGACGCCTCAGCAGAAGCCGAAGAGGTTTCCCTGGAGGTTGCTGAGGGCTGCTGTGAAGGGGTGGTCTCGCTCGGGGTTGCCGAGGGCGACTCAGCCGGTGATTCAGAGGGTGATTCAGATGGGGTAGCAACGGGTGAGCTCGTGCTGGGAGCAGGAGCTGAAGGAGACTCCGAAGGCACGCTGCTGGGCTTCTCAGAAGGTGAAGGTATCTCAGACGGGGTGTCCTTCGGTACGGACGAATCAGACGGGGCGGAGGAATCGTCCACCACGGTCACCGTAGCCGCCACGCCGCCGCGCTGCAGGTCCTTCTTATTCAACGAGCCGGTGAGCACATTAATTTCGACGCTTTCCCCGGCCTTGAGGTTCTCCTGCCAAGGGATAGAGCCGGAAATATTGCCGTCCGCATCCGCTTTAACCTCTAGGTAGCGGGCGCCGCTGACGGGGCCACCATTGATCTTAATCGCCAAAATAGAAGGGGAACCATCGGTTGCTTTAAAACCGGTACCTGTAAAGTGCAGGGGTTGGCCTACGGTCCAGGTGCCCGGAAATTGCAGGCTCGCCCCGTCTTCGTAAACGTGAGCGGCTGCAGCTGCAGCAGGAACCGAACCAGGTGCTGCAAAAGCAGCGGGAACAGTTGCACCGACCATGCCACACCCCAGTGCGGCAACGATGCTGAACGTAGTAAATTTAGTGCGAATACTCATGACTTAATTTTATCTGTACGCACAGTATTAAATGCAGTTATTGCACGCAGAAGGCTATGGTGTTCGTCAATATGGTTAACCTTCCTTAGACGTAAAACCCACCCTTAAATCAGTGGTGCTATATCCCTGAGTTGGCAGGCTTTGAGGAACATATTACCGGTATAAGACACAGCCTCTGTGGCGGGCGGCTCATCGTATAGGTGCTCTAAATTGACCCGCAATACACTCTTGCATTCTTATAGATACGCTCTTGAATATATTGAAAATAATTCACTCACAGCGGGTTATACGCGAGAGTGGCATCACTCTTTACGCATTTTGCGCACGGCCAGGAATATTGCTCCACCAATTCCGCCCACAATCAGCACATAACCGGCAGCCAACAAAACCCCGTTTTTGCCGGGGTCCGCAAGATCTGCCGGGCTAAACCCCTGCCCGGAAGAACCCTGCTCACCCGAGGCCTCCGTAGAGGCAGAAGAATCCCCGGTCGCAGCACCCGTGGTAATTGTCACAGGCTCGTTACCGAAGTCTGCTGGCTTATCGCACCCCACACCGTCATGGTCAGAGTCAAAGCCCTCCTGAAAATCCGGGTGGTCCTTATGAATAGGGGCCAGCCCGGCGTCCTTCACTTCTTTACAGTTATGAAAACGCTTATTCCCGCTGGCAGAGGCTGAGGCTGACGCACTGGGGCTGGACTCGCTGGCACTAGCCGAAACCTTATCGGAAGGACCATCCGGTTCGGAGGAATCTATAGCACCACCGGAGGCCCCGCTACTATCCTGCTGCCCACCCTGTGGGGAGGCTGACGGGTCGCTGCCGCCGCCGCTTTGGGCACCACCAGCATTATTATTATTGCCGCCAGGGTTACTGTCACCGCTGCTACCGCCCTGGTTCTTATTGTCACCAGAGCCGCCGTTACCGTCCTTATTATTCTTATCCCCGGAATTGCTGCCGCCGCCAGAGCCCCCACCGTTCTTATTTTCACCAGACTTATCTTTTTCCGCCGGTTTCTGGGCTGCACCGGTGGTGGTCTTCGGCTGCGGGGCAGGGTTCTGCCGTGCCGGGGCGGCCACGACCCGCACATCAACCTCGCTGCCCTCGTAGAAACCACCCCGGGTCAACGCGAAAGTCTCAAACTCAATGCTCTGCCCGGCCTGTAAACTATTCGACCACGGGATAGAAGTAGTGAATTTTCCATTAGCATCCGGACGCACCTCGTGGTAAATCTCGCCCTCATCGCCACGCAATACAACAGTCACCGACCGACCGCTTCTGGTTCTAAACCCCTGCCCGGTAACAGTTAGCGGCTGTCCAGCCGTCCAGGTGGTGGGGAAATTAACGGTTGCTCCCGCTCTGAAATAACTGGTGGCGGTGGGGGCAGCCACCGGCGCGGCCGAGGCGATGGGAGTGGATGTGCCTACCATGCCGCCCGCAAGCGCGGCTATGATACCGAAAGTGGCAATCTTGGTGCGAATTGTCATGCCTTATATTCTATCGGCGAAGCAATAATATTACATGGCCTACGATTATGGTGTGGGTCAAATAGCGGCGATAGGATGCGCACTATTTTGCACCAATTTACGCCCTCATTAGGGAAAATGCTCTAACCCGGTGTTCGGCGCACTTCACGTATTTCTTTATTATTCCTCTCATCGTGTGTGGTGGCGTCTTGGGCCACGGCGCTCACAGCTGCAACCGGTCAAGCAGCTGGCCCAGCGCATCCCCCACATTAGTGCGCCACAGATAGGTGGCGCGCGCATCCGCCCGGCCCGGCCCACCGTTCAACACGGCAACCGGCTTATTGGCCCTGAGCGTATCCAACACAATCTTGTAACTGCTCATCACCGCCACCGACGAGCCAACCACCAGCAGAGCAGTCGAATCAGCCAGCATGTGCCGCAGCCGCTCCTTCCGCTCGGCGGGTACAGATTCGCCGAAGTACACCACATCCGGTTTAAGGCGCTGGGAGCCGCACGCAATGCACCCGATCATCACAAAATCACGGATGAAATCGTTATCCAGCTCAACATCGCCATCAGGGTTAACCCGCAAATTGGTGCCCGCAAGACGCGCCAAATAGCCGGGGTTTGCGGCATCCAAACGAATATCCAGGCTCGCCCGCCCCTCACGGTGCCCGCAGGTGAGGCATATGATCGTTGAGAGATCACCGTGCAGGGCCAGTATATTTCTGCTCCCCGCTTGGGCGTGAAGCCCATCAACGTTCTGGGTGATCACCCCAGAAACAGCACCGTGCTGCTCAAGCTCAACCAGCGCATAGTGGGCACGGTTAGGTTTGGCCTCCTTCATGCGCCGCCACCCCACATAGGAACGCGCCCAGTAGCGCTGGCGGGCAGCGTCATCATACCGGAATTCCTGGTAGGTCATGGGGCGGTGCTCACGCAGGGAACCGGCGGGGCCACGGTAATCAGGGATACCGGATTCGGTACTAACCCCCGCCCCGGTGAGCGCAAGCACCCGGCCTGCACGAAGCATACCAGCCACCCCTTCGAGGGCAACCTCAGGCTGGTGCGGCTGGGCGGTCTCGGCAACAACACGCTGGATAGAACGGATCGCGGCACGGTGCACGGCGGCAATCTCGTGATTATCGAAACCGGTCGTGTCAGTCCATTTATCCATTGCGTCCCAGTGTGCCGTCGTTCAAGAATGTACTGCACCCATTGTAGGATGCACCCCGCTATGCCCGTGCACACTGCGGGTATCCGTACCGAAAGTGACTGTGTGGCGGTTCGGGGCCGCACTGCTCACCCGCGCACGGAAAGAGTTTCTGGGGGTAAACCTCAACTAACAGCTTAAAGATAGGGTATCCATACTGTTGTACACCACAGTCCCGAAGCGTCTTTTCGGGCATTTTACCCTACACAGTAGCTTAGAATTTAGGTATGACTACTCATCGCAAATTCACAACTATTGGCGCCGTCGCCACGCTCAGCCTCAGCCTCGTAGGCACGACCGCCATCCCCGCCGCATTCGCGGCACCCGCAACCAACACCACCGCCGTAGCGCCCGCAGCAAACGCGAGCCACACCTACGACGACGGGGCAACCATCACCTTCCCCAGCTCCTGGACTGTGGGGCAGGGTCTAAGCTTCACCGGCACCGGGTTCAAAGCCAAAGACGGCTCACCCTCGGTACTCGCCCTCAAAATTGATGGCGGTGGCGTGAGCGGACAGCCCTACCTGCGTGTTGAGGCCGACGCAAACGGCAACGTGGCGGGCACCATCCCCTGGCAGGAGGGCTTCAAACCCGGGCAGACCGTGACCCTCACGGTGCTCACCGGGTCGATCAACAAGCAGGATCACCGTCGCGGCGGTGACGCTGCGACCGTGACAATCCAGGCGGCAGCAGCGCCGAGTGCATCCCCCACCGATACGGCTGCTGCTTCTGCTGCGCCCGCACCGACCGAAGCAGCCCCCAGCCCCTCGTCCCCCGCTGCGCAGAACACCACCGAGGCGCCCGCTGCTTCCCCAAGCACCTCCGCAGCGGTGACGAGCAAACCGCAGCCTCCGGCGCAGCCTTCCGCTGCCCCCAGCCAGAGCGAGCAGGCAGCAGATAATTCGGCGCAGGATTCTTCATCCGCCGAGCATAACGTGCCGAACGCATCCGCAAACGCGGAGCACCTGGCCGCTGCCGCTCAGGGCTCGGCCGTAGCTGGTGAGATCCCCAAGAACTGCACTGAAGCATCGGCGCGCGGGCTCAGCAATATTGATGCGAACAGCCCGCACTACGGTGAGCACCTTGACCGTGACAAGGACGGGGTGGGGTGCGAGACTAAAGCACCCGGTACCCACGGTACCGCCAGCACCACCGGAGGCAAGCAGGCAGCAGCCGCTGACACCTCCACCGATGACAAGCTTGATAACTGCACCGAGGCCCGCGCCCGCGGCCTGAACAATATTAAGGCAGGCAGCGAACACTACAGCGGCCACCTTGACCGCGACAAAGACGGGGTAGCGTGCGAGTCTAGGGTATCCGGCAGCTACTCGGGTGGCTCCGCATCGCGCGTCTCTTCCTCCGGGACTGTCGCCTCAACCGGCAGCACGGGCAGCTACTCGGCGGCTTCAACCACTCGCGGCAGGCTGGCAAGCACCGGCGCTTCGGGTGCGCTAACCATTGCCGGGGTTGGCCTATTCACCCTCGTAGCGGGTACCGCCGTCGTACTGGTGGCACGCCGCCGCAAGCAGGCATAACACCTTTCATCTACTAACAAGAATGCGCGCCGTACCGGGAAGTACCCCGGTGCGGCGCGCATTATCTGTACCAGCTGCACTACTCGTTACCACTCGGCGGTCACCGTCAGGCCGTTCATTTTTCTCGCCCGCGTCTGCGAAGTCTGCATAACACATAGCGATCCGCTTGCCCATGCGTCTAGTGTATGCCGAGGTTGCTCCCAGTTAGGGACGGGCAACCTACTCGCCTACCCAGGTTCTCTTGGTCCTAAACTCCTGTATACAAGACTACTATTAATGATAGTATTATTAGCGACAGCAATAGTGAAAGGAAGCATCATGGCAACCCCAACTATCGACGCTATGATCCTGGGGGCTCTGCATGAGCGCCCGATGAGCGCCTACGAAATGAACAAAATGATGGATCAGCGCGGAGTGCGCGGTTGGGCGCGCATCAGCTCACCCTCCGTATACCGCAACCTGGTACAGCTCTACAAGCAGGGATATGTGGAGAGCACCACCGTCAAAGACAGTGCTATGCCTGAGCGCACGGTCTACTCCATTACTCTCGAAGGCAAGGAGCGTCTTCATGAGCTTCTCTACGATATTGCCTCCAGCCCGGCGCGCGTAGACTTCAACTTCGTCTCCGTCATCGCGAATATCCGCATGGTGGATGAGAAGATGGGGCACGAGCTGTTGCAGTCTATTGCCGATACCTACAGCGAGTGGGCAGATCGGCTGGAACAGGCTGCCGCATCCATCGACGATCAGATAGAGGCGAAGGCAACCCTAGAGCTGTGCTCCGACACCTACCGACTCATTGCGGACTGGGCACGCAAATTCGAGAAGGATTTTTATCAGAATCGTAAGAAGTAAGGGCTGATTCCGCGCTCTTGAGTCGGCAATAACGGCTACCTCGCCGGCCTTGCATTTCCGGGGAGCGGTTATGTGCAAGGTAATAGTGCGTTCTCGTTTGGCGGCGGCGCATTGATCAGAGATGAGTTAGGGGGCCAGTAATATACCCTAACTAGATACCTCTATGGCGCTTTATGGCACACTGCCTCGATCTTATGCCCGTTAGGGTCAATAAGAAAGGCAGCATAGTAGTTCGGGTGATAGTCAGCATGCACACTTGGCGCGATATGATCCTGCCCTCCCGCTGCCAAGCCCGCTTCGTAGAATGCATCTACCGCCGCCCGCGATGGCGCAGCAAAAGCGAAATGCAACGGTGATGACGGCTCACCTTTACCAAGCCAAAACATTCCCGTGTGCTGCGTGCGGTCTGGGTTGCTAAAGCCCATGCCATATGGCTCTTCATCTATTGTCTTGGCGTAGCCCAGCGGCGCCAGCACTGCCTCATAAAATGCTTTGTTTACTTCGATATCTTTAACGTTGATGCCGAAATGATCGATCACTGGTCCGCCTCCTTATGGCTTTGATAATGGTTCGTTTGCCGTCATTTCATGAGTAACATATCTAGGACGTTATTCCGAGCGCATGAAGAAATAAATAGCATTCTAATTGGAGAAACTATTCCATGAAGAAAGTTGCAACGGGAGCGTAATTTACGCTCCCGCTGCAACTTAGCATTCTGTTTCGCGTCGTGATGATTTAGTCGTCACGCTTGGAGGTCACTGACAGACCGTCCATTGCAACATCCGGGTTCACATCCACCTCTACGGTATCGCCATCGTGGATAGCGCCCGAGAGGATGCCCTTCGCCAGACGGTCGCCGATCTCGCGCTGTACCAGGCGGCGCAGCGGGCGGGCACCGAAGGCCGGATCGTACCCTGCCAAGCCCAGCCACTCCAGGGCGGCGGGGGTAACATCCAGGGTCAGGCGGCGGTCGGTCAGACGCTTGCCCATGCCCTGAATCTGCAGATTCACAATCTGTCCCAGATGCTCGGAAGAGAGCGGCTCGAACATGATGATGTCGTCCAGACGGTTCAGGAACTCGGGACGGAACGCCTGGTGAACCACTTGCATCGCCTTTTCGCTGCGCTCCTCAAACGGCATCTCCTGATCGACCAGGTACTGCGAACCCAGGTTCGAGGTCAGAATCAGAATCACGTTACGGAAGTCCACGGTGCGGCCCTGACCGTCAGTCAGACGACCGTCATCAAGCACCTGCAGCAGAATATCGAAGACCTCGGGATGAGCCTTCTCAACCTCGTCCAGCAGCACCACGGAGTATGGGCGACGGCGCACGGCCTCGGTCAGTTGACCGCCCTCTTCGTGGCCCACATATCCGGGAGGCGCACCCACCAGGCGGGAAACACTGTGCTTCTCGCCGTACTCACTCATGTCGATGCGCACCAGGGCGTGCTCGTCATCAAACTGGAACTCCGCGAGAGCCTTCGCGAGCTCGGTCTTACCCACACCGGTCGGCCCCAGGAACAGGAAGGAACCAATCGGGCGGTTCGGGTCGGAAATTCCGGCGCGGGCGCGGCGAACCGCATCCGCCACAGCAACCACGGCGGCTTCCTGACCGATCAGGCGTTCGCCGATACGTTTCTCCATCTCCAGCAGCTTCTCAGATTCGCCCTGAAGCATGCGCCCGGCGGGAATGCCCGTCCAGGAAGAGATAACCTCGGCAATGTCGTCAGCCGTGACCTCTTCAGAGACCATAGCCTCGCCATGAGCCTCAGTTTCGGCGCGCTGAGCTTCTTCCAGTTCCTTCTCCTTGGCGGGAATTTCGCCGTAGAGCAGGCGGGATGCATCCGCTAGGTTGCCCTCGCGCTGTGCCACCTCGGCACGCGAGCGCAGCTCATCGATTTCACTCTTCAAATCGCCCACGCGGTTCAGACCGGCCTTTTCGGCTTCCCAGCGGGCGTTGAGCGCATCCAGCTGTTCTTTCTTGTCAGCCATGTCTTTACGCAGCGCCGCCAAGCGTTCCTTCGACGCCGGATCGGTCTCGTTCTTGAGGGCCAGTTCTTCCATAGTCAGACGGTCTACGGCACGGCGCAGCTGGTCGATTTCCTCGGGAGCCGAGTCGATCTCCATGCGCAGGCGCGATGCGGCCTCATCCACCAGGTCGATCGCCTTATCGGGCAGCTGACGTGAGGGAATGTACCTATTTGAAAGTGCTGCGGCGGCGACCAGGGCGGCGTCGGAAATCTGCACCTTGTGGTGCGCCTCGTAGCGTTCCTTGAGCCCACGCAGAATACCGATAGTGTCATCAACGCTCGGCTCACCCACATACACCTGCTGGAAGCGACGTTCCAGGGCGGGGTCTTTCTCAATATTCTCGCGGAACTCGTCAAGTGTGGTGGCACCAATCATGCGCAGCTCACCGCGTGCCAGCATGGGCTTGAGCATATTGCCCGCATCCATGGAACCTTCGGATGCGCCCGCACCAACCACGGTGTGCATCTCGTCGATAAAGGTGACGATCTGGCCTTCGGATTTCTTGATTTCTTCGAGCACGGCCTTGAGGCGTTCCTCGAATTCTCCGCGGTATTTAGCGCCCGCAACCATGGATCCAAGGTCAAGGCTGATCAGGGTTTTACCGCGCAGGGATTCGGGAACATCGCCGGAGACCATGCGCTGAGCCAGCCCTTCAACCACGGCGGTTTTGCCGACGCCGGGTTCACCAATAAGTACGGGGTTGTTCTTGGTGCGCCGTGAGAGCACCTGCACCACGCGGCGAATTTCGGAGTCTCGGCCAATCACGGGGTCGAGTTTACCTTCGCGGGCGAGCGCGGTCAGGTCGGTTCCGTACTTTTCAAGGGCCTGGAAGGTGCCTTCGGGGTCCGGGGTATCCACGGTGCGGTCTCCTCGTACTTGGGGAATGGTCTCTTCAATGACTTTGGCAGTTGCGCCCAGGTTTTCAAGTGCGCGAGCGGTATCGCTATCGCCGCTTGCGATGCCCAGCAGCAGCATTTCGGTGGAGATATAGGTATCACCGAATTTCTGGGCGTGGGTCTGCGCGCTCTGAATAGCGGCGAGGGCGCTGCGGCTGAAGTTTGCGTTCTGCACCGATGCGCCAGATGCCTTCGGCAGCTTCTTAATCTCTGCGGATGCGGCTTCCGAAATGGCATCAATGTCGAGCCCTGCGGCCTTGAGAACCGCTACGGCAACGCCTTCTCGCTGATCCATCAGTGCTTTGAGGATGTGCGCAGGTTCAATGCTGGGGTTACCCGCTGTCTGCGCGTTCATATTAGCGGCGGAGAGCGCTTCTTGGCTCTTGGTGGTGAATTTTGCGTCCATAAATCTTATCCTTTCGCGTCTTGTGCGGGGCGCATCCTGCGCCTTCTTTTTACAGCTAACTTGAGTCTACTACACTCAAGGTTTGGATGCAAGGGGCTACTGCCGATTTTCGGGACCAAAATTCAGTGCTAAAAAAGGCTCTTTATACGAATAAAGCGTAGTTTTCGCCGCTTTATTCGTATAAAGAGCCTTTTTAGGGCGCGGGTGAGAGGATCAGGCTAGGTCTCAGTCCAGGAAGTCATACGGGCTTTGTTGTCGCGCCTGCTCCTCCAAAACCTCGTCGGTAACACCCTGCTGCAGGCGCGCCCCACGTCGGTTCGCACTGTACGCCAACGCGGCGGCAGTAATAGCGGCCGAGAACGTCAGAATACCGAAGGTGTTACCAAACCCTGCCGCATATCCCACGTACTCGCCGCCCACAAGCGCACCCATTCCTGAAACCGGCATCCCGGCGCGGTAGTCCGGAATAAACATGCCGAATAAAAACGCCAGCACCCAGCAGGCAGACTGCGCAATCGCCACACCCCAGCGGCAGGCGGGGCGGGTGAGCTCTGCGGCCGCGACAGCGCGGCGCGCATCCGCAAAGGCCCAGCGGGCCGCCAGGCACAGTATGAGTGCGAGCGCCGGGCCGAATGAGATAGCAAAAATAGGTACGAGGTCACCGGCTGCACCGAAGAGGGCACGGCCTACGGTAATCCAGGCGGCAGAGACAAGCGCCATGGGATAGGCGGCGTAGAGGGCTGCGACCTGTATGACGGCAGGTGTGCGTGCAGCCAATGAGTTTACGTGCGGGTGCGATCCGGAGCGCTCTGATTTTTCGTTCACTGTGCCATCCTAAACGGTTTGCGCCCCGGGTTGGGGCAGCACTCACCATGTCAGTGGTTTTTCCGCGGTAAAACCCACATAAACCTAAGCTTTAGCCAAAAACTTTATTGTTATACTGAGCACATTGGGTGCTTGCGGGTGCCCACACCAACCACGTTAAACCCATACCAACCACACCGATAAATAATGGGAGCCTACATGAAAATACTGGTTTTAGGAGCGAGCGGTCGCACCGGAAGCCTTTTCACCCGCAAAGCGTTAGAGGAGGGACACACGGTCACCGCCTATGTGCGTAACCCCGATAAGGCGGTGGCGCTTTTGGGGGCGCACCAGAACCTCATTATTGTTCCCGGTGCCCTGAACGATTCCGAGCAGCTTGCCACGATTTCTTCCGGGCAGGATGTGATGGTTAGCATCCTGGGGCAGAAAGCTACGGTACGGGAGTTTCTATCGACCAAGTTCATGCAGAAGCGCCTGCCGCTCATTATGGAGGCGGTGGTGGGTGCGGGTGTACCGCACTGCGTTCTTATGAGCGCCTACGGGGTGGGTGACACGGTGCGGAGTGCATCTTTTTTAATGCGTGTGGCGTGCAAGACCATTATGCGCAGTATTTTTAGGGACCGTGCGAAGGCCGACGCTATGGTTGCTAAGTATCAGCCGTATATTTCGCGGGCGTTGCCGGGCAGGCTCACAGATGAGCCTGGTAAGGGCGGGGCGAAGGTGGTTGATGTGACGAGTGTTGCGCATGTTCCGGGTATCCCAACGATTGCCCGTGAGGACGTTGCCGATGCTCTGCTCGATATTGCGGGAGACCCGCTGAATGCGGGTACCGATTTTCTGGTGACGATTGAGGATGTTGTCATACGGGCGGCCTAGAAATGCCCGGTAGGCTTAATGGCATGAGCACTAATATTCAGGGGGATTTTCCTCAGGCGATTCTTTTTGATCATGATGGCACGCTGGTTGATACTGAGCCGGTGTGGGCAGCCGCGAAGGTTGAGCTGGCGGCGGAGTTTGGTGGTGTGTGGACCGCGCAGGACACCCTGGACTGCCTGGGTTATTCCATGAAGTTCACGCTGGATAGGTTACGTGAGCGCGGGGTGAACCTGCCGGATCAGCAGATTAATGATCGGCTGGTGGGTAAGGTACGTGCGGCATTGGCGGATTCTCCGGTGGAGTTCCTGCCCGGGATTGAGCGTTTTCTGGTGCAGGTGCGTGATGCGGGTATCCCGGCGGCAATAGTTACAAATGCTACGACTGCGGTGGCTCAGCGCACGGCTGATGCCGCCCCTGAGGGAACGTTCTCGGTTGTTATTGGTAATGATGAGACCACGCACCCGAAGCCAAACCCGCAGCCGTATCTTTTAGCAGCGCAGCGCTTGGGTGTGGACCCCAGCCAGTGCGTGGCGATTGAGGATTCCCCTTCCGGGGTGCGCAGCGCTACGGATGCGGGCATGAAGGTGATTGTAGTCCCCGGTGAGCTTGAGGTTCCCGCCGGCTTAGGGGATGTGCGTCTTCGGCATGAGGAGCTGGGGCTGAGCGTGTTTAAGGCGCTCGGACGCTAGTCTTGAGGTTAGCCTAGCTTTCTCAAACTCTTAGGGTTTTCAAGGCGTCATATCAAGCAATGCTTATTATGAATAAATAAGAATAATCTTGACGGGACGGTCTAAAAATGATTTACTAATATCAACGTACCGACCGGGTTTTCTCACGATAACCACCGGGCGGGCATCTACACAGCATTAAGGAGTCGTCACTATGGCATTCGCAAAATACACCGCACCCGGTCTTACCCTTGACGAGGGCAAAGAAATCTCGGAAGTTCTGCAGAGCCGCCTGCACGATCTGAACGAGCTGCACCTGTCCCTGAAGCACGCACACTGGAACGTGACCGGCCCCGGCTTCATCGCCGTGCACGAAATGATCGACCCGCAGGTTGATACTGTGCGTAACTTCGTAGACGACATCGCAGAGCGTATGGCAACCCTGGGCGCAACCCCCAACGGCCTCGCAGGTGCCCTAGTCGCAGCGCGCAGCCACGAAGACTACCCCGTAGGCCGTGCCCGCGTCACCGACCACCTGCACGCCCTGAACGAGGTGTACACCCGCGTGATCAAGGAGCAGCGCAAGGCTATCGAATTTGCGGGCAAGGTTGACCCCATCACCGAAGACCTGCTGATCGGCCAGACCGCCGAACTCGAGAAGTTCCAGTGGTTCATTCGCGCATTCCTGGAGAACAGCGCAGGTGAAATCTCCTAACAGGCAGCCTTTCTGAGCCCTATAGGCTCACCGGGTGGGTGCTCTCCCCTAGCTCTGGGAAGGCACCCACCCTTTTTGTTTTTGCTGTCCCCCTCACGTCTGCTGCCTGGGAACCACCAGCCACGGCATAACCATATGCGCCGCATATTCCGGCAGAAGTGCGGGCGCAGGTGGGTGCGACACTTAGGCGAATAAGCCCGATCAGCATGGTGACGGCTGCCCGCATTTTTTCGGCCCGGCGAACATCAGCACCCGGTCAGCTTTACCTAGATTTTCGCCCAGCGCCCGTCTATTCTAGTGTTTTGCACGCACCAGCCACCCTGAGGAAGACGCCCCATGTCACCCGAGCCCCGCAAACACACACCCGAAGCACCCGGCAGCAGCAACCACTCCCCCGCCCAGGCAACACCCGGCAGAAACCGGCGAGAACCCATCACCACACAGGCGTTCACCGCACCGGATGTCCCCGCGCGCCGCAACCCCGAACACTCAGCCCCTTCCCCAACGGCGGCACGCACAGGAGCGCTTGACCATGTACCGGCACGGCACCAGCCCGTCACCCAGCCAAGTGACGCACAGATCCGGCGGTGGCGGCGCTACCTCGCCGATGAAGAGTCGGAGGCACGCATCTACCGCTACCTGGCCCAGCGCGCCGAAGGTAAAGACCGTGAGATTCTGATGCAGGTTGCCGAGGCTGAGAAACGCCACCAACAGCACTGGCGTGACATGCTCGGTGAACACGTTGGCAAACCCGTCCGCCCGTCGCTCTCATCCGCATTTTTGCAGTTCATGGCGAAGCATTTCGGGTCGGTCTTTATTCTGGCAATGGCGCAAATGGCCGAATCCCGCTCCCCCTACGCCGAAGACCCGGACGCCACCGAAAAGATGGCGGCTGACGAGGCTATTCACGAAGAAATCATTCGCGCCCTAGCCACCAGCGGGCGCGAAAAACTCTCCGGCAACTTCCGCGCGGCGGTGTTCGGCGCGAACGACGGGCTGGTCTCGAATCTGGCGCTAACGATTGGCATCACGGCCTCGGGCGCATCCAGCTCTATGGTGCTGCTTTCGGGGATTGCCGGGCTGCTCGCGGGCGCGCTATCCATGGCGGCGGGCGAGTTCGTTTCGGTACGTTCCCAGCGCGAACTTTTGGACGCATCCCAGCCGACCCAGGTGACCCTGCGCGTGGCGGGCGACCTTGATATTGATGCGAACGAGCTTGAGCTCATTTACCGGGCACGCGGTATGGATGAGGAGGCGGCTCATCACCGCGCGCTGGAACGTTTCGGGTACCTCGACTGCGACTGTGACCCGTCGCTGTCACACCGCGCGAATGAGGACGGCGAGGAAGAGAATGTAGCACTGGGTACGGATATTGGTGCGGCAGCGGCATCGTTTAGCTTCTTCGCATCCGGGGCGCTCGTGCCGATTCTGCCCTATATTCTCGGGCTTTCCGGTGTCTGGGCGATGGCGCTTTCGCTTCTGTTCGTCACCATGGCACTGGGTTTCACCGGCGGTATTGTGGGCCTACTCTCGGGGTCTTCCCCGATGCGCCGCGGGCTGCGCCAAATCCTCATCGGACTGGGCGCGGCAGGCATCACCTACCTGCTGGGCCTAGCCTTCGGCACCACACTGGGGTAGGTCTATTCCGCTCCATACTTTCTCTACGCCAGCGGCTTTGCCCCTTTGCAATACACGAAATGCCACGCCTATGAGCGTGGCATGCGGAACTGGCGCATCCAAGCAGTCTTTCAGCTTGGCTACCTATATGCTGACTATACAGCATTGCGTAAAGAGTAATCATAATGGAGAGACTGGTTCTTTGTTTTACACTCCCTCGCAAGCCCAATAGAAAAACTCCTGCCGTTGGCACTCTCCCGATAGTGGAGGGCCGTTGACAGGAGCGAATTAGTACTTTGATTATATATGAATCCCCGGCGGCGCGAGCGTAATACTCACGCCGCCGGGGGTCTTATTGGCTGCCCGAACCGGGCAGATTGCTACTTGTTGGCGAAGATTTCGCGCATCAGATTAGCGGCTTCGGAGGGGGTCTTGCCGACCTTTACACCAGCAGCCTCCAGGGCCTCTTTCTTCGCCTGTGCGGTCCCCGAAGAACCTGAGACGATCGCACCAGCGTGGCCCATGGTCTTGCCTTCGGGAGCGGTGAAACCAGCCACGTAACCGACCACAGGCTTGGTGACATTCGCCTTGATGTACTCGGCGGCACGCTCCTCCGCGTCGCCACCAATCTCACCAATCATCACGATACCCTCGGTCTCCGGGTCAGCCTCGAAAGCCTCCAGAGCGTCAATATGGGTGGTGCCGATAATCGGGTCGCCGCCAATACCGATAGCGGTGGTGAACCCAATGTCGGCGAGCTCGAACATCATCTGGTAGGTGAGGGTACCCGACTTAGAGACAAGACCGATCTTGCCCTTTCCGGTGATATTCGCCGGAGTAATGCCAACCAGGCACTCCTCAGGGGTGATAATACCGGGGCAGTTCGGCCCGATAATGCGGGTAATCTGCTTGCCGTTCTCGTCCACCGAAGCTTTCGCGGCAGCCCAGAACTCGGCGGTATCCTGCACCGGAACGCCCTCAGTAATGACGACGACCAGACCGATCTTAGCCTCAATAGCCTCAAGCACGGCGGCTTTGGTGAAGGCGGGCGGCACGAAAACAATCGAAACGTCCGCACCGGTTTCTGAGATAGCCTCGGCAACGGTACCGAAAACCTTCAGCTCAACATCGGAGCCGTCCTTTGCCTTGTGGGTAACGGTGGTGCCAGCCTTGCGGGCATTCACGCCGCCCACAATGTTCGTGCCGGCTGCGAGCATACGAGCGGTGTGCTTGGTGCCTTCGCCGCCGGTGATGCCCTGAACGATGACCTTAGAGTCTTTGTTCACAAAGATAGACATAGTTTTTTCCTATAAATCCTTCGGTGGCGATTACGCCTTGTTAGCGAGCTCTGCTGCCTTGTCGGCGCCTGAATCCATGGTGGTTGCCTGCACCACAAGCGGGTGGTTTGCCTCAGAGAGGATGCGGCGGCCTTCCTCCACGTTGTTGCCGTCCAGCCGCACCACAAGCGGCTTAGTTGCGGAATCGCCCAGAATCTCAAGCGCCTTCACAATGCCCTCAGCCACAGCATCGCACGAGGTGATACCGCCGAAAACGTTCACGAAAACGCTCTTAACCTGCTCATCGCCCAGAATAATCTCAAGGCCCGCAGCCATAACCTCAGCGGATGCGCCGCCACCGATATCGAGGAAGTTAGCGGGCTTCACGTTGCCGTGCTTTTCGCCAGCGTATGCCACCACATCCAGGGTAGACATCACCAGACCGGCACCGTTGCCGACAACGCCAACTTCACCGTCGAGCTTCACATAGTTCAGGTCGTGCTGCTTAGCCTTAGCTTCCAGCGGGTTTTCGGCGGATTTATCGACAAGCGCCACGTGATCGGGCTGGCGGAATTCCGCGTTATCGTCGAGAGAGACCTTGCCGTCAAGAGCCAGAATATCGCCTTCGGGGGTCTGCACGAGGGGGTTAACCTCAACGAGGGTTGCGTCTTCCTTCTTGAAGACATCGCCCAGCTTCACGAGAACCTCAACCACCTTGGGCTGCAGTTCAGCGGAGAACCCGGCGGCCTCAACGATCTCCTGTGCCTTAGCGGAGTCGATACCCACCAGCGGGTCTACCTCAACCTTGGCGAGAGCCTCGGGGCGTTCAGCGGCGAGCTGCTCAATTTCCATGCCGCCCTCTACCGAGCACATGGCAAGGTACGAGCGGTTTGCACGGTCAAGCAGAATCGAGAAATAGTATTCTTCAGCAATGTCAGCACCCTGTGCGACCAGCACGCGGTGAACGGTATGACCCTTGATATCCATACCAAGAATCTGCTGAGCGTACTCGTATGCCTCATCAGGGTTTTTAGCGAGCTTCACGCCGCCAGCCTTACCGCGGCCGCCGGTCTTAACCTGAGCCTTAATGACGGTCAGGCCGCCGATTTCCTCAGCTGCTGCCTTTGCTTCTTCGGGAGTGGTCGCAACAATGCCCTTGAGCACGGGTACACCGTGCTTTGCGAAGAGATCGCGCGCCTGGTATTCGAAAAGGTCCACAGGTGTCCTTCTTCGTCGAAGTGGTGCCGCCGTTTTAGGGTGCGGCGGCTTGGTCTGGTGAGTTACTATTCGACGTGTTTTACGCCCCTGAGAGGGCGCGCTGTCACGCTCTAAATTTCTCTCGGTTCTACTCTATCGGATATTTGGTTGAGGGTGTACTTATCAGACAACACACACGCTATTTTTGTAATGGGCATCACTCTTCGGTGTGTTGGGTTTTGGCTAGACCTTCTCAACCGGTGCGTACCGTAGCAGCAGACGCTTCTCCTCAGAGGTAAAACGCACCTTCGCCACGGTCTTATCGCCGGTGCCTTCCAGAGCAAGAACCCGGCCCTCGCCGAAGGATTTATGGCGCACCGTATCGCCCACCTTCAGCTGCGGAATTTCCTTGCTTTGATGCACCCGTGAGCGGTTACGCACCGCTCCGGATGCGCTGGCTGCGGCCGCCAAACCGTAGCTTGCCGAACCATTGACCTCGGCGGTTGATGGTTCACGGTTCGCTCGGGTGCGGGATTCATCGTATCCCGTGCCATAGCCGCCCGCGCTGCGCCCGTCGAAACTGTGTCCATCAGCATTGCGCCCACCGCCGGAGCTGTATCCGCTTGCCCCGCGGTAGCCGCCCTGCCCGTAGCCTCCATACCCGCTGGCACCGTTGGCGTATGCCCCCATCCCGGAGGCGCCAAACCCGGCAAATCCGCCCAGGCGGCGCCACTCGATCAGCTCCTCGGGAATCTCTTCCAGGAAGGGTGAAGGCGGGTTGAACTGGCTCTTGCCCCACATCGTGCGGGTCTCGGAGCGGGTGATGTAGAGCCGCTGCATCGCGCGCGTGAGCCCCACATAGGCAAGGCGGCGTTCCTCGCTCATCTCACCCTCGTCGGTCAGCGCCCGCTGATGCGGAAACAGCCCGTGTTCCAGCCCGGTCAGGAAAACAACCGGGAACTCCAGGCCTTTGGCGGTGTGCAGGGTCATCAGGGTGATCATGCCCTGCGCCTTCGCTTCTGCGGCCTCGGCAGCAATCTGCGCGGCAGACGGGGTCTGCCCATCGGCGGAGGCACCTCGGGACGGAATCGAGTCGGCATCCGCCACCAGCGAGACATGCTCTAAGAACTGTTCTAAGTCCGCGCCGGGGTTCTCCGCCTCAAACTCGACCATCGCATCCAGCAGCTCCGAGAGGTTTTCCACCCGGGATTCGTCCTGAATATCCTTAGATTCGCGCAGGGCGGCGAGATAGCCGGACTGTTCGAGCACCGCCTCTAGGGTTGTGGCGGCTGATTCGGTGCGCGCAATCTGGGCGAGATCGTCCATGAGCTTGACGAACTGCGCATACTTTTTCACGGCGGCAGCGCCCAAACCCGGCACACTCCCCGGCTCGGCGGCAGCGGCACGGGCGGCGGCGAAGAAGGAAATCCGCTGTGCCGAAGCATAATCGGCAACCACAGTCTCAGATTTCGCACCGATACCGCGTTTAGGTTCGTTGAGAATACGCCGCACACTCACGTCGTCGTCCGGGTTTGAGAGGGCGCGCAGGTAGGCGAGCGCATCCTTAATTTCTTTGCGCTCGTAGAACCGGGTGCCGCCGACTACGCGGTACGGCAGTCCGGCGCGCATCAACAGTTCTTCAAGGGCGCGGGATTGGGCATTGGTGCGGTAGAAAATCGCCACATCCGAAGGCTTGATACCGTGTTCGTCGGCAAGCCGGTCTATTTCTTGGGCGATGTAGCGTGCCTCCGCATGTTCGGATTCGGCGACGTACCCCACGATTTTTGTGCCCTCCCCCGATGCCGTCCACAGCTTCTTGGGGCGGCGGTTGGGGTTGCGTTCAATCACGGCGTTCGCGGCAGAGAGAATGTTCTGCGTGGAACGGTAGTTCTGCTCCAGCAGAATAATGTGCGCATTGGGATAGTCGCTCTCGAAATCCGTAATATTGCGAATGTCAGCGCCGCGGAAGGCGTAAATCGACTGGTCTGAGTCGCCCACGACGGTCAGTTCGCCGGGCGGTGGAGCATCCGGGTACGGCCCCTGTTCACGAGTGTTTCCCTGCGGATGCGCCCCCACCAACTCCCGCACGAGCGCATACTGGGCGTGGTTGGTGTCTTGATATTCGTCCACCAGAATATGCCGGAATTTACGGCGATAATAGTTTGCGATTTCGGGGAACTTCTTGAGCAAAAACACGGTTTTGCCGATGAGGTCGTCAAAGTCGAGGGAGTTCGCGGCGCGAAGGCGCTGAGTGTAGACGGTGTAAATCTGCGCGATAGTCTTTTCCCACGGGTTATTCGCTGCCGCCGCACTGTATTCTTCGGCGCTCACCAACTCGTTTTTGAGGGCAGAAATCCTGTGCCCCACGGCCTTGGGGGCAAACTTTTTGGTGTCCAGGTTCAGCTCTTTGATAATGAGCGTGAGCAGGCGCTGCGAATCCGCCGAATCGTAGATCGTGAAGGTGGATTTGAGCCCGAGTGCCTTGGCTTCTCGGCGCAGCACGCGCACGCAGAAACTGTGGAAGGTGGAAATCCACATGTGCTGTGCGCGCGGGCCGATCAGCGCTTGGATGCGCTCACGCATTTCCGCCGCAGCCTTGTTCGTGAAGGTGATGGCGAGAATCTGCCCGGGGGTTGCCCGCCCGGTTGCAAGCAGATGGGCGATGCGGTGCGTCAGCACACGGGTTTTGCCAGACCCGGCCCCGGCGACGATCAGCAGGGGCGAGCCGGCGTGTAAAACGGCCTCGCGCTGCCGGTCGTTAAGCCCGTCGATCAGGGTTGCAGGGTCGATTGTGCTCAGCGAATAGGTGCGCTCCCCGTAAGGGTCTTCGGGGTTGTACTCACTTCCGTACCCGCCCACTCGGTAGGCGGGCGGCATGAACTCACCGAGTGCATCCTCGTGGGCGGTGACAGTTTGGGAGGTCACCGCTTCAGGGTTGAGCTCTGGCATAAAAGATTCGTGGGCGAAGGGGTCTTCTTCCGGTGCGGAACTATCTTCCGGCGGAATGTGGGCATCATATTCGGGATCGTAGGGCGGCTGCGTGTTTTCGAGATCGGCAAAGAGGGTATCTGCGGCAGGATCAACGCCGGATGCGGAGTTGGTGGGTTCGCTCATGATCTACCTCGCTGCCTAGAATACACGTTCGATATTCCATGCTACCGTATTTGCCCTCTCGCTCCCACCCATCGCGCCCGTTTGCCGCGCATAATTCGCTCTTAGCGGTACCCCGCCGCGCGGTGCGCTCATGCTACGATGACCGGATGGATCAGTTCATCACTCCCGCTATGTGGTGCGACGGCACCGCCGACGAAGCAGCACAGTTCTATACTGATGTTTTCCGCGATACATCCATTGCCGAGCAGGCGCCCGGGATTGTGACGACGGTCAGCATCCACGGTTTCAGGCTCTCGCTCATCAACGGCGGTAACCAGTACGCCCCGAACCCGTCGATCAGCTGCATCCTGAACTTTGATCCGCTCTTATTCGGCGGAGAGGAACAGGCCCGAACCTACCTTGATGAGCTCTATGAGCGGCTCAGCACCGGCGGCGTACTCATGGAGCTGGGTGAGTACCCCTTCTCCCCGCGCTACGCTTGGGTTCGTGACCGTTTCGGCATGACCTGGCAGCTCATGCTCACCGACCCGGACGGCGATCCGCGCCCCTTTGTTATCCCATCCTTCATGTTCGGCGGTACTAATCACGCTCACGCCGAGGAAGCCACCAACGCCTGGATCGCCCTGTTTGATAACTCCCGCCGCGGTGTCCTATACCGTTACGAGGAAGGCGGACCGCTGGATGCGGGTACGGTCATGTTCACCGACTTTACCCTACGCGGCACCTGGATGGCGGCCACGGACTCTGGAACCTTCCACGATTTCACTTTCACGCCCGGAGTCTCCATCATCGTCTCCTGCCACGACCAAGAAGAGATCGACCGCTACTGGGCGGGGCTCTCTGCCGTGCCCGAGGCCGAGCGCTGCGGCTGGTGCATCGACCGTTGGGGTGTCTCGTGGCAGATCGTCCCCCACAACATCGCCGAACTCATGACCGACGCCGCCACACGCGATAATATCCTGCACATGGGCAAGATCGACCTGACCACGCTATAAGGGTACTGGCATCATCTGACCCTAACTATGAGGACTCCTCAGTAAATAGTAAAGGGAATTTCCATCATGAAACCCCTTGGCGTAATCGGTGGTATAAGTTCCGAAAGTAATTCCCTGTACTATCGAATTATTACGGTTGATTCCTCCTATGTTTTATTATGTGCGCGCAGTGTTGAAGATAAGATTCATACGTTCTCGAAACACAAAATATGAGCTGAAAATAAGTTAGGAAAAACATGAACTGTGTTGTTCGTTGGGCAGATATAAAGCACGAATGGAAACCATTTGAGAATGTTTTCTGCAACAGCGATTGGCCATTCCATCTTGAACATAACGTATCGCATGAGAGCCTCATACGCCGGCTTGAAGAGCAGGAATTCTCGGAACCTAATAACCGTGTTGCCTTTATTTACAACGATGGAGAGCATGTCGGTATTGCCGTAGTGCACGGACTGCAAGATTCCACAGCAGAAATAGATATGCGTATGGCAGCGAAATATAGAAATCAAGGGATCGGGAGTATTGCGCTCATTAAGCTAGCTGACCTTATTTTTGAATCCAAAAGCTCCATTATCCGTGTTGAGGGCAGTACACGAAGCGACAATATTGCTATGCGTCGTGCTTTTAACTCTGCAGGTTGGGTTCACGAGGCGCATTATCGAGAAGCTGGAGTTACCGTTCAGGGTATCAGGTGCGATGTCATGGGATATGCGGTGATCCGTAGTGACTGGGAAAGCGGGGAGAGGACAATTGCGAGTCTGTGTGAGTAATACGCGCAAGTAAAGAAAACTAGGCATGGTATGTCAGGATACAACCGACTTTGCGGCTGTCAGTTTCCGGTAGCAAATAAGCAGTATCGCGCGACAGAAGACCAAGTTCTTCGCCCCGCGTATACTTCCATAGCACCCTTGTGGCAAAGGCCCCACGCTGACGCACCCAACCGCTCTGCGCAATAATGGAAGGTATGGGTCTATCACAAGGTCAGAAGAAACGCCGCTACGGCGCGAACACGAAAGCCGCTCACACCCCAGGGGGCGGCACCCCCGACCCGCAGCATAGCGAAACCCGTGAGCTTCGGCAGTTTATGGAGGAACGCGCCGCCCACGATCAAGCGACCGGGCGGGGTTCACGTGTTTTCCTCCACGTTGCGGTCGCTATTTCCCTGCTCATGGGCGTGTACCTTTTCGCGTGGGTGCTTCCCGGCTACGGCAGGCTGGCGGGTGCCCCCGTTCCCGAGCTGTCACTGGCCCTGAGTACGGATGCGCTGGGGTCATTCGCGCACGGGCTTTCTTCCTCCTCAGCGGGTGACGCCCTGGGGCCTTACACGTATGCGCACCGTTCAGTGGGTTTGGCGTTTGCAGTGTTTTTCGGGTTGTCTGTGGCGGGCCTGTCGTGGGCGGCGACAGCGAAAAAGCCGCTTCGGGTGTTATTGACCGCGCTTCCACTGGTGTACAGTGCGGTGTTTACGGCCACAATTTTTGCGGTGGACGCATCATTGGCTGACCCTGCGCATCAGCCGGGTGCACTTGTGGTGCTTCTGCCTCTGGGCTGGGCTCTTCTGGTGCTCTCGCTTCTGAGCCTGGCATACCGTGGTGTGCGGGCGTTCAAGCGGGCGGCTGCTGCTTTTATTGCGGGTGGGCCGCCCACCGAGTAGCGCCGCCCCTCCAGACTGCACGAGGCAGTAGAATTTACGTCCGACACGCTGCCGGAAGGCACCCGCCATCCGCGGAACAACCAATCCCCCTGCGTACCCGGTAATCGTTCGGGCCGAAGCCACATTACTCTTTGCGACGGTTATCGTGTGAGCTAATCTCCCACGCCCCGTTCACATACTGCGCGGATACCAGGCCAATAAACTCTTCTGCTACAACGGATCCTTTACCGCTCTTGGGGTAGATTACCCGGCCGTCTTCCACCTCAAACTTGCCGTATGTAATCTTGAAAGTACGGGACCACAGATACCGGTCGTCTTCTAGTAACGGTTGCGGCTCGGTAATCTCGTATTCAATGGTGACGTTATCCGGCCAGTAGTTGCCTTCACGGATTTTCTTAAGCCGCACCTTCTCAAGCCCTTTGTAGTTGTCGCGTTCCGACTCTGATAGGGCGCTCTCCTCCGCCAGGGAGTAGTCCCCAGTGTTGTAGGCGTACTGGGTGGCTGCCGCCGCAAACGCGACACTCAGGTAGAGACCTTTCAAAGATTTATCGTTGGCATCCTCCGGTTTCTTAGGCTGGGGCACGTTTCGCGCCGCATGTTCCTCCGTGGCAGGTTCGTAGGTGCCCGACTTCTTATACTCTAAAACGGACTCGAAGTTAATCTTTCCCTTATAGTCGCCGCTCATATCTATATCGGTCTGCGTGGTAGCAGACGATGCGGACGGGCTAGTCTCTGAGGGTTCGCTTGATGAGGAAGATGACCCTTTCGAAACGGAACGGTTGGCATCGCATGCCGCCAGTACAAAGGCACCAGCGCTTGCGCCTAGTACGCCCAATGCTGCACGACGGTTAAAAATGGAAGACATTATTCCTCTCCTCTCTGAGCCTAACGATAAACCATTAACTTTAAAGCTCAGCAGTAACCTTCATGTTTTCGAGGTTCTACCTGCTGTCCCGCCCAGGTCCTCAGGCGAAACCGCCCGGTGCAGCCTCCGCTATGAGAGACCACGCCGGGCGGATACCGCGCCTCAACACATGGCGGGCATTCAGCACCCGCCCCGGAAGAGAAGTCTTTGACAGACCTAAGCCACCGGCAGTATGCCCTGCTGTAGCGGTGCCGTTAAAGCTTTCCTCTTCCATGGTTGAGGAGGATACGCACCTACTGACCACCATTTTCTGGTGGCACGAGAGGCAGATCCTTGGAGAGCAGTCCGCTAATCTGCCACTGCCCGTTCACGTACTTAGCGCGAATTTCACCGTTCGTGTGGTAGCGTTTGCCCCAGTCACCCTTACCGGAGTAAGTTTCCTTGGTTACCTCGTGCACCTTGCCGTCCTTCACATAGAAGTCACCATTGAGCAGCACCAGGTTGTACGCCCACACGTACTCGCCTCCGCTGGATGCCACAGGGTGGGAGCCCACCAGTGTGTACTGCAAAATGCTGCCTGCCGCCGTCCAGTATTTTCCGTCGCGGGTATCAATCAGGTTAGTAGACTTCTTGAAATACAGCTGCTCCGATTCAACGATCGCCGACTGCTCCAGGTAGCGGGCGTTACCGGTCTGCAGCGCATAATCCAGAGAGGTCACCGCGAACGAGATGCTGCTGTACAGGCCCCGTTCCGTGCGGTCGTTAATGGTGGAGGGCTTCTTCGGCGGGTAGGTGTTCTGCTGCGGTTTCTCGCGTGTTGCATACTCCTGGGGTGGGCCGGAGCTGTCCACTTCAAGCGAGACTTCCCCAGACAGCTCAGTGTGCCCCTCACCGGGAGTATTTCCGGATTCAAGAGGGGCAGCATCCGCGGCGCCGCTCTGGGCTGCGCTACTAGATGCTGCGCCGTTCTGGGTGGTGTCGCTGGATGCGGCACTGTTCGGTCCCGCCGGCTGCTGCGTACTGGGCTCATTCACCGCAGCCGCAGAACTGCTGGCAGCACCACCAGTTTCAGGCCCGTGCGCTGGGGACGATGCACTACTTGAAGCACTCGCTGAGGATGAGGCGCCTCCTGCGTTTGAGGACGAGCTGCCGCATGCGCTGAGAAAAGCGGCTCCTGCGCCGCCGCCGAGCAGCAGCAGTGCGGCTCGACGATTAAGATGGGAAGACATCTTTAGCCTCCTTAGAATCGGTCAATACCGTCACTTTCAGACTAGCCCACATGTTATGTGTCACATCATAATTTTCAGGTGTGTCTTTAATAAAACTTAAATGTTACGTTCTATGAAATGTAGACCTTTGGCCCAAGCTTGCACAGCACACGCCCCCTAAAACTCAGGCATACAGCAGAACCCGCTTGGTGCGCCTCCGTGAGGAAGCCGCATCAAGCGGGTTCTGCAACTGTGCCCCCGAGACGATTCGAACGTCCGACACCTTCTTTAGGAGAGAAGTGCTCTATCCCCTGAGCTACGGGGGCAACGTTCTCTATTATAGCGGCAACATCACGGCAGTTTTCCACCCGGGCCTCGGCGCGTCACGCTCACTACAATAGGTAGGTGAGTATTTTCATTGACCCGCCCCTCTGGCCGGCACACGGCATTTTCTTCTCGCACCTTATCTCAGACACCAGCCTGAAGGAACTGCATGACTTCGCGGCCGCCCACGAGATCAGCCCACGCGCCTTCGACGCCGACCACTACGACGTACCGCAGCACCGCTACGCCGCCCTCGTAAACGCTGGGGCGCAGGAAGTAACCGGCACCCAACTAACTCGCATACTCATCCGCAGCGGGCTGCGGGTTCCGCTCAAAGAACGGCCCAGTAAGATCCGTCCGCGTCTTCTGCGCGCCTGGGAAGCGCTCGCACCCGGTGCTTCCGCTGTGGGCGCTGACCTGCTTGAGCGGTGGGAACAGCCGCATCGGGCCTATCACAATAGTGTTCATCTTTCAGAGATGCTCGCCGCTCTTACCCTTTTGTACTCCCCCCAACCGGTGCCGCGCACTGTGCTTTTTGCGGCGTGGTTCCATGATGCCGTGTATGAGGCGCAGCCTGGTCAGGATGAGGCCGCCAGCGCCGAATTGGTACGTACCAATCTTATGCCTCTCACCAGAACCGGTGTTCTGACCGCTGCGGAGGTTACCGCCGCCGCCCAGCTGGTGGAGTTCACCGCCTCCCACCGGGTACCTGAAGAGCTTGCCGGACTGACCGGTGGTGTGCTCACCCGCGCCGACGCCGATTTTTTCATGGATGCCGACCTTGCGATTCTCGCAGCAGAAACCGCCCGGTATGGCCGTTACATTGCGGGTGTACGCACGGAGTACAGCCACTACGGGCCGCAGGCGTTTGCGCAGGGAAGGTCAGGGTTTTTACGGGAGTTCTTAGGCAGAGACCGTATTTTTGCCTCTGCGGCGGGGCATTCGCTGTGGGATGCGGCGGCTCGGGCAAATATGGCCGCTGAGCTAGAGAGCTACACCTAAAAGCCCTCTTCTAAAGCGCTCACGTAGTGCTAGCACGGCCCATATAGATAGGAGCGCGCCCGCCTTACTGCTTTTTATCGTTGGGGTGCTGCGGGCCTTCAGAAGGGCTTTGAGGCTGGTTACTGTATTTCTTACGGTAGATGAATTTACCGGTGACCATGCCAATCACGATGCCAATCCCGCCGGTGATAGAGACCCACATGGCGGGGTTGCCAAGAGGAATAGCCAGCAGCAGGCCGATAATAATGCCTGGTATGGCGCCAGCGACCATGCCGACGGCCAGGTAGGTGAATTCCTGATCGGAGCTACTTTTGGGGCTTTGGTACTGCATGTTCATTATTCTACCGGGCGTCCGCTACCCTTCGGTACGCCCCGTGCCCCGCGTGTAGCCCCGACCAGTGTATTCGGGGTCAGCGCGTGATGCGCGGTTTAACATGGGGAAGGCACCCCGTTGGGGGTGCCTTCCTCCGAGTCTAAATATCTCTGGAGTCGAGATTAGAATGCGGTGTAGTAACCGTCAACCGACATCCAGGAAACCGGGTGCAGCTGGGTGCCCTGGCTCGGGTTCAGAGCGGAGATCATCATGCCGTTACCAACGTAGATGCCCACGTGGTTGTAGCCGTTCTGGAAGACGATGTCGCCGGGCTGGGGGTTAGCGGTTGCACGCAGTTCGTTCTTCATAGCGAAGGTGTAGGGGGTCAGCTTCACGCCGTGCTGTGCGTAAACGTAGGATACGAAGCCGGAGCAGTCCCATGCACCGAAGCTGCGGCCGCCCCAAACATAGCCGCCACCGATGCCGGTCTTAGCGGTTGCTACAACGCCCTCGTGGCCACCGGTTGCGGTCTGCACAGGAGCGGAGGGGGTGGTGGAGCTGGTGTTGGTGGTCTGCTGCTGACCGAAGCTCGGGGTGGGTGCAACGTACTCGGTCTGGTACTCAGCCTGGGGTGCAACGTAGTTGGTAGCACCGGTCTGGTAGCTGGTGTAATCAGTCTCGTAGTTGTTGTAATCGTAGCTCAGGTCTGCTGCTGCAGGAACCTGTGCGAATGCGTTAGCGGGAACGGTGGAACCCACCAGAGCTGCACCAGCGAATGCCACGATACCTGCGTTACGAACGATCTTCTTAGCCATTGTGTATGTTTCCTCCATTGCTTCACGAGGTGAGCTGTCGGACTCGGGTATGGATTCACCCGGCTACCGAAGTAGCTTAGCCCCTAGGCCCCCTATAAGGGAGCCAAAAATTGGTTCCCCCGCTCCTGCCATTATGGGTAGATGTTTCACGTTGCGGCGGCAGGACTAAGCGGATCCGCTCCGTGGTGCCCTCTTACGATTAGGATTTGGACACAGATATGAGAATACACAGAAAACTCCCAGCTGTCACATCCCAATCTGAGTTTTTTCTCAAAAAGTTACGGTTTATATACATAAATCATGGCCCGCAGCAGCCCCTCAAGCGGTCCCCACCACCCCCTGCATACCCTTCTCTGACAAGGGAATTCGATAGATTCAGGGGGCCAAGAGACAGGCAAACTGATGCGTGCATAAATTTTCTTAAGAAAAACACAGGTGTGCTTTATCTCTTAAATATTTTTCCGATAACAAACAGGCATAATCCCAGGTGAAACCACGTATCCCATAGGAAATAGGCGGCCGATAAGGACGCACCTGCTGATGAATATAAAAAAATTTGGCTTCGGGCTAAAAGGCTCAGGTGACCCTCAAGAAACGCTGCCCCTTAGGGAAGAGCTTAACAAATAATGCGGGGCGGTGCGGCCAGTTATGGCCGCACCGCCCCGCATCCGGCGGCACCGCGCTACGAACGCTTCACCACAATAGCGTTGGCAACGTCCTCATCGAGCGATAGGGAGGTCTCCTCCCCATCTGCACGCACAATCACGTCGTCGTCTTTACCGGCGATAACCGACACGCTGGCACCGAATGAGATACCGGCGTCCGCCAAAAGCTTGAGAAGCTCAATATCGGTCTGAATCGACTCTGGGAACCGGGAGACAGTAAACCGGTCTTCCGGCCCCGAGTCACGGGCCGCAATCGACATGGGCACAGTCCGTTCGTCGTTGTGCTCACTTTCCACCCCCAGCTCTTCAAGACCGGGAATCGCATTTCCGTACGGTGAGAACTTGGGGTTATTGAGCATCGCCAGGATGCGTTTTTCCACATGGTCGCTCATCACGTGTTCCCAGCGGCACGCTTCATCGTGCACATACTCAATGTCCAGCCCAATCACATCGGAGAGCAGGCGCTCCGCCAGGCGGTGCTTACGCATCACCTCGACCGCTTTCTTACGGCCAGCATCGGTGAGCGCCAAGTGGCGGTCAGGCTCAACACTGAGCAGCCCGTGCTTCTCCATACGGGCAACAGTCTGCGAAACAGTCGGCCCGGAATGCTCCAGACGTTCGGCGATGCGCGCACGCATGGGGGTAATGCCCTCTTCCTCAAGCTCAAGGATGGTGCGCAGGTACATTTCGGTAGTGTCAATAAGATCGGTCATGCCGCCTGTATCCCTTTTCCCTGCCGACTAGGAAAACCTAGCCTTAGTTATGATGCTCTTCTGAGTAACTATTATGTACCTTTTTAGCGTGTTTCGCCACGGATTGCGCGGCGCGTCGCCCGAAGCGAACGTCCCGCCAGGTGTACCTGGCGGGCCCGTATCGCCACGCAGTCTAGCCCTCAGAGTTACGTGCGGCGGAGGTTTTTGCGCGTTTGCGCCCGCCCGATCCCCGCCCGGAGCCCTTACGCCCGCCGTTCTTCTGCGGGGCGTCCTGCTGCGGAGCGGAATCCCCTTGGGATGCTTTCTGCCCGCCTGCTCGCTGCCGGTTCAGGTTCTTCCGGTTCTGTGCTTTTCGGGCGCTACGGCGCGCCTTGCGGCTCTTGCCGCCGGTTTCGGGTGGCTCAGTAGCAGCGTCGAATTGAGGCTCCTCATCCTCGTACACATCCTCAGGGTCCACAGCGAGCGCCTCGTCAAGATCGGCGGTATCAGGCAGCTCCTGAAGACGCTGCGCCCACGGAACCCAGTCGGGGGCTAGCAGTGCGTCATCGCCGGGCAGCAGACCAACCTCGCATACGGTCGCCACCTTCGAACGTGGCGCCCGCGCTAATGTGGCGAACCAGAACCACCCCCGGTAACCGGGCAGGGTGCACTCAAACAGGTGGGTGGTCAAACGATCCTCTTCACCGCGCAAATGGTGTAGCAGGCCAATGGTGTTTTTGGGGGCGATCTGCTCAATACCGGCCAACGCCACGTCTTTGGCCTGCGCCAAGACCGTGTCCACACGGCTGGTGCGGCGGCGCTTATGCGGCTGCCCAAGGGTGGGTTCACCAACCTGCTCATATGTGTGGTCGGCAAACGGGTCAAAGCTGGCGGTTTCGGTCGGGTTCTGGTCAATCACCTGTTCAGACATACCACTATTAAAGCATTCTTAAGGTTCGCTGGGAGGGCGGGGCGGCCTGCCTTGACCTCTTACGCTCACGGTTCGCGCCGGTGTGCCATTATGGCGCGGTTTTCCGCCGTTTTTCTGCCCTGATGCGGCTTCTTATTCCTCGCAGAGAATACGGTATGCGCGCTATCGGGCTGGCAAACCTCCGAAGGGAACCTGCAAAAAAGATGTGAATACCGTCCACAACGCCGCAATATTAGTATTTCCACCCCGTTAAAGGGGCCTAAACCTGCTACGGTTATGCCATGACTAGCGAACGAGAAACGCCTCTTGAAGTAGCCAATGAGCTCCCCTACACCCGCGCTATCCGCTGGTTGGGAGCCGGTGGCGGCATCCTCGCACTGCTGTGCACCCTTTCGGGGGTGGCGATGCTAGTACTCAAGTGGGTGGATGCTCATCCTCCCGCCGTTATGAGCCAGGTTCCCCTGGTGCTGTTCCCCGTCGCTTTCATCGCGCTAATGCTTGCCCTCCTCCTTGCGGTTCTTCGGCGTAAGTCAAGTTAGAGGGCCTTCCGGCCGCGCAACCACATATATACGTCAGAAAAGAGTGAACATGTCTGCTGAAGCTAAGCTGCTCGTCGTTGATGACGAGTTCAACATTCTTGAACTACTCGCCACCTCCCTGCGTTTTGCCGGGTTTGAAGTGGTGACCGCCGGAAACGGACGCGAGGCCATTGAGAAGGCCGAGCAGGAACAGCCCGACCTGATTGTGCTTGACGTGATGATGCCGGGCATGGACGGGTTTGATGTGACGCGCCGCCTGCGTGAAGGCGGACGCACCTACCCTGTGCTGTTCTTGACCGCGAAAGACGCCACCGAAGATAAAGTTGCTGGTCTCTCAGCAGGCGGTGACGACTACGTGACTAAGCCGTTCTCGCTGGATGAGGTGATCGCCCGTATCCGAGCCATCCTGCGCCGTTCACGCTCGCTGCAGGAGGAAGATACTGCTATTTTGCGGGTGGACGATCTGAGCCTGAATACCGACACCCATGAGGTGTTCCTTGGCGAGGAGGAGATTGACCTCTCCCCCACCGAGTTCAATCTGCTGCACTACCTGATGCTCAACGCAAACCGGGTGCTGTCGAAGGCGCAGATCCTCGACCACGTGTGGGAATACGATTTTAACGGCGACTCGTCCATTGTGGAGTCGTATATCTCGTACCTGCGCCGCAAGATCGATAACAACCGTGAGGGCCACGAACCCCTGATCCACACCAAACGCGGCGTAGGGTACATGGTTCGTGGTTCCCGCAGCTAGGGGCGGTACCTATTAAACTGTTCAACCGCGAACCCGCACAGCAGCCCCCGGAGGCCCCGGAGGCGGCTCAACAGAACGCCTCCACGCAGAAGCACATGGGGCGCAGACCCCTTGAGCGTATACCGTTCACGCTGTCGCTGCGCACGCAGCTGGTGCTGGTGACCTCTGCGCTGATTGCTTTGGCGATCGTTGTGACCTCCCTTGTGGCGATTTCGGCGTTGCGCGCGCAGATGGTGCATCAGCTGGACGACGAGATGAAGGCGAACTCGGCGAACCTGCTTTCCCTTGTCTCGAACAATAGCCAGCATCCCGTGCAGGAGGCCACGCTCGGTTCGTACCATGTGTACCTGCTGGATGAGCACGGCAACACCCTGTACGCGCTCAGCCCCGATACGAGCTCCCGGGACGAGCCGCAAGTAACCGGCTGGACAGCCGATAAAGTGCGCAAAAATAACGGGGTCGGCACTACTGTTAACTCGGTGGAAGGGTCGAAAGACTGGCGTCTGCTGCCGATGACGCTTAATAACGACACCAGCGTGAACGGGGTGCACGCCACCTCCATGGTGGTTGCCTTACCCCTGGAGCAAACCAACCAAGTGGTTGCTCTCGTAGGTGTGCTCACCTTCGCGTTCGGGCTGGCCACGCTCGCCTCGGCTATTGCAATGACGTGGGTGATTGTCACCCGCACTTTCGAGCCGCTGGCGCGCGTGGAGCAGACGGCGGCGAAGATCGCTAAAGGGGATCTGTCACAACGTATTGAGGACTACAACCCCGGCAATGAGATTGGCAGTCTTGCCACGTCGCTGAACACCATGCTCGCCCAAATCGAGACCTCTTTCAATGCGCAGGCAAAATCTGAGGCGAAGATGCGCCAGTTCGTGGGCGATGCATCCCATGAGCTACGCACCCCCCTGGTGAGTATTCGCGGGTACTCCGAGCTGTACCGGCAGGGGGCGTTGCCAAATGAGGACGCCGTGGCCACCGCTATGGGCCGTATTGAGGCGGAGTCTAAACGTATGGGGCAGCTGGTGGAGGATCTGCTGACGCTGGCCCGCATTGATGAGCGCCGAGAATCGAAGCTGGCCCCGTTTGATATGTTCCACCTGGCGGTGGACGCCACCAACGATGCCTTCGCCACCTCCCCCGACCGTGAGATTACCCTGGTGGGCCTGACCGACGATGTGGCGCCCTGCTCCGCACCGGTGGTTGGTGATGAGCCGCGGATGCGTCAGGTGGTGGCGAACCTGCTCACCAACGCCATGCGGTACACCCCTGAGGGTTCGCCCCTTGAAGTTGCGGTGGGTGTGCGGCAGGAGGCTCCCGGGGTGCCGCGCGCCATTATTGAGGTGCGCGACCACGGCCCCGGTATTCACGGTGAGGATCGTGAGCGCGTGTTTGAGCGTTTCTACCGCACCGACACTTCACGCTCCCGGGAGACCGGGGGCACGGGTCTGGGCCTGTCGATTGTGGCCGCAATCGTGGAGCAGCACGACGGGCATATCCGTATTGAAGAGACTGATGGAGGCGGGGCCACGTTCGTGGTGTCGCTGCCGGTTTTGGCGGGCGCTGGCTAAAAGAAGCTGCGGTACATGCGGGGCGCACGGTGACGGTGTAAGAACCGAACCGTGCGCCCCTTTCGCGTGTGCAGGGGTGTTCCACTGGCTGGTGGTCTGGGCGCCGCTAGCCCCGCAAAACTTCATATTTCTTCATACTGATGGGTCCTGTGGGGGTATTCAGGGCTGAAAATTGAGTTTTATTCTGTGGATAAGTTGGTTTTACGACCAGGTAACTTAAGTTATCCACAGATTTATTTTAATTCATGAAAATATTTTTTGATTCGTTTTAGTCTTGTAACAAGCGCTTAGGAATTAGGTGCTAGAGGCACAACCAATACATACCCTACTGAAGGAGAACCTATCATGGCACAGTTCATTGTCGATTCCGAAGTCATTGCGTCAAAGAGCGCGCAGGCAAAAGCACACGTTGCTTCTATCACCGCAGAGGTGAACGGCATGACTGCTTCCCTGCAGGATTTGCAGAGCTCTTGGACCGGCTCGGCCTCAACCAACTTCCAGGGCGTGCTCGATAAGTGGCGTGCAACCCAGCGGCAGGTGGAAGAGTCTATCGCCCAGATTAACGAAGCGCTTTCACGCGCCGGTGTTAACTACTCCGATACCGAGCAGTCGAACGCTTCGATGTTTATGGGGTAACATATTAAGCGAATTCTGCAATTTCAATTCAATAAACCGATATAAGTAACTCAAGATATGTGGTGAGTCTATCTTAACGGTTTGGGGCGGGTACATGATGTACCCGCCCCAATCTTTTAACCTGCTACCATCCCAGCGCCACAGACCCGTGCCCCACCCCTTCTAGGGCGCAGGCTCACCCGCCCGAACGTACCGGCCAGCGCCGCACTTTTGGCGGCTGCTAGCCAGCAGCACACAGCGGATCCTATGAGGCTGGGCTTGGCAGGTGAAACTAGCCGGGTATGGCGGTATCTTGCCTGAACCGCAGGCGCCAAGAGCCCGCCTGCGCCTCATAATGCCATAGGCTGGAACGGTTCACCCGACCGCGCGCGGTATCCACCACCGCCATCACCAGCACATTCGCGGTGTCTACCAGTTCCACTACGCGGTGAGTTGGTTCCCCACGTTGGGTAAACGCGCGGGCACGGTACTCGATGGTGGAGGCTCGCGAAACCGTGCGGCCAGCAGAGGTAATCCACACCAGGTTTTCATCCAGCAGCTCGGCGATTTCCTCCTCGCCCATGGCCGCGCCGTTGGCTTCAAGCTCTTCTTCTGCGGCAAGCGCCTCATCAGGGTCGGCGGCAGCCTGCTGCTGCAACTGTGTCTGCTGTGGGCTCTGAACATGAGCGGCCTGCTCGTGCCGCTCGGCTCGCTGCGCCGCCTGCGCTAATTTCTCCTTACGCTCCGCCACCGCCTGCGGGTCGGGGGCAGCAACAGCAGAGGCGGGTTTGAGCACACCGTTGAGTTTGAGGGCGTTGAATCCTTCACGGGCCTGCTGCGCCTGCTCTATCGTGAACTCTTCAACGCTCAGATGCGCATCTGCTGAGGGGCCCTGCTCAGGCTCGGCCTCCGCAGCCGCACCAAAGCCCGGGCCGGCATCTGGTGCGTTCCCCTGCTGGTACGCCTGCGCGGCGGCGTTTGCGCGCGCATCAGCGGCCTCGTTCAGTTCGTGGCCGGAGTGGCCCTTGACCCACACCAGCTGGTAGTCACGCCCAGCGGTGGCAGCATCCAGCTCTTGCAGCAGTTCACGGTTCAACACCGGCTTGCCGTCGGCTTTTTTCCAGCCGCGGCTCTTCCAGCCGGGCATCCACTTGGTGAGGGAATTAATCACATACTGGCTATCGCAGTACACCACAAGTTTACGTTCGGGCATGTGCGCGGTCGCCTCGAACAGGTCAAGGACAGCCTTCAGCTCACCCATATTGTTGGTGCCGTGCTCCCAGCCCCCAGCCGCCCAGTGATTGTCGTCAATATACCAGGCCCATCCCGCCGGGCCGGGGTTGCCCAGCGCCGAACCGTCAGCAGCCGCAATAATCTCGCTCATGCACTCGACTTTACCCTACCGGCGGGTACAAACAGTGACATGTTCGTCATGCACATATCTGCATATTTTCCTTCTGGCGGGAGTAGACTATAGAGCATGATCACCACTGTCTCTACTTCCGGCGGTGCACAGGTGGCGGTATTTGCCTTGCCCACACGCACCATGTACAGCGGCCTGCGGGTCAGCTGGCTCAGCTACCTAGGTGCGGCTGAACAACGCCGCGCCGCCGAATTACCCACCCCCGTCGGGGCGGTCAGCTACCTCTCCACCCAGGCACTCATGCGCTCTATGGCAGCATGCCGACTGGGGGTTGCCTCCAGCGCGGCGCACACGATCGAAGTGGATCGTACCTGCACCCTATGCAATAGCACCAAGCCGCACGGTAAACCCCGCATTGAGGGCATGAACTTTAATATGTCGCAGGTTTCATCCCTGGCGGTGGGCGGGTTCTGCCCCGACGATGCGCAAGTGCTCGGGGTTGATCTTGAGCCCCGTCGAGACCGTCTATTCCCCGGGTTCGCGCGGGTGGCGCTGTCACTGCGTGAACGTGAAATATATGAGGCAACCACCGGCGAGGCACGCAACCTGCTGGGGGTGGCATTATGGACCGCGAAAGAGGCAGTGCTCAAAGCCACCGGCCACGGGCTGAGCGTCTCCCCGGCGGCGGTGCGCGTATTTTTTAGCGACTCCCTAACAGACCAACTGGCGGAGGCTTTCGAGGCATCCCGTGAGCTGACCGATGAAGAGGTGACGGCTGCATCCGTCTGCTCCGCGCGCGCAGTGTTCACCGTGCCTTCACGGGATAACAGCGACACCACGGAAGAACGGTCGTTCTATATCACCTGGACGGCACTCACCCTACACCCCGAGAAGCAGCCCGCCCACAACAGCCCGCAGAACACCAACCCGGCGCACGGCAGCGACGTCGCTGCCGAACAATTCCTCCTAGCCACCGCAACTGAAGGGGTGCCCAACAGCGTGCACGTACACCCGGTGGCCACCCCCGTTGAGCTGCGCAATAACCTGGCGCCGCTCACTTTTTCCCAACTGCCCACCATGAGGATGGGGGCTGACACCGTCACCGCCTAACCGCCCCTGCCGTATGCTGGCGCACCGGGCGGTACGGGGAAAGACGATGAGGAAGCGCCCTACGCCGCCGGGGGCGCTTCAGGGAGCGTATTAATCCCCAGCGCACGCCCGAAACTGCCCAGTTTCGTGCCGGTTTCGGTGTGTTCCAGCACCGGGTCTGATTTAGCCACAATGCCCGCGCCCGCGTAGAGGATGGCGGTTTGCGTATCAACTTCAGCGCAGCGCAGCACGAGCGCCCACTGGCCACTTCCGTCCGCGTTCATATAGCCAACAAGCCCACCAAAATAGTCGCGGCTAAACGGCTCAAGCTCGGTAATCATACGCCGCGCAACCTCGGTGGGGGCGCCGCAGATCGCGGGGGTCGGGTGAATAGCGTGCGCACCGTCCAGGCAGGTCATACCCTGCTTGAGCACACCCGAGATGGGGGTGCCAAGGTGCCACAGCTGCGGGGTTTGCAGAAGTGAAGGTTCCTCAGGAATAGTGAGCTGGCGGGTAATAGGTTCCAGCTGCGCCCGGATACTGGCAATAACGGTCGCATGTTCGCCACGGTCCTTCGGCGAAGCCATAAGCCGCCGCCCAATAGCCTCATCCTCGGTGCTGCCGCGCTCGGCGATGCGCGGGGCGCTGCCCGCCAACGGGTGCGTTTTGAAGGCGCTGCCTTCCCCGGTGTCGGGCTCGGTACTGAACACCAGTTCCGGGGAAGCACCCATCAGGTACGGGTGCTCCAACCCGCGATGCCCCTGCGGCAGTTTGACGCTAAAAACAAACGTGTTGGGCTGCTGTGCGCGCAGGTTGTTGTACACCCCGGTAAGGTCGAGGGCGCCCGGCGCGTAATCGGCCCGCAGCAGGCGAGAGAGCACAATCTTATCCAGCTGATGCGCTTTCATACGCTCAACGGCGGTCGCTACCGCCTGCCGGTACCCGGGGTTCTCACGCCCTTGAACTCGTGTTGGTTCGGCGAGCGTAACCTCGTGCTCAGGCACCGGGATGTCGTCGATCTGCAGGTGCTCGGGCACGAACAGGTGCGCGGGGGCGTCGGGGTCAAAAGGAATCAGGCCAACCACGGCGGTACCGGCCTCAACGGCGGTGGCGTGCGCCTGCTGCAGGGTGACCTGACGGAGGGAACCGGCGGTGCGCATCACACGGGTGCCGGTGGCAAACATGAAATCGGGCAGGGTAGTGCTCACAGATGATACAGCCTTTCGGGCCTGCTAGAGGGTCGCGCCGCCATCGGCAACAATGTTTTGCATGGTGATATGCCGTGAGGCATCGCTAATGAGGAACGCATTCACCGCCGCAATATCGGCGGGGTCGGCGATGCGCCCGAGCGGAATTCCCAGGCGGAAGGTCTCGGGGCTGCCCGCCACCGGCAGGGCGCTGAGGTCCTCACCACCCCAGGCGTCAGTCACCATGGGGGTGCGGGTGGTGCCGGGGCAGACCGTGTTCACGCGAATACCGTGGCGCGCCAGCTGCAGCCCGAAGCTTGACGATACGCGCACCGCTGAGGCTTTCGAAGCCCCGTAAGCACCGAATTCAGCGCGGGGCACGCGGGCCGCGTTAGAGGCGACCGTCACCAGCGAACGCGTGTTCTCAGGGGTTGCCTGTGCCTGCCCAATCATAACGCGCGCAATCTCGCGCAGGCACAGGAAAACACCGTCAGCATTAACCGCGTGCAGCCGTTTCCAGTCCTCAAAGGAGGTGTCTAAGAGCGGCTGGCTGTGGGCGATCCCCGCCGCGAGTACGGCACCTTTAATGGGCTCCCCCACCTCAGCGGCGGCACCAGCAAGCGCCCGCACCGACTCTTCATCACCCACATTAACGGAGCTGTAGCGGAACGTGGTGTCACGGTAGGCGGCGAATGATTCGTGCGGGATCTCCGCCAGATCGGCGGCGTACACCGAATAGTTATTCTTCATGAGTTCGTGTACGGTTGCCGCACCAATTCCACCGTTTGCGCCGGTCACAATAACCCAGCTCATGCGATTACCTTCCCGGTTTCCGGTGCCCCGTCCGCGCCGGGGGCACCAGCGGTAATCTGTTCCAGCACCTCGGCGGTGTCTAGTACACGGGCGCATCGGCCTGAGGCGTATTCGCAGGCCATGCGGTGCTCTTCCTCGGTGAAGTCGGCGAGCGCATCCGCCACCATGAACGGCTGAATATCGCGCATGAATGCCTCAAGGGCGGTGGTGAGGCAGCCAATATGCGCGTACACTCCGCTGATGATGAGCTGGTCACGCCCAAGCTCTTTGAGCTGCTCTTCGAGCGGGGAGCGCACGAAGGCTGAGTACCGCCATTTGGTGAGCACGGTATCGGCCTCGGTGGGGGCGAGCTCGTCAAGAATCTGGGCGCTTTCATCATCCTGCAGGCCGTCGCCCCAGAAGTCGGTCAGCAGGCGCCTGTCGGCGGGGTTCTGGCGGGGCGGCTGGGCAGTGTAGTAGACCGGGATGTTCGCCGCGTGTGCCGCATCCACTAGGCGGCGAATATTGGCAATGGCAATGTTGATTTGGGCGTCTGGGAGGGTTTGACCGTTACGTTCCAGCTCAAAGGCGCGCACGAAATAGCGCTGCATATCGTGTACAAGAAGTGCGGCGCGCGCGGGATCGACCCGCCAGTTCACGCGGTTCTGGTGTTCCTGGTCTCGGTACGAATAGGGTGCAATTTTCTTGGGCAACGCCACGGATGACTCCCCCGTCTTTTGTATGGGTTGGTGAATGACGTGCCAGCGGCGTGCACGTACGATTAAATATTAGGACATCCTGACCTAACCTGCATCTTTGGGGGTGATGATTACGCCCCGGAAAGAAAACATAGCAAAGGCCCCTGACAGCGGTGGACAACTGTTCACCTCATGCCGGGGCCTTACTGCATACACCGGGCGACAACGCGGCAGCCAGCACCACGGAAACGACACAACCAGCGGGGCGTAAAACCGCCCCGACTCACAGCTCGAACGGCGGTCCCACACCCGCAGAATAGCGCTCGCGTGGGCGGGTAAGCGTACTGGCTGGGCGCGCCGCCCCACGGGTTTTAGGCTACGGGGCTAGGCCACAGGTTGGGCCACTGCCAGCACCTCATTCAACCCCTCGGTAATTGAGGGGTGAGTGTAAATTTCATCACGTAGCTGCGATGCCGTAATATTGTGGCGCATTGCCAACGCCACAAGGTTGATAACCTCCATAGACTCGACCACCAGCAGCTGAGCGCCAAGAATCTGGTCAGTCTGGGCATCAATCACAAACTTCATGATGCCGCGCGGGTTTTCCAGGGTCTTCGCGCGCGGCATGGCGGCGATAGCGGCAACAGGCTTGGCGGCAACCTTGATGGTGTGACCCGCGGCGAGCGCATCACGCTCAGTCAGGCCAACGGATGAGAGCGGCGGGTTCATGTAGATGGTCGCGGCAACCGCCTGGCGGTCCTTCGTGGAGCGGGAACCGTCACCGAGCAGCTGCGAAAGCACCACACGGTAGTCATCCAGCGAAATGTAGGTGAACTGCGGGCCGCCGTTGACGTCGCCAAGCGCAAAAATATTCGGTGCCGTGGTGCGCAGGTGCTCGTCGACAGCGATTGCGCCGTGCTCGGTGGTTTCGATGCTCGTGTTCTCAAGCCCCAGCCCCTCGGTGGCGGGTTTACGCCCGGTTGCGACCATCACGTAATCCACCTCAAGGTGCTTGGATGCGCCCTCGGAGTCCAGGTAGTTCACGGTCACGGAGTCGGCGTTATCGGTTACAGACTCTACGCGAACGCCCGCGTGAGCGGTAATGCCTTGGTCGGCGATAATCTCGCGTGCTGCCTGGGCGACGTCGTCATCGTAACGCCCGAAAAGCGTGGGGGCGCCTTCAAGCAGGGTTACTTCGGTGCCATAGGAGGAGAAAATACCGGCGAACTCGACACCAATGGGACCGCCGCCGATAATGCCCAGGCGTTTCGGGCGCGGGGTGAGCTTCTGCAGCTCGGTGGAGGTGAGCACGCGCTTCGATTCGCGGGCGCCCGGGATGGGCGGGATAGTCGCCACGGCACCGGTGTTGATAATAAAGCAGTCAGCGGTGACGACCAGTTTGTCCTCGCCCGCAGTGACCTCAACCTCGGTATCTGAGAGGAACCGCGCGTGACCGTCAATAAGTTTGGCGGTGGCATTCGATTCGAGAATTTCGCGGTTCTTCGCACGCATGGCACCAGTGAGTTTGTCACGGAAAATCACGGCACTCTCGTAGGCGGCGTTCGCAGCGTCGGCGTCGTGTTCGCCGCTGGCACGGAATTCGTCAGCCCGGTGCACAAGCGCCTTGGTGGGCACGCACCCGATATTGATGCAGGTGCCGCCGTACATATCTGAGGACTGCTCGATTAGGGCAACGTTCTTGCCGGTTTTCGCGTAGGCACCAGCAAGGGTTTTGCCGCCCTTACCGAAGCCGATAACGACCATATCGAAGTGAAGGCGCGCGGTAGTCATAGTGTTCTCCCGGTGAAGTTTGAGGTGTTTATAATTCGTGTCTGGTGTTCCGGTGAACTTCAACAGGCGGCGTATGGCATTTATTCCTGGGTTTTGCAAGAAAACATTAAGTTTTTTGACGCTGCGCTGGGGGTCGTCTACCTTATCTTATGCAGTCTAAAAAGAGCCTTGATGTGAATAAAACGGAATTTCCAACGCTTTATTCACATCAAGGCTCTTTTTAGATCCAACACCAGGGGACAAACTACCGCGACACTACGCTTACGCGCTCGCGTTGATGCTCCCCCGACTCAATAAGGTCAATCATAGCGACTCGCTGCCTCCGCATACCACCGATACCACTGCCCCCCCTGTTCGCCACGCTGCGGGCTGCCGTATTCGGTCGGAACCGTGCTTACCTATGTTTCGGAATTTGGGTATTCATCATCTCCCACCGGTTCCAGCCATTCTGCCGTACCTGCCGTGATAACAAGGTGGGAGAACCACGAGTCTGCCGTAGCGCCATGCCAGTGTTTCACGCCGTCTTTGGCGACCGCCACATCTCCAGTGCGGAGTTTGACAGGTGGCTTGCCTTCTTCCTGGTACCAGCCCTCCCCCGCCGTCGCTAGGATGATCTGGAACCCGCCATTATGCTTGTGCCAGTTATTGCGAACGCCCGGCTCGAAGCTCACATTCGCCACGGTGACAGGCACATCCGGATCATTCACCAGCGTATTCATGTAGCTGGTGCCGCTGAAATACTGGGCGAGTGCATCGTTCACACCGCCGAGCGGGAACACACCCTCGGTCACTTCAGTCTCGTATTGACTCATGGATTCCTCCGTTTGTCCTTGAAACGTCGTTCAGGCATTAGATTACCCTTAACGTTTCCTTAAACCTAGAATTTTCGGAGAGAAACACCCAAAAATTTTGTTTGTGGCGCTTTATGACGCAAAACCCGCAGCGACACGCCGGTACGCCACATCGGCGCACCACTGCCTCGCGCCCGCCACACTGCGGGCAACCCCGATAACACCGCGAGCAGATAATATTTCGGCGAGAAGATAACGGACTGTTATCTGCTCGCGCGTCTTGTGTCTTGTTTCGCCTCGGTTACAGCGTTCTTACCTGTGATAGAATCCACAGTATTATGAGACGCACCACAGACCCTTCGCCTGAGCACCCTGAATCACCTGCGCCGCGCATTCCAACAAACACACCAGACGCGACCGCAAAACCCACATCAGCAACGCCGCTGAACGCACGCGGGCAGCTCACGCTCCTGACCGCGCAGGTTTCTGATGCTCTTGCGTCCAGTATCCAAGCTATCGCCATGCCCCTGCTGACCTACGGCGCCACCGGCGACCTCGCCCACTCCGCTATCGTCATGGTCGTCGAGGCAGTCCCCGTCATCCTCTTCGCACCCTTCGCAGGCGCTATCGCCGACAAATTCAACCGCAAAACCCTCACCGTCAGCTTCAGGCTCGCCAGCGCCGCCCTACTCATCGCATCCCCAGCCCTCTACGCCGCCGCAGGACTACCCGCCTTCCTCACCATCGCATTCCTCGTCTCAACCTTCGGCACCTTCTCATCCCCCGCAGCCTCCGCCGCCATGCCCTCCCTGCTCGGCGACGACTACCAAAAATACATGGCACGCCGCGGCAGCCTCATCTTCCTCGCCCAAACCCTCGGCCCCACCATCGCAGCCGCCGTCGCATCCTTCACCACCCCAGCCCTCGCCGTCGGATTCGCAGGCACCCTCAACCTGCTCGCTGCCCTCACCGTCGCCACCATACACAACTACGACCTCACCCACGCCGAACGCACCACCACCGTGCAGGAACACCACACCGGCAGACTCCTGCGCGAAGGCGCCGCCTACACCGCACACAACCCCATCGTGCGCGGCATGCTCACCTTCTGGTTCCTCTCCATCGCCGCCGTACCCATCACCACCCTGCCCATGCTCGAATACCTCACCCGCGGCCTCGGGCACGACTACACCGCCTTCGGAATCGCAACTTCCGTCTACGCCGCCGGATGCGTGATCAGCTCCTGGCTCTCAGTCAAACTCGGCGTCGGTACAGGCGCCGGGCGGGTACGCATAACCAAACGCGGGTGGATGTGCATCTCCGGACTCGGCTACGGCGCCGTTTGTCTGAGTATGGGACTGCACCCGGCGCTGTGGGCGGTACTCGTGCTCTGGTTCATCTGGGGCATGTTCTACGGACCCGAAGAAGTGCTCGGGCAAGTCCTCTTCGCAGACGCTATCGACGAACACATGCGCGGGCGCGTCTACAGCTTCATGGGTGTGGTTTTCTCCCTAGCAGGTATGGTCGGGTACCTCATCACCGGATGGGCGGTACCAGCGTTCGGCGCGATCAACACCATTGTTGCCGGAGGGGCACTCTTCATCATCGCCACCGTATTCACGTTCATTCTCGGCCCGACCGCACGAGCGATACGGGCGCAGGAATCGCGGAATGAGGCAAAGAGCCGTGCGGGTGCATGACTTGCTCTGTGTAGCGCATCGACGTATTACCGAATCAAACCCGCCAGGATGCGAGGCACCACCGCTTATTTATAAAAACTTCTCTCCAGATACACCTCAGAATTCGGATCATAGAATCCAGACCATTCTTCTCTTGTAAGTATAAGCAATTTTGCCAGATTCGAGTTAAGGAGAGATAATTATTTTTCCTTTTGAAAGGCTCTTACCAAAACTCTCTCTGTTCTTGATGGGTAAAGATACTTTCTAAGCGCATCGCTTCCACACTTCAGGACATATAGCATTTTAAGGTTTTTATATATATCTCTCGCCAGAATAGAAGATTCGAGTCCCCGCTCCTTTTCCAACATTTCTTCAGTAACATCTCGAAATACCTTAGATCGATTTGATATATCATTAACCATTCCGCATTTTGTATAGAATAAATAATGGGCTCGATCCAGGTCTTTTAACAGAAATAGCTCCCAATAAAGTTCCCATATAGCATAACTCTTCAATGCAACCACCCGAGTGAACCTGCGTAATTTATCACTTAATAATTTATTAATTACTTCGACGAAGTCATCCACTTCAGGAAGTTCAATAAATCTATAGTTGTCAATCTGAGGCAAACTATAGTTACGACGGTATTTTAAATCATTATAATTGGAGATTCTTTTCTCTAACCTCATTTCAACAATTAATTCTTGAACGCTTATAACATATTCATAGTTTTGCGATATATTATATAAATTCTGATCAATCCAGGACATCAACTCTTTATACAGAAGGGCAGTCTCTTCGAGGTACCTATCTTCTTCCCTGTCAATAATTTTTCGAACGTCGCGCTTTCGACTGTAGAAATAGAAGCAGAGGATCGTTGGTATTAAAATCGGTATAGTAGCTAGTATGGGCAGACTGGAAAATGCATCTGGAAGATTTACATTAAATTTCAGAGCGCTAATTACCCACTCTTGAATTTCAGTAAAGCTCAATATATTTAATGAAAAACAGGACAGAATAAAAGATAAAATCACCGGAAGACTAAGCAAAATTTTAAACAGACTAACGAATTTTTGAGAAATTGATTTTTTAGATAGTAAAACCCATACACCACTCCTGTCTGTAGGCCCATAAGAAATCCACCCTAACCTTAAGAAACGATATATCATTTCCCATGAATAACCAATTCTTACTAACCGCAGAACATGTTTAACATTCTCCTTCTGAACTAATTCTTTTCCAAACTTATCCAGACGCAAGGAGACAAGATGGCCAACTTTCATAACTAGGAAATCATATACCGATAAATATAAAATTAGCAGAAATAAATATATAAGTGTAAGCAAGAACAAATTGCCTTTACCCACACTAAAAGTAAATATTTCACGCAACCGATTAATTTCTATTCGAGTTAGAATTGATATCAACAAGATTAAAAATGTTAAAAAAACTAAAGGCACCAAAAGTTTAAGGGTTCTAGAGAATCTCATTCTATCCATTATCCTCTCTCTAATACTACATATTTACTTATGTATTTAAATTTTATGTGTAGTTCCAATCTACCAGAGAAGTGCTAAATCTGAAATCTCTACCCCCGCCTCAGCAACACCATAACCTCATAGTGGTTCGTATGCGGGAACATATCGAGCACGCGCGCGGCGACCGGCTTGTAGGAAGGCATGTGCGCTAGGTCAGCGGCAAGGGTTTTTGCGTTGCAGCTCGAATAAATCACGTGCTCAATCCCGGAGTCCTCAACCCAGGCGCACAGCCTCTCGCCAATACCTCGCCTGGGCGGGTTTACCACCAGCATCTCGGGGGTTTCGCGGGCGTTCACGGCGAACTCGGTCGCGTCCCCCGCCGCAAATTTCACGCCCTCAATCCCCTGCTCGGCGACGGTACGCTGGGCGCTGCGAATCGCCTCCGCACTGATCTCGATCCCGGTGACCTCACCGTGCATCACCTGCGCCGCGTGCAGGGCAAAACCGCCCACGCCGCAATATAAATCCCAGAGCGTGCGCGGCTGAACCTGCCCCACCCACTCGCGGCCCTGCGCGTACATCGCCTGCGCAATCTGCGTGTTCGTCTGAAAGAAACTCTGCGGGCGCAGGTGCAGACTCATGCCGTTCACGCGCATCGGCAGGGTTTGCCGCTCGGTCAGAATAATCTCTTCATCGCCCTCGATCAGCGCCACATGTTCGCGCAGCAGGTTCACCGACAGCACCGCCAACTTCGGCAGACGTTCCTGCAGCCACCCCAGTTGGCGGCGAATAGGCACCAGCAGCTTCTTCGAGCGGAGCACAAACCGCACCATCAGCTCGCCCGTCTCGGATGCGGTCACCAGAATATTCTTGAGCTCACCGCGCCGTGCCGGAATGTCGTACGGGGTCAAATCGGCACGCTGTATAAGCTCGTGCAGCACCGGAATGGCGCGCTCAATCGGCTCAATATAGAGCGGGCATTCGCTTAAATCGGTGGCGCGCCCCGAACGGTAATCCACGATGCCCAGGGACGGGTTCTGCGCCGAACCGCCCACCACCATCTTCGCCTTATTCCGAAAATGCGCCTCGTCGCTGGCGACAGGTTCCAGCCAGGTCAGGTGAGGGTACGCCGCCAGAAGCCTGCGCGCGTCGGTTTGTTTCGCTGCGAGCTGGGCGGGGTACGGGGTTTCGATGTTGGTGCAGGAGCGGCAAAGACTCTCACGGTAATAGGCGCATTCCATAGCCCCACCATTCTACCCTGTAAACAGCCGAAATAGGCATGTTCCACAGCAGTGCTCTGTTTTCCCAGGAATTCCTATTTCCTACATACCACCAAGCACCGTATATGAACAAAGAAATATGAACCTATATTAATTAGGACAGAATTTCTGTTTTATGCTATACTCCTACAGCTTTCACGCTTTTACTCACAGTCCCTGGTACAAGACTTTTCAGACCCATGGCAGGGCGTTCTACATACACCCATGAGAAATAAGCAAACACTAAGGTAATAGCCGAGCATAATAATATATTTAGCAGTACTCCTAATGAGCTACTACCTAAAAGAACTAGCATCATTTGCACAGGAAAAGCGTATATATAAACCCCATACGATAAATCATTTTTGCGGCACAACGAGGTTTTTAAAATTACCCCCATGCCTAGTACTGCATATGCTACTACTAGCTGAAAAGGGGTTCTAGCATAACCTGAAAAACACCAATATAGGACCCCTGTAAAAATTACACTAGAAATCACTAGAATTTTGTTCACACGAATTTTATCGCTCCACTGATATAGACACGCCCCTGCAAGGAAACTAGGCACCAGCCGCCCGAAATGTAAATACCTGTTGGTGGTAACGTCAAGTAGTTCCATGGCAGGAGTCAAAGTCAGACTAAAAGCAAACGCTACAGTTACAACGAGCCTCTGATAGCGCTTCAAACCAGGTACGAAAGCTAAGACAAGAACTCCTAAATACGCAGTCCATTCATACCATAGCGTCCATGCGGATCCGTTCCATGCCTCACCATTGGGGCTACCCCCTAAACCATATTGAAGATTTATAAGGGTTGAGTTGTGTATAATGTACGATATTCCATCTTTTACATTCCACTGTCCTTGCACGGGATTAATCAGAAAGCTTAAAGGGGCAAATATAAAAACGACTACAAGAATTGAAACCCAGTATCCAGGAAATATCCTTAAAAATCTGCGCCACAGATACGAATACCAGTTTCCATGCCGGGTACTTGCCATAATAAGAAATCCGGAGATAGCAAAGAACAAATCCACCGCCACAACGGATAGAACTTCAAAGTTACTATTTCCACTGTGTGTTAAAGGCCAAGCATGACCAACAATAACGAATAACGCCAATAATAGACGTATAAAATTCAGGGAATTAGGGTTATGTAAAACCCCATCCCGCAAAGATATTGAGTTATATTTTTTCATAAATTGATGTTAAATGTGTGAGTGATTTATTCAATTAAATGAACCTACTCAAATGCAAAATTTGATATTTACTTACATTCAAGGATTACTCGCGGACGAGACACATAGAACTACAGATAGAAATATAGGCCAAGCCCATTACCAGTGTTGGTATCTTAGAAATAAGTAGAGAACCCTGTAGGTTAGCTTCCCTCATACTAGCAGGGTTACCTCCTCAGCAGTGGAAGGCAACTCAAGGATAACGCGTGATTTACGTTACTAATACTCCAGCGAAGGTGTGAGATACTGCGAGAAGCCTGCGCGCGTCGGTTTGTTTCGCTGCGAGCTGGGCGGGGTACGGGGTTTCAATGCTGGTGCAGGAGCGGCAAAGACTCTCACGGTAATAGGCGCATTCCATAGCCCCACCATTCTACCTTGTGGATGCGCGGGCACGGGTAACCCACCGGGTGGCACTGCCGACATGCCCCCTTCAAGGGGTGCTCCTTCGCCCCTGCCCCATCGAAAAAAGAGCCTTTATGTGAATAAAGCGGCAAAAACTACGCTTTATTCACATAAAGGCTCTTTTTTTGCAGGCAGGACTGGGGCTGGATCGGGCGGGGCGGGAAGGCTACGGTTTCTTTGCCTTCTTCTGCTGGCCCGCCTTAAGCACCGACCTGTACGACCGTGCCGAGAGCACAGATGCTTCCGATAAAACCGATAACACGCTCATGAAGCTCAGGCACGAGGCAACGGACAGCGAAGAAAAAGCCGAGCCGATAGACCCAAACGAGAAAACCGAGCCGATCGAAAACGCCGAATTTACGGAGCCAATGCTGCAGAATGAGTTCACCGACCCGATGCTCAGAAATGAATTTCGCGAGCCGATGCTCTTTGTGTTTCGGTCGGAACGGGCGGGGGCATCGGGGGCGTTTTCGGAAGATTTGGAGGTGGTGTTAGACATCATAAATCCAGCATACCGCGCGGCTCGCCCATCCCGAACGAATCACGGCGCACGTTGCGAGCAATCATGCATACGCGCGATCAGGTGGTATTGTGCCGAAAAGGTAGGATTTTCCTACCTGCTCGGGCCAAAAACCACCTGCTCGCGGCTCTGAGATAGACAAAAGCTCTCCGGGGTGGGCTCCGTACCCAGCATTGTGCCGGTCAGGAACCCACCCCGGAGAGCTTCAACATACTCCCTCAGTCGGGAAACGTTACATCATGCCGCCCATCGGGTCAGCAGCCGGTGCCGCAGCGGATGCGGGCTCAGGCTTGTTCGCCACCACAGCCTCGGTGGTCAGGAACAGGCCAGCGATCGATGCTGCGTTCTGCAGAGCGGAACGGGTCACCTTCACGGGGTCGTTAATACCCGCAGCCATAAGGTCTTCGTACTCGCCGGTTGCGGCATTCAGACCGGTGCCCTCGGGCAGGGAACGAACCTTATCGACCACCACGCCGGGCTCAAGGCCAGCGTTCGTTGCGATCTGCTTCAGCGGCGCATCGATAGCCACACGCACGATGTTCGCGCCGGTTGCCTCGTCACCCTTCAGGTCGAGCTTGTCGAAGACCTTCGCGCCCGCCTGAATCAGTGCCACGCCGCCGCCGGGGACGATACCCTCTTCAACGGCTGCCTTTGCGTTGCGCACAGCATCCTCAATGCGGTGCTTGCGTTCCTTCAGCTCAACCTCGGTTGCCGCGCCAGCCTTGAGCACAGCCACACCACCGGCGAGCTTTGCCAGGCGCTCCTGCAGCTTCTCGCGGTCGTAGTCGGAATCGGAGTTTGCGATCTCGGCGCGAATCTGTGCCACGCGGCCATCAAGTGCGGCGGCGTCGCCAGCGCCCTCAATAATGGTGGTCTCGTCCTTGGTGACAACAACCTTGCGTGCCTTACCCAGCATATCCAGGGTTGCGGTATCCAGCGCGAGGCCAACCTCTTCGGTAATAACCTGGCCGCCGGTGAGGATCGCAATATCAGCCATCATAGCCTTGCGACGGTCACCGAAACCGGGTGCCTTCACGGCAACGGACTTGATGGAGCCGCGCATCTTGTTCAGCACGAGCAGCGCCAGAGCCTCGCCCTCAACATCCTCGGCAATAATCAGCAGCGGCTTGCCGGACTGCATGACCTTCTCCAGGACGGGAACCAGATCCTTCACGTTCGAGATCTTCTGGTTGACCACCAGGATGTAGGGGTCTTCCAGCACGGCTTCCTGACGCTCGGGGTCGGTCACGAAGTAGCCGGAGAGGAAGCCCTTATCGAAACGCATACCCTCGGTGAGTTCCAGGTTCAGGCCGAAGGTGTTGGACTCCTCAACGGTAATCACGCCTTCCTTGCCGACCTTCTCCATAGCCTGAGCAATCAGCTTACCGATCTCCTGATCACCCGCAGAGATGGATGCGGTTGCCGCGATCTCTTCCTCAGTCTCAACCTCTTTCGCGGAGTCGAGCAGGGTCTTGGTGACCTCCTCAACAGCCTTCTCAATACCGCGCTTGAGGCTCAGCGGGTCAGCACCAGCAGCCACGTTGCGCAGGCCCTCACGCACGAGCGCCTGAGCGAGCACGGTTGCGGTGGTGGTACCGTCACCTGCGATATCGTCGGTCTTCTTGGCTACCTCTTTGACGAGTTCAGCGCCAATCTTTTCATAGGGGTCTTCAAGCTCGATCTCTTTGGCGATGGAAACACCGTCGTTGGTGATCGTGGGTGCGCCCCACGACTTCTCAAGCACGACGTTGCGGCCACGGGGGCCAAGAGTCACCTTAACAGCATCGGCTAGGGTGTTCAGTCCGCGCTCTAGACCGCGACGAGCTTCTTCATCAAAAGCAATAAGTTTTGCCATGTGGCGATGTCCCTCCTGGACCTATATTTCCTGATAAATGAATGTAGGAATCCCTATATCAAAAGTGTGCGGTGCACCCGAGCGGATGCGCCGCCGCAGAACGCTTCACGGCGCATGCGCACCGTGGGTGCACCGAATGCTACATCAATTTTGGCACCGACCGCACCCAGGGGCAAACATTTTCGGCCGTGGCGGGCCATCATATCGCCAACAGCGCAAGGAACACGCGCGGCACGGCAGGAAAACAGGGTACAGCCCACACAGATGCTCACGGGCACAGCACTAACGCCCGGATCATGTGCAGGGGAAAGAAGGGATGAACTAGCTCTGGAAGTCGCTGGCAAGCACCACGACTGTGTCGTTACTGCCCAGATCCTCGGCGGTGCCTTCCTGAACATTGCTAATACCCACAGCGTTAGCAACCTGCTGGGCCTGCTGCTGGGCGCCGCTCTTATAGTAGACGGTGCTGCTCTGCGGCGGGTTACCGGGCCAGTTGCCGGTCTCGCTAATGGTGTAGCTCTTAAGCTTAGCGGCGGCACGGGATGCGCTGCCCGAAGGGGCCGACGCGTTATACACGGCCACAGTCCCCGAGGTGGAGCTCTGGCTCGACGACTGCGACGGCTGGGCGCTGCCGCTCTTATTCCCGCCATCAGTTTTTGGGGCGTTACTGGAAGGGCTGGCTGCCGCCTTACCCGCATACGCTTTAGAGCCCGCAGAGTTGGGTGAACTGTAGCGGGGAGCCATCACATACATGGACGCGCCCAAGAGCAACGCAATAACCCCGGCCGTGACAAGAGGAATGGCTCCTCGCGGGTCCTTAGCGGGGTCGTCGATAGTACCGCGATAGATGCCGCGCCGGGCGGTATTCTCGTCGATATCATCGAATTCGTCGTGCGGATACTTACTCATGCATCTCTCGGGTGGGTCGTCTTTGGTGTTCTATACAGATTACAGGGATTCTCGCCTGACTCCAAGGACGGGTCTGAACAATAACACACCCATTGTAAAGTTTTCAGGAAGAGTTATTCAGCATCCTCTACCGTTTTGTGGCTAATTTATCTGCCGAACCGCAGGCGCCCTGCGGCCCTCATTGGGCGCGGTGCTCAACGCCGCCAGAACGCTACTGCTGGTCGCGGTGCTCCCGCAGGCGCGCAGTCAGAATCGGCTCCGCCGCAATGACGCGAGGGTCATCAATCATCGTGTTGAGCTTCTGATAATAGGCAATAGGTGTGATGCCCAGCGCCCCAATGGTTTTCTCCTTCGACCCCTGGTACTTCCAGCGGCGCTTCTCAATACCAATAATGGCCCGTTCCAAGGGGCTGAGTTCCTCAAATTTCTTATTCACCATGACCTCGCGGGTGTTCTCACAGACCGGGTGTGCTCTACTCTAGAGTACGTAATTTATGTTGTGTGCGCTGCACCTACGGGAGGTATCCATGTCCGAGTATCCGCCGCTGTCGTCCATTATGCACGAAGAATGGGCGCAAGCCCTCGCTCCGGTCGAACCGCAAATCCGCGCCATGGGCGATTTTTTGCGCACCGAACACGCCGCAGGGCACCGCACCTTCCCCGCCGGGGACGACATTTTCCGTGCCTTCGCCCGACCCATGAGCGAAGTCAAAGTGCTCATCCTCGGACAAGACCCGTACCCCACCCCCGGGCACGCCATGGGGATGTCATTCTCAGTGCACCGCGATGTGCGCCCCCTGCCGCGCTCGCTGAACAACATCTACCGGGAACTCAATGACGATTTAGGAATCGCCCCCGCAGAACACGGCGACCTCTCCAGCTGGGCTGACGAAGGGGTGATGCTCATGAACAGGGTGCTCAGCGTGCGAGAAGGCAAACCCGCCTCCCACCGCAATAAAGGCTGGGAACAGGTGACCCAGCAGGCCATTGAAGCCCTCGTAGCCCGCGACAAACCACTGGTGGGGCTGCTGTGGGGTGCCGATGCACGCCGCACCGCGCCCATGCTCGCACCGTACCCGTGCGTGGAGTCGGCGCACCCCTCACCGCTCTCAGCCAGCAAAGGGTTCTTCGGCTCCCGCCCGTTCTCACGCGTGAACGAGCTGCTGGCACAGCAGGGGGCCACCGGGGTAGACTGGCACGTCAAATAGGGTTTTAAACGGCGGTTGCCGTAGCCGAACGGAATCACATCCGCCCGGCTACGGCAACACCGTTTTAAGGGGGCTAGGCTAGTCCGTCTCCCCCGTGGTCGGTGCGAACCGCTGCAGCAGGTACTGCATCAGGTAGTTACCCGCCGCCGTGCCCGCCGCCATGGCAATCACAACCGAAACCGCCGTGACCATGCTGGAGAGGCCGAACACCACGTTCGTATCAACCGTGAGCAGATACATGCCCCGGAAAAATTCCAGGCCCGGCAGCAGGAACGTCAGCGCCGGAATCGAAAAGATCGCCTGCGGCGCGTGCAGCCTATACGCCATATAGGTGCTGAACAGGCCAATCACAAACGCAGCCAGCGCCGTATTTGACCGGCCCGTACTCTCCCCCGTCAGCACCCAGTACCCGTAGTACGTGATCAGGCCCGCCGTGGTAATCATCAGCAGCCAGCCGATTTTCGCCACCTTCGTGTGCGCCGCCACGGCAAACGACGCGGTCGCCGCCAACATAAACACAGAAAAAGTGGCGGTATCGGACGGGACGAACTTCGTCTGCTCAATATCGATAGTGGGCCCGCCAAAAACCGCTAAGGCGCTCACCGCGCTGGCAATACCAATCACCAGCCCCAGGAAGCTCATACCTGTAGACACGAACCGCCCCGCAGAAGTAATCGGGAACCCATTAATCGCGTCCTGCACCGCAGACACCAGGCGGGATGTTGGCAGGAACATGATCAGACCCGCCGCAACCACCAGCGGCGCCGACAGCGGCGTATCCGGCCGGTGCAGCATCGACCCCTCACCACCGAGCAGAATCGCCAGGAACGTCATAAGCCCCGCACTGGCGGCCATCCGGAAGAACGCGGGCATCCCAATCTTCCGCAGCCACTGAATCAGCAGGTACACGGGCGTAAAAATAATACCCGCCGCCACCGCAGTCGCCCAGCCGCCGCCCAGAGCAACCGTAAGCGTCGAAGCCCCAAAAATATTCGCCAACCAGATCACCGCCGGCGGGTACGGTTTAGGGCGGTGCGTAATCTCACTCAACCGCAGATCCGCCACCTCAAGGGTGATGCCACCGGCTGTAATCTCGTGAATCAGCTCGTAAATGGAGGCCAGCGCCTCGTAGTTCTCCGTAGAAGAACGCACCACCCGCACCAGGGTGTGGGTGAACCTCTCATCCAGGCCCACGCGCTTCATAATGCGCGACTCCATGTACGTGTCCGGGTCAGAGGTGTAGTTAATCGTCACCGACTGGTTGGTAATATCAACCTCAACCGAATCCAGGCCGAACGCCGAAGAAACCGCAATAATAGCGGAATCCACATCCATGGCATCCGCCCCGTAATGGAACATCGCCTCAGCAAGACGCAGAGTGTAGTTCAAGGTGTCCCGGGCGTGCTCTTTCTCGCGGCGGAACGCCTCACGCGCGGCCTGCTCCTCCTTGCGGCTCTTGAGCGCAAACTGCCGCTGAGCGATACGGGCGCTGCCGCGCAGGGCGGGGCCCTCGGCGCCCGGACGCACAAATGACCGCAGGGTACGCACGCCCCAGCGCCCGCCCCCGCCGCGGCGCACCGTCGGCAAGGTGGTGGTCGGCTCCGACTTCGGGGAGGCGTACCCCTCTGGCGGCTCGGGATCCACCCCGCCGAACCGCTGGGCCGCCTGCGAATTCGGCACACGCGGGATCATGCCCGTCATCGGAACCGGGCGTGAAGGCGGGTAGGCCGCAGCCACCTCAGAGGATTCGGGGGTGGTTTCACCCGGCATCGGCTCGGGCACCAGCTCATCGTCAATGGAGACAGTCGGCATGCCTGCCTCATCCACCGGCAGCAGCTGCGTCTGCTCGGTGCTCGTCTCAACCCCGTGCGCCTGCGCCACCTCGTACAGTGCTTTGCGGGAGCTGCGGGAAGAATGCGCAAGCGCGTCCCGTAATTGCGCGTCGTTCACCTGGTTCAGCGACACAGCTGGCATGGGGTGCGCGTGCGGCTCATACCTTGTGGGGCGCGGTGTGGTGTGTGGATTATCGTGGGGTTCTGAACCGTCGTCGGTGGGACGGTTCCGCTCATCTGCCATAGGTGTCTCCGAAGTGTTTGGGCTGCGTACCTAGTCTAGCAAGCAGCACCTGTGCGTGAAACAAAAAACGCAGCAAAATTTAGTGTAAAAATTGCTGAGCGCAGCATACCCTCAGGGGCGGTGAGCTGGGTGATTAAACGCCCCGCCGCCGGTGACATGTCCGGCGGCGGGGCGTCTGAGTCGAATAAGACGGCTACACGTTATCGTATAGTCCGTGTTTACTCGGCGTCGTGGTCGGTCTCAAGGATCTTGACCAGAGTGTCTAGAGCCTCTTCAGCGCCTTCACCTTCGGCGCGCAGAACAACGACGTCACCGTGCTTAGCGCCCAAAGACATCAAGGACAGGATGGATGCTGCATCCATAGCCTCATCGGCGGGCTCACCCTTGGCCGCGATAGTAACCTCGACGGGGAGGTCGCCTGCTGCCTCAGCGAAAATAGCTGCCGGACGGGCGTGTAGACCAACACGGCTGGCAATGGTTGCTTCGCGCTCTGCCATAGTTTTCTCCTTTATGGAATAAGTTACGTTGCTTACTATTCTAGTGCAGACGGGTGGTTTTGTACCCGTATTTAGGTGATTCTACCGTAAATTTCCGCCCACTACTTAGGTTCATGATGACCCCATCAGGGGCGCATCGGCGGCTGCGGCTCTAACGCGGCCTCAACCCCCGATGCGTCCCGCACACCAGCGGGCGCTACTACAGGCCCAGCTCGTCCAGGATCGGCAGCTCTTCACGGGCCGCGGACTTCGCCTCAGCCGAAGAGATCTGCTCCAACGCCTTATTGGCGATGTGCCGCGCCTGCTCCAAGGTCACAGACTTCAGCACCGCGGCGACCGCCGGAATAGCGGCGGCGTTCATCGACAGGGTGTCCACGCCCAACCCGATCAGCACCACGGCCAGCGCCGGGTCTGAGGCAGCCTCACCGCACACGCTCACGTACTTCTTCTTGCCCGCGTTCACGGAGGCCCGCTTGGCGCCCTTGACGGTCAGCTTAATCATCTTCAGCACCGCCGGCTGCCACGGGTTGTTCAGGTGCGCCAAATCGCCCAGCAGGCGGTCGGCGGCCATGGTGTACTGGGTCAGGTCGTTCGTGCCGATCGACACGAAATCAACCTCGCCCAGAATTGCCTCAGCGTTCACGGCGGCGGCAGGGGTTTCCACCATCACACCGTGCACCGGCAGGTCTACCTCTTTGAGCATTTTCGCGAAGTTACGCGCCTCGGAGGTGGTTGAAATCATGGGGGCCATCACCCAAATATCGGCGTCTGACTCGTCGTACGCCTTCTTAATGGCCTCCAGCTGGCGGGTGAGCACCCCGGGTACGGTCCAGTCGGTGCGGAACCCGCGCACACCCAGCGCCGGGTTCTCTTCCTCTTTCACGTTCAGGAACGGCAGGGGCTTATCGGCGCCCGCGTCCAGGGTGCGGACCACAATATGTTTGCCGGGGAATGCGTCGAAAACGGACTTGTAGGTTTGTGCCTGCGTCTCAATGCTCGGCTCGGCGTCATGACCGAGGAACCCAAATTCGGTACGCAGCAGGCCCACACCTTCGGCGTTGAGGCTCGCAGCCTTCTCAGCGGATTTGCCGTCGCCCACGTTTGCGTAGAGCTCCACCCGGGTGCCGTCGGCGAGCACGCCTTCACCGTCGAAGTCGGCGATAGGTTTGCGGTTGGCGTACTTCTCGGCGGCTTGACGGTCGGCATCGGTCGGTTCGGTGTCCACTATGCCTTCGTTAGAATCCACGTATACGACGGTGCCGTCGGGGATTTCGGTCACGCCTTTAGCCGCCACAATCGCGGGAAGGCCCAGCCCGCGTGCCAGGATCGCGGTGTGCGCCTGCGGGCCGCCGTCGGAGGTGATCAGGGCGATCACTTTCTCGGGGTCTAGGGTTGCGGTATCGGCCGGGGCCAGGTCAATGGCGGCGAGCACAAACGGCTCATCCGAGAAGGGGATGCCGGGGGCCTGCTGGCCGGTGAGGTCGGCGACAATGCGGGCGCGCACATCGTGGATGTCGGTTACACGCTCAGCCATGTACCCGCCAAGGGCAGCCATCTGGTCAGCGAAGGAGGTCGCGGCCTCCCAGATAGCGCGTTCGGGGGCCATCTCCTGGGTCTCAACCAGTTTAATGGCGCTCTTAATAAGCGCACGGTCGGTGGCCATCTGGGAGGTGGACTTCAGCACGGCCTTACCGTCACGCCCGGCGTGCTCGGCGCGGGAAAGCAGGTCTTCCTTCACGCGCTGGGAGGCGTCTTTAATGCGCTGGGATGCTGCCTCAATGGTCTCGCCGCTCAGGCGCAGCCCGTCTTTAGGTTCCTGGATAGGTTCGGGCATCTGTTTGACGGGACCAATCACGCGTCCGGCGTAAACACCAACGCCCTTATAAGTAGTCATGAGGGTATTTTCCTTAGGTTGAAGTTGTCTTCAAGTGTAGCGTGTTCTACGTCTTAAGCCGCGACCTTCTCGGCCTTTGATGTAGCGCCGATCGATTTCAGCACCAGGTACACCAGCGCCGAAAGCAGGGTTCCGGCAGCTACCGCCACCAGGAACATCAGCACGTTATTGCTCAGCAGAACAATCCAGATACCGCCGTGCGGTGCCGGGGAGGCCACATGCGCACTCATGGAGATAGCACCCGCGAGCGCACCGCCCACAACGGAGGAGGAGATCACGCGCAGCGGATCCGCCGAAGCGAACGGGATAGCCCCCTCGGAGATGAAGGACGCACCCAGCAGCCACGCGGCTTTGCCGTTTTCCCGTTCGGGTTCGGTGAAGAGTTTGGGGCGCAGGGTGGTGGCCAGCGCCATGGCCAGCGGCGGAACCATACCGGAGATGATGACGGCCGCCATGATTTCCTGGTTCACGGCACCGCCGTTTGAGAGGCCGGTAGTAGCGAATAGGTAGGCCGCCTTATTAATGGGGCCACCCAAGTCGGAGGCCATCATAGCGCCCAGGATCAAACCAAGAACAAGGGAGGAAGTGCCCGACATTGACGTCAGCCAACCCTGCAGTGCAGACATAACCCAGGCCAGGGGTGCACCCAGCAGCAGATACATGACGGCACCCGCTATGAGGGAGGTGACAAGCGGGGTGATTACCACAGGCATCATGGAGCCGAGCCAGCGCGGCAGTTTTAGTGTTCCCAGTCCGTAGGCAACCACACCGGCGAGGATACCGCCGACAATACCACCGAGGAAGCCAGCTTTCACGGTGACCGCCACGGTACCGGCGATGAAGCCCGGGGCGATACCGGGCCGCTGCGCCAGACCGTACGCAATGTAGGCGGCGAGCGCGGGCACCATCAGCTCAATACCGAAACCGCCAATAGTGTGCAGCACCACGCCCAGGTACAGGGTCCAGTGGGTGCCGTTGAGATTAAAGAGAGAGGAGTTCTCAAGAATACTCTTCCGGGCGGCCTCATTCAGGTCCCCCAGGTTTGGTGTGGTGACTGCCTCAAGCATGAAGCCCAGCGCCACAATAATACCGCCCGCAGCAACGAACGGGATCATGTACGACACACCGGTCATCACGGCCTTGTAGATGCGCGTACCCCACGAGCCTTCAACGGCGGAGGAGCTGTCCTCAGCGGTGGAGGTAGCCGCAGCCACGCGCTTACCGTTGGGGTTCTCGGCCTCGGCCAGGGCCTCATTCAGCATGGCTTCGGGCTCGTCAATACCGCGTTTAACCGGGGACTCCACGTAGGGCTTACCGGCGAAGCGGTTGCGGTCGCGCACGTTCACGGAGACCGCAAACACCACGGCGTCGGCTTCATCAATATCGGCCTGGGTGAGGGTCTCATTACCGGAGGAGCCCTGGGTTTCGACTTTGAAGTCGTAGCCGAGGTCTTCTGCCGCGTATTTGAGGGCGTCGGCGGCCATGTAGGTGTGGGCGATGCCGGTGGGGCAGGCGGTGACGGCCACGATTTTCTTTTTCGCGGCTGCCGGTGCGCTGTCCTCACCGGCGGGTTCAGCCTGTGCCGCTGCCTTTGCTTCGGTGGGCTCCGCTTTCTTGTCGCTGCCTTCAGCGGAGGTACCGCCCTGAGAGCTGGCGGTACCGGCTGCCGGTGCGGCCGCAGAGTCTTTCGTAGCAGAGTCTTTCGCTGCGGTGCTCTTTGCGTCTTTTTTCGCGTTCCCGCCGCCGAGCGCCCCGGAGACCAGTTCCACGATCTCTTCGGGGGTTTTTGCCTCGCGCAGGGATGCGGTGAATGATTTCTTCATGAGCGAGCGTGCCAGGGTGGAGAGCAGCTTCAGGTGCGCCTGGTCTGCCCCGTCGGGTGCGGCGATGAAGAAGATCAAATCGGCGGGGCCGTCTTTCGCCCCGAAGTCCACGGCCGGGTTGGGGCGGGCCATGGCTAGGGTGGGCACGGTGACTGCCGCCGAGCGGCAGTGCGGGATGGCGATACCGCCGGGGATGCCAGTGTCGGTCTTGGATTCGCGTGCCTTCGCATCAGCGTACAGCTGGTCGAAATCATTGGCGCGCTCAGCCTTCACAATGGTGTGGGCTAACCGTTCAATAACGTCAAAACGTGAGTCACCAAGGTTCTCATCCAGCAGGACGAGCTCCGGTGCGATGAGTTCAGACATGTCTACTACCCTCCTTGGGGGTATGTGTGTTGTGCGCCGGGTTGGGGTTGCATGGGGTCCGCTCCGGCTGGGTGTTGTTTGATATATAGGGTGAAAACTCTTCGTATTCTGTTATTGGAATATTCTGACGTGTGGGTTTACCTGCATTGAACGGTGTTAGACCGCCAGGGTCTGCACGGTAACCTTCTGCGGGGTGGTCGCCTCAAGGGCGGGTACGCGCGTGCCCGGAAGGGAAGCAGCCGCAGAACCGTGCGCAACCGCCTGCACCAGCGCATCCTGCGGGGAGGCCCCGCGCTCGTGAGCGATCAAAAAACCCGCCAGGGAACAGTCACCGGCACCGACCGTGCTGCGCACCGTCACGGGTTCGTGCTTAGCCCACCAGGCACCTTCAGCGCTAATAAGCACCGCGCCTTCCCCACCCAGGGTAGCCAGCACATACCGGATACCCTGATCCACCAGGTGCCGGGCGGTGCGGGCGGTCAGTTCGGGGCTGGCCTCAAGCTCACGCCAGTTATCGGATCCCGTCAGCTGCGCCAGCTCCTCAGAATTCGGCTTAATCAGGGTGGGTTTATGCTCCCCGCGCGCGGTGGCGATAAGCGGGGCCTCAGAAGTATCAACCGCGATATTGCCGGTAAACCCGGCCGAACGCAGCTTACCCACCAGCTCGGCATAATAGGAGGCGTCCAGCCCAGGCGGCAGTGAGCCGGCCAGCACCACCCAGTGCGCCTGCTGCCCGTCGTTCACCGCGCACGCGCGTTCCACCACCAGCTGGTCTAGAGCCTGGCGCAGTTCGGCGGTGAAATGGGTTCCGGGGGCGTTTAGTTTGGTGGTGGTACCATCCGGGTCTACCACGGTAATATTTGACCGGATTGGCTCACCTGTGGGCAGGCTCGCGTACTCCACGCCTACCTCGCGCAGTCCGGTCAGCACCGGGTCGGTGGCCTCACCGGGGATAACGGCAAGGGTCGGAACGTGGGATACGTGCAGGGCGCGGGAAATATTTACGCCCTTGCCGCCGGGGTCCTGTACGGCGCCGGTTGCGCGCTGCACAGCCCCGTGCGCCAAGGGCGCGCCAAGCTCAATAGTGCGGTCCAAACTGGGGTTAGCGGTCAGGGTAATAATCATGCGATAATCACCTCCACACCGGCCCCCTCCAGCGCCTGAGCCAGCTCTCCCTCGGGTGCACGGTCAGTAATCAGCGTGTCAATATCCTCAAAATCGGCGAACCGCACCAGCGACTCGTTGCCGAACTTCGCCGAATCGCACAGCAGCACCACGCGGCGGGCCGACTTGCAGATAGCGGTCTTCACAATCGCCTCGTTCATGCCGGGGGTTGAGACACCGAACTCGGAGCCAATACCGTTAGCCCCAATAAAAGCGATGTCGGGGCGCACGGTGGAGAAATAGTTCGCGGCGCGCGCACCGATGGCGGCCCACGTCATTTTGCGCAGCTGACCGCCCACCAGCTCCATGGTGATGCCCTCAGCCTCAGCGAGTTTCACCGCAATGTGCAGGGCGTGGGTAATAATAATGCGGTCACTACCGGTTTTGAGGCTAAAGTTCTCAGCCCCTATCTGATCCGCCAAAATCTCAATGGTCGAACCCGCATCCAACACAATAGAGCCCACCTCGGAGTCGCGGAGCATGTTGTACGCTTTCGTGGCGATACGCCGCTTCTCGGGGGTGTTCATGCCCTGCCGCGAGGCGATAGAGGATTCAAGGGAGGTGGACTGCTCCACCGTTACGGCACCACCGTGTACACGGCGGAGTTTGCCTGCTTCTTCGAGGGCGGCCAGATCGCGGCGCACGGTCTCCATCGTCACGTCGTAGCGGCGTGCGAGTTCCGCGCCGTTGACGCGGCGAGCCGACGCTACAAGCTTCGCGATTTCAGCGCGGCGTTCTTCAGCGAACATAGGTGTTCTTCACTTTCGGTCGGGGCGGTAAAGGTAGGTGGCAGAGGCGGCCCATTCCGGCAAGAACAGTCACGCGCTCCTGGCTGGTTTCAAGCTGTAACCCATTGCAACAGCCCTGTACTTGATTTTATGTGGGTTTCTGTGGGCACGTCAATAGAACCCACCCTAAGGCTCACATATATGACGAAATTTCGCTAGAAAAACCACATTAGGGGTGGCTTCCACCGGCACACCGCCCGGTGCACCCGGTCAGGAAACCACACCCAAGAACCAGCCAGCAGCCGCCCCGATACGCCGCTACGGCCTACCCGAAACTGCGGCCCCTTCAGGTTCAGTGGTGCGCCGCTGCAGCCGGCCCCATACGGCGGCACCGGCACGCACCGCAAGCACCCCCAGCAGGGTGCCGGTGCCGTTCATCAGCACATCCGACACATCCGCTGTACGGTTCGGCATCATATGCTGAATGCTCTCAATGCCCAACGACACCGCGTACCCGCCCACCATAATGTACGGGTACGCCCTGCGCGGCAGCAGCAGCCCCAGCAGCACCCCGGACGGGAAAAACATCACCACATTCGCGGCCCGCTCAACACTCTCATAGGTGATGAGCCCCGGCAGCCACCCCTGGGCGTGGCCGCGCTCCAAAAACTCGCGCAGGCTGCCGCCGGCCTCACCCGAATCAACGTGCACGGGCGCAAACACAATAGAACCCACCACACACAGGTAGGCCACAAACAGAACAATAAGAGCCCACCGCCACAGGCGTGCATAACGCGCAGAACGCGGCGGATAGGAAACAGCAGACGAATACGTGTGACTATCGGTGAGATGTTCAGCGCCCCGGAAGGTGACGGCGCCAAAAGCATCCCTGTTAGTCACCGAAATACCCCCGCGAATCCCAGGCAAACAGCCCCGCAATATCAACCTCAAGCGGTTGCGCGTTTGGTACCTCCTGCGTATGCTCATACCCCTGCGCCGCCGAAATAGCACGGCGAATCAGGCTGCCATGCGAAACCACCATCAGCCGCTCCCCCGGGTACTGGCGCACCACCTCACGCAGGGCACGCACCGCCCGCACATACAGGTCACGCTCCGTCTCCACCCCCGGGTAAAAACGGTCGGGGGCATCAGATTCATAGTCGGGAATGTTCTTACCCTCCGCAGCACCATACGCCCGCTCCACCAGCTCGGGGTACGTTTGGCTCACCGTGAGCCCAAAAAACTCCCCCACACGCTGCGCGGTTTCGTGGGCACGCGATAACGGGGAAGAAAGCACCCGGTCGTAGCTCAGCCCCATCTGCTGCAGCTTCGCCCCGGTCTCATGCGCCTGCTGACGCCCAGTCTCATTCAACGGAATATCGCTCACGCCCTGCATCAGCCGGTTCTTATTCCAGTCGGTCTGCCCGTGCCGAATCAGCGTGAGCGTGCCGCCAGCAAGACCCTCAGGCAGCGGCTCGGGGCCCACATCGCCCTCGCTGTGCGTGGCCACGTGCCGGTCAATCGCCGCATCCAGCAACGCCGTGGGAAGCTGCGTAATTGAGGCGTTCGGCGGGATCGGGTAAATACCGTCCACCGTCAGCGCCTCAGGGTGCTCATGTTCAAGAAGCACAGTCATGGTCACCGCAATCAGCATACCGTGCGTGGCCACCACAATATTCTTCCCCGGATGCGCCGCACGCACACGGTTAAACGCCGTCAAGGCACGCGCCACAAACTCCTCACGCGGCTCAACCGTCGGGTTCGCACCGCTGCGGGCATCCGCCACCAGCTCAGGGGTGGCCACCAGGCCCTCCAGCTCGCCGAAGCCGCGCTCCTGCAGGCCCTCATAGGCACCCAAATACGGCACCCCCAAGCCCTCAGCAATAATCTTCCCGCTCTCAACCGCGCGCACCAGCGGGGAAGACACCACCCCATCCACCGGCACACCGTCAGAGGCAAGGGCGGCGAACTCATTCAGGGCGCCGCGCACCTGCTCGCGCCCAGCATCGTTCAGCGGAATATCGGTATTGCCCTGGAAGCGGTGCTCAATATTCCAGTCAGTCAGCCCATGCCGCAGCATAAGGATACGCCCGGCAGGGTGCGTCTTAGCGCTGTGCTCTGCGGTGTTCTCCTGTCTGCTATTGTCCCGGTCGGGGGCAGCCTGCAGGTTCTGCGGAGGCTGCGCGGTTTCGGGGTGAGAGGCGCCGCTGCCGATCTGCGCGCCGTCAGAATTAGGATGTTGTAATGAGCCGTGAGTGATAGTCATGCCCTCAATTATGCATGAATTTCCTTCTAAAGCTTTGGTTTAAGTGAGAATTTGTGGGATTCTCACAGGCTGGCTTCCCCGCATACCTGTCCTACCCTGCGCGGCCCCAGCGGGCAGACACCACCGGCCAGAAGCCTTAAACCCACATCGTCAACACCTCAGTACTTCCCCACGTCATACCGTAGGGTGAGGACCCCGCCCCGGCGTCTCCACCCTAAGGATGAGATGCCGCCGAAAACCCCCGTACAGAAGGCGAAAATATCATCCCCCAGGGGCATAAAAACACCCCCTGCGCCCTGAAATACTGGGACTATGAACAACGAATACACCCCCAGCAACGGCCTAACCGCATCACCCTTTGCCCCCGCCGCCCGCGGCACAGCCCCCTCCACTACATACGCGTATGACGGGGCCCACCACAGCACGGCGCACACCGCACAGCCGAATGCGCCCCAGCATGCCCCAGCGGCCCGCCCGGGGCCACAATATGCCCCAGCACCACAAGCACCCCACGCGGGCCCCCCAGCCCCCGCCCAACCACCACACGCTTCCCCGGCTGCCCCCACCTCGGCGGCCGGGGCCGTACCGGCGCACCCCGTCCTGGACGCGCCGGTACCCACCGCTGCGGTGCCAGCTGCCTCCACCTCGGCGCCTGGCACCGCAGCACCCATTATCTCCGCACGCTCAGTCACCAAAACCTACGGCCCCAACACCGTACTGCGCGGGGTATCCCTCGACATCTACCCCGGCGAATCCGTGGCCATTATGGGACCCTCCGGCTCCGGGAAAACCACCCTGCTGCACGTGCTTTCGGGCATTATTAAGGCAGACGCTGGCACCGTGCACATCACCACTCCACACCCCGGGGCAGGCCCAAACACGGTAGATCTGAGCTCCCTCACCGAAAAACAGCGCACCGCCCTGCGGGCTGGCAGCTTCGGGTTCATCTTCCAGCAAGGGCTGCTCGTACCCGAACTCACCACCGAAGAAAACGTGGCGCTCGCCGCCATGCTCGCCGGAGGCGGCCGCGCACAGGCGCGAGTAGCCGCCGTTGACCTGCTCACCAAGCTCGGGCTCGGCGACAAACTCCAATGCCGCATCGGTGAGCTGTCCGGCGGGCAAGCCCAGCGCGTGGCTATCGCCCGCTCCCAGGTGACCGGCGCGCCCATCACCTTCGCCGACGAACCCACCGGCGCACTCGACACCACCACCGCCCACGAAGCCATGGCGCTGCTGCTGGCCCTCATCCCGCAGCAGGGCAAAACCCTGGTGATCGTCACCCACGACCCGCAGGTGGCCCAGCGGTGCTCACGAATCATCCACCTGCGCGACGGGCAGATTGTGGAAGAGGCACGCCCCGCAGACCAACCCGCCGCACACGCCACCGCACCCGGCAGCACTGAAACCGCCTAGAAAGGCCCTAGCGATGCAGACCTTCAAACTTCTCGCACGCCGCACCCTACCCACCTCACAGGCAACCCTGCCGGTGCTCGCCTTTGCCGCATCCGCAGCGCTCTTTCTGCTGATCGCCGGAGGTATTCATGCCTTCTACCTGTGGCTGGGTGGGGACGCCAGCACGGCCACCTCGGTCGAGGCAGGTTCCGGCACCAAAAACACGGCGCACACGCTGCAGCCGCTGTACCTGATGCTCGCCTGGGTCAGCGGGTTCCTGCTGCTCACCCCGCTGTTCACGCTCGGGGCCTCCGCGGCACGGCTGAGCGCGCGCCGCCGCGATGACCGCCTGGCAACCCTGCGGCTGCTGGGGGCATCCACCCGGCAGCTTACCCTCTACACCATGCTCGATTCCGTGATCTACGCTGCGGTTGGGTTCGTGCTCGGGTTTATCGTGTACCTGATTCTGGTGCTGCCCTTCGGGATGCTGCGCTTCCAGAATATTCCGCTCGGCCCCGAAAATATGCTGCTGCCGTTGCCCATCGTGCTGGTCTGCGGGCTTGTGTGCCTGATCATTGCCGCAACCAGTTCGCTCTTTGGGCTCTCGAAGGTGACCATTAGCCCGCTGGGGGTACGCACCCGTTCGGATAAGCCGTCCTTGGGCAAACGCGCCCTCATTCTGGGCGGTGTGCTCCTCGTGGTGGGCTTCATCGGGGCGATTGCGTCCCAGGTCATCATGAATCTCGCAGCCGATTCGATGGGGGCGAACGGGTTTGTGCTGGTACTGGTAATTGCCATCATGTTTGGGCTGCCGTTCCTGCTCACAATGCTCGCCGTAGACCTGATCGGCGGGTTCGTGGTGGGCCTGTACGCCCGTATTCGGGTTCGCACCGCCCGCACCCCCGCAACTCTGCTGGCCTACCGCTCCATTTTGGAGTCGCCGCGCGCCGCCTGGCGGCAGGTCTCCGGGGTGGCCATGACCACGTTCATTGCCGCATTCATGGGGCCGATTCTGGGCATGATCAATTCCGCATCGGGTGTGGAAGAAGGCTCGGCGGAATCCTATCTCATTGGGGATATGCTTCAGGGCCTGGTGCTGGTGCTGTTCCTGTCCTACCTGCTGGTGGCGCTCTCGGCCCTGCTCAACCAGTCCGCCGCCATCTATGAGCGCGGATCGCTGTACTCCTCGCTGCGAATGATGGGTACCGAGGCTGCGGTTTTGAAACGTTCAAGGCGCATTGTGGTTTTTGGGCCGCTGCTGCTGGTGAGCTGCATGTCTGCGGCGGTGGCGTTGCCCCTGTTCGTGCTGATGCTTGGTTCGGCGCTCACCGGAACGGGGCTGCTATACACCGCAGCACTGGTATTTGGTTCGATTGCGGTGGGGCTGGGGCTGGTATTCGCAGCACTGGCGGCAACCGGGCCCGTGATGGAACAGATCAGCCGCAAGCCGGTCTCGGCGGTGTAGCGACTCCCCCCCCTGACAGCGAGAAGCGGGTTTTCAATCAAAAACCCGCTTCTCGCGAAGTTAACAAATACCTCTACACTGTAGGTAGTTGTAAGTAGTTTCTGCTCCGTACGGCCCGGATGCAGCACCTCCTCCCCCGTGGATCTCACAAGTTCCCACCCCTCCAGGCGGATGGCGTCCTCACGGGTTTTCTCATCCGGAATATCCTGCCCGCCCTGAATATTTGAGCGCCCCATCGACCTCCACAACGAGGAGCTTTTTTATGAGAGCCGCATCCGCCCGATAAACCCCTTGACCGCGCTCAGCGCTTCATGGACTCTGCCGTAGCTCAGACGCTCCCCAGCCTCTTCAGAGGAAACCGCATTATATGAACCGTTATAGTGCGTTTACGGATACCCTGCGTTGTTCCGCATTATTCCGCGAGAAACGGGTTCTGGGCTAAAAACCCGCTTCTCGCGGTTAAGGAAAGAGGACGTTATACCGCCGAGACCGGTTTACGGCTCACCCGCTCCATCACGGGCCCGGTGGCTGCCAACGATGCGAACACCAGACCCATACCCAGCACAATAGCAACCACAATCATGCCCAGTGACTGGAGCAGAAACCGTGGTTCCACGCCCGACCGAGCAATGAGACCGAACAGTACCAACGCCAACAGCCCTGAGAGCGTACTCACTAACAGCAGCGGGCCGAAAACCACGATGCGCCTCGACCGTTTGAGTACTGCTGCTTCGGTGCCCATCATTCGCAGGGAGGAGTACAGCGATCCGCGCTCATAGATGGCGGCGGACTGGTTGAGCAACGCTGAGAGTGCCACCAGCAGGTAGGAGAGGAACATGAGCAGGAACAGGCCCTGCCACATATCGTTCAGCAGTGTATCATCCTGCACGTTCCTCCTAGCCTGCGACGTGGATTCACGAAACAGCTGCCCCAGCACGGGGCCTATCAGGGCCGCAATGAATGTGGTCATGGCCACCCCGGAGACTTGCCGCCAGGCGGCGCGCGGCGACTCCAGAACCGCCCGCCACGCCAGCAGAGCTGCGGGGGTGCGGGCGATACGCACCCGAATCGTCGCGTACAGCCACACGGTAAAGCCGCCGAGCAGGTCCACCGCAATCATGCCCAGCACCAGCGGGAACACCACAATGAGGGTCAGAATCAGCAGCACAAACATCACAGACATGGCTGTCCCAAAAGTCCCATCGCTCACACTTGCGCGTAGGATCTCCAACACCAGCTGCGCCCCGATGAAGCCTAAGACCAAAACCATCAGGCCAGCGATGAGGAACACAATACCCGCTTTCGGTGCATTAGCGCGGGTGCGGACCCCCAGCGGGCTAATAGTCACCTTTGAGAGGCCAAACAGCGAACTCAACGCCGCAATCACCAGGCACCCCACATAACAGGCAAATACCAGATGCGCCGGCAGGATCATATTATGCGCCCCCAGCGGGGTGTCCAGAAAATGCAGCATCCCAAACGGAATAGTCAGCACCAGATAGAGCACAAAACCGATGAAGAACCCGACGGTCGCATAAATCAGCGCCTCAGCCACAGTGTAGAGCGTAATACGCCCCGTGGACGCGCCCAGCAGCCGCAGGGTCGCCAGGCGGTCATCGCGGCGGCGTGCGCTCAGCCGTGCCGCGGAGGCCCCGAGCGTGAACAGCGGGGTGAGCAGCAGGAACCCGCTGGCCCACGCGAGCAGAATATACGCCGACTGTAAGTAGTTGCTCGGGCGGCTCTGCGCCCCACGACCGGGCAGGCTCGGGTCGCCCAGCCACAGGTGAAACGCCTGAATACCGCCCGCTACCAGCAGGGTCAACGCCGCAGATGCCGCAAAGGCGAGCACCGGCATGACCGCCTGCGTGGTGGGTAGGGTGCGGCGGGCGAGCATCGTGAAGGTCTGCATTAGTGTGTACCTTCCTGCCGGGGCTGGGCGGGGTGCTGGCTGTCGTGCACGATCTGCCCGTCAAGCAGGTGAATCGTACGGGAACACTGCGCCGCAATATTCGGGTCGTGGGTGACGATCACCAGGGTTTTGCCCTGCTGCGGGATCAGGGCCAGCAGCAGGTTCATAACCTCCTGCGCAGTGGCAGTATCAAGCGCCCCGGTGGGCTCGTCGGCGAAGGTGATGGGCGCGCCGGTCACCTGGGAACGGGCGATAGCCACGCGCTGGGCTTGTCCGCCGGACAGCTCACCGATGCGCCGCTGAAGCATCGTCCCCAGACCCAGCTGGGTCAGAAGATGCGTCGCGGCCATGCTCGCCTGCTCACGCGATGTCCCAGCGAGCATAGCGGCAAGCGCCACGTTTTCTTCGGTAGTGAGTTCGGGTACGAGCAGCCCTTGCTGGAAGATGAACCCGAAGCTGCCAGCCCGCAGGGCGGTGCGCTGTTTCTCGGTGAGGGAGCTCAGCTCAGTAGGGGCGCCAACATGCGCGGTGTTGTGCGTGCCGGTGTTAATGTGCACGGTGCCAGCGTCTGCCTTAATAATGCCCGAAAGCACGTGCAGCAGGGTGGTTTTCCCGGATCCGGAGGGGCCCATAATGGCCACGGATTCGCCGGGGTAGATGTCGAGGGATACCCCGCGCAGTACGGTGTTGGGGCCGTAGGATTTGCTGAGGCCACGTGCAGAGATGACGGCCCCGGCCACTGGCGGCGGGTACGCACCGTACCCCTGCTGGGCGGGCGGCATGTCCGGGGTGGGTGCCCCGGTGTTTGGGGCAGGGTTGGCGTGGGCTGCCCCAGGATGCGGCTGCGGGTATGCTGCGGTGTGCTCTTCGGGGGCAGGCTGCGGGGGTGTGCCTGGGGCCGGGGGGTGTGTGGTTTCCGTGGGTTCAGGCGGGCCTGAACCGTTATGTGTGGCGGCCCCGTTGGGTGGTGTTTGGCCGCCGGTTAGGGGCTGCTCGTTCGGTGGGGCCGATGCGGCCACCTGGTGGCTGGTGTCCCGGTGGGTTGGTTTTTTGTCGGCGGCGTTGTCGGTCTGTTCGTGGGGGTATTCGTTTGCCATGTTTTCTAGTATCCCCCCGCTGCACCGAGGGGAGGGCATCCTGAAGCTGGCTATTTCCCGTGAATTTCCGCTTCCTCCTACTCTCACGGCATGCACTATACGTGGAATTCGAACGGGTTGAGAATATCGAGGCCCATACCCTGAAAATCTGCAACGTTACGAGTCACCAGCATCAGATGGTGTTCCCTGGCAGTGGCGCCGATCAGCGCATCGTATTCTGATTTCTTATGCGGCACGTGGAGTTCAGCGCAGGTGAGAGCAACCTCTAAAGAAACCGGCAGGATGCGCCCCGCAAACTCCGGCGCAAGCTCATGAGAGAACCATTGCTGCAGAATCTGAGCCTGGGCCGCATCTTTACGGGCACGCCGCAGGATTCCTGTGCGAATCTCCATCATGCTAATCACGCTGATATACACGTCGTTCACGTCTACGTGTTCCACCCAACGGCGCACCGAAGGATGCATTCTGCCCGAGCGGTATTTACGCAGTTCGGAGATCACATTTGTATCGGCAAGGTACACGGATTAGTTCTCCTCGCTGCCGAAAAAGTCGCCGTCTTCTGTGAAGTCTACCTCGCGGTGCGGGTTTGGGATGCTCGGTTCGCGGTCAATCTCAAAATCAATCTCGCCCGCCTCTGCCGACATGGTGGAAAGCGCATCCGCCAAGGAACGCCGAGGCTGCGGTTGGGTCAGTCGTTGATAGTCTTCAATACTCAAAATAACGTTGGTCGGTGTGCCGCGTTTGGTAATAAAGACGGGTTCTTCTGCGGCGAGGCGCAGGGCGGCACTGGCATTCTGATTAAATTCGCGTGCTGATACTGTAGTCGTCATAGTTTTCTCTCCCCCAAAGTCCAATTGTAGTAATGTTACTATATTTCTTATTTCCGTGAGCAGAGGATCTTGGCCCGAGAAGGTGAGAGAATCTCAGCTTCTCGGGCAATACCCGCTTTTGGCGGTTTAAAAATGTTTAAAAGCGAGGCAGCTCCAAGACATGAGAAGATGGGAGCATGTTTGAACACACCGTGCCCGATAATTGGTTCCCCCAATGCGCCGTTTTTGATTGTGACGGGGTTCTTCTTGACTCCGAGACAGCCTGGAACCGCGTGCAGCGCGAGCTTTTTCAGCAGTGGGGCATCCCCTTCACCCCCGACCTTGAGGAGCGGCTCACCGGGTTATCGGCGCACGATGTTGCCGCAGCCCTAGCCGAGTTCACCTACGCCGGTGATATGACCGACACCGCCGCGTACAGCGCACATGTGCAGGCCACCCTGGGGGAGCTGCTGGAGATTGAGGCTCAGGTGATCAGTGCCGGTGTTGAGCTTATCCCCGGCGCGCAGAGGTTCCTGGGGTACCTGAGTGAGCATATGCCGGTGGCGGTCGCTTCGAACTCCACGGCGCAGATTCTTGATGTTAAGATGCGCACATACGGGTACGCCCCGCTGGTGCGCACCTGGGTCAGCAGTGAGGATGTGCCGCACGGTAAGCCCGCCCCGGACATGTATATTGAGGCCGCGCGCCGTCTAGGATGTGACCCAGCGGATGCGCTCACTATTGAGGACTCTGCGGCTGGTGCGCAGGCGGCGCGAGATGCTGGCACGAAGGTGCTGATTTACGTACCGGATGGTGATACGGCCAGCGCACCCGCCGGGTACGGGTATTTTGAGTCGTTCACAGACCCGGCCCTGTGGGATGCGGCCCGCACCTGGGTTGCTGCACTTGAGAGGGCGCGTGCTGCGGAGGGTGCGCACAGCCCTGAAGATGAGCCTCCGCTGGTGGAGGCACACGCATGAGCGAGAACAACACCCCGGGCACCGGCATGAACCGCCCCGGCACCCCGCCGCCAGCGCGTAGGGAAAACAAAACGCAGAGCCGCTACGGGTTACGTTTCGATCAGATGGACCCGGAGGAGCTTGAATACTACCGCCCCTTCTGGGATGCCCCCAAGAACACTCGGGAGCACACCGTACCCGATGAGGTGTCTGCGGTACTGGCTGTCCGTGCCCGCCGCCGCCTTCTTAATATGATGGGGCTCATGATCTTGGCGGTGGGCCTGGCGATTGCGGGTGCCGGGCTGTTTGCGTCGGCCCTGCTCGCAACGTTTGCTGGCACGCTGCTGTCTTTAGCGGGTGTGGGGTGCTGGGTGGCGGTGCGCCGCCGCCTGTTCGCGGTGCTGCGTGCCCCCGGCGAGGAGGCGGTGCAGCGGGGTGAGCATTCCCGGTGGTGGCTGCTGCCGCATCTTATCACCGTGTTCGGGGTGGGGGCTGTGGTTGCCAGTTTCACCGTTGTTCCGGTGCTGTACGCGAATACCGGTGAGGATCTGCGCCGTAACTACACGGTCATGTGGGCTGAGATTGGGATGACTGCGCTTATCTTTGCGGGGCTGACCTACGGCATGCTGGCCCTTGCCGCCTACACTCAGAAGGATGAGGACGAGCGGGTGCTGCGCCCCACCGACTATGCTGAGCGTCAAGGCACTGAACCGCAGATTCCGCGGTACCGCCCGGGGATGCTTAACCCGCGCGATGACGATGACCGGTAGCGGCCCGCCGCCGATCCATCCCCAGCAGGCGGGGCCTGTTGCAGGCAGATGTGAGGGCTAAAACTGATGGCCCGTGAAACCTCATGTTTCACGGGCCATCAGTTTTTGTGTTTACGGGCTAAGGCTTACCCTCCTGTCCGGGGAGGGGCCAGCGCCCAAGCGGCGTTTACCGGTGCAGCACCCGCTTCGCCAGGGTGTTGCCGATGAACTGCACCAGCTGCACCAGAATAATAATGACCGCCACAACCAGCCAGGTGATCTGGTCCTGGAACTTCTGGTAGCCGTCCACAATGGCGACCTTACCCAGGCCGCCGCCGCCCACGTACCCGGCCATGGCGGACATATCGACCACGCCGATCACGATGAAGGTGTAGCCCAGGATCAGCGGCCCGAGCGCTTCGGGGATCATCACTGTGAACAGAATCCGCAGCCTGGAGGCACCCATTGCGCGGGCCGCCTCAACCACGCCCGGGTCGATGGAGACCATATTCTGCTCCACAATGCGCGCAATGGCGAAGGACGCGCCGAAACTCATGGCGAAAATCGCCGCGTTTAGGCCTAAACGGGTCTGTACCACCGCACTGGTGAGCGGGCCCAAGGCGGCAATCAGAATAATGAACGGGATGGGCCGCACAATATTCACCAGCACGTTCAGCACCGCGTACACGAAACGGTTCTGGTAGATATTGCCTTCACGGGTGGTGTACAGCAGAGCGCCCAGCAGCAGCCCCAGAAAACCGGCAATCACCATCGTGATTGCGACCATGTACAGGGTGTCGAAAATGGCGGGGACGAGGGTTTTGGGGATGAAAGTATCCCAGTTAACCGGCCTGGTGGAGGCCGCCAGCGGCGCAGTCGTCAGTAGTGCGTTCATTTAGCGCACCTCCTTCACGCGGGTCACAGTTTTCAGTTCGGCCGCCACAGCGTCAATACTGGTGACCTCCCCCAGCAGTTCGAGGGTGAGCGTGCCGTAGGCTTTACCTTGCAGAGTCTCAATACCGCCCTGGACGATATTGAACCGTACCCGCCTCTCACTCAGGTATGAGAGCACCTTGCCGAGCTTCTGGTTGCCCTCAATAATTTCGACATTCACCAGGTAGCCCTTGTGGTTTTTGCGCAGTTCGGCGGCGTCTTCACCGGTGGGAACCTGTTTGACGGTGGTGGCTACGAAAAGCTTGGCGACATCGGTCTGCGGGCTTGAGAACACGTCGTAGACGGTGCCTTCTTCCACCACGCGGCCGTTCTCCATAACGGCAACCCTATTGGCGATGGAAGCCACCACATCCATCTCGTGGGTGATGACGACAACAGTGATCCCCAGCTCCTGGTTCACTTTTTTCAGCAGGGCAAGCACTTCCTGCGTGGTTTCGGGGTCAAGGGCGCTGGTCGCCTCGTCTGCCAGCAGCAGCGCCGGTTTCGTGGCCAGCGCCCGGGCAATACCTACACGCTGTTTCTGCCCACCCGACAGCTGACTGGGGTAGTAGTTAGCGCGTTCGGTAAGCCCCACAAATTCCAGCATCTCCGCGACACGTTTTTTCCGAGCGGCTTTATCCCACCCGGCAACCTTGAGGGGGAACTCAATGTTCTTGGCCACGGTACGGGAGTTCATGAGGTTGAACTGCTGAAAAATCATGCCGATATTGGTACGGACTTTTTGCAGCTCCAGGTCACGTTTACCGGAAATTTCGAAGCCGTCCACGGTGAGTGTGCCGCTGGTGGTGGTTTCCAGGCCATTAATGAGGCGCACCAGGGTTGACTTTCCCGCGCCAGAATAGCCGATAATGGCGAATATTTCGCCACGGTTAACGGTGAGGGAAACGTCATCGACTGCAGTAACGGCTTTTTTGCCTTTACCGAAAACTTTGGAGACGTGCTCGATAGTGACCATGGGTGTCAGTGCATCCCTGGGGTCTATCTGTTCGCTCAATGTACGCTCTCTTTGCTGTGATAGTGGCTGGTTCGGTCGGATGCGCCTGCCGCGGGGTGTACCGGGGCGCATCCACCCGTCTACGGCAAAATGCGGTAAGCCGGGCACCCTGCGGGGTCGTTCCGGTTTACCGCTTCCGCCGTATGCTATCTTACTGCATTACACCTATTTCTTCAGCGCCGCCTCTTCGTTTTCGAGCGCTTTTTTCAGCTCGTCCTGGGAGAGATTCACCTCAACTGCGGTGTTCTTGGAGTCTTCCTTCACGGCGTCCTGCACGGTCTTGCTGTGGAAGATTTCAACGACTTTCTTGTAGGTTTCGTCGTTGACCTTATCTTTCTGCGCCACGAACAGGTTCACGTACCGGCGGGCGTCGGGGTTGTTCGGGTCGTCCTGGGCGAGCGCATCGGAGGGGTTCAGGCCCGCGTCCGCAAGGAAGGTGTTATTAATGACGGCAGCGTCCACGGAGTCCAAGGAGACCACGGTCTGTGCCGCATCTACCGGGGTGACTTTCACCTTGGATTTGCCGGTGTCAATATCATTGTGGGTGGGGGTGTGCACCTCTGATTTGAAGGTGACCAGGTTCTGGGCCTTCAGCAGCAGCAGGGCACGGGCCTCGTTCACGCTGTCGTTCGGGATGGCGATGGTGCCGCCCTGAGGGATCTCATCTACCTTCTTGTGCTTCTTGGAGAAGATAGCCATGGGGTAAATATTGGTAGAACCCACGATCTGCAGGTCTTTGCCGGAGCTAACGTTATAGTTTGCCAGGTAGGCGATGTGCTGGAAACGGTTCATGTCGTTATCGCCTGCGTCAACAGCCGGGTTGGGCTGGGCGTAGTCGGTGAACTCACTGTACTCAATGGTGATGCCCTGTTTGGCTGCTTCGTCTTTGAGCACCTGGTTCGCGGTTTCGTTACCAACCACGCCGATGGTGATCTTCTTGCTATCACCGTTACCGTTCGAGGAAGAACCGCAGGCGGCGAGGCTGAAGACAAGAGGTACAACTGCCAGTGCAGCAACAAATTTTTTCACGGCTATGAAACTTTCTGTTGTTTGGGTTTACGATGCGCCACCACGTGCACGGTTAAATTCCTGTGCGGGTGGTTCCCGGGGTTCCGGGAGGGGTGTTTACCCATTAGAGCATGCCCGGCGTACGCTCGGGTAGTCGAGGAATCACATGGCGACACACAGTGTCACCCTCGCAATATTTCGTAACATTTCGGCGATACCACACCGGGCTTTTAGCACCCGCTCGTTAACGGCTAAATCGCCGGAAAACCGGCGATTTAGCTATTACGGGGGCGTACCTCAGCGCCCTGCGGCTCTAGTGGCTGAATTCTTCGCTGTTCAGCAGTTGCTCGCGTACCTTGCGGCGCAGAATCTTGCCGAGCATCGACCGGGGCAGGTCGTCCACCGCCACAATCCTGCGCGGCACTTTATAGCGGGTCACGCGCGCATAGCAGTGCTCGCGCAGCGCATGTTCATCAACCGCGTGCCCTTCGGCAGGAATCACGGCGGCGACCACCATCTCTCCCCCGCTGGCCTGCGGGATGCCCACGACCGCCGCATCCGCCACGGAATCGTGCTGTTTCAGGGCGGTTTCCACTTCGGTGGGTGAGACGTTGAACCCGCCGGTAATGATGACTTCCTTAATGCGATCCACGATCTGAATGAAGTAGTCTTCGTCCAGGCGCACAATATCGCCGGTGCGCAGCCAGCCGTCAGCCGTAATGGTTTTCTGCGTGTCTTCCTCGCGTTTCCAGTACCCGGCGAAACATTGCGGACCGTAAACCCACAGCTCGCCCTCTTCGCCGAGCGGCACATCCTGAAGGGTTTCGGGGTCTACCACGCGAATATCGGTCGAGGGGAAGGGGATACCGATTGACCCGGCACGGCGCGTATCGTTGAGCGGATTGCATGAGACGAGCGGCGCGCACTCGGTCAGCCCGTACCCCTCAACCATGTACCCGCCGGATGCCTCCTCCCACTCTGCCACCAGCTCGGGCGGCAGGTTCATGGCACCCGAAACCGCATAGCGAACTCCCTGCAGCGAGATGCCCTGCTCTTTGGCGACATCCATCAGGCGGCGGTAGACCGGCGGTACTGCGGGCAGAATCGTGGGGCGGGTCTTCTTCATCGCCTTAATAATCAGACCCATATCGACGGTTGGGAAGAGCACCAGCCGGGCGCGGCACAGCGCCGCAATCGTTACGCCCAGGGTCATGCCGTAGGCGTGGAAGAGCGGCAGCACCGAGTAGATGCTCTCGTTATCGCTGGGTTTAATCCAGGCTTCGCCCATGCGCCCGTTCGATTCGAGGTTGCGGTGGGTGAGCATCACGCCCTTGGGCAGTCCGGTGGTGCCGGAGGTGTACTGCAGAAGCGCTATATCGTGGGCAGTGGGCCGTTTGAAATCGGGGTCGATCGGCGGGCTCTTGAGCAGCTGCGCCCAGCTGGTGGTTCCGGGGGCGGCTCCTTCGAGTTTTTCCCGGGATTCGCGCGCCTTTTTGACCGGCAGTTTGAGCGCCGCGCGGGTGAGGGCGGGCATCGCTTTAATAAGGTTCACAGCGTAAATATGTGCCGGTCTAATATCGTCGGGAAGGCCCGTAATATGCCCGGAAATCTTATCCCACACGATGGCGGCCTTCGCGCCGTGGTCCTCAAACATGTGCCGCAGCTCGGCGCCGGTGTAGAGGGGGTTGTGTTCCACGACGATCGCACCCAGGCGCAGAATCGCGTAGAAGGCAACAATATGCTGCGGACAGTTAGGCAGAATCAGGGCGACCCGATCCCCCGCCTGCACCCCAGCCAGACGCAGCCCTTCAGCGGCACGGTCGATCTGACTGCCAAGTTCGGCGTAGGTGGTGGTGGCCCCGAAGAATTCGAGGGCAATCTTATGGGGAACCTCGCGGATAGCATCATCAATCAGGTGGCTCAGCGAGGTCTCAGACAGGTGAACATCGGCGGCGACGCCGGGTGAATAATTTTTGAGCCAAGGGCGATGCGCCAGCGGGTTCTGCCCGGGCACATCCGGGGCGGCTATAGGGTTGTGTGCGTCAGTCATGTTCTGTATTGTGCCCTCTGCCGCCGCCCGGCTCAAGCCGCAAGGCCGCAATGGCAGATCATTGCCAGCAGGTTCACTGGATTCACCCAGACTCGCCCAATCCGCAGAGGGTGGGCGTGCAGTGTATCTTCTGGGATACTTAACGGTATGAGTCAGAATTACTCAGATGAGGATTTTAAGAAGCTGCTGCGTGAAATCTCTAAACGTTTCGCCATTGCCGGGCTGGTGGTTATCGCACTAGGCGCCGCCATTATCGGCTTCATGTACCTATTCTATGGGGGTATACATCAATGAGCCGCCACCAGCAACCGGCCGAGCACGGCCCCGTTTTTAAGCGCATGGTCGCCGGCGCCCCCTACAAGCCTGACGCCGAATGCCATGCCCTTTCTGACACCATCTATGAGGCAACCAAACTCTTCGAACAGTACTATGCGCGCAGTGAGCACGCCCAGGCGATGCACGTGCTCCGTGAGCACCTTGGTGCGTTCGGCACCGGGTCGTTTATGCGTCCTTCCGTGGCGTTCGACTACGGGGTGAACACGTTCGTTGGCGAGGGCTGCTTTTTCAATTTCAACACCGTGATTCTAGATGTGGCCCCCGTACGTTTCGGCGACGGCGTGCTGGTTGGTTCAAACACCCAGTTTCTCACCCCCACCCACCCGGTGAACCCTCAAGATCGTAAAGACCTGTGGGAGGGCGGGCTGCCGATTACCGTGGGCGATAACGTGTGGATCGGCGGCGGCGCAATCATACTTGGCGGGGTGAGTATCGGCGAGAACGCCGTCATTGGGGCGGGGTCGGTAGTCACGAAAGATGTGCCCGCCAATGCGGTGGTCGTGGGCAACCCGGCGCGCGTGGCGCGCACCGTTGGCCCCGATGAGCACCCGGCGCATCCGCACCAGTACAGTGCACAAAGTATCGCTGAGGCGCAGGCGTTCTACGACTCTCTAACAGCCAGCAGCGACTAGGCACCCACCAAACACACCAACCGCATCCCACCAGCAACCGACAGGAAACCAGGTTACGTGACCCCTAACGACCCGCACTCTCCCACGGGCGCACGGCCCGGCACCAAGGCCCGCCGCGCAGCTGAACCGTATCAGCAGGGACGCGATCACGGTAACACTCAGGGCCTTGCATATGATCATGAGCCCACCGTGGCGTTCGGTGACGATTTCGAGGCACCCCAACAGGCCCGCGCACCGCAGTATGACGATGATGAGCCCACGCTCTCCCTTGGCGGCCGGTTCCCTAACGGGCATGAACCCGCACCTGAACAGTTCGGCTCTTCCGCGCAGAACGCGGCGGGGCCGGGAGTGGATGCTGCCAGCGGCGACGAGGAGCTGGCCTGGCTTAATACCCCCACCACGGGCGCCCTCCACCCGGATGCTGCGCCCGCACCAGACCCGCACAACGCAAACCGCGGTGCTCCCCACGGCGGGCCCCCGGAACCTTTAGAGGCGTGGGAACAGCCCCCGGAAGGCGTGGTTGCCATGGCTCCGCTAGAGGCGCAGCGGGAACACTTCGGGCGTTTGCAGGTGTTTCCGGGGCTCATGGGGTGGATGGTCGCACTCTCGGCTCTCAGCTTTTTCACCTGGCTGGCGGAAACCATTATGGTTCTCCCCACGGGTACGCTCACGCACCCTATAGCCGAAACCCTGCAACGCTTTTCCGAGGGTGAGGCGGATGCGCTCACCTTTTTAATCACGGTGGGGGTGATCTACCTGTTGGCGTACCTCGCGGGAGGGTACACCGCCGGACGGATGGCACGGTTTGCGGGCGCTAAACAGGGCGTGTCGGTGTGCCTGTGGCAGATTCTTGGGTGTGCGACCGCCACGATTTTCACCTACGTCATGCCTCACGCGTTCTCCCCCGGCAGCTATTCGCCGCTGGCGGCCCAGCAGTTCTTTGGGGCGGGCACCATCAGCAACGGTATCCTGGCGCTTCTTAGCGTCATTGGGGTGTCGTTTCTGGGTGCTGTCCTGGGTGGGATGTGCGGCCGTATCTACCACCGCCGCGTGGAGAAATACCCCAAATAACGCCTCCCATAAGCGTATATGCCAAACTTAGAATGGAACTGGGGTTCGTAGCCGTATCGGTTACGAACCCCAGTTTTCGCGTCCCATACGGGTGCGGGTGCCTGCGGCTAAATATCCAGCAGCATGGCCGGTTCCTCAAGGATGGCGGCAACATCCGCCATGAAACGCGCCGAGAGGTCGCCGTCCACCACGCGGTGATCGAAAGAACCGCCCAGCGTGGTGACCCAACGCGGGATCACCTCACCATCAATCACCCATGGCTTCTGTTTGATCGTGCCGAAAGCAATAATCGCCACCTCACCGGGGTTAATAATCGGGGTGCCCGTGTCAATGCCGAGTGAGCCGATGTTCGTAATCGTCAGGGTCCCGTTCGCCATCTCGGCGGGCTGAGTCTTCCCTTCCCGCGCACGGGCGGTCAGGTTGTTCAGGGCGATCGCCAGCTCACGCAGGGACAGCTCCTGCGCATCCTTAATGTTCGGCACCATCAGCCCGCGCGGGGTGGCCGCCGCAATACCAAGGTTCATGAAGTGCTTAATCTGAATCTCGCTGTCCGTCCAGGTGGCGTTCACCTGCGGGTTCCGCTCGGCAGCCCAAATCACGGCGGCGGCAAGCACCAGCAGCGGGGTCACCTTAATCCCTTCAAAATGGCGGGACTTTTTCAGCCGCTTCACAAATTCCATGGTGCGGGAGGCGTCCACATCCACGAAAATCGAAACGTGCGGGGCGCTAAACGCCGAAGACACCATAGCCTTCGCAGTGGCCTTACGCACCCCCCGTACGGGGATGCGTTCAAGACGGTCACCGGGTACGCTCGGGGACTGCCAGAACCGGCCGCCGGTTTCTTGCACATCGTTCAGGTGCGCCACATAGTCCAGCAGGTCCCGTTTCGTCACCTGCCCCCGCGAACCGGTCGCGGTCACATTCGCCAGGTCCACCCCCATTTCCTTAGCGGCCAGGCGCACCGGCGGGGCGGCAAGAGCAGGCCGATGCGGCACGGGGGCGGCAGCATCCTGCTCAAGTGCTGGGGCCTCGGCACCCTGTAGACGCTGCCGCACAGTGTTCAGAGAAGAGTTCAGCGGCGTGTTCTCCACGAATTTACTGGCCCGCTCCGCCCATTCGCTGAGCCCACCCAGCAGCCCGGCACGCGGCTCGGCGGAGGCGGGTGTGTGCCCCACCGGGGCGGGCTGCTGCGGGGCGGGGTTCACCGGCTGCGGTTGGGCGGCAGATGCGGGACGTTTACGGGCGCGGCGTTTGACCGAGTCTGTCTTGGGGCCCGAACCAACGAGCGCCTGGTTACCGGCTTCCACCTCGGGTGTTTCGGCAGCACCGGTATTAGCGCCGGGCGTGGCGGGGGTGGAGGAGCCAGCGCTTTCGCTGCTGCCCGCCACGGCGATAATGGGGGTGCCCACCTCCACCGTGTCACCTTCAGCAGCGAGCAGCTGCTCCACGGTGCCTTCATACGGTGAGGGGAGCTCAACCACAGACTTGGCGGTCTCAATCTCTACCAGCACGTCGTTAATGTGCACGGTGTCGCCGGGGGCAACTTTCCAGGCGAGAATTTCGGCTTCGGTGAGTCCTTCACCCACATCGGGTAGATTAAAAATCTGGGACATTAAACGCCTTTCACTAGTGCATATAGCCCGTAAAGAATACGCTGCGGGGTGGGTCTAGTACTCAAAGGAGCGGTCTACCGCCTCCAGGATACGGTCAATATCGGGCACGTATTCCTCCTCCGTGCGCGGTACCGGGTACGGCATATAGTAGCCGCCCACGCGCAGCACCGGGGCCTGCAGGCTGTAGAAGCAGCGCTCGGTGATCGCGGCGGCAAGTTCGCCGCCCATGCCCCCGAAGGTCGGCGCTTCGTGGGCAACGATCAGGCGCCCGGTCTTCACCACGGATGCGGCGACGGTGGGTACATCCATCGGGGAGATCGACCGCAGGTCAATGACTTCGATCGAGCGTCCGTCTTCGACGGCGGCATCTGCGGCGGCGAGCGCTACCGGCACCAGCGGACCGTATGTCACAATAGTCGCGTCTGTGCCTTCGCGCACCACCTGCGCCTGGAACGGGTCAAAGTCGGTGTCTGCAAAGTTCACCTCGCCCTTGAGCCAGTAGCGGCGTTTGGGCTCGAAAATAATTACTGGGTCGTCGCATTCAATAGATTTGCGGGTCATCCAGTAGGCGTCATGCGGTGAGGACGGTGTTACGATGCGCAGCCCGGCGGTGTGCGCGAACAGCGCCTCGGGCGATTCTGAGTGATGCTCGACCGCCCCGATCACGCCGCCGTAGGGAATACGGATCGTAACCGGAACAATATATTTTTTGTCGCTGCGGTTGTGGATTTTGGCGAGCTGGGTGGTGATCTGGTTGTAGGCGGGGAAGACGAACCCGTCGAACTGAATCTCGGGTACGGGCCGATAGCCGCGCATCGCCATGCCGATGGAGGTGCCCACAATACCGGCCTCTCCGAGGGGAGAGTCCATTACGCGCTTCTGCCCGTGCTTTGCCAGAAGCCCTTCGGTTACGCGGTATACGCCGCCGAGTTTGCCGATATCTTCGCCGATCAGCACGACTTTACGGTTATCTGCCATCGCGTCGTCGAGGCCGCGAGTGATCGCTTTCGCCAGGGTCAGGCGCTCAACCTGTGTATTCTGCTCGCTCATTCTTAGTCCTCCTCGAAACCTGCGACGTAGTTGCGGTAGAACTCGCGTTCTTCTTCTACCTGAAGGTGTTCTTCGGCGTAGGCGCGGTCGAAGAAACGGTCGAATTCATAAGGTTCGGAGGCAATCGCCGCCTCACGCACCCCGTTGGCAAGTTCTTGTGCTTCTTCGGCGAGTTTTTCGAAGAAGGAGTCATCTGCGTGCCCGTTCTCGCGCAGATATTTTTCCAGGCGAATCAGCGGGTCTGCGTTCAGACGCTGCTGGAGTTCTTCGTCGTCACGGTATTTGGTGGGGTCGTCGGCGGTGGTATGCGGGCCCAGGCGGTATGTTTCCGCCTCGATCAGCACGGGGCCTTCACCGCGGCGGATTTTATCGAGCGCGTAGCGGGTGGCGGCAAGGGTGCCGAGCACATCGTTGCCGTCAACGCGCAGTCCTTCAAAGCCGTAGCCTTGGGCGCGGGTTGAGATGGGCACACGCGACTGCACGTCGAAGGGTACCGAAATAGCCCAGCGGTTGTTTTGCACGAAGAACAGTACAGGGGCATCGTAGGATGCGGCAAAGACCATCGCCTCGTGGGCTTCGCCTTCGGTGGAGGAACCGTCGCCGAAGTAGACGCCGACGGCGGGTTTCACGGTGTCGTTATCGGGGTTGGTGGCCTGCCCTTGGCCTGTCTGCAGCTGCCCGGTTTCCGCCGCAATGTCGGCATCGAAGTTCAGGCCCATAGCGTAGCCGACCGCGTGCGGCACCTGTGCGGCAAGCACTTTGGTGTAAACATGGAAGTTATGTTTTTTAGGGTCCCACCCGTTGGTGTGGGAGCCGCGGAAAACCGTGATGAGTTCGCGGAAATCTACGCCGCGGGCGAAGGCGACCGCGTGTTCACGGTAGGAGGGAAAAATATAGTCGTTGGGGGCGAATGCCAGTGCGGAGCCGACCTGCGCCGCTTCCTGTCCTCGACTGGGCGCCCATAGAGCCATTTGCCCTTGCCTCTGAAGTGCCGTTCCTTCGTCGTCAATGCGGCGGGTAATGTACATCAGGCGGTAGGCTTCGCGAAGCTGTTCTGCGTCTACATCGTGCACATAAGAACTGAAGGTGGGGTTCTCGTGTACCTTGCCGTTCTCATCCATTAGCTGGATGCGTTCGGGTACTCCCGGATATTTTTCGTTCTCGTGCATCAATCCTCCACGCAGATACGAGCTGCCCTTCACGCCGGGCGCACGCAGAGAGTTTCGGCGCGCGGGGCGGAAGGCTTGGGCATATTTCCTCTTATTTTACTCCTCTTCACAGGAAACATCAGCGCGATGTAGCGTTTCTCAAGGTTATTCTTCCAGCATAAATGAGGCTCGGTCAGCGTGATTTTGGTTTTTCCAAGCAGCACCGCATAGGTTGAGAAATGGTGCTGCGTCGGCACGGTGAAGAGAGTGATTCACAAGCACTGTCGCCAAGGCCCCTGAGCTGAGGTTTTCCCACCCTCTTGGTGCATAGGCGCAGCGTTGCAGGGTCTAGACTCTGTGGGGAAACTGTTCACAGATGCTGATAAAACGGTCATTTGCCTCATCTTCGCCGATGCTCACCCGCACCCCTTCCCCATCGAAAGCACGCACCGAGAGGGCGTGGGAGGCGGCAAGCTTATTGAAAGCCTCGGTGTGCTCCCCCAAGGGCAGCCACACAAAGTTGGCGTAGGTTTGCGGGATGTTGTACCCCAGCTCGTGCAGCCGGGCAACCACACGTTCACGTTCAGCAACGATATGCCGCACCCCATCCATTACCGCCTCTTCATGTTCAATAGAGGCCACGGCTGCGGCTTCGGCGAGCGCGGTCACGGCGAACGGGGTGGCCGCAACCCGCAGGTACTGGGTCAGCTGCGGGTGGGAGACGGAGTAACCCACGCGCAGCCCGGCGAGCCCCTGTGCTTTGGAGAAGGTGCGCAGCACGATCACGTTCGGGTGGTCGTTGAGCAGGTTCAACCCGTTCACGGGGGCGTTTTGCCCGGCGGGCACGGTGGATGCGGTGCAGAATTCGTAGTATGCCTCATCAATGACGACCACCACGTTCTCGGGGATTTTGGTGAGAAATTCGCGCATCTGTGCCTCGGTGACGGCTGGCCCGGTGGGGTTATTCGGGGTGCACACCAGGATCACACGGGTTCTGTCGGTAACAGCCTGCGCCATGGCGTTCAAATCGTGCGCCCCATTGGGCAGGTTGGGGATTTGCACGCTTTTGGCGCCCAGCAGCCCCACCAGAATGGGGTAGGCTTCGAAGGACCGCCAGGCGTAGATTACTTCGTCTTGGGTGCCGTCGAGGCTGGCCCCGGCGAAGGCTTTGAGGATTTGGTTGAGTGCCCCCAGACTTCCCGCGCCGGTCACAATATTGTGGGCGTCCACCCCTAGGTGGTGGGCGAGGGCGGTACGCAGCTTGGTGGAGAGCGGATCCGGGTAGCGGTGGGTGGCGTCGAAGTCGGCGAGAATGCGCGCCACCTCAGGTATGGGCCCGTGAGGGTTTTCGTTGGAGGAGAGCTTGTACTGTTTCAGCCCCTCTACGGGTGTGGGAGGTTTACCGGCAGCATATTTGGGCAGAGACGAGAAGACGTGGCGCGGCTGGATAGCGGGTGTTTCGGGGGTGTTGCTGTGTTCGCTCATAGTCTCAGTATAGTGCCACACATCACGGCTGTGGTGTGGGGCTGCCCGCCGGGGCGCTCACAGTACTGGTTCTGTTCGCGCCCCGACGGGATGCCCGTTTTAGGCTGCCGCCCCTGCCAGCTCGGGGGCTGCCGCATTTTGGAGGAAGATAGGCCCGCCATTGTCGGTGTTCGGGTTGTACGGCAGGTTGGCTACTTCCCCGCTGTCGGTGGCGGGGTCATAGGGCATGTACGCGGGCCCTTGGGTCGGTTCTTCCCACTTGGCTGTCTCTAGGTCGCCAGCCATCATATCGTCAGCGCCGCCGCCAAAGGCTGTGGATGCGATCTGCTCAGCGACAGATACCTGCGGGGGCGTGTACCCGTTGTTGGGTTCCACCCGGGTGGGCATCTGCAGCGGCTCTTGCACCGAGGTATCGGCCGGGTCATACGGCATGTTGGAGGCTCCCACGTTATCGGTGGCGGGATTGTAGGGCATGGGCGTGTATTCCGGTTCCACCGTGGGCGGGGTGAACTCTCCGGCTGGTGCCCCAGTGACAGCCTCACCGGCGGGTTGGGCAACCGGCTGCCCTGCGGAGGGCACGGTGGTGGCGGGCGGATCAACTTGCGGGGGCGTATACCCGCCCTGCGGAGCTGCCGCCACCGGTTCAGGGGTCTGCACTGGCTGCGGAGCCGGGGCTGGTTCGGGTGCCTGCACCGGTTGGGGAGCTGGAGTCGGTTCGGGTGCCTGCACCGGTTCGGGAGTCGGCGGGTCCGGGAGCTTAGTATCAGGCTTGTACGGCATAGTGGCGACACCCACGTTATCGGTGGCGGGGTCATACGGCATAACGTGCGGCTCGGCAGGGGCAGTGTCTGGGTTGTAGGGCATAACGTGCGGCCCGTCCGAAGCGTCAGCACTATCAAGCTGGTCCATAAAGCTCTCCGCCCCCGCCGAATTAGCGTCCTCTGAGGAGGCGATCCCAAGGTTCTCCGCCAGCTGGCGGCCTACCCCCTCAAACGTTTGACCCGCGCTCGCACCAGGCCCAACGACCCCTGAGGATTCTACGATATCTGACCATGACAAGCCGCCCTGCGGGGCGGAAGGCGTAGCCCCTTGGGAGCTTTCCGCGAAGCTCGGTTGCCCCATCAAAACTTCCCAAGGCATGAACTTCTCTACTTGGCTGTCTGTCCTTACATTTGGTGTGGAGGCAGAAGACTCACCAGCTTCCTGGTCACGATACTGAGGGTCTTGAGTATCTGGAAGCTTCTCTCCCCCGGCAAAATCTGTGCCCGTTTGGGCAACATGAGGATTAGCCCCCTCGGCTATAGATGTGATAGTAGCTTCTCCATATCGCCCAATTTGCATCACCTTGTTTGCCAGGTCTGATGTGCCATCAGGCATTGTCGAGGCAGAGTACACGCCGATCTGCTGCGCTTCGTAGTCCCCGTTGCCGAAGAAATCTTTAAGCTGTTTAAGGTCTTTGTGCCCTTTCGGGTTGCTGTTCAGCGCCTTCTCGTATTCCACGGCGGCATGCCCATCCATACCCGAGTTAGAGGTGTTAATGACGGTGTCACGCTCATCCGGCGTCCATCCTTTCCCCTCCCTGCGGGGCCCCAAGGAATCCGGCACAGGCTCTTTACCTTCCACATATGCGACACTGAAGTCGCGTCGTTTTGCTGGCAGGCCGCTCAGCGGCGACCCCTCCGTATAGACGCCTTTAACATTGTATTTTTTGGCGAATTCTGTGCTGTTGGCGGTGTTGTAGGCGATCATACCGCCTTGGCTGTGGCCCATGAGGAAAACCTCGGAGCCGGGCTCGGCACCTGCGTCTTTCAGGGCTTGGTCTATCATTTTCTGTTGGGGGGTCAGTTCCCCGTCTTTACCTCCGCTTTCCCGCAACGCGTTATCCCACGAGTGGGGGTCACCCTTGCGGTTATTGGAGTCGGTTCCGGGTATGACAACCATGTACCGTTTCTGTCCCGTATTTTTATCCCGGTAGGGGATAACAGTGATGGCTCCCCGGTCGGCGTATTGTTTGCCTTGGTGTGTTTTGTCCACTTCGTCGGCTTCACTGCTCGTCTTGTTAATATATATGGAGGCATCGTGAGCAGACGTTGGTGTTTTTTTATTGTTATCAGGTTTAGGGGCGTCAGCGGAGTTAGGGTCAATAGTTTTAACACGTTCAAAGGAGAAAAGCTCTTTGCCATAGAATGCCCGTGCGCCAAATATTGCTGTTCCCACACCATCACGGAGCATGATTCCTGCTTTGGCCATTTCGTCTGCTGTCCAATAGCCTCCGTACGCCCCAAGCACCTTTCCAGCCATGGTTGCATATGTGCCTGAGTACGTGGCAAGTTTCGCGGAGGTTCCTGCGGCACGGGCTGCGGCGGAGCGGCCGTGTGCGCTCATTGCCAGGTGCGCAAGGATACCGGTCCCTGCGGCCCCAACCGGCATCACCATTGCCCCGCAGTCGTAACCAATATGCGCAAGCCCTTCGGCGATGCGCGGCAGCTCTTCAAGTTCAACGTCTATGGTGCGGTTACCCATGATTTTCTCCTACGTGTTTCGTGTTTTTAGTGCGGCATGAGCGAGCCGAGGCCCTGTAGCATTTTGCTGCCGTTATCCGCGAGGGCGTTAAGCGTATCCTGGGCGCTACCGATACCCGATTTTTTAATAATGTCGCCTATCTTATCGGCTGCATCTGCCGCCCCGTGGGCGAGTGAATGCAGTATGGAGTCCACCTGGTTTGCCGCATTGTTAATGAGTGCGCTTTGTGCTTCTAGGTTCTGCGCGATTTCCTCACCAGCTTGCAGTGCTTCTTGGGCGGCTGTGCGCAGTTCGTCGCGGGAATGTTCGGCGTCTTTCCGGCGGTTTTCCAGCTGTTCTCGGTATTTCTGCCCGGATTCTGATTTCCAGGATTCGTTGCGCATACTGTTGGTGCGGTTGCAGAGTTCGTCGAGAGTTCCGGCGTGTTTCATGAGCTCGTCATGGTATTCCTTCCCTTTCTGCCGGATTAGTTGCGCGCCAGCGCTGAGCCCCGCGGCAATATCTTTGGCGGCTTTGGCGCCGAATCCCATGTCGCCTGCGGCCCGCAGAATGTCGGTGGGGTTTGGTGGTGCGGGCGCTGGTGACGGGGCGGGGGCAGGGGCTACTGTTGGTGGTGCCACGGTACTCTCCTTAGTGCTACGCTCAAATCTTTAAAAACACCATATGATACTTTTTGATATATTTTGCGAAATTTAGAGTTTCTTGTGGATAAGTAGATGGCAGGGTCACCACAATAAGTTTTCCACAGGATTTTCCGACTTACCGGGCTTCTTATACACACCTAATATGAACAAATATTACGAAAATGCACTTTTGTTGCCGTTTTGACTTCTACCGACACCAGTCCCGGAAGGTACCTCACCTACCGCTCTACGCGTTGTCTTGCTAACTATTTGGCGGAGCAACGGAAGATTCTGCCCGCCCAAACACGGCGCATCCCAGCACCGCGTGTCAGAATAGAAGCATGTCTCACCTTGAAAACACCCTGCCCTCCGGGCGTACCGACCTGTCCGCCAGTAATCTTGCGCTTGGCCCTCTCGATGGGCGTTACGCCCCTGTGACCGCGCCGTTAACGAACTATCTCTCCGAAGCCGCGCTGAACCGCGACCGCATCCACGTGGAAGTCGAATGGTTCATATACCTGTGCGAGCATGCCGTTCTTCCCGGGCTCACGCCGCTCACCGATGAGCAGAAGTCCGGTTTGCGTGCTATCGTGACCGAGTTCAACGCCGATTCCGTCACCGAACTCGCCGAGATTGAGGCGGTCACTGTTCACGATGTGAAAGCCGTCGAGTACTATATCGGTCGCCGCCTCGAAGCGCTGGGGCTGGAGCATTTGGTTCCGCTCGTGCATTTTGGGTGCACCTCCGAAGACATTAATAACCTCTCCTATGCCCTGGGTATTAAGGACGCGGTCGAGAACGTATGGCTTCCTGCCGCCCGCGATCTGGTGCAGGTTTTGCTGGATCTTGCCGAGACCGGCAGGGATGTTCCGATGCTCTCGCGCACGCACGGCCAGCCCGCGACCCCCACCACGCTGGGCAAGGAAATAGCTGTGCTGGCGTACCGTTTGAAGCGCCAGATTTCCCATGTTGCCGCTACCGAATTTTTGGGCAAGATTAACGGCGCAACGGGCACCTATGCGGCGCATTACGCCTCGGTTCCGGGGGCTGACTGGCAGGCTATTTCGCGGGGTTTCGTGGAGCATCTGGGGCTTAGCTGGAACCCGCTGACCACGCAGGTCGAATCGCATGACTGGCAGGCGGAGCTGTACTCTGATGTGGCGCATTTCAACCGTGTGCTGCATAATCTGTGCACCGATGTGTGGAGCTATATTTCGATTGGTTTCTTCCGCCAGATTCCGGTGGCTGGTGCTACGGGCTCGTCGACAATGCCGCATAAGGTGAACCCGATCCGCTTCGAGAATGCGGAAGCTAATCTTGAGCTCTCAAACGCGGTCTTCGATTCACTGGCATCCACGCTGGTGACTTCGCGTTGGCAGCGTGATTTGACCGATTCTTCGGCGCAGCGCAATATTGGCGTGGCGTTTGGGCATTCGGTGCTGGCGATTTCCAACGTGGTTAAGGGTCTGCAGCGCCTCGATATTGCCGCCGACGTTATTGCCGCCGACCTGGAATCCAATTGGGAGGTTCTGGCGGAGGCCATTCAGATGGTTATGCGCGCAGAGGCAATCGCGGGCACCCCCGGCATGGAGAACCCCTATGAGCGTCTGAAGGAGCTTACGCGCGGTCATCGGGTGGATGCGGTGCGCCTCAAAGAATTTGTGGGCACTTTGGGCCTGTCGGCTGAGGCGCAGGAGCGACTGTCGAACTTGACCCCGCATACGTACAACGGCATTGCCGCGCAGCTGGTGGATCACGCGAAGGATGCGCAGGGCTAATTCGACTCCTTTCCCCCGCTCTCTACGTCCTAAAAAGGCTCTTTATTCACATAAAGCGGTTTTTCCAATGCTTTATGTGAATAAAGAGCCTTTTTACGATTCCGACAGGGGCTATAGAACACCCATTTATTCGCAAGTTTTCCCCCTCAATACAAAAAGTTGTTAGATTAAGGAGGCTCTAATCTAACAACTTTTCGCACTTTGACGGAAATTTGTTAGATTAGCACCCCGCTAATCTAACACTCTCCCGTGTATGTCTCGTGAAAACCGCGGCAAAACGGGCACTCTTACCCGCGAAATACCGGCGGGCAGAGGCGAGAGGCTAGTTTCCTCTAGCCCCCCATCGTCTTGCGATGCTGTGCACCGGGGTTCTGCAGCCCGTGCGAGTGCACATCGTGGTTTTTGGTGTCGGCCTTGTTGCGTTTGAACCGGCCGGTCAGCGCCCGCCGTGCTTTCGAGGGGCCTTTACCCTCATTTGTGTCATCAAATTTGGGGGCGCGCGGTTCGACCATGAGCTCTAAGGGGAAGAACGGCGGGGCGTCACCGAATGCTTCCCGGGTGTTCTTCACGACGTCTTTGCCAAGGCCGTAGTTCGCGCCGCCCCCAACCACAGCACCCACCCCGAACGGCAGGGCGCGGCCTAAGAACGCGCCGGTTTGGCGGGTCAGGAACCGTTTAATGAACATATTGCGGATTGCCCGCTCTACGCTGAACATTTTGCCGGAGGATTTACCGCCCAGCAGCATCCCCCAGCGGCCCGAAACACCGGTGGCTTTGCCGGTCTGCAGCAGCACGGTGTTCATCAGCTGTGAGCCTTCCTCACCAAGCATAATCGCCATAACCATTGAGCGGGCCAGGTCGGGGTCTTTCACGTGCACACCGTGCAGCTCGGCAACTGCCTGCGCGTACAGGGCGGTCCTTTCCAGGTATCCGCCCACCGCGAGCGCTGAAAGCCCCATTGAGGTGACGGTGCCGACTCCGGGCACGAACGCGGAGGCGCCGGTCACCCCGCCGATTGCGGTCACATCCCGCAGGTACTGCCTGTCGAGGCGGCGCAGTATCTGTTCGGGGGTTTCGTGCGGGTGCGCGGCACGGAGTTTCTTCACCATGGACAGCGCGAGGGGGCGCTGTAGGCGTAGCACAGTATCGAGTGCGTTGGTGAGCGCGGGACGGGGGTTGCCGTCATTGTCAAAAAGTGACTTTTTAGCGTCTAGCATGTTCACCAGTAAAGCATGTTTGGCTGAGTGTTTGATGTGGGGTGCGCGCATGGCGAACCTGTCCGGAGGTTTACCGGTGTGCGCACCCGTGTTTTTCGGGGGACGCCACGCCAGCGCCACTAGTTTACGGTCATTAGTACACTTAAAACCCGTTAGCGCGTAGAATTGAGCTAGATTACATGACGCACACAGGGTGATGCCCGCAGTTGAGCATCCCACACCCCGCGGCTGGGGCGCACCGGCCGCGGTTTTCTGAACGTAAAGGAACCTATATGTCTGCTCCCGCTTCGGCTTCAGCACCAGCGCGTTCTCCCCTGGCGACGCAGGGTTTGGGCATGGCGTATGCCATTGGTGCCATTATTTCAATGCAGTTCGGTTCGGCGCTGGCTAAAACTATGATGGGTGATTTGGGCGCATGGGGTGTGGTCACCCTGCGCCTGATTACGTCTTCACTACTGCTGTACGTGTTTTTCCGCCCGCAAGTTCGTCAATGGACGCGCCCGCAGTGGATAGCCGTGGCGGTTCTTGGCGTGGCCTTATTTGGTGCTAACGCGTTTTTCTATGTGGCTATCCAGCAGGTGCCGCTGGCAATTGCGGTCGCTATTGAGTTCATGGGCCCACTGGTGCTGGCGACTGTGCTCTCACGCCGCAAACTGGATTTGGTGTGGGTGGCACTTTCGTTCACGGGCATGGCGGTGCTGACCGCCGACTCGCAGGCCAACCCCGAGGATTTTGCGCTGGCTGGCGTGTTCTTTGCGGTGCTGACCGCTATTTCACGTGCCGCCTATATTTTGGCAACGGAGAAGGTGGGGGCGAGTATCCCTGGCATGGGCGGTATGGTGATGGGCAATATTGTCTCTACCCTGCTGGTGCTGCCGTTCCCGTTTTTCATCACCGGCAACCATCTTGAGAAGGCTATCACCGACCCGGCACTTCTGGGCTTGGGGTTTGTGATGGGCCTGCTTGCGTCGGCTCTGCCAGCACTTGGTGAGGTTTCGGCGCTGCGTATGCTCCCGTCGAATGTGTACAGTGTGGTGCTTTCGCTGGAGCCAGCGTTCGCCGCTATTGTGGGTATTTTTATGCTGGCCGAGAATACGGGGTTGATACGGTGGGCGGCGATTGCCCTGCTGATTTCGGCGAGTATCGGCATCACTCTGTCACATGCTAGGGCTGAGCGTGCGGCTCTTGCAGCGGGTAAGCGTGAGTCGATCGAACCGTACCTGCCGGGTGCTGTGGATAATATTGGTGCCGGTATAGCGCAGATGACTGGTGCGATTGAGCTGCCCACCCCCGAACAGGTTGCGGCCGATAAGGCGCGTCGGCAGGATACCCCTGGAAAAACCCATTCCCGTACCGGCGAGGAGGGCTAACGCACAGCATTCCATCTATTGAGATGTACGCCACAGGCAAGTAGAATGTGGGCGGCGGTACCGAATACTATCGGTGTGCCGTCGCCCTTTGCCTTGATTCGTGCACCCTAGCGACTGTGAGGAGCCAGCAATGACCCCAGGTACCACCAGGCACAAGCGCCCCACCGTCGGCATCATTTTTGTGATCATCTCGTGCCTTTCTCTACAGTTCGGCGCGGCTTTCGCGGTGCACCTTTTTCCGCTTTTTGGTCCGTGGCTCGTCACAGTTCTGCGCCTGCTTCTCGCCGCGATCACGGTAGGAGCGGCGGTCTGGATTGCCGGGCGCTGGCGGGCGCATCGGGCAGATGCACAAACCGCATATATGGCAGTACCCGCGACAACATCCGATAGGTTCTTAGGCTGGTCTTCCCGCCAGTGGCGTGCCATGCTCATTTTTGGTGTCACGCTTGGGCTCATGAACGGCTTCTTCTACAATGCGCTGGCGCGCATCCCGCTCGGGCTGGCGGTGGCGGTCGAGTTTACCGGTCCGCTCGTGCTGGCCTCTATCCTCACGCGGCGTAAACGCGACCTAGTGTGGGTATTCTGCGCGGCGGCAGGCATGGCGGTACTCGGCTTCGAGGCGGTACACGGGCAGGAAACAGACCTGCTGGGCGTACTATACGCCCTGATCGCGGGCGCATTCTGGGCACTCTACATTCGCTCAAGCGCCTCGGTCGGCGAACTCGTGCCCGGTGCAAGCGGACTCGCCGTAGCAATGGCCGTGGGAGCCATCTGCGTGGTCCCCGGAGCCCTGCTTTTCCCCGGCCCCGTAGCGCTCTGGAGCGTTACGCACGATACCCAACTGGTGCTCTTCATCATTGGAACCTCCCTGCTGGCATCGGTCGTACCGTACAGCAGCGAGTTGGCAGCCCTGCGGCACCTTCCCGAACAGGTCTTCAGCGTGCTTCTCAGCCTGGAACCGGCGATTGCGGCGCTCGCGGGGTGGGCGCTGTTGGGCCAGGAAACCGGCCTGATGCGCTGGGTTGCGATTATCCTGCTGATCACGGCAAGTATCGGAATTACCCAGACGACCGGGGGCTCAGCACATTCGGACGAAACTTCGGATTCTTACCGGAGGAACGAGCCTCCCGAGCACACCTCTCCCCTGCCGCTGCCGGAATAGACTGCGGGCTACTACGCTGCGTGCCGGGTCGGTTCTGCGACGGGCAGCGTGGGCGGCTATTGCTCGGCCAGGTACCCCAGAAAATCCCGCAGTTCTTCGGTACCCAGCACCTCCGCCGGATGCGGTCCCCGCGCGAACAGCGCATCGGCGGTGTCTTCGTCGAGCTCGCGTGCGGTTGCGATCAGCACTAGGTTCCCCTCGTGTTCACCGCTCAGCATGGAAGAATCGCACAGGCACCACACATGCTCGAACGTGTCTAATAGGGCGCGCGCCTGCCCCTGGAAGAAGGGCAGCCCGGCATCATCGCCCACGTTCACGGCGAGTACCCCGCGGGCGTTCAGAAGATCACGCAGCTCGGCGTAGTAGTCGGTGTTGGCAAGGTGCTCGGGCGCATCCATGCCCGTAAAAATATCAAGAATAATAGCGTCGATCCCACGAAAAACACCGCCTTCGGACGCGGCATGAGCGCCGAAAAGCGCGGGAATCTCGGGGAGTACGGCGCGCGCATCCGAAACCACGAACTTGCACCGGGTACCTGTGGGCAACGGCAGCACCTCAGTCACAAACCCCATCAGCTGTGGCTCATAATCGACGGCCACTTGCGAAGACCCCGGGCGCGTGGCCTGCACATAGCGGGCGAGCGTGAGCGCCCCGGCCCCCAGGTGAAGAGCCGTCACGGGTTCACGCGGCGGGGCAAGTACATCCAGCACATTGGCGATGCGCCGCAGATACTCGTAAAACACGACGGTCGCATCAGCAGCATCAACATGGGATTGTTCGGCACCGCCGATGTCAAGCACATAGCCGTGCTCGCTGAACCCGTCCTCAAGAATGCGGGCGCGCTGACCGCTCACACTCAGATGAACGCCCAGCGCGGCACGCTCTCGCTGTCTCTCATCCATCACGAAAGACTAGCTCAGCCCTGCGGCTTTCTTGAATTCTTTAGCCATATCCTCGGCGGAGGTTGAAGAGTCCACATTCTCAAGAGGCTTATCATTCACCACGAATTGGGGGGTGCCCTTCACTCCGATCTTATGGCCGTACTCAAAATCGCCCTTGATCAGCTCAAGAGTTTTTGGATTAACCAGATCGGTCTTGAACTTCTCTGTATCCAGCCCAAGTTCCTGAGCATAGCTGAGGAAAAGTCCCGCCAGCTCAGTCTGTTTGTCGGTAATACCTTTCCAACTGTCCTGAGTTTGAAAGAGCTTATTCGCCATCTCCAGGTGTTTACCCTGAAGTTCTGCTGCCTGCACGGCCTGAGCGGCGGGTACGGCGTTCTTATGGGAAGACAATGGCATATTGCGCACGGTCACGTTCATGGTGCCCTCAAGGTCTTTGGCGACCTTCTCGTAGGTGGGCTCAGCCTTGGCGCAGTAGGGGCACTGGTAGTCGGTGTACAGGGTCACGGTGGGCGCGCCCTGTTTGGGGGTGTTGAGGTGGTACCCGGCATCGTCACGTTCACCAGCTTTGGTGGCGGTTATTTTGGCGGAGTCACCCGAGGCTGAAGCCGAACCAGATGCGCTTGCCTCTCCCTCGGCGCTAGCACTGCCGGAAGCACCACCAGAGGGAGCGCTGCTTGCTGAGCTACTTGAGCTGGCATTAGAGCTTGAACTACCGCTTGCAGATGAGCTTGACCCGGAATTGGAAGAGCCGCTAGAGCACGCAGCAAGAGCCACCAACGCGGCGGGTGCCCCAAGAGCGAAAAGGGTGCGGCGGGTCATGGGTGATTGCGTCATTTCTGTTTCCCTTCAGGGCTATTGGTAATAATTTCTATCCTCCCACACATTGGGGCTGATTTCTTATTCTTGTGACGGTTCGCGCATCTGCGCCTCTCTCTGTTACCATTAGCGATGTGTGTTTGCCCGGTATAGAGCCGGGCATGCAGTACGCCTCCTTAGCTCAGGGGTAGAGCATTTCCCTCGTAAAGAAAAGGTCGTGGGTTCGAATCCCACAGGGGGCTCCACGAGTAAAGTCCCGTGCATCCTACACATGGTTAGGGTGCACGGGACTTTACTGTACACGGTGCGCGTCTGCCTCCGTGCTGTTTCCATGCCCAACTTCTGCTAGTAAATTCAGCCCATTACCGCTGTCTCAACGCGGTAGGGATGCGACCCCGTACAATGGGGAGCAGACACTATGTGAGAGGAGACCCGGATGCGCCCGAAGAGAAACTCGCGATTCGGCCTTGTTTTTGTCCTGCTTCTGGTGCCGTGCTGTGCACTGTGGTTCTTCTACCGCTCGGTTTTTCAGGACGATACGATTCTTGTGGTGCCGATAGTGCTGGGGCTCATCACCTCGTACCTGTGCGCTTATGCCCTCACCGGCGGGAAAGACCCCTATAACTGACCTGCCGCCTCCGCCTGGAGGCGTGATCGCCCCCGGGAAGAAAACATTAGGCTGCTTCTGGCCGCGAAGTTTTCTTTCCGGGGGCGTCGTGTTTATAGGCCCTGATAGTTAGGCGCGTTTTTCGCCCTCAAGTTTGCCCCACAGCCCGTACACTCGGGCCAGTTCCGCGACCTTTTTCGCGCGCAAGAAACGCGGCATGTATGAGCCATCTTTGGGCCCGTCCAGCGGCACGTCCAGCAGGGAATGAGCCCACTGGATTTCATCTTCACTGGGTGAGAGGGCGTGGTTAATCGTATCGGCCTGCCCCACATCTAGGGTGAGTTTTCCGGTCATGCCGTGCACGGTGCCGTGCTGGCAGGCGGTCACAAGTTCCGCCCCGCGTTTGCCGAGGGTTGGCCCGTCGATCGGCCCGGGCAGCCCGCCCAGGGTTGAGGCGATCACCAGCTGCGAGCGCACGTAGGCTAAGGCCATCGGGTCATCGGATGCGCCGGTGTCGCGGCGGTAGTCTCCCACCCCGAAGGCTAGGCGGAAAGTGCCGATAGCGCTGGCAATTTTCACGGCGTTGTGCACCCCAAGGGCTGACTCAATGAGAGCGATAATGGGGGTTCCGGTTGGTAGTGCGGCGGCGGTGCGGTCGATGTCGGTGGAGTGTTCGGTGGTTGCGAGCATTACCCCGCGCAGGCCTTTGACACCGCTAAGAGCTTTGACGTCGTTCCACCAGTGTTCGGTGGTGATGGCGTTAATGCGCACCCATGCGCGGGCTTCGGTATTGAGGATTTCGACGACCCTTTTGCGGGCTTCGTCTTTTTCGTCGGCTGGGCATCCGTCTTCGAGGTCTAAAATGACGGAATCGGCTTCGCTTTCGAAAGCGGCTTCCATAGTCGCTTCGTCTGAGTTGGCACGTACCAGTAGCCAGGATCGGGAGAGGCTGGGTCGTAGGGCCATGGCGCGTTCATTGCGATGGTAGTCGTACATGGTGTTTTCTTTCCCAGTGAATATGAAGTTCGAGATTTCAGTGTATTATTCGCCTCACCCACCTACCTACTGAGGTGAACCTTAGCCGCTGCTGGCAGCAGTGGATGCTGTGGGGTTTTTAAGGTTTTGCGTGTGTTCTTGTGGTGATGCAGCCCACCGCTGCGGGCGTCTGGCATCCGCTTAAGGTCGGTTTTTGTCAAATAGACACGAAACCTTAAATTCGGGTGAACTTTTCCCTCCGCCGGGGGCGTGGGTTTCATATTGATGGGGGCTAGCGAGCGAGTACCGGCTCATGCCGTTCGTCGCGGGCACGCGCAATCAGCCGCTCGGCCTCCTGAATGTGTTCAACAACGGTTTGCACGCGGCGTTCTACGGTCACCTGCCGTTGGCAGTGGGCGGTGCATTCTCCAAAGCAGCGTGCCATGGCGAGCGCCTCGGCACAGAGGGCCGCCGAGTTCCCTGCTTTAGAGAGCGCCCGGTGCACATCGGAGTACACTCCGGTGGGGGATGAGGGCACATCGGTGCCTTCGCTGGGGGCCAGCCGCTGTGCTTCCATGGCGATAGCGCGCACGCGTGGAATCAGGTCTGAGAGGCTGTTGGCGGCGGGTACCACCAGTTCGACCATGTCGGTGTGGGCTAGGCGCTCAAGCACTTGGTGGAAACGGTCTACACCACGGATAAAACGGTCGTGGGCGCGCCTCCAGAGCCCGCGACCAAGTTCGGCGTCATCGCGGCGTGACTGCAGGAAGTTTTTGATACCCACTTAGCCCTCCTTTCGCAGCATCTTTAAAACCCTTTAACACTTAGGTTACCCTAAATCTGTTTTGCTGACACTATGTCACACCAGTTTTGTGAAGAATCTTATGGTGCCCTGCGCTCAACAGAGAAGTTTCTGCGGCAGGACGGCCGCCAGCCCGCCCGAGTACCTAGTCTTCGCCGAGGGTGAGCACAATCTTCCCCCGGTGCTCCCCCGAATCGAAGTAGGTGTGGGCCCGAGCAGCCTGTTCCAGTGCGAAGGTGCGGTCTAGGTTTGCGCGAATAGCCCCGGATTCCACCAGCGGCAGTACCTGCTGCCGTACCCCGGCCATAATGCGTGCTTTCTCGTCGGCGCTGCGCGTTCGGAGTGAGGTGGCGTGCACCGAGAGACGGCGAGTGAGCATGAGCCCCAGGTTCACCTGGGCTTTCGCCCCGCCCTGCAGACCAATAATTGCCAGGTGTCCCCCAGTGGCGAGGGAGTGCAGGTTATCGTCTAGATACGCCCCGCCCACCACATCCAGAATGTAGTTCACCCCGACCCCGCTGGTCTTTTCGGCGATAACCTCACGGAATGACAGCTCAGAGTAGATGATCGGTTCAGCCCCGGCCGCACGCACACTATCAGCCTTCGCGCCGGTACCAACAGTGGCGAACACCCGAGCACCAACCGCCTTGGCCAGCTGAACCGCGTGCAGCCCAATACCACCCGCACCCCCATGAATAAGCACGCTGGTTCCCGACGCGCGGTGGGCGGCAGCATCAAGGCTCATACCGCAGGTGAGCACTAGGTTTGAGTAGACGGTGGCGGCAACCTCGGGCAGGCAGGCTGCCTCGGCGAAGCTCATCCCCTCAGGAACACCGAATGTGTGGCGCGCATCAACCGCCACGTATTCGGCGTACCCGCCACCGGCTAAAAGCGCTGCAACCGGCGAGCCCACCAGCTGCGGGGAAACACCCGCACCGACAGCGACAACAGTACCCGCCGCCTCAAGCCCATAAATGCTGCTGACCCCCGGTGGAGGCGGGTAATACCCCCGCCGCTGCAGGGCATCGGCACGATTCACTCCGGCGGCACGCACCCGAATGAGCACCTGCCCCGGGGCGGGTTCGGGTATGGGTTGTTCGCTAACACGCAGCACCTCGGGTGCCCCGTGTGTTTCCTCCATCATGGCGCGCATGCGCTCGCTCCTTCTGCTCTTTTTGTGCGGGGTTGTGGCTTCCACTCTACCGGCCCGCCAACCGTCCATGAGGCACCCCACCCACAAAGTTCAGCCCTTATTCGGCGGGATGCTTGCACACTACCGCAATAGGTGCCAGGCTGCTGTGCGGGGGCTTCCGAGTCTTTCACACCCGGGCTGAGGCAGGACATGTAAGGAGGGCGCAATTTACAGAAAAGCTTCCCTCGTGCGATAATCAGCTGGTGGCTTTTATCAACACCCGGCTTTGAGCCGGTATGATAGTAAAGCATCTGGATGGTTGTCCGAGCGGCCGAAGGAGCTGGTCTTGAAAACCAGTAGGCGGTAACCCCGTCTCAAGGGTTCAAATCCCTTACCATCCGCACACGCTAAAACCCCGCGAACCCGTAGAGATACGGGGCGCGGGGTTTTGCTTATTTCAAGGCGTTTTTCAGGCTATTAGAACGAGCTGGACATGTATAGGGAGAACGCCCACATGCTGATCCCAGCCACGCCAAGCAGGATGCCCGCGATCGCCAGGCCACGGCTCTCATACCCCTTATTCAAGGTGAGTGCGACGACCCCAGCACCAATAGCGGCAGCACCAATGAACCCAACATACAGGTAGAAGAAGAGGCCCAGCACACCCACAATGAGCGCGGCGGTCGAAAACAGTTTGATTTTTTTAACGGCGGCCTCAGCCTCGGGGTTGGGGATCTGGGGTACTACGGGAACGGAATAGGTGTGAGGGCCGAGCTGGGAAGAGTACCGGAAGGTCTGCTCATCGGCGGAAGAGGAGGGCGCAAGAGTCATAGTCTCAGACATTTGAATCCTTATGCGGTTGATGCGGCCTACGTGTGCTGCGGCCACGTGTATATTTATCGGTTCGGTACCACCTATTCTACCCGAGATAAAAGTTATGTGCGTCGCCACCCGTTCCCATGCATCGCGTTAAATTTCGGTTTTAACTTCCAGATGGGCTCACATCATCGGTTCATGTTCCGCTCTCTTTCCTCAACGCACAGACCACGCCCGGTGCTGCGAAGGCCCCTATGAAAAGCACAAAAAGACCGGAGGCTCCCTCCGTATCGTACGAGAGGGGGCCTCCGGTCAGAAAGTCACTGGTGCGGGACTATGAGACACCTACATTTTGCCTTAGAGAAGAGACATGAGCGGGGTGAGGGTATACGCCAGATCTAAGTGGCTCCTTGAGCTTGCTGAGGACGCGGCGAAAATTATTGTAATAATGAATGCCGCGACCGGAATCAGCATTGCCAGTGTTTCAAGACACCCCACCACAATACAGATCCATCCCATCACGCGACCGCCAGATGCCATAGCGCCCATCCGCTCGGCCTCCCCTGCCTTTTTTACAGCAAAAATACCTAAGATGAGGCTTACAGGACCACCAAAAAAGATTAAAATCAAAACCAGACCGACAACGCCAAGAGTCATGGATGTCTGCGCTGCCTGCTCACCGGCAATCTGCTGCGGAGTTTTAGGGACTACAGCCATCATTGGCTGAGCATACATGGGCTGCTGGTAGGTGGGTTGCTGGTACGTCGGCTGCTGATATGCGGGCTGTTGATTCAGGTATGCCTGCCCCGATGATGAATTATAGGAATTAGAGCCATTATCAGGCTGTGGATCATAAGGGGATTGTGACATCGGGCTGTCCTTTCGGTGACTTTTGCAAACAACCGCCGTATCGGCCATTCCTCACCGAGCGGCGCATAACCTCTATAGTCTAACCTACTCGTCTGTATAAAACACAGGCTTTGGCGCCGTGTGGGCCATCACTCAACGCCACCTGTTTCGCTGTTTCCAGCGCCTCGTATCCTCACCTTTTCTCCACCGATTTATGTCTATGTCGAGGCTCGGCGGCGCAATTATTAGTCACCCTGTGGGTGAGGCTCAGGCGCATATCAAGCAGCGTGGCAGCCGGTATTTTTAGAGCCCCTAACCGTTGGGCGCTTTCTTATGCACCCGCATAAGGTGCCGGGGAATTGACCTGTGCCAGAACGAACGATATTCTTGTAGAGATGCACTGCGGTGCATCGCTGGAGACGTGCCAGAGCGGCCGAATGGACTTCACTGCTAATGAAGGGTCGGGGTTGAACTCGACCGGGGGTTCAAATCCCCCCGTCTCCGCATTGTGAATAATAGTTGAGCCCCCCGCACCAGCACGTGCGGGGGGCTCACTTTATAACCATTACCCTATTTGCCCCTGCCAGACAGCAGCTTTAGCCCTAAAGCACGCACGCTCCCCAGCCACCATGCCCTAAAGCGTAGGCTAGAAACTTTTAAACGCAATAAGGTGCGCATCCGCCCCATCCAGAAGCGCCCACTCCCCAGGCACCTCAAACACTGCCACGGACGACGGGGGGAACCCATAAAACATCTCCATGGCTGCGTTCTGGTCAGAGTCGGGGTGGGTCAGCTGGATCGCCGCATCCTGGATGCCCGGCAAATGCGACACCACCAGTACCGAACGAACATTCTCCGAAACCCCGTTAATACGCGCAATAATGCGGGATGCGCCCACCTCATACAGCCCCTCGTCCAGGTGCGCAGTGGGGCCTTTCTCACCCAGCGCGTCCGAAACCCAGGTGGTGGTCTGGCGGGTTCGCAACGCGGCCGATGACATGATCTGCTCGGGAATATAGCCGCGTTCAGCAAGCCACGCCCCCGCCTGTGCCGCCTGCTGGTGACCGCGCTTTGTCAGCGGCCGATCAAAATCGTTCAAGCCCCAGTCCGCCTCGGCATGGCGCATCAGAATCAGGTGTTTCACATCCCGCTTCATACGGGAAGAAATCTCAGTCATACCCTCATCTTACAGGCTGCACACAACAGCGCCCCGCGCTCATGACCACAAGCACGGGGCACCGCCACAGGCTCTTCAACACATAGGGCAGCCGCTAGGGGGTTAGATGGAATATTCAGGGGCCGCCCACACCACAACTTCTGGATGCTCAAAGAACCGGTACCCCTGCCCACGCACCGTACGCACCGTACCTGAGAGGCGCCCCAGCTTTGAGCGCAGACGTCGGATGTGCACATCAATGGTGCGTTCGTGCGGGTGCTCGTCCCCGGCGCTCCACAGCGAGTCCAGCAGCTCATCACGGCCGACCGTGCGGGAGGAGTTTTCCACCAGGTGCGCCAGAAGCTCAAATTCTTTAAAAGTGAGCATAAGCGGCTCACCATCCAAGAACACCTCACGTCGCGCCAGATCAATCAGCACGCCATTGGTATGCGTGGCCTGCAACTCGGCCTCAACATGGGTGTTTGCATCCGGCTGATAGTAGACAGCCGTGGGGTCCCCCAGCGCGTTCCGCACTACCTCAAGGTCGCTCCCCTCCGCACTGGTGGGGGCCAGCGCTACCGCAGCATAAGACTCCGCTTCCGGAGCTAGGTGGTGAGCGTAATTGCGCAAATCCTGCACGATACGCACTAGGGAGGTACCGTTGGCCGCCGCAAGCTCCTCATTGAGGCCCACATACAGCACGAACCCGCGCGCCTCATTCTCGTGCGCGCCGCCCTTGGGTGAGTGGTCATTAGCAGTGAAAGTCATGGGTCGCAGAGTAGCCGCAGGCGCCTGGGGGCGACTGGGCTGGGGAGCCTGGCGCTTAGCGGCGCGTCCACGCTGGGAAATGTGAACGTACCCTGGTACTGCACCTGACATATGCATCCTTCTCTCGCAGTTCGAAGCGTAGGGGGCTGATATACGGGCGCCCATTATGTCACGTCGGATTCCCGTCTGCACTGCCGAGCCGCGAATGGGCTCAGCGATACCCACCGTACATTTAATATTTCTCTTATTTGTCACATAAATCAAGCGGGTTCAGAACGTGGAGGTATCCTCTAAAGCTACATCACCCTCATGACGATGAGGCTATGGACGGGGAAGCAAAGCAGCCCATACCACCAAATCTAGCATGAGTATTCACTTAGTTCCCTAAATATTCAATATATTTACGGATTATTATGCACCATATTGCATGTAAGGGAAGTTCCCAACGGCACCGTTGAAACACTGTCCAGCATGCAAAAAATTTTTACACCCGCCAACCTGAGACACAAATCCCCCACCAGCTGCCCCGCCAAGACACCGTCAGCGCGGAGCTCCACAACCGCCGAGCCCCGCGCCACAGCGCGCACGCGCCTAGACCTTCACGACACCGGTGAAGGCGTTAATACAGCCGCGCACCAAAAGTTATGAGCTACTCCGCCAGCCCATACAGGCGGTCGCCCGCATCACCCAAACCGGGCACAATATACGCCTTCTCATTCAGCCGCTCATCCCGCGCCGCCAAGAACAAGTCAACATTGCGCAACCCCTCAACGCCCTTCTCAAGGGCCGCAATACCCTCAGGCGCAGCAATGAGACACACACACGTAATAGACTCAGCACCGCGTTGGCGCAGAAATTTAATGGCTTCAATCAGAGTGCCGCCGGTAGCCAACATAGGATCCAACAGGTACACCTGCCGACCGGTCAAGTCCTCCGGAAGACGCTCAGCATAGGTCACAATATCCAAGGTTTGCTCGTTACGCGCCATACCCAAAAACCCAACCTCAGCGGTCGGAACCAGGCGAGTCATACCCTCCAGCATCCCCAACCCGGCACGCAGAATCGGCACCACCAGCGGCTTAGGGCTGGCAATCATGGTGCCCACGGTGCGGGCCACCGGGGTCTCAATCTCCCGCTGCTCCACCCGGATCTCACGGGTTGCCTCATAAGCAAGCAGGGTCACGAGCTCATCAACAAGCTGACGGAACGTAGGCGAAGGAGTATTTTTATCACGAAGCACACTGATTTTATGCGCCACCAGCGGGTGGTCAAGAATCTTAATACGCATGATTCAAGTCTAATCCAAACACGGGCACACACGCCGCAAGCACCAAGCGCCGCAACACTGCATACCCTCAAACACCCCGAACACGCGAACCGCGCCTGCGCACAACGGCACCAGCTGCCCCGCTAAAAACATGAAAAACAAGCCGTCTTCAGCCAGAACCAGCGGGCTTGCCTCTCATCCCCTTACCCACCACCATGCTATGATGCACATCATAAATACTCTCTCTACCCCACCAAACCTATGTACAGTACACCCGCCCCGCCACCGCGCGCCATACTCATGAGAGGCACACGCCGTATCATGGTGTTCGGGCTACTGCTGTCAACGCTGGGTAATAACACTGTCGAATATGGTTTCAACGCCCTCACTACCGCCGGAGTAGTCAGCGTTGGCGCGCTCCTCACCCTATCAGCCCTTAGACGACTCTCAGCCTTCGCGTTCCCCGCCATCGCCAAACTCATGGGCAAACACAGCCCCGATAAGGTACTCATCGCCTGCGACAGCACCGAAACCGTATTGAGCGCTTTAGCCCTCACCATCACACTCCTAGCGCCCCACCAGGCCATATGGGCAGTCTATGCTTATACGCTCATTGACCTGCTCATCTTAGCTTTCACCGACATCGCCGAAGAATTCTACGGTGCACACTTCGCACAGATTAATGAAGACACAGCAATGGCATTCAACGCCTCACTCAGCACCATCCAAGCGATCGTTAACTTCGTCGTCGCAGGGTTAGCAGGCTCACTCCTAGCGGGGGTCTCAATCCCCACACTACTAGCCGTCAACACGGCGCTCTCCCTCACGGCAGCACTCTTTCGGGCACGGGCACGGCACACCTACCCCGTGCCACCACCAACCACAATAAATGCAAGTCAATTCGCCGCCACCGGGCATAAAGAGCCGCTCCGGCAGTTTCTGCACGACCTGTTCACTTCAGGCCCTGCCTCCCCACTCGTCTCACTCGCCATAGCATTCGCTGGAACCATGAGCGGGGAACTGTTCATCCTCTGGGCCGCAAACCACGGACCCACGGTGCCTCTGCCCGGCACAGACAATACCGCCTACACAGGGATGGGGCTTGTCTTAACAGTGTTCGGACTAGGTGCCGCATTCGGCCCGCAGGCAGGAAAATGGCTACGACAGGCCGGTGAAACCGCACCGATTCTGAGAACTGCCGCGTTATTCTCTGCGGCACTCACCGGAGCACTCGCCACAGGCATACTGACAGACACAATCCTGCCACCGCTCATACCAGTGTTTGTATTCCTCAACGCGGCAGCCTCACGGGCACGGGCAGTAGTGCTAGAAACACACCGACAGGCATATTTTCGAGGTGCCCAATTCGCACGCATTATGAGCTGGTCATTCACATTCAGTGCAGCCGGTACACTCTTAGGGCTGCTAGTGGGGTACCTACTGGGTCAGGCATACAACCCGGTGCCATGCCTGCTCATCGGCACGGCACTGTGGCTCGCTATCGCCCCGATCGTCTCCAGCAGGCGGGGCGGAACCAAACCGCCGGTGGCGCAGTAGACTGAGCCTATGCAAAAAACAATTCAGCTGTTTCTTATGGATGGTGACGCAACGGGGCGGATCAAAGCGAGCCTGACGAACTGGACGGGGCTTGTCTATAGCCTTCCCCGCACACATTTAGAACAGAGTAAGCGTGAACGCAAAGAGCTACACTCCACTGGAGTTTATTTTCTTCTCGGTAAAAGTGAAGAAAATAACCAAGATATTATTTATATCGGTCAAGCTGGGGAACGCGAAAATGGTAAGGGACTCCTCGGAAGGATCGAAGAACATGAAAGGTCTAAAGAGTTCTGGAACAGAGCAATCCTCGTGTTAACATCCAACAATTCTTTTGGCGCTACTGACATCACGTATCTAGAACGTTCATTCTATGACTTGGCTCTGAAGTCCGGCCGATATTCCCTTGAAAATAATCAGGTGCCTTCTCATGGGAATGTGACAGAAGAGAAGAAGGCAGAACTCGATGAGTTTATTGAGTACGTGCGTCTCTTTGTTGGCTCTATGGGTTACCGCATGTTTGAGCCAATGCTACCCGAATCTCAACAGAAACAAAACCAAAATGATCCGGAGGCACAAAGTCTACATATACAGTTAGGGGGAGCAACTATTGCCTACGGACAGCGCAATGATGAAGGCTTTGTTTTGCATACAGGTAGTAAATTAATTGCCCCCAAGAAATCGTTCCCTCCTTCGTTGCTCAAAAAACGGGAAGAGCTCGAAAATGCTTATAAAATAGTTTCCGGGAAGACCACTGAGGATATTCTTTTTCCAGCCCCATCAACAGCCGCTACATTTGTACTCGGGCGTTCCGCTAACGGCTTGGACATGTGGAAAGACAAAAACGGCAAAACCCTCGGTGACATTATGAAGAGTGACAACAGCTAGAAGCATCCCAAACCGCATGTTTGAGAAGCTACCGCCTGCTCAGAACAGTGCTATGGGACACCACATAACATTCAGCGGGGGTTTCTCATTCTAGCCGCATGACCACTCAAAAATCACATTTGAGAAGTCGCGCGCTGCCAACTGTTCGGGCGTTATCAGCCAGTTCGCGGAGCCCGCATCGCCCCAGAGAAGTTCCGGGGTTTCTTCCTCTGACTCCCAGTCCGCCTCGGAGACAATGGTCAGCAGGTTCACCGTGTGCCCCTGCAGGTTCTCGTCGAAATCCCGCGGGTCATTCTGAATAAAGTAGGGGTAGCCGCCGATCCGGGAGTACTCATCACTCTGCTCATACGGGAGAGTAAGCTCCTCAACGGTGTGCATCCTTTGGATCCTCGCCCGTTCGTCGTCTCCCGTGGGCAGTTTATCCTCGGGATACAGCTCGTCCCACACTCGTGCAAAATCGGGATAGTAGTAGTGCGCAGTACCGGTAACTCCTTGCTCGACCACTCTGAACGAGAGCGCAAATTCCACGCTCTCCGGTTCGATAGGCCAGCCGATCGTGTCCCAGTCGACCACCGGCAGCGGCGCATCCGGGTTCGGCTCACCCACGTTCTCGTAGTAGATCACCCGCCAGTTCTCTTGAACCGCAGGCTTGTTATAGTCATACCCCCACACGGTGTCGTGAGGGTCAATCCAAAATTGAAGCATACCGCTCTTTGGGTAAATATTATTTTGCGGCAGCTGCGCACAGTTAATCTGCGCGATCATGCCTAGGGGCTGGCCGGATGCATTCGTCGGCGCGGATTCTCCCACAGGCAGGTACGGCACTCCCCCGAACTTGGAGGCGGTCTTCGGCAACGGCTGCTGCGATGGGGTTGCCGTAATCCTGATAGCCTGCTTGAGTTTTCCCTGATTCATAACGTCGAGGACTCGACGCACCTGCGCTTCGGTGTTTTTAGCTGCATTCTGCTCGGTGGTATTCATATGTTCCTCCGGGTGGTTGGTTCAATGCTACAACCATCAGAACATATTTTGCGATGCCGTGCGCCTTTTTCTGGCGGCGGCGATGTGGCATTCTGCGTTGCTGGGCGCGGTTCTTCTGGTGGTTGCCGATTATGCTGCGATGCGGGTGTTGGCGCCGTTTCAGATTCCGGTGGGGCTGGCCACCGGGGCGGTCGGTGGGGTGTACATGCTGTGGCTTCTGCGTAAAGTGCGGTAGTTTACACGCCCTCCGCGGCTGTGCGTTGGGGAAATGATGAGCTAAAAATGCTCAAAAATTTTATTTCTGGGGGCGCTGCGCCGAAAAATCTTCTTAAACCGTCAGGGGGCGGCTGTAGCGTAAGAGCATCAGATAAAGCTCCCGGAAGGAAATCACCGCCATGGTAGAGAAGAAGACTCTGTGCCTCGCCGACGAGGTTGTTAATGCCGATTTGCAGTTCCTCATGAACGCGGGCACCGTTCTCATCACCAACGTCTACAATATTGATGCTATTGGGCGCACCATTGCGGAGGTTATTACCGCCGGGCGCGCGTTTAATGTGGCTCGCCCTTCTCACGTGTATGACCGGGTAATGAGCATGCACGCCCACCCTGCGCTCGGTTCGTTTACTGAGACCCTCGCCGATATGCGCCAGGCTGCCCGCAACGCCCTGATTCTGCGGTTCCCGGCACCGAATGAGCGGGGCCTTGAGGTTGCGGTGCGCATTGAGCGGGTAATGGGCACTAAGCTTGCTGTGACGAAGGTGTGCTGCCGCCCGGCGGGCACTCGCCGCTGGTATGAGCATTGGGCGAAGGAGGTGCTGCAGATTGACGGGTATCTGATTGCGGGCGAGTCGCGCCGCACCCGCGGCATGTTTGAGATACACCGGCAGAACCTGCTGTTTGCGCTGGGAATGTTGGATGTTGCGATGCTTGGCCTAAGCGCCAGCGAAGCAGATTTTCACTGGCTCGCCTCCCCTAAGAGCGCGGTCACTAAGTTTAAGCGGCAGCGTCGCGATTTGCTGCGGCGGATTCGCCAGGATTATGCGGAAGCAGCCTAAGGAGCGCCTATTTCCTACTGGTGCTCCAAGGCGCTCTTCATGGCTGCGACTTCTCCTGCTGAGCCGAGCAGGTATACCGCCTAGAACCAGCCACGCCTCTTAAAGAAAAAGTACACCCCCACACAGGCAAGCACCATCAACAGAAGCGACGCGGGGTACCCATACTCCCATTTGAGCTCGGGCAAGTACTCAAAATTCATGCCGTAAATGGAACCAATAATAGTGGGCACCACCAGAATCGCTGCACCTGCCGAAATACGTTTCATGTCTTCGTTCTGCTGCTGCGCCACCAGCGTATCGTGCACCGTCAAAGCGTTCTGCAACGACGTGCGTAAATCCTCCAGCCGATCCCTGATCTGCATCACATGATCGTGCACATCCCGGAACTGGCGCTGCAACTCAACGCTTTCATCCTCAACCCGCCGAGGCGTAACACCCGGGCGCGGGGAGGCGTCTAGGGCACCGATGCGCAGGTCTTCAACGATGCGCACCAGCATGGAGTCCAAGGGCTTGCAGGCTCGCTGAAAATCAATCACCTGGTTCAGCAGCCCGTAGATACGCTGGGAAATACCGCGGTTTTTACCGCCATCGGTGAAAAGCGCATCCTCTATTTCGTCGCTGTCAGTCTCTAGCCCAGACAGCACCGGCATGTACCGGTCTACCGTGTTGTCGAGGATACGGTGCAGTAGCCGGGCGATACTGGCGTCGGGTTCGGCGAAGAACCCGCCCAGAACCTCACGCATACGTTCTGGGGTGCGCAGCTTATCTTGTACGATACACACCAGGTAGTTGCGGCCTACGAAAAGGTGCACCTCACCCAGGTGCACTTCTTCTTCTGCGTCTAGGTACACGGCGGGGCGTACCACCGCCAGCAGGGAGTCACCGTACCGTTCAAGTTTGGCGCGCTGGTGCCCCAGCATGGAGTCTTCGATGGCGAGCTCGTGCAGTTTGAAGATGCTTTGCAGGTGGGTGAGCTCAGTGTCGGTGGGCGAGATGTACCCTAGAGCGACCGCAGAGGCACCCGCCTGGTAGGCTTCAACAGCTGTTTCTAGCGGGGCGTTCAAGACGGTTTCGCCGTGGGTTGGGTAGATGGCTCCGGTGAGATACGACATAGGTTTAAGTATAAAGGGTAGGTGAAATGCCAACGCCAGTACGGGGATACTGGGGGCTGGGGTGTGCCTTTCTGGGAAAATTTAGGTGGCTTGCACGAAGAACAGCCCGCCGGTGAGGTCTTTTTTCACGAAGATATACCCCACGTTTTCGGTGAGGTAGAACAGATCATCAAGGGAACTGGGCAGATCTGCACCAGAAATTTGCCCCACAAATACGTAGTCATCCAGCCCATCTGGGAGAGTGTGCTGCAGGTATACGGGGCTGCCGCCTATGAAGCTCATCGCGTCCGGGTCCGCGTTGAATTCTGGGGTGAAGAATTTCTGGTGGTCAAAGTCGTGCAGATTCTTGTGGACGATTTCGACACATGTGTCTAGCAGGGCGGGCTGTAGCTCAGTGATATTACCAAGAAAATAGTCGTGTTCATCGTAGTAGGAGAACACGTACACTGCTTTGCCGTGATGCTCGGCGGGGACGGGCAGGGCGAGTTCGGGGACGAGCTTAAATAGTTCAGGGAGCGGGATATACGCAATAAGTGCCAGCGGTATCCCGTCAGGGGTGGCTACTGGTTGAGTGTATCCTGCATCGCGCCCTATGAGGATGCGCTCCCCTACTGCTGTGCGCTGCGTCGGGCTGGTTTCAGGGAGGGTGAAGCTACGGCGTGTACTCATGAGCATATCCTAGCAGCGTCTGGAATCTTCAAGACTGCATTTACCTGCGGGACGGAGTGGGTAAATCAATTAACCACTATTCCAGGGCCAAAAAGTCCTTTAGTGGCGTGTTTACTTTGTCGATTAATGCGCTGGGAGATACTATCGTGTGCAGCAAGTTCTCTGCGAACAAACTATCATATTCGAATATATCGTCGTAGCCGTCATCCACAATAATTTTTATAATTCTCTTAGTGCTGGTGTTTTTCGCAGAGAATATAGGGTTTCCATCCATCAGTGGGGTTCCGTCAGTATATGTGGTTTTATAGTAAGGAAAAACCCAATCACTCGTATGGGATGAAACTTCCTTCAGTAGATACACAAACATATTTTCAATATATTTTTCCAATACTTTATATTTATCAATATTCGTATCCCATGCTGTCCATTCATCTGTCATTGTGATTATTCCCCGAGGTTCCTACAACGTTTCGAGTGTTTGCACGTCTTCATCACACGATAAGAAATAGTCGTAGCTACTCGTCTTTAGTTCTTCATCTACATAGTGCCCGATTTTTTCAGCAGTCTCATGTGTTATTGGGTATTCATCATACATAGGGCCAGTTTCATTAAAAATTTTTTGTAGTACATCAAGGGGTGGCTCGTTTTTAAATTTTAGTACCTCAATAAAAATATCTGTGTCTTTTTCAAATTTTGAAATGTATCTTACAACGTTTTTCATAATGCACCCTTATTTTACTCCCCAAGACCCCATGGCTTCTGTTTCAGCACCTTCAATGACTGCACCTAAGTCATACTCCCTTAAATAAGGATAGAGAAAGTCTGCATACACTGACGGGTAATAAGATTCAGAAAATTTTACGAACGTGCCAACTAAAGATATAAGCTGATATATCAGATTGTTTCTGCCAATAACCTCATCCACTCCGATATCTTTATCGCTTTTTAGAGAATAACATTTAGAGTAAACAGAATTTGAAGTCGATCCGTTACCGCCCTGAAAGAATTTAATAGCCCTTTCGCTCCCCACATCATAAAACACTAATTTTGTTGGTTTATTATTTTTCAGATCAGAAATAGCGTCTAATATTTCCGGAAATATATTGTCTAAATACTTTCTATATTCTTTCCACTCTAACCCGTACCCTTGAATAGTCAGCTCACTGTTTCCTACGGGTAAGATTTCTGCGCACACAAGGTTACAAGCTTCAATAAAAGATGCACGCAGATCTTTGGGATCATAATCATCATAGAATTCTAAATTCTCGTAGAGCTCTCCCAGAAGCCGCTTTTCAGGTCTTATAGTAGGGTTTTCTGATATTGCTAATTTGAATATTGCCATTTTCTTAGCTGCCTTGAGGGTGCTTCACCATAAATGGTGTTGGGGCCCCATCATCTTCACATCTTCAGGATAGAGCGGAACGTTCCAGCAGGTGGCGCATCCACCTATAAATGTGGATGCGCCACCACAAAGAACCGAGGCAGATGCCTCTCAGAGTTACGCTGCTTTCTCCCCAGCTTTGAGCGGAGTACGCGGCTTGAGCGGAATAACACTATTACCGCCTACACCGCCGGGGGCGTATAGGACCGGTGGAACAGGAGTTGATGTGGGGGTTGACTCTTTACTAACTTCATGTTTCTCTTGGCCTGGGCGTTCTTGATAAACTTTGCCGTCGGCGGTTCCATAGTAGGTGCCGTACGAGTTCACTTCACGCCATGTCCCGTCAGCTTTCACTTCCATGCCCTGAGCACCTTTAATCAAGTCTCTCTCGGTGCTGTCACGTACCTGAACCCAGCTACCATCAGGGTTCACACGAGAGCGCTCATTTCCATGTACTTCAAAATTTTCCCAGCTGCCGTCAGCATTTAGGCTGGCTTTATCGCCGTTGTTGCCTTCCCAGTTCCACGTGCCATCAGCTTTAACATGTAACGTTCCCGAACTATTGGTGTAGTCCCAAGAACCATCCTCGTGAATCGTCGCACCCTCACTGATGCTCTCTCCGTACGTTGAGGTTGGGCGTGGCTTACCAGCTTTGTTGTCATCGGTCAGAGCCTTTGAGGTAGCGCTTGGACTTGGTGAAGAAGTGCTAGGGCTACTAGAAGTAGTTGTCAGCGGTGATGCGCTAGGCGATCCGTTATCCGCGGTAGATACGCTAGCGTTTGACTGGCTGGTTTCGGAAGACGAAGATTTCCCGCTGCTGCTCGCTGAGGAGCAGGCGCTGAGAGCCAGTATCATGGCAAGAGCAGCAGAGATCGGTACCGGAAGGTGACGTAGGGTATTCATAAAAACCTCTTTCAAAGGTGATTGCTACGCAGTGTTGATAACACTGCCTTAATCATTCTACCAGTATCTTCATCATAGATAGCGATGTTACCGCACCTTAATCTACTCAAAAAGTATTTAATTATATACTTATAGGACTAACAGATAGGAAAATAGGAAGTAACGGGCTGCATTCATGTTGAAGTTAAGCTTGGGACAAACAACCTAGCGGTCGAGCTTCACGGTAGACAGCACGGATCGTACTGTTCGTTGAAATTAAACCTGCTTTTAGCTTCAACGGCTTATCAGCGGATAATTCAGATAACTGCGGCGATACATTGTAGGATGAGCAAGAACAGAAGAATTAATATATAACTTCTAAGGTAAAAAATAGTCGAGCTTTTTAAAGGTTACTTATGCTTCTTAACTGCTCCGGCCTCAAAGTTAGTAAAGCAACTGTTGCTCCCCTATCATCACAAAATTCCACCTCGTATGCTTCATGAGGATCCATATAGGTGTCTATAACTGTACCGATAGATCCTCGAAATAGACTAAGGTTAGGGAAGTCTTGCTGTAGTTGAACAACTTCTAGAATGGAATATTGCATAGTACATTTCCTTAAACTTTTTACCTATAAAGGCCATTTAGAATTCTTTATAAATAAAATTTCGTCATGATCGTTCTCGCAGATTAACCATGTCTATTTCGTGTTCCATTATAAAATTCTCACCGTCTAGTCTCTACAAGTTCTGTTCGTTCTCACCATTGACGTTATGCATCTGCGGTATGGTCTGAAAGATGCACAGAAACACAGCCGAGAGTTTTATTGTACTCTGCCATTTTTGCTAAGCATTAAAAACAATCGTTTCCATAAGTATTGTTTTACCTTTAAAGCGCTATTCGTATATCCGTGCTGCTTCAAAAATATCTGCCAAAACGCTCCACTTTATGTTTTTATCAAAGTTTTCTTCTTTACCTACATTTTGGTAGTACCCGTCCATATCTTTAATCCAAGATCTCATAGCTTCCAAGAATCCGTTCAAAGTATTATTTTCAAACTCTCCTGCATCCATTTCATTAATAAAATTCTGTAAGAAGATTAAAAAATCATCACGGTTTTTAATTTCCATACTTAAATCCTTATCGAACGGTCCTTATCTATAAACACATAAAAATCAATGAAATATTAGTTGGGTTAAGAACATCATTCCCATCATAATAATCTATATGGAAATGGTCATATTTTTTACTCTCCTTATCGAAAAAATTATTTAGCGAATCTCCTAGTATGCTCAATGCTATGCTGTTTCCCTTAATAATAAACTTGTTATCCTTGATTTGGACAGAAACTCTATTAGTTTGGTCTTCCTGATAAATTATCTGCAAAGACTCAAAATTTCTTGGATAGAATTTATCTGAACAAGTCTGGAGATTTAGTGTTGTTGTGGTGGTAGTTTGAGTCAAAATATCTCCTAAAGTTGTCAGGGACAGAATTGTCCCTGAAATTTCAACTTGAGTTTCTTCCGCATTTCCATTAATAAATATCTCTTCCATGCCTTACCGTTTTCTTCTCTGCTAGTTAATTAGTAAAATTATACGTAGCCCTTTGCCAAACAGGTCATAGCTCCTTTTCTACCAGCTGTAATGCTCAAAAGGAGAGCTAGACGAAGCCACGTTTCTTATCGCAGAGCAGGTTGCTCTTGCATATTCATCTCGAAAACTTACAAACATCTCCTCCCGCCCTAGTAGGTTTATCGGCCCGACCTTACTTTATTTCCTTTATTACAGGACAAAAAGAAGCGGCTAGATAGCATTTTTAGTCTGCAAGGGTTTGGAAGTCTTTTCGAAAGAAAATATTTTCAAAAGCATCTTCTACCGTAGTTCCAATTCGACAAAAGTAGCTCTCAAAACCACCAAATATTTCGCCCTTAGGACTTAAGAAATATGTTAAGTGCTCAGAATATCCAACCCCTACTGGACATAAAGAAGATTTAGTGATCTCAGAATATTCTTCCCTCATAATAGGTGAATTAGCAAGTGCTAAATTAGGGCTAAATATTGAAGAGTCTTTGCCACTTCCGCGATACTTGTCATGATGAATTTCGAGGTTCCCAAAGTTACATAAAAAATTTCTTGAAAGGCTATCTAATACGTAACCATCATCAGAAGAAATGATGTTCCCAAAATGGTTTATATTAATTCTACGGTTAGGACGCCACCCATCTCGATATAGAAGCTCCCTAACCGGAGAAGAAAAATAAAAGCTTCTCATTATATAACTCCCCTAACTACTTGTTTTCCTTTTAAATAAATTTTATCATACAAATAAGGCTATAGTATTGAGAGTACAGTTTTAGCGCCTCTCTATCAGGAACATCCTGGTCTCTGGTACAGTAGCCAAGTAAATCATTACCCATAAAAAGAAAATAGATATTTATACTGTCCTTTGATTTATTTATAAATAAATACCTTGTCTGTTCCTGTACTCCCACATAGCATATTGTGCTGTAGTGTCGAATTATCCTGTGATCATATATAATATATTACAGTACTCAACAATGTTGGGAAGATACTTTATGTAGAAAAGTAAAATAAAAAGGACTGTATAAGTGAAGCAACCGTATGAAATACACTCAGATTTTTTCAAGAAAATGATTTCTTCAGGCTGGTATGAAAATAGAGATATTATTCTAGAGTCCTTGCCGCCCCATTTGGAGGAATTGCCTGATGAGGTAAAAAATTTTCTGAGAGAAATCTGGTATTTAACAGTCAGCTATGATGCCTATTATCGCAGTAATGCCCGTGTTTTTCTATCTACAGTACTGTATAGCTTTGGAGAAACTACAAATAAATTATCCGATTATTCAGTGAATGATGAAGATTTTATTTATTATCAAAAATCTGTTGGTAGAAAATTAAGAAATTTTGGTTTTGCGGGTGACCGAGAAGTTCTTATTGATGATCTGGGGAGAATTTATTTTATCCCTGATTCTGGCGACCTGTACTACCTGGGAGGAAAATTCTATGAAGGACTATATAATTTAATATTTAGAACTGGGAAATCGTATATTGTAGAAGACGATGGTGAACTATTTATGGAGTCAGACCAAGGCGTTTTACCGGGGAATATGAACATCAGGGATATTCCGTAAGCACACGCTGGATCTAAAGAAAGATGCGCAGCAAATGGAAAATAATGAATGGTTCTTTGATCATCACAGAAATGTTTAAAAACACTTGTTTTAGTTTTCTAGGAGTATTTTCTATATCATAAGGTGGTAATATGGAAGCTAGTAGCAAAAAACTGCAAGATAAGTTATCCATGCTGCATGCAACAAAAATGACAGAAAAATTGATTGGCGTTCATCTGTTGTCAGTATCAGCAGATAATCCATATAACACGGATTGGATTTCTGATTTTGATATAAACGATATATACAAAGAAAATCCACGGTTTAGGTTCCCTTATGGGGTGCATATAGATAGATTGGCAGAATCTCTATATTTTATTTGTGCGCCGCAAAACGAATTTTTGATTATTTACTATGATTATATTCCTATATACATATCATTTCAGATTACAAACTTAGCTGAGTTCTTAAAAAGCTACGTAAAAGAGCAAAAATCTTTAGATATAACACTATTTTGTTTAAATCGGCGCGAAGTGATCGATATTTTTATAGAAGAAAATGACATTGAAGTTCGGGTGATGCCAATCTTCGATTATTAAACTACATAAATATAGCCTATTTTGGACGCTTGGTTTTTTGCGGGTAATTCATGTAGGTGCGGTCAGCCCGTGCCGTCGGACGTAACCATACATAAGATTTTCTAGGGCCACCTGAACGATTCTGCTTTTCAGATATTTTCTTCGGTCTGCTTCCAGTGTAAATATGCCGAGGTAGCTTTGCATGAGCCTAGAAGCGGGCAAATTCTAGAGAAAATAACGTTGAATATGGTCGATTTTGGAGGATAGATCCGGTCTGACAGAAAGTAGGCGACACTTTCTGCTCATGTGTCCGTGATAGTTGATTACTGGTGTTGATTACTGTTCTGCTGCTCAGACATCTCATTTATCCTACCGTGTATTATGTTTTCATAGGTTATCGTCGACCGCGCCGAAAAACATTTTCAGGCAGTCTGAAACTTCCGTTTCCCGCCCTATCCTTGAAAGGACACACTATGAGTATGTTTGCCATGCTGCACGGAGTATCCCCTGAATTTCTGCGAAGCTGCCAAACCGACAGCAGTATGCTAGATACGCTGGAATACCCTGAAAAAGAAACTCCAGATTTTTTGGTTATCCACTGCTGGGGTGCGCTCACCTACTTGCTTGGCGGCGACGAAACAGGCGCCTGGAATAGCGAGATTCTCACCAGCCGCACCATTATCAGTGGAGAGTGCATTGATCCTGAACACGAGACTGGCATCACCCCAGCGTTTTACCTGGCTGTGGACGAAGTTATCCAGGTTGCTTCCGAACTCGCGCAGATTAGCGATGAAGCCCTGCTTTCGCGCTATGAGCCCGAAAATATGCATGACCTGCACCCTATAGGTGAATGGACAGACTGTCCCGAAATTCGCAGAGAGTTACTTGATGACTTCCACGCCTTGCAAGCTTTCTATGCTGTCCAAGCCAACGCTGGCAATGCTGTGATTAACTACCTTGTCTGATTTTCAGGCATCGTGAAGATATCGTTTTGTAGGGTTGCGCCCGCAGGCAAGGATTCAGCTCTTATGGTTGTCTGACAACCTTAACAACAGTGTTTTAGGGGCGATTAGGTGTTTAGCCTCTGTCCTGTACGCAATGAAGCAGCAGTCTTTCCCCTGTCAGTTCGGTGGAACCTAAACCCACAACAACAATCGCCCCATCATGTACACGCAAGCAGAAACCGTTACTGGACCCATGGGAGTTACCTCCGCGCAAGTCCGTCATCTTGCTTCTCGGTACATTAGAAGCGCAATACATTTTTGAGATTTAGAAAGAACATAAGGGGAACCGCATGCCAAATAAATTATTGTTTCAGACTTTACAAAATTCTGAACTACCCGTCTGGGACAAAGTACAGGTTATTTTAGATTTAGCTGAGCAGAAAAATAATGAAGTTTACCCAATTATCTTAAAACTAATAGAGCAGCCAGAATTTAATAATTGTAAAGGAACATTGGTGTATGCGTTAGAAAATTATCCCCCGGAGCCTCTATTCGAAAAAGCTATTGAATGGTTAATACATGGAGAATTCGAAGTCGCGCATGGGGCCTTTAATATCATTAATAAAATATCAAAATTATCAGGTGATTCAGTTGGTGATGCTTATGAATCCATAGGATTTGCTTCTAAAGATCATAAAAATGAAGAGTGGAGAACTGAACTGTTGAATGAGGTTTTAGATATGTTTGAGTAATAAATTAATCTGTGATTTAAAAGAGTTTTTAGACATGCGAAGCCATAATAATAAATATATGATTATATGAGAGAATTTTAAATATGCCCCTTCCTAATGAAAGCTACTTTATTGGTACAAAAGATGGTAAAGTTTAGGAACTTTTTGTTATAAACTTTGGTTTAAAAATCGCTTGGATTAAATATTTATAAATTGTGCAATTGGTCTGGAGCTTTATGTACTGTAATATTTGTGCGTCCGATTATGAATTTATCAATTTTTTAAATACCTTTATTGCTGAGAATGGGTTATCTGTTTACGATCCTATAAATAAATTATGGCTGCGCCGCATTGACGAAAAGGTGAATGCAAAAAGTTCATTTATATATAACATTGCTGTTTACAAGATGGAGGATACAACAAAAATTCCTGTACGTTTTGAAAGATTTTTATCAGTTCATAAATATAGTGAAACTGATTCAAAAATATATTGCGGCGTAATTTCATGTGTTAACGATCATAAACTCACGCAAAAGATGTTTTTAAAATTAAAGCGCAAGACTAGTAAAAACTTTGAAAAAGGGATGAAGTGGCTAGACGAAAATTTGAACGTTAATCCTAATAGTGTGTTGAATAGTTATTTTTGGTCTACATCTTTAGACCGCGATAAAAAGTATTACTCATCGGGTAATGGAGTTAATCAAATTACCCCTTTCTGATTTCCAAAAACAAGCCGTCCAGCATGCATGTGGTGTGGGTGCGGACTACACGCACGTAGTTTCTCCCTTTTTTGTAGTTCACCATCCTAAACCCTGTGGCTCATAAGTGAACATACTCGGTTTTACCACTTGTTAGATCAAGTTACACCCCACAATGGTTACCATTGACCAATCAAAAACTTGTAACTGTTCGTGATAAGATTTACCCATTACCTGAGTAATACATGTAGTACGGTATGGTTCCGTAAGATGTGGAAAATTACGGATCCCTCTGTAGAAATTTGATGGTAACCTCATTTGATGTCAAACTAATGTGAAGGTATAGTAATACATAGTGTATATTAATAATATATACTCTATTATTCAAGCTGAAAGAGGTACAGCTATGAAAATTTCAATAAACGCAGATGATTTAGATCAATTTAAATTTTTTCTCAACACTTTACTTCTTGGAGGGGTAACTGCCCTGCTACAAAAGAAAGCAAATATTGATGATATAGAATATTTAATGTTTGGACCTAAAAGTATTGAACTTTTGAAATTGATCCCTGTTGAATCTGTATACTCAGATCTAATTCATCAAGGAACGGAAATTGAAGATATAGCTAGTTTATTACCTGGTGAGTTAAATAATTATTTAGAATCTTTACAAGAAGCAATATTACATAACTATCAATCAATTTCTTTGTCAAAACAAGACCCAGTTAAGATTACTTTATTTTTTGATAAGACTGAATATTTGGTTAAATAAATCATGGTAAGCGTAGCGTAGTAATCGTAGGCTGGGTCGTGCGCCAACAAAACAGCCGTGTCCGTCTGCCGCCGCTACGACAATACCGGATACACCTACGACGATGCCCTAGGCACCACTCCGATTTACAGTCACCCCTCCCCCACCGACGAAAGCCAGTACTTCCAAGATGGTACCGAACTTTTTCGTACCGAAACTCAAAAGCTGACAGCACTACCAAAACCTGGGTACCTACAACCTGTTCAGATCTAGCCTCTCTGACGAGTGCCGGGATAAACCGGCTTGAACATCGGCCACAAACCGAAGCGCACTCACTTTGTTCGGGGCGGAACGAGATCACTTTAAGAGTACACTTACAAAGGCAACCACCCCTATAACTATACTGGCCACGGTCAGGAACAATACCTCTCCCTGAGCCATCTGCGCATGATTGTTGAGGACTGCTAAAAAGAAATATTAGAGTTGATAATTTATAAGGAGCTTTATGACAAAGTTATTTGATGTTTCTGCTGAAGAGGCTATCTATATTGATAACTCAGAATCTATTTTACTGAAACTTTCAAATGAATTTTCCGAGGTGAATATATATTTCCCCAAAGATAACATTCAAGATTTTAAAGATTTTATTACAGAAAAAACACAATACATAAAGCTAGGGTTTATTCTTGGATATTCAGTCATATGGAAAAGAAAAAACTCTGATATTTATCTATTGATTGGCGATGATGAAAGCACTTGGGATGTCTGTTTTATAATGAATAAATCAACAATGCTAGATATTCTAAATGAAATTGAGGGCTTGTTATAATATAAAAGCATCAAACCTTTCCTGCTCATACAGACAACATGCTGAAGAAGTAAAACATGACTAACTCCGTATCAACAGGTAGCATTTATTGGATTTCAGATGAGGAAATTAGTACTCTAGAAGAAAAGGCCCACAATGGGGATAAAAATTCATCGTTTAAGTTATACCAATATCATATGTTTGTATCTTTAAATCAAGATTTAGAATTTAAATGGCTGGAAATAGCGGCAAAAAATGGACACCCCATTGCCCAATCCAACTTAGCTGATTTACTTTTAGCACAAGGTGACAAAAAGAAATATATATTCTAGAATCAGCTATCAGAAGCAAGATATTCTCACGATGGATGCAATACAGATCTTTGTTATTTTTTGAGGGCTATGGAGATTACAATATGAACAACTTAAAAATTTTAGGATGGGATAAAAACCAAAAACTTTGTACAGGTATATCAAAGAAGGTGATATTTTTGCGTATTAAAAATCTTGGGATCCGCGACAGTAATGGAGGTTAAAATGGCTGAGGTAAATAGACCTGATGTTATAGCAGGACGAGAATTAACCAATACATTTGATATTGATGCCATGAATTATTATGATATTCAAATAATTACGCATGATTTTATCAAAAACGTACTTTTATTTAGCCCTTGTATTCATAATCAAATACCTGATACTTTAATACAATTAGCAGAAAATACGTGTTGTAAAATTCTATTGAATTTATCCAATGTCTTATCAAATGAGGAATTGAAGAAGGAACGAATAAGAGTTTGGAAAATTCATGATTCACAAACATCATCACATGAAAGAAACTTTACTCAACTTATACTAGGAGGGTTATCAGATGAAGAACAATTCACTGATACACTTGAGAACTGCGCTACAGTATCCGATATAGTACTTCCCACTTTCTTTAATGTGTATAAATTATGCGGAGAGGAACTTTGTAAAAAATACCTAGAGTTTCTAGTTAATCACCCTACTTTAAGGAAGTATCGTATTGAACATGTTTGAACCAAAAGTTGAATATACTGATTGAATTGCCCCAAAGACGATATTCAACGTGGGTTATTAAAAACTACTGGTTTAGCATACTGCTGTGGTGGCTCCTGTTTTCCGTATTTTTAGTCTACTATGGAAGGAACACTTACTTGCACATTTAATCTGCTTGGCGGACCGATGATTTCATTTTTCTGGTGATATTATTCCATTTAGCAAACGTAGGCTGGGGCAAGACCCAACAAACATCAAGGTTGTCTGAAATAAATTTTCAGACGACCTTTTTCCTATATGCAACTATCACTTGTTTCGACTACAACGAAAATGGTCAGATCTAAATCATAGCCCCAGCACCAGCGGAGAGCTTCTTTCCCGTGTGACGGAATGCTTCTATAGTGGAGGAGACTTGACGGTGAACGAACTGATGAAACAGATAGATGATTATATGGACTACTACAACTGGGAGCGATGCAGAGTTTGAAATTGAAAAAGCTGGGTTCTGTTGCATACAGAACCCAGCTTATGCGGAGCGCCTGAAGAGGTTTTTATGAGTGTCCGATCGCCCGAGTGAGGGTCAGCTCAACCCGAATCCGGATTTTCAGACGACCTCTTCTCTCTCTATCAATCAGCGTTCAGCAGGCAATTAATACAACCCTTCGCGCTCTTCGCGGGTGGAAATGTAGATGTTTTTCACCTGCGTGTAGGCGGCGAGCATCATTTTGTGGGTTTCGCGGCCGATGCCTGAAGTTTTGTAGCCGCCGAACGGCGCGCCTGCGGGCAGGCGGTTGTAGCAGTTCACCCAGACACGACCGGTTTCCAGTGCGTTGGAGACGCGCAGGCAGCGGTTGATGTCTTTGCTCCAAACTGCGCCGCCCAAGCCGTATTCGCTGTCGTTGGCCATTTTGACGACTTCTTCTTCGGTTTTGAATTTAATCACGGTGGCAACCGGGCCGAAGATTTCTTCTTGGGCAACGCGGGCGTTGTTGTTGTCAGCCTCAATCAAGGTCGGCTCGATAAATTCACCTTTGCCCAATTCGCCTTCGAGCTTTTTGCCGCCGGTGATGATGCGGCAGCCTTCCTGCTCACCGATTTTGACATATTTCAAAATGGTTTCAAGCTGGCCGGCGTTGACTTGCGAACCCATTTGGGTATCGTCTTCCCAAGGCAGTCCGACTTTGATTTTTTTGAACTCTTCCGCCAAGGCGTTGACGAATTTGTCGTAAATGCCTTCTTGTACGAAGATGCGCGAGCCGGCGCTGCACACTTGGCCTTGGTTGAACAAAATGCCTTTTTGCGCGCCTTCGAGGGCTTTGTCGAACGGCATGTCGTCAAAGAAGATGTTGGCGGATTTGCCGCCCAGCTCCAAGGTAGAGGGAATGAGCATTTCGGCGGCAGCGATGCCGATGCGGCGGCCGATTTCGGTTGAGCCGGTGAAGGCGAGTTTGTTGAAGCCTTTGTGGTGCAGCATGTATTCGCCGGATTTTGAACCGCGTCCGGTAATGATGTTCAGCACGCCTTTAGGCAGCAGGTGGGTAATTTTTTGAGCGAGCGACAACAGGCTCAGCGAAGTGCTGGAAGACGGGTGGATGACGATGGTACAGCCTGCGGCGAGCGCGGGTGCGATTTTCCAAGCCGCCATCAGGAAGGGGAAGTTCCACGGAATAATCTGACCGACGACGCCGATAGGTTCGCGCAATACGATGGACAGGTCTTCGGAGTCAAGTTGGGTTGCGGTGCCTTCTTCGCCGCGGATGACGCTGGCGAAATAACGGAAATGGTCGGAAGCCAGTGGGATGTCGGCGGCGCGGGTTTCGCGGATGGGTTTGCCGTTGTCCAGTGTTTCCTGCAGGGCGAACAATTCCAAGTTTTCGTCAATCACATCGGCGATTTTGTTGAGTATGGCGGCGCGTTCGGTTGCGGTGGTCTTGCGCCATGTTTTGAACGCTTCCTGCGCGGCGGCGACGGCGGCATCGACATCGGCGTCAGTCGCGTCGGTAAATTTCGCCAATGCTTCGCCATTGGCGGGATTGTAAGAATCCAAAAGCGTGCCGGGGCTCGTCCACGCGCCGTTAATCAAAAGGCCATACTCTTTATCGAACACATTTAAATCTTTTGCCATGATGCTGTCCCCTTAGTTGCCTTTCTTGGGTTCTGGACGTTTCTCCAACGTCACTTAAAACAGGATAGTATTTTTTCTCTTTCGGTTCAAGCATTAAAAATGAGAACGTTCTCGAAATTCCAGATATGCATAAAACAGCAGCCAGGCAAATCTTGATTACGTATGGGGACGAGGGCGGTTTATTAATAATATATTAAGTTCTCAGACAAGCCTTGTTTGGTTGAGACCAAGGAATCTATCTTAATGAACAGCACCATTCTGATCCCAAATTTTCCGGAGCTTTGGGCGACATAATTACCTGCGTCACCACCAGGGTTTGTGCCTACTCAAATTTGTTGGCATTAGGCGGGTCAAACGCGAACAAAAGAACTTGCAGCGGTTGTTAAACCTACCCTTGCGCATCGGCACAAATGAGCATTTGATGCAAACCGAAGCACAGCTGCGCGAATATTTTTTCTGGTACGCGCCGCTCTTTCGATACTGCATTGCATACGCACGAAACATCGTTTCAAAATGAAGCGTGGCAAGGATTTGCCCCAAATCCCACACGGCAAAACGGGCAGGTCAGCAGCCGAGAACAGGCAGCCCGCATGGGCAAACCGTCCGCCGTGCGCGCCGTCGCCAATGCCGAAGACGAAAGCCTCAGGAAGTGAACTACCTCCACTGCGACCACATCAACATCCCAGGGAGATGACCAATAAAGGCGGCAACCTGCTGTGGTTCGGTATCTATACCGAATGGGATCGTCTGAAAGAGGAAACCAAGGTAACGGATACTGTTTACCAGCCCTTTCGCCCGCAAAGCCAGCACTGTGACCGTGAGATGGGCGCGCTACGGCTTCTTCAGGTACTATGAACCTGATGCGGGTCGGTTTGTGAATTAGAATTCGATTAGGTTATAGGCGGAGAGGATCTGTATCAGTTTGGGTCGAATGTACAAGATTGGCGAGATACTTTAAGGTTAATAGGACAATGTGGTTGTAGAAGGGTATTTGCTGGAAATTGGACCGTGTCACCGATGTCCTTAATAACCTTAGAAATATGAATATAAAATTAGGAGTATAAAATGAAAGTATATGGAACTGGAATCTATGAGAACGATAGAGCTGATCTTGCTGGGTTGGCATATTTGTACTTCTCAATATCTCAAATCGAAGATGTTATTGAATGGATGAAAGGTACTGATGAACCTGCCCAACAATTATTAGGGTATTTAGACATGTTACTCATGATTGCTAAAAAATTTCCCGATGATACCAACTTGAAAATAAAAAACAAAGAGTTTCTGAATGGCAAATTATTTTTAATGAATGGTTTGTAAGAGCCGAAAAAAAGCTACAGAAAAAGTATCGTGATTCAATTAAAAATGATTCAGAAAAACTATTTGAAGAGATAAAAAGTACTGTCACTCAATAAGCTGGCTATAAACGTTAAATAAATAGTCTATTTTTAGATTTTAATAAGGAGTATATTTTTATGGGAGTTTGGGGATATAAATTTTACGAAAACGACGAAGCGGCAGATTGGTTACATAAATTTTGGAACACCAAAAGCTTTGACCTACTAGTTAAAGAAGTGGAGCAATTTGATCCTAGGAACGAAAAATATGACACAATAAGAGTGATCGCACATATTTTAATTTGATTTTAGTTCACCTTATACATGTCCAGAGGATTTTCTAGATCAAAGAAGCATAATCATTAAGAGGGTTTTGACAATACTTGAAAATATGATAAATCCTCCAAATAGCGATTGGGAATTCTTAGACATATGGGATAATGATCCTACAATTATCTCTGAGGTAGAAAAACAAATCATAGAACTCAAAAAAATTGTATAGGATATATGTCCTAAATAAAATTTACTAGATATTAAAAACCGTTATTGCATTGTTTATACAACTCGCTGGACGGTTCGTTGCCGTTGCGTTTTGCGCCGCTGGTAGCAGAGGACGGTTCGGATGAAGACTACTTCCTCTTCGCTAGTGGCAGCAGAAGACGCCAACAGCAGCCATCAGCGTTTCGGTTAACATCTGCTGACCGGACCAGTTTGCTGCAGTACGTTATCGACAACAACGGCCGGGTGCTCTCGCTGAGCTTCGGAAATGGGGGTAACGGCTGGCAGGAAATATGAACAACGCATCTGCTGCATTAGATTTAGTTATAGATTCTTATTGGGAAGATGCTAAAACAGGAAAATAAAAATGGGAAAAATTCTAAAAGCAAGGATTGCCATAAAGCATAGAGAGCCCAGAAATACAAAAAATATTATCTCCAAAATATAATTGTACATAACGAGAATTTTTAATATGGGTAAAATTATTTTAAATGTAATTAATTATGAAATGGTTTATGATCAATTAGATACAAGTTGTTTCAATATTATATTTGAAGGTGGATATTTTAATATTCAGTCTTCTGTATATATAGATCCTGATTTCGAGTATTCAGAGATTGCTTATTTCGAGCTATCCGGTCAGGAAAATGGAAGGTACCTAGACCCAGAAAAAATTATTTTTCAACCTAAAAGAATCATAATTATTTTTGACAAAAATGAAAAATTTCTGGACACCATTCAAGAAATACACATTATTTTTTCTAATGAAATAAAAAAGGAATTGGTTGATTTTTTTAACAATTGTTTATTTTTTGGTGAGTTTATTCAGTACTCATCTGATTTTGATAAACATAAAATTATGCGGCAAACTCTTGATCGTGAAGTTATAGATTGGGAAGAGGATATAGAGTAGCGTAGAAAGCGTAGCTCACATAGGTAATAAGTGTATTTTTACCCTTGTCGGGCGAAAATGCAAAAACTCAAATCAAGCCGCTCGGATACTGTTTCCGGCAAAGTAATCACGCATCCGGGCGTTTAATACCATCAGCAGTTTGCGCACACACGCCGTAACGGCAACGAATAAGCGGTTCAGAACCGTGTTGCCACCATGGTAGCCATATACAGCGCCTTATGTACCGCAGACCTTCCACCGAAGTAGTGGCTTTTGAATTTGGTTTCGTCGCTCTGTCTCATGTGCAGCGCGATGCCGATCAGACTCGCTATCCGATTGTTCGGCAACCGTTTCAACTCGGGCAACATCGCAAGAGGCATTAGATATAATTACAGAACACCATGATCGGCGCATGATAGGAAGATTTCCATTAGCCTGTGGTAAATGTGGTAATTCAGTAGATGGTTGATGAATATAATTGTTTAACAATTCAATTAAGGAAAATATCATGTTTTTGGAAGAAGACGACAGATTCGACAGGGTACACTTGTGGTTAGGAACTGTAACAGATTCAGAAGATCAGTATGAGCAGTATTTCGAACAAGATAGTTTGCCAGAGGGTGTGTTTTGCCCTTTTTGTAAAGATATTGGATTAGATGAAGAATACGATGAAGACTATATTGGAATTATTCCTTTATTTCCTAAAGTAGTTTCTTTGAATAAATTATTAGTTGAAGCTGCGATAGATGAATCTGAATTACCAGCCGTAAAAGCAAAATGTAAAGAGCTGGGTATTACAAAAGGTAATGCTGTCTTATGGTATTCAGACCCTGATTTAAAAATTTCTCCAGATAAAAAATATAATGGTTTAACATATATCGGTGAGTTTCGTGGAGATTAATATGCAAAAAGCGTAAGCACCAATGCCGTCTGAAAAGTTTTAGATAAAATTTTCAGGCGGCATTTTTGTTTTTAACAACATATTTTATCTAGCTGGCAACCGCCCTGAGATCTGGGCATACGCCTACGCCCCGTTCGGACGAAGGCTCTCCAAAGAACGCCAAGACAAACTGGCTTGGACGAGCAGCAAACCGAAACGCACCCCGTCTAGGATGGCAGCCGTCTATTGCAGGAGTACACCTACAAAGGCTGCTGCGACCCCCTAGCCAAAATCTTCCACAACAACCAAAACAAAGAAGAATAAATACCTCGCTTATTATTTCCGCACCGACCACATCGGTATCCCAGAGAGATGACTGCCCCCCCCCCGCAATCTCCTGTGGTACGGCGAATACACCGCCTGGGGTCGCCTGAAAGGACGAATGGGTCTATCGGAACGCACATCAGCCGTTCAGGTTGCAAAAACCAGTGTCATGATGAAGAGACTGGACTGCACTACAACCTGATGCGGTATTACGAGCCGGAGACTGGACGGTTTGTGAAATACTTTTAAAGTTTAATGTATTAAAGGAAAAGTATTATGGATAAAAAAGTATTTTTAGAAAATCTCATGAAATATATTAAAGAAAACATGAATGAAGAAAATGTGCGTTTCTTCAAGAAGTCCATTAAATTTAGAAAAGCAAACCATCTTTACGGAGAAATCTCCTTCGAATATTCAAGAGTTTCTGAAGGATATACAGCATGTATTTGGATAGAAAGTAAAACTTTAGCTAAATTTTTAAAGGAAATGTATGATTCTCAAAATCGAAAATATAATATTCATAACATTAGTTTTGAAGTAATTTGTTGTATGTACTCAGTAGCAGGTGCACATTATTATCATGCTCCCTCGCTTACTAGTTTTGAATGGGGGGACGCTATTAAGGTGCCGCCCTCTCCTGAGGAAGCTGACAAAATTTATCCTGATGTCCTGAGGCATTTGATGTCAGGTTATGTTTCTATTATTAAAGCTTTCATGGATATGAGTCCAAATGTTCTAGAATATTTAGTTAAGTACCCCCCTCATTTTGAGTTTAAATCATTGATAGCTTTTTATATTATTAAGGTAAATAAATTACCTTTTAATCACCCACTTGTTCAAAAATTGTTCGAGTTTGATGATAAAGTGAAAGAAAATAAGAATGGCCTTTTTACTGGTTTTGACTTGATTTTCGAAGATAATCCTTTTGATCAGGAAATTAAAAAGCGCATATTAAATAATGAATATTAAATTATGTGACAATATGCGTAGCAACTGTATTTTCACCTCATCGGGCAAAAATACCAAAACTCAAGTCAAGCTGTTTGGATATTGTTTTCGGTAAAGTAATCGTGCACCAGGACATTGCAACATAAAAGATGATGATAGGGTGCAATCACACCATACCATTCAATAAGAATGGGCAAGAAAGAATATAAAAAGTTACGATCCCCTAAAAGCTCCAGCAAATCTATTGCCTTCTTCGTCAAAAAGCTCATGCTACTATTTCAGCAATGCAGCGAGCCTTTAGGAAACAAAATGGATATAATACAAGTATTCGACAAGAATTTACGGAAGCAGCAAGACAATTAAAAGCTGCGGGTTTGTCGCCTAAGAAAATTAAACGAGCATTAAATCAAAACTATAAGTATTTCAAAGAATTAGAGCAATTTAAAATGAATAGATATGAATTAGAAACTTTATATACTTTAAATGACCCTACTACTAGTCAGGCAATAAAAATGTTGCCGCTGGAGTGGCATATTTCATATTCATCATATATTCAATTTTTAGAACTAAGTAATGGATTATATGGGGATGAGATAACCCTTTTAGAGGCAGAGGATATTCAACAAAGGAATATTGACTATGAGGTGCAAGAATATTTACCGAATTTTCTTATGATTGGAGATAATGGTGAGGGAGTTGCTATTCTGATGGACAATAAAGAGCAAAATATTTTTGCTGTTGGCATGGGAGTGATGATTGAAGACTCCTTAGAAAAAATATCATCTTCTTTAGAAGAATTTCTATTGGTAAAGAAAGGAATGTTTAATTATTAGAAAACTAGGTTTAACAAGCAACAAACCGTAACGTGTATAAAACTTCTAATTCCGACACAGCAAGCCGTAGCCCGCATAAAACCCCTAATCCTGAAGTGGGGTGTGTGTGGAATGCACGCGAGTAGTTTCTGATTTTTAGAAGACCTCAATACGTTTTTTGAGATCGTCTGAAATATTTGCTCTTTAACAACTTCGTCACTAGTCAACATAGAGGTCATCTGAAACACAACTTTCAGACGACCTTTGTTGTAACGTGTTCAACCACCGCTACGCCTACGACGCATTGGGCAACCTGATCTACCGCCAGCTGCCCGACGGCGAGAACCAATTGCGGATATACGGACAAAGATTGACCCACGGATTACCGAAACCCCAATGTAAAAGTTCAAAGGGTATCTTTTGATGACCTGATTGAACAGGAAGCTAAAAGACAGGGCAAATGCCAAAAACTGAAAAAATATGTTAGGAAATTAGAATGATAAATGATTCAGACATTAAAAATAAGTTATTCGAATATTATGGCCTTGTTTATTATTTTCAGCCTACCCATAAGGAACACGCAGATGAAGAATGGATTAAGCTAGTATCGGAGTTGTCGGAGTTTATATACGACAACTATCAAGAGCCGGAAACCGTATTTGCCGGTTGCAAGTTCCATTTTGAACCTGTGATGATGAGTGCTTATCTAAGGATTGCCAAGGGATTAGAGGATAACCTTTACCTGCTGCAATCTGAAAAAGTCAAAGATTTTTTAATCGAACAGCTTAAGGATAAAAAATGGCTGTCCGGACACGCTAATTTTTTACGTCCTTTAATCATGATGAATGATAGGAACCTAATCAATGATATTGCGAAAAATATGCCGCATTTGTGGGAAGCGAATTTTGCAAATACTTTCCTGATGGAGGCCGTGGCAAAAATGAAAATTCCGGGATTTCGGAAGGAGATGGAACAGTTTCTGAATAGCGGGGCAAAAATATTGGTTAGGAAAGCAGAAACTTATTTAAAGAACGAAGGCAAGTACAAGCCTGTATAACTTTCGGTTATTCGGTTTTTTCAGGCAGCCCATCGCCCCCATCAGGCTACCTGAAAGCGCAGCACCACCGCAGTTAAAAAAGTGCAGGCTGCTTTTGAGCCGTTTTGAGCTTTTAAAAGCAGCCTGCACATTCAAAGACACACCGGCCAAGGCCGTCTGAAGCCCGCCAAGGCAACCCCCATCCCGGCCCCTCGTCGAACGTCGCTACCGCTACGACAAAGCCGGCAACCTCATCAGCAGCACTGACCTCAAAAGCGGCACGACCCATTACCGCTACGACCCCCTCGACCGTATCCTCGAAGCCGCATACGTACCCAAAAATACAGCACAGAAGTTTGCCTTCGCCCCCGTAGGCAATATACTGGACGATCTGACCCAAAACGCCCGCGAAGGCGGCCTATACCGCCCCGACGGCAACAGAATCGCCGAATTCAACGGCATCGAATACACCTACGATGCACTGGGCAATCTGATCTACCGCCAGCTGCCCAATGGTGAAAACCAATATTACCAATACGATTTAGAAAACCAACTCGTCCGTGCCGAAATCAAAAAGCCCGCCGGCAATACCGAAATCTGGACATACGCCTACGACCCGTTCGGGCGAAGACTGAGTAAGGAAAGAAAAGACAAACTCGCCTGGACGAGTACCGACCCGAAACGCACCCACTTCGTCTGGGACGGCAACCGCCTATTGCAGGAGTACACCTACAAAGGCAGCTATACCTATATCTACACCGACCAAGACAGCTATGAACCCTTGGCCCAAGTCTTCTGCAACAACCAAGACGAAGGGCAATACCTCGCCTATTTCCACACCGACCACATCGGCATCCTGCGCGAGATGACCGACATCCACGGCAATCTCTTATGGTACGGAGAATACACCGCCTGGGGTCGTCTGAAAAAGGATGAGCGCGTCTATCGGAATGCGCATCAGCCGTTCAGATTGCAGAACCAATACTTCGATGAAGAGACCGGGCTGCATTACAACCTGATGCGGTATTACGAGGCGGAGACGGGGCAGTTCATTAACCAAGACCTGATTGGGCTGTTGGGCGGGGAGAATTTGTATCAGTTTGCTTTAAATTCTTTAACATGGTTTGACACTTTGGAGTTAAAAGTCAAAATATTGACTTATAATCATATCTTAAAACCAGATAAAGTTACTGATGTTAAAGAGTTAAAACGCCAAATTAGAGGGCAAATTAGGGCATTTAATAAAATTTTAAAAATAGAGGGTCTAGAAGGCTTGCAAGAAAGAATTAGGAATTTTAGAGATAACCCAACTATAGAAGCGAGAGGAAGAAGGTACACAAGTGATAAAGGATCTGCAGGAGAGGGTATAGTATGGTTACATAAACCAGATATGTGTGCAGGTGGTGCTCCCGAGAGTGCCGATAGAAAAGGGAAAAGCCGAGAAAATTCGATAATCGAGCCTAATTCAAGTAGAATTTCTGATGAAATATTGAAATTAAAACCATCTGACGAAATAACTAAATTTAGGTCTAAATTAATTTTGAAAAATAACTTTGAGGTAAAAATATGCATTATGAAGAATTTAAATCACTCTATCAAAAATTTAATAATGATAGTGATAAGGAAAATTTCTTACAGAATTATGTTGATGAGGATATGTCTGAGGAATTAGCAAACTTTCTTTTGGATATTGGCCTAAATTCAAAGGAGTCTGATCTTTCTCGGAATGAGGCATTCAAAATATTGAGAATATATATAGGTGATTTTGACTATAGTGAAATATTTAAAAAAATAATTCATTTTGTCAATAATGTTAACGAAGATATTTACCTTCGAATTGAGGCACTGAGTATTTTAAAAAGAGCACTAATAACTGTTGATGAAGCAGAGTTTGCAATGAGTATTCTCAAGAAAAATGAAAATGAGTTAATAGCTAGCGCTGCACTCCAAGTCTTAACATTTCATCGAAAATTACCTTTTGTAAAATTACTTCTTCGTCAACTAATTGAAGATAAATCTGCTTTTGCTGAAGATGCTCAAATAGCTTTAGGTTCAGATTAGCAAGCCAGAGCGTGTGTGCCTTAAAGCACGCACTCGGTTTTTTGGTTTTCAGCAAGCCGTAGACGGAAGGAATTAAAATGTTTTATATGAGAACGTTATGGTTTCATGATAACAACGATGACCCATCTATAATTTACAGTGAATTGGATCAAAACAGATATGAGGTAAGAAAAATAGAATTTTTTAAATCTGGCAACCACTTATATGCTTCCCAAGAAAAGGAAAGAGAATCATGTCTTTTAGGAGAATTGCCAATACCAAAAATAGAAGAAATTAATAAAGATAAGCAATTTTGGGCAGTTGAAATTTCAAAAGGAGAATTTGATAATGCGTGGGAGAAAGTAATACATGGCAAATCGTGGCCTAAATAAATCTTCAAATCAATGGTTGTATGTGTTGTATCTTAAAGCGCATATAATTGATTTCAAAATAAAATTCCTTAACGCCCTCCTCTCGATTTTCAGACGGCTTCACTATCTTCTTTGAGGTCGTCTGAATCATTTGTTCTTTAACAATCTCATTAACAGTTAACATAGAGGTCGTCTGAAAACCGACTTTCAGACGACCTCTGCCAAATCGCCTCCCCCGAAGGCGGCGCACCGCCTCACTTCCGTCACCTTCAACGGCAAGGAGCTGGTGCGCTACGACTATGACGGCTACGGCGATTTGACCGCCGTTTACGGGCGTGACGGCAAAAAACTGCGCGGTTTCGCCTACCGTAACCACATCATGGTCGAACACAACCAGCCCGACGGACTGGTATCCCGCTACGAATACGACCGTTACGACGCCAAGACAAACTTGCCTGGACGAGCGCCGAACCAAAAAGCACCCACTTCGTCTGGGACGGCAGCCGCCTATTGCAGGAGTATACCGACAAAGACAGCGACGAACCTTTAGCCCAAGTCTTCCACAACAACCAAGACGAAGCTTAATACCTCGCCTATTTCCACAACGATCAAATCGGCATACCGCGCGAGATGACCGATATCCACGGCAATCTCTTATGGTACGGCGAATACACCGCCTGGGGTCGTCTGAAAAAGGACGAGCGGGTTTACAAGAACGCGCACCAGCCGTTCAGATTGCAGAACCAATACTTCGATGAAGAGACCGGACTGCATTACAACCTGATGCGGTATTACGAGCCTGAGGCCGGTCGGTTTGTGAATCAGGATCCGATTGGGTTGTTGGGTGGGGAGCATCTTTATCAATTTGCAGATAACGCTTTGGTTTGGTTCGACCCGTTGGGATTGAAAAAACCTACGCGCAGCGCTTGGGTACTGCCGGCGAGCGCAGGGTAATGAAATATCTGGAAGGTACGGGATACAAAAAAGTCTTCTCTATTCAAAATGCCTCCGGAAACGGCTTGGATATTGTCGCATTGAGACCGGATGGGAAATATGACATATTTAAAGTTAAAAGTTCTAAACGTGGAAAATTTAAACTAAGCGAAAGACAGCAGAAAGGCGGTAAATGTTTTGCTGAGCAAGTGTTGACGGAAGATGTAACGGATAAGAAAAAAGGCGGATATTTTATGAAAGGCTTAGACGGCAAAAAGACGCCTCTTAATAAGAAGAAGGCGCAAGAGATATTTAATAATATAGATAAAACCGAAACTGTCTTTGTTGATATGAATCATAAATTTCAAGCAACCCGCATGACATTTAGCCCATGGTAATTAATTTAGGAGCAAAAAATGAGCAAAAAACCCACCGCCGCCATGAAGCACAATCTTGACCGTCTGGTTGAAAACATTACTACCGGTGACGACAGCGAAGACTATCAACGCGAACGCGGCTATCTGGACGAATACATCCGCCAAGGCACCACCCCGTTCACCCACCGCTGGTATGACGACTTTTTGGAGAAGGACTGTGAAGTCAGCTACACCGCCACCCAAGTCATCTACGATCTGCGCATGGAACTGTGCATCCCGCTTGCCGAATTTCTGCAAGCTCCAAGCGAAAGCCTGTTCCGCGCCATGATGGCAAAAGCCTATTTCCTTACCATGGGCTATGTACGCCACCACCTCACCGGCAGACCGCGCATTCCCTATATCAGCGTAAACAATAGCTACTTCGCCTTCCTCGCCTCCCTCTTTTTCAGCCGCGACGAGCAGAGCCTCAGCTTCGCCGCCCTGCAAACCATCATTGCCAACCCAGACGAATGCATCCGACCGCAGGAAACCGATGCCGCCCGCACCCTCATCCCCCTGTCGTTCCGCCTCGCCCAAGACCATCTTGCCCTGCCGATTGACCAAACGCAGGCAGATTTGTTCGCCTTCTCCGAACTCTACCAAACCGCCTACGCAGGCTTTGACAGCAGCGACGCCGAACAGGTGAAGCAGATTTTCAACGACCTCGCCGACTACCATATCCGGCAAAGCCGCGACGATGAAAAAGGTTACCCCGAATTCGAATACACGTTGGAACAATGGATGCCGTGGGAAATCCTCGCCCTGCTGCGCCTGCGTACGCAAAAAGGCTTGGACAACAGTATGATTAGCCACCCGCTGATTACTCCGTTTCTCCCCTTTGTCGGCTTAGAACTGGGCGGCTTTTTCGACGACGCGCAAAAAACCTGCGCCGCGCCGTGTTCAAAGAATTTGGTTACCAACCTGTTGTTGATTTATAAATATCTGTGGCAACAAGCGTGCGTTGGGTGGCTAAACTCAACCCAAAGCAGCCTGAAATCCTTGTTTCCCTGTTTTCAGGCTGCCTTTTTATCACAAAGGCCGTCTGAAACTCCGCAGCTTGGTAAGCCGTAGTCTACATGGGTAGCAACTGTATTTTTCACCCCGTCGGGCAAAAATACCAAAACTCAAATCAAGCCGTTTGGATACCGTTTTCGATGGTACCGTTTTCGGCAAAATAATCACGCATCCGGGCATTCAATATCGTCAGCAGTTTGCGCATACACGCCGTAACGGCAACCTTATCCTGTTTGTCTGCCTCGGCAACATCTGCCGCTCGCCGATGGCCGAATACGTCCTGCACCACCAAGCCGCCGAACGCGGCCTGTCGCACCTCGTCGAAACAGCCAGCGCGGGCACGTCCGGCTGGCACGACGGCGAAGACATGCACCGCGGCACCCGGGCCGAACTCAAAGCGCACGGCATTGCCGCCGACGGGTTTTCCAGCCGCAAAATCCGCCGCGAAGACCCGGCGCATTACGACCTCATCATCGCCATGGACGACGACAACCTGGCCGAACTGGAAAGGCAGTTCGGCCGCTGCCCCGGAAAACAGTTCAAGCTCACCGACCTGATTCCCGACAGCGGCTACCGGGCCGTGCCCGACCCTTGGTATACGGGCGATTTTACCGAAACCTTCCGCCTCGTCTCCGCCGCCGCAGAAGCCCTGCTCGACAGGCTGGAAACGGCGGAATAAACAAAAAAGGCCGTCTGAAAACGCATTTCCCGCTTTTCAGACGGCCTCCCGAACCACCTAACCCCGTTACCACCATGACCAAACGCCGAACCTTCCTCATCCTGACCGTCCTCTTCACCCTGCTCTTCATCGCATTGGTAACTCTGGGCGCGTACCTGCTTTCCATTCAAAGCAAACAATTCGCCGTCGCCGCCTTCCTGTTCGCCTTCGGCGCCGTCTTCGGCCAAGTCGGCAGCCTCGCCCTCTACATCCGACATAAAGCCCGCGCCCAAATCATGCGTGAGCAACAAACCGAATCCCATTAAGGCTGGGTATTGTTCGTTATCCGTTTGCCGGTTCTACAGACTTTACATAGGTAAAGTTCTGTTTGCCGCATTGCTCCCCCCCCCCCCCTTGCAATTTACACTGACACCGCATACAATTGTTCTTAAATCTTTCAATCCACGGGAGTAGACTTATGAAACAAAACATCATCGTTGCCTTATTCGACATCTCCAGCGAAGCTTATCAAGCCTTTTCTGAATTGAAAGCTTACTCGCAGACAACAGATGCTTTGGTGGCACAAGCCGTTTTGATTAAAAAGGAAAATGGTCTGATTATCCCAGCAGAAAGCACCGACTTTACCGCCAATACGGCCGAAAGCGCATGGACGGGCGGCCTCATTGGTTCGCTGGTCGGCATCCTCGGCGGTCCTATCGGTGTTCTGTTGGGTGGAGCTATTGGCGCACTCATCGGCAGTGATGCAGGCACTGCCCAAACATTGGGAGAGGGGTTGTTGCTGGAAAATACAGCCAAAAAACTGGATAACGGCAGTACTGCGATCATTATTTTGGCGCAAGAATCCAACGAAGCTGTATTGGACGCTTTCTTCCACCGTTTCAAAACCGTTATTCTCCGGCAAGATGCAGCCGTTGCCCAACAGGACGTATTGGCAGCAATAGAAGCGCAGGAAGAAGTGGCACGTCAGGCACACGAAGCTTGGAAAAAACAGCGCAAAGCCGAGCGCAAAGCCGAACGTCAAGAGAAAGTGGAAGCCTTCAAGGCCGACATCAAACAAAAATTCGACGAATTGGCAGCCAAGTTAAAATAACACTGCCACCAACCCAAGGTATGTAACCGCTCAAATTTTCCGTTTCGGATGCATGATACGGCTTACCCTTGGACAGCAGGCGCTGATAGAAATCCCGAATAAGCGGTTCAAAACGTGTCGCCACCACGGTAGCCATATACAGCGCCTTACGCACCGCAGACCTTCCGCCGAAGCAGCGGCTTTTGAATTTGGTTTCCCCGCTCTCCCTCGGGTGTGGGGCAATACCGACCAGACTCGCTATCCGTTTGTGGTTCAGCCGTCCCAATTCGGGCAGCATCGCCATCAGCGTAGCCGTCGTTATCGAACCGATGCCTTTGATTTGTTCCGCCACTTTGGCTTTGCCGTCAAAATGCGTGTGGGTGTGCTCGTCGATTTGTTTGTCCAATTCGTCAATCAGCCGGTCAAAATGAGCAATCAGTTGTTTGACGCTTTCGACTTGCGTTTCGTGAACCTGATGCAGACGGTTTTTCTCGGCAGTCCGCATATCCACCAGCTGGTTGCGGCGGTTGACCAATGCTTCCAACACTTCTTCCGCTTCGGTGGGCGGGTGGTAGAGCATGGTTTGCCAATCCTCTTTCTGCGTCATCATCTGTGCGAAGAAGGCGAGCATTTGGGCATCTTTGGCATCGGTTTTGGTCAGCGACTGCGATTGGGCAAACTGATGCGTCTGACGCGGGTTGGCGATAATCACGGCTATGCCTGAGCGGTGGATGGCTTTGGCGGCGGGAATTTCGAGACCGCCGGTGCTTTCCATCACGACGAGGGCGACCTTGTGTTTTTTAAGGTATTCGACGGTATGGGCGATTCCTTTGGGGTTGTTGGTTTCGGTTTTGGTTTTAGACAAAGACGAAACGGCGATGACGAAGTTTCGTTTGGCGATGTCGATGCCTGCGTAATTGTATTGGGTACTCATCATAAACCTGCCTTGCATTCGGTTGTGTTGTCTGGCAACTGTCCGGTTGTGTCGATCGGTTGCCCGACCGCTTCCTGAGCTACGCGACGGTTGTTTGCCTTGGGTGTGTACGGGTGGCGGCCGGGCGGTTTGTTGCTATGATACGGGTGTTCCGATATACAAGGGTGTGTGCGGTACACACGCAGTTTCTGCTTTTCAGACGACATCTACCAAATCGCCTCACCCGAAGGCAACGTCATCGCCATTACCGCCCCGGACGGCAGCAGCACCCAAATCGGCTACCACGAAACCCTCAACCTGCCGGTTGCCGTCAACGATCCCGCAGGCAGGATTACCGCCTACACCTACGACGAACGCGGCAACCTCATCAGCATCACCGACCCCGCCGGTTACACCACCCGCTACGGCTACAACGCCCAATGGCTGCCCGAAACCATAACCGACGCCTTAGGCAAAACCCGACACCTACACTACGACACCCTCGATCAGCTCGTCTGCTTTACCGACTGTACCGGCGAAACCACCCGTTTCGGTTACACCGAATACGGCGATCTCGAAACTGTTACCGATGCGCTGGGCCATACCACCCGCCACCACTACGACGCAGCAGGCAACCCCGTCCGTACCGACTACCCCGACGGCAGTCACGAAACCTTCGAATACGACCGCCTCAACCGTCTGACCGCCTACATCGACGGACTCGGTGCCAAAACCGCCTACGAACTCGCAAATGCCAAACAAATATAAAAAATTACCCGGCACCTGTACCCTGCATTTGATGCCTATAGTTTTTGGCGCGCCTCAGCCACAAGTCAGCCTTTCAATTTCAAAACCAGTAAAACCAGCAGCGCCTCATCTACAGCACCCCCCTGCAAGGGGCATCCTGCCGCTGGTATGGATCCGTTGCTCCGTTCTGAGGCCTGGTTCGTTCGGCGGATGCTGAAGCGTGACGCTGGTAGAGCATTACCTGTGATGCGGTAGGGCTGGCCTATATAAAACGATCAGGGGTGACTGTTCCCGCTACCTGAGGTGGACAAGGAGGACGAGAAGCAGGTATTGTTCGAGTGCGAAAAGAGATACGGTCATCCTCGAAAGGACATACCAATGGATGAATTGTATATATGGGTTGTTCAAGGAAGCAGCGCCAGTTTTCCGTCTGCTATCTTTTCGTCTAGAGAGAAGGCTGTTCGATGGATAGAAAAGTATAAAATCAGCGGGATACTATCGAAGTACCCTCTTGATATATCTATATATGATTGGGCTATTACACAAGGATTGTTTAAGCCCAAAAGAGATGATCAGAAAACTCCTGGTTTTATCCAGAGCTTCTCAACCGTTCATATTGAGGATTCTCAATACATTGATGGAGTTGAAGAGGGTTAGAACACCATAACCACCAATATAATCAACTAACAAGGTACGTTTAAATGGTGAAAAAGTCAGTCAGTTATTATAAGTAATCTTGGTTTCTCTAGATAAGATACCTTGCACATATCACCGACGCTCAGCATTAAACACCTTATCTAGCCCGGATTTTGCATTAATGCCCGTTGAAATAGCATCGGTTGAAGAAAACTTGGAATTATACTGAGTAATTTCCAAATAATTCTGAATCGCATATTGAAAATCTGAAGCATCACTACCAGATCCCTAACTCAGCAGTATTTATACTGGGGAATATGTCCTTTACTATAGTTAACTAGAGACGACAGCTTAGCTAAATTTTCTTCATTTAAATACGAGCATAAAAATTTACCTTCGGTAGCATTCTCAATTAGGTTATTTTCCAAGAAAATGCTGTCACAATCAATATGTTTTATATCAAAATTTCCCCATTCACTGCCAAATTGAAAAACTTCAAAAATAAATATTTTTAATAGATTTGCACAATGATATTCATCTTCTTTATCTTTAGTCAAAAATATTTTGTAGATTTCATCAAAAATATGGTTTAGTTTATTAGACTCTCTGGGAAGATGCTCTCTCATATCACTAGGAAAAATATGCACCACATAACTACTATAGAGCTCTGTGATTAGCCATAGTCCATATTCCAGGAAAATCATATAATTACTTGAATCGACATAAAGGCATTCTTCCAAGTATGAGGCAATAATAATATCTGCCGTATCAGAATCTCTGTTGTAATCATCTTCTTCATACGATCTAATATTTTCTTTTCTTACAGTTTCTCGCGAAAATCCAGTAACATTTTCTGGATTAACCCACTCAAAAGGCTCAATAAAAAAGGTTTCCTTTTCCTCTAGAACAGAGATATCAATATACGAGTTACCCATATTTCACCTATTTCCTCTTGCTATTCAGTAAAATATATTTAGCCCTGCGGGCGCACAAACCATATAATACCATGCACGACTATCACTTTATCTTCCAGATAAATTTTCTTTAAGAGACTATGCCATGGTGAGCATTCACTATTATAGGTCCTCAGAAAAAAATCACCGGGTCCGTTCGAAATACACATCATGTAGTTGCTATACCCCATGGTGTGTGCTGCCTACTGCAATAAACGCAAACCTATAGATTGAGTATGTTAATATAGAGGAAATAAAATATATCGCACAAATAATAGCACGAAGAAGGCTCGGTTAAAAATGGCATGAATCTAAATAAATATAATTATTTTTAACGCCTATCTGAAATATTATCATGAACAGAAAAGAAGCTATAAAAATACTTTCTGAACATCAGAGTAATTTAATATCTGATGCTGATAAGATGAATATATTGTTAGATTTTTGGTATTCTTATGAATCTGAACCTGAGTATTTAAATGAAGAACTTATAGATTACCTAAGCACACATGAATTTGACGACGTAGAATACTATAGTGAATTTTTCCAGCCTGTAGTTGTTTCAGGACTGGTTCATAAAAATTCGATTCTAAATAATAATTATTTATCAAAGGAACTTAGCAATGTTCTCCTCAAAAAGATAGAGGTCTTTGGGGATGAAATAGGCAGGAAGATCAAATGCCCCTGCTGTTATTTTTACACTTTGTCGGGTAGGTTAAGTTATGATATTTGTTCTATTTGTTATTGGGAAGGCCCTGGCGGTGATGAATTGTCATACTCGTCCGCAAACCACAGTACCTTATCTGAATACAGAAATGAGTTCTTCATTAACCATGATAAGGCCGAATTAGAAAAATACATCTTTAACAAGAAGGCTGATATTTTTTGATGCCCCATTCATGAATCTGAAAATCTTATTCCCCCAGGGATAAAAGCCGCGTTTTCAGTTTTATAACAGTGTATTTCATACAATAATTTTTAAAACCACTGTGTATTGACCCCTGAGCTCATGCTTCAATCTTTTAAATAAGTTATTTCCTTTATCTATAAAAGCCTGCTCTTTTTCTGTATTTTCAAATCCAGAGTTTACAGGATCGTTCATATTTAGTGTTTTATCATATTCATTTGCCCACTTTATTAATTCTTCAGCCAATATATTGGATATCGGTAGAGAATATGGGTCTATATTGCAGCAAATATCATCATCTATCCGCCATAACGGAAAGCAATGGTAGTCAGGCATCAGCTTAATTTTCTTCATTCCTCATACCGCGTCTTATTGTTCTTTCGCAAGATTCTTATCAGCGATAACCCATCGTTAACTTACTTATAGTACTTTAACAAATTCATTATATCTTTTGACTTCTTTTTACCATGATAATCTTCAGTCGCATAATGCCTAGCATTATATCCAAACTCATTTTTTATGAGCTGCCTGTATTAGATAAGGCTAGCTGGAACCGGATAGTTTTTATCTACGTAGACATCATCAACACTACAGGTTTCATAAATCCATTTATTCCAATTATCTATCACCCATTGCCTGCTTACCCCTGCTGAATGTTCCAATTCAGCTTCTTGCGGGAGCATCACCAGAATTAGCCCGGCCTTATACCCAGTAGATACCACAAAACCATATTTTCTGTCGCTACCTGGGAATTCGACCAGCATTAAATCAACATATTTTTCGTGCGGGTATGAACCGGGAAACCTAAAAACTGCACCATGCCTCAAATCACTATGATAATTAACTAGTTTTTGCACTATTACTCCTTATATTCTCTTATTGGAATATTATGTATCTATGACGGTGTTTTATATTTATATCTCCCACAAGCGGATGAAAAATTAAAACATGTGGTTCCCTTTAAAACCTTGATACATGAACCTACTCGGCACCCTCATCGGTTATGGCTATATGTTAAATTTCTCTCCATGGAAGCCAACAAGCCTATACCCTAACCCATCTTGATTTTCTAGAAGCAGCTTATCTCCGCTCAGAGTAAGACTAATCCACCGTACCAAAGTCTAGATAGTCATAGACACAGATACACCACTTTTCCTCAGTATCGATCAGATAATTTTCCCCCGGATACTCCACAAGAAAATCAAGTAGTGAACGAACACTTTGTATAGAACACTGAATCAGGTACCCGTCCTCAAAATCGTTTCCCACCACTATGAACCTGCAGAAATCGGTGGGCTGAAGAATGACCTCTATATCTTCTACAAACTCCAATGTTTCATGTAGGCGACAGCAACGGTGGTTTTTTGTTTTACTCCACGCAATTCTAGAACCCGTGAAAGGAAAACCCTTCATAGATGAGTAGCTCTTATAAGATTCCTCATCTAACGGGGCATATTCAATATTGTGCCGTTTGAAAAACCCGGTTAGCTCCTGATCATACACAGCTCAGCCATCCTGTCAGCAGCTGTTGCCGCCGCACCCAGTGCCCATTAGTCCAACCGGTAGTGCAGCATACGAGTGGAGTCCCGGAAGGCTGGGATCTGCCGCCCGATAAGGGATAGCAAGAAGCCGCTTCTCTTCCACTGCGGGAAATCAGCTGCCAGGCGCTTGACGCTCATCAGGTGCAGATTATCAGCCCACCGCTCAAACTCCAGGTCATCGTCACAGCCGAAAACGAAACGGGCACGCACATGCTTCAGAGCCTCATGCCTATCGGAGTTCTTCACCATCCACGAGTTCAGTACGTCAAAGGCTACCTCACTACGGTGAAAACGGCGCGCCAGATCGCAGAACAGGGCGCGCACAGTGTACCGGTCAAAGTACATGAGCACTCCCTCAATCACCAGCAAAAACTGGGCGTTCGGGTGCAGGCGGTTCAGCTCATCCATCCACCCGGCGTCAAAAGCAGAAGTAGCCAGCAGCGTCTCACCCCGCTGCGCAGGCAGCAGCTTCTGCCGCAGAGCAATAACATCAGGCAAATCAATATCGTAAAACGGTACGCCGTCGGCAGCAGCGCCGATACGTTCCCGGCGGCTATCCAAACCACACCCCACGTTTACGACCACAGGGTTAGGGTGGCGCTGAATGAAATCAGCGGTTAGCCGGTCGAAGTAATCCGCGCGGATCGCGGTACCAACAACAGTGTGAATAATATGGTCGTACTTCGAAAAATCGTAATCAAGCTGCCGCACCAGGCGTGTAGCCGCCTCATCGTGAATCACCGGGTTAGGCATCTGCGAGGCAAGATGCTTCATATACAGCGGAATCAGTAAGGTCTCGCTCACAGAATCTTCAAGGTGCAGCATGGCACGCTCCTTTGGCGGAGTCCACGACATACCCCCCAGTAGTTAGAGGCAGCTACGCCCCAGATGCCCACCAGCAGGGATACGCATGGAGAATGGCTAACTTTGTGTGTATTTTATCTCCATCACCCACGATTTTTAAGGGGTATGCTGTCAAAAACACAGCACAGGTATTTCAGGCCTCGTGCTGCACAGCCACAAACCTTGTTATATTGCAACCGCAGAAACGGCAAAGCGGCTCCTCCGGTCGGTAAAAGCATTGTAAACACGGCCAGATACACGCGGTGCCGCAGCTTTCAAAGCTGCGGCACCCACAACAGCGCACCGTGGTTAAGCCGCGCCGCTGCCGGTTTTCTTCACATAGAAAAACCTAATCGATCAGATCACGCACCACAATAGTCTGGTCACGGTCCGGACCCACACCAATCGCCGAGATACGACAGCCAGAAAGCTCCTCAAGCTTATGCACATACTTGCGGGCGTTCTCCGGCAGGTCAGCCAAAGACTTCGCATCCGAAATGTTCTCGCTCCAGCCGTCAAAATACTCATACACCGGCTTGGCGTGATGGAAATCGGTCTGCGTCATCGGCACCTCATCAAACCGAACACCATCCACCTCATACGCCACACACACCGGAATCTTCTCAAGCCCAGTGAGCACATCCAGCTTAGTAATGAACAAATCAGTAAACCCGTTAATGCGCACCGCCTGACGCGCAAGCACCGCATCGTACCAGCCGCAGCGGCGCGGGCGGCCCGTGTTCACGCCAAACTCGCCGCCGGTCGTGCGCAAAAACTCGCCCATCTTATCGAACAGCTCAGTGGGGAACGGGCCAGCACCCACACGGGTGGTGTACGCCTTCTGAATACCAATCACACGGGAAATGCGGGTGGGGCCAATACCCGAACCCACACAGGCGCCCCCGGCAGTCGGGTTCGAAGAGGTAACAAACGGGTAGGTGCCGTGATCGACGTCAAGGAAGGTCGCCTGGCCGCCCTCCATAAGCAGGGTTTTACCCTCATCCAAGGCATTATTGAGCAGCTGAGTGGTATCAACAATCATGGGCTTAAGCCGCTCAGCGAACGAAAGGAAATAATCCACAATCTCGTCCACCTCAACATGGCGGCGGTTATACACCTTCACCAGCAGCTCATTCTTCTGCCGCAGCGCGCCCTCAACCTTCTGCCGCAGAATCGACTCATCCAAAATATCCTGCACACGAACACCCAAACGGCCCACCTTATCCATATAGGTGGGCCCAATACCGCGCCCAGTCGTACCAATCGCGCGCTTACCCAAGAAACGCTCCGTGACCTTATCCATCGTCTGATGGTACGGGGCCACCAGGTGGGCGTTCGCAGAGATTTTAAGCTTAGAAGTATCGGCACCGCGCGCCTGCAGACCCTCAATCTCAGCGAAAAGCGCTTCCGGGTTCACCACCACGCCGTTACCAATCACAGGGGTCGCGTTCTCACTCAAAATGCCAGCGGGCAGCAGCTTCAGCTCAAACTTCTGCCCATTCACCACCACCGTGTGGCCAGCATTATTGCCGCCATTAGGCTTGACCACGTAATCCACGCGGGGGCCGAGCAAATCGGTTGCCTTGCCCTTCCCCTCATCGCCCCACTGGGCACCCACGATGACGACAGCTGACATTTCTTGCGCTCCTTGTTAAGCTTCACATTCCGCGCCGGTTACGCGCCATACAACCCGCACCCAGCCGAGGCGGGCACACAATTATTAATCATACCGCCCACCGCCCGTGCCGGCACTAGCAGCAGTCGCCAAATTTCGCGGCGGGCACGTGCATCTGCTGCGGACACAACAACGGGTGCGCACCCAAGACATTGCAGGGAGTGCGCACCCGTAATAATCGGCTGATGCCAGAACCAGAGAATATTAAAGGATCTTAATGAAAGTCAGCGGGTACTCGTACTCTTCGCCCTTATTCGCCGAGACAGCGGCAATAATGTGGAAGACAATCAGCACAATAGTCACCAGAGGCACCACGATCAGCGGGATAAAGAACAAAATACCGAGGGTAATAAGTGCCAGAATCCATGACGCCGTACTGATAACCCACAGGGTGAAGTTAAAGTTAAAGGCACGACGGGACGCTTCCTTCGTGAACCCGTAGCCCGGCTTGTCTTTATAAACAAACCAGAAAATCAGCGGCGCCAGGAAACCAATAGTGGTTGCCGAAAGGAACGTGGCGCCCGCAGAAATAAGGTTCATCAGAAACGCCATGTTCTTATCGTCTGCGCTCACCGCCCCAGGCTGCGGCTGCCCGTACGGATCCTGCTGGTACTGTGCGCCCTGCTGGTCGTACTGGTTTTGGTTCTGCTGGTACTGGTACTGTGCCCCCTGCTGCTCATAAGGATTCTGGTTCTGCGGCTGGTATCCCTGTGGCTGCTGGTTCTGCCCATTCCCAGGGTTCTTGTCGTAGGGGCCATTTTCGTAAGGATTTTGACTCATGATGCTCCTTAGGTGTGCGGTTCTCGAAGCCGCACAGTTTTTGTGAGGTAAGCACCATTTTAAGGGATGCACCTGAAAGGGCGCGAGTAGCGAATATTTGCCCACGCAGGGTTTTTAATCCTCATTCTCAAACAAATATCCTCTGCTCCCGGTAAAGCGAATAAAACATTGAGAGATAATTCACCTTCATTCATTGAATGAAATAAACCTCAATGTATTCCGTGCAACTTTTTCTCCCACACTGGTGTATTGTGGTTTTCATCTCTCAGCTTCTTCGAGGTGCGGCGATGCCGTCGCACCGCATTATCACTCATACATTCGAGGAGCATCATGCCAAAAAACACTCCGATACGGGGCCTCTCAAGAGCCTGCCTATCGGCAACCCTGGGTGTAACTATGGCCATCACAGCGGGACTGCCCGCGACGGCGGCACCCGCTGGTGATCCCGACACGCCAGTCGCCCAGGACATCGCCCGGAATTCCCGTGAGCACGCCGTACTCTCGGATTCCATGAAGAAGGCCGAAGGCAATATCCCCGTCTTCGTACAATTCAAAGGCAAAGGCGCATACGAACAAACCCAATCCCCCGCAGTACTAGCCAACAAACAAGCACCCACCAATAAACAGGCCGAAGTCCAAGCCATCAAAACCCAGGTGCAATCACAGGCACAGGCGGCAGCCCAGAGCACCGGCGCGAAAACGCTGTACACCACGCACAATATAATGCGCGGGGTGGCTTTACAGGGTGATGCGGCGCAGATCCGCACCCTCGCCAATAACCCCGAGGTGGAGCGCATCACCCCGATCGTGCCGAAAAAGAAGCAGAACGCCGGTTCCGTGGTTGATACCGGTGCGGCGGAAAACTGGGCACGTGAAAACAGCGGGTACACCGGTAAAGACGTGAAAATCGCGGTCGTAGACTCCGGTATTGACTACACGCACGCCGATTTCGGCGGGCCCGGCACGGTCGAAGCGTTCAACAAAGCAACTAAGCTCACCGAGATGCCTGCCGCAGACTCGGGGCTGTACGATGCCAAGAAGTACATAGGCGGCTATGACCTGGTGGGTGACTCGTACGACGGTACAAACCAGACCGCCCCGGATAACAACCCCATCGACTGCTCCGCTGGCGGCCACGGCACGCACGTTGCCGGCACCGCCGCCGGGTACGGCGTAAACCAGGACGGCACCACCTTCCGCGGCGACTACTCCAAACTCACCGCAGAGCAGCTGAACCAGATGAAAATCGGGCCGGGCGCGGCACCGGAAGCGCAGCTGTATAGTTTCCGCGTGTTCGGGTGCACCGGCACCACCGGTGTGGTTGTTCAGGCCCTTGACCGTACCCTCGACCCGAACGGTGACGGGGATTTCTCGGACCGGGCGAATATTGTGAACCTCTCCATCGGCGGCGAGTTCTCCCCACCGGATGATGCCGACGCATACGCCGTTGAATCCCTCAACCGTCAGGGCGTGCTCGCAGTTGTTTCAGCCGGTAACGCAACCGACTACTACGGCCGCGGCGACACATACTCCGATTCGGGCCAGCCCGCAAACGCGATTTCTGCGCTGACAGTGGCGAACTCCATCGGCTCCTCCTACGCGGTGGACTCCATGGAGATTCAGGCACCGGCAAACGTGGCCGGTAAAGTCCCCGGCGACTACACCGTCTCGTACACCTACACGGGGGCAAAACCTGAGGCGCTGACCGGGACGGTTGTGACCCCTTCCGAGTCGAATAAATTCGGGTGTGAGGCGTTCAGCGCCGAAGACGCCGCGAAGATTAAAGACAAGTGGGTGTTCCTCGAATGGGCCAACGCAGACGGTTCACTCCCCTGCGGTTCTAAGGTGCGGTTCGATAACGTCGAAAAGGCTGGCGGTAAAGGCGTAGTCCTCTCCTCAGAGGAAGAGAAACCTGCCCTGCCGATCGGCGGTAATGAGAGCATCCCCGGGTTCCGTGTGGCAAAAAGCGCCTCCGCTAAAGTGCGTGAAGCCGCCGCCACCGGTGAGCTGAAGGTACGCTTGGGCGCGGATTTGAAAGAATCCCTGCGTGTGCCCAGCAATAAGAAAGACCAGCTGACCGCCTCCAGCGCCCGCGGCTACCACGGCACTTACGGGTACACGAAACCCGACGTGGCGGCGCCGGGCAACAATATCTCTTCGGCGCGGGTAGGCACCGGAACGGACGGCATCTCGTATACGGGCACCTCCATGTCGGCCCCGTTTGCCGCCGGTGTGGCCGCCCAGGTGCTGCAGGCTAACCAGTCCTACGGCCCCACCCAGCTCAAGGCCGCGATTATGAACAGCGCCAACCATGATGTGCGCACCGCCGACGGGAACGTGTACGCGGTGGACCGCGTGGGGTCAGGGCGTATTGATGCTAAGGCTGCGGCAGAGACGAAAGTGCTGCTGTATAACGCCGACCGGCCCGCGCAGGTGTCCCAGACCTTCGGGGTACTCGAATACGCGGTGAACGAGGGCAAGCAGACCCTAACCCGCGAGATGACGGTGGAAAACTTCGACTCGCACACCCACACGTACAACATTTCGTACGCGGGCAGCACCGACATGCCGGGGGTGGAGTTCTCCCTGCCGTCGAATATTACGGTAAACCCCGGAGAGAAGAAGAACTTCACTGTCACTATCACCATTGACCCGGCTGCCATGGAGAAGACCATGGACCCGGCCATGGAGAAAACCCATAACTCCGTGGACCCGTACGGTGACGGCACAGAGCTGGTACCCGAACAGTACCGCCAGTTCATCGCCTCAGAGTCGGGGCGTATTCTGCTCACTGAGGGCGCAGCCACCCTGCGTGCGCCCATCCACGCGGCACCTAAGCCCGCATCAGCGATGAAGGTAGAGGGGAGCTCTGTTGAGATCCCCGCCGGGGAGCACCAAGCAAACCTGAAACTCACCGGTACTGAGCTGAACCAGCGCGGCTACAAGTCGCTGCTGGGGGCGTTCGAGCACGGCACATCAATTGAGCGCACCTCCCCGGTGAAGCTGGACGTGAGCAGCAACACGAAAGCGAATATGCAGCATGTGGGTGCCGCATCGACCGCACCCGCGCTGAAAGCATCCGGCGGTAACCCCAATGACGGGCTGCTTGCGTTCGGTATCTCGACGTGGGCTAACTGGGATGTGGTCTCAACAGAGAACACGTTCACCGTGAATATTGACACCGACGGGAACAACCGTGCCGACTATATGCTGGTCACCGACCGCGCGAAGGGCATCGACTTCCCGATTGTGCGCCTGTACGGGTACAAGAACGGCAACCTGGAGCAGATCGCCTACTACCCGCTCAATAACGCCTGGGGCGACACCGACACGAACATGATGGACTCCAACGCCCTCGTGATGGCGGTACCGCTGAAAGACCTGGGGCTCAGCGCCGAGAAGACGAAAGACATTAAGTACAGTGTCTCGGCCACCACCCAGTACGCCTGGACTAACGTGAGCGAGACCGGCTGGATTAACTACCGTCCGTTCGACCCGAAGCTGTGGTTCTCTGGGACCGCCGCAACGGTTCCGGGTTTCTTCGCTGATGCGCCTTCCTCCGAGCTGGTGGCGCACCGCGCCGAAGGTGCAGCTGATGTGAAGGCCCTGTTCCTGCACATGCACAACACCACCGGTGATCTGAGCGGGCTTAACGGTGCCGCAGGCAACCGCGCGCAGGTGCTGGAGGTCACCGAGCAGCAGCAGCTCGACCCGGCGCCGTCACGGTTCACGGATGTTCCGGCCGAGAACCAGTTCTACGCAGAAATCAACTGGTTGGCGCAGCGGCGCATCACCACCGGCTACCCGGATGGGACGTTCCGCCCGGGCGAGAACGTGGAGCGCGGGGCAATGGCCGCGTACTTCTACCGCCTAGCAGGCACGCCGCAGTTCACCGCGCCGGATAACCCCACGTTCAGTGACGTTCCGAAGTCTCATCCGTTCTACAAAGAGATTGAGTGGATGGCCGCCCGCGGCATCACCACCGGCTACGGTGACGGCACGTTCCGCCCCTCCGCCTCGGTGAACCGCGACGCCATGGCCGCGTTCTTCTACCGGTACGCCAACTCGCCGCAGTTCGCAGCACCGGCAGCCTCCCCCTTCAAGGACGTACCCGCCAACAGCCAGTTCTACAAGGAAATCGCGTGGCTGGCCGAGCAGGGCATCACGAAGGGCTGGGACGACGGCACCTACCGCCCCAGTGAGCCGATTCACCGCGATGCGATGGCCGCGTTCCTGTACCGCTACAGCGATAAAGTGCTGAAGTAGGTACGAGCGGATCTTAGCCGCTACTGCGTTTGGGGCGCTGGCTTCTCCTGTGCGGGTGAAGCTGGCGCCCCGCGCCATATGCGGTACCGCCCAAAAGCTACGCACCATAGGGCGGCAGGGTTTAGTCAGACCTAAAACGCCATATTTGTGAGGAGGATGAGTATTACACACCGCATATTTACGGTACACATCAAAAATATTGGGATTTTTATTGCCCCGGCAATGCTTTAAAAAACAGATAAATAGAGCACCCAGGAATTATTAAATCTCATGCTAAAGTAAATCACACTGATGTGCTATATATCACACATATCACGTTACCTATAGTCAGGAAATCATCATGAGACCACTATCCACCCCACGGCTTTTCGCCAAAAGCTGCCTGGCCGCAACAATGGGCTTAGCCCTCACCCTCAGCGCCGCAGCACCGGCCTCAGCCGTACAGCCCCATGCTGACGAAACCGGTATCGTCACCTCGGGGGATACCGCCAAGGACGTACTCAGCCCCGGCATGAAAAAAGCGGAAGGCAATATCGTCGTCTTCGTACAATTCAAAGGCAAAGGCGCATACGAACAAACCCAATCCCCCGCAGTACTAGCAAACAAACAAGCACCCATTAATAAGCAGGCCGAAGTCCAAGCCATCAAAACCCAGGTGCAATCACAGGCACAGGCGGCAGCCCGCCAGTCCAGCTCCCAGGCACTGTACACCGTGCACAACACCGCCCGCGGCGTGGTACTTCAGGGGAATGCTGCACAGATCCGTGAACTTGCGCACCGCGGCGATGTGGAGCGCATCACCCCCATTATTGCCAAGGAACGGCAGAACGCCTCCAGCGTGGTAGACACCAAAACCGTTAACACCTGGACCCGCGAAAACACCGGGTACACGGGCAAAGACGTGACCATTGCCGTGGTCGATTCGGGTGTGGACTACACGCACTCCGACTTCGGCGGCCCCGGCACGGCCGAAGCATACCAGAAAGCGAAAGACATGCCCGAGCTGCCCTCCGCAGATTCAGGGCTGATTGACCGCACCAAGATCGCTGCGGGCGTGGACTTGGTAGGAGACAGCTACAACGCCTCCTCCACGAACACCGAGCAGAACACCCCGCACCCCGACAACAACCCGCTGGACTGCCGCCCTGATGGGTTCGGGTCCGGCGGCCACGGCACGCACGTTGCGGGCACCGCCGCCGGGTACGGCGTAAACCAGGACGGCACCACCTTCCGCGGCGACTACTCCAAACTCACCGCAGAACAGCTGAACCAGATGAAAATCGGGCCCGGCACCGCCCCGGAGGCTAAAATCCTGCCGGTTCGCGTTTTTGGCTGCTACGGCACCACCCACATGGTCATTAAAGCCCTCGACACGGTCATGGACCCCAACGGCGACGGCGACTTCTCGGATAAGGCGAACGTTGTGAACCTGTCGCTAGGCGGCGAATTCGCGCCCGTGGACGACCCCGAATCGTATATTGTGAACACGATGGCGCGGCAGGGCGTATTCACGGTCGCCGCAGCCGGTAACGCCAATAACTACAACGGGGTGGGCGACACCTACTCCAACTCGGGCAGCCCCGCCAACGCCGCCGCAGGACTGTCAGTAGCGAACGCCTACGGCACCACTCAGCCGACGGATCAGATGAAAGTGCTCGCCCCCGAACAGCAGGCCGGATTCGTGAACGGCGTGTACACCTCCAGTTTCAACTACGCCGCTGCAAGCGCCGACAAGCTCACCGGTGAGGTGGTTAAAGCCCCAGCATCCAACCGGTACGGCTGCGAAGCGTTCTCCGAGCAGGACGCGGCGCAGCTTAAGGGCAAGTGGGTGTACATCGACTGGGAAGACCCGGCCACCGGAAAATTCCCGTGCGGCTCAGCGGTGCGGTTCAACCATGTGGAGGCCGCCGGCGGTCAAGGCGTCGTCCTGGGATCGATGCAGGAACGGCACGAGGTCGGTATCGCGGGTAACGCCACGATCCCCGGTTTTATGCTCTCTCAAAGCGCCACCGACAAGCTGGCCACGGCAATCAACGACGGCACCCTGCGGGTTGAGCTGAACAACGACTACAAGACTCAGGGCCGCACCTCACACAGTAAGGCACTGAGCCTGGTGTCCTCTTCGGCGCGCGGGCAGCACGGCTCGGACGGGTACATTAAACCGGATGTGGCGGCCCCCGGCGCTGAGATCGTCTCAGCTGCCGTGGGCGGCGGCACCAAGGGGGTTGCGTTCACGGGCACCTCCATGGCGGCCCCGCACGCATCCGGGGTGGCGGCGCTGGTGCTGCAGGCGCATCAGGACTACTCCCCCACCATGCTCAAGGCCGCCCTCATGAACGGGGCGAACACCGACCTGAAAGACTCCCAGGGGCACACGTACGCTGTGGACCGGGTAGGGTCCGGCATGATTAACGCCAAGGCCGCTGTTGAGGCTAAGGTGCTGGCGTACGATACGAAACAGCCCGAGCGCGTATCAACAGCGTTCGGCGTGCTGGAGTACACCCCGGACTCGGGGGTGCAGACCGTAACCCGCGACATCACCCTCGACAATACGGACTCGCGGGCACACACCTACACCCCGGAGTATGTGGCAAGCACCGACATCCCGGGGGTGAGTTTCTCCCTGCCGTCCACGGTGAGCGTGGGGGCGGGCGAGAAGAAGAACGTGACGGTGACCGTCACCATCGACCCGGCGAAACTGGAGAAAACCAGGGACCCCGCGCTGGAAAAGCGCCAGAGCTCACGCAACGTCGTGGGCGATAAGGTCGAAACCACCGCCGAGGGGGACCGCCAGTATGTTGCGAGCGCATCCGGCCGGGTAGTGTTTAAGGAGGACGGCGCCGAGGCGATGCGCGTGCCGGTGCATGTGGCCCCTAAACCGGTTTCGGCGATGCGCGCGGACACCTCAAAGATTGAGTTCGGCACCGGTGCTGAGCAGAAGGTGAAGCTTACGGGCACCACCTTGGATCAGGGCGGGTACCGGTCGATGCTGGGCGTGTTTGAGCTGGGTGCCGCCAGCGGCCGTATTCCGACGCAGAACCTCACGGTGGCGTCGGATCAGGTGGTTGATGTGCAGTATGTGGGTGCCGCCTCGGATGCCCCGGCGCTGGCTGCTGCCGGGAAGAACCCGGATGAGGGGAACCTGTATTTTGGGATTTCAACATGGTCGAACTGGGATGTGCTGCATTCTGGGCGCAGCGTGGAGGTTTCGGTTGATACGAACGGGGACGGCCAGCAGGACTATGTGCTTGAGGTTGCGCGCGAGAAGGGCCTTGATTTCCCGCTGGTGAAGGTGTGGAAGGCAACCGGGGCCAAGTGGGATTTCATTAACCAGTACCCGCTCAATAGTGCCTGGGGTGATACCGATACGAACATGATGGATTCCAATGTGATGGTGCTGGGCGTCCCGTTGAAGGATCTGGGCCTGACCTCAGCGAACGCGAAGGACATTAGCTACACCGTGTTAACGAACACCTGGTCGAATGAGGGCTCTGATTATGTGGACCGCACGGAGAAGGCCACATTCAACCCGTTCGCGCCGAAGGTGTGGTTTGAGGGCGAGTCGGCGGGTGTGCCGGGGTTCTTCGCTGACCGTGCTGGTACTGAGCTGACGGCACACCGGCAGGCGGGGGCTTTTGAGGCTAAGGCCCTGTTCCTGCATATGCATAACGGCACCGGTGATCTGAGTGGCATTGGTGCCGGGCATGGTGAGCGTGCCCAGGTGGTTGAGGTGAGTGCCGCATCTGCTAATAGCCGTGACGCCCGGTTTAAGGATGTTCCGGCCGATAACCAGTTCTATACGGAGATTAACTGGTTGGCGCAGCGGCAGATTACGCTCGGCTACCCGGATGGGACGTTCCGCCCGGGTGAGAATGTGGAGCGTGGGGCAATGGCGGCGTTCTTCTATCGTTTGAATGGTTCGCCGCAGTTTACGCCTCCGACGAAGCCGACGTTTAGTGATGTGCCCACGAACCACCCGTTCTATAAGGAGATTGAGTGGATGGCTGCCCGCGGCATCACCACCGGCTACGGTGACGGCACGTTCCGCCCCTCCGCCTCGGTGAACCGTGACGCGATGGCGGCGTTCTTCTACCGGAATGCGGGTTCCCCGCAGTTTGCGGCACCCGCCCGGGCACCTTTTGCGGATGTTCCTGCCGACAGCCAGTTCTATAAGGAGATCGCATGGCTGGCCGAGCAGGGCATCACGAAGGGCTGGGACGACGGCACCTACCGCCCCGGTGAGCCGATTCACCGCGATGCGATGGCCGCGTTCCTGTACCGGTATCACGAGAAGGTGCTGAGTAGGCGGTAGCGCCCCAGCTGCCGGGTGTCTGTGCCGTAGTCTTACGCTATTGGGCGCCCTACTATTGGCTGGACGCCTGGCGCTTTGGCTGGTTTCCCGGCCGTCAGTGGCCCCTGAGGGGGTACTGGCGGCCGGGTTTTCTGTGCGGTGTGGGTGCGGCTGCGGGTGGGGCGCTAAGGATGAGCCGCATAGTTATAGAAAACTGCAGGCGAGGCGCACCTCAAAATAAGCCTCATATACCGTGATATTGCACAAGTATTCCGAATATTTTCTAGTCTTAGTGCCAGTAAAAACAAGGAGATGCACTAATAATTATTAGTCTACTGTTGTTTTTTGTGGTTAAACCGTGAGTGCCCCTGCACAGCCGCCTGATACGTATCGAAAGTTTTCGGTACTCTTATCTCGTTCACTCTGCGCACCAACCACATATCAAGGAGCTGTCTATGGCGAGAAAGTTCATGGGGCAGGCAAGATGCACTCTTGCCACAGCGTTGAGTTTATCGTTAGTAACCACCGCCGCCTTCCCGGTTTTCGCCGCAGATACACCGGATAGCAGTGTCCAGCAGGGCGCGGAAACCAGCAGAGATCAGAATATTATTAGCCCCTCAGCCGCCAGCGCATCGGGTGAAACAGCGGTTTTTGTGCAGTTCAAAGGCACCGGCGCCTATGAGCTCACCCGCCCCGCGACCGGCCGCGCCACCCGGGAGCAGAACGCGGCTAAACGGGATGAGGTGCGTTCCATCCACGCCTGGGTAAACGAGCGGGCACGCACGGCTGCTGAGGCCACCAGCTCAAAAATACTGTACACCACCGTGAACACGGTGCGCGGGGTCGGGCTCTACGGCGATATTGAACAGATCCGTAAGCTCGCGGCCCGGCAGGATGTGGCGCGCATTAGCGTTATTACGAACGTGCGGCCGCAGAACGCGGGTACCGCCGTGCACACGGATACGCTCACCACCTGGGCGCAGAAGAACAATACCGGCGGGTACGGGTACACGGGCCGTAACGTTACGGTGGCCGTCATTGATACCGGCATCGACTACACCCACGCCGATTTGGGCGGGCCCGGCACCGATGAGGCCTACCGGCGGGCGAAGGACTCGGCCACCCTGCCGGATGGGCTGTACGATCCGCAGAAGCTTGTGGGCGGGTACGATATGGCCGGGGATGGCTATAATGCCAGCACTAAGGAGCATGCCCTGCCCATCCCGGATGCGAATCCTCTTGACTGCAGCGGGCACGGCACCCACGTGGCGGGCACTATCGCCGGGTACGGTGTGGCGGCGGATAATACTGCCTTTCACGGGGATTACTCCGCGCTCAGCGCCGATGAGCTGCACAGGATGCGCATCGCCCCCGGGGCCGCCCCGGAGGCGCGCCTGGTGGCCTTCCGTATTTTTGGGTGTGCGGGAACGTCGGCGCTCACGCTGAAGGCTCTCGATCGGGTGCTTGACCCGAACGACGATGGGGATTTCAGTGACCGGGCGGATATTGTGAACCTTTCGGTCGGAACCGACTACGGTGTATTCGATGAATCGACTAACTATGCAATAGGTGAGTTGTACCGGCAGGGTGTTCTTACGGTGACCGCCGCGGGGAATGCCGCATCCCAGAACGGTGCTGGCGACACCTACTCTATCTCCGGTGGCCCGGCAACCAGCGCGTACGCGCTCACTGTGGCGAATTCTATGGGCGCCACGCAGTCTGCCGACCGGGTGAAAGTGCTCTCCCCCGCTGGCACAAGCGAAATATACGGCCGGTACACCACAAAGTATGATTATGCACGGCACAGGGAGGGTGAGCTCACCGGCCAAGTGGTGAAAGCCCCCGCCTCGAACCTGTACGGGTGTGCCCCGTTCACCGCTGAAGAGGCCGCCAGGCTCAGAGGGAAATGGGTGTACCTTGACTGGGACAATACAAGCGGTGCCGTGCCGTGCGGTTCGGCGGTACGGTTCGCCAATGTAGAGCGGGCTGGCGGCGCTGGGGTGGTTCTTGGCACCGGGCAGCCGCTGACCGATATCGCCGGCACTGCGGCCCTGCCCGGGGTGCTGCTGCCCTCAGAGCAGGCCGAGAAGATCCGCCCGGCGCTGGCCTCAGGCACCCTCACCCTGCGACTAGACGATGCTCTCCGCACCGGTGCGCGCATCGAAACCGGGGCGGCGGATCAGCCTAACCCGGCATCGGCGCGGGGCGCTCACGGCTCGTGGGGCAGTATTAAACCCGATGTGTCTGCCCCGGGCACCGGTATCGCTTCAGCCCGGGCGGGCTCAGGCGCAGGGGCCAGTACGCTCACGGGCTCCTCCATGTCTGCCGCCTACGTCTGCGGGGTGGCCGCGCAGCTTGTGGAAGAGCACCGCAGCTACAGCCCGCAGCAGCTTAAAGCCACCCTGATGAACACTTCCGCGCACCCTGTGCATGATGCCCAAAACCGCCCCTACCCGCCGGATCGGGTGGGTTCTGGCCGCATCGACTCCGCCAAGGCTGTGAATAACCGTGTGCTCGTCTATAACGCCGCCCGCCCGGAGCAGGTTTCAGACACGTTCGGGGTACTCGAATACGCCCCAGATGCGCCGGTGTCTGTTCTCCGCCGTGAAATGGTGGTGGAAAATACTGACACTATCGCGCACACCTACCTGCTCTCGTACACTGCCAGCACCGAAATCCCGGGAGTTGCTTACTCCCTGCCTGAGAGCGTGACGGTGCCCCCGGGCGGGAGGACAACGTTCACCGTCACCCTCACCGTGGACCCCGCCGCCCTGGCGAAAACCGCTGAGGCGACGGCGAACACCACCCAGCGTTCCACCGGTGAAGACGGGCAGGTGGTTGCTTTTGGGGCGCGCCAGTATGTTGCGAGCGCATCCGGGCAGGTGGTGCTCACCGAGGGCGACACTACGTTGCGGGTGCCGGTGCACGCCGCCCCGAAGCTGGTGTCAAAGATGCGGGTGGCCGCTGCGGAGGTGCAGTTTGAGCGAGGCCAGCAGCAGGCGCAGCTGCCGCTTTCCGGTACGGGTGTGGATCAGGGCGGGTACCGGTCGCTGCTGGGGGCTTTTGAGCTGGGGGTCACGAGCGGGCATATTCCCACCGAGGACCTGTCGGTCAGCAGCGACCAGCGGGCGGATATTCAGTACGCGGGTGCCGCATCGGATGCTGCCGCACTGGCTGCCGCAGGCAAAAACCCGAACGATGGTTCGCTTTATTTTGGTATTTCAACCTGGGGCAACTGGTCCGAGGTGACCCCGCGCAGCACCTACTACGTGTTTATTGACACCGACGGGGACGGCACCAACGACTACCGCCTGCACACGATGCGCGCCGCCGGGGTGGACTACCCGCTGGTGCAGCTTTCCCGTGCCGATAACGGCCGGTGGGTTCCGGTGGACGGGGCGCTCTACCCGCTCAATAACACCTGGGGCAGCACCGACACGAACACCATGGACAGCAACACCCTCATTATGGGGGTGCCGCTGCGGCAGCTGGGGCTGAGCACCCAAAACCCGGGAGCTCTCTCTTACACGGTGGCCACCACCTCCTCGTATGCCACCACACCCATTGTTGATGCGACTGAAGCGGTAAAGTTCAACCCGTTCACACCCACCTTCTGGTTCACCGGTACCGCCTCAGGCGTGCCGGGGCTGTTTGTTGATGCACCCAACGCGTCTTTGACGGTGCACCGCACCGAAGGGGCAGAAGGTAAGCTGCTTCTGCTGCATCTGCATAATTCCACCGGTAACCTGAACGGCGCCCTAGGTGCCACAGGTGATCGGGCGCAGGTGCTGAATGTCTCTGGGGAGAACACCCACAACACGGTGCGGGCCCGGTTTACGGACGTGAACGATGCGAACACTGCCACCCCCGACATTGACTGGCTGGCCGAACGCAGAATTACACGCGGGTACCCGGGCGGCACTTTCCACCCGGGTGAAGATACCGAGCGCGGGGCGGCCGCGGCGTTCTTCTACCGGCTGGCCGGTTCCCCCGCCTACACGCCCCCGCAGCAGTCGCCGTTTACGGATGTTCCCACAAACCACCCGTTCTATAAGGAGATCGCGTGGATGCACCAGGCGGGTATTACTACCGGCTGGGCGGATGGCACGTTCCGCCCGCATGAGGCCGCCACCCGTGAGGCCATGGCCGCGTTCTTCTACCGTGCCGCAGGCTCCCCCGCCTACATGCCCCCGGAGAAAAGCCCCTTTGAGGATGTGCCCACCGGTGCGCGTTTCTACCGGGAGATCACCTGGGCGTATGAGAAGAAGATATTTACGGAGGAGACTTCCCTGCTCAAACCTGCCGCCACGGTGCGGCGTGAGGCTGCAGCAACGATGATTCACCGGTACGCCCGGCAGGTGCTTCACCGGGGATAATGCTCGCCAGTGTGCACATAAAGTTGTGGCCCGGATCTGTATAGTACAAATCCAGGCCACAGCTTCATTATTACCTGAGTGGACGGTAATTTTACTTATCCTTCAGAACCTTAAGGGTGGGAACCGGGTACTTGTAGTCCTCTCCCTTATTAGTTTTTACTGCTGCCACAATGTGGAAAATAAGAACTACAAGACCGGCAGGGATAATCAGCAAGTACATCAGGGATGCTATTCCCACCAGGGGAGAAACATTTCGAGATGTTGATGCTGCCGCGCCTGCCCCGAAGATAACGGCGCACACAATAATGTACACAATCGCCACAATGGTCCAGGTGAGCGCCAGGTTAAACGCGCGGGCGGCAGCAGCCTTGGTGCGACCATACCCGGTTTTATCTTTGTAAATGAACCAGAAGATCAGAGGCGCAAAAAGAGACAGGACCGGGGAAATGTGTGCAAACGTTGCCATGGAACGTGCATCCGGGGCTTCCTGCTCGTAGGGCTGCTGCCCCATACCCTGCTGCATATTTGGGTTGTAGTTGTAGTTCGGCTGGTTGGGGTCAAAGTTCTGTTGACTCATAATGTACTTTCGGTCGGTTGGTCGGTGAATGGTACGGTGCGGTACGTACCATATCCGCAAGACTACCAAGATTTTGATGAATAGTCTTGTAGATACGCCACCCAACACCGTATATGTGTCACCCATCACTAACAGATGGGTTGGTGGGGGCGTTTTTTGAGTATTATGAGAGACAGTTCACCTATCCGTCTTCATTCAGTATTTTTATGTGCGGGAGGGGATACCGGTACTCTTCCCCGCGGTTGGCGCGTATCGCCCCCATAATGGGGAAGATAATAGCCAGAATTAGCGTGACAGTCATGATCCCCAACACCACTATAAGACCGATCATGAATACTACTGCGGCCACCGCCGCCGCATCTTGGCTACCGGCGGTTATACCCATCAAGACCAGAAAACTCAGCAGGCTAAAAGCAATCACCGAGAGCTCAGCAATCATTACGGTCATCGTAAAGTTAAACGCGCGGGCGCAGGCTCGCTTAGTAAACCCGTACCCAGGCTTATCTTTGTACACAGCCCATAGGATGAGCGGTGTGAAACCCCACAGCAGCAGCGAAAGGTGGGCGAGCATCGCTATGGTGTGGGCATCAGCCGCCCGGTACTCAGCAGCGTAAGGATACTGGCCCGGGTAGGGTGCTGCATAGGGCGCCGGTGCGGGCGGCTGCCCAACGGCGGGACCCTGGTAGCTCTGCGGGTGGGGGTCCGGCTGAGGCCCGCTTGGGTGATCCGGCTGTTCTGTTTTGTCGAGGTTAATGCGGGGGTCGTTGGGGTTTGAAGCAGGTTCAGTCATTGTGTCCTTCCTCTGAGATTGCGTCCCTATCTCAAGGATAAAGCTAAAAGGTGGCGCACGGACAGAGTCAGTTCACATGCCACCACGTATCGGCGATGCCCACCGGAACCGTGCGTTTATGCCGACTGCGCAGGTAGATAGTCTCTAGCTTCTCGGCAACAGCGGGGTCAATTTCTTTACCCTCCAGGTAGTCGTCGATCTGCGGGTAGGTGATGCCGAGCTCGTCCTCATCGGTGCGCCCGGGGACACCGTCAAGCAGGTCGGCTGTCGGCGGCTTAGCCCACAGCCGCTCGGATGCGCCCAGAACCCTCAGAAGCAGCTGATTCTGCCGCTTATTCAGCCCGGACAGAGGCAGTATATCCGCCCCACCGTCGCCGAACTTCGTGAAGAAACCGGTCACGGATTCCGCCGCGTGGTCGGTGCCGACGACCAGCAGGGACGGGTCGCCAGCGAGCGCATACTGGGCGATCATGCGGGCACGCGCCTTAATATTTCCCTTATTGAAGTCACTGATGGGCGTGCCCACGGCAGCCGTGTAGGCGGTGTCGAAGCCATCGACCGCATCCGCAATATTGAAGGTGACGGTGCGGTCGGGGGCGATGAATTCGAGGGCTTTTTGTGCGTCTTCTTCGTCTACCTGCGTTTTATAGGGCAGGCGTACCGCCATGAACTGCGCTTGGTATCCTTCGGCGTTGAGTTTTTCGCTGGCGAGTTGGCAGAGCCTGCCTGCCAGTGTGGAATCGATGCCGCCGCTAATGCCGAGCACGAATCCGCGGGTGCCAGTAGTTTTCGCGTAGTCGCAGAGGAATTGTACGCGCCGGGTTATCTCATCGCGGGCCTGCGCCTCGGTCATGTTGGGGCGTACACCCATTTCAGCCACTATTTTTTCCTGAAGTTCACGCATATTTCTAGTGTACGCGCAGGCGTGAGCTGTTATATTCCGGCGCCAACACTCCCAGCGGCCTGCCCTCCCGGTTCTGCCGATGCGGAAGCGCCCGCATCGGGGGCTGTTGCGGGCACGCGGGTGCGGCCCGTTACCGCGAACAGCACCACGCCGAGCGCGCATGAGGCCATCTGGGTTACCGGGAACGCCCAGGTGAGCCCGTCAAACCCGAACAGTGCCTCCCCCGCCAGCACCGTGATGAAGAAGAAAACACCCACGCTCGCGGTCATCACCACCGCAGCTGTTCCTTTGCCGCACGCCTGGAACCAGGAGATCCACAGCACCACCAGTGCGTGGAACACGGTCGAGCACAGCAGGGCCGTGAGCACCTTATCGCCCACCTCAACCAGGGTGGGTCCGCCCGTCAGGTACAGCGCCCAGTCCCGGAAAAACCACACTGGGATGGAGAACACCGCCGAGGTGCCCACCGACAGCGCCACCGCCGTTCTCAGTGAGGCCCTCAGACGCTCCCGGTTCCGTGCCCCGTAGGCGTAGGCGAACAGCGGGATACCGCCCATGCAGATACCCATGCACAGGGTCTCTGGCACCATAATCAGCCGGATTGAGACACCGAATGAGGCGACTGCCGCATCCCCGTACTTGACCGCCAGGTTATTCAGCACCAGAGCCGAGGCCACCAGGAACAGGCTAGAGACCAGCTGTGAGGAGCCCACCGCCAGCACGGGTTTGAGCACGTCGGCGGAAAGCTTGAAATCGCGGGGAGATACCGAGAAGTTCTTGCTTTTAGCGGTCAGAAACAGCATGTAGTAGATAATGCACGCCAGGTTCGAGCCCATGAGCGCCCACCCGGAACCGGCTGCGCCCATGTGGAGCACACCAATGAGCAGCGCATCCAGCACCAGGTTGGCGAGCACACCCCAGGCCAGCCCGTACATGGACTGTTTAGCGTACCCTTCGGCCCGCACCAGCTGCTCTAGGGTGAACATGCACATCCAGGGCGGGGCGCCAATGAACAGGATCGTCACGAACCAGCGGGTGGGTTCGTAGGTGGCGCCTGAGGCCCCCATAAAATGGGTGAGCGGGTCAATGAAGAACACGCCGATCAGGGCCAACAGCACCCCGAACAGCAGGGACGCGTACAGTGCGAATGAGGTGACTTCGGGGATGCGGTCGGCTTTGTTCTCGCCCAGCAGCCGCGCCGTGAGAGTGGATGCGCCCACCCCGAAAAGGCCCGCCAGGGCGGTGATGACACCGATAACAGGAAAGCCGAAGATGAGGGCCGCCAGGTCTTCAACGGTGCCGAAGTGCCCCACAAAGTAGGAGTTCACCACATTGTAGATGGAGGTAATCGCCAGGCCGGTGGCCATGGGGATGCCCAGGGCCAGGAGGGCGCGCATGGGCGGGGCTGATTTGAGGTAGTAGATGTTTCTTTCGTCGCCGGATTCGAGGATTTCGGCCGCACGCGACGCAGGGGTGTTGTCGGTTGTTTCGTGCACGCGCGCCTCTTCCTTTGTGCTCGTTTCCGTGCGTGGGGTGTGGTTGTTTGCCTCGCTCATCATACCTCTATTGGCGCGGCAGTAACGAACACCGCCTAAACCTTATGGTGTTTCGCTGCTGCAGCGCCTGTTGGCGGCGGTGAGGCTAGGCTTTTGCGGGGTCTTTCACTGCAGCGGTCTCGTTCGCTGCCGTGTCCTTCACCTTAGTACTGCCGGTTGCGAAGAAGAGGATCACGCCCAGCACGCACGCCGAAATCTGGGTGAAGGGGAATGCCCAGGTGAGGCCGTCGAATCCGAACCACATATTGCCGAAGATGACTGCGGGGAAGAAAAGTAGGGCAATGCCCAGGGTCATGAGCGTGGCGGGCAAGCCTTTACCGGCGGCCTGGAACCACGAGACGAACACGATGCTCACGGCATTAAACACGGCGGCAAGCATGAGCGCGACCAGTACTTTCTCGCCGGTGGCGACCAGCGAGGAGTCGCCCACGAGCTCAAGAAGCTGGCGACGGAATATCAAAACGGGGGTGGTGAAGATAATGGAGGTTGCCACCGATACCATTGCGGCGGTTTTCAGCGCAGAACGCACGCGGTCTAGATTGCGAGCACCGTAGGCATAGGCGAAGAGCGGAATACCGCCCATGCAGATACCCATACACAGCATTTCGGGTACCATGTTCAGACGCATCGCCAGCCCAAAGGCGGCCACAGAATCGTCACCGTATCCTGCCGCAATATTGTTGAGCACCAGCACGGAAACGGTCAGGTTTGCACTCTGAATCAGTTCGGCGGCACCCACGGCGAACACGGGTTTAATAATGTCGCCGGCGATCACAAAATCGCTGGGTTTCCAGGAGAAGTTGGGGCTCTTGCGAATAAGGAACTGCAGGTAGTACACCATGGATGCGGCGTTTGCGGCGAGCATCGCCCAACCGGCACCGGCGATACCCCAGCCGAGAACCGCAATCAGCAGAACATCGAAAATTGAGTTGATGACGACGCCCCAGATAATGCCGTACATGGATTGTTTGGCGTAACCTTCAGAACGCACCAGCTGTTCCAGGGTAAACATGCCGACCGAAAACGGCGCACCCAAAAAGAGCAGGTGCACGAAGGTTTTGGTCGGCTCAAAGGATGACCCGGAGGCGCCCATCAGGCCGGTAACCGGGTCTGCGAACAGGAACCCGGCAATGGCGACCACCACACCGCAGGCGAGCGCGGAGTACAGGGCGAATGAGGTCACATTGCGAATACGTGTCTCATTGCCTTCGCCCAGCAGACGCGACGCCAGGGTTGATGAGCCCAGACCGAACACACCCGCAATCGCTATGATAATACCGAAAACAGGTACGCCGTATCCGGTAGCGGCGAGCTCTTCGACGGTGCCGTAGTGCCCCACAAAGTAGGAGTTAATGACGTTGTAAATGCTGGTGATCGCCAGCCCTGCTGCCATGGGGATACCCAGGGAAAGAAGCGCCTTGAAAACGGGGGCATCTTTGAGCAGGTATATGTTTTTGGGATCGTCCATATTGGGCATCCCGGGGCCTGTATCAGGTGTGGGCACAGCCGGGATGGCGCCAGTGGTGGAGGGTACGGTACCTGTCACCGCCGGAACTGCACCGGTGACGGGCTGGTTCGCCTCGGACGGCGCTACTGTGCCAAGTTTTGCTGCTGTGTTGGGTTTGTCTGCCGCGCCGGTATTTTCGGGCAGGGCGTGTGTAGGTTTATGCGTCATAAAGATGCGTTTCTTGGTCTGTGGAGTGCGCCCGTCTCTGGGGCGGCATGGCACAGGTAATATTGGTCAGCGCTACATGCCGATGCGGGCAGGGGACTCTATTGTACCCGTTTCCTGTTGAGAAGTAAGCCCTTCCTCCCGCTGCTTTTCCCCAGCGACCCTCTCCGGCCTCCCTCTCTCATCTCCCGCGCAAAAAGGCTCTTGATGTGAATAAAGAGAGTTTTTCAACGCTTTATTCACATCAAGAGCCTTTTTACATGCTAACGCTTTTAAAGGGGCATATTTTCTGTGTAAAGCATGCGGTAAAGTTATTAGTGCCCTCTTCCCGGAATGAGTCACCGGCACAGGTTGCAAATATACATTCCGTGATGACTCTCGGGGCTGATGAGCTGGAGCACCGCAGATTCCGAGTGCGCGAGGCACCAAATCTGCGTGCGGAAGGCGCGCAAGCGCGAGTAGACATGCCTCTCTACGAACTAGTAGAAACGGCTCAAGCGATCCTTATCAGCTATATCCTGATTGATGGATCGGCTCAAGCCGTTTCTAATGTCGTAAAAGCTATCTCAGTATTCCTTAAGCGACTGAGGTAGCATCTGCCTGACTAGAGAGGGGTTGGTAGTTAGCGCTATCAACCCCTCTTGCCCATGAAGGGCTAATAACAGTTGCAAATATGGTTCCGGCTTAGCACACCGCCTCAGTACCATCGGGCTTCTTAGTGTTCCTTATACCCAGCAATTCTTGGTTTCTTAGGCAAGGAACTCGGGCAGCTTTTGTTCAAGCTCGGCGCAGGCACGCTCAACAGCGACGTCTGGGCCAATATTTGGGTCCATGGTGCCTTCGGCACGCACAATATCGGTCGAGTCGAACCCGAGCATCCCAAATGCGGTCTGCAGGAAGGGGTACGATTGCTCCCACGGTGCCAGCGGACCGGTGCTGTATACGGAGCCGCTTGACTGCACGAGCAGCGCTTTATGCCCGCCCATGAGACCCTGCGGGCCCTCCCGAGTGTACTGGAAGGTATGCCCCGGCACGATGATGTTGTCCAGGTAGTCTTTCAGGCGTGAGGTCACCGTGAAATTGTGCATGGGCATGGCGATAATCACCCGGTCGGCCGCCTTGAACTGTTCGAGCAGCTCGGCATTGCGCGCAAGAAAATGCTGTGCGCCCTTGCTCAACTCTGCATCTTTACCATCCCCACTGTATGCGCCGTTAAAGACCGGCAGAGTCTCGGCAGTAAGTTCGGGAATATCCTCGTTGTAGAGGTTCAGCACGGTTGCATCCGGCAGTTTCTCGGTCAGGCAATCGACGAGGCGGTTGGTGCAATACGCGGTTTTATTCTGGGGATCCGGGTGGGCGTTAATGATAAGGGTCTGCATGGGGTCTCCTGATATTGAATAAGATATTGCAGAATTTACAAAAATCCGGGATGGATATTTCTATCGTAGATTGGGTGTAACGCTGGTATCAATGCTGAGTACAGGCAAAGTTATAGAATAACGCTTTATGACGCAATATTTCTTCAGGGAATGTCCCTAGTGCACGTAAAAAGAATTTAAAAATGGAAGAATCACATTTTTACGCATTCTCCAGAATCACACGAAATTTCCTTGTAAAGCATGCGGTAAAGTTATGAGTGCCCTCTTCCCGGAATGAGTCACTGGCACAGTTTGCAAATATACATTCCGTGATGACTCTCGGGGCGGATGAGCTGGAGCACCGCAGATTCCGAGTGCGCGAGGCACCAAATCTGCGTGCGGAAGGCGCGCAAGCGCAGTGGGAATGCTGTTCTACGAGATAGTAGAAACGGCTCAAGCGATCCTCATCAACTACATTCTGATTGATGGATCGGCTCAAGCCGTTTCTAATGTCGTAGAAGCTATCTCAGTATTCCTTAAGCGACTGAGGTAGCATCTGCCTGACTGGAGAGGAGTTGGCAGGTAGCGCTACCAGCTCCTCTCGCCATAAGGCGTATAACTCATAAAGATAGAACCAGCTTAGCATACCACCTCAGCGCGCCGATTAGCTGTCAGTCGTCTTAGGGGGCTCAGCATCATTCTCGGCTGTTTCCGCTTTGGTTCCGGCCGCTTGTGAGTTCCCCTCAGCACGGGCTTTCTCACGTTCCGCTGCTTCTCGTTTAGCTTTTGCCTGGGCATACAGTTCAGCTGAAGAACGATTAATGCCCGTGCCCTGCCCCAGTGACGGGTCGTTTGGGCGGTCCACCAGAATCAAGGTTGCGCACACCACCAGGGTCACGATAAACACGGCACCCCCCACACCCAAAGCCAGGCCGATATTCGGCTTATTATGGGTGCCTCCGGTTGCGAAAACAAACACCGCAAAGAATGCCGCGAGCGCAAGCGCAGCAGCAATAATCAGCGGCCCTTTCACTTGGGCTTTGAGCCCCCGCGGGCGGTCTTCAGCCACGAACCCTCCTTTTGTGTGCGTCTAAACCAGTGTACGCGTCCACGGTTCCACACCCATTATCCAGCGCCAACATTACGCCCCGGGCGTGCCTTCGGTACGTGCACCCAGGGCACCAACCAGCAGGAAAACACCCGCTATGAGCGCCCCGCCGCCGGTGACTCCCAGCACCGCTTTCGGCCCGATGTTCACCATGAATGGTACAGCGAGTGCGGCTGCGAGCATCACCGTGCCCTCCAGCACCCAGTCACGCGCCGCAGCGATAACGGAGCGGTACCGCACCCCCAGCAGGCCCTTCAGAAGGGCGCCAAGGCCAATACCGCCGCAGGTGGCCAGCAGGATTGGGGCAGGTGCATCAGGCTGGGCAATTAGTAACGCCCCAGAGGCGGCCTGCACGAGCGCAACCGAGATGAGCGTGGCACTGGTGGCCGGGCCGTAGCGTGTTCCACGTGAAACCCACCAGTGGGAGGCGCCGAGGGCAAGCAGCAACCCTCCAATGAGCAGCCTGTCGGTACCCCAGTCAGGGGTTTGAATAAAGATGGTGCTCAGACCAAAAAGCAGGTAGATGACTGCGTGCACGGCAAGTGCGCCCCGGCCCTGTGCGGTGGCGGGGGTGGGTGAGCCGGGGGTCGGTATCTGCGGTGTGTGCTGCTGCGAGGTGGCTGGCTTATTACTCACGCATACCAGCATACCGTGCACAGAACAACGGGGCACGATTACCAGTGTTTGCGTTACTCCAGCTCAACCGGGCCGAGCACACGTATCTCCTCAATATCCAGGATTTCCTGAATCGCGTGGAGCACATTCATGTCGATTGTGCGCTCATTACGCAGGCGCTTGAGCACGCTGCGTTGCTTCTCCAAATGCCGCAGACGCAGCTCTTTCTCAAGGTCGCTCGCTTCAATAATGCGGCGGGCTTCTTCCGGCGCGTTCGCACCGTTTTTACGAACGGTGTGCATGTTGCGGTACATACTCGCGTTGTACATCTGTTCTTCGGCAATGCGGTCGATAATCTCCTGCGGCGCACCAATTTCCTGGCCAATCTCAGCCACAGAGTCGAAGGACTCGGCAATTATCGTGCGCACTGCTTCATTAATCTCATCTTCTTCGGTGGTATCAACCGGGATTTTTGCCCACCTAATAACGAGCGGCAGGAGCATCCCCTGAACCACCATCGACAACAGAACCACGCCCGCAACAATAAAGATAATAAAGTCACGCCCGAAAACACCAGTCGGCACGGAGAGAGCCACCGCAAGGGAAACACCGCCGCGCAGTCCCGCAAAGGTACTCACTACACGGCCGCGGAAGGTTGTGCGCAGCCGCCTCTGCTTTTCTGAACGGTCAAGGGCACGAATAATACCAATCGTGACGTGCAGGAAAATAAAACGCGCCGCAATGGAAACGAGCCACGCCACCACAATCACGGCGAGCGCCGAAGCCCACGCATAGTTGTATTCACGAACAACATCATCCATATGCTCAGTGGCGCTGGGCAGCTGAACACCCACGAGCACGAAGAGCGCACCGTTCATGACATAGGAAACAAACGACCAGATGGGCAGACCGTAGAAACGGTTTTGGGGTTTGATGGTATCCGGTCCGCGATAGGTCAGGTAGAAAGCGGCGACCACCACAGCTACCACTCCGGAACCTTTCATGCCCTCAAAAGGCTCGATCTCTTCAGAGAGGGAGAAAGCAATAAACGGTATGGTAAACATGAACACACTGAAGTTCATGGGGTTGCCGATGTGTGCACGCAGCTTATTCGCGCCCCATCCGACGGCCAGGCCAACGAGAGTTCCAATCAGGAACGAGAAGAAGAACATTCCGGATGCGTTCCCCAGGGCAAGTTCATGACCGCCCGCAAGCTGCAGGGCGAGTGCGAAAAGAACTAGGGTGGTGCCGTCGTTAATGAGTGCTTCCGCTTTAAGGGTGGTAATGGAGGCTTTAGGGAGTTTGCCGTTGAGCGTTGCCACGGCCACGGCATCGGTGGGGGCGAGCGCCACGCCGATAATCAGCGCCACATGCCACAGGTAGACGCCCATAAATGTGTGAAGCACCCAGGCGATAACGAACGCCGTGAAAATTACGAGCACCGTGCCCGAGAGCAGAATGCCGCGCAGACGGGTGCGCACCTCACGCCAGGAGGTGTTTCGGGTCTCCCAGAACAGCATCACGGGCAGGAAGATTTCGAGAATCACGTGCGGGGGCAGCCCGGCCTCGCGCACCTCGTGCATGGCGTGAACGGGGATGAGCGCCAGCACAAGCCCCAGGAAAATGAGCATAATGGCGGGGGTTATCCGTATTTTATGGGCGAGGATATTACCCAGAAGAATTGCCAGCGATAGGGCAATGATGACTTCAAGCAAACTGGTGTGTTCCTTTGTACTTTGGATGTGGTGGCTGGTTCATGGTGTGCGGGTGAGGCGCGTATCAATAGCCCCAACCCCAGCCCCTAACCTTAGCACGGAGCACACCGCTAAAACAGATTTAGACCGGCTCTAATGTGATGCACGCAATAGTATGGGCAGTTAGGCGCATGAGGCTCAACTACCCGATGTGCAAGCACGGCAGATGGGCACTATGCAACGCCTTGCTCACTCCGCTACCGGTCGTTGGTGGGGGGTCACAGTACCCGGCCACAGCACGAAATATGACGATTCGTGTCATGCAGACACAAAGATGCGCGCGCATCCGCAGAAATTCCGTCGCAAAGTGAGCGTCCATGCATCGAACGTGAGAAAATGGGGGCATGACTGAACAGACTAACTCCCCAGTAACCGGCTCCCCGCTCGTGAAGCGCGGGCTTGCCGACATGCTCAAGGGCGGCGTCATCATGGACGTCGTCACCCCCGAACAGGCCAAGATCGCCGAAGATGCTGGCGCCGTCGCCGTCATGGCGCTTGAGCGCGTACCCGCCGATATTCGTGCGCAGGGCGGTGTGGCCCGCATGTCCGACCCCGACATGATTGAGGGCATCATTAACGCCGTCTCGATTCCCGTGATGGCGAAGGCGCGCATCGGGCATTTTGTTGAGGCGCAGATTCTTGAAAGCCTCAAGGTGGATTACATTGATGAGTCAGAGGTGCTCTCCCCCGCCGATTACGTGAACCACATTGACAAGCACCAGTTCACGGTGCCGTTCGTATGCGGCGCCACCAACCTGGGTGAGGCGCTGCGCCGTATCGCCGAGGGTGCGGCCATGATCCGCTCGAAGGGTGAGGCCGGCACCGGTGACGTCTCGGAGGCAACCAAGCATATCCGCACCATTAAACGCCAGATCGCCGAGCTGCAGGGCCTGTACAACACCATGCCCGACGAGCTGTACGTGAAGGCGAAAGAACTTGCCGCCCCCTACGACCTGGTGCTCGAAGTTGCGAAAACCGGTAAGCTGCCCGTGGTCATGTTTACCGCCGGTGGCGTGGCAACCCCCGCCGACGCCGCCATGATGATGCAGCTGGGCGCGGACGGCGTATTCGTCGGCTCCGGTATCTTCAAATCCGGCAACCCCGAGGCACGTGCCAAGGCCATCGTGAAGGCAACCGCGTTCTACAACGACCCCGAAAAGCTGGCGGATGCATCACGCGGTTTGGGCGAGGCCATGGTCGGCATCAACGTTGCCGATCTGCCCGCGCCGCATCGTCTGGCGGAGCGCGGCTGGTAAGTATAGGCCGCCACGTGGCGGATGCGCGCTCGCCGATCGGTATATTCGGATCAGGTGAGGGCGCCCGGTCAAGGCGTGCAGGGGGTGAAGCTCGATGCGGGCTTCGCCCCCGACTCTGTTCAGATACGTTATCCGCTCGGGTGAGTTTGGCGCTCTCAAACACAGCCCGAAACCCAACGTTCTACATTGTGTGAGCAACCTCGTGTTGCAGAAAGATAGGCTCATGAGCGAGACTGAGGTTCTTCCCCCGGCTGCCCTGCCCGGTACGGGCAAAACCGTGGGTGTTTTGGCGCTGCAGGGCGGCGTTGCCGAACACACGCGCATGCTCGAATCCCTGGGAGCGCAGGCGGTGCTCGTCAAAAGTGCCGAGCAGCTGGCGAACCTGGATGCGCTGGTTCTGCCCGGTGGCGAATCTTCCACAATTGACAGGCTGACCCGTATTTTTGGGCTGCGTCAGCCGTTGATTGAGGCGATTTCGGGGGGCTTGCCGACCCTGGGAACCTGTGCCGGGCTGATTATGCTCTCGACTGTGATTGACGATCCGGCTCCGGGGCAGCAGTCGCTCGGTGTTTTGGATGTTTCGGTTGGGCGTAACGCCTTCGGCTCGCAGGTCGATTCGGCGCAGGTTCATCTGCCGTGGCTTACACCCTCAGGTGAGGAAGTCGTGATCGATACGGCGTTTATTCGCGCGCCGATTGTGACCCGCACCGGTGAAGGCGTGCGGGTGGTGGCGCATCATGAGGGCAAGATTGTGGGCGTGCGCGCCGGGAACATTATCGGCATTTCTTTCCACCCGGAAGTCACGGGCGATACCACCGTGCACGAGGAACTGCTCTCGCTAATTCGATAGGCTCTCTCCCGCCTCTCCCCTAGTATAAAAAAGAGCCTTTATGTGAATAAAGCGGTGAAAAATACGCTTTATTCACATAAAGGCTCTTTTTTACGGGGAGGGAGAACAATAGTTATCGGAACCTATCGGGGGTTATCAGGATTTTTAAGATAAGTCCCGATAGGTTGAGATAACTTTGTGCAGCTACTGTGCCGACCGCTTAATGAACCGATCCATCCCTGGCACCGTAAAAGCGATCCGACCATATGCAGGGCTGTACAGTAGACCTTTCTTCACTAGAGAAGCACGCACTTTACTAAAACTTGACATATTAACAGACTGAAGTGGCTCTGCCAATGCGCTGGTCGGTACTGCTTGTCCGTTCGCTTCAACAAGCTGGGCGAGAGCCACCAGATACCTTTTCTCTCGCTGTGTTGCCCGTTCCCATCGAGTTCGGTAGAACCCTCCATCTAACGCGGCACGTCCTAACGTAACAGCGTTCATGGAATCTTCTAACGTAATATCAGGACCATCGGCTAAATCCCACAGGGTTTCACCGAGCTGTTGTACAAAGTACGGATACCCTTGAGATGCCTCTACCATGGTTGCCAGCGCGTCCTCGGCAAACTCACCGTGAGAATACCTGCGAAATGGGTCAGTGAAAGCACGACGGGTTGCCTCCTCAGGTAAAGCACCAATCTCTGTATATGTAAAAAGACGCTCAGCATATGTTTTGATATCGCCCATCCGAGCTGGAACCGAAGGCAGCCCAGCACCTATAAGATAGAGCGGTAACCCTTTCTGCCCGGCTTCATGCTGCATGGTGAGCAGAGTATCTAAGAAACCATCTTCTAAGTCTTGAACTTCATCAATAAAAATTCCTACAGCTGCTGGGCTTGTAGCTTCTAGCTGAAGTTCAGCAAGCTCAAGAAGAATATCTGGAAGGTCAAATTCCATCACCCCAGTTCCTTGAATATCCTGCCGCATATCTATTTTTAGTGCCACGCTTGCACCGGCAAATCCAAGAGTCACCGATAATGACGACACTTTCTCTGCTAGATTTTGCCACACCCCGTTACTTGTCTTATTGCGCAGCTTCAGAACAGCTTGGGTAAGTTCAGAACCAAGTTTGAGGTGTAGCTGCTTACGGCTATCTTCCTGAAGCGACCCCTCAATTTTGATGGTGGTCCAACCTGCACGGGATGCCATCGCATGCATGCGGTTCAAGAGAACTGTTTTCCCCACGCCGCGTAAACCGTAAAGCATCATGCCACGTCCTAGAAGACGGTGACGAGCCCGTTGTATAAGAACATCAAAAGCATTAATATGCTCATCTCGCCCCACCAACTCAGGCGGGACAAGACCAGCTCCCGGCTGAAAGGGGTTAAGCTGCGCTTCCATATGTTCCGCCTCTCGTGATTGGGTCTCAAAACAGTTATCCTATTATATCCCCGGTTATCCCTTTTAAGGGATATCTGGGGATAAGTTGAGATAACCTACCGCGCGGCCTTATTTTCTGAGACGGTTGCAGAAGCTGTTGCGCTTCCCAGACAAAGGCTGTATCTGAGATTCTCTTACGGAAGGACGGCCCCCGGGAGCAGGTGGTGAGCTAGGCTAAGAGCATATTTCATGATACAAACGCTCATGAACGGAAGCTCAGTAGTTACCGCTACCAAGCCCCTCCAGTGAGCAGGGTCGTTACCTCAGGTTCCTAATCCAGGTTGAGATAACGCCTACGATGTAAGAAACGGTTTGAGCTGACGTCGGTAAGTATGTACGTTACTAGGATCGCTTGAGCCGTTTCTACTATCTCGTAGAACAGCATTCCCACTGCGCTTGCGCGCCTTCCGCGCGCAGATTTGGTGCCTCGCGCGCTCGGAATCTGCGGTGCTCCAGCCGTCTCCACCCTAAGAGTCATCACGGGGGTAAATTTCATAATGCGTGCCGTGTGCTCTTACCCCGGTGAAAAGGGTTGATTCAACTTTACCGCATGTTTTACAGGTAAAACTCTCTCATTCCTAGACTTCGCGCCGCATTAGAGTTCGATCACGGTATCGTTCTGCCGGGCGGGCGCGTCCTCATCGTGGGTGCTCACCAGCACGATTGCGGTATGGGCCGCTCGCTCAATCAGTTCCCAGACACGGGCACGGGTAGGCGCATCCAGCCCGGCGGTCGGTTCATCGAGAACCATGACGGTCGCGGGGCTCAGGGCTTTCTGCTCATTCAAGGTTTCGGCCGCCGCCAAAGTACGCGCCAAGGCGATGCGCCTGCCCTCTCCCCCGGACACGCTGCCGTTCTCACCCGCGACGGTGTCATGACATCGAGCACCACTAGAGGTAAATTCGCTTAGCCCCACCGCCTGCAGGTACTGGTCGCATATATGCACCGGAATGTCGCGCCCAAACGCCACATTCTCATGCGCGGTACCAACCAGCAGCCCAGCTTCCTGCGGCAGGTAGACGAACCGAAGAGTGCCTTGCGGCGCGCTTATCGACAGGCGAGTGGGGCTATTTGTCGCACGCACCCCAAGAAGCCGTTCTAAAAGCAAACTTTTTCCCGCGCCGGATGCGCCACGCACCCAACATGGGCGTCCCGGCTTCACCGTATGCACACCATAGAATGTTTCATTCAGGTTGCGTGCATCCACGCGGAGGGAAAGCTCACCTGTGGTTACGACATAGTCGACGAGATACCCCGAATTCTCAGTAGCAGGAGTGGCTATTTTATGGTGCGCCTGCCGGTAACGCTCCGCCGAGACCGCGATGGTCGATACCCCAAAGCCGACGGCTTGGAGCGGACCAATTGCCGCCGCGCACACTCCGATGAGTGCCACCGCAGTACCCGTAATCTGCGCCGGAGAGCCTTCACCAAATAATACGGTTTTGAGCACTATTGCGAGCAGACATAGAGCCAGCATCCCACCCTGCCAGGTGTGTAACAACATGGTGTAACGGTAACTTTTGAGAGCTTTTGCTTCTACAGGCAGGCGGCCTTGGGCATATCGGTCACGCAGAAAGGGAGCCGCCCCAAGGATTCTGCTTTCACGCCACAGGCGGAGCGTGTTTTCCAGGGTGCCGAAACTGCGTATTGAGCCGTCAAAGAATTCGCCTTGAAACTTCTGATGACGCGCAATCAGCGGCATGCTTCCAGCCAGATATAGAGCTACAAACCCGCAAAATATGCCTAGCTCCGGCACGCCACCCATCACCAGAATCGAGACAGCACCGGCGATACAACCAACCCCGGCGGGCAGAATTGAGAGGTACAAGGTGGCGAGGGTTTCGCGGATGGATGCGGCCTGCGCATCGACGGCATATGCAATTTCGGAGGCACCTAGTGTAGCGCGTGCGCGGGGGTCGGCGCCGATGCTGGTGGCGAGCGCATCCGCCATATGGCGCGATTGCATTTTCTGCTCGATGAACCCGTAGGCAGGGTAGAAAAGATACCGAAAGCTCTGCCCGATTAGCCACAAAATACTGTAAAGAACCACGAGGACGGCAAGGTTTTGACGCCAAACATCGGGGTTTTCAAGGGTGCGCTGAACACCATAACCCAGCAGAATGGGGCAGGCGATCAGAGCGAGCGCAGAGATCATGACGGCGGCCAGTACGCTAAGGTTTTTTGGGGGTGAAGCTCGCCAGGCTAAAGTCGTGACGCGAGCACAAAATATAAAATATGGTTTGAGGTATTTCACCGAATTCTCTTTCTCTCCCACTGCCTAACGCGGCGGGAGAATGTGCGTGTATCGGTATGTGTGCACCTAGGCACGGTATAACAGTATATATCGTACACTTTCCCGCATATCGTACGCTTTAACCCTACAAATATGCGGAAAAATGTACGACTTATGGGCGATAGAGGCACGGCTAAAACCACCCCTTGTCGCGGGCGATACACCGTGCATGAGGAATAAAACAGTCCCGCAAAAACTTAAAAGACCCTGTTACAGGTTATGCCGAGCCAGGTTATTGGTGTGATGACAAGCTCCTGCTGTATCCCTGACGAATGTCACGGGTGCGTCGAAAAACCGCCGTTATGCTACTGGTACCGTCAGTATCCTGCAGCAGATAGGGCACCTTATGAGTACAGACACCGCGCCCGCACTCACCATCAATAACCTCACCAAAACCTTCGGTGCCACCACGGCCAATAGCAATATTAGTGTGCGCCTTGACCCCGGCGAGGTCACGGCCCTCATAGGGCACAACGGCGCCGGTAAAACAACTTTTCTCAACCAAATCGTGGGCCTGACCAAGCCGGATGCGGGCAGCATCAACTATGGCAGCACAGACCTGATAGCGCATCCGACACAGGCTCGGCAGATATGCGCGATCATGCCGCAGGTAACGTCATCCCTAGAGGGGGTGACCCCGCGCCAGGCGATAGCGACGGCGGTTCGCATTCGCGGGTTGAAGCCGAAGCAGGCGAAACGGGCGGTTCAGGAAACTCTCGATACTCTCGATTTAGGGGATTGGGCGGGCAGGCCGGGGCATAAGCTTTCGGGCGGGATCAAGCGCCTCACCTCATTCGGTATGGCGGTTACCGCGCCCGCCCCCATCTACCTCTTTGACGAGCCCACGAACGATGTTGATCCGGTGCGCCGTGAACTGCTGTGGAGGATGCTGCGGATGCGCGCCGAGCAGGGTGCCACGGTGCTGATCGTGACTCATAACCTCCTGGAGGTGGAGCGTCACGCCGATAGGTACCTGCTGTTTAATAAGGGGCTGCTAGTTCGTGATGAACCGACAAGCGCGCTGGGTTTGGAGGAAGCAAAAAGTACGCTCTCCATCACGGCTACCCCGGAGTTCCTTCAAGAACTTAGCAGCGTGCTAGATGTAAAAATATCCCCTTCACCAGGGAATATATCAGATACGGAATATATTGAGAAGCGTGCAGAGGGCGATTTCACTATCCCCCGGGAGTTTACCGTCACCCTGAGTACCGACGAGCTTGAGCTGGCCTTACCCCATGTACTTTCAGGAATCCGTGCGGGATGCGTCGAAAGCTATCGCATAGGCTCGGCGTCTTTGGCCGATAACTATGAGGAGATGATTAACCATGACTAGCACCCTCGTGCCCTCACGAATTTCGACGGTACGTGCCACGGTCGAGCTAATCCGCTGGTCACTGATTCGTAACGCCATCAACGCGCCGCTTTTTGCGGTGGTGCAGGCCCTTTTCGCCTTTGCGCTTCTTTACGGCATCTCGGTCTTCATGCCGCATCTTGACCGGAATTCTGCAGAATATCTGGCATCCGGCACGGTAACGGTGACCCTCATTTCTATGGGGTGTGTAATAGCTCCCCAGATTATCGTTACCACTAAGACGAACGGCATGTTCGACTATCAGCGGTCCCTTCCGGTTCCGCGCCTGGCGATTCTGGCGGCTGACATACTCGTTTGGGCGGTTCTCGCGATTCCCGGCATTATTGCGGGCGGTGTAGCCGCGAAACTCAAATTTGGTTTTGATGTGAACCTGAGTATCGGCGCTATTGCCGTTGTGTTCGCGCTTCAAGTTGTTATGGCGGTATTAGGGTTTATGCTTGCGTACTGGATTCCGGCGTCACTTCTGACGATCGTGACACAGACGATTGTCTTCATGGTTATACTGTTTGCGCCGATTAACTACCCGCCCGAACGGCTGCCCGAGTGGTACGCGCATGTTCATCAGTTCCTGCCATTCGCGCCTGCGGCAAACCTTATGAGGGCCACCCTCTTCAACATCGGCCCGATACAGATCCTGGACGTAATAGTCGTCGGTTTCTGGGGCCTTCTGGGATGCGCATCCGCACTGTGGGCACTGGCCCGCAGGGACTAGCAGTGGTGGTGTGGCCGCTCTTCACACACAGGGTCTACTGAAGGTATAGGTACTATTTCTGCGGCAAAAACAACATTAATCTATGAGGGTTATTCATTTGGGTGGTTTTGTATCCAGAAAAACAGTGCCCGCACCACCGAGAACACTCTCCGGTACGAGGTGAGGGGTCTGCGGAAGGTACTAGAGAGTACCCGCCAACACTTGAAGTGTGCGATCACGCGTTCGATGACGACCCGGTGGTGATTGATGTGCCGGTTCAGGTGTTTCTCGTCGTCGGTGAGTTCTCCGCCGGGTAGTTTCTTCACCGGGGTGATCAGGTCTAGTCCTTGGTAGCCCTTATCGGCCAGAGTATCGTGCGGGTCTAAGAATCTGTCCAATCCGTGCCACCGGTACGCAAACGTGTCGTGGTGTGCCCCGGGTACGGGGTAGGTGATCACCAAGGGTACACCATCTAGAGTGCAGATAATCTGGTGGTTGAATCCAGCACAGTGGTGTTTACCGCTGTATAGGCGCATTCCTGGACCATGCCAGTTGTAGGTGGGCACGAGGGTGCCGTCGACGATCACGGTCCCAGAACTCTGCAGCAGGGTTTCAGGTATGGGCGGTACTGCTGGGGCTAAGACGTGTAGCAGTGCTGTTTCTATCGTGTTCAGGATGCGGCTGATCGTTGGTTGAGAAACTCCGAAGTCTTCGGCTAAGAACTCTTCGGTCTGGTTCTGGCGTAGATACAGCAGGGTGGCTTTCAGCCCCTGGGTGAGGGTGAGTTTATGAGGTTTAGTGTTCGGAGTATTCCAGGTGAGGGTGTTGGTCAGGAGTGCTAGGAGGGTCGTGAATTGTGCTGGTCTCAGGCCGGTGGTACGGTGAGAAGGCAACGGTTCCTACCTGTGCGTGTATGGTTGGTGGTTGGTTTTGGTATTTCACCATCATACGTGGACAAGAGGTGAGGGGTCGTTGTTTTTCTGTGTGGTGAAGAGTGGTTAGGCGGTTGGGGTGTCACGCCCCTAATGAATAACCCTCATAGATGGACGGACTCAAGCAACTATTCGCAATCATTTCCTTCGGTATTCTAGACAGGTAAGAAGTCGCGTGAAAGTCATTACCATGGACATGTTTAGTCCCTACTACGATATTGCTAGAAAATTTTTTCCAAATGCTAAAATCGTTCTCGATCGCTTTCATATTGTCCAGCATCTCAGTCGAGCAATGAATCGCGTACGCATCAAAATTATGAATCAGTTTGATAGGAGAGCGCACGAATATAAAGCACTGAAACGTTACTGGAAACTCATTCAACAGGATAACTATACGCTGAGCAGTAAACGATTTTATCATCCAACATTTCGGCCGCATTTAACCAATAAAGAGATTCTCGAAAAACTTCTCTCTTACTCTCAAGATCTTAGAGATCACTATGAACTCTATCAGCTTTTACTCTTTCATTTTCAAGAGAAGCACGCTGACTATTTCTTTGAATTGATCACAGAGTCCATTTCTTCTGTGAATCCTATCTTCCAGACCATTTTTAGGACCTTTTTGAGGGATCAGGATAAGATCATTAATACACTTGAACTTCCCTACTCAAACGCAAAACTTGAGGCCACAAATAACCTCATCAAAGTCATTAAGCGAAATGCTTTTGGCTTCCGGAACTTTGAAAATTTTAAAACGAGAATTCTCATTGCTTTGAATATCAAAAAGGAGAGAACCAATTTGGTCCTCTCCAGGTTGTAACTTTTTATCAACCCACTACAGTTGACAAAAAGCCTAAAAATCTATTTTATCTATCATCTACTCCACCCCGCTGATACCAGTATAGCAAAAAAGAGGGCGATTGCCCTCTTTCGACATCTATTTTTGTTCAGCAATTTCTAAAAAGACTTGTTTGAAATCCTCATAAATCTTAAAAGCTGTTTTTAAAATATCTTCCAATTCGTCGTAGTCACTGAAATTGGGCATTTTGATACGATAGTCTGGGTCAATCATCAATCTAGAATAAATTCCCCACGGCATGCCTGCAATTGATTTTTCTTTATCTTTAACAGCCCAAATGAGCTCTACTGTTCCATTATAAAGTACAATATGCAGACCGAACCGATAATCTTCTATCTTTTCATAAAATTTAAAAAATTTCTCTTTGGGGTCAAAACCGGGAATATAGCCAGCCTCTGAAATCATATCCATAACTAACTCACCGTCAAGATATTTTAACGGTGTTTTATTTCTTAATTTCTCCGGACTATATTCTTTTGATAAGGCCTCATAGCGGTTGATGAAGTCAATATCAAGCAGAACTTGTTTAACAATCAAGTTTAGCTCCATGATTATTTATCATCTCCAAACAACTGTACATAATAGGTATGAACAGCTTCGTCTGTCAAATCAACTTCTTTCTCCTGCAAAGCAGTCGTAGCCGCCACTGACAAATCTGAAAACAGAGAAAGATTTTCCTTGTACTGAGTAAAAAACTCTGTTAAGGTCGCTTCATCCACCGCTTCAATCGTCTCGGGTAGATACTTTTCGCCACTTTCGTCGTAGCTTAATTTACAGATATAAGCCACAAAGTCTGCTATGCAGACCCAGACTGACGGAGCACTTTCTTTGTCAAGGTCAAAATAAGTAAGAATATCTTCCTCGTTTATATTTTCCAAGCGGTCATATAAAGCGTCAGGAGACACCGTTTCTTTATCCAAAAGAAAATCTTGCGTCATCTCAAGCGTCTTTTTGACAAAAACAATATCTTCCTTTTTCTTCAAATATGACGGTAAACACTCCGTCAAGATTTGCATGAAGTTTGCTAATTTATAATTTTCCATTTTTCACCTCAATCAACATATTTCCCGTTTTGAACAGTAAAGTTTGATCTTCCTGTCACTCGGACACCTTCAACTTGATTGGAAGATACTTTTATCTTTAAATTTGGGTATCTTTCACTTAGTTGTTTTATTACTCCAGATGCCTTATCGGGATTACCTAAACCACTTAAATAAGTAGGACATACTCCACTTGGATTTGATTGATACAAGTGTAAGACTCCCTTAACTTCTTCGTTTGATAAACCTGCTTTTTCCACAGCTTCAACGAACTCATTTGCCACATCTTCCTCGGCATGACGAGTCGCAGACGCAATTTTACCAGAACTTTTAATCGCTCTATCTGGTTTTAACACATCTAAATCATCTAGACCAGCTTCTTTTCTAACTCTTGGAGAGCCTCCTTTAAATACTATGTCTTCTAGACCTTCTATATCTGTTTTTGCAACAGCAAGTGTGTCAGTTTCTGGAACTCCCCAATCCTCTCGTAAACGCGAAATTTCATCTGGGCCCCAATTTGTATCTTCCTCCTCAACCTTCCCAGCCTTAGTGGCTTCGGTATCCACCTCTTCTGGCTTCTGCACTTTCTTGCCAGCGTCAGGGGTGACTTCGGGTTGTCCCGCTTTGGGGAGGTCGGGTTCTTGCGCCTTGACTTTCGGAACGGCGCTGGCACTAGCTGCCGCTGCGTCAATGTCTGGTTTGACCTTGGTTTCCATTTCTGGCTTAACCTTGGTCGGATTGACTTCGGCTGGGCGAGTCACTTCAATGTCGGGCTTCTTGGTCACATCCACTTCTTTTGGACGACTGTTTGGTGACGCCACCTCGCTCGGCTTGAGTTGTTAATCTCGGATTGGATTGTCAATGTACTTGTTTAAAATTTCCATTTTGTCCCCTACACTTTCCAGTATAACAAAAAAGAGGACTAACGTCCTCTTAAATAAAACTATGACTCCCTGATTTCAGCCAATCCACGAACAATAGCATCTTGAATTAAGTCTAAGGTTGAATTATATCCTTTTGTTTCCTTAAGAATATCTGTCACGTCTTTGACAACACCGTCAACAATGAGAGTAATGCCCTCTACTGTTTCTCCGCTATCGCCCTTTTCAAATTGTTCTGTCATCATTGTCATTTTCATTGATTTATCGGACATTCTTTTCCCCTTTCTTTCTATTTCTAGTCATAAAAAGATTATTTATCCTCAATAATAGAAATATACTCACTAGGAATTGGCTCAGAAAGCCATATATCTTCATTCCCAATATAAAATTTTACACCATTTTCCCAAGCAGACTGGGCAGCAACTTCTAAAATGATAGCTCTGTCATCTCTTCTCAAAGCTACCTGCTTTGCTGTACTCACATCAGAAGACAAATGAACATACTGCCTTTCTTTTGGAATTAGCCCAGTTTGTAAAATCTGATTTAAAAAATCTTTGAACTGTTCCATGGTATAAAACTTTCGGTGGTTTATTGGCTGTTTTAGATAATTTGTCTTTTATTGAATGTCCATAAAAAGCCCTAATCTTTTCACCTTTTATTTCATGACGCTTTTTGTCAGATAGTTCTATCATTGTTTCAAGGTCATCTCTTGTAAGTCCTTTCCATAAAGGAGTTTCTGATAATTTATGTATTAAATCATCAACTGAACACCACCCCTCCGAGTCCAGCTTTATACCATATTTATCTGGATTATGTCTTAATATATAGGATACTTCTCTACTAAGTTTTGTATAATCAAACAAGCCTTTCCACCTCAAAACTATCAGCAATTATTTGAAAGAAACCTGAGCCGTCTAGGTAAAAAGCATAATGATTAGGAGACCAAAACGCATAGTCCCTTTCATTTGTTTCTTTTAACTCCGCTAATCTTTTAGAATTTTCAATTTTAATGACTGTATCATAAGAACCCTCTGTTATTCCAAATTTTGAGGATGTCCGAGTAAATTCCAAGACTGATTGAAATTTTAGTAGAACTTCACTAAATTGTTCCTCATCATCATAACCTGAAATCCGAATTGCAACCTCCAAACCTGTTATCTGAATTTCAGGCTCTTTTTCTAAATTTGAAGAAAACATAGGTAAAACATATTCTATTTTGTATGTCATATTTATTATCCTTTTCTGTTACTTGGTCTAACTTCTTTAATACCTTCTGAAGTGAGTTTGTTTCTTTGTAGTTGTCCGTCAAGCAAAGTCTCGTGTAACTTTTCTCCCGTCCTATCAATCGTATGCCAATCACTCCTAGGAATACCTGATTGAGTTAAAGCCTGTGATGTACGAGTATTCAATATCAAAGTATTTCCATCACGATTGATATATTCAACCGGTAAGTCTTTAATATCTATTTTACCCGATTTTATTGCATCAACTAAATCATCAATTGTTTTTATAGGTTCCCCTGCTAATTCAGAATATATTTTCTGTCCTTCTTGACTGAACGAGTGACCATATGTCTTTTGTGCATAATTTGCATCTTCCGACATTCCTATACCAGCCTTAGTTGCTTCGGTATCCACCTCTTCTGGCTTCTGCACCTTCTTGCCGGCATCAGGAGTGACTTCGGGTTGTCCGGCTTTGGGGAGGTCGGGTTCTTGCGCCTTGACTTTCGGAACGGCGCTGGCACTAGCTGCCGCTGCGTCAATGTCTGGTTTGACCTTGGTTTCCATTTCTGGCTTAACCTTGGTCGGATTGACTTCGGCTGGGCGAGTCACTTCAATGTCGGGCTTCTTGGTCACATCCACTTCTTTTGGACGACTGTTTGGTGACGCCACCTCGCTCGGACGAGCTTGGCTGACCTCCGGTTTCACCGTCTTGCCTGTATCAATCTCGCTCGGCTTGCTGTTGGTCTTATCCACCGCTGGACGGCTTGGATTGTCAATCTCGGGTTTCGCCGTTTTAGTGGTATCAATTTCTGGCTTCTTATTTGGACCAGTTATCTCTGGACTGCTTGCACGGTCAATCTCAGGCTTGCTTGTCTTCATCACATCAAGCTCTGGTTTCTTGCTTGGACTTGGTATTTCTTGATGTTGGGGCGTTTGAATCTCTGGTTTTGGCTTCTTGCCTGTACCAAGCGTAGACGGATCCACATCTGTGTCCGCATGGGTCTTCAAACCTGCATTGCCCGCTGGCAGATCCACACCTTTCCCACTACTTGGCAAGTCCACATCAGCTCCACTGCCACCCTTGCCAAATCTTGCTCGAGCTTTATTTCCAAGAGCAGTAACTCCATGACCAATCGCACGCCCTATTCCAAATTGGAGTGCTGCGCCCAAGGGTCATCCTGCATCGCGGTCACCGTATGAGCGATGTCATTGGCATCGTCGGCATAATTGACAGCTTTGCCTACCGTCTGTACCGTCGTCGTTGCGGCTTTCCCTGTCTTGGCAAGCACGCTGGCATAGGTCGCAAAGCCACCGGTCGCTGCCGTCAAGACTGCGTCCACACCTGCCCAGATGCGCTCCCCGTCAGTCAGCCGTTTCCCCGAAATGGTCTCCCCGCTAACCGCCTGATAACCGCTATCTGCCACCAGGTAAGCTGTCCCTGCTCCGATAAGGATAGGAGCGAGTGTGCCTCCGCTCAGGACACTCCCCGCGATAATGGCACCCACTGCTATCAATTTCAACCCACTGCAACCAGCCCTTGTTGTTCTCCTTCCAAGTCGAGCGCGCCCGCTCATACTCGCCGACTTGCGTCGGAAACATGGCTTCCATGAGTTGTTGGTCGCTCAAACCCTTGAGCTTTTCGTACTTCTCATGGTCTTCTTTCTCAATCTTCGCCAAGCCTTCTTTTGCCAGCTTGAGTTTGGCATCGTAGAGTTCCTTGGCGGCGGGTATCGGGGTCTTGTCGCTATTGACAATATCTGAAATACTGTAGTGCTCCGTGGTGGTGTAAGTATGTGAACTAATTGGGCAAAACTAGAACGAGAAGCCAAACGGCGTAAAGAGAAAAATCGCCCCACTTATGAGTAAGTGGAGCGTCTTTTTTATTCTGTTTCCGTTTCTACCTTTTTCGCTTCTTTCTTATCTTTGCCCTTGCGGCGTGCCAAGACATCGGCGTAGTACTTGCGGCTGTTGTTGAGGACAGATAAGGTCTTTTGGTAAATAGCGTCTTCTTTCAACTGAGCTAGAATAGCTACATAGTCGCTTAGTTGTTGGTAAGGAACTGCCAAGTCCTTGCGCAGTTGCTTGGTGTCAAAGCTGACTTTAGCGAGATTTTCTTGTGAGCGGTCAGAGAAGACCTTTTCAAAAGCCGCTTGGCTTTCGGTCAAGTTATTCATAAAGCGCCCAATCCCCAAAGTCTCAATAGCGGATTGGTATTCAGCTTTTCTGAGTTTTTCTAGTAGACTGTTTAACAGCGCGCTTTCTTCTTCATAGGAAACCTTGGTCGCTTTCTTGTACTGGTCGAAAAGCAAGTCTAAAGTCTTATAAGCTGCCTTTTCGTTTTCGCGGCGACTATTGCGATAGGGTTTAATTGCTTCGCGTAGCGCTTGGAAATCTTCATCCCGCAACTGGTCGGCTTCGGTAATCGTGCTGGACTTTTCACTCACCCGAACTTGTCCTAGCGATGCTTGATAAGCAGGCAAATTAGTCTTTAGCTGCCCCAGCAAGTTAGACAAGATTTCTTCTTTCTTGACATCCAAGTTTTCCTTTTCGACATCGTCTAAGAAACGCGCGATAAACTGAGAAAACTCGGCATAGCGTAAACTGCTCGTTTGCAGATTTAATAATGTTTGTTTTGCTGGCATATATCCACCTTTTCTTTTTCATTTTTATCCGATCCCCCTCGGATATGGTCATTACTTTTGAAAAGAGCTTGTCCGACCCTCTGACAGAGTAAACTGGAACAGATTTGCCTCATCTGAGCCTCGGATTGTGCGAATGAGAACAAGGGCAAACAATCTGAGGCTCTGACGGAGTCAATCAGAACTCGGGCACTCTTTCCGAGGGTCAGATTGTCTGAATGAGAACAAATCCACACAATCAGAGGGTTGGTGTGTGCGAATGAGAACACGGACAAACAATCTGAGCCTCTGACGAAGTAAACCAAAACTAGTCGACCCCGTCCGAGGGTCGGACAGAGTGAGCAAGTATGAGATAAAAGCAAATCATGCCTCTCCCAATCTCCCTCAACACTTACTCTTCCCAAAAGTAATAAAATTAGTATAGCATAAGATGAAAAGATGTCAAGGTAAATTGTATTGAATAACAAAAATACCCCAAATGTTATACTTTTCTTGATTAACATTTAGGGTACCAACAAATTATACTCTCTGTTTTAAAAATCTAATCCAATTATAATCCATTCGTCTACCAAAGCCCAAAAGTCAGACTGCCTTTTAGGAAGTTCTCTTGACGACCATAAATAGGTGTTTCCATTTTCGATGTCTAAAACAACGTATTCCCCCATACCGTTACTGAAAAAATTATAAAGCGGGATTAAATCTATGTCTAACTGTTGCAAATATTCCCAGTCATAATCTGCCATAGAGTTCACATTTTTAAGGTTATCAATCCCCATGCTTTTACTTGTATAATCATAAAAACCGTTGTGGATATGAGTATAGAAATCTGCTATTGATTGTTTTATAGTTGGTGCGTTTTCTCCAAACTTTTGTTTCAGCACCTCAACTGTAACGGGTTGCTTCCCTTCATAATAGATTTCTTCTCCTGTTTGGTAAGTCAAAATCGTATACAAAAGCGAATATTCGCCGTCTAAACAAATCAAGTCTATATTTTTTAAATAATCGCCTAAATAAGAAATTGTGTTTCGCAAATCAGAAGAAGAATATTCTTTCCACACTGAAAGAATTTTTTCTTTTCTTTCTTCCAAACTATCTGACAAAAGTGCTTCTTTCCAAAAATTTGGAATTGGAGCCTCTACAATTTGGCTTTCATCCGTCACAATTTCTACACTTGAACTAGATAAACTATATTCGTTTAAAAAATCTATTTTATTAGTCACTTCTGTTATCCTCCATTTCCTTCTTAATTAAAAAGTACTTCGATATACACACAACACAGAATATTCTCGACGAGTGGGGGTACCACTGGCTTAGAGGAAACCCAACTGGAAATGATGCTGCACGGGTGAAGGTTAGAGAGCAGATAGGTAAATCTGTGTTCGTGTTAGAAGGTTACCCCATCTCCTCAATACATGGATACCCCGATAAGAACGACCTTCATATACATGCAGCAATGGTGAAGCACAATATTGACTACTTAGTCACCAACGACAAAGCTCTCCTGGATTACTGGGAAACGAGCGAAAATACCGACGAGCCCTTACCCTATGTAACTATCAGCACTGACGACCTTCTGATGGATTTTGTGGAACCGCATCTCGGTAGGTCAACTCAAGAATCCCTCACATTGTCGTCTACAGACCTCGCAGAAATATATTTATTCCAAGAAAGATATTTCATTAAGAAATATGGTGAAGCAGACTTATGCGGGGCACTTGAAAGAGCTGAAGCTCCTCGTTTTGCTGCTTACTTACGGCGTCATATGCTTCCCCGGTTACCATAAGTATTTAATCCTTCACCACGCACTCATATAGTGCACGGTTTCGGTTGTTTTGTAAGGATGGGAGCATTACAAAATGCCAAAACCATGCACTATGTTGTGCCGTCATTACCGCCGCCTGCGCCGTCCCGCTATGCAGCAGTCCGGTTATAGACCCTGTAACCGGTAGAAGCCTTCCACCGCGCGGGTCAGGTACGCCATGTCGTGAACGTGGCACATTTCGCGCGCCGAATGCATCGACAGCAGGCCCACACCCACATCCACGGTACGCATCCCCAACCGGGTGGCGGTGATAGGCCCGATGGTGGAACCGCACGGCATATTATTATTCGACACGAACTCCTGATACGGCACCCGTGCCGCCTTACATGCCGCCGCGAAAATACCGGCGCCCACCGAGTCTGTGGCGTACCGCTGGTTCGCGTTAATCTTCAGCAGCGGACCGGCACCGGGAACCGGCTGCACCACCGGGTCGTGGTGGCCCTGATAGTTCGGGTGCAGCAGGTGCCCCGCATCCGCCGACAGGCACACTGAGGAGGCGACAGAACGGCGGTACTGCTCCGTGTTCTCGCCGCGTGCCGCCGACAGCCTCACCAGCACATCTTCCAGGAACGGGCCAGCCGCGCCGCTGCGGGTTTCCGAGCCGACCTCCTCATGGTCGAACCCGGCGAGCATCACGGTGTGGGATGCGTGCTCGTCGGCGTTATCGGCCACATACCGCTCCAGCGCGCACAGCCCCGCGTGTACCGACGACAGGTTATCCAGTCGGCCGGAGGCAAAAAACTCGCCGTGCTGCCCAAACCGGCGCCCCGGCTGAGAATCGGCGGTCAGCAGGTCGTAGCCGACCACGGTGGCGGGGTCAACGTCGCCGCCCTCATCGACCGTGTGCCGCCCCAAGTATGCGAGCACATCGTTCTGCCCCGGGTCGATACCCCAAATCGGGTACAGGTTGAACTGTTTATCAAGAACCAGTTCGTTCCGTTTATGGTCCAGGTGCGGGGCCAGCTGGGGGATGCGCGCCAGCGGCGGCGTGCACACGTACCGGTCACGCAGGGTGCCGCCCTCGTGCACCGTCAGCCGCCCCGCCAAACGCAGCTCCCTGTCAAGGTACGAGTTCAGCAACCCCCCGCCGTAGTTCTCAACACCGATCTGGTGCCAGCCTTTAACCGTGAGCGAAGATTTCGGTTTAACTTTCAGCGCGGGCGAATCGGTGTGTGCACCCAGCACCCGGTAGCCGCTCGCCGCAGATGCCTGACGCCCGCCCGCCCACGCAATAATCGCGCCGTCACGCACCACAAAATGGCGCCCCGTCGCGGCGGAGTCGGGCCACGTCTCAGACTCGGTCAGTTCGGTAAACCCGGCCCCCTGCAGGCGCCGCGCCACGGTGCGCGCCGCCAGGTAAGAAACCGGCGAGTCCTCAACGAACTGTGCTAGGTCTTCGATGTTTTTCACTGCGTCTACACTCATGTTTTAAGCCTACCTTCACGCGAGAGTTTTGGGGTACTAAAAAGCCTCTTCACGCGAGGTAAAAGCAAGAAATGCTGCTTTACCCCACGTGAAGAGACTCTGACCGGAAACACCAGATGATGCGTGCGGTGCGCCCGCGTGGGCTCTCAACCCGCACCGGCACACCGCACCGTGAGCTTTTTTGGGGAGGTTACTTCCCCTGCTGCTTCGGCTGCTCCGGCGACTGGGGTGAGTTCCCCTGAAGGGCCTGGGCGGGCGAGATCTGCACGGGCGCGTGGCCCTGCTTCGGATCCTGCACAGTGAACGTAGCAGTGCGCAGGTAGCCGCGGTAGTGCGTGAACCAGCAGATGGCCGCCGTGTAGAGAAGCTCGGCGGCGAGCACCATCGCGAAATCGGTGGGGGTGCCGCTGCTCTGCATCTGAAGCGGGTCCGTGTTCGCGAATATACCCATCGCCATCGTTGTTATATTATTCATCACATGCATGCCGATAGCTGCCTCTAAGCCGCCCGTGTACCAGCAGAGGAACCCCGCGAGTACCGCCATAACCACTATTGAGGCTTGCCCCCACGGGTCGTAGTCGTGGGCAAGCATGAAGAGGGGGGCTGGGAGCAGGATCGCCCACGCCGGGTTCTTGAGCCACCGGCCGATGGTCTGCATCAGGTAGCCGCGGAATATCAGTTCCTCCGCGTAGCACTGCAATGGCACCAGAACAAGAAGCATCACCATGTTCAGCCAGAAGGCAATCTCGTGCGGTTGCTTGTGGTGGAAACCGATGGATGAGAAGCCATCCAGCATCAGTGTCAGCAGGGTGTACAGCCCATAGCAGAAGGCGCCCACCACCAGCGCCGTCAGCAGAAGCGACCAGCGGATCCGGCGCTGCACCGAGTGCACTAGGCCCCATGGACGGGGACCGAAAATCAGGCGTGCAACACGTATGGCGGGGAACATGAGAGCAACTGTACCGAATATGAAGAACATAGCCAGCGGATCATCCAGTACTTTGTCCCTTATGTAGGTTCCAAAGTCGGTTGTTTTATCCGCACGGATGATCAGTGAGATGCTCGTCATCACGGTAAACAGGGTAATCAGACCCACATAGATTGCCAGACCCACCAGGCCCTCCAGCAGGGGCGTGAACCAGCGGGACCGGCCGTCGGCAAAGGCCAACCGGTGGTACGGCAGGGTACGCTCAACAGAGGCCGACATATCGGAGGTGAGGCTGGGGTCGAGGTTATATACGGGCACCGCATACGAGCCGTGCGCCGGTGGGTTCTCGGGGTTCTTAGAGACCTGCTTAATAGCGTCCGTTAGCGGCGGCAGGGCAAGTAGCTGCGATACCGGCCGCGGATCATCCCCGGGGCTGACGGGGGCCGCCTGGAGGGGGCCCTGTTCACTGCCCGAATCCGAGGTGGTGCTCTCGGCGCGTTGAGCAGCGGTGTTGGAGCTGCTCCAGGGCACATCAGTAACCCCTGAGGTGGTCTCAGGGGCTGGGGAAGTAGCGGATGATTTAGGTGATTTTTGCCTCGTATCCTGCGGCCTCTGTTGGTTTGTGCCTGCGTGGTGGTTGTGCTCGGGGTGCCGTTTGGGCTCCGACGAATTAGTGCTCATAATATATGCCGCTCCTGCAACTTTTCGATGCTCACGCAACGTTGCGCCGTGGGGTTGTCTAAGTGACTGTTACAGGGTATTTTAGCGGTAAATATGACATAATTCTATGGTTACCGTATTTCTCTTGTTTAGATTGTGCGCGCCATCGCTTCCGGGTATGGGGGTGGCGCGGGCAGAAGGAAGGCTTCTCATGGCACTGATTTTTAATCCGCCGCCGAATTGGCCCAAACCCCCCAAAGGCTGGAAACCCACCCCCACTTGGCGCCCCGACCCCGCGTGGGGCCCAGTCCCGGCCGGGTGGCAGCTGTGGATTGAGGAGCCCACCGATTCCGCCGATTTCAACGACGAAGGCACGGCGTATGAGGAGCCCATGGATGAGCTTCCGGCACACGTTGGCGACGACTACACTCTAGCGGGTGACGACTCGGTTATTGCTCCCACCCCACAGGAACACGCGCAGCATAGTCCCGCAGCCCCCGCCACCGGCAGTTTTCCTATACAGGAGCAGGCGGGCACAGAGCGAACCGTCGATACCGCTGTATCTCATAACGCACCCGCACATTCCGCCCTCGAACACGACACGGTGACCGCGGAGAACAGTAACGGTACTGAACAGGGGCAAGAGCAGAAGCCGCGCACCACCTCTTTCGACCCGCTTAATGATGACTTCAGGATGGCGCAGGCCACCTCGCACCCCTCCCGTGCGGCTCATGCCGCACACTACGAGGCTGAGCGTGCCCGCCTGCAGCCAAACGGCCCGGCAAACACCACCGAGCCGCAGCCTGGCGGACACCCGCAGGTAGTGGAAGGGCAGTCAAACGGTTTTAACGGTGGGCAGGCTGTGGCGGGTATGCCCGAGAACATGCCCCAGCCGACTTCCCGCCGGGCCGCCCGCGAGCAGTTCATGGCTCAGCAGGCGGCGCAGGAGGCCGCCGAGCGTGAAGCTGCCGAGCGCGCAGCCGCCCAGCAGGCTGAGCAGAACACAGCTGATGCCAAGGACGAGCAGGCTAGCGCCGCTTCGGCAGCGCACACCCAGCCAGCTAGTGAGTCCACGAGCGGGCCGCAGGTGGCCGAGATCGCCGAGGACACGCCCCGGCACGCCCAGCCTGTTAGCGGCGAGCCTACCCTGCCGGAGCCCGCAGATTTTCAGCGTGAGAGCACTGCCGACTCCCCCGCCGCAGATGAGCTGGCGGAGTCGCAGGCCACCGCTGACGTTGAAGCGCACCGGGAAGCTGACACTCCCCCCAGCATCCCCGTTGGTGATGCAATAAAGAGCGAACTGCAGAAGGATGAGCCCGCTCAGGCTACTCCCGCAGCGGGTGCGGGCGAGCAGGAGGGCACCCATGCCGGTTCGCCCGAGCCGGTCGCCGCTGCCCCTGCATCACTCCCCGAGACCGAGGAAAACCAAACGGATACGGTTGATTCTGGTGATTCCCGGGCTGCGCGGCGTGCTGCACGGGACGAAGAGTACGCGCAATCCTCCACCGAAAAGGGTGCCGCTGAGCAGGTTTCCGCTGAACACATTTCTTCTGAGCAAACCTCCCCCAAGCAAGACACCCCCGCCGCCGAGACCCGCACCGGTGCCACCACAGCCGAAGAGCTGGAGCAGCCCGAACCCGTGAAGAACGCTCTGCGCCGGTTCGCGCAGGTGCGTGAGGCGCAGGAGATGAGTGCATCAAACGAGGGTGCACCCGGTGAGCACATCAGTATTGAGGTGAACGAAAACCTCGACACCCAGGGGCTCATTAAGATTCAGCCGAAGAAGAAACAGCCCAAAGACGACGCGAAACCCGCACAGAACACCCAGGGTGCCGCTGAGAACACCGCGCCGGCAGCTGAAGAAACCGGCGGTGCGGCACAGCACACCGCAAAACACGCCGCCACGAGCCCCGCCGCCGATGAGGTTCAGAAAGAGCAGGCAGACACGGGTGAGCGGCAGCAGCGGCAGGGGCCCACCCTCAGCGGTGCGGGCGCCGACGATATTATGCCTCTGCCCACCCCGCCTGAAGGTATTGCGGTGCAGGAGCAGAAGTCGGATGCGGCAACCCGCACCTCCGCCGATGACATTATGGGCGGTGACGAGCCTCCCAAGCGCCGCCGCAGGGCAGCCGAGGCGGCTGAGGACGATAACGCCCAACCGTTCGTGTATGAGGGTGAGCGGATGCTCGGCGCGAGCGTTGAGGCACCGGACATTACCACCGCCTCGTCGGTGGATACCGCAGCGAATATTCCCGCAGACGCGGCGACTATTGCGCTTTCGCCCCTCGACGATGATGAGCCGTTCGAGCCGAAGGAAACACCCTCGGTCCAGGATGCTGAAAGTACCGCGTCTGAGGATGAGGATGCGCTGCCTTCGCCGGTGAACTCGCCCCTGATTGAGTTCCACGACACCTCCGCCGCGGCCCAGCACACCGCCCAGGATGATGAGGCCCGCACCGAGGGTGATGAGCCCTCCACCGAGCAGCCGTCCCAGGTAAAGCCGCGGCACGCCGCGAAAGATACCGCAGAAGAGGCTGAGGGTGCGCCCCGTACGTCCCGCCGCGCTGAGGAATACAGCGTTAAAGACCACAGCGTTGAGGCACGCGGTACCGAAAACACCGGCACCGAAACCGATGGTGCCCAAGAATATGGTGCCCAGGAGTATGGTGTCGAGGCTCGTGACGCTAAAGCTCACGATGCTGGGAAACACCAGCAGGAGGCCGTGTCTCACACCCCCGAACCTGAACCGGGACCCCAGCAGGAGCCTTACGGGCTAACTGACGCTGCGCAGCAGACATCGGGCGCGGATGAGGCCGCTAAACCGGCCTCTATTCTGCCCGCAGCGACCTTCCCCGAGGGTACCGGTGCGGCACAGTCGCATGTGGCAGCTAGCGAAACCGGCAAGCAGCCATACACGGCGGACCCTTCGGGGTACGGGCTCTCAGAAGAGCCCACCGACCAGCCCGCGGCACCGGCTGCTGCACCCGCAGCATCCGCTGGGGCAGGTTCCGATCAGGCCCCTGAGGCCGCAGCACCGGCTGTTCCTCCGATCCTGCCGGAGCCGATTAACCCCGAGCTGGCGGATCACACCTCGCAGATTCCGCTGCCAAACCAGCAGAGTGCCGCTCCCGTGAATTCCGCGAACCAGGGCGGCGCATCAGCGCAGGGCGCCTCGTACGGCACCGACCCCGGCGCGGTGCAGTCACCCGGCTACGGGCAGGATGGTGCGCAGAACTACGGCCAGGATTACGGTGTCTCCGGCTACGGTCAGGACGCCGCCCAGGGGTACGGACAGGATACGGCAGGCACCGGCTACGGGTATGACCCGCAAAGCCAACCCGGTGCCCAGCCGGAGAACCCGCAGGCGGGGCAGGCCCAGGCAGGCCAGCAGCCCCCAGCCGATCAGTCCCAGCCGAGCCAGACGCAAGGTACCGGACTGACAGCCCGCGACGTGCAGGCCACCCCGGCTGACGGTACGCAGGGCAACGCCAGCGGCCCGGTCGCGAACGCGCCAGCACCCGGCACCGTGACCCCCGCATCGTTCGCGGCTGAGAATGCCCGAAACACCCAGAATAACGCGCAGTTTAACCCCGCAAACGCTGCCGCACCTGCGGCGGCTGCGGCTGGTGGCACGGCAGCCAAGAAAGCCTCCGGAGGGGCAGCCGGGGCCGTAAATACGCTGCGTGAAAAACTCACCGCAAATAACGGGAACCAGAACTTCTTCTCCACCCCGCTGGGTTTGGCGAGTATCGCGGGCGTTATTCTGCTGGTGGTGCTGCTGATCCTGGCGCTGGTGCTGTTCATACCGCGCGGTAGCGACAATACGAACAACGCGGAGCCTGCCGCAAGCAGTTCCAGCAGCTCCTCGTCCGCGAGCAGCAGCTCATCCTCCGATTCGGATGACTCCACCGAACTGAAGAAGCCCTCGGGCGACTTTAAGGAGTACACGGGTGAGGGTAAGAAGACCATCGACATCGAAAAGCCCAACGGCAACGACTCGAAGGCGCTGGTCTACTACGAGTTCACTCCCGCGTCCGTGCCCGCAAACGAGAATAACCGGGGTGTGCTGAACGTGGCGGGTAAAACCGACAAAGACCAGTCCAGTGGTTTTGAGGTGCGTGATTCCGGCAGCGTGAGCTCCACGATCACCGGCTCCGCCTGGATGGACACCACCAGCAAAACCACCCGCAAGCTGCAGATTGAGGGCGAAGGCAAGTGGACGGTGCGCGTGTACGATGCCTCCTCCGCACCGAAGTACGGCAAAGGTGAGAGCATTGAGGGCCGGGCACGTAACTACGCCTTCACCTACACCGGCGGCACCAGCTCGTTTGAGGTGAACAGCGAAAGCACCGACAATAACGGCTACTACCACTTCAGGCTGGATGCGGTCGGTAAAGGCTCGGTGATTGGCACCAGCATGGCTTCGTCGAAGAGCACCACCGAGTGGGAAGACAGCAGCAGCGAGGTGTACATGTTCGTTGAGGCGCCCTACGCCCGGTGGCGCATGAACACCAAGTAGCCCGCACCCGGTCGCCTCACCGGAAGGTGCCCTGATTACTAAGGCCCGTCGTGATGCACGACGGGCCTTAGCTGTGCCCTCTTGGGCGCGGGCGTGTGGAGGGCTACGGTGCGGGGCGTTCGGGCGCACGGAACCGGCCCGAGTCCACCCGCGCATCAATTGCTGCCCGGTGCGCCCAATAGGTGAGGAACACCAACACCACCACCAGGTACATGGCGGCGTACGGGGCTGAACTGGCCACCAGCCCGGCGCCGCCCTGCGGCAGGTAGATCATCTCGTGCGAAGAGTACTTGGGGGAGAACAGCACCGCCAGCCAGAACGGGGAAATATACATGCCCACCAGTGCGATCACGCTCGCGAACGCACTCAGCACGTACACTACCGGGCGTGCCGCAGGCATAATAAGCGGGAAAATCTCCAGGCACAACGCAACCAGCAGAACCGGGTACCAGGTGTTGTGGTGCGACCAGCTAATCGGGGAGATCTGGAGCATTAAAAACGCGTTCAACGCCACCTGGGAAAACACCATGTTCGCGCGGATGAACAGGCGCATCAGGGCGGCGGTGGCCACCAGCAGGAATAGGGACAGCGCCACCACCAGCACCGTGGCGATAGGCTCAGGCACGCCCTGGTGCGCGAAGATACCGGTCAGAGACACGTTATCGTAGAACGCGGTCACCCCAATGCGGGAGGTGTTACGCACCGCCACACCCCAGTAGTAGGCGGCCTCACCCGGCACCGCCAAAAACCCGAGGGCGATGGTGCCCACGAAACCACCCGCCACGGAGGCAACACCGCGCCAGTCTTTGCGCATCAGCAGAATAAGCCCGAACGCGAGCGGGGTGAGCTTAATACCGCCAGCAATACCGATCAGCACCCCGCGGGGGATGCGCGTGGCCGGGCGCAGGAAGTCAGCCAGCACCAGCAGCAGAATGACCGCGTTAATCTGCCCAAAGTGGGTGGTTAGCCGCCACGGTCCGCTCGCCCAGATCAGCAGCGCCAGTGTTGAGGCACACCCGGCGGTTCCCAGGTGTTCGTACAGGGGGATGCGCACCCCGCGCCTGCTCACGTACTTGGTGATGACCCACCCCAGCCACCAGGCGATACCGGCGGTGATGAGCATCATCAGGGCCATCCCGACTTCTTTGGGCATGAGCGCGAACGGCACAAAGAGCAGCGCGGCGAACGGCGGGTAGGTGAACGGGTAGTTGTCGAGGCTCACCTCGTACAGCCCGGGCCCGCCGGGCCCATCAGTGATGGTTTCGGCCCCTAGACGGTAAATGTACAGGTCGTTGCCGCCGTCGTTAATGACGTACTGCACCATGTAGATGACCGTGAGCACGAACAGGGCATGCGGAATAAGCGCTGCGGGGTGTTTTTTCAACGGCTACCCCTTTTTGGCCTCGGGTGCCGCACCGGGGGGCGGGGCGATAAACAGGTCGTCTTCGTCTGCGGTGCGCACGGCGGGTGTTAGGGCCGCCACCGCCCAGGTGATCATGACCAGGTACAGGCACAGGATCGGCACGGTGGAGAACAGCAGGGCGTGCTGGTAGATATTGTCGAGGTCGCTGAAGCTGCCCCACAGGGAGGCACCCAGCCACATGGGCGAAATGTACAGGCCGATGAGGGCCACCCAGGTGAGGATGCGCGCCGCCCGGTTGGCCCAGGCGGGCAGGTGCGCGTAGAACCGGGGGAACGCATCAACGATGAGCGCCATGAGGATCAGGGGGAACATGACGTTGTGGTGCGACCAGCTGATGGGTGAGATGCTGACCATCAGGAACCCGCCGACCGCCACCTGCGAGAGTACAAGTTTACGGCGATTCAGCTGGTGCAGCAGCGCGGCGAAGAGGACGATGGTAGCGAGCACCAGCCCGTAGTATGCGGGCTTCAGCAGCGGGTCACGCAACCCCAGGTGCATGAGCCAGCCCTGGATGGAGATATTGTCAAGGAAGTTAATGTTGCCCACGCGGGAGGGGTCCGAGACGGCGCTTGTCCAGAAGGTGAGGGCCTCATGGGGCAGGAAGATGAACCCGATAATGACAGTCGCCGCGAAGGAGGCGCCGAGGGTGAAAATACCGCGCCAGTCTTTGCGCATCAGCAGGATAAGCCCGAACGCGAGCGGGGTGAGCTTAATACCGCCAGCAATACCGATCAGCGCCCCGCGGGGGATACGCTTGGCTGGGCGCAGGAAGTCAGCCAGCACCAGGATGAGGATAATGGGGTTCACCTGCACCAGCGCAAGCCCGCGCCGCCACGGCCCGGAGAGGATGATGATGAAGGTGAGCACGGCAATAGTACCGTATCTGCCGAGCTTGTCCTGGAAGGGGATGTGGTAGCCGCGGCTGGTGGCGTAGTCGTAGATGAGGGTGGCCATCCACCAGGCCACACCAATGCTGATGGTGTACATGATGCCCACGCCCACCCCGAACGGCAGGAACGCGAACGGCACAAAAAGCAACGCGGCGAACGGCGGGTAGGTGAAGGGCAGTTTAAGCGCGCCGTAGTCGAGCAGGTCACGGGCGTAGAGGTCTTTGTGCATGCCTTCGTTGTCGAAGATGGTCATGGCCCCGAGCCGGTAGACGTTAAAGTCCAGGCCGCCGGTGAATTCGATGTAGATGAGCCAGCCGACGACGGTCAGGGCGAGTGCCGCGAGCGCTATTTTGCCTGCCACGGTGGTGTTTGGCGTGGGGTTTTGCACGGGTGGCGCTGTGGTCATGGTGGGTCTTTCTGCTCGGGGGTGTTTCGCGTGGTGTCGGTTGTGGCCCGCCGGGCGCGGCGGTTGTGGCTGGTTTTCTGTTGCCTGTTTGTCCCAGTCTATCGTGTGGGCGTGTGGGCGTGGGTGTTCCCCGGTGGTGCGGGGGTCTTGTGGTGGGGCTCTGCCCTGCTGCTGGGCGGGGTGCGGCTGGTTGCGGCGAGGGTGTGTGCAGCGGCGGGGCGGCAGGGGCCTGTTAGTCCGTGTCTGTGGTGGGCTTGTCTGATTTTTTTGTGGTGGCTATGAGGCGGTTGCCGCGGCGTACGGGTGCTTTGCGGTTGAGCCCGGCGCGCATCCCGGTGCGGGTGGTTTTTTGGGAATCGGCAGGTTTTGCCGCAGCGGGTTTTGCGGTGTTGGGGTCGTCGTGGCCGCCCGCTGCGGTGTTGTCCGTGTCTTCCTCGGTGGGGCGGGTCGCCGTGCTGTTGCTGTCTAGTGCGGTTTCGTCCGGGTCGTGCTCGCCCGTGCTGTCGTGTTCTTGTTCCGCTGCGGGACTGTCAGTTTCGGGGGTGTCGTTGCCGTCGGCGGAAGCCTTGGCGCGTTTGGGGGTATCGGCGATGCGCGCAGCCACCTCAAGCGCGAGCGCGGCCAGGGCCACATAGTACACGATGATGGAGGGGTATAGTGCGGCGATTTTCTGGCTTGACCCGACGAAGGTGAGGGCCGAAATGACCAGCTCGATCGCCATCACCAGTGTGAGTTTCGCTGATCCTCCGGGGTTTTTGAGCATCAGGTACAGCGCCATGAGGGTGAAGAGGACGGGGAAGAAAATCTGCCCTGCCACCGCCATGGCGTCTTGGTCGTAGGAGTAGATTGTGATCGCCTGCATGATGGCTGCGAGTGCGGCAAAGGGGGCGAGGGACAGGTACTTCATAGGGGCTATTCTACCGTTCCTCTACGTCATGTAGCACAGGTCACCGACACTAAAATTCGTATAGGTGGCGCAATATAATGGGGGTAATTGGACACAGCGAATGAAAGAGCGGTAGCGTGAGCGAGAAACTCAACGGGCCTTCCGCCGACGAGCCTGAACGCGGCGGTGCACAGGGTAAGAACACCCACTATGACGATTCCCAGCGTGCGGGGTCTGCGGGCGCTGGCGCTGCTGGTGCGGACGGTCGGGGTGCGGCCGGGCCTAAGCCGGGGTCTGCGCCTTTGGGTTCTTCCGGCAGCAGCGGGCTGCAGATCGGCGCCCGCCCGGAGGGTGTCCCTGGTGCGAATCTGACGGCTGAGGAGATCGCGCGGCGCGCATCGGGGCGCGGCACGTGGCACCGGCGTGCTTCTAAACCTGTGTCATACTGGATGTTCGGGATTATTGCCGCCCTGCTGGCGCACCGGTTTATTCCTAATGGCGGCTGGCTGATCGTGCACATGGTCACCCTGGGCTTGATTACGAACTCTATCCTGATTTGGAGTCAGCATTTCACTGAAGCGCTGATGAAAATCAAAATCCCGGATGAGGCGCGCGGGGTGCAGGTCACGCGTATTTTCACGCTTAACGCTGGCATCGTGGTGCTCATGCTGGGCATGGTGTTTCAGGAGCAGCTGCCGACGCTGTACATACTCACGCTGGCCGGGGCGAGCGTGGTGGGGGCGATGGTCACCTGGCACGGTGTTGCACTGCTGAAGCAGGTGAAGCAGGCGCTGCCGTCCCGGTTTGGTGCAACTATCCGCTTCTATATTGCGGCCGCGTTCATGCTGCCGTTCGGCGCGGCCTTGGGGGCGATGACTGCGTTCCCGGGCCTTGAGAAAACTCTTCACGCCCAGTTTTTGCTTGCTCACGAGGCGGTGAACGTGCTCGGGTTTGTGGGTGTGACCGTGGTCGGCACTCTCATTACGTTCTGGCCGACGATGCTGCGCACCAAAATGGTGGAGAACGCCCTGGGTATTAGTGTGCGGGCGCTGCAGCTAATGATCGCGGGTGTGCTGGTGACGGCGCTCAGCGCGATTTTTGGGGGCGTACCGGGGGCGCGATTTGCCGCCGGGGCGGGCCTGCTCGTCTACTGTGCGGGTCTGCTGATGGTGGCGGTGGTTATGGTGCGCACTATGCGCACGAAACGGCCCAGCGAGTTCCCTCCCATGTCGGTGGGGGCGGGGTTCATCTGGCTGGTGCTGGGGGTGCTCGCCACCGCGTTCATGGTGCTCAGCACCCCGTTCGCTGAGCTTGATATGCGCGCCGTCACCCCCGTGTTTGTGGCGGGGTTCCTGCTGCAGGTGCTGCTGGGGGCTATGAGCTACCTGCTGCCGCAGCGTATGGGCGGCGGCCCGGCGGTGGTACGCGCCTCCAATAAGGAGTTCAGCCGGTTCGCGGCCGCGCGCGTGACAGTGGTTAACCTGAGCCTGATTGTTTTTATGCTTCCGACTACGCTCACCGGTTCGTGGGTGAAGGTTACGGTCTCGGCGATGGGGGCGCTGGGGTTGGCGTCGTTCCTGCCGTGTATGGTGCGCGGGGTGAAGGCGTCGGTGAATACCCGCAAAGAGATGATGGCTGCACGCGCCCGCGGTGAGAAGCCCTCTTTCGACGGGTCTGGGATTCAGCCTGAGCCGGTGAACCACACCCGGCATTCCCTGTTCGGGGTGCTGGCGGTGGTGCTGGCGCTGACCCTGGGTATTGCGGTGGATCCGAGCTCGGTGGGCTTTAACCTTATGGGCGGCTCAACCGCGACCGGCACAGGGCAGACCACCACGGTGAAGGTGAAGGCCACCTCAAACTACCGTTTCACCCCGGATACTGCGCAGGTGCCGGTGGGTAACCGCCTGGTGGTTGAGGTGACGAACGAGGATCAGGGCATGACCCACGATTTGACGTTCAATAACGGCGCTAAGACCGGCACGATTAACCCGGGTGAGACGAAAAGCGTGGATGTTGGCGTGATCACTGCCGACTCTGAGGGCTGGTGCTCTGTTGCCGGGCACCGGCAGCAGGGCATGCTGTTCCATGTGAAAGCCACCGGCTCTAACCTGCAGGCGAATGGGCACCACGGGGGCGGCGCCTCCGGCGGTGGCGCGGGGTCGAACGGTTCGGGGTCGAACGTGATGACGGCCCAGAACGGGAACGTTGATTTGCACGCTTCCCCCGGGGAGGGCTATGAGCGGCGTGACCCGGTGCTGCAGCCCGTACCTGCGGGTGAGAAGCGTGACGGGAAGACCGTGCACAAAATAACTATGGACGTGCAGGAGCTTAACCGCGAAGTCGCCCCCGGGGTGGACGTGAAGGCGTGGACGTTCAACGGCTCATATATGGGCCCGATTCTGCACGGCAAACTGGGTGACGTTTTTGAGATTACCCTTGAAAATAACGGGTCGATGGGGCATTCGCTTGATTTCCACGCGGGCATGGTCTCCCCCGATAATACGATGAAAACCATCGCCCCGGGTGAGAAACTGGTGTACCGTTTTGAGGCGACCGGCACCGGCATCTGGCTGTACCACTGCTCGACTACGCCCATGAGCCTGCACATGGCCTCGGGCATGTACGGGGCGGTGGTGATCGACCCGCAGGATATGGACCCGGTGGACCACGAGTATGTGCTGGTGCAGAACGAGACGTACCTGAGCGACACGGGCCAGACTGCGGAGAACGGCAATAAGCTCACTGAGGTTTCGTCCGAGGGCATCGCGGCGGGCACCCCCACGTTCACCATGTTTAACGGGCACGCCACCCAGTACATCAACCAGCCGTTGGAGGCAAAGAAGGGTGAGCGGGTGCGTATCTGGCTGATGGCGGCGGGGCCGTCAAAGGGCATGAGCTTCCACGTGGTCGGTTCGCAGTTCGACACGGTGTATAAAGAGGGCGGCTACCTGCTGCGGCGCGGTAAAGACCCGTACGGGGTTACCGGCGGGCATTCGCAGGCGCTCGATCTTGACTCGGCGCAGGGCGGGTTCGTTGAGATGCAGTTCCGCGAACCCGGCACCTACACGTTCGTGAATCACCGGTTCGCCGAGATGGAACGCGGTGCGATGGGCAAGATTAAGGTAACAGACAAGTAGCCTCTCCCCTGCCGCCGCCCCTATAACAGGGGGTGGCGGGGCGCCCCCGTTCGTATGTGACTTCTACGTGAGGACGAAGTTTTTGGCCCACGTGAAATCTCCCGAGGCGCTCTGCCTACTCCGAAACTCCGGCCCGAACTCAGGACCCCCAGCAGGACAATACTCTTTCCCGTACCCACCATGAGCTAACCCCG
>NZ_RBMG01000035.1:0-522 GCF_003989155.1 Rothia sp. HSID18069 | reverse complement strand
TGCCGATCCATTGACCCGGCGGCATACCGTCCACAGTGTAATAATCGCCTAGCTCGCGGTCATTTGCGCGCAAAGCATCACCAGAGGCGACTTCGTGAGTGTAGTACTTATAACCGTCGCCTGCGCTGAGTTTGTGGACGGTCATCATGCACAGTATTTTAGCATGAATTACTCATATTAGTAACCTTGCTTATTTGATGCAAGAGGTGTGACAGCTAAAAGCTGGGCAGTTTGTGCCGTGGTGCGACGAAGGAGCAGGGAAAGGCGCTGTACAAACTGGTTGGCGTATGGTGTCCGACATTTTTGTCGCGGTTTTGCACGGGCGAAGTCCATGTGTGCCAAAGCAGATGAATCCTTTCGGGGGAGCGTGCGGAGGAGAAATAGGGTGAGTCTGCTTTGTGCAACATGGGGAGCGGGTGTGTAAAAGAGTCGGTGGTCGGGACGATACCGAGATTTTGGGCGAAAAGAATTTTTCGGTGCAGGAGGAGCGAAGCGGGGGAAGCACAAGGAAAAATTCTTGAG
>NZ_RBMG01000034.1:0-525 GCF_003989155.1 Rothia sp. HSID18069 | reverse complement strand
CCGGGACGGACGAACCTCTGGTATGTCAGTTGTACCGCCAGGTGCATGGCTGATTGGCTACGTTCGGGAGGGATAACCGCTGAAAGCATCTAAGCGGGAAGCTTGTTTCGTGATGAGTTCTCCTGGCCCCCGTGTGGGGTGTGAGGTTCCCTGTAGATGACGGGGTTGATAGGCCGGGTATGGAAGCGCTGTAAGGTGTGGAGTTGACTGGTACTAATAGACCGAAGGCTTACATTATAGTCATTTTTGTTTTGTGTGTTTGTGTTCACTGTACAGTTTTGAGACAACAAGCTATTCTTTTACGGGGGGTAATCCCCGTGAAGGTGTTGTTGTGTGGTTTTGCGGTGGTGATAGCCGGGGGGAAACGCTCAGTCTCCTTTTCGAACCTGGTTGCTAAGCCCTGTGGTGTTGATGGTACTGCATCTTGGTGGGTGTGGGAGAGTAGATGGCTGCCGCAATTTTTTTTGTGAGTGGGGGTCCCCTTTGTGGGGGGCCTCCTTTTTTTGTGCCCCCAAGGGGGGGGTG
>NZ_RBMG01000033.1:0-530 GCF_003989155.1 Rothia sp. HSID18069 | reverse complement strand
CCCCCGACGGAGGCCAGCGTATGCTACGTGCGCATCGCGCAGCAGCAGAAATTATTTACGGCGTAGAAGCGATTACTGATCAGCTTGTTACGCACCTATGCGATAATCCGCTGTGCGTCCGCGCAGAGAAAGGTACTACTGGGCACCTCTTTATCGGCACTCACGCCGAGAACATGGCCGAGCGGGAATATCGTGGCCGGGGTAACCTGCATAACCCCCTCTGGCGACACCAAGGCCGCGCCGCACGCGCTGCGGCCGCTAGACTCCTACGCGCTCACACCATCCAAAACGGATACGAACAGCAGAAAATCGACGAGCTGATCCGAGGCATCATCATGCCCGGCCAACAGCCTCTTTTCTAAAAAAGAAGGCTCAACACCCCCTGTGTAGAGGGTATTGAGCTTTCCAACCCCACAAGCGTGGGGAGAAGAAACCCAATTCCGATTAGAAGAAATCGAACAAACGGCTCATCCCCAGTAATCTGGGGAACATTTAAGCAGGAACCATAAACGGGTCCATCCCCGCCCCTG
>NZ_RBMG01000032.1:0-531 GCF_003989155.1 Rothia sp. HSID18069 | reverse complement strand
CCCCCGACGGAGGCCAGCGTATGCTACGTGCGCATCGCGCAGCAGCAGAAATTATTTACGGCGTAGAAGCGATTACTGATCAGCTTGTTACGCACCTATGCGATAATCCGCTGTGCGTCCGCGCAGAACCAGGCACCACCGGGCACCTCTTTATCGGCACTCACGCCGAGAATATGTCCGAGCGGGAATATCGTGGCCGGGGTAACCTGCATAACCCCCTCTGGCGACACCAGGGCCGCGCCGCACGTGCTGCGGCCGCTAGACTCCTACGCGCTCACACCATCCAAAACGGATACGAACAGCAGAAAATCGACGAGCTGATCCGAGGCATCATCATGCCCGGCCAGCAACCTCTTTTCTAAAAAAGAAGGCTCAACACCCCCATATGTAGAGGGTATTGAGCCTTCCAACCCCACAAGCGTGGGGAGAAGAAACCCAATTCCGATTAGAAGAAATCGAACAAACGGCTCATCCCCAGTAATCTGGGGAACATTTAAGCAGGAACCATAAACGGGTCCATCCCCGCCCCTG
>NZ_RBMG01000031.1:0-552 GCF_003989155.1 Rothia sp. HSID18069 | reverse complement strand
CGGTGGTTGGGTTATAGGCGGGTGATTTCCTGGGTAAGGAGCTGGATTTCAGCTTTTGCCTTGGAGTTGTCAGATTCGACGACGCTTAGTCCTTCAGAAAGTGCCTGCGCGTAGACGTTGCGATGATCATGATATTTTTTCCTTCCTCTGGTGGGGTCATATCGTATTGAATTCATATGATATGGGTTCAATATGATATGAGGTGTGGGAGGGTATTGACGGCGGAGGTGAGGTCGTCGTCTATTACGCCGATATAGCGCTGTGTGGTGGAGATGTCGGCGTGGCCGAGGAGTTCTTGTACGGCACGTAGATTATGGGATTGGGCGTAAACGGTCGTGGCGAACCAATGCCGCAGCTGGTGCGGGGTGCGGCCAGGGCCGAGGAGGCGGGATATTTTCTTGGCGATGTTGTCGCTGCTGCGGTGCCCGGTGAAGCGGCCGGGGAAGAAATATCCTGTGCTTTTTGATTCTAGATAGGGGCGGATCTCGCGGTGGGCTGGGATGACCCTGGTGTGGCCGCCCTTGCCGGTAATGTGAAGCCACCCACTGGCGT
>NZ_RBMG01000030.1:0-597 GCF_003989155.1 Rothia sp. HSID18069 | reverse complement strand
GGCAGGTGATTCAGCTGGCTCCTGGGCGTGGGCATCTGAATGTGCTGGATCCGGGAGAGATTAGCGCGATCGCGGATCGGCTTCCGCCTGATATTCGTGAAAAGCTGCTCGTGGATGCTCATACTCGGAAGCTTCAGCTGTTGCTGGCTCTGATTTCGATTCTGCGGAAAGGGCATGTGACGCCGAATGAGGAAAATATTTTGGATAAGGCCCTGGTGTTGTTAGAGACAGAGCATGAGGGTGTGCCGGTGGTGCAGGATCTTTTAGATGTGATTGTTTCTCGTCCTCAGGCGTTGCAGGATATTGCGTTGGATCGTGGGGATCCTGACCGGTATAAGGATGCAACGGATGCGTTGGTGGCGTCGTTGATGTCGCTCAATGGGCAGGGCCGGTTTGGGGATATGTTTTCCAAGCCGACGTCTGCGGCGTTGCGGATGGATCGTCCGGCGGTGTTTGATGTGTCGCAGATTGGGGATATTCACCGTGATGTGCAGGCGGCGGCGTTGTTGGCGTGTTGGACAACGACGTTCGCTTCGGTTGAGGTTGCGCATGCGTTAGCGGATGCCGGGTTAGGGCCGCGGCGTAATTATTTTGTGG
>NZ_RBMG01000002.1:0-454676 GCF_003989155.1 Rothia sp. HSID18069 | reverse complement strand
CTTGCCGGTAATGTGAAGCCACCCACTGGCGTAGTCCTGGGTGTGGAGGGCTGCGATTTCTGAGCGCCTGAGGCCGGCGTGAGCGCCGAGCAGGATCATAAACCGCTCTTCGGTGGTAGCTGCTTCCACTAGGGCGTCGGTGATGATGCGGGTCGGGATAGCGCGGCACTGGTATCGAGGCTGGGGTATGGACGGGATAAGCCGTGTGGGATTGTCGTCTCGTGTGCCAGTGAGGGTGAGGTACCGGAAGAATTGCCGGATGGATTGGAGAGCGCTTTTACGGGTGGCGGGCTGCCAGCGGGGGTTTGCAAGCCATTGGGTAACTTGATCTTCGGTGATGGTCAGGGCCGTCTCGGATGGGTAGGTGCGCGCGAGGTACTGGATCCAATGTGTGCGGGTCGTAACGGTTGAGGTTGCTTTTCCGGAAGCGAGTTGCCAGGTCGTAAAGTTGCTCTGCTGTGGTTCCCAAAGCATGGTTTTTCTTCTCTCTGTGTGCTGTGATTGGTTGCACATCCAGAGTAGAAGGGCAAGAAAAAAGCCCCGTTGTGGGGCCGGTTGTTGATTGGCGTGTCGTGTGTTGGGTGACGCGCTGTGTTTGTTGGGTCTGATAATCCGCAGGTCGTGGGTTCGAGCCCCACAGGGCGCACTCTTCACCAGAGATCATCTGGTATGTCGCCCCTTTCGGTATGAAACCGATAGGGGCGACTTTTTTCTTGTTCTCTCCTCCAACTTAGGAGGGGGTAGGCGGCTTCATGTTGGCAATAGCCGTTGCCCGCAGGCTCACCCAACGCACAGTTGATAATGTCCTCGGTCCTTCTGTTATGTTCATAGACTCGCGCCATAGCGAGGAACCTTTGACAAAATGTGCATGCGAACACTACGGTTACAGAACAGATAAAACGTCGCGATAGGTACCAGAGCAGATCATCCGGTTGGGTGCACGAATGGAGAAGCCGCTCGGGCGGGCCTCAGGACTAATGGCCATTGCCAGTTCTGAGGCATCTTTTTATTTATGCGTTTAGTAATACAGCTAGTGCCAAACCTAGACGAGATTCTTTTTAAGGGCGGCAAAAACTTTTTACTGTTTTTGTTGCGTTTTTCGCTCCCACCAGCGGATTACTTATGAGACCCCTAACTAGGGGAACTTATTAACCCACTAAAACCAGCGAGGGAGCGATGAGGCCGATGGGGTGTTCTACGGTCAGCGGGAATGATGACGGCGAGTTTCGGAGGGGCACAGCGCAGCGCCAGAAAAATTTTTTGCTGTTTTTGTTGCGTTTTTCGCCTCCAAAAGCAAATTACTTATGAGACCCCCATCAGGGGGTACTCATAACATCCTCTGAAAGCCCAAAGGTGGGGCAGACACACTTGCGCCTCCCCACCCGTCTAAAAACAGGTAGAAAGGAAAATTTTTGTGATGCTTAACCTTCGCATACGGCAACCTTCACGCAGCGAGAAGAACTGCAAGTTCCCGTTACTGAAGTTTTTCGGCTCGAAGCAGACAGCCCCTACGGAAAACTTCAAAAATGCTTGGGAGAGGCGCTGTTGCTTGAACGCATATTTTTCTCGCTCTTCTTGCAAGCGTGAGTGCTGAATTTTGTTCAGCTGCCCCCAACACACTACAAGCTACTAGATCTTTTGAAAGGCTGGAAAGGAACTCTAATGGAAAAGTATTCCGCAGGCCGAACCACAGATACTGCTGGGGAAGCTCCCCTGCGGTCCCGAAAATTTTTGGGTGCAAAACATGGCGGGAAGGGCTAGAAACCAATGGAAATCTTAAATCTTGTGTGGTCAGACCCCAGGTTGATTTTGTGCGTTGGTATTATCGCCTTTTTATGGCGACCCATCGGGAAGGAGCTTTGCTGTTGTGCGGCTGTTGTGTGGCGGGAGGTCTCCTGCTGGGGCCGGAGGCTTCTAAAAGCTTTTCTGAAGACCGCGCTGCCTGCCCCCGAGGCGCTTGGGGAGCGGATAGGTCGGTGGGTGCGTTCTAAATGTGGTGTCAATGACAGGTGACGCGTAACTGCCTTTATCAGTGCGCCGTCATGGTTGTGCTGCTGCATTTTCGGCACGGTTTAGGAAGGGGCCGAAGCCACACTTCTGAGCCCCGTGCATTACCGGGTGTAACGAATGCGTAGGGTGTATGTGTAGAGCGCAGATCTTGCCATTCAGGTTCTTTATAATGGCTTCAGCCCTACCCAACTACGACGCACCGGCAGGAGAGCCTTGTGAGCAGCATCAGAAACCCCGAAAAAGTGACTATTCTGGCCACTGGTGGCACGATCGATAAGTTTTATTCGGTTGCGGGTACCCTCGATATTGGTGCACCGGCGGCCCAGGACCTTCTGGATCGGGTGATTACTGATATTAAGTTCGAGATCCGCCCGCTTATTGGTAAAGACAGTCTGGATATGACGGACGCAGACCGCGCGGAGCTTGCCGCCGCCCTCAACGCGGTTCGTGGTGAGCAGGTGATCATTACCCACGGCACCGACACGATGAGCGAAACCGCCCGTTACCTTGCGGAGCATGCGGATGTGGGGCAGAAAACCGTGGTGCTTACCGGGGCGATGCAGCCAGCCGTTATGGCGCGTTCGGATGCCGGGTTTAACCTGGGTGCGGCACTGTCTGCCGTGAACCTGCTGCCGCCTGGCGTGTACATTAGTATGAGCGGACGTATTTTTCCCGCCGCGAGTGTGCGCAAAGACCGGGCCCGCGGAATTTTTGAGGGTTAAACCGCCGCACCGATGAGGCACCGGTAGGGAGGACTATGGCTGAGAACCCGCCAAGAATAACCCCGCCACAGGGAAACCCCGGGCGTACCTCACTTGATGAGGGGCTGTACGTGTTCCGGGTGGTACTGTTAGCTGGCCCGGCCCTGATCATGGCGTGGCAGGCCATCCGTTTGGCTGTGCCCATTATTGCTGCTATTCCGTTGGCGTACCTGGTGGGTCAAAGCTGGTGTGCGTGGGCGTACCATAAGGGGCGTTCGCCCAAGATCATTATGGTGGCGAACTATTTTAGTATTCTTGCCGCTCTTGTCCCCATGGCTCCGGTGGGGGCTCTGCTGCTGTCTCCTTCCGCCACGCAGGTTGTTCTTAACTACCTGTGGAGTTCGCCGCTGCTGGTGCCTTTGACGGTGGTGTGGATTCTTATAGAGCTGCCTATTGAGACCGTCTTTTCGTTATTTTATGCCCGCCGCAGCGGGCGCAGGCTGAGCATTATGGCTGAAGCGTCGGCTGCGTAGATTCGGTTGTTCAGGGGACGTGAACTCGGGGCTGTGCCGCGCCTCAAAGGTTGCTGTGTGTGGCCGCAATAGTGCCACGTTAAGGATACTGCCCGTGGTACGGTAATGAGCATACGACGGCCTAGCGCCGTGTGAGGATGCTATACGAAAGGGGCGAGGGTGAGCGAAAACCCGCATTCCCATAATGACGAGGTTCAGGACTCCTCAGCCTCCGCCCCTGTGCATTCTACTGAGTATTCCCACGATGAGCAGGCCGATGCGACCGTGCCGTTAACCCCCGAGTATGCTGCTGAGCTTCGGGAACCTAACGTCCCGGCCGATGCGGACGCTGCCGAGGTGACGGTCCCATGGGGTACCCACCCAAGCACCGACACCGCCGAGCGTAAGGGGGGCGAGGAGCCGGGCAGTGAATCCGCTGAGCTGGATGCAACCCGCCCGATGCCTCCGCTGCTGGATGATCCGCAGTCTGGTGAACGTGACGAGCTGGAACCTACCCGTGTTCTTCCCGCCGATACGAGCCTTGAGGACGTTGAGGCTGAGGCAACCCGGGTGCTTCCTGCGGACGGTACCCAGCCCCTGACGGACGCCACGAGGCCGCTGCCGCCGCACGGGCACCCTGACAGCACGGTAAACGGTGAGCTGGAGGGGCCTGCCGTAACGGGGGATCAGAATCAGGCACCTACCCGCTATCAGGCGCCGGTGCGTCTGACGACCCCGCCACCGTTGCCGCAGCTGCCCGCGCCGATCCCGCCGCACCAGGCGCCGCCGCCACAGCAGCCGTATGTGCAGCATCCGGGGCCGCCGCAGTATATTCCGATGGTGCCGGTCATACCGGTGGTGCCCGTTATGCCTGTGGCGCAGTACCCTGCGGCGCTGCCGAACGTGTCCCCGCAGGCGCTTGCCCGCGGGCAGCGGGGGTTACGGAACACCCTGTGTGTGCGCCTGCTGGTGCTGGCCGTGATCGCCCTGATTGAAACCTCAATTATTGCCCAGTACACGCGTGAGATGGCAATGGCCTTTGGGGTGCTTGCCGTGCTTTATGCCGTGGTGCAGGTATGGCCCCTGATACGCCCGCCCCGCAATAACTCTGATGCCTCCGTATATATTGCGTGGGGTGTTTTCTCAATGATTAGTTTTGTGGGGGTGGGGCTGCTGCTGGCTCCCATTACGCTGATGCTTTTGGTGCTTGACTGGAGGGGTATTTCGCTGGGGATGGACCCCATGCTGATACTGTGTGTCTTGGCCGTGCTGTGGCTTCTTGAGGTGATCCTGTTATCGGTAACCCTCTACCGTTTCGGGAGCCTGCGCATGATGCTCACCCAGCAGGCGCCGCTCATGGACTACCTTAATACACACGGGCGGTAGATGCGTGCTCGGGAATCTCTCAAGTTATATAGTATTGAACACAACATAGTGCATGAATCCGTATTTTCGGATGTCTCTTGTTCTGTAGCCGCACTCTGTTAGAGTGAAAAGGTAATCATCTATAGGATGTGAGACGTATTCTGTACTCTATAAGAACCACGTCGGGATCGGACAGATCCCACACACCGCGAAAAGCACCGAGAAACCGGGGCTAAGGAGAACAACACCGATGAGCGAACAGTACGGCCAGGGCTCTGGCTCCCAGCAGTATGGGAACCGGGGCCAGTATGGGCAGCAACCACCTCAGTATGGGAGCCAGCCCCAGTACCAGCAGCAACAGCAGCAGGGGAACCAGGGCGCAAATAATGGGTACTCCCCGTACGCCGACCAGCCGACAGTGCCGCTAAGTTCCTTCATGTCGCAGGGGAACCAGGGGCAGCAGTCCCAGCCGGGTTCTGGCCAGCCCCAACAGCAGAGCCAGCAGGGCCAGGGGTATAACGCGTACGCATCCGGTGCGGGCGCCAATAACACTAATAAGCCGTACCAGCAGTCTCAGCCTTCGTATGCGGGGAACCAGCAGCAGGGCTACCAGCAGTCTCAGCAGGGGTCTGGGCAGCAGCAGAACCAGCAGGGCCAGTTCGCAGCCTCAGCTTACAATGCTTCTCCCGGCGCTTCAGCTTCCCCAACGGCACCGCCGCCGTCAATGCCCGGCAGCGTGAAAATGGCACGCACGTTTGGGTTTGTTGCGGCTGCCCTGGTGCTGGTAGACATTATTTTGGGTGTTGTGCTCAATACGATGTCTGCTTCATCAATGTTCATTGTTTCGCTCCTTCTGAATATTGTGGCTTTGGGCGGCCTCGTTGCTATGGCCGTGATGCTCCGTACCGCTAACCCGCTGATTCGGATCGGGTTGAGCGTGCTCTCGGGTATTATCGCGGGCGGGAGCTTGGTGAGCCTCATCATGGCGTTCATGAAGATCGGTGAGGTCAGCAACGCCTCGAATGAGGGGCTGCTCCCTGACGGTTATATGGCCGTGGCATACGGCAGCCTGGGTGTTGCGGTGCTCATTGTTTTGGCGAACATCGCGGTAATTGCGATGCTGTGGGTTTCTGGTTCTAGCGAGTTCTTCGCTCAGGGCGCAGCACAGAAGGCCGAGGCCCAAAACGCTGCGCAAGCTCAGAACGCGGCACAGCCTCAGCCGGGTTACCCCAACCAGCCGGGTGCCCAGTACGGTCAGCAGAACCAGCAGGGCCAGGCCTCTTCGCCGCAGGGCGCGCAGGGGCAAAACCAAAATGCGGGTGCACAGAGCCAGCAGAGTTCCGCTCAGCAGCAAGGTTTTGCTGCTCAGCAGGGCACCGCCCAGCAGCAGTATGGCCAGTCGGGCGCAGCGTCGTCGGCGCAGCAGTCTAGCCAGGCTTCACAACAGTACGGTCAGCAGCAGAACCGCTACCAGGCACCTTCTCAGGGGGTCCAGCAGTACGGTCAGCAGTCATCATCTTCCCAGTCTTCGCAGGGGCAGTACCAGCCGCAGGGTCAGGGCGCTCAGTCGTCCCAGTCTTCTTCGCAGAGCGGGTACGCTGGCGGTTATGGGCAGGGTTCCTCCGGGCAGTCTCAAAATGCTCAGAGTTCCTCTTCGCAAAACACCCAGTCGCAGGGGTACGCTTCCCAGGCGCAGTCCCAGCAGCAGTATGGCCAGCAGGGGCAGTACCAGGGGTACCAGAAGCCGCAGACTTCTTACCAGCAGTATCAGGCTCAGCAGGCGCAGTCAGCTTCGTCCTCACCCGCCGCTTCAGCCCAGTCAGCTGCCGCTCAGGACGATCCGGACGCGACCGTTCCACTGAGCCAGAAATCGTATGAGGCGTACACCTCTCCTCAGCAGTCGTCCTCTTCGTCCAAGCCGCAGGATAAGGATAAGGACCCGTCCAAGCTGCAGGCTGCTGCCGAGTCGTCTTCCTCCTCATCGGCGCAGCAGAGCCAGGGTGAGGATCAGCCGTTGGAGCCGGAGCCGGAGACTTCTCAGGTGCCCCTGCTCTCCCAGGGTTCCTCATCTTCGCAGAGCTCTGAGTCTTCCCAGAGTTCTTCGCAGTCGCAGCAGTCCCAGCCGCAGCAGCCACAGAAGGACTCAGTATCTGCTCTGAATGCTGACTCGGATGCGACCGTGCCGCTGAGCCAGAGCTCCTATGACGCTTATAACTCCATTACCCAGCCGCACGCCGCTCCCCGGCAGTCAGCGGGTTCTTCGCAGGGACAGTACCAGCCGCAGGCTCAGAACCAGGGTTCGGCCCAGCCGTCGCAGAACGCCCAGAGCCAGAGTTCGCAGCCTCAAGCTGCTCAGGGGCAGTCTCCTCAAGGGCAGCCGCAGCAGCCTTCGCAGAGCGGCTATCCTGCCGGTTACCAGCAGCAGGGGTACGCTGCTGCACAGCCTCAGCAGAATATGCAGGGCTACCCGGCGGGTCAGCAGGGTGCGCAGCATCAGCAAGGCTATGCTTCGGCGGCACAGCCCCAGCAGCAGTATGGCCAGCAGGGGCAGTACCAGGGGTATCAGCAGTCGCAGCAGTACCAGCAGCAGGCCCAGGCGCAGGCTGGTTACTACCAGCAGCCGTACCAGTACCAGGCACGTCCTCAGCAGGGCCAGTTCCAAGGGTACGGCTACCAGCAGCAGCCGCAGGCTCCGCAGCAGCCCGGTTCCCAGCAGGAGCAGAAGAGCGGTGACGCCAACCAGTCACAGCCCCAGCAGCCTGGGCAGACCTCTGCGCAGAACAACCAGTCGCAGGGTAAGTCTGAGAACGGCTAGTATGCGCGAAATAGCGTAGCGTCTTAATTTCCCCGCCCGTCGGATAACCGATGGGCGGGGAAATTTCGTGTTGTTAGGCAATAAAAGTATCGATAGTAGACATCGAATTGGTACCCTAACTAACAGTCAGGGTATACAGAAACCTTAAGGAGTGGAGCGGTGCCGAATACGCAACCGGCTCAGCAGCCGGTGAACCCCAGCGGTGGAGGTCTTGAACGAGTCTACGCTTTACTTCCCGCGCAGCGCCCGGCACCGCTGATCCCCGTGTACCTTGCTGCAGCACTCATTGCCTGCCAGGTGGTGATGTGGCAGGTGCTGGCCTGCAATATTCTTTTCACAGTGCAGTACCCCATTAATGCCCTCTCCGAGAGTCAGGCGAAGGCTATGGAGCAGATCCAGCAGTATTACCCGGCACTGGTGACCGGGCTGGGCATTATGTTTATCACGGGCATGCACATGTTTCTTCTGCTGAAGTACCTGCAGGGTCACCGCTGGGCTGCCCTGGTGCTTACGGTGCTTGAGCTGCTCGGTATGCTGTGTGCCCTGTCGATGGTGCTCATCGTGGGTGTGCTCATGTCTCAGCTTAACGGTGCCTCGTCTGAGCAGGTGGATTATTTGCTGGGGTCTTCGTCCCCGCTGTACCTGCCCGTGTACGCCGGGATGCCGTACCTGGTGATGAGCGTTATCGCGCTTGCGCTGCTGTGGAGCAGGGCCAGCCGCGCTTACACCGATGCCCGTAGTGCCTGGCGGCTGCGTCACCGGCTGCGTGAGCTGGAGGAACAGTGCGACCTTCTGATGCAAGCGCAGGCTGCTCAAGCTGAGATAGCTAAAGATACGTAAAGATTTAAAACTATTTCAAACAATAACTTTAATATTCATGTGTTTAGAATCTCTCTGGTGGTAAAGTAAAGAAGAACGTACCGCCCGTTGTGACTTTGTGCGGTATGCCCAACCAAGGAGAAAATACATGAGCGATCAGTACGGGAACTTCCAGGGGGTGCCGCAGACCCCGGCACCCGCACCCTACCACAAACCACCGCACGGCAGACTGGATCAAGGCTACCCTGCAGCTGCGCAGAAGCCGCGTCCGGGTATCACTGTTATGCTGGCTCTTGCGGCCATACTGATCTTGGTCGCGCTGCGAATTGTGGACTTCTTCCTTGCTGCGTCTATAGATTCTCTTGATGCATCAAGCTGGCGCTCTCTTCTATTCACAATTTTTTACATAGCATGCGGTTGCCAGGTGTATCTGGGGAGGCGTTCGGGCTCTATTGTCCAGACGATATTATCGGCGCTTGCAATCGCCGTGAATTTAGCCTACCTGCCTGATGCGATAAAGGCTAAAGAAGCGATAGACATGCTCGCTCCCAAGTATTCCGGTACGGTAAATATGGTTATTCTGCTGACGATTGTTTCTACGGTGTTCAGTGTTATTGCCATTGTTTTGCTGTGGCTTCCGGGTACCCTTCAGTACTATAAAGAGACTGCTTTGTACCGCCAGGCCCAAGCTGGGCAAGCAGCCCCGCAGTTTCCTGTGCAGCCGCAGCAGCCAATGCCTCCGCAGCAAGGATACAACCAGCAGTACGGGCAGCAGCACCCGAACCAGCCGCCTCAGTATCCTCAGCAATAATCTCACCATATAGGTGTGTAATATGCTCACACGTGGGCGCCGCCCTCATGCACAGGGTGCCCACGTGCGGGGCTATGGCGGTGTGCACAAGCATAGGGTGATATACAGGGGTGCAGCTGACATAATGAGAAGAGAATCCCCTGTTACCGTTGTGCACGAGTGAAAAGGAAAACTTTTGGAACAGCACCCTCCCCAGCCATCGGAATATCAACAGTACGCGCCGCAGAATGTTTACGGGTACCAACAAGTGGTGACCGAAAAACCGGAGCGCAATAAGACCGTTAATATTGGGCTGATGCTCCTGTACATCTACATAGGGATAACAGTTCTAAGCACCGCTCTTGAGGTAGTTATCTCGTTCGCCACCAACAGGTATGAGCATCTGGCTGAGCTTCAGAACTATGACAGTTATAGCAGCGGCGTCACCATTGATACTGGCACCTATACAGCTATGGTAATTACTATAACCATCATTATGCTGGTCGTTAAGGTCAGCCTGATGGTTCTGTTCACTCTCATGTACCGTGCGGGGCGCACATGGGCGCGCATATTGAGCGCTGTCCTTGCGATTCTTGCCGCATTGCAAAGCTTGTGGGGGTTAATCTCTATCCCATTTCTTGCCGCCATTGACCCCGGCATTGTGCCGGACTACTTGCATTCTGCGGTGGTGGCGGCTAAGGACACTGCTATTTTCACTTTTGCTCTCAATGCTGTGGGCGGTGCCAACGCAGTCGCAATCGCCATTTTCCTGCTGAAGAAAGAAGCCTCTGACTACACCGCACAGTACGCAGCGTGGCGCACCTACCGCAGGAGCGCCACCGAGCACGCTATCTACGGGTCGCAGCAGATGCGGTACTAGGTAAGGCCGAGTCTTCTGCCGGTAACCGGCAGAAGGAGCTTCGCAGCTTTTTCGGTGCTTGAGAGAAGCACCGCAGATGCTGGCTGCGCACATCTTGGCGGCAGGCAGGTACCTGCCTGGCCCAAGAGGCAGGGTTTGGTACGGTGGTAGGGAGAGAACCTGTCGCACGTTCATAAGGAGAGAGTCATGAGCCACGACTTTCCCAACCCGCAGAATCCTCACCCCCAGGCTCAGCACCACGGGGACGCAGCGCCCCACGGTGTTGCCGATTTAAGCGCCCTAGGCCCGCACGGGACACCGGAACATTACGAGACGCATCAGGTTTATGAGCACCTGCCTACTGAGCCTTCGCGGCCTTCCGCCCAGGTGCGGCTCGGTATAAAACTCATTTATGCGCATGCCGTGCTCATAGTGGTGCACGGTGTGGCGAGTTTCTACCGTGACACGATCCCCACCAGCACTACAGTGTACGCCCAGCACGGCGCCGCAGCCATGGACGTCACGATTGGGAAGATTGCCGTTTTGTACGCGGTCATCACCCTCGTGCTGGTGGCCACCAATATTCTGGTGGGAGTGTTCTACTCGCGGGGGTACACGTGGGCGCGTATTACTGCGGCGGTGCTGGCCATACTTGGTGCCATGAATAACCTCCTCCTTGGCCTGCTGACCCTCATTGGCGTGTTCGAGCTTTTTGCGGCGCTTTCGCGGGCGTCAGATTCGGCAGACCCCGGGTACATTGAAGCGTACCGTTACGCCACCATTTTTGTGGTGGCTTCGGCGGTACTGTACCTGGTGGGGCTGCTGCTGTGCATCATTATTGCCGTGTACATGTTCAAGCCGCAGGCGGCGGCATTTACCACGAACTGGGGCATGTGGCGTGCCTACCAGAAGAACCCCAGCATGTACGTTCAAATACCGCCAGCGCACTTCTAATACCTGGCGGGGCGGCAGCTAGGTGGGGTGTCTTCGACCCTGCTCTCACGGTGGCTGCGGTATCTGGTTTATGCATATGGGGCGTTATTTCCCCTTAGCGGGGCGGTATTTTTGGTAGGGTGGAGACGACAGTCACTACATTTACCCCGTGAAGGAATACACCATGAGCCAGTACCCGCCGCCTTCCGGTCAGCCTCAACAGCAGCTGCCGAGTTATGCTCAGCCCCCCGGGTCTTCCGGGTATTATGGGGCACCGATCGGGCAGCAGCAGTTTCACATGCCTGTGCCGGATGAACCGCCGCAGAGCAATAAGAAGGTGAACTTCGGTGTGCGCCTTATCTATATCTATGTCGGGTGTCTGGTAGTGGGCCTGATCGTGGATTTTCTGCCCGGCTACCAAAACGATGGTGACCGGGTGGGGGAAGTAATATCACGCGGGGCGCCGCTCGTCGTTAATATGCTGATAACTGCGGTGTCGATTACAGTGGCGATTGTGGTCGCCATGTTCTACAAGAAAGGGTATACGGCGGCGCGGATCACAGCCGGAGTGCTCGCTATTGTGCAGGGGCTTTTCCTGCTTATGCAGGTAGCATTGGCTACAGTGGCGATTCTTGTGGCGTGGACGCTCATCTCTGACGCAGATAAAGACAATGTATTTAGGGTAGCATCCGAGAACCCCCTGGCTGTTGCTGCCTTCATAGCAGCAGCACTGCTGATGCTGATAAAACTGGTGCTGTGCATCATGCTTACCTGCAGCGTGTTCAAATCTGAGCCCAGCAAATTCACTGCCGACTGGGGCGCATGGCGTAACTACCAGAACAGTGTGGCGCTCACCCAGCAGGTTCAGGCATACGCTCCGCAGCAGCCCACCGCACCCGGGTTTTCTGCCCCTGCTGCGGCAGCGCCTAACCACTATGAGGCGTACAGCCAGCAGAACAGCCGTCATGAGAGTGACAAGAACGAGGGCCCTAAGCTCAACTAGTGCTTGTACGCCTGCGGGTTATCGCAGGTGAGGTGTACCGCCTCCACACCCGCAACCGCTGAGTGGCTGGAAAAGGCATCAAAAAGGTGGCCTATATCGCCGGTGAGCACCCACTGACGGCCCAGATGACCGCACAGTTGAAGAAGCCCATACACGTGGTGCTCCCAGCTGTGTATGGGCTGCTGAATCTCAAAAATATTCTTATCCCGCGCGGTGACAGTCAGGTTCAGCTCCGTGAGCTCTCGCCGTACCCTATTCAGCACGCGTTCGGCGGCAGCATCGGATGTGGCCGCTAGAAAGAACGTCAGCCGGGTAGTCGCTATCATCGGTGGCCTTACAACTGCGCGCGGCCCCCCACTGAGGAAATAACGAGAAAGTAATTCCCAATAGGGGCCGCCGCAAGTACAGCAGCAGCGAAAACTACTCGCTCAGAGCCTTCTGCTCCTTCTTACGGCCACGTATGTACTCAATAGCCACCGGAACCACCGAGACCAGCACAATAATCACGGCCAGAAGCTCAATGTTCTTGTGCACAAACTCGATACCGCCCAGCAGCACCCCGGCGGTCCCAATCAAGCCGATCCACAGCACCGCACCCAGAATATTCCACAGATTAAACTTACGGTGCGGGTACGAAGAAATACCGGCCGCCAGCGACACGAACGTGCGCACAATCGGCACGAAACGCCCCAACACCAGCGCCACCCCGCCGCGCTTAGCGAAAAACTCCTCAGCCGCGTGCAGGTTCTTAGTGCTCAAAAACTTCGCGTCATCCTTGAACAGGTTACGTCCGTAACGGGCGCCCAACTGGTACCCCACCTCGCCGCCAGCGACGGCGGCAACAATCAGCACCGGGAACGCCAGCCACAGCGAAAGCCCCATACGGTCATGCAGCATGCCGAGAGCAAAAATAAGCGAATCACCCGGCAAAACCGGGAACAGCACGCCGGACTCAATAAACACGATGATCGCCGAGACCACCAGCACCCACGGGCCGGTGCTAATAAGAATATCCTCAAGATTAAAACCGAGAAGCGCCACGGGCATATGCGCAACCAGCGCAGAGGCGAGAAGAGACATCACAATCCTGAAACGTAAATAGGTCTATAAAAGTCAGTGTGCGCGGTGCGCAATAGCAACAGCCTAACCCCCGCACCTGAGGCACGGGTAACGGCACACTATGCGGAAGCTGTGTAACACTGTGCCCAATTCTACCTGTAGCGAGCAGGAAAACACATAACCGGTGTCCTGCCGCCGCCGTGATACGCACCGCCTCAGACGCAGCCAACCGGCTGACCCCGAAGAGCAAAAACCGGTGGTGCTGGAAGCAGAACCCCGCACCAGCACCAGCCCATCAGCAAGATGCTGCCCTGCGCCCAGCAGACAGTAGCTGGCACCAATACCACTACAATAGAAGCCTTTTCTGACATGATGGAAAGACAACCGTGAACCCGCACCCCAAGAAGGCACCGTGAACAGTAACCACCTTGCGAGCCCACAGGCGCAGCCTCTGCCCACGCGCGCCCGCACCCTACTAGCTGCGCTCACCAACAACCCACACGCCGCCTTCCATACCGGGCAGTACCAGGCGATCGAAGCGCTCGTGGCACACCGCCGCCGCGTGCTCGTCGTCCAACGCACCGGGTGGGGAAAATCCGCCGTCTACTTCATCGCCGCCCTGCTGCTGCGCGAACAAGGGGCCGGGCCAGCACTCATTATCTCCCCGCTGCTCGCCCTCATGCGCGACCAAGTAGCCGCCGCAGAACGCGCCGGGGTGCGCGCCGCCATGCTTAACTCCTCCAATGTGACCGACTGGGACGACATCCGCACCCGCCTAGAATCCGACCAGATCGATGTGCTCCTCATCAGCCCCGAAAGGCTCAACAACCCCGCCTTCCGCGACGAATGGCTGCCGCAGCTCGCCCCCCGCCTCGGGCTGCTCGTAGTGGACGAGGCGCACTGCATCTCAGACTGGGGACACGACTTCCGCCCCGACTACCGGCGCATCGGTCGGCTCATTGACGACCTGCCGCCGCGCATACCCGTGCTCGCCACCACCGCAACCGCCAATGAGCGCGTGGGCGCAGACATTGCAGAGCAGCTTGCCGCGCATCCGCCAACCGGCCGCACCCCAGACCCAGACAGCGCCGAACCGCAAAAAGTACTCACCCTACGCGGCCCCCTCACCCGCGACTCCCTCCGGCTGGGGGTGCTGCACCTGAAGGAGCCCGCAGAACGCATCGGCTGGCTCATCGCGCACCTGAACACCCTACCCGGCTCCGGCATTATCTACACCCTCACCGTATCGGCGGCGCAAGACACCGCTCGAGCACTGGCTAACGCTGGGTACCGGGTTTTGCCCTACACCGGCGGTCTGGACGCTGAAGAACGCATTACCGCCGAAGAAGCACTCAAAAACAACCAGGTAAAAGCCCTCGTGGCGACCAGCGCCCTCGGCATGGGGTTCGACAAACCCGACCTGGGGTTCGTGGTGCACCTGGGGGCGCCCTCCTCCGCGGTCAGCTACTACCAACAGGTAGGGCGCGCCGGCCGCGGGGCCATTAACGCCGACGTGCTGCTGCTGCCCGGCCCCGAAGACACCGCCATCTGGGAATACTTCGCCACCGCCTCAATGCCGGACGAAACCAACGCCCACGCCGTGCTCACCGCCCTCGCTGAAGAACCTGAGGGGCTCTCAATCCCCGCCCTGGAATCCCGCGTGCAGCTGCGCCGCACCACCCTGGAGCTGCTGCTTAAAGTGCTCAGTGTTGAAGGGGCCGTACACAAAAATAAGTCCCGGTGGGTCAGCACCGGTACGCCCTGGACGTACGATGCGGCCCGCTACGAGGCGGTGGCACGCGCCCGAGTGGCCGAGCAGAAAGCCATGCTCGCCTACGAAAACACCACCACCTGCCGTATGGTGTTTCTCGCCCGTGAGCTTGACGATAACACCGCAGAACCCTGCGGCACCTGCGATACCTGCACCGAACCCTGGTACCCGCGCACCGTCCCGCAGGAGGCGCTCACCGCCGCCACCGGCTCCCTCACCGCAGCAGGGGTGGAGATCACCCCGCGTAAACAGTGGGCTTCTGGGTTGGACAAGCTGGTGGGGGACGCCGCGCCCGCCGGAACCCGCATCCCCGCCGATGAGCAGGCAAACACAGGGTATGCGCTGGCCCGCCTGAGCGATCTGGGGTACGGGGCGCAGCTGCGTGAACTGTTCACAACCGACGCCCAGGGCACCCCGCACGATGCCCCCACACCCGCGCCCCTCGGTAAGGCGTGCGTGAATGTGCTCGCCGCCTGGGACTGGGGCGACACGGGCCGCCCCGCCGCTGTGCTGACCGTGCCCTCACCGGTGCGCCCGCGGCTTGCGCGTTCACTGGGGGAAGGACTGGCAGGTGTGGGGAAACTAGCCTACCTGGGAGAGGCCGTGCTCACCGATGCTCCACGGTTTTTCGGCGGCAATAGTGCGTTTCGGTGCGCGGATGCCCTGCGCTGTTATACGCTGCCAGACCGGGTGCGTGACTACCTGCATGAGCATCAGGTGCCGGTGCTGCTGGTGAGCGAGCTGGTGGATTCGCGCTGGACCTTCACCGTGCTTGCCCGCGAACTGCGGCGTGCGGGCGCGAGCGCGGTGTACCCGTTTGCGCTCGCCTACAACGGGTAAGGCCTATCGGATAGGGGAGTATGAGCTGTTATGGATGATGAAGAGTACACGGTAGATGCTGGTGATTCCGCTGTTCTTGGCGATGCCCCGGCGCTGCCGGAGCATCAGCGGTGGATGCGCCTGGCCCTGGACGAGGCCCGCGCCGCAGCCGGTGAGGGTGAGGTTCCTATTGGGGCGGTAGTTATTGACCCTGCCGGGCGTGTTATTGGTGCGGGGCATAATATGCGTGAGCGGCACCATGACCCCAGCGCGCATGCTGAGGTGCTTGCTATTCGTGCCGCCGCCCAGCAGCTGGGCACGTGGCGGCTGCAGGGGTGCACCCTGGTGGTGACTGTGGAGCCGTGCCTCATGTGTGCTGGGGCGGTGCTCATGGCGCGTATCCCCACTGTGGTTTTCGGGGCCTGGGAGACGAAGACGGGTGCGGTTGGGAGCCGGTATGATGTGCTGCGTGATGCTCGATGTGCGCCGCCGGTGCGGGTGTATGCGGGGGTGCTGCGGCAGGATTGTGCGCGTGTCATGAGTGGTTTCTTTGCCCGTAAACGTGACTAGTGCGCGGGGCGGCTGGGGGAGCGGGCCTCACGGTGGGGCTGCTGCGGTTCGTGTGAGGGCTCTGAAGCAGTTAGCCCCCACGGTAGCAGTCTAATAGTATAGAGGTAATAGTACTCACAGGAGGGGAGGGCTTAGCGTTGCAGCGTCCCGTTGCCGAGGCCGCGACTCGTCGCCCCGGCCGCACCAGCAAAACCCAGCTGAAGCTTTTTAACGCGGCCATGGAAATCATGGGACAGCGGGGGCCAGAGTTCGCGACCGTTGAAGAGGTTGCGCAGCTTGCCGGCGTTTCGAAGGGCACCGTCTACTACAATTTCGGGTCGAAGAAAACGATGATCGACCAGCTTTTGCAGTACGGAACCGACCTGCTACTACGCCAGATGGAGGCCGCCGCTCAGATGCATAGCGACCCCCGTGAGGCGCTGAGGGCCAGCATCTACACGGCACTGAAATACCTTGAGGACCGCCCGGGGTACGCCCGGCTGTGGATAGCTGAGGTGTGGAAGAGCATGAACGACTGGTCGGAGAGCATGGTTGATAGCCGTCAGAGCCTGCTGGACTTTATTGAGGCCAGGGTGGCTGCCCTGAGCAAACGGTACATGATTGACAGGGCCCACGATGTGCGTTCCACCTCGGTCGCTATTTTTGGTGCCGCCTATATGCTGTCAATGGACCGGGTGATTCACAGTTCGCCCCGCACCGCTGAAGACGCCACGCGCGCGGTCATGCAGGTGGTGGACGGGTACATCCGTAGGTAGCTAGAGAGCCGCCCACTTGCAGGCCGCAGCACGGACGAAAAACAGACCGCTATAGTGCGGCCAGCCCCATAGGCCCTGGCAGCTGTGGAGGTCTGAGGGGGTTTTGCGATGCCCCAGACGGTGCGTTAGAATAGCTTAAAGCTGGTGGTGTGTCCGAGCGGCCGAAGGTGCATCACTCGAAATGATGTTTGGTGTAAAAGCCAACGGGGGTTCAAATCCCTCCACCACCGCTTCTGAACCCGCCGGGTGTCTCGCACTTATGCGAACCCCCGGCGGGTTTCTTGTGCAGAGTGTCCTCCCGGGAAGTCTGGGTGGGCACGGTGTCTCTACACCTGCCTTTGTGATGAGGTGCATTAAGCGTCTTGAGTACACCACATCCCTGGATCTTCTGATTACTTAAAGTTATATTTCGATCATTCTCTCCCATATCGTATTATCCATCATTCTATTGTGCGGATGATGAATAGTATGACGGCATCATACAGTAAACAAATACATCGTTGATTTGACACACAGGAGACGGTAAATAGGTGAGGATTTAGCAGACGAATGTCACTTCAGGTGTTTACTCTCTCGTATGAGCAGAACGAGGAGTATTCCCGGGTAGGCGGGTATCCTTACTTTATTCTTCAGAATGATCTGTGCTAGTTTGCAGCGGGCGCGGGTTCATTTGGCTCGTTGCCTCGCCAGCCTCGGAACGTTATTTATTGCTGTGCGCAGGAATAACGTCCCTCAGCGGCTGAAAACCATCGTTTCTGCTTCGCGCGGGTGATTAGCGGTGCTTAGCCAGATACTCCAGTTTCATGGTGTTAACGGTATTTTCAACGGCTTGATAAGAAGCATTCTTTTTGCCTACGTTTTGAGGATCCCAATCCACTAATTCCATAATGTTTTTGAGACTTCCAACAATGCGAGCTAGGTTCTCTTTGTTGCCGTAGAACTCAATCGGGTTTACCGCCCAGCTGAGGGTTCCATCTGCTGCGCGGTCAATGATTGCACGCATGCTGTACATGATGGGCATCATATAGGCGCGAGGGGGAACTTCATGTTCAATAGGTTGTTCGGCAAAAAGAGTGTACTTATTTTTATTTTTGCTGGATTCGGTTTTTACCGCGTCAATACCAGCAAAACGTCCCCTATTGCTGTTGTACGCATCCTTGTACCCTTGGTAGACCAGGTCATAAACCTTGGTGACATCTTCGACCATATCAAGGGCCGATTGAATAGGCATACTCTTTAATTCCCAGGTGGTCATGTCATCTGACTTCTGAGAAATACTATCTGCTGAAATAAGATCCTGGTACCGTTTGATGCATTCACTAACGCTACTATAGGCTTGGGAACCGGGTATCGGGGTAATATTTTTGGATTTACCTTCGCTGTCTACTACCTTGCTGAAATCAACCTTTCCTAACGGAACCCATACGAGTGATAGGAAATTACCTACCGGGATACGCCCGGAGCCATTGGTTTTCCAGATTATTGCCTCACGAATATAGTTTGGTAAGGACTCTTTCAGAGAGTCGAATATCCCATCCTGATTTGCAATAGTTTCATTTTTGAGCTGCACATTATTGTTGCGTGCTGCACAAATGAGCAGGATGCTAGAGAGAAAACTATCAATGCTTTCTTCATCACTATGGTTGGGAACAAGGATTTCTACAGGAACCATCGCGTCATGGGATCGACTTGCTTTGGTTTTGAGCTTTTTAAGATTGAGAATATTCTTCTCCCATAATTTTTTCATCTCCTTCCAAGTGCGAGCTTTGCCGAGAGCCTTGTGGGGAACTCCTGCCTCAGCCAGCAGGTACAGCCCGATAGCAAGCGTGTTATGGCCGCCGTCAAGAATTCCCTCAAGTTTGCGGTCTTTAAAGTTCAGCTCGTAGCTGCCGCGTCCTAACTCTTGAAAGGCGGAGGCACCTAAGAGAATTCCTTTTGATTTGAAAGGATATAGCTCGGGGGTTTTCTGGATAGTTTCGATAATCTCTGCTGTAACTGAGGAACGTTTTGCACTGCGTGGATTCGCGTCTAGATCGAGCTCGGTAATGAGATCTATCATCCCGCGGACTTTGATAAAGCCCGAGATGCGACGAATATTGTCTAGTGAACGGGTTTCAGGATACTCAACTTTGAGCGTTATTGAATTGTACATTCTGAGGACTTCCTAATGGTCTAGTGAGTGGAATAAATGCTCTCAAGATCAAGGTGAGAAAATTTTAGTTTCGACATTGATCACTTTATATTAGATCAGGTTTGACTATAGGGATACAAATAGACTATCTAGAAGAGAAGAGCTGCCCCGTCATGATCCGGCACAAACGACATAATGCTACGCGCACTTGGCGTATCCGGAGAACGTGGCACAGTATAGGGTTGAGTACCTCTGTTTCCCCTTGGCGTGTACACCAGTCTTACCAAGCCAACCAGAAGTCATTCATGGCTAAACATGCTTTCAGATCCCACACCAAAACATGTTCCCCTGCGCAACCGAGAATACCCGCCAGTGCGAGGTTAAGGGTCTGGGTGCACCTCTAAGGAATAATCCTTATATGGAGGATACCCTAAAATTGAATTATCAGTTTGAGCTGTGAGTGCTCGTGAAGGTATTGATATTACTGTAGCTGCGAGTGGAATGGTTGAACCTGGTAGTAATGGCATATCTGCGTCTGCCTCACCTGAAGATCTTCTCTCACAGACGACCTGCTGAACGCAGCTGAACTGTTAAAGGCCCAGTTTGGTAAATTGATACGAGTGGCTTAGGCGATGATGTGAAGTATGTTCCAGATAAACCTGGATATCGGATAATTCAAGCCTCTAAAAGAATGACTTTAGAAAGATATAATCATGCCTTTGAGCCTATAAGACGTAAGCCCACAAAAACGGATTCAATAATGCTCAGTGATTATGATAAAAAATTATTATCAGAAATAATAAAAAATCAGGAAACATCTCTATTGGAGATTAAGGAGTATCTAATTAATCTGCAAAATGAGAATGTGTCCCAAGATGAATTATATTCATTGCTAGAAGAACTTCGTTCCGATGCAAAAACAGAAAGCGAAGAAGACCGCATTTTAGAAATAATGGATTTAGTATGCGGATGGTGTTCATGGGATTTACAAATTTATCCGCAAAAATGATTGAGTTAAAAATTTGGAGGCTCTGGTTCGCAAAAATAACCCAGGAATACCTGGCGTATGTTCAAACTGGCATATTAATATACAATAGTTCTGGACTCAGATGCTATAAAATATTGACCACACATATACCTGGAGGCTTCTATGGATTTATCTCAAATAGTTAAACACTATAGAAACTGTTTGTCCGTATTGCCTGATGCTCCTTTATATGGAAATATTCCTCAAGGGGCTGATAAAGTGAGTGGGAAACTAGACTCTTTTTTGACGTTGGAACATAAACAGTTTTTATTATTGTGCAACGGAGGGTCTTTTGGGGATATAGAGTTGTGGGGCGCGGAAGAAATATTGGATAAACAATACAGGGCGCCAAAAAATTTGCAAGATTCTATGTATGAAGCGGGACAAGTTTTATATGAGCCAATTTTTTTAAATAGAATCAATAACCAGGTAACATTTAATGTTGATGGCGAAAAAATTGTCCCTTTCTCTTCGTTCATCGAGGAATACGTGTTTGGGGAAAAATATAAATATATATTTGATGATGCTGATATAGATGATATGTGGTACTTCTTCCTGCACGACAACCCTATTTAGAATCTAATCGATCAAGCCATAGTCCTCATCCCAAAAAGGCAGTGCGTGCGGAACACACGCACATGGTTTCCCGCTTTTCAGGCGGCTTCCTCACCCTATGGGGCCTCTGAAACCGAAACAAAAGACGATTTTCAGACATGCTGAATAGGCGAGCAGTAAGGCAAGGAGCGAGACACCGTGTCATAAACCGACACAAACGACATAATGCTACGCGCACTTGGCACGCCCCTGCCTGGTGGCACAGTATAGGGTTGAGTACCTCTGTTCCTCGACCTTGGCGCATCCTTCGGCTGCGCTAAGCCAACCAGGAGTCATGCATGGCTGAACATACTTTCGGATTCCGCACCCGCGCACTGCACGCGGGCGGCACCCCGGATGCTGAACACGGCGCCCGCGCGGTCCCTATCTACCAGACCACCTCGTTCGTTTTTAAAGACACCGACGATGCCGCCAACCTCTTCTCACTGCAGAAGTACGGCAACGTCTACTCGCGCCTATCGAACCCGACCGTTGCCGCGCTGGAGGAGCGCATCGCATCCCTAGAGGGCGGTATTGGGGCGGTGGCGACCGCATCCGGCATGGCCGCCGAGTTCATCACCTTCGCCGCGCTCTGCCAGGCAGGCGACCATATTGTGGCATCCTCCCAGCTGTACGGCGGAACAGTCACCCAGCTGGATGTCTCCCTGCGCCGGTTCGGCATCGAAACCACCTTCGTGGAAGGCACCGACCCCGCGGATTACAAGGCGGCGCTGACCGAGAACACCAAGGCAATCTACACGGAGGTTGTCGCCAACCCCTCCGGCGAGATCGCAGACCTTGAAGGGCTCGCCGCTGTAGCCCATGAGGCGGGAGTCCCCCTCGTCGTGGATGCCACTATCTCAACCCCGTACCTGATTCGCCCGCTGGAACACGGGGCCGACATTGTGATTCATTCCGCCACCAAATTCCTGGGCGGGCACGGAACCACCCTCGGCGGCGTGGTTGTTGAGAGCGGACGGTTCAATTGGGCGAACGGCAACTTCCCGCTCATGACCGAGCCGGTGCCTTCGTACAATAACGTCTCGTGGTGGGGGAACTTCGGCGAATACGGGTTCCTCACAAAACTGCGCTCCGAGCAGCTGCGCGACTTCGGCCCCGCACTCTCACCGCAGTCAGCATTCAACCTGCTTCAGGGCGTCGAAACCCTGCCGCAGCGCATGGATGCGCACCTGGCCAACGCGAAAAAGGTCGTGGACTGGCTGGTTGAGGATGCGCGCATCGCCTACGTGAACTACGCAGGCTTGCCGGGGCACGCGCACCACGAACGCGCGAAAAAACTGTTGCCGCTGGGCGTTGGGTCTGTATTCTCCTTCGGGGTGAAGGGCACCGAGAAGGCGAGCGGCCGCGTGGTTGGCGGCGAGTTCATTAGCGCGCTCGTGCTGGCATCGCATCTGGCGAATATTGGCGACTCGCGCACCCTGGTGCTGCATCCGGGCTCGACCACACATCAGCAGCTTTCCAGCGAGCAGCTTGCCGCGGCGGGCGTGGGCGAAGACCTGATCCGTATTTCGGTTGGGCTTGAGGATGTTGAAGACATTATTTGGGACCTTGACCAGGCGCTCACCCACGCGACTGGCTTGAACCACGCGGGTGAACGTGTGGGAGAATCCAGTGCTGATAAGCTCGTTGCGGCGCAAGAGGCTCTCACCGCCGAAGAGGCTGACCCGCAGCAGGGTGCCGCCTGCGCGCTGCCGAAGAGCACCGCAGCTTCGGGCGCCTCAGAGTCCAAGGATGCACCCGCGAAGGAGGGCAACTAATGACTGAGAAACGTACCTGGGTAGGCCCGAGCGCCCCCGAGCGGCTGAACATTCTGCGCAATACCCGCACGATCGCGATTGTGGGGATGAGCGATAAGATTTCGCGCGCCTCAAACTTTGTGGCAACTTACCTGCTGTCTTCGTCGCCGTATACGGTGTATTTTGTGAACCCGATTCTTGCGGCGAAAGGCAAGACCGTGCTGGGGCAGCCGGTGTACGCCTCGCTTCAGGACCTACCTGAGGTGCCCGATCTCGTCGAGATTTTCCGCCGCAATGAAGACCTCCCGGGTGTGGTTCAGGAGGCGGTTGATCTGGGCGCAAAGACCGTGTGGATGCAGCTGGGCTCGTGGAATGAGGAAGCTGCCGCTATCGGTGAGGCAGCTGGGCTGAACGTGGTCATGGACCGATGCGTGAAGATCGAGCACGCACGCTTCCATGGCGGCCTGCACCTTGCGGGCTTCAATACCGGCGTGATTTCCTCGAAACGACAGGTCACGGTGTAACTCGGCGACTGTCACAGGCCTAATCTTCAAAGCGGCGGCTGTTTGGGAGTAATAAGCTTCCAAATGGCCGCCGCTCTCGTGTGATAAGGTGCGCATCTTCCTACCCTACAGAAATGGGGGGGTATGATCCGCATCTGGGGTGCTTGGCTGGTTATCATCACAACGTCTTCACAGCATCATTACAAAAAATTGTGAAGATACTGGGGTAACCAAACAGTCGCAAAAACCTTGAAATATCAGGGGTTTTTCTCTATGAGACGCAACGACAACAAGCGTCATAACAACATCTTCACAAAAAAGTTGTGATGATATTGGGAAGATATTGTGATGATGCTGTCCCTCTGCCAGCGGAAGAAGGCTGGACGGGTCAGGAGGGCCGAAAATAGGGCTGGTTGGGGTGTTTTAGCGCGGTCGTATCGCTGCCGCACGGAGCCTATCCTTAGAAAATGGTGGGCATATGGGGTATGCTAATACGAGTACCTTGCGGCTAAAGGATTTCGCGGCGGTCGCAGGGTACTTTTGTGACGGCGGGGCGTTTGGCACACATGAACACCCAGCCGTCTTTTAGTTTTCGGGGTTTAATATGACGGTGTGCCTCTTCCCGGTGTAAAAGGTTTACGGTTTACCGCCGGGGCGGACAGGGTCTGTGTGAACCGGTGGCTAGTCGCCGCGTTGTTCCCGTTCACGGTGCAGCTGCTCGCGGTACGCCTGAATCTGATCCTCTGTAATCACATCCAGCTGGTTTGTGAGCGGCGTGCCCGGTGCCCAGCCCTCGTTCTCAAGGTGTTCGTGGTCGCGGCGGAATACGTCCAGCAGGCGCGGGCGCTGAACCTTCAGTGTGGTAGGCATCGGCAGCCGCCAGTCGCGCCACCGCGCCACAATCCCCAATACCGTGCAGGTGAGCACAGACACGGCGACCGCCACGTTAGGGCGTTCCAGTATCTTGAAACAGATTGCGGTCTCGGCGGCACCCACGAACGCCACCGTGGCGTAGAGCGAGTTTCCGCCGAAGATAGCGGGGATGCGGTTCACCATAATGTCACGGATCACCCCGCCGCCAACCGCCGTGGTCACACCCAGCGCGATAGCTGGGAGCCAGTGCAGCCCCAGGGTAAGGGACTTGATGGTGCCGGTAGCCGCCCAGCAGCCCATACCCAGAAAGTCCACGACCACTAGGGCGCGGGTGGCCCAATTCGAGCTCAGATCCAGCACATACGCCAAAGCCGCCGAGGTAATAGCACCCACCCAGTACCAGCCGTCGGTGAGCGCTATCGGAAGCCCCGCGTTCAGCAGCACGTCACGGATCATGCCGCCGCCCATGCTACAGACAACCGCCAACAGCAAGAAGCCCACCATGTCAAACCGCAGGGCGCGCGCCACTGCTCCGCCGAGCAGGCCGTTAGCCACCACGGCTGCAATATCTACGACGCGGAACAGCGTCTCGGGCTCGATGGTGCTGAGCACGGTCTGACTCCTTTCGGGGTGAGGTACGGCGAATAATATAGGTCGCATAAGGGCGGATACGGCCCGCAGTTTTAGGCGCAACGTCTGCTATCTTACCGCGTGTGCTGCCGCTACGATACCCGCAGGTTTGTGGTGTGCCACATACACCGGAGCCGTGCGAGACAATGGAAGAAAGTAAACGCAGGTTGAAAGTGCTGAGAGGAACGCCATGGCGGTTTCACGTGAGCAGGTTTTTGAGGTTCTTCAGCGGGTGCGCCCGGTGCTAGAGCGGGGTCTGCCTGGCTGGTCGGTGCGCCCAAATATTACGGGAACCGGCGCGGTGGGGCTGTATCTTGACGGTCCCGAGCTGCCGCTGATGGGCGTGAACCTGGCGGGCGAGCCCGTGGCACGGCATCTGTGCGGGACGGTCCAGAGCGCCGACCGTGGCCTTCCCGACGGGCTGGATCAGGTGCGGTATCAGTACATTCTGGGTGTGAGCGTGACCGAGCGTGACGAGGAATATCCCGAATTAACCGACCTGCCCAAGACGGGGGAACCCAGCTGGGTTAACGCTCTGCGGGTGCTGGATCAGCAGGTTCTCGCTAAACGCAGGGATGAATTTTTCATTAGCCGCGGTGGTTATGTGCCCGGTCGTCGAGCTTTGGGGAAACGCCGGGTGGCGCTGCGGCGCGAGTTCTTCCCCGGCAAACCCTGGCTGGGTCTGGGCACGATTGACTGGTGCGCGGGTGTGCGGTCCACTCCGGTCTACGCCAGTGAGCTGGATGCGCTCGCCGCCGCCGCGGTGCGCCTCGCCTCCACCTGGGACGCGGCGCTCCGGTCGGTCTAAAATTCATCTGACAAGTGGTTTTATAGGTGGCCTACCTAATCTATGCACAATATACACAAGTTATGCGCACCACCTGCATGGGGGAGTGGGGGGGGGCTCTTAACGCTCGTGACGCCCGCAGTTTTCACCTGTGCGGGTAAAACCCCACAATACTCTTCTATCGTGCGTGATATGTACCAGGGCGTGCGTGCGGCACAGGTACTTTCTACTCTTGTGCTTATTATGGCGATTGCGCCGATTGCCGGGCCGCTTCTTGGCGGGTTTCTGGTGGTATCGGGTGGGTGGCGGCTGACTTTCTGGGCTATTGTGACCATCAGTGCCGTTATTCTGCTTTTGGTCTTTTTCCTGCCTGAGAGTCTGCCTGAGAATAAGCGTGAAAGTAGTACGGTACTTGCGGCGTTTAGAAGTTATCCGCTTCTGCTGCGCCGCCGCACTTTTATGCGGTACGTGCTGTGCGTGTGTTTCTTTTACGTGGCGATTTACGCTTTTATCACGGCATCGTCGAGTGTGTATATTACGCGGTTCGGGGTTGATCCGCGCTATTACGGTCTGCTTTTCGGCGTGAATATTATCGGGGTGATGGTGCTCAGCAGTTTCAATCGACGATTTGTGCAGCGCTATAGTCTGGATTTTCTGCTGCGTATTTCGACTGCGGTTGCCGGGGCGGCTTCTATACTCGCCGTGATAACTGTTGCTGCGGATGTGGGTGGTCTGTGGGGTGTAGCGGTTCCGGTGTTCCTGGTGTTTAGTATGAACGGCATCGTTGCCGCCTGTACGAACGCCGCCGCCCTAAATTCTGTGGAACCTGCCATCGCCGGTTCCGCTGCGGCACTCTTAGGGTCGTTCCAATATGGAAGCGGTATTATTTCCTCGCTCCTGCTCGCGGTGATTCCGGGGGAGAGGACGATTCTGATGGTCTCTATTATCTGTGCGTTCGTCCTGCTCTCGGCGGTGATGGGCTTCCCGAAAGCACCCGCAGAAAAAGCCTAAGGAACAACCTCAGAGGCAGGAAGCGGCTTAGAATTTATTGTCCTACTCGCATCTGCATCTGAACTTGCGTAGGTAAAACTCTGGGTATAGCCCGGTGCCTCAGGGATTGAGAGTAAGAGGGAGCAGCTGATTCAACTGCCCCCTATTCACTTTAAGTTAAGCTGCCGCTAGCCCCTTAACAAGTAGTTCGCGGGCAACTTCAGAGGTGCTTTGTCCTCGTTGAGATGCTAGGTCTCGGATAGTATTGTTAAGGGGTATTCGGATTTTATGGTGGAAAAGGGCTTATAAATCACCCTTCTCCAAATTCTTAATAAGTGTGGAAAAATCGACACCTAAGTTGTCTGTAATGTCGTGATCATTCACTTCATACCAATTGAAAGTATCGTATAACATAGCTTTATTGAAAGCACTTGAATTAAATCGTGGTTTACGCTTTTTATGGAGCTTCTCATTGAAAAGGATTTTGGCTCGTAAGGCATCAAACGAGTAACCTCTACCCATTCGCTCTACCTGCCTAATAATGCTGTTAATTGACTCCGTATAAGCATTAGTGAGCCTTTTATCAAAGTAGTTGAATATTTCAACATGCCAGTTGTCTACGGCTCTCACGAGGTCTTTATATGCGTCTTTAGAGTTGCTGGACATACAACGGTGTCTCCATTGACTATAACGAAGATGACCTTCATCTGGATCAGGAGTATCCCATATCCAGTAAAACTCTTCTTTGAGTTCATAGGCTTCTTTTAAAGCAGGAAGATTACCTAACCAAGTATCTAAGAGGAATGATTCACGTTCATTTAGATCGTGTTTACGCTTTAGAAGGATAAACCTTTCACGCATAAGGGTACGTCTTTCTTTTTGGCTCATATGGGCTTTCAAAGACTTTCTGACGTTATCTAAGGCTTGATTAGCCATTCTAACTACATGAAACTTATCTACGACAACTTTAGCGTGTGGAAGGATAGTGTTCACTGCGTCTTTGTAGGGCTTCCACATATCCATTGTGACTTACTCAATGTAAGTCCTGTCACTGATTTCTGAAAGACGTTGGATGACTTTTTCCTTGTTACGGTTAGGCTTGATGTCATAAATAGTCCTGCGTTCAATATTAGTCAATACAAGCCGAGGTCTACGGATAATATGTATCTCGTCTATCCCAAGCCACTTAGGAGTTTCAAACTGGTATTCACGTTCTTTGAGTGCCACATAGTCCTTAAAAACGTTCCTAATGGTTTTCTCGTCAACACCAACGCTTTCTGCGACTTCTACAAAGGTCTTAGACATGGATTGCTCTTGAATGGACTTTAAAAGCCTTTTGGTCATACTACGCTTTTCATCTACAGATATTAGGCGTTCCCAGAAGGTAGATCCGCATTCACGACACTTGTATCGTCTACGGTTCAATTGTAAGCCCACTCGCTTTAAACAAATGGGCAAATCCATAATTAGTTGATTTCTTGAACTGTGTTTGTACAACTTGTCAAAACCACATTCAGGACAACGTTCAGGTGGTCCGACTGCTTCAACTTTAAACATCATATCGGTTTCATTTTCTTGTGGCGGTTCTATTGTTTTAATGTCTGGTAGGGATAATAAGTCTGACATATTATTCATCCTTTATTACTCTGCGGTGTTAAGGTATCAATTATAGATTTGATGTCGAAATCATCAGTGTTAAATTATTTTTGTGACCACAAATTCACTTAGAAAATCCCTTAAAGCATTAGCTGGTTCACTTGAATAGGGAGTTGTAAAAAAGTTCCCTTAGCCTGCACAACAAGATAATTTCGAAATATCTTTATCGAACGTAAGTGCAACTAATTTTAGCCCTTCAGCCATTGTTAAATATGGTGCTAGGGTTTCTGTTAAATCTTCTATCGTTAAGCCAAATTTAACAGCTAATGATGCTGCATAGATGACATCTCCTGCATTTTCAGATACAATATGAACCCCTAATACTTTTAGTGTTTCTGCATCTGCTACTAGTTTAAATACACCGGTTGTTTCACGGTTTACAATTGCTCTTGGAACAGCATCTAAAGGTAATACAGATGTCTTCACATCATACCCTTTCTCTTTTGCTTGTTCTTCTGTTAAACCAACCGTTGCAACCGTCGGATTCGTAAACGTAACAGCAGGAACTACCGATAAATCTATTTTTTTGTTTAATCCACCAATAGCATTATCAGTAATAATTCCACCTTCATAGGCTGCTACATATACAAATTGTGGTCCTAAAGTCACATCTCCTGCTGCATAAATCTTTTCATTACTTGTTTGACCAAAATCATTGATCAGGATTTCATTATTTTTTCCAGTTTCAACACCTGCTGCACTTAAATTTAAAGAATCCGTATTTGGTTTTCTTCCAGTGGCAACAAGTAACTGATCTGATTCAATGACTTCTCTACTGCCATTTACTGTTACGTAAACCCTTTTTATCTCTCCACTTTGTTCAACACGCTCAAAAGTTGCCCCTTTGACAAGGTTTATACCCTGTTCAATTAACGCTTTTTCAACTGACTCTGAAATCTCAGGATCATACTCCTTTAAAAGTCGCTCACTTCTTTGCATAAGCGTTATTTCTGAACCTAAATGATGAAATAGTTGTCCAAGCTCCATTCCAATGTATCCTGAACCAATTACAGTTAATCGTTTTGGTATTTTCTTTAACTCAAGAAGTGTTGTACTAGTTAAATAGTCCATTTTTTCAAGTCCTGAAATTTGGGGCAACGAAGGCGATGCACCTGTTGCAATTAAAAAGCGTTTTGCAGATAACTTTGCCCCATTGACCTCAACCGTACTAGCATCAACGAATTTTGCTTCACCTTTAATTAAATCAAAATTATATTCATCAATTAAATCCATATATTTTTGATTCCGAAGTTCGCTCACCAATTTATCCTTTTGCGTGATTAAACTAGCTAAATCCACTTCTCCAGCGGATGTTTGTAAACCTATAAACGGATTGTCTTTTGATAAATGATTGATTTCCCCTGCCCTAAGAAGAGTTTTTGACGGAACACAGCCAATATTCACACAGGTTCCCCCAACCGTTCCACGCTCAATCATTCCAACTTTTGCACCGTATTCTATAGCTTTAATTGCCGAAGAAAAGGCAGCAGCACCAGAACCAATAATAAGAAGGTCATAATTGTCTTCATTAATTAACGCCACGTTTTCTAGTGATGATACTTCTTCAATTTCTCCGGCTTGGTAATTTGCTTCATCAATCGCCTTTATTGCACTTTCAACCTCAATATCATCGGGCAGTTCAAATACTGCTTCACCACGACGATAACTAGACTCAATATTTTTAGCACCTATCTTTTCAAGTGCTGATTCTACGTGTTTTTCACAACCCGTACAAGTCATTCCTGAAATGTTTACCTTAAATTTATTCATAAAAAAGCTCCTTTCGTTAATTAATCTCTCATGTTAATGTTTCTATTATTGGACACGAATGTAATTGCTTTTCATCTGGACATCGTTGTTTTAAGTCGTCTAACATAGTTTCAATTCGTTTTAAATCCTCTATTTGTTTTTGCACTTCCTTTTGTTTTTTAGAAACAAATTCGAACATATCTTGACAACGAACTTCATCTTTATCTACAACACCAAGTAATTTATAAATCTCGCTTAAAGAGAAACCAAGTTCCTGTATTCGTTTAATAAACCCAACACGCTTAACGTCATCATATGAATATATCCGATAACCAGCTTCCGTTCGGTGAGGTTCTTGTAATAAATTTTTTCGCTCGTAATATCTGATCGTTTCTTTATTAACTCCACATTTATCTGCAAACTCACTAATGCGATAAATCATCTTATTTCACCCCCTGAATATTATAAACCATGTACCATAGTACACGGTCAAGTAAATTGGACTATTTTATTTTTTTCCCAAAGTATCACTCGTATGTGATTGATACTTTTATATAATACTATTGATTATCCTAACATCCCACCAGAAAATCCGATTTAAACACCAGTTGTTTTTAAACTATTAAGAAAGTAATTCCACTATATATTCCGAAGACCCTTGTTAAGTTCTTCAGGCAGTCGCATATGCAGTACTGGTGAGTGTTGAGATGCTTGTTCTTTCTGCTCTGAGAGCTTGCGGCGGCCGCGAGTCATCTTAACGAGCTCTGTATAATCATCAGTTCCTGTTGCCGCTTTGAGCATTGCCAAAGCAGACTGCCGAGCTTCTTCCCCGGTGAGTAGAGTATTAGGAACGGGGGTAAATTCTCCCCTTTTGGCTGCCTCCGCATTTCTTCAAAATATTTGTCATTGTATGCAGTCATAGGTCTTAGCCCCTTCCAGTTCTGTGGTGTGTGCTAGTTTCTAAAATACATACTTCGCGAGGGTCACGCAACCGTTATCCTGCACCGGAGTGAAGCCGAAGCGCCGATAGAGCTCGATGACGGGTGTGTCCACAATATCTGTAGTGATGAACCTCTGGCGAATGCCTTCCCGGTCAAAATCGGCGATGATTTTTCCCAGCAGCGCCGACCCGATGCCGTGGCGCTGAGCCTGCGGGTGCACCAGTAGATCCTGGACATACGCAATGGTTTGTCCATCACCCACCGCACGTACCAGACCGATAAGCCGCTCGGCTCCTTCAGCCGTGTTCTCACGCGCCACATAGAGGTACCGCGACCCATCCAGCATAGGAACCAGCCGTTCGGGTGTGCGAGTGTAGACACTCCAGCCCACCGCATCGTACAGCTCAACGAGCTCTTCGGTGCTCGGCAGGGAATTCTCGGCGTTCAAAATACTGTACTGCATACCCACATTATCCTACGCTCGCGCACTAAAAGGCTCTTCTCCCATTAGCTTGCGTCAAAGACGCCGGTTGGTTCGGGAGAAGAGCCTTTTAGACGAGATGTCTGCGCTGTGAGGCCAACGGGGCCTGTGTGTTTAGCCCAGGGCTTCGGCCAGCTGGATACCCTGCGCCACGCCGCCCAAGGTTGCTGCAATGCGGATCAGGTCGTTAACCTGCTCCTTGGAGGCGCCCTCCTCGCGGATGGTGTGCTCGTGGGCAGCCACGCAGTGCGAACAACCGTTCACGGCAGAAACTGCGAGCGCCAGCATCTCAAAGTCGAGCTTGTCGATACCGCCATTTTTACCGATGATCTGCATGCGCAGGTTTGCGCGCTGATCGTCGTAGGCGCCGTCGAGGAAGCCGCGGGTGCGGTAGAAGATGTTGTTCATCCCCATGATGGTTGCCGCGCCGAGTGCCGCATCGTAGGCGGTGTCGCTCAGGTGCTCTTTCGCCTCTGCTGCGATCTCAACGATAACGGAATCAACCTTGGTTGCCGCTGCGGTGGCCAGGATTGCACCCCAGAGCTGCTGCTCGGTGAGCGAGGTGATGCGCGGCAGCGAAGACAGGTTCAGGTTCATGTCCTTCGCGTAGGAAGGCAGTGCATTACGCAGGTTCTCGATGCTCATTACTTCATCTCCTTGAAGGCGTCGATGGTTTCTGCACCTTTCTTCCAGTTGCAGGCGCACAGTTCGTCGGACTGGAGCGCATCCAGCTGGCGGAGCACTTCGTCGGTGTTGCGGCCGACGGAATCTGCGGTAATGGACACCGACTGGATGGTGTTGTGCGGGTCGATGATGAAGGTTGCGCGGTCTGCCACGCCGTCCTTGTTGAGGATGCCCAGGGCGCTGGTGAGCTCGCGCTTGAGGTCGGATGCCATGACGATGGGCAGATCTACGAGCTCTTCGTGGGAGCGGCGCCATGCGTAGTGGGTGTATTCGTTATCCACGGATACGCCGATAACCTGGCAGTCGCGTGCCTCGAACTCATCGGCGAGCTTGCCGAATGCGGCGATTTCGGTGGGGCAGACGAAGGTGAAGTCCTTGGGCCAGAAGAATACGACGCGCCAGGTGTCTTCGTCCAGACCCTCGGAGGAAACGGTGGTGAAGTAATCTTCGGGCTTGTTTGCCTCAATCTCGGCGAGCTTGCCGGGAACAACGCCGGTCAGCTCGTAAGCGGGGAACTGGTCGCCAATGGATAGTACAGCCATTTATGCCCTTTCAGGTTGTGGTGTGAAGCTCCCGAACGATAGTGTGCGGTCTTTCGGAAACTGTATTTTTGGTGCCCTCGAAGGGGAAGTAACTCCATATTATTATGAGTAATTCATAATTACAAGGCGGCAAGGGCCTCTGAGTATGTGTTTTGTATCACTCTATGGTGTGTGTATACTCGTGCCATGAAAATTCCTGAACTCATCACCGAAAAATTCACCCTCAGGCCCCTGCGTGAAGCTGACCTCGACGAACTGGTACAGATCTGCACCGACCCCGAAACCGTGCGATGGACCACCGTCCCCCTGAACTACACACGCGACGACGCGCAAACCTTCCTCACCTTCACCCAGCGCGCCGCAGCAGCCGGGCGTGAACTCACCTGGGCCATTGATGACAGCGGGGTGCTCGCGGGGGCTATCTCCCTGCGCCTGCCCGAAGGCTCCGCAAACGCGCCCGGAACATACGCAGACTTAGGGTTTTATACAGCTGCCCAGATGCGCGGACGCGGCATTATGACCGATGCGGTACGCACCGTCCTCGGCTTCGGCTTCGACCCGCTCGGGCTGGGACTAGACACTATCGGATGGGCAGCACTAGTGGGAAACGCGGCATCCGAACGGGTGGCGGTAAAAGCCGGGTTTACGAATATTACCGACGGAACCAGCACCAGCGCGGCCCGCCCCGATAAGTACGGCAACCGGAAGGCTGTCGCCGTGCGGCAAGCAACCATGACCCGCACCCAATTCGCTGAAATCTGGCGTGATTAGGCGTTGGGTGTACGTATCTTGGCCTCTCTCGCCGCTTCCGTCGCGTAAAAAGGCTCTTGATGTGAATAAAGCGGAGTTTCTAACGCTTTATTCACATAAAGAGCCTTTTTAGCATGGGGAGTGGAGGGGCGCTACCGGATCCCGAACCCCTTGAACGTGCCCTGCGGTTCGCTGAAGGTGGCATCCACAAAGTCCACATGCCCAGCCGTATCACCCGAGTTGAGCGCATCCAGCAGGCGCTCGCAGGAGGCGCGGGTCCCCTGCGCGATAACCTTCACACGGCCATCGTCCAGGTTCTCGGCGTACCCGCTCAAACCCATCGGTTTGGCGGTGCCAGCGCACCACCAGCGGAACCCCACCCCCTGCACCCGCCCGCTCACGTACGCGGTGAGCTGCGCCTCGGCAGGTTCGGGCGCGGTTTTATCGGTGAAATAGCTGAAGAAGCCCATACGGACGCCCCTTTACCGGTCATTACTCGTGCTCATAGCCATTATCTAAAACTGCGGCCCGGATTGCACGAATCCGGGCCGCCACCTGCCACACATACAGGGACTGTACTAGCGCAGCTTATTGCTGTTGGGTGCCGACGCGAGAGCCTGAGCGATCGGGGTGGGCCCGCCAATAAACGGGAGCGCCTTCCCAACCGTGGACGGGTCCTCAATAACCGCCGCCAGCACCTGGGCAACGGTGGCCCGCGGAGTATTAGATTCGGCGCCGGGCGTGTGGGCGGGCTCAATCCCCAGGGTAATGCCGCCTGCCTCCTCAAGGGTGAGCATCCCCGGCCCCAGGATCGTGTAATCCAGCCCCGAGCCGCGCAGGTACTCATCGGTGATCGCCTTCGACTCGGCGTAGGCGTAAAAACTGTTATCAGGGCCAATGCCGTGCCCGGAACCCGCGCCCAGGTACGATACCATCACGTACCGTTTAATACCGGCCAGCCGCGCCGCATCCATCGACCGGATCGCGGCGTCACGGTCAACCGCGTAGGTGCGTTCCGGCCCGCCGACGCCGCCCGCACCGGCGGACCACACCAGCACCTCGGTACCCAGCTCAGTCAAAAGCTTCGCCATCTCCTCGGTGCTCAACGCGGTAATGTCAGTGACCACCGGGTTCGCCCCGCGCGTGACAATATCCTCTGACTGCTCCGGCCTGCGAATAAGCGCATTGACCGCATGCCCGCGCTCCACCAGCAGCGGCTCGGCCAGAAGCGCAACTTTCCCGTGCCCGCCAATAATCGTTACAACAGCCATCGTCTCCTCCGTATGTTGGTGAAAATAGCCTACATATTCAGGCTAGGTGCGCTGGGTAGTGATGTCTACACGCGCCTCTTCCGCGTAAAGAGAAAACGGGCGGGTGCGGCCTGCACACACCGGAACAGCAGACTCGCTGCCACGGGCGCGGCACGTCAGAAAGCACGTCTTCACCGGGAAGGCACAGCTGCGAGGATCACCATCGCCTACTCGTTCACGAACGCAAACAGAGCTATGATGAAGTGCTAGGTTTTTATCGCTCGGCGGTACCGCACAGAAGATGAGGCAGGGGATTTATGGCTGAAGAAGCCGCGCCGAAGAAGCGCCCACACACACCATCCATCGAACACGCCGCCGAGAAACCGTGGGTTGCCATGTGGTCACTCGTGATCGGGTTCTTTATGATCCTGCTCGATACCACTATCGTCACCGTGGCGCTGCCCCATATGCAGCATGAGCTCAACGCCTCGCTCTCCGCCGTGATTTGGGTGACCAGTGCCTACCTGCTCGCCTATGCGGTGCCGCTGCTGATTACCGGTCGCTTAGGCGATAGGTTCGGGCAGAAGCAGATGTACCTGCTTGGTATGGTGGTTTTCACCCTCTCCTCGCTGTGGTGCGGGCTCTCGCCCAATGTGGAGATGCTGATTGTTGCGCGCGTGGTGCAGGGGATAGGCGCCTCCCTGATGACCCCGCAAACCATGTCGATTATTACGCTCATGTTCCCGCCGAATAAACGTGGGGTGGCGATGAGCGTGTGGGGTGCGGCGGCCGGTATCGCATCGCTCGTGGGTCCTATCGCTGGCGGTCTGCTCGTGGATGGCCCCGGCTGGACGTGGATCTTCTTCATCAATATCCCTATCGGCGTGGTCGGCATCTATCTGGCGGTTCGGAATATCCCGCATTTTCCCTCCAAACAGCACAACTTCGACTGGCTGGGCGTGGTTCTCTCCGCTATCGGCCTGTTCCTGATGGTCTTCGGCATTCAGGAGGGTTCTACCTACGACTGGGGCACTATCACCGATTCGCTGTGGGAAACCGGAATCCCGGTAAGCGTATGGGGCATGATTATTGCGGGCATCATCGTGTTCACCCTCTTTATCGTGTGGCAGGCCGTTAACCGTAAAGAGCCGCTGGTGCCGCTGGGACTGTTTAAAGACCGCAACTTTTCGGTGTCTAATATTGCTATCGCGGCGATGGGCGCGCACACCCTGACGCTGGCGTTCCCAACCACCATTTATTTCCAGCAGGTGCGCGGTATGAGCCCCACCCAGGCGGCACTCATGACCGCCCCGCTCGCTCTGTTCTCGGGTGCTCTCTCTCCGCTGGTTGGTAAACGTTTGGGTACGTCAAACCCCAAATGGTACGCCGTTTCGGGGTTTGCCCTGCTGGTGGTTGGATTTGTTGTTCTGCGCGCTTTGATGACGGCGGATCAGTCCCTCGCGCTTCTGCTTGTACCCTTTGCGATTTTGGGTATTGGCAACTCCATGATTTGGGGTCCGCTGGCGGTGACCGCAACCCGCAACCTGCCGCCTCGTTTAGCGGGTGCCGGGTCGGGCGTGTATAACGAGACTCGCCAGGTTGCCAGTGTGCTTGGTTCGGCGGGTATTGCCACGTTCATGGGCGGCCTGATTACCGAGCAGGTTACACAGGCCATGCAGCGGATGCGTCCCGCAGGTGCCGGTGCAGGCGGAGGCGCTATGAGCGCCCCCGCCGTCAGTGGTGAAGGGATGTCCGGCGGTCAGGTTCCCGATTTCCTGCGTGAACCTATTGCCACCGCGATGAACGACTCACTGATTCTGGCGCTGGCTCTGGCCGCCGTGGGCATGGTCGCGTGCCTCTTCTTCGCCAAGCCGGTAGATAAAGGCGCGTGGGCATCCGGGCAGAACGTTTCGGATGCGCCCAGCAGCGAAAACACCAGTACCAAAAATAGCAGCGCCGAAAACCCCGGCGAGACTTCCAGCGCGGAAGCCCCTAAAGCCACCGGCGAATCGGATCCAGAGCCCTCTGATGAAGGGGCAGAAACAGGCTCAAAACCCTAACGATACGCAACAAGACGAAAGCGGGAGCGGTTCCTTCATCAAGAAACCGCTCCCAATATGTAATGCGCTGCTTCTTATCCAGTGTGCTCTCGAAAGAGGGCGCATACCGCTCGGCGATACGCTCCCTACGCTGCCGCCTGATCCTCGGCGAACGCCTCTGGGTCTACTCGCCCGGTGTCCACGAGCACCTGTGCGATAGCGCCGAGCGCCTCCTCATTCTGAAGCGAAGAAATATCGCCCAGCTTATGCCCCTGGTAGAGCTCACCCAGCAGACGGCGGGTAATCTTCCCTGAACGAGTCTTAGGAATATCGGCGACCGCGACCACATCCTTGGGTTTAGCGATAGGACCAATATGCTCGCGCACATGCTCGGTGAGTGCAGTCTTCAGCTCATCTTCGGTGAGTGCCCGACCTTCGTCGGTGAGTGTCACATAGGCGACTGCCTGGTGGCCAGTTAGCTCGTCCTCCACGGGGCACACGCCAGCCTCCACCACGGCCGGGTGCGTCACGAGCGCAGACTCAATTTCGATGGTCGAAAGGCGGTGCCCAGAAATGTTGATCACATCGTCGATGCGCCCCAGAATGTACACGTTGCCCTCATCATCGACCTTCGCACCGTCACCGGCGAGGAACCAGCCGCGCGTACCGTAGTGCTTCCAATAGGAATTCAGGTAGCGTTGCGGGTCGCCCCAGACAGTGCGCGCCATGGAGGGGCCGATCTTATCAACCACAATGAAGCCCTGTTTGCCGGGCTCAACGAAGTCACCGTGCTCGTCCACCACGCGCACCGAGACGCCGGGGACTTCGCGGGTGGCGCATCCGGGAAGGGGAGTGCAGTGCGGGGTACCTTTGGGGAAGGTCCCTTCGGGCGCGAAGGCGGGGTCGTGTGGCCGTGGGGAGCAGATGGTCGAGCCGGTCTCGGACTGCCACCACGTATCAATAAACGATGCGGTACCCCCACCCACGTGCTTGCGCAGCCACTTCCACGCCTGAGGGTTAATGGACTCGCCCACAGACCCGAGCAGACGCACGGATGAGAAGTTGTATTTTCCGGGTTCGGGGCCGTCAGGAAAAGCCCCCATGAGGGAACGAATCAGGGTTGGAGCGGTGTAATAGTTGGTGACGCCATAGCGTTCGATAACCTCGAAATGGCGGCCATAATGCGGAGTATTGGGGGTACCCTCGAAAATAACCTCGGTCACCCCATTCACGAGCGGACCATAGATTTCATAGGTGTGCGCGGTCACCCACGCGAGATCGGCAGTACACCAGTGCACAGTCGATTCAACCTTCGCCGGATCGTTCACGGCAGACAGCTCATCGGGGCGCAGCACCCCGTCGTCATCCACATAATCCGGCAGCAGATCGTACAGCAGCGCGTGGGTATATGCGGTCTGCACCAAATACCCTGCCATCGTGTGCACCAGGCCCTTGGGTTTGCCCGTGGTGCCGGAGGTATAGATGATAAACAGCGGGTCTTCGGCATCGTGCAGCTCGTACTCATGGGTATCGGGCTGATCGTCCACCAGGTCGTGGTACCAAATATCGCGCCCGGCCGTCCACGGAACCTGCACGTGCGCCACGGGGTCTGCGGCGCTTGTACGGTCCACCACAATCACATGCTCGATATTGTTCTCACCCGAGCATGCTTCATCGGCGTTCACCTTCACAGGCACGACCTTGCCGCGGCGGTTCTGCCCGTCGGTGGTGATCAGAACCTTCGCGCCGGTGTCTTCCACCCGGAACTTCAGCGCCTCCGCCGAGAACCCGCCGAACACGAGCGAATGAATTGCGCCGATCCGCGCGCACGCAAGCGTGAAAATAATGGTTTCGGGAATAACCGGCAGGTAGATTACTACACGGTCGCCTTTACGCACGCCGAGTTTGAGCAAGCCGTTGGCGGCGCGGGCGATGCGTCGCTGCAGTTCGGCGTAGGTGATAGCTTCACGATCGCCGGGTTCACCCTCGAAATAGAGGGCTACTTTGTCGCCGCGGCCCGCCTCCACGTGGCGGTCCACGCAGTTGTAGGCGACGTTGAGTTTGCCGCCCTCGAACCACTTAATCTCGGGTACGGAGTATTCTTCGATGCCCTCAGCATCGGTTCCGATAACCTGCGGTTTCTGGAAGGTGTGTGCGTTGTCCCAGGCCTTGCCCCAGCTTAGGCGCTCGGCTTGTTTTTCCCAGAACGCTACCCGCGCCTCGTCAGATTCATGCGCGGGGTTGGGGGTAGGGGCTAGCGGGTTTGTGAACGAGAAGGGGCTGGGCAGTCCCACAGTATCTCCCATCGGTTGCTGGCGTTAGCACCTTCGGCGTTATAAGGGCGCATGATGCGCCACCGCAGGCGAGGTTGCTGCGACGTCGTCGAGCCAGGTCTCTCGGTCGCTCTAGATGGATTACCAATCTAGTAAACCCTGTAGCTGGCGCAGGTGCAAAGGCATCCCGTCATATTGCGTGTGTGCACACCATGTTCGTAACATTCCGCAATATTTGTTTGATCCCGCACCCAGAGATTAGCTCTCGCGTCGCATACACCCCAGGCGTACAGCCGGCCGGGCGGAGAAACTCTAATCCGCAAATCTAATGAGCTTTAGACTTAAACTCGTTCTTAATCTTGCCCCGTAGGCTTGCATCTCTTGATAGGCTTCATCGTAAGTGCCTGAAGATTGAGCCAAAATAAAACACTCACGGAAGGGGCGTCTGATGGCTGTTAAGCGTATCGTTACTAATCTTGCCGCTGATAAACCTGAGTCAGCTGCTGCTTTTTACCGGGACATCCTGGGCCTGGAGCTGCTCATGGATCACGGATGGATACAGACTTATGGCAATGCGGAAACTACGACTGTGCAGGTCAGCATAGCTAGTGAAGGCGGATCAGGTACTCCGGTGCCTGATTTATCGGTTGAAGTAGATAATCTTGATGAAATCCTCGCCCGCATTCATACGGCAGGTATTACGCTTGAATACGGTGTTGCTGAAGAGCCCTGGGGCGTGCGGAGGTTTTTTGTTCGCGATCCGCTGGGGAACCTGGTGAATATTTTGCAGCATATGTAGCGGATATCATCAAAACTATCACCAGAAGATGGGTTATTAGATTGCTATAAGAGCTGCTGGAAGCGCAGGGGCAGGCGTTATCCTACAGAGATAAATATTTGCAGCCTATAAAATTTGCGGGTAAATGATTGTTTTTTAAACTATGAAATAATGTAAAAACTCTTGTGTGGTGCAGGGAATTTAAGCTAGGCTACACCACAGTAGGCTAGAAGAGCCTATGTCCAAGAAATTTGGGCTTATGATGATTGGATAATGCAATGTACACCAAAGCAACGTTCACTAAAATTACCTCTTTCCGGGCCGCTACTCATGGATGGTACTGGGGGAATCGTCGTGATATTTACGGAGCCCTCCGGTACGCTAATAAGTAGTATCTTTGCCTTTGGGCAGAACCGGAATAACATACTTTTTATTTAGAAACTTCTGGAAATTCATGCACACATTGTGTAATGCAATATATTCCACATATTGTTTTTAGGGGCGTAATGTATAGTAAGCCAGAATTTAAAAAGATTTCCTCTTTCGCACATGTTACCCGTGGCTGGCTCTGGGGAAGTTACCGTGACGTTTACGGAGTATGGCATGGCCCCAGGACTAATTTCAACGGTGCCGGAGGTTCAAGCGGCTGGTAATAGAGGATAGGTTATGTACACTAAAGCACAATTTACTAGGCTTGGCTCCTTCGAGGAAGCTACTCACGGCTGGTTCTGGGGAAGCTATCGAGATATTTTCGGCGCGCTCCGTGGACCTAACTCTGGGTTCGAAGGTGGCGGTGGCTTCACCGGCGGAGGCGTCAGTGGAGGCTCATGGTAGCTTCCCGCCAAGGCTTAAAGTGGGTGCCTCTTCTGAGGCACCCACTTTTCTATTGCGTTGCCAACCAATGTTTGCAGAGTCCGTGCCATTCGCAGCGCACCTTTTCACGCATCGGGTGCCTGCTATGACATTAATTGTTTCTGCTCATATGCAGGAATTACCGGTGCTGCTGGTGGCGGGCAGTTCGTGTAAACCCGCTATTTTAAGCAGAAATACTTTCAGGAAAAATTAAAATAATCGTGAGAATCCCTTGCAAACCATACAATTTACGGGTTAGGGTAAATCTGTGTAGATAATATATGTAATTTGAGAACTTTAAAATATTTAAGAAAAGGGGAAGAATATGTATATTAAGGCACGTTTTATGAAGATGAACTCTTTTGCAAATTGCACTCACGGCCTTATATACGGGAAATACCGGGATGTTCTCTCCGGTGCCCGGCTTGTGACTCCTCCTGAAGTTGCTCTATAAATAGCGCCCTGCGCGCCAGGTGACTTGTTTATTATTCGCAGAAATCCTCATAAAAGTGGGATGCGGTAAAAAATAATTAAACGAGCCCATATTTTTAATGTGGAAAGTGACGATAAGGAATCCTGTGGCAGAGCTATACACAACATCCGGTAACGTGCAGAAGATTTCTCACTTTCTTCGTAGCAGCTCGAACAATATAACTGTTCGCCCGTTACCCACTCATGAGGCTTCCGCATCAAACACCGACTCCACCGCAGGTAGCGAGCTGGTATCTTCCGTCTCGCGGCACCGCAGCGTGTACCGTTCAAAGCTGGGGCCGGTGGACCTTCTGAGTACATCAGTAAAACCCCTAGTGGACGCCCTTAATCCCGCTATTAATATGTCTCGGGTGGCTCTCGGGCTATGCCGTAACCCGCCGGGGTGGGTGCGCCGCATCTCCTACTGGGAGAACATTGCGGCGCTGCCCCCAGCCACCACCGTATGCGAAGACGAGCACGGGTCTGTGCAGAGCACCTCGTACTTCGCAGACGCCCTCAGCCTGCAGGACAGCACCCTATCTTTTTCCGATGTGTCACAGCACGTATACACCGTTCTGAACTCGGTTCTGAGGCGGCTGGCTGAAGGGCGCACCCACGTATCTGCCGATCTGTCCGGCGGCGTGGACTCCACGGTCATCTCCGTGCTCTTCGCAGCGCAGAATGTTCCCTTCACCGCGTTTCACGCCGGGACGGACGATAAAGACAACCGCGATACGCAGCTCGCCCAGAAAATAGCCGAACACTTCACCATAGACCTCATCAAGCTTGACTCATTTACGAAAAGCACCGCAGGTTTCACCATCCCGGATGAGCTTCGCGGGTTTTCCGAGGCACCCCGCGCATGGCACGCTAACCTGCCGCACCTTACCGCCCTTGTGCGCAGCGCGCGGGAACGCGGCTCCAGCATCCACTGCCTGGGAATTGGCGGGGACGAGCTGTTTGAGCCCATGCCCGTTCAGGCGCTGCTCTACTTCAAACAGGGCGAGAAAATGCGGGCTATTAAAGCCATTAGCTCCGTCGCGGCCGCCGCCCGCTGGCCGAAAGTATCGACATTACGTGCCGCTTTCTCCCCAGAAACGAAACAGCGTGAGCTGCAGCGGCGCCTGACCCGCAGGGACCAGAACATCCCTGAAAACACCGATGCTTTCTCCTGGTTCCCGAACTTTACGCTGCCCTCCTGGCTATCTGAAGAAGCTACCGAGCAAGTCATTGAGCTCATAAAAACGACCCCCATCCCTCCGGAGGAAGAAGAACTGGATAAATACCGGTTCCACATCTACGGGTCCCTGGAATTTCAGGGGGAAGTGCTTGGGGGCATGAACGAGTATTTCAGCGAAACCGGCCTGGAATTCGCCGCCCCCTACCTTGAGGACGACATGATCCGCTCTTCCCTGGTGTACCCGGGTGTTCTGAGCGGGCACGGGATGAGCAAACCCGTCATCCTGGAAGCCATGAAAGGCACCCTGCCCGAGTTCTTCTACCGGGACATCTACAAAAGCGACTACAGCTTCGACCTGTACCAAGACTACGAACGCAGCAAAGAAAACTTCCTGAAAATGATCGGCGACAGTCTCCTGGCGGAGCTGAACCTTGTGGATATAGACACTGTCCGCACGATCGCAAACAGCCCCCTGGGCAGCTCAGAGACACTCTACGATTTTGAACGTATGACCCACATGGAGGTATGGCTACGTGAAAACTATTTATAAACGCTACGCGTCACTGCCCGAGAGGTTCTGCATCGCCGATGGCGTCAAAATCTCGGGCACCGAGTCCGGCATCGTGGTTTTTGTGCCCGCCCGAAGCGCCTATTTTCAAGGAAACAGCACCACAGAGCACATCTTGGACCTCGTGGAGCAGGGGCGCCGCAACTCAGAAATCATTGACTCCTTCATTCACCGGTACACACAATCCGACCCGGACGAGATTCGGGAGGACCTTGAAGGCACCCTGCGGGAACTGTGGACGATGGGCGTCCTGGAGAAAGGCGAGGACCATGGGTGATAACCCCACCACCGCAACAGACGCGCACACCGTCAGCAGCACCAAAGCGCGCCTGGCGGTTTGTGCGGCAAAGATTATTGCGCGCCTGCCGGTCACCGTTATTGTTCGCCTGCTGAAAATGTTCCGGCCCCTGCAGAAAAGCTCATCCATTCAGCAGGCGCTCGCGGTTGATGCGAAAGTGCGTGAAGTTTCCCCACTGTGCCGTGGGGAGCGGGGGTGCCTGGCACGGTCCATCTCAACCTACCTTTTGCTTTCTCTCATGCGCCGGAAAGTGGTGTGGGCCTCCGGGTTCCGGGTGAAACCGTTCCTTGCACACGCATGGGTCACCGTCGAGGGGGAACCCATTAATGAGCACCACGATGTGCAGGGGTTCGTGACTGTCGCATCCACCAACCCAGAAGCCCGCTAACGCCGTAACCATTCAGGCAAAAACAGGGTGAGGGCGGCGGCACCCAAGAAGTGAGGCGCATGAGACTATGGTGAAAGCTAAAAATAATGGGAAGTCATCCTGGGGGGTAGTTTTTTCGTATCTATCCCCTTTTAAGGGGCTGCTGACTGTTATCTGTTTAATGAGTCTCACAAGCTCAGCCGCGTCGCTTTTGCAGCCGTTAATAGTGAACGATCTTGTTGATTCCGCAGGGTCCGCCCGGGGTATCGGTTACCTGCCGGTTCTCATTATTCTGGTGCTCATTATAGGGGCCATCCTCAACGGTGTTCAGCAGTACTTTATTCAAAAAATCGCCGAATCGGTGGCCCGTGACGCACGTACGCAGCTCGTGCGGAAAATACTCCGCATCCCCCTGGACGCCTTGGAGAAATACACCAAAGGAGACATCCTATCCCGCGTCATTAATGACACGATGCTGCTGCGCCGCTGCCTCACGGAAGGGTTCGTGCAGTCATTCGTGGGTATTTTCACGCTCATTGGGGCAGTGATCGGGATGTTCTTCATCGATCCTCTGCTGCTCGCTATTTCCGCCGTCATATCCCTGCTGGCGGTCGTGTCCGTCACGATGGCAACCTCTAAGGTCGAAAAATCCAGCGCGCAAATGCAGCAGGCGGTGGGGGAGCTGAGCTCGGATGTGTCCAGCGTGCTGGAGGCCTCCTCACTCGTCCGGACGGAGAACGCGGCGGGGCACCAGTTTAAGCGGCTGCAGCAGAAAGTCGATAATGCGTGGCTTAAGGGGATCGGAGTGGCACGGCTTGTCGCCCTCATCACCCCCATCTCTGCGGTGGCCATGCAGATCACGTTCCTGGTGGTTCTTGGCGTTGGCGGGGTCAGGGTCGCGAACGGGATAATTACCGTCGGCAACCTGGTCTCGTTCGTCATGTTCCTGGTTATGATGATCATGCCGCTGGGGTACATTTTCGGCACCATGAGCAATATTGCCGAAGCCAGCGGAGGCATTACCCGCATCCAGGAGATCCTGGGTATCCCGGACGAGTACCCCGAACAGCTGGACACATACCACGAAAACCGTGATATCCGCTCCATCCTGCTGGATAACGTCAGCTTTAAATACGGTGCCGAACCTGAGGAAGGGGCCTCACCCTACCTGATTTCCGGGATGACGCTCAGCATCGCCCCGGGGGAGAAGATTGCCATCGTGGGACCCTCCGGGTCGGGCAAGAGCACCCTGCTGCGGCTTATCGCCCGGCTTTACGAAATCTCAGGCGGGAACCTCCTCTACTCCGGCACCGCAAGCTCAGACATTTCCATCCCAGCTGTGCGCGCCAAAATCGGTCTGGTGCAGCAGGAATCCCCCCTGATTCTGGGCACGCTCCTCGATAACGTCTACATCTCGGGGCGCGGCACCGATAGCGCTGCCGCGCACCGTATCCTCAAAGATTTGGGGCTGGAAAAAGTGCTTGAACGTTCAGGGCACGGCGTGGACCTGAACATTGGCGGCAGCGGCACGTCCCTGTCCGGAGGCGAGAAGCAGCGGCTGGCCATAGCCCGCGTGATCCTGAAAAACCCGCAGGTGTACCTGCTGGACGAGTTCACCTCCCAGCTTGACGGCATTAGCGAAGAGCTGGTGGTGTCTGTGCTGAATAATAACGCCGCCCCCGAGTCAACCATGATTATGGTTGCCCACCGCATGTCCACCGTCGTTAATGCGGACATGATTTACGTGATGGATCACGGCAGGATCGTCGCCCAAGGCACGCACGACATACTCATGGAGTTCTCACCCCTCTACCGGGAGCTTGTCTCTAATCAGCTCATCCATTAGCGGCGTGCGCAGGGCCTACGCGGGGGAGTGGGTGATAGCGGCACTGGCGGAAAGCCCCGCAATATTCTGCTCGGACGGGGCCGCACTGTTCACCGGCTCCAGCAGCAGGGTCGCATCCACCACGGTCACGGTTGTTCGCAGGCTAAACGACTCACCCACCTGGTCGTAGTACACAGGCACCTGGCTCAGCAGTACCTGGTTAAACACCTGCATCCCCTCAGCTGAGGCCACCGCGTCCTCAGTGGTGACAACGTCGAGGGTGCCGCGCCACTCCGTCCCGTAGCTGTCTGATTCCCGGAATACCGCGGTGAAACCGGCCCCGTTGAACGCCGCAAGCCGCGGGTTGTTCGACCGGGCACCACCGGCGCTTTGAGCGAGCGCAGCCACCTGCTGCTGTTCCCCGTCCTCCCACAGCAGGGGCGGGCGGGTCTGTATTTCGTCGGCGAACGTGAACGTGTACTCGACGCTGAAACGTGCCCCGGCGCGCAGGGTGGTGGTTCCCGTGTATTCGCCGGATGCTGTGTGCGGGGCAGCGAACCATAGCCCGGCACCCCCGTAGAGGCCGTTGCCGACGCTGCCGCCGGGGGTGAACGTGCCCCCGCCTGCGGCGAGCAGGCCCTCCCACTTGGTGGTGCGGGATGCGCGCGTGTCGGTGAGCTGCCCGTGGTACGAGTCGAGCCCGAAGAAGGTGCTGTTGGGGTTATCCATGGTGGTGTTAAACGCCTGAGTGAATACCCCGTAGTCGACGGCAACTACTTGGTCCGAGGCTGCGTAGGCTGGGGCCGTTGCGGATGCGGCAACGGCGGGGGCGGACCATGCGGCGCCAGCGAGTGCGCGGCGCCGCGTGAGGCCGCCCCTGGAGGGTGCGTGGGTCACGTGGACTCCTGTATGTATTTGAGAGAGTGTGAATGTATGCGATGTGAGTGAATACGACCTATCCAGTGTAGTAGACAAGTGTGCCTGCGCGCTGTAATGGCGCTATTATGTGTAGGAAATATTTGAAAATTTGTGCACTTCAACCCCGGATATAGCGGATTTTTATGCATTTTTGTGCTGGTGCGCGTCGCAGCGCACCGCGCGTACCGCGTGTCGGGGGCGGTTATGGTGCGCCAATTAGCTGTATTTCATTCACTCAATTCACAAGCATCCTAGGAGCCACAGTGGCATTCATGAAATCTGCGCGCCTTTTTGCCGCGACCGTAGTTTTAATCGCAGCCGGTGCCGTCCCCGCCAGCGCAAGCACCATCAACACGTACGATACGGACGGTGATGGCATCCCGAACGCATGGGAGACCAGCGGCTATGACGCCGATGGCGACGGCACCGTTGACGTTGACTACCCGGGTATGGGGGCCAACCCGTACCGTAAAGATATTTTTGTTGAGATGGACTACATGCCCGGTGAGCTCGCCACCGAAGCTGACCTTGACCGCATTACCGAGGTGTTTGCCTCCCTGCCGTTACGTAACCCTGACGGTACGCGGGGTGTGAGTATCCACCTGGATGCTGGGCCCGCCCGCAGCGCGAAGTACAACCTGGGCGGCGGGAACGAGATTCCGCATCAGAAGCTTAACGGTATGGGGGACTGGGCGGCACTGAAGAACCGTCATTTCGCCTCGGCCCGTGACGCTGGTTTTCACTACATGATCTGGGGCGACTATTACGGCAATACGAGCTCTTCGGGGCTGGGTTTCACGGGCGCTCGCGGGTTTATTGTGACCGTTGGGCACACCTACTGGCGGGGTGCCAGCAGCGATATTCGGGTGGGCACATTCATCCACGAGCTGGGGCATAATCTGGGGTTGCGGCACGGTGGGGCCGATGAGGAGAACTACAAGCCGAACTATCTGAGCATTATGAACTACGAGTACCAGCTCAGCGGCGTGCCGCGCGCCGGGGGTAAGAACTACTTCGGGTATTCAACGCACGAGCATATGCCGCTGGATGAGAAGAACCTGGATGAGCGGCGCGGGCTTGGGGCGAATGCCTACGGGTACTTGTATAAGGGTAAACCTGCGCACCGTAACGTGGATTTTAACAAGAACGGCGTGATTGATGCGCAGCCGGTTGCCGCTGATGTGAACGGTAACCGGCGCATGAGCACGCTGCGGGCGAAGAGCGATATGAAGACTCTACGGTTTGCGGCCAGCGCGACGTCTCGGGGTGTGACGAGTACCCCGCGGACGGACCCCTATGAGGTTGAGGTGGACTATAACGAGGTAACCGCTGAATTCGCGCGGGAACGTGGCCTGCTGCCCTAACTGCTGTAGAGGATAGGCAGCTGAGTGGCGCCCCGGAAGGAATATCTTGGTCTGTACTTCACCAAGGTTTCCTTCCGGGGCGCCGCACGGCTAAGGCGCCTAGTTGCTGGGGTATTTTGCCTTCACCCAGCGCTCAAACACGCCAATGAGCGCATCTGTGAGCTTACCCAGCACCGCCAGCAGCACAATTGCCAGCAGCAGACGGTCGGTGCGCCCGTTGTTCTGCGAATCTGTGAGCAGGTACCCCAAGCCCATGGAGGCCCCCAATAGCTCGGCAGCCACCAGGAACAGCCAGGCCTGCGCTAACGCCAGGCGCAGCCCCGACACCACGGACGGCAGCACGGCGGGCAGCTGGACGGTAGTGAAAAGCTTAACGCCCCGGTATCCGAAGGCGCGTGCGGCCTCTACAAGTTTAGGATCCACGTGCGCCAGTGCCGCCGAGACGGTGGTGTAGACGGGGAAGAACGCGCCGATTGCCACAAGTGTTACTTTAGAGTTTTCGCCGATGCCGATCCACAGCAGCAGCAACGGAACCCAGGCGAGTGAGGGCACGGCGCGTAACGCCCCAATGGTGGGTGCTGCGGCGATGCGCGCGGGCCCCCACAGTCCGATAAGCGCCCCCAGAACCAGCCCCAGCACCGCGCCGATGCTGAACCCGAGTACCACCCGCTGGGTGGAGATTACCAGGTGGGTTGCTAGCTCGCCGCGTTGGGCCAGCTCGGTTCCGGCGGCTATGACGCGGGTGGGGGAGGGCAGCTGCACCGCGGTGAATACCCCGGCGGTGCTCAGCACGTACCACAGCGTGATGAGTGCTGCGGGCAGGATAAGCCCCACATAGTTTTTGGCACCCAGAGGCAGGGCGCGCTTTGGCCGGGGCTGGCCGCGGTGGGAGCTCGCCAATTGGGTGCGCCCGGCAGCGGTGCTGGCAGCTGCCGTGCGGGCTGCGGCGGTTTCTGCGGCTGCGGATTTCGTGTGTTTGGGGGTATCTGAAAGTTCTGGGGCGTTGGAAATTTTGTCGAGGGTTACACTCATGGCTAGCTCACCGTCTTCTTCACGTTCTCAATGGCGGCGCTGTCGGCTTTCTTGGCGTATGTGTCGTCCACGATGCTGCTCAGCGCCTTATCAATGTCTGACTGGTTGGGGACGTCCCCGGATTCGACGAGGATCGGGCCAACACCTTTGAGCACCTGCACCTGCTTGTCCCCTGGGATTGGGTCAATATTCAGGTGGGTTCGTTCCATCACGAGTTTGGCGGTTTCTAGCTTAATACCGGACTCGTCGGCGAGAATCTGGGTTGCTTCAGCAGTGTTTTCCAGCGCCCATTTGCGGGCATACTCATACACGTTCACGATGGTTTGCGCCGCTTCCGGGTTGTCTTTGAGGAACTGCTCGGTGGCGTTGAGGAACCCGTACGTATTGAAGTCTAGGTTGCGGTAGAACAGTACGTCGTGGCTTTCGATTTCCGCGCTGGCCATAATCGGGTCGAGCCCGCTCCAGGCGTTGACCTGCCCGTTATCGAGGGCGGTCCGCCCATCGGCGTGCTGCAGGTTCTGGATGGTTACCTCTTTCGCCGCGATGCCTTCCTTCTTGAGCGCTTGGAGCAGCAGGAAGTACGGGTCGGTTCCTTTGGTGACCGCCACCGACTTACCCTTTAAATCTGATACTGCATGAATATTCGAGTTTTTGGTGGTGACCAGCGCCGACCATTCGGGCTGTGAGTACAGGTCAATCACCTTAATGGGTGAGCCGTTCGCGCGGGCCAGCAGCGCGGCAGAACCGGCGGTTGAGCCCACATCAATGTTTCCCGAACGCAGAGCCTCATTGGCTTTGTTTGACCCGGCTGATTTGACCCATTCTAGTTTTTTACCTTTTTCCTGCAGGGCCTTCTCTAACCACCCTTTCTTTTTAATAACAAGGGAGAGCGGGTTGTAGGTGGCGTAATCCACGGTCACGGTGTCTTTGCCTTTCGCGGCTCCCGCGCCGGGGGTTCCTGCGCCTTCTCCGGCGCATCCGGCAAGAACGGTGGTGAGGGCGCTGAAGGCCAGCAAGCCCTTAAGAGCTTCGGCTCTGGTGATGGTTGTCATGGGTAATCCTTGGGTGTCTGATGGGGTGAGAAAAACAGTAAGAAGATGAATAATTATTCACTAAGAGGGGGTGCGCAGCGGCTCTGGGCGCACGCGGGAGGCTGTGCCCTGCCCTAAGCGGGAACCGGGGTGGTATCGGCTTTTTCCACGCCGAGCTCTGTCAGCAGCTCAGCCCGCAGGGCAGTTAGCTCTTTGCTGGCCCTATCACGCGGGTGGGCGTCGCTAATGGTGACTACACGTGTGATCGTTGCGGGTGCATCGGGCGCGGGCTTACCAAGCACAATCACCCGGTCTGAGAGGTACAGCGCCTCTTCCACATCGTGGGTGACCAGCAGAACCGTGGTCGGGTCTTGCTGGTGAATATCCAGCAGCAAATCCTGCATTTTAATGCGGGTCAGCGCATCCAGTGCCCCAAACGGTTCGTCCAGCAGCAGCACCCCGGGTTCACGCGCCAGCGCCCTCGCCAAAGAAACCCTCTGAGCCATTCCTCCGGAGATTTCTTTGGGGCGGTGCGTGGCGTAGTTGGTGAGCCCCACCAGGCGCAGCAGCTCGCGGATGCGCTCCTGCGCTCGTGTCTTTGGGATACCTTGGGGCAGTCCGAGCGCCACATTATCGGCGACGGTGCGCCAGGGCAGCAGGCGCGGCTCCTGAAAACCGATTGCCACCCGCTGATCAAGCCCGCTCACCGGGGTGTCGCCGATGCGCACCTGCCCGCCCGTAATGCGGTTCAGTCCGGCGGCGGCCCGCAGCAGCGTTGACTTGCCGCATCCTGAGGCACCAATGACCGAAATAATTTCTCCCGCGGCGGCGGTAAAACTTACTTCGCGAAGCACCTCGTGCGTGTTCTTGCCGGACTGCGGGAACGACTGGCTGACGGCGTCGAAAGTGATCGTCTGGGCGTTGGCGGGTAGCTGGGTGTGGTGATTCTGTGTCATGTTACTTCCATCGGTCCTGGCGTTAGCACCCGCGAGGGTTGCTGCGACGTCGTCGAGCCAGGTCTCTCAGTCGCTCTGGATGGGTTACGCCTATAACCCTAGAGGAGCGTGCCATTGCAGCGAAAACACATGACGTACCGTGACTAACGGTGACTAAATATTGCATGATTCATGCGAAATATTACGGTGCGGAGTCACAAAAATTAATGTTCGTCATATACTGTTCACCCCCATCTGCGAGGGGATACACTCAAAACGCAAGGATTATGAGTCCCGGCGTAAAGCTCTGGCTAGCCGGGCGGCAACCCTCTCCCGTAGCGGGGTGCCCCAGATGATGATCTGGCTTCAAGGAACACGAAGCAAGTACGGCGCGAATGCGCCACCTGCACAACTTGGAACACCAAGAAGGCCACCACCTATAAGGAGGTGGCGCGCGGGGTGCAGGAACACCCAAACATTCGCGAAAGGATACGTAGATGGCTGAGCAGAAGAAGCGCATCGCAGTTAACGCATTCGACATGACCTGTGTGGGTCACCAGAGCTTCGACCTCTGGCGCCACCCCCGCTCCCGGGCTACCGAGTACAACACCATCAAATACTGGACTGACCTGGCACAGATCCTTGAGAAGGGCTTCTTCGACGGCGTATTCCTAGCCGATGTTGTGGGCATCTACGATATTTACAAGAACTCCGCCGCACCTGCTATCGAAGGCGGCGCGCAGGTGCCCGTGAACGATCCGTTCATGCAGATCTCCGCAATGGCCGCCGTAACCGAGCACCTGGGCTTCGGTGTGACCTCAGCCGTGACCTACGAGCAGCCTTACACGCTCGCACGCAAGTACGCTTCCCTTGACCATCTCACTAACGGGCGTGTGGGCTTTAACGTGGTGACCTCATACCTGCCTTCCGCAGCCGAATGTCAGGGCCTTGAAACCCAGATTGAGCACGACACCCGATACGAACTCGCCGAAGAGTTCTTGGACGTCTGCTACAAGCTCTGGGAAGGCTCCTGGGAAGACGGCGCGGTCGTCAAAGACCGCGAGAAGGGTATCTACGCCGACCCCGCCAAGGTGCACCCGATTCAGCACAAGGGTAAGTACTTCAGCGTGCCCGGCGCGGGTCTGACCGAACCCAGCCCCCAGCGTACTCCCGTGATTTTCCAGGCGGGCGCATCCAGCCGCGGGCAGAAGTTCTCGGGCAAGCATGCCGAGGTTGTGTTTATCGGTGCGCTGCGTCCCGATCTGACCCGCATTATTACCGACCGCATTCGTGACCGCGCCGAAGAGAACGGCCGCGGCCGCGACGAAATAAAGGTTTTCGCGATGCTCTCCATTATTGTGGACGAGACCGAAGAGAAGGCGAAGGCAAAGTACGAAGAGTACCGCAAGTACGTGAACCTGGAATCTTCGCAGGCCATTATCGGTGGCTGGTCCGGTGTGGATCTTTCGCAGTTCGACGAGGACGAGGTTCTCAACTATGTGAAGACCGAGTCGATTCAGTCCTTCCTCACCCCCTTCACCCTGCAGGCCAAGGATAAGCAGTGGACGCGTAAGGATATTGCCGAGCACTGCACTATCGGCGGTATGGGCGAAGTTATTGTGGGCGACCCGCAGCAGGTGGCCGACGAACTCGAACGCTGGATTGATGAAGGCGGACTGGATGGTATTAACCTGGCATACCACGTTTCACCCGGCTCCTTCGAGGACTTCATCGAGTTCGTGGTTCCTGAGCTGCAAAAGCGTGGACGCTACCGCACCTCCTACGAGGGCGAGACCCTGCGCGAAAGCCTGTTCGGTAAGGGACAGACTAAGGTTGCAGACTCCCACCCGGCCGCGAAGTACCGTGGCGCCTACGTGGGTAAGCCCTCCACGGCAGATACCCCGGCACGCGCTATCGCCAACTAAACCCGCTGCGCCTGCGCGCATGGTTGTAAAATCTTCCCTCCTGGGATGATAAAAAGAGCCTTTATTTGAATAAAGCATTAAAATGCCGCTTTATTCGAATAAAGGCTCTTTTTCACGCACGTTTAGAATGGGGTGCATGAGCGAAACAACCCTGTACGACCCTCAAGCCCGCTGTCCCTGCACAAGCGGCGAGGTATACGGTGCCTGCTGCGGGCGGTACCTGGGCGAGTTTGCCGCATCCGGAACCCTGAACGCGCCCACACCGCTGGCCCTGATGCGCTCGCGATTTACCGCTTTCGCCCTGCACGATGCGCCCTACCTGCTGGCAAGCTGGCACCCGCATACGCGCCCCGCCGAGCTGGATACAGATGAAACATTGCGCTGGTACCGGCTGGATATCCTGGGCTCTTCGAGCGGTCCCTTCGATGCGGCGGGCACGGTCGAGTTCGTGGCGTACTACCGCTCGGTTCCCGGCACGCCCGCCGAAGAACGTGTGAAAGGCACCATGCACGAAAAATCCCGCTTCAAGAAAGTAAACGGCACCTGGTACTACCTGGACGGTGAGGTCAGCTAAGTTCTTCCCAACCGGGTGGCATGGCAAAAACATTCCTCTTATGGTATGTTTTTGCCATGATGTCAGTCGCGGAATATGCCCAGCACGCCGGGGTGAGTCCCCGAAGCGTGCGTGCACGCCTTGAACGAGGGTCTTTGCGCGGACAAAAAATCGCCGGGCGGTGGATGGTTTCAGATAACCCGCACGAGCATTACTCCGCACATGGGCGCAAAATCTCGATGGCATCCTTCAATCAGCTTGCCGCCTATCTTGACGGTAACAGTGCATCCCTTACCCCCGATGCACGCCGCCGTGCCAAAGAACGTGCACATAACATCTCCGAACGTGGGGTAGAAGCTCTTAGGCAGTATGCAGTGCGTGCAGATGCGAAACCTCAATTCTATGCCGTGCCTTCTGCTGACCTGCATGACCTGATGGGCGAACGCGCATTAGTGCTTACGGGTGTCAGTCACGAATATTCGGAAATTTACGGGGCTACCGTAGACGCATATGTAACTCCCCGCGACCTCGAATCCCTGAAATTTATCTACGCACTACGTGAAGTTCATGCTCAGGATGCCAACGTCATTCTTCGCGTAATCAAAGAGTTACCTAAGATTCGCCCCTTGCATGTTGCAGTTGATCTCCTAATTTCCAAAGACCCGAGAAGCGAGCGGGAAGCGGAACGCCTAGTGAAAGGACTCATAAGCCGTGCCTGATCAGAAAACGGTGAAAATCCCAGCCCAGGGCGCAGAGCTTGAATCCTGACTACATTGTGAGCTTCCTCAATGAAAGTCTCAAAAACTAGTCCAGCGTTTGCTATGTTTATGCCATGAGTGACGTTATCTCGCAGGAATCTTTCAACACGCTCGCCCTCTATTTCAACGGGGGAGGGCACCTGCTTACCCCGGACGCGCGCCGCAGCGCCGCCGAACGCGCCCGCATCCTCTGCGCCTACGGGATTGATACACTCCGACAGTACACGCACCGCACTGGGATGACTATGCATTACTACATGGCACCCTACGATACGAGTGACCTGCTGCGAACAGGCGCGGATGCGCTCGCGCTCACCGGGGCTCGGCACGAACTTTCGAGGATAAAAACTTCCCTGATCGACGCCTACATTCTGCCCGACGACCTCACAAAATTTGCCCCGAGTTGGGGCCTGGAACCTGCCCCTCCCGAGCGGGCGAACGTGATTTTGCGTGAGGTTTCTGCCCTTCCACGGGTGCTGCGCCTGCATGTGGCGGCGGATATGCTGCACGCCTATGAGGCTGGCGCCGCTGGCGAGAGTGCCCGAAAAGCAGCCCAGCGCATCCTGAGTGAGCTGTGCAGTTCTTGAAAGCTGCTGTCAGTTTTGGTGTGCACCACCGGGTAAATAGGGGGATTTACCGCGGAAATAATGATTACCCCGCGAACCTGCTTCGGCTCTGAGAAAAGTTTTGGAAATTATGATGAGGATCTATTGCATACTTCCCCGGCGGTTTGATACAGTTGAGGAGCTAGCCAGAGTCGCAATAAGTTTATTACAGGGACGAGAACTTATTGTGGGTGTTCTATTGAGGATGCAAAGAATGGATAGCATTGAGAGCTTCCGAAAGCTGATATTGGGCTCCTATTGTGTGATAGGAACAGTTTTACACTCTCACATATCCTAAGTTTCCATTTGATGTCGCACCACTTTGTGATGTGGTGGCCGTAGTATAGCGCCATTAATGCACAGAGCAAGTGTATTGTGGCGTGGTAGCTAGGTGATAGGCATCATCGTAGAGGAAATATACTTTGCTGACAAATATAGAGAGCTTAACTTTTTCTAGCGAACTCATTCTTCAAGTCTTTTAAAGATTAAGCGGCAATTATTTTCTGCTGCAATTTTTAATAGCGGAATGTTTTGGGGAACTGCTGGCTAGGTCTCTATTCTCGACCACCCAAAATGGTCATTAAAAACTCTATAAGTTTCCTTTTGAGGGGGTTGCACCCCTGCAATAAAGGAGGTGGGTTCCAAGCTGTCACCTTTGGAACGTTGTCATCTTGGAACCCAGCCAAAGTTTGATGGAAAACATCAAACTATTGATTAACCACAATCATTCCTGAGGCTATTCAGGAATTCATAAGGAGGATAACCATGGCTAAGGATACCATGTTCATGGAAGAACTGACCGACCAGGAGCTGGAGCAGGTTAACGGCGGCTGTTACAGCAGCTGTGGATACTACGGTGGCAGCTATGGCGGTAGCTACGGTGGCAGCTACTGCGGCGGTGGCAGCAGCTACTACGGTGGCAGCAGCTACTACGGTGGCGGCTACTACTACGCTGCTGTTGGGTATGGCTACTCCTGCTAATAACAAAACATAGACAAGGGGAATACTGAGTGCTAATCAGGGAACTTCTTCCTGAGCTGGATGATGAACAGTTCCAGCAACTGGTGTCGGATGTGTCAGACGTTTCTTTACTCGACCGGTTAGACACCACCTCAGATTCCCCACCTGTAGGGCGGCCGTCAGCTCCAGTGCCTTCAGCACTGGGGCCGACGGCCGAACCTGCTATGTTTTACACGCTTTTTGCGTGGCTTTTTGAGAGTGAATATAAGCGCGTAGTACAGGCTGTTCGTGCCTCACACTATGTTGATAAAGAACACTTCCCAAACATTGTTGGTGGGCTCCTTGACGAGTTCACGGTGCGCCTGGCGAATTTCTATATTCGGCCGCTGGTCGCCCATATTAAGAAAGTTTCCTCTGAAGGGCTGCTGCAAGGGGACACCCCGGAAGAGCGGTACATAGACTACTGCCGCCGCTGGCCTAAAGATTTCATGGATGGTTTCTATGCTGACTATCCTCTTCTGCGGCGGGTCCACAGCATTATTGTGCACCAATTCCACGCTACAGTGGCGGAGCTTTTTGAGCGAATCCAGGCCCAAGAAAGCGGCATTCGTGAGCTTTTAGGAGCACAAAATGCTGAGCCCCTCACCCTTGAGTCCCTCACCATGGCGGGTGACTACCATAACGGTGGACGCACCGGCTGCCTGCTGGTGTTTAGTCAGGGGACGGTGGCTTATAAACCACGTAGCGTTGATGGTGAACGGGCGTTCTACAGGATCGTTCAGAAACTTGCGGAACAGGGCGCCCCCCGCATGCGTGCCGCCCAGGTCGTTCAGGGTGAAGACTACGGGTTCATGGAGTTTATCGAGAGAGAAGACGTAGACTTCACGGCCGAAAAATTCTTAGAGTCTTCGGGGCAGCTGTCCGCTCTTTTCTACGCTCTGCTGGGCAAAGACATGCACGAGGAGAACCTCATCCCAACGAGCGAGGGCGCTGTCCCTATTGATCTCGAAACAATACTGCACTGCTCACACCTTCTGAACGATGGTAAAGCAGACATGCCCGACAACAGCGCTCTGTTACATAAAGAACGCGGTATTTGTACCAGTGCTTTACTGCCCACCCGGCTGGTACGTAAAGACCCCTCAAAAGGGTATGTTGATATTGGCTTTATCCGGGGTGAGCAGGGGGCAAACCCCTTCAAAGGTACGGTAGTTGAGCAACCTTTCCGCGATGATGCTATTGTCCGGTCTGTCCGGTACTCTGACCTCGGCGGCCCTCAACAGGGTGATGAGCCGGATGCTCACGCCCTTGAGAAACGGCGCGCCACGGAGGTCGCCCGTGCCCGCGGTTTTGTGCGCGGGTTTGAGCAAATGTACCGGTGGGTGTGTGAGCACCGTGACGCTATGCTGGAGCTGGTACGCAGTGAATGCGCTGCGCTGACTCTTCGGGCCGTGCTGCAGCCTACCATGCAATACGAGCAGCTGGTACGGATGCTCGGCAGCCCCGAGGCGTTATCCTCTAAGAGTGTTTTTGCGACGGTGGCGCTACGTACCGCAGCTTTTGACGACGATCGTTCCCTGGAGTTGGTCTTAGCAGAAGTAGAGTCCCTGTGGCAGCTCGACATCCCGTTCTTTAAACATCGGGCCGATCGTACCGCGATCATGACACCTGACGGGCAAGAGGTGGGCTTGGGCATTAAAACCAGCGCTCTTGAGGAGACTCTTAACCACATTTCCCACATGGATGAAGACGACCTTGACGAGCAGCTGAACCAGATCTGGTCTGCTTTTATCTCCCCGTACCCTGCGAATACTCTAGCGGATGAACCGGCAGACATCCGACAGGGCCGTGGGGGAGAGCAGGAAGAGCGTGAACTCAGCACCGCGATCGCCGACCGGCTGGCGGCTACGGTTCATTCAGGCACCGCCCCGGAGGATCCGTGGACGTGGGTTAGCCCTGTCCCGAGCAGTCAGCAGCATCATCATGGTATTTGGAATACTGATGTTTTGCAGACGGATCTCTACGGCGGCTCAGTGGGTATTGCGTTGGCGTTAGCGCAAGCGGCACACGTGCTGGGGCACCAAGAATATGCTGAGACTGCTCACCGCGTATTCGACCCGCTAGCTGAGACTATTCTTTCGGGGGAAAAGCCGCTTAAGCTGCCTGAGTATATACGCGACATGGCTTTTGCCGGTGAACCCGGTATCGCTTTCGCTCTTGCCGGTGGCGCCCGCTACCTTGGTGATACGCGGCTCAAAGATGCCGCTCTTGAGCTGGGGAACCAGGTGGCTGCACGTATAGCGAAGGCGGAGCACCCAACCCCCGGCTATCTGAGCGGTCATGTGGGTGCGGCAACTCTTCTGTTGGGGCATGAGCTGGCCACTGACTGTCAGGCGCTGCTGGCCGTGTTAGACCGGCACGCCCAGGACGTTATTGCTGGCCGTATTGATGATGCGTGGTGGGTACAGAGCGGGTTTGCCACCGGCATGAGCTCGTCAATTTTCGCCCTCAGCCGGTGGAGCCAAGACATGCCCTCACCAGAGCATGCCCGGCAGGCAGTCGCCACTTTGCTGAACCGCTTGGATGAACTTGATAACGGGGAATACTGGCAGATGCGGGTACCTATTGGGGAGAGCGCCCACGACGGCACCTGGTGCCACGGTAGCGCGGGTGTCGCCTTAGCCTTAACGGCTGTTCACTGTTGGCTCCCTGAACTTTCTAACCGCGCGAGCCTTGACCGGGCAGTCCGGCGTTCCCTGCAGGAGGGAACCAAGCGTAACTTCACCTCTTGCCACGGTGCCCTGGGAACCCTTGACGTCCTTGAATGGGCGGTCTCGCACGTTCCCGATGTGTCCAATGCGGAGGCTGTCCATAATGCCGTCAAGAACGGTTATAACGTTTCCCTGCTGCGCGAAACGCTGAACGATAAATCTGTTCGTTACTCTCTGACGCCTTCTCTGATGGTGGGCACCTCCGGGGTGCTGTCGTGGTTGACTCGCCGGGCAGGGGATACCCGCTTATATACCCCCATAGTTCCTGACTCGGCCGAGGCTCACTAATAGGCAGTGCTCGGGGTTATTTTGGTGTAACGGATAACACCTCTCATTGAGGGTGGAATACTCTGATTTTCCCAGAAAATCTATTGCACCTACCCCGGGGATTTGTTATAGTTGAGTAGCTAACCAGAAACGCAATAGATTTATTACAGGGACGAAAATTTATTGCGGGTATTCTATTGAAGATGCAAAGAATAGGTAGCGTTGAGAGCTTCCGAAAACTGATATTGGGCCCCTAAATTTGATAGGGAAAGTTTTACACTCTCAAGCATCTTAAAGTTTCCACATGACGTAGCGCTACTCTGCTGTGTAGTGGCCATGTTGTTGCGCCAAAATAGTGCAGACAACATGTACGACACAGTGTGTGGCGTGATCTGAAATTGGACTTTGCCTTACTGACGAACACATTTACAGATCTTTAGAATACCTATTTCCGCTGCACATTTCTTTAGCGATGGAATGTTGTCAGAGGTGACTGGTTAGTTTATACCTTAAACCCCACTGGGGAATTAAAACTTTACAAGTTTCCTTTTTGTTTGGGTTACCTAAAACCCAGATGAAAAGGAGGTGGGTTCCAACGTGGCGCCTTGGAACGTTGTCATTGCGGAACCCAGCTAGAGTTTGATGGTAAAACATCAAACTGACACCGATAATACTATTCCTGAAATTGGTTCAGGAATACATAAGGAGGATAACCATGCCCAAGGATATCACGCTTCTGGAAGAGATCTCCGATCAGGAACTCGGTCAGGTTAACGGTGGCGGCTCCCACGGTGGCGGCTACTACAGCTCCGTTGGTGGCGGCAGCTACGGTGGCGGCTACTGCGGTGGCGGCTGCGGCGGCTACGGCTACGGCTTTGGCTTCTGGGGCGGCAGCTTCTCCTAAATCCAGAGGATAAGTAAATACGATAGATAAGGAGAATTCAGGTGTTAATCAGGGAACTTCTTCCTGAACTGGATGAGGAACAATTCCAACGCCTAGCATCTTACGTATCTAGCACTTCGTTACTAGAACGGATAGGCACCACCGCATCCGAAGCGCCTGACTCCGATTTTATTGTACGGTTGTCGGCTCCGGTGTCTTCGGCACTGGGGCCGACTGCTGAACCCTCCATGTTCCACGCGCTCATCGCCCAACTGGCGGAGAATGAACGTGGAAACGTCGAACACGCCATCACCTCATCGGGCTACGCTGTAACGTCGCAGATCCCCCGTTTAACCAACCAATTCTTGGATAACCTAACGGCGCGTTTAAACAATTTCTACCTCAGACCACTGGTTGCCCACATCAAAAAGGCCTCTGCGCAGGGGCTATTGCAGGCAGACACACCGGAAGGGCGCTACGAAGACTACTGCCGCCGCTGGCACGAAGAACTAAGCGATGACTTCCACGCAAGCTACCCACTTCTGAACCGTATCCACCAGGTGACGGTGCTGCAATTTCACGCGATGATCGCCGAGATTTTCGAGCGTATCCGCACCCACGAAAACGATATCCGTGAGCTTTTGAACACCACGGATACCGCACCACTTCAGCTTGAATCTTTCGGGCTGCCCCGAACTCGTTACGGCGGCGGGCGTGCTGGCTGCCTCCTTAAGTTCACGCAGGGCACAGTGGTCTACAAATCACGCAACGTTGAGGGCGAGCGAGCATTCTGGCAGATCGTTCAAGACCTTACTCAGCAGGGGGCACCCGCTATGCGTGCCGCCCGGGTAATCCAGGGTGAGGGTTACGGCTTCATGGAGTTTATTAAAGCTGAGGAGGTAGATTTCTCAGGCGAAGACTTCTTAGAAGCCTCCGGTCGACTAGCGGGTTTGCTCTACGCATTGCAGGGCAAAGATATGCACGCCAAGAACCTGATCCCCCTGGCCACCGGGCCCGTGCCGATTGACCTTGAGACGGTGCTTCACCCCATATACATCCTCGCCGACGACACCCCTCAACCGCCTGAAGGCAGCGCCCACCTGCGAAAACTCCGTGGGATTTCCAATAGCGCGTTTCTGCCCACCCGTATTACGCGCCGCGACGCTTCCCTGGGGTACCGTGACGTCGGCTTCCTCCACGGGGAGCAAGGGAATGACCCGTTTAATGAGGTCATTGTTGAGCGTCCCTTCCGGGACGATGCTGCCGCCCGAATGAACCGCGAACCGGCCCCAGCCCCGGAGGAGAACCAAGAAGCGGCAAGCATGGTGGCACTCGTCGGCGACGAATCCAGCGCTGAGGTGCTGGAAGAGCGGCGTCTCTATGAAGCGGCCCGTGCCCGTGCCTTCGCCCGAGGGTTTACTCAGATGCACCAATGGATCTGTGAGCACCGCGAGGCGATGCTTGAGGCGGTTCGCGCGAACTTTACCGGGCTGATGCTTCGCGCCCTGCTGCAATCAACCAGGTTTTACACCCAAATCCTTAAGATGCTCAGCAGCCCTGAGGCGTTGGCATCCCAAGAAGTGTTCGCCACGGTAGGGCTGCGCGCCGCCACCCTAAGCCACAACCGCCCCCTGGATATGGTTGCGGCTGAAGCGGAAGCTCTCTGGCGGTTCGACGTACCCTTCTTCATGCACCGGACGGATGGCTCTGACATCGTATCGTTTGAGGGTAAACCGGTGGGGCTCAGCATTAAAGGCAGCGCCCTGAAAGAAACCCTGCGGCATATTGCCGCCCTTGACGAGAATGACCTAGAGGAGCAGCTCCAACAGATCTGGGCCGCCTTCATCTCACCCTACCCGGCGAACACCCTGGCCAATAGCCCGGCAGAATTACTCTCCGCCGGGGAAGACAAACAGCACGAACGGGAGCTTTGCGCCGCGATCGCAGACCAGCTGACGGGCACTCTGCGCCTAGGAGGCAGTGAGCAAGACTCCCGGACGTGGCTCGCACCTAACCCCGGGCTCTGGCAGCAGCATATTGGCGCATGGCAAACCACGGTTCTTGGGATAGACCTGTACACCGGGTCGGTCGGGCCTGCGATGGCCCTAGCCCAGGCAGCACACACGCTAGGAAACGCGGAGTACGCTCAGGCTGCGCACCGTGTGTTAGACCCAATAGCGCAGGATGTCTTCGACAAGAGGCTCTTTAGCATTCCCCCGGAGACCTGCGACGGTGTCTCAGGCGGTGAGGCGGGTATCGCGCTCTCACTTGCCAGCGCCGCAGAGTACTTGGACGACCCCCGGCTGAAAGAAGCCGCCATTATGCTTGGCGACCGGGTTGCCGCCCGTATGGAGCAGGTGGAGCATCCGATGCCGGGGTACCTGGATAATCAGGTAGGTGCCGCCACACTACTTCTGGGGTATAACCTCGCCACCAACCGCGCCGCCCTGCTGGAGGTGCTCGAAAAGCACGCCCTGGATATTGTCGCTGGCCGGGTTGAGGAGAACTGGTGGAATGTGAGCGGGTTCGCCTACGGTGTGAGCGGGTCAATTTTTGCCCTGGCCCGCTGGGGGCAGGAGATGCCCACACCTGGGCGCGCTCAACATGCTGTGAAGATTCTCCTGCAGCGGCTGAACAGTTTCAGGTGCGCGGAAGGCTGGCGGGCCCAGCTCTCCGAACGCAGCGGCACAGGCGACGCGCACACCGGCGGCACGTGGTGCTCTGGCTCTGCGGGTATCGCCCTTGCACTCGCAGCCGTACACGTGTGGATGCCGGAGTTCTCCCCGCGTACTGAGCTCGACCGGGCGGTGCAGTACGCATTCCGTACCGGAACTAGGAGTAACTTGACGTTGTGCCACGGGGATTTAGGAACCCTGGAGGTGCTCAACTGGATTATTGCTCGCGTTCCCGATGTGTCCGGCGCCGAGGATATCCGGGCAGCCGTCAAAAACGGGTACGGCCCCTCAGCTATTCGCGCGACACTTGACGATAAGTCTTCGCGGTACTCACTGACCCCGTCACTGCTGGTGGGTACCTCCGGGGTACTGTCGTGGCTGGCTCACCGTTTAGGGGGAGGGCGTTTATACACCCCCGTCATTCCTGACGTGAGTGAGGACCGGTAAAATATGGGGTTTCCAGCGGTTCTCCAAGCGGCTGCTACTGAGTGCGGGCTAGGTGTCGGCGCGTCCGTATTGCAGCATTACGGGCGGTATCAGACGATATCTGATCTGCGCCTCATTGCCGAACCCGGGCGTGAAGGCCTGAGTATGCTCCAAGTGCGCAACCTTCTCATGGCAGAAGGCATGGATGTCGGGGCGTATAAAGCTAACTCGCTGGAACAGCTGCGCGATATCGGCAAGCCGGCTATTCTGCACTGGAATAACTCCCACTATGTGGTGCTGGTACGCATCCGTAAAGACCGCGTACATATTATGGACCCCGCAACGGGGATGAAAGTTATCCCCCTTCAGGAAGCTGAAGGCTCTTTCTCCGGTAGCGTGCTGGTTCCCACCCCCCGGAAAGACTTTAAAAAGAAATCCCGAAAAGTCTTCCAAGACTGGCAGCTGAACACGTTCTTCACGAAAAAGATGTTCGCCCAGTACGCGGTTTTCGTGGTGCTGCTGGTGATTACCTACAGTGTCACGTTCGCCGTGCCGGTGGTGATCCAAAGCGTGGTGGATGCCCAACTCAGAGGCCATGAGGACGCCATTCTCGTCGCAACTATCGGCGTGGTTGTTGGCGTGGCGGGCTACTACCTGGTGTCCATCGCCCGTGCCGCGGCTTTGGCTAGTATCGTCTCGTCCATCGGGTACCAGCTGCTGGGCGGGATGTTCAAAAGGCTGCTGAAGCTGCCGCTGACCTACTTTGCGCTCCGCTCCCCAGGCGATATTCTGTACCGTCTTTCCAGCGTCAATACGCTGCGGAACTTTCTGTCCACGAACCTGACTGAGCTCGTGATTAATATCGGTACGATGATCGTGATTCTCGTCTTCATCGCCCAGCAGTCACGCGAAATCCTCATTATCACCTTCGTGGTACTCGCCGTGCTGATGCTGATCTGGTTCGTGACGGCACGCCCCACCTCCCAGGCGCTCGACGCCGAATATGCGCACGCCTCAGAGGCTCAGGTGGTCGAACTTGATGCTATTAACACTGTGGCATCCATGAAAATGACTGGTTCGGCAAGCTCCACATATGAGACGTGGCGTGAGGCGTACAAACAGTCGCTTGCCTCAATGCGCCGCCGCATGGTGCTGCAGCAGGGTGTGCTTGGTTCCGCAGCTTCCGTGGTGCAGCTGGGCGGGCCGCTGATTCTGCTGCTGGCTTCGCTTCCTCTGGTGAATCAGGGTGTGCTCACGCTCGGGCAGGCTATTGCCACCGAGGGTATTTCTGCCATGCTGTTCTCCTCTATTTCGTCAACGATGTTCGGCATTATGAACATTATTGCCGTGGACCGGGCGGTGGCGCGTATCGTTGATATTCAGCGTTACGACCCTGAGCAGGATGGCGGCACCATCACTAAGCTTGCCAGCAGTGATATTGAGCTTGAGAACGTGAACTTTACTTACCCCGGCGGAACGCAGCCCGTGCTTTCTGAGGTGTCTATTACGGTGCCAGAGGGGCATGACATAGCCCTTGTGGGCTCATCCGGGTCGGGCAAGAGCACGCTGGCTATGCTGCTATGTTCGCTGTATAGCCCAGTGTCCGGCACTATTCGGATGGGCGGGATCAATGTGCAGGATTATTCCTTGGATGCGCTTCGCTCCCACATTGGGTATGTTCCGCAGCAGTTGCAGACAAGGGGCGGCACCCTGTACGAGAACCTCACGGCGGGGCTTGATGATGGCCGAACCCGCGAGGAGATCGAAGCGGATGTGCTGAGCATGGGTATTCTGGATTTTGTGAAGGGTCTGCCCATGGGGTTTGACACGATCATGTCCAGTGATGGTGAGAACTTCTCAGGCGGGCAGCGTCAGCGCATCGCCATTGTGACGGCGCTGCTGCGGCGCCCGCGCATCCTGGTGCTGGATGAGGCAACGAGCGCGTTAGATACCACCACTGAGCGTCAGGTGACGGAGCTGATTGCACGGTATAAGTGCACGAAGGTTGTGGTGGCGCACCGTCTCTCCACTATTCGCAACGCACAGCGGATTATTGTTTTGGAGGGCGGGCGCATTATCCAGAGCGGAAGTCATGATGAGCTGATCCGGGTCCCTGGCCGCTACCGGGATCTGTACTACCTGGAGGACCCTGAAAGCATCGCACAAGAGATCCGCGCCCATGAGGCACCGCAGACTCAAGGGAAGCCGCAGGTCCAGGAACCCCAGGACGAGCAGCGGGAATACGAAGAAAGCCTGTATGACCATATGGCGTGGGTGGGGGTTGAATCTGCCCCGCGGTTTAGGTGCAGGACCTCATTCTGGAGCAGCGGCTCCAGGTACCGGGAAGCTACTGCGGCCAGGATGCATAAGGCCGCCGATAACTCCCGGTGGCTGGGGTAAGCCTGCCTTCCGGCGAAGAAATCGGTATGTGCAGGAATCTGCGGGGCATGTCAGTGAAACTAACGATACAGCTGCCATGGCATGACGGGTAAAACATGACGGCACACGCTCTCTAAACTGTGGTGAACAACCTCTATGGGGGGGGGTATTTCTGTAGCTTGGTCGTGTCTTCATGCAGCTTAGTCGATACCCATCCTGCATAGGTTCGCCGCATGTTAGGCTGTGCATGAGGTGATGTGGTGAAGCTGAGATTATGCGAGGATCCTGCCTATCAGGAACCTGAGGTGAGTATCGTTTATGCCCAGAAGGATGTGCGGGTCAGCCGCATCGTCGATTTTGTGGAATCGGTGGAGCAGCGGATTAAATGCGAAAACGGAAGCACCGACATCATGGTGAACGCTTCAGATATTTTCTATTGTGAAAGCGTTAAGAAAACAACGTTTGTGCACGTAGCAGGAAATACGTATAGGACCGACCATAGGCTCTACGACCTTGCGGAGAAACTTCAAGATTGTGGATTTGTGCGGGTGAGTAAGTCATGCATTCTCAACATTAACGTTCTTGAGAGTGTTAAACCGCTTTTTAATAGCCGCATGGAAGCCATATTAACAACCGGCGATAGAGTCTATATAAATCGCACATACCTCAAAAACGTCAAACAAGCGTTGAAAGGATACGGTGCATGAGAAAACTTGCTGTTAATATTTGTGCGACCACGGGTATCTCCCTCATTTTATTGGCCGTCATCGGTCTGTTATCAGGTGGAACGTATCTTTACCTTGTGGGAGTTTTCCAAGTCCTTACGACCAATATGATGATTCATGTGGGTATGCTGCTGGTTTCGCGCATGGCACTGAAATATCCCTTACTGGAGGCGCTTGTCGATATAGCCCTTATCCTTGTCATGATCTGCGGCAGCGGGCTGGTATTCGGCTGGTTCTCCAGCACACCGCTCTGGATCCTGTGCATTCTGGGAATCGTGATGTATGGCGCCTCAACCGCCCTGAATATTTTGCATATGCGCCGGGAGGTTCAGGAAATAAATATGCTCATTGTTCGACGAAAATTTACTTAAAACCACTATCCCTGAAAGCAAAATATTATTTTTGCGGTAATTTTTGCGCCCTAAAACCACTATATTTTGTGGAGTATTTCGTATGCGTCTTGAAAAAATTAATGTTTTATACTGCGTGCTGGCCGTGTATTGTGTATGCTTTATTTTTCGCATATATGAGTATTTTGTGCTTCGTACCGACCAGAGCTTTTGGGGTGAAGCCTTCGTTCATAAGCTGATCGGTATAGGAATTTTAGGGTTGGTGATGCAGTCCTGCTCTCTTGGAGCCCGCAGCATTGGATTTACCCGTGAGCACATAATGCGCCCTATCCTTGCCGGGCTGGGTTTCGGCGCAGTAGTTTTCGCGATTGCCTATGTCGCTGAGATAGCGCTTTTACCGCCCACCGAATTTCGCTCCCTCGACGTTTATGTGAGCACTTACGCGGTCAGCAGCAATACGGGGCATCAGACAGCGCTCATATTCTTTGTGATCTGTCTGGCGGGGAACGTGATCAACGTGGTCATGGAAGAAGGAGTTTTTCGCGGGCTTTTTCAGAAACTTCTGGGATTCCGTTACTCGTTTATGGGTGCTGCAGCCATTTCTTCGGTGCTCTTTGGCCTGTGGCATGTGATCGCTCCTGTACGGAACTATACGGACGGAACCTCAAACTTGGGCGGAGCGGTCATGAATGCTCTGATTTTGATACTGACATCAGCCGTGGTCGGATTTAAATTTGCGCTGATGACGCGCCTAACAGGCAGCCTCTATATGGCGATGGCAAACCACTGTGCAAATAATGTGATCGTGAATCTTGTGCATGTAACGTCGGTTTCCGGGGAGGATACGCTGATGTTCGTGCGGATCTCCATAGCGCAAGGGCTATCATTTCTTGTGGTGGCAGTATGGTACCTGGTGGCCTCACGCCGCGGGAGTCTTCCTGCGGCAGGGATTGAGGGGGCGCCTGCGTCACATCCGCAGCCGTGAAATTTCTGACGTTTTCAAGCGCGTATCTACACCCCCATAGGCGTATAAAAGGCTCTTTCTGAATAAAGCCGTAGTTTTCCGCCGCTTCTCTTCAAAAAGAGCCTTTTTACACCCGATATATACCCGGGATTTCAGCCAACGCTAGTGCGTGAAACCGTTAATAATACCCATGCCGAAGTAGATGACGAACACTGCGGACACCACGTACATGAGCCAGTGCACCTCGCGCCCGCGACCCTGCACCAGGCGGATAAAGGCGTAGGAGACGAACCCTGCACCAATACCGTTAGCGATCGAGTACGACAGCGGCATGAAAATAATGGTCATAAACGCCGGGATACCCAGGCCCCAATCCTGCCAGTCGATATGCACGGCCTGGCGCACCATCAGGAACCCAACAACCACCAGGGCGGGGGCGACCGCCTCAAAGGGAACAATCGTCACCAGCGGCGAGGCGATAATCGCCACCAGGAACAGCACACCGGTGACGATATTCGCCAGACCCGTGCGGGCACCCTCACCAATACCGGTTGCCGACTCCACAAAAATCTGGTTCGCAGAGCCGGATGCGCCGCCACCGACCACGGAACCGACCGCATCCACGAGCAGAACCTCGTTAATGTTCTCGACCTTGCCGTCCTTATCAATGGTGCCCGCTTCGGTTGCTAAGCCCACCGAAACACCCATGGCGTCAAAGAAGACCGAGAGCAGAATAGCGAACACCAGCAAGGATGCACCCAGCACGCCGATAGCGCCGAACGCGCCGAATCGTGCAGACCCAATAAGCGAGAAATCGGGGGCTGAGAAGGAAAAATTATTGAGCGCGGGAACGTTGAGCGACCAGCCGGTCGGGTTCCCTTTGCTGCTGCCAATATGGAAAACAGCCTCTAGGATGATCGCCAGTACGGTAGATGCCACCACGCCAATGAGGATAGCGCCGCGCACATTGCGAATAAACAGGGCGATGGTGAGGAAAAGGCCGAAAATAAACACGAGAGTAGGCCAGCCAAGCAGGTGACCGCCCACCCCAAGCGAGACGGGAACGGTGGTTCCTGCGGCATCCGGCATGCGGCGGATAATCCCGGAATCAACCAGCCCGATAAAGGCGATAAAGAAGCCGATTCCCGCCACGATCGCGGTTTTGAGGCTCTCGGGGACCGCTTCGAATACGGCGGTGCGGAAGCCGGTGAGCACCAGCACGGTCATAATAAGACCTGCGATAATCACCAGGCCCATAATATCTGCCCATGTCAGTCCGGGAGTGGTTGCGATCGTGGAGGCCAGCAGTGCATTCACACCCAGCCCCGCCGCCATCGCGAAAGGCTGCCTGGCTATAACACCCATGAGGATGGTCATTACGCCGGCGACGAGCGCGGTGACCGCGGCGACCTGCGGCACGCCAAGGGTATTTCCCGCCGAGTCTGCGCCGGTGCCGATCACCAGGGGGTTGAGGACGACGATATAACTCATAGCGAAGAACGCGGCGAGACCGCCACGAATCTCGGCGGAAATAGATGAGCCTCGTTCAGTGATTTTGAAGTAACGGTCCAGTGCGCCGCCCGATGCGTTGGGCTTGTGTGCCTGGGGAGCCGCGGTGTTCTCAGAAGACATTTCGTTGAATCTGTAGATACTCTCGTGGGACGTGGGCGCGGGTTTGCGCCGCAATAAGAAAAGCGCCGAACCCCGGCGGGATTCAGCGCTGGTGTTACCACCCTATTCTAGGTGTTTTGTTTTTCTCCCGCATCCACCTGCCGAAAAGCCGCCGGGGTGCCTAAGCCCCCGTAACGGACTTTCCGGCAGATGGAATGCTGGGAAGCTGCCTTTACCCGTGGGTGAAACCGTTAATGAGTCCGGTGCTGAAGAACACCAGGAAAACAGCCGATACCACGTACATGAGCCAGTGCACCTCGCGCCCGCGGCCCTGCACCAGGCGGATGAAGACGTAGGAGATGAACCCTGCACCAATACCGTCGGCAATGGAGTAGGCGAACGGCATGAAAATAATGGTCATAAACGCCGGGATACCCAGGCCCCAATCCTGCCAGTCGATATGCACGGCCTGGCGGATCATGAGGAACCCCACGAAAACCATGGCGGGGGCGACCGCCTCGAAGGGGACGATGGTCACCAAGGGAGAGAGGAAGACCGCGCCCACAAAGAGCGCGCCGGTGACCACGTTCGCCAGGCCTGTGCGGGCGCCAGCACCAATACCGGTTGCCGATTCCACAAAAATCTGGTTGGCCGAGCTGGAGGTGCCACCGCCCGCAACTGAGCCGAGCGCATCCACCAGCAGCACACGGTCGATGTTCTCAATTTTGCCGTCTTTATCAATGGTGCCAGCTTCGGTGGCTAGGCCCACGGTAGTGCCCATTGCGTCGAAGAACGCCGAGATGAGGATGGTGAAGATCAGCATCGTGGCGGCCATACCGCCGATGGTGCCGAACGCCCCAAATATATCTGCTGAGAACAGCAGCGAAACATCGGGTAGGGCGCTGCCGCCGCCCCATGCGGGTACGTTCAGTGACCAGCCGGTCGGGTTGTCTTTGCTGCTGCCAATGTGGAAAACGGCTTCTAGGATTATTGACAGCACGGTGGAGGCAAGCACACCGTATAGGATGGCCCCGCGTACTTTCCGAATAAATAGGGCAATGGTGAGGAACAGCCCGACAAGGAACACCACGGTGGGCCAGCCAAGCAGGTGCCCGCCCACGCCGAAGGTGACGGGGACGGTGGTGTGCGCGGCGTCTACGGTGCGGCGGATAATACCTGCGTTGACCAGCCCGATAAAGGCAATGAAGAAGCCGATACCCACCACAATTGCGGTTTTGAGGCTCTCGGGGACCGCCTCAAAGACGGCGGTGCGGAAGCCGGTCAGCACGAGGCCAGTCATGAGCACACCCGCCCACACGACCAGCCCCATAATTTGCGGCCAGGTGAGATTGGGGGTGCTGAGGATAGTGGTTGCCAGCAGTGCGTTCACGCCCAGCCCTGCCGCCATCGCAAAAGGCTGTTTCGCATAGATGCCCATGGCGATCGTCATAATTCCGGCGATGAGCGCGGTGACTGCGGCCACCTGCGGCACGCCGAGCGCGTGGCCGTTGGCGTCTTTCACGAGGCCGATAATGAGTGGGTTTAGCACCACGATATAGCTCATGGCGAAGAAGGTCGCTAAACCGCCGCGAATCTCGGCGGAGATAGTTGAGCCTCGTTCTGTAATTTTGAAGTAACGGTCCAGGGCGCCCTGCGTTGTGCGGGTTTGGGGTGCCTGGGGAGCCGCGGTGTTCTCAGAAGACATTTCGTTGAATCCGTAGATACTCTCGTAGGGTGCGTGCCCACCGGTCGGGGGCGCGCATAAGAAAAGCGTCAGCCGTGCGGGGCGTGACGCTCTTGTTACCTCATTATTCTAGGGGGTAGCAGCGCGTGTGCGCTAGTTGCTTGATGAGGGGCGGTAGTACAGCCTGTGAGTGGGCGCGCGGTGGAGGTTTTGGGCTTTACCGCAGTGGGGGAATGAGGGTGAGGCGGGGCCCGGGCTGACTGGTAAGATGAGGAATACCTTAACTTCCATGTTGGTAGGGCTACTACCGAGAATTTGAGAGGTGAATTGTGAGCGAGTATCCCCCCGCTGAGTCTTTGCCTGTGCGCCAGCGTGCCGTGGTTGCTACTGAACGCCCAGCCCGTTATGTGAAACAGCTAGGTTCGCATATGGGCCGTAAGATTGATACCGCCGAGCTGCCGGGCGGTCTGCGGCTGACGTTTAACCGTGATGGTATTTTTCGTGGCTATGGCGATCTGCTGATTGATGAAGCTAATAACGCCCTCATTATGGAGGTGCGTGCTGAGGATGAGGAGAAAGCCACTAATATTGCGGGTGTGCTGGATCGCCACCTGGTGCGCTTTGGCGAACGTGACGAGCTGGTGGTTGAGTTCCGAAGGGTGTAGGCAGGCGTTCTATATACTGCGGCACCTCCGTGGGAAAAATGAGGGCGGATACCCCAGATATTTTCTGTAAGGGGGGTGCCGCATGCTGTTTAACTGTGTACCGGGGGTGTTTGTCTGCGGGGACGGCAAGCAAGGATACTGACACAGCGTCATTGGGTTTTATTGTGATATGGGAATCTGAAAGTATTTTAAAAAATTTTACGCTACAAACTCACTAGTCAGAGCATTATTAAAATTAGTGTTAATGTTGCTTTAAGTGGTTTTATGTGGATTTTACGGTGTGTTTTCACTACACTGGGTTATAACCCACACCACCGAATCTCGGCACAAAACCCAGGAGACATACAATGAACGCCCCCATAACCACCAAGGCCGCCGAGAAGGTTAAAGTCACTTTTACGACCATCACCGACCCTTCACGTCGTCGCCTTAAAATTGCGGTACTTGTTGGTATCATTGCCGGGTTCTTTTCCGGCATTATTAAATTTGGCTGGGAGGTACCGTTCCCGCCCCGCACCCCCGAACGCAACGCGACAAATCCGCCGCAGGCCCTTCTGGAAATGTTCGGTTTCTCACCTGAAACCACACACCAGACTTACTCATACCTGGGTAATGACCTGCCGTATATGAGCTTCATTGTGCACTTCGCATTCGCTATTTTCTTTGCGGTGCTCTACTGTGTGGTGGCTGAATATTGGCCCAAGATTAAGCTCTGGCAGGGTGTGGCTTTCGGCATTGTGCTTGATATTCTCTTCCACGTCATCATTATGCCCGCAATGGGAGTTGTGCCCGCCCCGTGGAACCAGCCTTTTGGGGAGCACTTCTCTGAGTTCTTTGGGCACATCCTCTGGTTGTGGTCGATTGAGCTGGTCCGCCGCGACCTGCGTAACCGCATTACCGGTGAACCCGATGCAGAGTACCCGGTGACTGCCCGCTAAATCACTGAGTGTATCGTAACCGGTATACGGCTGTGCCCCGCATGAGCGTCTCATGCGGGGCACAGCCGTATTGGCATATATAAGGAATAAAAATATATGAGCTATTGCTCGCTTTCCCTTTTTTAGCCCATCCTAACCGCTGTGCCCGGTAGAATGAACGAGGACTAAAAAGAGAGCTCGCCGCCGCACCAGCCTGAACCGTGTACCGGGGCGAACTTTGAAAGGAAAAATACGTGTCTGAAGCTACCCGCCCCCTGCGCGTCGCTGTTATTGGCGCAGGCCCCGCTGGCATTTACGCCGCTGACCTCATCACCAAATCTGAGGAAGTACGCTCTGGAGCCGTTGAGGTTTCTATCGACATTTTTGATCGTTACCCCGCGCCCTTCGGGCTGATTCGTTACGGTGTGGCGCCCGATCACCCGCGTATTAAGGGCATTATTACCGCCCTGCACAAGGTACTTGACCGCGGTGATATTCGATTCTTCGGCAATGTCGAATACGGTAAGGATTTGAACCTTGCCGACCTGCGCGAGCACTACGACGCCATTATCTTCGCGACCGGCGCTATTCACGATGCACCTCTACCCATTAAGGGCATCGACCTGGACGGTTCCTATGGTGCCGCCGACTTCGTCTCGTGGTATGACGGTCACCCCGATTACCCGCGCACCTGGCCGCTGAACGCGAAGGAAATCGCGGTGCTTGGTAACGGCAACGTGGCGCTGGATATTGCGCGTGTGCTCTCTAAGCACGCCGATGATCTGCTCGTCACCGAAATTCCCGAGAATGTGTACGAAGGGCTGAAATCTTCGCCCGTGACCGATGTGCACGTCTTTGGCCGCCGCGGCCCCGCGCAGATCAAGTTCACCCCCTTGGAGCTGCGCGAGCTTTCACACTCCCGCGATGTCGATATTGTGCTCTACGAAGAGGACTTCGAGTTCGACGAGGCTTCGGATGAGGCTATTCAGACGAATAACCAGGTGAAGACCATGATGAAGACCCTCACCACCTGGCTTACCGACCAGGAGGAGGGCGAGCAGACAGCATCGCGCCGCCTGCACCTGCACTTCCTGCAGTCCCCGCACGAGATTCTGGGTGAGGACGGCAAGGTCGTGGGCATCCGCATGGAACGCAATAAGCTTGACGGTCAGGGCGGTATCGAGGGCACCGGCGAGTTCGTGGACTACCCCGTGCAGGCTGTGTACCGGGCGATCGGTTATTTCGGTTCTGAGCTGCCCGAGGTCGGCTATGACGCTGATAAGGGCGTGATTACTAACGTTGAGGGCCGTGTGGTCGATGAAAACGGCGAGCACGTGCCCGGCCTGTACGCTACCGGGTGGATTAAGCGCGGACCGGTGGGTCTGATCGGCTCCACCAAGGGCGATGCGCTTGAAACCATCACGCACCTGTTGGAGGACCGCGAGAACCTGTACACCGCTGCCGAACCGGATGCGGAGACCTTCAGCGATTACCTGGATTCTAAGGGTATTCGCTACACCACCTGGGAAGGCTGGCACCGTCTGGACGACCACGAAAAGGCGCTCGGTGCGGCATCACAGGATGCAAAGGGTGAACCGCGTGAGCGTGTGAAAGTCGTTGACCGTGATGAAATGATTCGCATTTCACGTGGTGAATAGTTAACGGTAAACCATAACAATTCCCCCGCCCCTCAAATGCTGAGGATGCGGGGGAATTTTATGTTAAATATACGCTGCACATGCATAAAATATCGACTTATGGATACAAAAAACCCCGCATTTATCATAAAATGCGGGGTTCCGTTGCAGTTGGTTTTATATTGCCCACTGGGAAATGATGCTCGCAAGGAGAGCAGCATTCTAAGCGTGCACCTGGCAACTACGCCTAGGTTTTATGGTGAACTTACCATTCCTAAAAGTCCCGATATACTCCTGAAGTTTTTAGTTACTTCGGTAGCCTCATCGGTAGCGTCCCGGCTGGGAGACGCGCGGCCCTTGGCGCGCCTTTTGAGGACGCAAACAGGGGGATTCTTCAATAGAATCGGTGTGTTCACTTATCGGTGATATATATGTGCGGTGACATTACCTCAAGGGGCGGAAGATCCCCTCTTTTTGGTTCCCTGGAGAACCTCACATCCCATATCTTAGGCGCTTTTTTAGGCTGATTTCAAGCGAATTTAAGGGGGTTTTGAAGGGCTTTCATATAATCCCTAGTCAATCGGATGAGGTATATGAAATCTTTATAAAACTTTTTCCGAAGGCTATAAAGCTACTCTTGCACCTTCGAAGAGAATCCCAATAAACCCACAAAAATACCCATATGCACTCAATATATAGAAGATAAAAAGCATAAACATAAGATGCATAATTATTTCGACACTCACACCTCAGTGCCTGCTGGCCCCGTGTTTATATCTGTACGTCGCAGGGCGTCGCTGGCGGTCCTCCTGCTCTTGAAGGTGCCTGGGCGTGTGTAAAAAGCCGCTGCAGTGAATAATAAACCCACATGGGTTGTTGGAGGGGCCTTGTTGAGATGGGACTGGGGGTATCGTCAGCGAAGAAAAGGCCTAGCTGGGTATACGTTCATAAAAATATTAAAATTTTTCTACCGCATGGAAACCCCTTGTATAATGCTCTGACAAGGAAAAACACTAGTGATGTACAACCCATTAAGGGGGTTTGTGAGACCCCGGGCACGCGGGAACCTCAAAACCGGTTTGCGCACCCCTCAAATCTGTCATAGACTAATTGAGGTTCGAACAACGGGATGAGAAATGAACCCGTTCGCATCGACTAGGCCCCCATCGTCTAGCGGCCTAGGACGCCGCCCTTTCACGGCGGTAGCACGGGTTCAAATCCCGTTGGGGGTACTTGCAAACCTCATGTTTGCAAAGCCAAGTTGAAGAAGCAGATACCTGCCGAATCCAACAAGGCCCCGTAGCGCAGTTGGTTAGCGCGCCGCCCTGTCACGGCGGAGGTCGCGGGTTCAAGTCCCGTCGGGGTCGCACAGGCCGCGTATTCAGATGATTTATCATCACGAAGCACGCGGTCGTTGCGTATCTAATACGCAAGGCTCTGTAGCTCAGTTGGTAGAGCGTGCGACTGAAAATCGTAAGGTCACCGGATCGACGCCGGTCGGAGCCACAATCCGCCCTCCAGGCTTCTACAGTGGGGGCGGATTTTTTCTTTAACCACGGGCTGCTCCCAACCCGTGCACCCTATAGTCTGATGCCCGCCCTCGTACATGGGCCCGTGCCCTTCACCCTCTGCTCACAAGGTTCTTTATCTGAATGACACGGCGAAAAGTACGCTTCATCCTAAGGCTCTTTTGCCCCGAAAGAGGGGAGAACTGCGCCAGGCAGACGGGTAAACACGCCGGTTCGTTTCAATTTCCCGGAATTTTCGTTAGGGTAGAGGCGTTGTGTTATTTGAACAACACCTGTACACACGGCGGCAAAACCGGCGCATACGGAAGAGATCGAATGCCAGCATCCACTCCCCAAGACACCATACCGTCGAACTCCGCGCAGGCAACACGCACTGCGGGAATCGAATTCTCCCAGGTCACCAAACGCTACGGCGCTAACACCGTGGTCGATAACCTGACTCTGAGCATCCCCGCCGGTGAAACCACCGTTTTCGTCGGTTCCTCAGGATGCGGTAAAACCACCACCCTGCGCATGATCAACCGCATGGTCGAGCCGCAGGAAGGCGCAGTCACTATCGGCGGGCAAAATATTGCAGACCAAGACCCCTACAAGCTGCGCCGATCCATCGGGTACGTCATGCAAAGCGGCGGGCTGCTGCCGCATCGTACCGTGCTTGAGAACGTTATGACCGTGCCCCTGTTGAACGGCACCTCCAAACCGCAAGCGAAAGAACGTGCTCTTGACCTTTTGGGTACCGTGGGTTTGGACGCGTCCTTAGCGCAGCGCTACCCGGCCCAGCTTTCCGGCGGGCAGGCCCAACGTGTGGGAGTCGCGCGGGCTCTCGCAGCGGATGCCTCCATTTTGCTCATGGACGAGCCATTTTCTGCGGTCGATCCGATCGTGCGCACCGAACTGCAGGAAGAACTTTTGCGCCTGCAGGGCGAGCTGCATAAGACCATTGTTTTCGTAACCCACGACATTGATGAGGCCCTATTCCTCGGCGATAATATTGCGGTCTTCGCCCCCGGCGGCAAGCTCGCCCAATATGGCGCTCCCGAAGAGATCCTGACGAATCCCGCCAATGATTTTGTGGAATCTTTCGTTAGCCAGTCTGTGGGTGCCCTGCTGCCTGCCGATGTGATGCGCCAGGTGCGGTATATTCGCCGCGAACGCTACCGCCGCACACGCGAATCCGCAGTATCGGGCGAGGGCGCCGCATCAACCTCTGGGCGGGGATAGTATGAACCTGTTGCTGGCAGATTCGATGCACTGGGACTGGTTGGGAAATAACATCCAGCGCGTCCTTGATTTGACTCTCAATCACCTGTACCAGGGCATTATTCCGGTACTTGTGGGAACCGCCCTGTCGATTCCGGTGGCGCGGTATGCGAGCCGCCGCCGCGCACGGGAAGACGGCGCAAAAACCTACCGGAGTGGTGCGCACGCCCTGGTGCACGGCTTCGGGCTGCTCTACACAATCCCGTCGATCGCACTCTTCGTGCTCATGCCGCTGATTCTAGGAACCAGCATTATTTCGCCGGTGAACGTGCTCGTGGCGCTCACGATCTACACGATGGCGCTGATGGTGCGTTCCGGGGTAGACGCTTTTAACGCGGTTCCCGAGCACGTAGTGGAGTCATCGCGCGCCCTGGGATACACCCCGGCTCGTGCGTTTTTCACGGTGGAATTACCGCTCGCTTTGCCCGTGCTTTTTGCCGGTATCCGTGTAGCGACGGTGGCGAATATTGCGATGGTTTCCGTGGGCGCGGTTATTGGTGTTTCTTCGCTCGGCACGCTTTTTACCGACGGACTGGCGCGTAGTATCCCTGCCGAACTTATCACGGGCGTGGTGCTCAGCGCCGTCCTCGCCTACCTCGCTGATGCGCTTCTTGCCCTCACTGCACGGCGCCTGACCGCCTGGAGGACCGCATGAATGTTATAGAACGCACCTTCGCTTTTCTGGGTGATGGTGCCAACTGGCAAGGGCCTCAGGGCATTCTTGCGCGCACCATTGAGCATCTGGGCATCACCGTGTTTGCGGTTGCGATTGCCCTAGTGATCGCTGTGCCTTTGGGGCTGTGGGCTGGGCATACACGCCGCGGCGGGCACGCTCTGCTGGGATTTACCGCCGCTTTGCGCGCCCTGCCTGCTCTGGGTCTGCTGACCCTGCTGGCTCTCTGGTTTGGGGTTAACGCGATTCCGCCGCTCGTTGTGCTCGTGATTATCGCGGTGGCACCCCTGCTGGCGCATACCCTCGAAGCCGTGACCGGGATTGACCCGGATGTGGTGGATGCGGCACGCGCCCAAGGCATGACCGAAGGGCAGATTCTTCGCCGGGTTGAGATTCCTCTGGGTCTTCCGGTGTTTATGGGCGGTCTGCGCAGCGCGGTGCTGCAGGTGATCGCGACCGCGACTATTGCCGCCTACATTAATGGGAATAACCTGGGCCGGTACCTTTTTGATGGGCTCGCGGTGCGGGACTATCCGCGCATGCTCGTGGCAACCCTGCTGGTAGCGGTACTCGCCTTCGTGGTGGATGCGCTCATGGCCCTAGCACAGCGGGCCGTGACCCCCGTGCCCTTGCGGGGTGGAGGCGGGCGCGGCGGCGCATCCAAACATCATGGGCAACCGAAACACGAGAGCGCACTGGATGCAGCAAACTCGCACACGGAAGGGGCGCACGCATGAACCTGGTGCATCGCCGAAACACAAATGATCGTTCTTTTCTATCCGGAAAGAGCTCGAAAAGCCGCGGAACGGCGGAGACCGGAATGGCACGCGGCGTTACCAGGCGGCGGGCATTGGGTGTCCTCGGTGCCTTCGGGACGTTAGGAGCGCTGAGTGCCTGCGGGCTGAGTGGCGAAAACGTTTTCGGCGGTGAACACGACGGTATTATCGTTGGGTCAGCAGCGTTCGCAGAGTCGCAGATTCTCGCCGAAATATACTCCCAAGCGCTAAATAAAAACGGGTTTAAATCGAGCACCCAGCTGGGGATTGGCGCGCGTGAAGCCTACCTGGGGGCGCTCACCTCCGGGGCTATCGACGTGGTTCCCGAATACTCGGGCAACCTACTGCTGTATCTTGACGAGAATTCCACAGCGCAGACTAAACAAGAGATTCTGCAGGCGCTCGGTGGGGTACTTCAGGACAACCTCAAAGCGCTGGATGCCTCGCAGGCGGAAAATAAAGATACCCTAGTCGTCACTCAGCAGACCGCCCAAAAATACAATCTGCACACCCTGGATGATATGGCGAAGGTCTGTACCGAACTGAAGATTGGTGCCGCTCCCGAATTTGCCGAACGCGCCTACGGAATTCCGGGGCTCAAAGATAAGTACGGGTGCGTGCCGGCGGAATTCGTCTCGCTTGCAGACGGGGGAGGGGCACTCACCGTCAAAGCCCTGCAGGATAACACCGTGCAGGTTGTAGATTTGTACTCGACCACCCCGGCAATTACACAGAACAATTTTGTGATGCTCGAAGACCCAAAAAACATGATCCCGGCGCAGCAGGTACTCCCCATTATCAACACCAAACGGGTACCCGAGGATGCGCAGGCGGTGCTGAACCGCATCAGCGCGGTGCTGACGACCGACGATTTACGCTCGCTCAATGACGAGGTATCCGGCGATAAGAAACTGGACCCATCCACGGCAGCGGCAAACTGGCTCAAGGATAAGGGGCTGTTGTAGCCTTTCTTCCTTTTCTGCGCTGGACTCTGATTGCCGCTTGATTCTGGTGCTCAGCATATGCGGTTGTGGAGATGAACGGAGAGGAGTCTAAGCGACCGGGAGTTCCGTGAGGGAAAGGCCCACCCGCAGGTCACCGAGCGCATCCGTCAGGTATTCGATGCCAGCCTCTAAGGAATCCAGCACATCCTCGCCCGCGCTAGAGACTACCACCGACGTCACAATACGCCAGCCAGCCTTACCCTTCGATGGCACGCTGAACCTGCCTGAACCAACAGTCTGTGCTCCCTCATGGATCCCGGCGAGCGCCACCTTGCCCCGCCCGGATGCGGGCACCACGCCCACCGTAAACCCGCCCGCATAGTAGGGGCGCGCAAACCCCAAATCTGGGTCAAGCGCGTGCCCATCGGCGGAATCGTCACGAGTGAGGGAGCACAAGAAGGAGCGTACTGCATCCAAAATCTGCCGTTGGGATGCGCCGCCCGGCACCCGCGCCACGTCAACCCGCACGCTCAGAAGCAAGTCAAGGTCGGCACGTTGGAAGGTTTCGGAGGGCATGTAATCAAAACTCATGCTCCCACTTTAACTGCGTTTTAAACCGCGAGCAGGTCGTTTTTGCCGAACAGGTGGAAAAACACACCTGCTCGCGCATGTAACCATACCTGTAAATGCCCATGTAACCGAGCAATTAATCTGGCGATCTAAGAAGAAACGATGGGCTCTTCCACGATCAAAGCCAACGATTCGTAGGGACGCAGCGTAACCTCAACCTCGTGGGGACCGGAGCCGGAAACACCACTAACACGACCGAGCGGATTCTTGTAATTACACAAAAGCACCCGTGCAGACCGTGCGTCCGCTGGAGCTTGCGAGCTTTCACCGTCAGTGAGCGCATCCAAAACCTCGCCCGGCATGAACTCGGCAGGAACACCCACCGTTGTCTCGTCCCCAAAGAAATTATTGAGCACCAACAGCCGCGTGCGCGTGCCTTTAGCGATATGTTCACGCAGGTACCCGAAGACCCGCTCATGGTCGAGCGTATAGGGCGCATAACTGCCCTCAGAAATCACGGGGTACTGCCCGCGCAGGCGAATCAGCTCGCGATAGTACGGCAAAATCACGCCGTCACGTTCCTCATCCGCCACCGAAATACCCGCGCCGGTTGCCGCATCCACACTGGGGGCGGGCGTCAGCCAGGGGGCGGCTGTACCAAAACCAACCGCGCCGTGTTCCCCACCGGCACCAGACTCCCACTGCATGGGAACACGCGAATTATCCCGCGCCTTGGCACGCACAACCTCAAGCGCCTCGCCCTCCGAGAGTCCCCGCGCACGCAGGGTCTTAAAAGCGTTATGAGCCTCAACATCCACGTAGTCGTCAATCGAAGAATACACCGGGTCAATCATGCCGATCTCTTCGCCCTGATAAATATAGGGAGTGCCGCGCAGCAGGTGAATCACGGTCGCCAGCATGGTCGCAGATTCCGCCCGATACCGCTGAACGTCACCAAAACGGTTGAGTGCGCGCGGCTGATCATGATTATTCCAAAACAGCGCATTCCACCCGCCGCCCGCCTGCATGCCCAGCGCCCAATCGTTGAGCAGACCCTTCAGCTCAGCAAAGCGGAACGGCACCTTCGACCACTTCTCGCCGTCCTCATAATCCACCTTCAGATGGTGAAAACTAAACACCATATCGAGCTCGCGATTCTCAGGGTTGGAGTAGCCCACGCAGTTCTCGATGCTCGTCGAAGACATTTCACCCACGGTCACGGTATCCCCATACCGCCCGAAAGATGCGCGGTTCAGCTCCCGCAGACGCGTGTGCACGATGGGCGTGTCGGTATACAGGGTCTTATCGATAACCCCGGCGGGCGCATCCTCAAGCTCTTCGGATTTGCCGATCACGTTAATGACGTCGAAGCGGAACCCGCGAACACTCTTGTCATACCAGAAATTGACGACCTTATAGAGTTCCTCACGCACGGCGGGGTTGTACCAGTTCAGATCAGCCTGTGTGACGTCGTAAAGGTGCAGATAGTACAGCGGCACCCCCGATTTGTCCCGATAAACCTTACCCGCCGTATCGGTAAAAGGCGCCCAGGCCGAACCGCCAAATTTTGACTCCCAGTTCGTGGGCGGAACCACCGTGCCGTCAGACTGAACCCGCCCTGGGCGAAGATAGAAATAACCCCAGTACTCGCGCTCGCCCGCCTGCGCCCGCCTAAACCACTCGTGTTCAGTCGAAACATGGTTGAGCACCATATCGAACATGACTCCGATGCTGTGCTCCCCGAAAGCGGCGATCATCTCCTCAACTTCCTCCATCGTGCCCAGCTCGGGGTGAATGGCATAGTAGTCGGAAATGTCGTAGCCGTTATCGTGCTGGGGTGAGGCGAAGAACGGGTTGAACCACACCATGCCCACCCCCAGCGATGCCACATAGGGCACCTTCTCGATAATGCCGCGAATATCGCCGGTTGGCCGCCCGTGCGCGGAATAGAACGACTTCGGGTAGATCTGGTAGATCACGCTGTTACGGAATGACATGATGCCTCACGTTATTATCTGCATTAGAAGGCGGGGTGCCGAACCTGGGCACCAATTTCGCCGGATTTAAGGGGCTGCGCGTTCACCCTGTGAAAACTCTGGTGCCTACGATTTTCCCCTACCAGCTTAGGGGGCATAATAGGTAAACATCTGAGAAATACGGGGTGGTACCCGAAAATGGGGAAATCTGCCGCAGATCCGGCATCGCCTCACCCGCACACCAGGGCACCTACCGCGCCCGGTGCGCAGATGCGCCCCACGCCCGCTCTGGCTGCAAACCAAAGCTACCCTTCGCTGAAGAGACGTGCAGTGCGGGCGTAAAATCTATTGATGCATCACAACGGAAGGTAGAGACAATGCCCGAATTACGCTCACGCACCTCAACTCACGGTCGCAATATGGCGGGTGCCCGTGCCCTGTGGCGCGCAACCGGCATGGGTGATGATGATTTCGGCAAACCGATTATTGCGATTGCCAACTCTTACACCCAGTTCGTGCCCGGTCACGTGCACCTGAAAAATATGGGCGACCTGGTGGCTGGCGCTATTCGTGAGGCCGGCGGCGTGGCGAAAGAATTCAACACCATCGCGGTTGATGACGGCATCGCGATGGGCCACGACGGCATGCTCTATTCCCTGCCCTCACGCGACCTCATCGCCGATTCGGTCGAATACATGGTGAACGCTCACCGTGCGGATGCGCTTGTATGTATCTCGAACTGCGACAAGATCACCCCCGGCATGCTCTTGGCAGCGATGCGCCTGAATATCCCCACAATTTTCGTGTCGGGCGGTCCCATGGAATCCGGCGAGGGCATTGAAGGCGTTGTGGAGCACCGCCTGGATCTGGTGGATGCGATGGTCATGGCGGTGGACGATTCCGTGAGCGATACTGCGCTCGCCCAAGTTGAGAAGAACGCCTGCCCCACGTGTGGTTCCTGTGCGGGCATGTTTACCGCAAACTCCATGAACTGCCTGAACGAGGCGATTGGTCTGGCGTTGCCCGGCAACGGTACCACGCTTGCGACCCAGATCGCGCGTAAAGAGCTGTTTTTGCAGGCGGGGGAGCGTATTGTTGGCCTGGCGAAGCGCTACTACGAGCAGGATGACGAGTCCGTTCTGCCCCGTTCGATCGCTACCAAGGAGGCATTCGAGAACGCTATGGCGCTGGATGTGGCTATGGGCGGTTCCACCAACACCGTGTTGCATATTCTGGCGATTGCCCATGAGGCGCAGGTCGATTTCACCCTGGACGATATCGACCGTATTTCGCGGCATGTGCCCTGCCTGGCGAAGGTTGCACCGAACTCTACGAAGTATCACATTGAGCATGTGCACCGGGCGGGCGGTATCCCCGCGCTGCTGGGCGAGCTTGACCGCGCCGGACTGCTCAACAAGAACGTTCATTCTGTTCATGCGGATTCGCTGGATGAATGGCTTGCCGAATGGGATATCCGCTCCGGTACCGCGAGCGAGCAGGCTCAAGAACTGTACCTTGCCGCACCCGGCGGGGTGCGCACCACGCAGGCGTTCTCGACCGCGAACAAGTACGAATCGCATGAGACGGACGCCGAAAACGGGTGCATTCGCGCTGTGGAGCATGCTTACACGAAAGACGGCGGTCTGGCGGTTCTGCGCGGTAATATCGCCCAGAACGGTGCGATCATCAAGTCCGCCGGTATTGATGAAGAACTTTTCCACTTCGTGGGTAAGGCATTTGTGGTTGAGTCGCAGGATGAAGCCGTGTTTGAGATTCTGTCGAAGCACGTGAAACCCGGCGATATTGTGGTGATTCAGTATGAGGGCCCGAAGGGCGGCCCCGGCATGCAGGAAATGCTGTACCCCACCTCGTACCTGAAAGGCCTGGGCCTGGGCAAAAGCTGCGCACTCATTACCGACGGGCGTTTCTCGGGCGGTACTTCGGGCATTTCGATCGGTCACGTTTCGCCGGAGGCTGCCGCCGGTGGTGCTATCGGTCTGCTGGAAACCGGTGACGAGATCGAGATTGACGTGCACAACCGCATCCTGCGGGCGAATGTGCCGGACGAGGTTTTGGAGGCGCGGCGCAAGGCGAAGGGCGCCCTCCCGTGGAAGCCCACCAAGCCGCGTGAACGTCAGGTCTCGAACGCGCTGAAGGTTTACGGGATGCTGGCCGCCTCTGCCGATAAGGGTGGGGTGCGCATCCTCCCGGAGGGGTACTAAATAGCCTCTCCCGATTGGGGCATAAAAGAGCCTTTATGTGAATAAAGCGGCGAAAAACCCTCTTTATTCACATAAAGGCTCTTTTTAGCAGGGGGAACGGAGTTACATCTCGAAGATGCGCACATCCAGCTCTGCGGCGAGCAGCGGCTCCCAGGTTTTCACGGCGGTCCCGAAATGCTCGGTCGCCATATGCGCTTCGAGTGCCTGCTGTGATTCCCAACGCTCAATAAAAGCGAAGACGCGCGGTTCGCCCGCAGGGGTCTCACCGGTGGCGGGGCCGAAATCGTAGCTGATATTGCCCGCATCCTTGCGTGATGCCTCTACCAAAGCGGGGGTAGAAGCCAAAAACTCTTCAACATGCTCAGGCTTAACGGAAACACCTGCGTAAACACCAATCATGGGGTTCTCCTTCATGTGATAGCACAAAGTGGTTGTCCCTCAACTGTACCCTGTTTACGACATTGGGGCTGTTACCCCCCCAGGCATAGATGAGGGAAAGACACTTCGGATGCTTTCTATGGGGAGTCCCTAGTATAGGTAACTCATATTAGTTCTAAACCTTCAGGCCATGGGTGGGGTAATTATCTGCGAACACCTTCAGAACCGATTCGCTCACCGTAAAACCCTGCCCTGAACGTTTGCGTGCCCGAATCGGGCGACGATATAAAGGAATAAAGATACACGAATACCTGAGGGGAGAATCATGAGTTTAGGGGGTGTGGGCACATGGCTATTACACCAGCGAACATTAAGCGGTGCACATTAACGTGGGATGCGCCGGATTACAGTACGTCGTACCCCGCAGGGTACACGGAGCGCGGGGTGGCGGTGATCGCTGTTGCGGAAGAAGCCCAACAGGCGCAGGGGTTTTGTTACAGCTCAACCGCGACCTTAGTGTATGTGTCTAAAGAGAGCGGGGAACGTATCCCCCTGAATACTGAACCGATCTTGGGTGAGCACGCCCATTCCCTCATGGAGCCTTGCGAAGTGGTGCACACCAAAATGCTGGGCCGTGCGGTGCTTGAGGCGTGGGAGCTGATCCCCCCGCCGCTGACGGAGAACCTGGTGACGGTTGCAGCGGAGAGGCGCTACCTGAAGCAGCTATTCCGTCAGTTTGACCACCTTAAATGCATCCTGGAATACCGTGCGTTTGAGAAGGTTCTTGACCCTTACGATAACCACTCCTTAGGGGAGGTCCATGTGCGGCTCGCGGGCACTGCGGCGGGTAAGCTCATGGAGGGGTTTATTGAGGTGGCCAGGCGCAATACGGAGCGTATGCTCACCGATGCGCTCACCGAGAAACCGGAAGAGCAGCTGGTGGAGTATAACGTGTTCACGGACTGTTCGTTCCGTTCCACCCATAATAAGAAGTACTCGCGCGGCGGCCGGATGGGTATTGCGGGCGTTAGTGAAGACGGCTTCTATTTTCATACTCATTATGACGCGGTGAACATTATGACCGGGGAACTTTCGGCGATGCTCACCGCGTTTCACGTATTTTATACGGGCGGACGCCGCCTGGTGATTAATACTGATTCACTGGGTGCGCTCACGTTTGTGCTGCGGCTGGCTCATAGCCGCTGGAGCTTTGAGAGGTGGGCCCGTGAGGGGGTTCAGGATGAGCGGGTTATCACTGAGATGACGCGCCTGACTGAGGCGATCCGCTCACGCCGGGTGATTGTGAAGCACGTGCCGGGTCATACGGGTCATGGGCTGCAGGAGAGCAGCGATTCGGTGTCGAAAATGCACCGGCATTTTCCGGGTCAGGTGGTTGATAAGCGGCATATTCTGGAGTTTAACCAGCGGTGTGAGTCGATCATTACGGCCCTGTCTGGGTGCGATAAGGCTGTACGTCTGCCCAGCCCCGAATGGCTGTACGTGCGCCCTTCAACTATTCACATGGGTAACCGCTTGTGGCGTTAAGCTGACACGCCGTGCAGAACGGGAAATTGGCGTGGCGGGTCTGTGCTGCTGGTGTGATTACAGCAGCGATGACCAGAGCCGGCAGATATTTTCGGTGACTTTAATGCGCTGCGGGCGTGAGGACCACGGGCCGTAGCGCAGTTCCGTGCAGATACTTTCGTAGGTTCGTGCAACGTCGGCGAGTGCATCCACCATAGCGGTGTCTGCGATAAAGGTTGATACTTCGAGGTTGAGCGAGAATGAGCGGGGGTCCATATTCGAGGAGCCGATAAATGCCATTTCGTCATCTACGTACATGAACTTGGAGTGCAGTACCGTGGGGCTGGGGTATTGCAGAATGCGTACCCCGGATTGCAGCAGCGTCTCGTAGTAGGAGCGCTGCGCCATATTGGGGAGGAACTGGTCGCCTTTTTCGCAGACGATCACGGTGGTTTCGATGCCTGAGAATGCTGCGTTGGTGAGTGCCTGCAGCAGGGTTTCGTCGGGTACGAAGTAGGGCGAGCAGATGGTAATGCGTTTTTCTGCGTTGTAGATCATGTAGTTGATTAGGCGCAGGTTGTTTTCCGTCTCAAACCCGGGGCCGGAGGGAACTACTTGGGCGCGCATCGAGCCTGGAACGTAGGGGATTTTCTCCTCAATTTCTTCGAGGATCAGCTGGTTTGTTTCGGAGTACCAGTCGGAGACGAATACCGCGTTGAGCTCTTCGACGATGGGACCGGTGCATGAGAAGGTGAGGTCTTTCCACTCCAGACCTTTACGCACGTTTTCTTTGAGGTCGTAGGAGCGGTGGATGGCGTTTTGCGAGCCCGAGAATGCCACTGCGCCGTCGATCACAAGGACTTTACGGTGGTTGCGCAGGTCGGGGCGCTGCCATTGCAGCCGCCAGGGTTTGATGGGCAGCATCAGGCGCCATTCGATGCCCGATTCGTTGAGCATTTTTGTCAGCTGCCGGTATGAGGGGTATTTGCGCGAGCCGATATGGTCGATGAGCACGCGCACCCGCACGCCACGTTTTTGGGCGGCGAAGAGGGCATCCCAGAGTACTTTGGAGGCTTCGTCGTAGGCGGTGATGTAGAACTCGAAGTGAACGTACCGCTGGGCTTTGTTGACTTCCTGCGCCATGATGCGCATGGCTTCGTGGTTGTCGTTGTGCAGGGTGAAGGAGTTCCCGCCGACGAGGGGGAGCGAACCGAGCTTGTAGTTGAGTTGGCTGGCGACCAGGGTTGCTTCGTTGAGCCCGTCGGAGTCGGTGAGCTGTGGGGTGCCGCCGGTGGTCTCGCGGATCAGGTCGTTCATGGCGTGCTGCCGGGCTCGCCGGTATTGCGGAAGGTGAGAGGACCCGAAAATCAGGAAGGCTAGGAACCCGATGAACGGGATGAAGAAGATAGCCATGAGCCAGCCGAGTGCGACCACGGGCTTGCGGTTGTAGGGCAGCCAGAATAGGGACAGCACACGGATGCTCAGGTCTGCGAAGAACAGAATAATCCTGAGCCAATCGGGTAGGAAGTCGAGGTATCCGGTTGAAAAAAAGTTCACCCTATTATTATGCCTAGCATCTTGTCTTCTGTGGGGGAGAGACAGGACACGCCGTGTCGCCTGCATAGTGCAGTTGTGCAAAAAATGCAGAAATGCAATAATTGCAGTTATGCAAAAACCTGAGCCGAGTCGCACCGAGACAAGCCTGCGTGAACGCCGCCGCGAACGCACCTGGGTGAACATTCACGAAACCGCCCTGCGCTTAGCCCGCCAGCACGGCATGCGCGGCAGCACCGTCGAAGACATCGCGGCGGAAGCCGGAATCTCGCCCCGCACCTTCTTCAACTACTTCGGAACTAAAGAGGATGCGGTGCTCGGCCTGCGCGCCCCCGCCATCACCGACGACCTGCTCGCCAGCGACCGGGCGCACGAAAACGACAACCTCATCGTGCGTATCACCCATCTGCTGCTGTACATCGTGCGGCACAGCTTCAACTTTGCCAATCACGCAAAATTCCGGGAGCGCATCGACGAATTCCCCGAATTTAGGCACCGGCTGAAGGTACACCATATCAACTGCGAACAGGTGCTCATCGACTATCTCAATACCGTCGATTGGGATGCCTTCAATGCCGCAGGAAGGCGCGGCCCCTTCACCGCCCGCCCCGAGAATATGCCGCCGACAGAAATTGCCGAAGAACGCACCCGTGCCACGGTCCAGCTTGCATCTGCAGTGCTGCGGCAGCTGCACTTCGCCAAGGATATTGCCGACGAAGACGAGGTCGAGCGGCGCATCCACAACACCGTCAAAACTTTTCAAGCCCTGCTGAAGGAAAACTAGGAATGACGTCGCACTCAGACAAACCCGCTGAAGCCACCACGGCTGAAGCTAGAAAAAATCAAATAGCGCTCATGTTCTCCGGCTTGGTCATCGTGATGCTCATGTCGGCACTGAACCAAACCATCCTCGCACCCTCACTGCCGACCATCGTGGGCGAACTGCATGGCGTGGAGCATATGAGCTGGGTGATTGCCACCTTTATCTTGCTCTCCACCATCACCATGCCGGTGTACGGCAAACTCTCCGACCAGTTCGGGCGTAAACCCTTCCTGATTTTTGCCATCCTCTCCTTCATGACGGGATCTATCATCGGCGCGCTCGCTCCCGATATGACCTGGCTGATCGTCGCCCGTGCACTCCAGGGAGTCGGCGGTGGCGGCCTCATGATTCTCTCCCAATCCGTGGTCGCAGACGTGATCCCCGCCCGCGAACGCGGTAAATACATGGGTATCATCGGCGGCGTCTTCGCCTTCTCCTCGGTCGCCGGACCGCTCATCGGCGGGTGGATCACCGAAGGCCCCGGCTGGCGTTGGGCATTCTGGCTTAACCTGCCGCTTGCCATACTCTCAATCTTTGCCGTCATTTTTCTGCTCCCACACACCGCGCTCAAAGACCGCGAAAAGCGGCAGATCGACTACCTGGGCAGTATTATTCTCATGGCAGGAACCAGCGCGCTCGTGCTCGCCACCATCTGGGGCGGCAATCAGTACGCCTGGAACTCCCCGCAGATTATTGGGCTTCTCATCGCATCCGCCGTCGCGGCCCTGATCTTCATTCCGGTTGAAAACCGCGCCGCAGAGCCGATCATGCCCATGTACCTCTTCACCAACCGCAACTTCCTGCTCACCCTGGGCGCCTCTCTCGCCCTCGGTGTTGCCATGTTCGGTGCCGTCGAGTACATCCCCACCTACCTGCAAATGTCCCTGGGCGTGAGCGCAACCGTGGCGGGTCTGCTCATGATTCCCCTCATGGGCGCCCTGCTCGTGGTCTCCATTATTACCGGACGGCTGGTCTCCGCACGCGGCAAATACAAGGCATACGTGGTCACCGGTACCGCACTCGTGGCGCTTGGGCTCTACCTAATCTCCACCATCACCCCGAGCACCCCCACCTGGATCTTCTGCAGCTATATGGCGGTCATGGGCGCGGGCCTAGGCATGTCGATGCAGTTCCTCACCCTCATCGTGCAAAACGCCTTCCCCGTCACCGTCGTAGGAACCGCCACCGCGGCAAACAACTTCTTCCGCCAGGTCGGCTCAACCGTGGGTGCATCACTCGTGGGCGGCCTGTTTACCTCACGCCTGAGCAGCCTGCTCAGTGAACGAATGCCCGCGCAAGCAGTAGCCTCGGCGGGGGAACACGGAACCTCCTCCCTGACTCCCGAGCTCGTCAGTCGGATTCCTGAGCCGATTCACGGCATTATCGTGAACGCCTACAATGATGCCCTGATCCCGCTTTTCCTCTACCTGGCACCACTCGGGCTAATCTCCGCGCTTCTGCTTCTCTTCATTCGTGAGGATGCGCTCGCCACCACTATCGAAACGCACACCACTACCGATGTGGCGCGTTCGGCAACCGGTGCCATTGAGGTAATCACGCCCGAAATGGCGGCGAAAGATGCCGAATGCCTGAAGAAGATGCAGGGTGAATCGCGCACTGTGTTCGGCCCGGAACTTGCCGATGGTGCATCCGATGCACCGGCGAAAACCGAGCTTCGTACCGAGAGGCAAAAGAATACGGATGCTCCTTCGCGCGGCACCAAGCCCTAACGGCTTCTTAGGTAACCCTATACAGTTATTCCCCTCTCACGCTATGCTGGAGGGGAATAACTGTTAACCCCCTCACACGGGATGCGGGTCCCCTTCGTCGCTGAACGCCAGCCCGCATGCGCCATCCACAGGAGGACCTATGAAGATTCTGCTCCCTACCTCAATTACGCTCGACGAAGAGAAACTAGGGCTTGAACCCGGCGATATTGTGCGGCACTACAACCCCACGGAGCCTATCGCCGAGGAAGATACCGATGCCGAAGTTCTGATTGCCTGGGCGAATACCGCCGATCAGCTCGCGGATTCCGCCCGCCGTATGAAAAATGTGGGGCTTATCCAGGCGCTTCTTGCGGGGCCAGATGCGGTACGCGCGGCGGGCTTCACCCCCAATGCCGCCATCTGTGCAGGCGTGGGTCTGCACTCGAAAACCGTTGCGGAACATGCACTCGCGCTGACCCTGAACTTCGTGCGTTTCTTGCCGACGCTGGCGCAGGCGACGGTCGAGCATCGTTGGGCTGAGGAGCTAGGCGGCGCGCAGGAACTTCATCCGAAAGACCAGGTCACAACCCTGCTTGATGCCAATGTGCTCGTGTGGGGCTTCGGCTCGATTGGCCAAGAGACCGCGCGGCTCTTCAAGGCTTTCGGCGCGAACGTAACCGGCGTTGCACAGAGCGCGGGGAAGCGCTCCGGATTCCCGGTGATTGCGACCGAACAAATTGATGAATACCTGCCGACGACGGATATTCTCGTGATGGTGCTTCCCACCAGCGATTCGACCTTCAAGGTGCTTGATGCCCACAAGCTGCAGCTGCTGCCCAAGCGCGCCTACCTGGTTAATGTGGGGCGCGGTACCACTGTTGATGAGGATGCACTCGTCGCCGCCCTGAATTCCGGCTCGATTGCGGGCGCTGCGCTGGACGTGACGGCAACCGAACCGCTCCCCTCCGATTCGCCCCTGTGGGATGCGAAGAATATCGTGATTACCCCGCATGCCGCCGGTGGTCGCCCCGTAAATCCGGAGGAACTGATCGCCCACAATATTCGTGCCTTCCGCACCGGTGCTGCTGCGAGCGAGTACCGTAACCGGTTCTGAGTTCACTGCTGGGAAGTACAGCCCCGTAGACTCTGCCCTGCACCGATGATGCAGAGTTTACGGGACTTCCCATATCTTAGGTTCTCCTAAATTTCAAGAGGTATGCTGCTACAGTGTCGTGGTTTTCCTCTTTTTTAAGTGGGGATCGGTGGATTTTTGGGGTGTATTGGCCCTTAAGACACGCTTTATGACGGTCGAAAACCCGCAATATGCATTATTGTGTAAATTTTTCGTAACAATTTTTAACTCCGCTAGTTCTGTGGGGAAAATCGTTGCTGCATCACCCGAAGAAGTCTCTGAACGCAGCGGTGGCGGTGCAAAACGCAAATGTGGGTTTGGTGGATAGATAGAGGACTATATAAGATAAAGTAACTGTAATCCTAGTGACAACAGTCACGGGGTTATTTTGACATTGGAAGTCATTACACACATGCCTACGACACCGAATATTCGAGGAGGGGAGCCGTCCCATGTTTAGGTACGTCCTCCAACGCTCGCTCACGTATCTCGTCATGGTGTTCATTACTACCACGATGGGCTATTTCGCGGCGGTTATTACCCTTCAGCCTGCGCTGCTTGAGCAGGAAAAAATTCCCAGGCCGACCCCAGAGCAGGTTCAACGTAACTTTGCCTCTTTAGGCCTTGACCCGAGCAAAAGCGCTTGGGACCGTTATATCGAGTGGTTGACCAATGTTGTGACCAAATTCGATTGGGGCCGCAGCCCCAACGGCGCGTATGTGAACGAAGAATTCGGCCAGCGCGTCTGGGTTTCTTTCCGCCTGATGATTGCCGCAACCATTTTGACGATTGTTATTGGTGTGGCACTTGGCGTATTCACGGCAGCTCGCCAGTACAAACTTTCTGACCGCGTAATTACCAGCTACTCCTACCTGGTGTACATTATTCCCGCGCCCGTGGCATACTTCGTGGTGCAGCAGGGAGCGACCGCCATTAACAGCATTGTGGTTGAAAACGGCGGCGAAAAGATTTTCTACGTAACCGGTATTTCCTCTCCTGGGGTGACGGGCTTCTGGGATACCACCGTTGATTTGGCGGCACATTATGTGGTACCCACCTTCTGTATGACCGTATTGGGCTGGTCAGCCTACCAGATCGCTCAGCGCCAGTACCTCTTGGATAACGTCAATGCCGACTTTGTTCGTACTGCCCGCGCGAAGGGCCTGACCCGTAACCAGGCGATTACCCGCCATGCCCTGCGTGTGTCTTTTATTCCTGTCGCGCAGTCTATCGCCTACCAGGTACCCGCGATTTTTGCCGGTGCTTTCTTCGCCGAGACAATCTTTGCTTGGCCCGGTATCGGTAAATGGTCGATTGACGCTATTAGCCAGCAGGATGTGAACGCCGCGACCGCAACGTTGGCTTACGGTTCCGTTCTCTTCGCCATCGGCGCTATTATCGCCGATATTGCCACCAGTATCGTTGACCCCCGAGTGAGGATCTCATGAGCCAGGTAACTGAAACTCAAACCATTTCGGTGGTGAAAGGCGATGACTTTAAAGTCATCAATAAGAAGGTCATTATTCTGCGCCGTTTTATGCGAAACAAGCTGGCGGTGTTTGGCCTGGGGCTTTTCGTGTTGATGTTCCTGTTCGGAATGTTCGGCCAGTACCTCACCTCGTACACCCCCACCCAGATTGACTATCTGGCTTTGGGTGAGGAACCCAGTACTACCCACTTCTTTGGCACCAACGCAGCTGGCAACGACCTCTACGCCCAAATGGTTGAGGGCGTTCGTGTCTCGCTCTTAATCGGTGTGGTTGTGGGCACTACCTCCATCGCTATTTCCGCAGTGTACGGCTGTATTATGGCGTACTTTGGCGGTTGGATTGATAAAGTCATGCTTTTCATTCTGGAAGTCATGATTATGGTTCCTTCGCTGCTGATTCTGGCAATCGCGATGAACAGCGGCATTGGTAAAGAGATCCAGAAAAATGTTCCCGCGTGGATCGTACTTTCTGCTGTGCTCATTATCTTTAACTGGATGTCCCCGGCTCGTCTGATTCGTGCAATGGGCCAGTCTTTGATTGGCCGCGACTACGTCAAGGGCGCTCGGTATATGGGTGTTCATCCATTCAAAATTGTGCTGCGCCACCTCATCCCGAATATTGGTTCGCTGCTGGTGCTCGAATTTACACGTGGCATTATGTACGCTGTGCTGGCTGAGGTTGTTTACTCCTTTATTGGTATCGGCATCCGCTACCCGAACTACTCACTGGGCTCGCTCATTGCCGAGGCAGCAGCACAGATTAACACTCTGCCGCATATGTTCTGGTTCCCCATTATTTTCTTCTTCCTTATTGTGGCCCCGTTGGCGTTTATGAACGACGGTTTGCGTGATGCCTTCGACCCGACCTCCATGTCTGTTGGTTCAGTTAAGAACAGGAAGAAAAACAAGAAAGCTCAGAAGATCAAAACCGTAAAACCGGCTGAGTCCCTCACCACAGCAGAATCTGATACTTCGGAGTCTGAGACCAAGAAAGAGGAGGTAAAGAACTCATGAGCACCTCTCCTGTTCTGAGCGTCAAAGACCTCAATGTCCGTTTCAATACTGAAAACGGCGTGGTGCACGCGGTGCGCGGCGTGAATTTTGACCTGTATGCCGGTAAAACCCTCGGTATTGTGGGTGAGTCTGGTTCGGGTAAGTCAGTGGCGTCGATGGCGATTATGGGCTTGCACCCTACGACAGCTGATATCACCGGGTCTATTAAGTACAACGGCAACGAGCTGCTGGGGCTGAGCGATAAGGAAATGTGTGAGTACCGTGGCAAGCACATCTCCATGATTTTTCAGGACCCGCTCTCATCGCTCACTCCGGTGTATACCATTGGACAGCAGATTGCTGAAGTTCTGAAGATCCACAATAAGGGCATGAGCAAGCAGGCGATTAAAGATCGCTCGATCGAGCTAATGCGTCTGGTGGGTATTCCTTCCCCAGCGGATCGTCTGCGTTCGTACCCGCACGAGTTTTCGGGCGGTATGCGCCAGCGCATTATGATTGCAATGGCCATTGCGAATGACCCGCGTGTTCTGATCGCCGATGAGCCCACCACTGCACTGGATGTGACCATTCAGGCGCAGGTGCTTGAGGTGATAGATAAGGCGCAGGACGAAACGGGCGCAGCAACCATTATGATTACCCACGATTTGGGTGTCGTTGCCGGTATGGCGGACGATATTCTGGTGATGTACGCGGGTAAACCGGTCGAAATCGCGAAGGCCGAGGATCTGTATAAGTACCCCAGCCACCCGTACACCATTGGCCTGCTGGGTGCGGTCCCACGTGTAGACCGTTCGCAGAAGATGTCGCTGGTGCCGATTGAGGGCACCCCGCCGAACCTGATTAACCCGGTGGAGCGTTGTTCGTTCCGCGACCGCTGCCCTGTTGCTAAGAGTGGGGGCCAGTGCTGTAAGGATGAGGCTGGCGAGCCTGAGCTGATGCCGCTTGACGGCGCGGGTGAGGGGCACCTGTCATCGTGCAGCATATCCCAGGATCTGATCAGTAAGACGGCTGATGAGCTGTACTCGATCCCTGAAACCCCTGTGTCGAAGTTTGACGGTATTCCGCGTGAAGAGCGTGCTCCGGTGCTTGAGGTGCGCAACGTGAAGAAACACTTCCCGCTCATGAAGGGCTCACTTATTAAGAAACGTGTGGGCACCGTGAAAGCGGTTAATGGTGTTACTTTCGATATCCGCGAGGGCGAGTGCTTCTCTATTGTGGGCGAGTCGGGGTGCGGTAAGACTACCACCCTGCTGGAAATCATGGAGTTCAGCAAGAACACTGACGGCGAGATTCTTATTAACGGCACCTCCACGAAGGATAGCAAGTCGGCTAGTGAGATCCTGAAGCTGCGTAAGAACCAGCAGATGGTGTTCCAAGACCCCACCGGCGCGCTGGATCCGCGTTTTACGGTGTACGAGGTGCTGGCTGAGCCCCTTGAAAACCAGGGGATGAAACGTGCGGATATTAAGAAGCGCGTGATTGAGCTGATGCGGATTGTGGGTCTGCAGCCGGATCATGTGAACCGCTTCCCGAACCAGTTCTCTGGCGGTCAGCGTCAGCGTATCGGTATTGCCCGTGCACTGGCGGTGAACCCGAAACTTGTGGTGCTGGATGAGCCTGTTTCGGCGCTGGACGTTTCCGTTCAGGCGGGTGTTATTAACCTGCTGGAGAAGCTTCGCGCCGAGCTGGGGCTCAGCTACCTGATGGTGGCCCACGACCTTGCCGTGATCCGCCATGCCTCTGACCGTGTTGCGGTCATGTACCTGGGGCGTATTGTTGAGATTGGTAGCGTGGACGAGGTGTTCGATAACCCGGTTCACCCGTATACCAAGGCTTTGCTGTCGGCTATCCCCGTGCCAGACCCAGAGGTTGAGGCGAAGCGTGAGCGCACCATGCTGGAGGGCGATCTGCCGACTCCGGTGAATGCACCGGTGGGCTGTGGCTTCTCTAGTCGTTGCCCTGTCTTCAAGCTGTTGCCTGAGGATAAGCAGAAGGTGTGCCTTGAGAAACTGCCTGAGCTTGAGCCTGTTGAAGGTCAGGACCACGCATATGCTTGCTACTTCCCCGAGGGCGTTTCTCAGGCATCTCCTGAGGACGTTGCTCAGGCGGCGTAGCTTTAGAGTCGGCTTTGTCGTAAGCCGCATGTGAGCTGAGGGGCGGACACCAGATGGTGACCGCCCCTCGGTGCGTTTTCAGCATGAGATGGGGAAGAGATGCTAGAAATGACGGTACTGTGACGCTGAATGAGTGTTCTTTGGGTCGCTGAGGACACTAAGAAGCAGCAATAATTACGTCATAAATACTGATAACACAGGAATCTTGTGAATATATATGCGAAATGTATATTTTTTTATCCATTAAGAGGCAATCCGTGTTCCCTCAGGGCAAAATTGTGGTGTAAGATACTAGACTAAGACCAGGTGCTGTAGTTCAGCACACAGAACGTGCACCTGGTTGATTCGTCAGGCACTCGATGGTACGAGTGCATTAGTGAAAGTTGGGCGATAACTATGGAGAAGCAGTATATCTTCAACCGCCGCACCCTGCTTGGTGGCGCGGCTGCAACAACTACTGTGGGCCTGTTGGCTGCGTGTGGCGGTAAGAAAGAAGAAGAAAAGGTCAAGTCTGCTGGCAAGGGAGCTAAAGTAGAAGACCTGTACGATATCAATGCCCACCCGGTCTCAGATTTGAAACAGGGCGGGGAAGTTCGTCTCCCCCTGGGCTCTATCGGGCCTGATTTCAATGTCTACTCAACCGGCGGTAGTAGCAGCGATACGTATACTGCAATGAGTACACTTTATGCGGCTGGCTTGTGGTCTTCGTTGCCTAACGGCACTCTCGAACTGAATAAGGATTTTGCTGTATCTTTCGACCCGAAAGAGGAAAACGGTAAAACCGTTGTGTACGTGGCGGTGAACCCCAAAGCTAAGTTTAACGATGGTACTCCCATGGACTACAAGGCGCTGCAGGCAACGTGGCAGATCCTTAAGAGCACAGAGGGAGATTTCAAGATCGTTACCAGCGGTATTTATGGCAGCGTTGAGAAAGTCGAACGTGACGGCGATGACTTCAAGGTCAAGGTAACGATGACTTCCCCCTACTATCCGCTTAATGAGCTGTTCGCCTCTATTTTGCACCCCAAAATGGCTGACCCAAAAGTCTTTAATGATGGGTTCGTGAATAACCCGCACCCTGAGTTTGGGTGTGGTCCGTTTAAGCTCGCTGATAAAGGCTGGAACTCTACTGAGAACACTTTTACCGTGGTGCCGAATGAGAAATGGTGGGGCGAGAAGCCTGTACTGGATCGCATCATTTTCCGCACCCTCGAAGCTAGCGCGGAGCGTGCGGCCTTTAAGAACGGTGAGATTGATGTAGCCTCAGCACGTACGTCTACCGCATATGCTGAAGTGAAAAACGTTGCAAACGCTGAACTGCGTAAGGGACAGCGGTTGTTCTCAGGTGGGTTGAACCTGAACCCCAAGCGTATTGAAGATGCGAAGGTTCGTAAGGCAATTTTTATTGGCACCAACCGTGAGGCGCTTGCCAAAATCCGTTTCCAAGGCTTGCCGTGGGAGGAGCAACTGCCAGGGTCAAGGTTGTACCTGCCTTTCGAGGAGTATTATGAGGATAATTTCCCGAAAGCAGATGGTGACGCGAAAGCTGCCGCCCAGAAAATTCTGGAAGATGCCGGATATAAGAAAGACGGTGAATTCTACGCCAAGAATGGTAAGCAGCTGAGCTATAAGATCTCAATCTTTGGCGACGACCCGGTGAATAACAGCATGGCTCAGACCTTCGTTCAGAATATGAAAGAACTGGGGATTAACTTTAGTGTAAATAGCCGCGCATCCAGTGAATTCTCGAAGGCTATCCCTGCACGTGACTACGATACAACGTTCTCAGGGTTTGGGATTAGCACTGCAGACGGTACTTCTGCTACCAAGCAGTTCTATTATTCGAAGGATAATGAGGGCATAGGCTCGGAAGAAATCGACAAGATGATTGAGAAGATGCTCGTCATCAAGGACGATAAAGAACGGAACAAGAAGTGCAACGAGATTGAGAAGAAGCACATGGATGAGATCTCGACTGTGGGCACTGTATTTAACGGTCCCGACTTTATGATGTGCAAGAAGGGGTTGGCCAACTACGGTCCTTCTCTTTTCCAAACCACTGATTGGGCGAAGGTCGGCTGGCTGAAGTAAACATCCAATAGCTCCATTTCATAGAGGGTGTGGTTTCCTATTTGTTGGGAATGCCACACCCTCTTGTGGTGTCTTGAACGTGTACTTTCTGCAGAAGATCGTGTGGGGAGGAAACAGTCCTTCGGCTGCTCGGAGGGTAGAAAAGCCAAAATATGCATACAATGAATATTGTAAATGAAGGAATATTACGTATAAATATTCATATATACTGTTAAATATCCCACAAAATCTGCTTTTTCTGCCACAACCATAAAATGCGGGTGTAAGGTACTGAGATATAACCTGAACTTATAGCTTAACTTTGGATAAGTCCAAACCCGTAAAGCATATAATCCGGGTGACGCACCGGAGCACTTGGTGCAGCAAATGAACTTGTAGACGTGAGGCAATAGCTATGCAGAAACAGTACATCTTCAACCGCCGCACCTTGCTGGGCGCTGCAGCCGCAACGACTACCGTAGGCTTGTTGGCTGCCTGCGGCGGCTCGAAGAAAGAGGATAAGGTTAAAGCACCCGGTAAAGACGCTAAGTCTGAGGAACTGTACAATATCAATTCGCATCCGGTGTCTGACTTGAAGCAGGGCGGTGAGGTGCGTATCCCCCTGGGGTCCCTTGGGCCGGATTTCAATACCTATTCAACAAGCGGAGATTCCTACGACACGCAGATTGCGATGAGCTCAATCCGTGCAGCGGGACTGTGGAATATTACGCACCTAGGAAAATATGAGCTGAATAAGGATTTTGCCCTCTCCTTCAAACCTGCAGAAGAGGGTGGTAAAGACGTCGTTTACATTGAGCTGAATCCCAAGGCAAAGTTCAACGATGGCACCCCTATTGATTACAAAGCGTTGCAGTCCACCTGGAAGATACGCAAGAGCTCCGACGGTGACTACAATATTGTCAGCTCAGGTATCTATGAGTATATTGAGAGCGTCGAAAACAACGGGGACAACTTTAAGGTAAAGGTCACTATGGCCAAACCATACTACCCGTTAAACGAGATGTTCGATGCGATTTTCCACCCCGGCATGGAAGACCCGAAAGTTTTCAACGACGGGTTTGTGAATAACCCGCACCCTGAGTTTGGGTGCGGCCCGTTTAAGTTGGCTGATAAAGGCTGGAACTCTACCGAAAACACCTTCACTATGGTGCCGAATGAGAAATGGTGGGGCGAGAAGCCCGTGCTTGACCGGGTGATTTTCCGGGGCTTGGAGGAAAGCGCGAAGGTTGCTGCCTTTAAGAACGGGGAGGTAGATGCAGTTGAGTCGCGCACCTCCACATCATATGCCGAACTGAAAAATACTGCGAACGCTGAGCTGCGCAAAGGTCAGCTGCTGTATGCGGGTGGTCTGAATTTGAACCCCAAACGGATTGAAGATGCAAAAGTGCGGAAAGCGATTTTCCTAGGTATTGATCGGAAGGCTCTTAGCAATATTGCCTTTCAGAATTTGCCGTACGAAGAAGACCCATCCGGCTCAATGCTGCACCTACCGTTCGAGGAGTATTACGAGGATAATTTCCCGAAGGCAGATGGGGACGCAAAATCTGCTGCCCAAAAGCTCTTAGAAGAAGCCGGATACACGAAGGACGGCGAGTACTACGCTAAGGGTGGTAAGCAGCTGCGGTATAAAATCACCGTGTTTGGCGATGACCCCAGTAAGAGCAGCATGGCGCGTAGTTTCGCTCAGACGATGAAGGAGATTGGCATTAACTTTGAGGTCGAAACTCGCGGTTCTGCGGAGTTCTCGAAAGTTACCGGCTCTAAAGAGTACGACATTATAGTATCGGGCTTTAGTCTCATCGGCGCGGATGGCACCGCTGCCACCAAGCAGTTCTACTACTCTAAAGAGAACGACGGTGTGGGTAATGCCGAGATCGACGCAATGATCGAAAAGATGGCGGTCATTAAAGACGACGCGGAGCGGAACAAGATGTGCAACCAGATTGAGAAGAAGCACATGGCTGAGGTCTCGACCATCGGCACAGTGTTTAACGGCCCCGACCTGATGATGTGCAAGAAAGAACTGGCGAACTACGGGCCTACCCTTTTCAAGCCCATTGAATGGGAAAAGGTCGGTTGGCTCAAGTAACAAGCTGTGTATTGCTTTTCCTGTAGGGGCTGGCTCTTCACCCATAGAAGCAGTCCGCTCCTACAGGTTTAATTTAGGCAGCTAGCAGTCACTGAGGTGCAGCCCATTGGTGCGGATGCGGTTCCACATTGTTTCATGCCAAAATCACCGAAGCTACTCTCATTAGCTTCTGGTGGGAGGGACCTCTTAGTGCCGTGTGAATGGCGGTGTGCGACCCATGCGGTATATTAATATGCGCCTTGCTATGAACCTAAAGTAAACATTAAGAACAAAGTTTCTTAAACAAATCAAAACACAGTAAAGCGTATTTTATGCCCTTAAGATATGCATGGTTGTGTGAATAAATCGGCAGCCTGGGTGCGCCACAGGTCACTTTACAGCTAAAATTGCCGCTATAATTAACTCCAAGAACTCTACTTCTTTGGGGCACCCCGCCCCACATCAGGCTATCTGTGTCCTCAATGATGACAGGCTCAAAGTAGCTAGCAGATGCCTTGCCCTACTTCGAACGCTAGGAGATTCGATGACGAACATGTCAATCAATCGGCGCACCCTGCTCACCGGCGCGGTTGCACTGGGGACCGTCGGTTTGCTTGCCGCATGCGGTGGTAATAAAAAGAACGAGACTAACTCTGCGCTTGGTGCTGGGGACGATATCTCAAAGGCCGTATCATTTAACCCCAAAGACCGTTCGGAACTCAAAGAAGGCGGCGAGCTACGTCTTGCTTTCGAGGGAATCCCTAAAAATTTTAACCCCTTCAACACCAACGGCTATACTTCAGGCGCCATCGCTATCCAAGCCGCTATGAACTCAGCGTACGCTGGCGGGTACAAGTATGACTATACGGGTAAGCCCAGCTTAAACACTGATTACATTACGGAGTACAAGGCTGAAACTAAGAACGGCGTTCAAACCGTTACCTTCAAGATCAACCCCAAGGCAAAGTTCAACGATGGTACCCCCATTGACATTGAATCGGTGCGTGCAGCCCACAGGATCTTTACAGCCCCTGCTGGTGAATACCAGGTAACCGACGCTCCCATGTGGAAGCAGGTAAAGAGCGTTGAAGAGAACGGTGACAAGTTCTCGGTCAAGGTCACTATGGAAAAGCCCTACTATCCTATTGACGGGGGATTCGTTATTTCCACCTTTATTCACCCTGCGCTGGTGGATAAGAAGCTTTTTAATGACGCGCTCGTCGACAAGCCTCTCGATAAGTACTGGGCAGGGCCTTTTAAGGTTGAGAACTGGGATGTTTCTCAGAACTCCTTGATCTTGACACGGAACGATAAGTGGTGGGGGCAGAAGCCTCTGCTGGAGAAAATCTCTATTCGTTCTCTGGGTGAGGCAGCCTCTTTGGCGGCATTCAAGAACAGCGAAATTGACGTAATCTCCGCCAGCTCGCAAAATGTCTATGCCGATGTATCAAAGATGTCAAATATTGATATTCGTAAGGGCAGCGCTCTGGGTGTCGGAGATTATGAACTTAACCCGGATAAGATTCCGCTGCCCGTCCGCAAAGCAATTGTGGCGGGTATCAACCGTGAGCAGATTCAGAAGATCCGATTCGAAAAGATCGGGTGGAACGAGAAAGCCCCCGGGTCTATGTGCTTCCTGCCCCTGCAGGAAGGCTACAAGGACAGCTACCCCACGGAGATCGGCGAGGACGTGGCAAAGAAAATCCTGGAGGACGCTGGCTATAAGAAGGACGGCGATTTCTACGCTAAGGACGGCAAGAAAGCGTCGTACGAGTTGTTCACCTTTGGGGATGACCAAGACGTCAAGACGACCTCACAGTTCTTCTCGGATCAGATGAAGAAGATCGGTATTGAGCTGAAGATAGTGAATCGTGCCAATTCTGAGCTGACGAAGGTCTCAACCGAAAGGTCTTACGGTATTAAGTCTGCCGGGTACGGCATCACCACCAACCCGGTAGATTCCGCATACTATTTCTACCGGTCCGAGATTAATAACGGACACGGTAAAGAACTCGATTCCCTCGCCGATAAGATGATGGCTACGGAAGATTATAAGAAACAGCTTGAAATAGCAACCGAGCTGGAGAAGCGTCACCTCGCCGAGGTAGCTATCTACATCCCCGTATATAACGGCCCCAACTACCAGGCGTGCAAGAAGGGGTTGGCAAACTACGGGCCTCGCCTGTTTGCTACTTCTGCATATGACCCGGATGTATGGATTAACGCTGGTTGGGAGAAGTAGCCTTTAGGCTAAGCACCTAAACCAGCCAAGCGGGGTCCACCATGTGTACATGGTGGGACCCCGTTTTATAGTGGGCCATTATATTCTAAGGAGGGCACTAGCGACCTTCTAGGGTTTCTTAGGCAACGGCCTCCACACACAGATAACGCCTTGCAAACCATCCCAAGAGGTACAAGAATCTCCGTATTCTCCGCTGGTGCGGGGCAGAACCCCGTAGCCGCAAAGGTAAGCCTGCGGTTACTGACCGTCTGAGTGCTCCATAGAGTCTAGTAAACAGAAAAAGCCCCCGGCTCTCCCCAACGGTAGGGGAAGGCAGGGGCTTTTATCGGGTCCGTAGGGCTACTTTGTAGTCACCCGAATAACTGTGGACTCAGGCGTTGCTGCGCCAGGCAAGCCCTCAACATCGGCGAACTTATTCGTATTCGTGATCAGTACCGGGGTAATGAGCGGATAGCCCGCCTCTTTAATGACAGCTGGGTCAAAGGTCAGCAGCTCTTGGCCAGCCTTCACGGAATCGCCCTTAGCAACTTTCACCTCAAAGCCTTTACCGTCAAGCTGAACGGTATCCAGGCCCACATGAACGAGCATCTCAACACCGTTCTCGAACTTCAGGCCCACGGCGTGGCCCGACGGCAGAGTGGCGCTTACCTTTGCATCAGCCGGAGCCACCACGGCGGTACCGGTCGGCTCAATGGCCACACCCTTACCCAGCTTACCTGAGGCAAATACCGGGTCAGGCACCTCTTCCAGCGCCACAGCCTTACCCTCCAGGGGAGCAGTCAGCTCATACACAGTGCCGGACTCAACCGCAGGCTTTGCCGGGGCTGCCTTTGCAGCTGCTGCTGCGGTGCCAGTCTTTTTCGCGGTGTCTGCCTCATCGGCACCAGCGGCCTTAGGCCCACCCTCAGACCCGGTCTCGGCAGCGGCCTGCCCGTCTTTCTTTGAGCGCGACTCATACCCAAACAGCAGCACACCGGTCATTGCACCAAAGAACGCAATTGACAAGCCCAGAGCATACAGAGCGGAAGGCTGCATTGCGGGAATCGACAGGAGCGAGGTGAAGGCGAAAGCGTGCGACTTGACTCCCAGCAGTGAGATGGTGGCACCACCAGCCACAGCCGGTACCAGAATGAGGGGAATAACTCGCTTGTAGCGCAGAACCACACCGTAGAGAGAAGGCTCGGAAATACCACCGAGCAGGCCGGACATAGAAGCACCCACCGCAGTCTGGCGAAGCTCCTTATTCCGTGAAGCCCGAATAGCAACACCGGTCACCGCGCCGAAGACGGCGAAGTTGTAAGCACCCATGGGGGATTGGATAAAGTCGGTGCCCAGGGTCTGCAGGTTGTTAATCATCACGGCGTTCAGCGGCCAGTGCAGGCCCAGTGGCACCATGAACAGGTACAGACCCGCGATCAGCGCACCCACGGCTCCCGGAGCTACATCGTTAACATTCTTCAGGAAGTCAGAGATACCCATAGCCACGCCAATACCGATGGGGCCCACCACGAAGGCGGTTACGGGCACCAGAATAATAACGGACAGCATGGGGACGAAGACCATCTGCAGCATATTCGGGATGATCTTCTTCAGCAGACGCTCCAACGGTGCCAAGAGAGCAACCGCCAGCAGGGGCGGGAACACCTGGCCGGTGTAATCGTAGGCGTACAGCGGCAGGTGCAGACCCATAATGGATACGTCAAGCATCTTAGTAGCCGGGTCAGCAAGTTTGGTGAGGCTCTGGAAGGTGCTGGTCATCAGCGCCGCCGGAATAGCCGCACCAACCCACATATTTGCGCCCAAACGCTTTGCGGCGGTTGCGCCAAGCATAATGGGCATGAAGTTCAGCACCGACAGCGCGGCAGCCTTGAGGATGTACCAGAAAGCGAACTGCTTCATCCATTCGGCTTCGAGCGCCTTACCGGCGGTTTCATCGGAAAGTCGCGGACCGTTCACAATATCGATGTTCACGCTCTGGCCGGTCAGGTCAGTGTATTGACCGAAGAAACCGAACTGCTGCAGGAACACGATCAGGGTCAGAATCATGGAGGTGCCCAACAGCGCCCACAGCAGGGGACGGAAGGAATCGGAGAGCACATCGAAGATATTGGTGAGCCAGCCAGCCTTTTTACCGCCGGATGATTTAGCCTTGGAGTCATCATCCTCACCCAAGTTCTTCATACCCGGTAAGGTCAGCATCTCGTTATAGACCGCCTCAACGCGGTCACCAAGTACCACCTGAGTCTGACCAGACTGCTCAATAATCGACAGCACCCCGGGCAGGTTCTCAATCTTGGTGCGGTCCACCTTCTCATTCGAAGATGGGGTAACACGCAAACGTGTTGCGCAGTGCGTAAAATGGGCGATATTCTCGGGGCCGCCTAGGCCCTGAAGAATCTTCTCGCCAAGCTCGTGGTTCTTCACGGTTCATCCCTTGGATAATTAGCGATATTGTCTGTGCGGGCTGTTGCCAAAAGACGCAACCTGGAAAACAAAAAAGACCCGAGTCAGCTCCTTCACCGTGCGCAACACCCGTATAAGGGTGCCCGAATACACGGGTGCCACCAACGTAAAATACGCCCCGTGGCGGAGTAACTCAGGTCTTGCCTGCCAAACCAGTAACAACCCTGTGCTAAAGGCTGTTCAAAACAACCTTAAGTTTTATCAGTACTGTAATCGGTTTTGCCTCAGAAAGCAAGAAGAACCAAAAACTACACACAGACCCACAGGCGCGGCAAAACCCAGACACGCCGTGCATCCGTGCACCCGCTAAGATGCACAAACACACGGCGTGCTCACCAAAGCCCCAGTTGCTACTTCTGCGGGAAGAACCGCAGAGGCGCCACCTCAAGGTCTGGGTAATGACGCTTCTGCCAGCGGCGCGAGCGGTGCGCATTCACCTCAATCAGCACCGCCCCTAAAACACCAGCACCCACCGACAGCCACAACAATAGCGCCGACGGAGCCTCAAACTGGTGGTACCGCACCAAAACCGGAACCAATAACGCCGCAAAGAATACGGCAAGCAGCGCCCCAAACAGCAGGATACGTGCCTTGTTAAACGGCCTAGACACTGCCGCAAGGTTCCACAATCCCATAATCACCAGGGTGATAAAAGAAGCAGTCTGCACCTGCCGCATATCGGTTCCCGGGAACACCAGAAGCGCCGCCAAATTCACGGTCAGAAGCATCGCCACCACAATAATGGAGTTCGGAACCGTATAGTTCAGCACACGGTGCAAAAACCCTGGAACATAGCGGCGGGAGTTCGGCAGCAGTGCCAGCGCGAAAGAGGATGCCCCAACAATCAGGAAATCCGCGGTCGAGTATTGGCGGGGCAGGAACGGGAAGATCAGCCCCATCAGACCAAAGGTCACGCCCAGCAGGATCGCAAAGCCCGTCTTGGTCAGGAACAGGTTCGCCACCATCTCAATATTCGCAATCACCTGGCGGCCTTGCTCCAAGGCGGCGGGAAGTGAAGAGAACTTGCCGTCCAGAAGCACCAGGCGCGAGACGGCTTTCGTTGCGGGTGCCGCGTTACCCATCGCAATACCAAGGTTGGCGTGTTTGAGGGCAAGCGCATCGTTAATACCGTCGCCGGTCATCGCCACCACGTGCCCCTTCTCCTTGAGGGAGATCACCATGTTCTTCTTCTGCTCAGGCGAAACACGGCCAAAGATATTGTATTTCTCCGCCGCCTCAGCAAGCTCCGGGCCGTCTTCCGGCAGGGTAGAGGCATCAATCGCGCCCGCAGAAATATCCATGCCGGCGGTCTTCGCAGCTGCCTGCACGGTGTACGGGTTGTCACCGGAGAACACCTTGAGGGTTACGCCCTGGCGATTGAAATAGTCCACGATTTCAGGGGCATCAGCGCGCACATTCTCACGGAAAATCACGAACAGCACAGGCGTATGATCGGTCGGTATGCGCTGCACCGGGTTGCCGTCATCGTTACGCACCACTGCGGAGGCATGCGCCAAAACCATAGTGCGCAGCCCCAAAGATGCCAGCTCAGCGGCGCGCTCACGCTCAATAGTGCCCTGATCCAAAAGCGCCTCGGGGGCGCCCAGCAGCCACGCCCCTGATGAGGCGAACTCAACCGCGCTAAAACGCAGCGCCGAAGAAAACGGAACCACTCCGCTGGTCTTCTCAGCAGGCGCATCCGCAAAACCGCCGGTGAGCGCTTTTGCTGTAGGGTTCGCGTTCTCGTCGGCACCGAACCATGCCAGCGCCTCATCCCAGCCCTTCGGCAAGGACGCACGCCACTGGTCGCCCTCCGGTGCCTCGGTCTGGGCCGGGGTGCTCAACGGGCGCACCGAATCGAAAATCACACCGCCCTCAGTCAGGGTCCCAGTCTTATCGAAGCACACCGTATCCACGCGGGCGAGCACCTCAACAGCAGGCTGCTCCTGCACCAAAATATTGTGTTTACGTCCCAGCGCCACCGCCGCCGCCGCGAACGCCAAGGTTGTCATGAGCGCCAACCCCTGCGGAATCATTGACGCCACCGAAGAGACCACCGCGATAGCGACGTTCTCCCATAGCCCATCACGGTTCACAACCTCAAGGCCACCTGCGGCACGCACCTGGCCCCACAGTACGATCGGGATAATGACGGCAAGGCCGAAAGTAATCCACCGCACCACGCGGTCGAGCGCATCACGCAGCTCAGACTGGATACGGGAGAACTGGCGCGCCTCATCAGAGATTTTGCTCGCCCGCGACTGAGCCCCCACAGCCTGCAGCAGCACGCGGCCGGTACCGGCCAACACACTGGATGCCGAGAGCACCATATCGCCAGGACGTTTAGCAATCGGGTCATTCTCGCCGGTGAGCAGAGACTCATCCAGCTCCATCGACTCAGAGGTCAGCACCACCGCATCTGCAGGCACCTGGTCTCCACGTTTGAGCACCACCACGTCGCCCTCAACCAAGGTCTCCATAGGGACCTCGGACAGCTTGCCGTCACGCACCACAGACACCGGGGCACGATCCAGCAGAGAAATCCGGTCAAGCTCAAGTTTTGCCTTGTACTCCTGCACAAAGCCAATAATGACGTTCGCTACCACCGCGAATAAGAACAGCAAATCTGCCCAACGCTGGTACAGAATCACGACCAGCCCGCACAGCCCCAGCACCAGGTTAAACACCGTAAACAGGTGCGCCCGCATAATACTCCACAGGGTGCGGGAAGACTTATTGTTTTGTGTGTTTACCTTCCCTGCTGCGACGGCACGTTCAACCTCGGCCGTGCTCAGCCCACAGGATGCAAGCTCCGCAGAGCCATTATGGGCATCCGCCGAGTACTCGGGAACAAAACCTGCGGTCGCAGAATCCGCTGTTGATGTACTCTGCGGCTTGGAACTCATGAACCAGTACTCTCCTTCAAAGGCCACGGGCCTCTACCGACCCGCTCTCAGGCGGCAAAGCTTATTTTTCAGTCTATCGGTTCAATGGGCATAAAAGGTAATCCCACTCCCTGTGTGTTTCCTGAAAACACGCGGGAAGTGGAGTATATTCCTTATGCAGAATAGATAATGTGGGGGTGGGCTCCTGCTACCTAAGCGGCAGAATCAACAAACGCCCCGTCACAGGATGCTTCAAAACCTCAATCGGATATCCATAAACCTCACTCAACCGCTGCGCCGTACACACCTGCTCAGGGGAACCAACACACACCACCCGACCCTGCCGCAAAAGCACAATACGGTCAGAATATGCAGCGGCAACATCCAAATCATGCAGCACCGTCAACACCCCGGCCCCTTCCGACGCCAGGTCACGAGCACTTTTGAGAGTCTGCTCCTGATGCCTAATATCCAGTGCTGCCGTCGGCTCATCCAGAAGCAGCAGGGGAGTCTGCTGCGTAAACACGCGCGCCAGATGCGCCCGCCCGCTCTCACCGCCAGAAAGAGTCGTAATATCCCGCTCAGCGAACTGGGCCACCTCTGTGCGGATCATCATCCGCTCAATAACAGCTTCGTCCTCATCAATGCGGATGGTGCCGCGCCACGGAGTGCGGCCCATCGCCACCACCTCACGCACCGTATACGAAAACGCCACCTGAGTCTTCTGCAGCAGCACAGCTCGGCGACGCGCCAGATCCCGTGGAGAATACGAACTCGTCAAGGCGCCATCAAGCTGCACCACCCCAGAATCCTGTTTCACATCCCCAGCAATTACCGACAACAAGGTAGACTTACCCGCACCGTTCGGGCCAATTAGTGAGACCACCTCGTTCGCGTGCACCTCAAATGAAATATCCTCAAGGATGCGCCGAGACCCCACCGAGTACGAAATGTTTTCGACCCGCAGCATCACACACCGCCCTTACGCATCGACCGGCGGAGCAAGAAAAAGAACGTAGGCCCACCCACCAGTGCCGTGAAAATACCGATCGGCATATCGGAGAACGGGATAAGCGTGCGCGCCACCAAATCAGAGAGAGACACCAGCAGCGCCCCGCCCAGTGCAGAAGCCGGCAGCAGCACCCTATTCGACGGCCCCAACAGCAGCCGCAGCAGGTGCGGAATAATCAGGCCCACAAACGCAATAATGCCCGAATGCGCCACCGCCGCACCCGTCAAAAGAGCTGTTGCCGCGATAGCCAGCATTCTCAGACGCTCAACATTCACCCCCGAATGCTGTGCTGCGCGCTCGCCCAGCGCCAAAAGGTCAAGTTTCCCGGAGATCATGAAACAGGCCAGTAGCGCCGCAACCACAACAAACCACATATTCGATAATGATGTCCAGCTGGCCCGGTTCAGCGACCCCATCTGCCAGAACACGATCTCGTCACGGCTGGTGCTGTCAGCAACATAAACACAGAACGCGATAGCCGCATTCGCAACCGCTGTTACCGCAATACCGGTCAGGATCATTGACACCACCTGCGAGCGTCCACCCGAGCGGGAGAGAACATACACCAATACTGTGGCGGTTAGCGCCCCAATGAAGGCGAAGGTCGGTACCGCAAACGTGTCCCTCAACTGGGGGCCCAGCACAATAGCCAGGCAGGCACCCACAGCTGCACCTGAAGAAATACCAACCACTCCCGGCTCAGCCAGCGGGTTGCCAAACACCGCCTGCATAACAGCTCCCGAGCAGCCCAATGCAGCGCCCACGAACAGGGCTAAAAGCACGCGCGGGAAACGCACATTCCACAGGGTGCTGTCAGCGATCGCCCACTCCTGCTGTGGCGGGATGAAACCCCATTTGCGGGCGAACGAGGCAAGCACCTGGTCGGTGGGAATATTATATTGGCCCAGCCCGGCTGACACTATGGTGACAGTCACGAGGGTCACAACCAGTACCGAAAGCGTCACAACCGCGCGGGTACGTCGGGGGTTTGTGTATTTTGGGGCCCCAGCACCCACGGGTTTCTGCACCTTGGTGAGGTCCACTCCGTCGACTGGCTGATGCCGGGCTGTTTCTGAGGTAACCGCTAAGTCCTCTGCTACGTGTTCCACTACTGTCCTTCTGGGGCGTAGATGGCTTTCGCCAGCGATAGCAGGACTGCTGGGGTGTTCGGACCAAACGAGAGGATCTGACCGTCATCCATATCTACAATGCGCCGGTTCTTACCTGCGGTGGTCTGCTCCACTCCCGGGCGGGACACCAGCCCGTCCACGCCGCCAGTGGATTTAAGGCCGCGGCTCATGACCAGAATAAGGTCTGGGTTCAGTTTTACCAGTGCCTCGGCGTTGGCCATTGTCATCTCTTTAATCCCGTTCTCGGCGGCGACGCCTCGACCGCCTACGGCAGTGATCAGCTCATCTGCGCCGTAGCCGTCTCCAAGCACGAAGAACACTCCCGAGTTACCGCGCACATACAGAAAAGCCATCGACAGGCGCTGATCTCCCTGCGGCGCGACTTCCTTCAAAGTGGTGGTTGCGTAGTCAAGGTCTTTTTGGATGCGTTCAGCCACCGTATTCCCCGCCTCCTGCACGCCGAGGGCCTGCGCCACCAGCTTGAGCTGGGGAATAATGAGGTTCATTTTACGATTCGTGTCGGTCAGTACCACCGTAATACCGGAGCTTTCCAGTTTCTGCGCCGCATCACGTGAAGAAGCTGACGAGTCGAGGAACACCACGTCTGGTTTGGCGGAGAGAATAGCCTCAACGTTGAGATCGTGCCCGTTCTGAGTCATCACCGGAAGCTTCGAGAGCGACTGCTCCGTGTTAGAGACTGTACGCCCCACCAGTCGTCCGCCCAAGCCGAGAGCTATCACATCCTGTGCCAGAGTCCCGTACGTATCGAGGGCCAGGATGCGTTCCGCTGACTTAACAGTCACCTCTTTACCGGTGTAGTCCTTAAAAGTTACCGGCAGCTGCGGGGTGGGGGTGTCCACCATTGCCTGCACCTCGGGGGTGTTCTTTGCGCTTGAGGGGCCGGTCACTTCTTTCGGGTGAGCGGCCTTGCCGTCTTTAAGTTGTTGGGCTAGTTCAGCGAGGACAGCGCTGCTTTGTTCCTCACTAACTATCGTCTGTGATGAGGCGGCATTATTCGGGTTCTGGGTACCGATGCCGCACGCGGATAGGGTGAAAAGCAACGCCGCCATCATGAGGGCAGCAATTTTCTTTGAGAAACAGCTGGGGGCTTTGATGCCGCTCACTAGTGAATGGATAAACATACGAGTTCACTCTCAAAAATATTGCGAATAGTGTGAATAATGATGCGAAATAAGTTGAGGGGTGCGGCGGGCTTCTTCACCTTCACCGCACCCCAAGCAGTGCACGCTACGCCCTAGTTATCGGATGTCTGAGCACGTGAACGACGCACATAGAACAGCGCACCCACCCCGGTGAGCAACGCTGAGACGCCACCGGCAACACTGCTCTGCACGCCGCTAGCACCCGTATGAGCCAGAGGCTTCTTATCGCACCCTTCACCCTCATACACGGTTTCGGTGATGGTCTTCTCGGTCGGCTGTGCTGCAGCGGGTGTGCTCGACTCGCCGCTCTTTGAGAGCGAAGCGTTGAAGCTCAGCGGGGACATGTCCTGCCCAGCGGAGTAGAAACCGGCGAATGATTTAGCCCCCGCCTCGGTCAGTTTGGTTGATGCACCCTTGACGGAGACCGACCCGTTAGAGGTCTGCAAACCGCTCAGGTCAACATCCAGTAAGGCAACTTCCCCGTAGCTGTTGGATTTGCCTTCCATATTGTTGCTGGTCAGGGTCGCGTACAGGACGCCCTTAGAGCCGTTAATGTCAAGGCGCGGGTTGGCGATTGTGCTGTCGAGTACGCCATGGTGGCCGGTGAAATGGATCGAACCAGTAAACGATACTGAGCCCTTACCGTTTTTCACCGTTCCGGAGCCGCTTGACCAGTTGAACGTATTATGAGCAAAAGTGGTTCCGCTCAAATCCCAGTTACCGTTGGCGATACCGCCGCGTACATAGGAGCGGAACGAATCTTTCACACCCCAGCCCAGTTCAGCCGTGACGACCTTACCGTCTGAGGCGGATGCCACGTCTTTTGCTGCGGTCGTTGGGGCGACCGCAACCTTACGGGTTCGGGTGACGGGCACGCATACCGGCTGGGCCGGGTTGGTGGAGACGGTTGTGCCCGAGCCTGAGCCGCCGCTGCTTAGGGTACTACTGGAAGAAGCGTCGCCACTATTTGAGGAGTCGGAGGAAGATACCCCCGAACCGCCACTGGCTGTGCTATCGCTATTATCACCAGCACCGGGTAGCTGCGGGGTGTTGCCGCCGCCCTGATTAGCTTTGGCGATGTCAGGCTGACTTACGTTAAGATCCGTCAGCTGCTCCCCAAGCTTCACCGACAGGTTCAACGGTGCCATGGCGCGCTTATCAGCGTCGCTGTACTGGCCCGCAAAGAGAGCATTCGAACCGGCAACAGTCACGGTTACGGCCGCGTTCGAGAGCTTAAAAACGTTGTTCTCGTAGGAGGCGCCGCTCAGATCCACCTCGGCCATTATGAGGTCTTTGAACGTATTGTGTTCGCCCTTAAGGTTTAGTGCCTCGGCATCCACCACCAAATAGCCCTTGCCGTTGACAGCGACAAGACGGGTGTTACTGAATGTGCTGTCGAGCTGCCCGTGGTGCCCGGTGATATGCACCTCGCCAGCGAACGAGATCTGGCCGGTTTGGGTGGCCGGGTCGAAGGCCCCGGATGCCTTGGTCCAGTTCAGCCCGCCAGCATTGGTTTTCTCCATACCGCTGACCTGGATGCTGCCGCGTGCGAGAGTTGACAGGTAACGCAGGAAGGAATCACGGATACCCCACTGCATGGAGCCGGACTCAACCACATGCCCTTTGGCGGTGTTCGTGCTGTTATTGGGCAGGGCCGGGGCTGCGGGTGCTGTGGGCGTTGGGGCTGCGGGTTTCTCTTCGGCCTTGGGGGCATCGGCAGCCGGTTGCTGGTCGGTTTTTGGCGCTTCCGGCTGAACGGTGTTCGTCTTAGGAGCCGGTGCCGGTGTGGTGGGCTTCTCGCTGGGTGATGGCTGGGCGGGAGTCTCTGTGGATCCCCGAGCGATACGCCCACTGAACGAGATAGCGTCTAGTTTCTGCCCTGCATCATAGAAGCCAGCAAAAACAGGGGTAGCCTCTTCGGCGAGGATTACTTTGGTTTTGTCGCTGGCGGCAAGAGAAATGTTATTGCCGTCGTGTTTGAGGTCTGAAGCGTCGAAAGTGCCCAGTTTAATATTCTGGTATGACTTCAGCGGCTGCGGTGTTGTGCCTTCGTAGGGGCGGGACTGAACATTGGCGCGCACCTCACCCTTGCCGTCTTTGCTGATAATGATGCTGAAGTCGGTGATGATGGTTTCCAGCACGCCGTGGTGCCCGGTGTAGTGGATTTTGCTTCCGGTGTAGACGATCTCATAGCCGTCGTCGGTGACTCTGCTCTTGGAGGCGTCAAACTCGCCGAAAGTGTATTCACCCTTGGGGTTAGTGCCGACTCTGGCTAGCTTTTGGGTGCCTTGTGCGACTCCTCTCAGCAAGTAGTCGCGGAAGGAATCTCTGAGCCCCCATGTTGTTTCTGCTTGAGTGAAAGAATCTGCGGTGTTGTGCACCTGCGTTTGAGAGGCTACGGATGTGGTTGTGGTATCTGCGAATGCGACGGGTGTGGAGGCGATACTGCCAAGGCCGACGGCGGCACTGGCTAAGAACGCCCAGGAGCGCTTGGCGCTGAGTGAGACAGACATGTGACTACTCTCTTTTCGAAAGGGTGATGTGATGTTCGCTTCCAGTCTAGACCTATTAGAGAAGATTTGTGTAACGTAATAGGCGTCTAAGGCGGCATGCGAGCTCTCTAAGGGTTACCTTAGCAGAAATTTTGGTAGGGGTATTGCCAAAACCAAGTTTTAGTGACAATATGTCATTAGCGAAACTTGATGACACGGTGTCAGTAAAAAATTTGGCGCCGCAAACCCTCAAACTCAACTAAGGAACCCGCTATGACTACTACCTGCGCACCTGAAACAACTAACGAACGTTTCTCTGCCCGCCTCAAAGCGGGCACCAAAAATGTGCACGACAATGCCGAGCACTCCACCTTCATGGAAGACCTCATGGGAGGTAAACTCGATACCGCCGCCTACCTGCGCCTGATCAACCAGTACACCTACATTTACGAGGCTCTGGAAGCGATCTCCGCAAACCTGCGTGAGGCAGGCAACCCCATCACCGACCCCTTCACCATTGAAGGGCTCGACCGCGCCGCGAGCATCCGCAACGACATCCGTGCACTAGGGCAGCAGGATATTGACGCGCCGCTGCCGGCAACTATCGAATATGTGGAACGAATTAACGCCACCGCCAACGTTCCTGAACGCTTCCTAGCGCACCACTACCTGCGCTACTTGGGGGACCTATCGGGTGGTCAGGCAATCGCTGCACTGGTGGCGCGCCACTACGGCATTCCCGCCGAGGCGCTGAGCATGTACCGGTTCACTGAACTGCCCAAGCCCAAAATTTTCAAAGATGGTTACCGGGAACTGCTCGATAACGCGCCCCTGACCGAAGAGCAGCGGCAGGCCCTCATTGACGAAACCGTCGAAGGCTTCCGCATTAATGCATCACTCTTTGCGCAGCTGGGCCGCCTGTCCTAGCGGCAGCTAATAAAACAGCCTCCGCTGAGCTCGTAAAATACCCGCCCTTCACGGGGCAGTTCGGGCTCGTGCGGCACCGCCGGTAGTGCGCTAGTTCGCGGGCGCACCACCGGCGTATTTCATACCTGCAGTGCTCCATCTTCTGCTCCACACCATTGCCTAGCCCACCGGCGGATAGGTTATTAAAAACACGTCAGAATTACGGTTCCCCGCCGAAATATGACATAAAGACATGCTGCACATTGAAGGCTTGAGAACCGTCCAAAAGATGGGGTGTCGTGGTGTATAAAGTCAGCGCGGCTATAGCAGGGACCTGCGCCGGTTCTTCAAAACTTTGAGAAGCTCCTTCATGCGGTGTGAATCGAATGGCAACTCTTCACGTGCTTGTTCGGCTAGGTGTTCGGTGCCTGTAAGAACTTCTTCAAGCACATGCTCGGCAACCCTGGATGACACACCTATGTTATGTGCAAATGTCAGAAACCTACGCCGCGATAAACCATCTTTTTTCCCGCTTAGAAGAAGCGCCATGCTTTTGTCCCCGTACGGGGCGGTTGAAGGGATATCGTAGATGGGGGATAGCTCATACTGCCCTTTACGATTCTCCACAATTGACAGGTTTTTGGCATGCAGATCGCCGTTTCCGGTAAGCCACGCATAGACAAACTGGCGGAAAACCTCGGGAGCTGCAATGCGGGGTGAAAACACCTGGGTCAGTAGGGCTTCAGAACATTGTTCTGCGGTTAAAAGGTACTTGTCGGAGGGGTAACGATTACTGAGTTGACATGCGTCTTCGGCTGCAAGACGATGCGCTATACCATGCTCATCAATATAACGGTCAAAACGGCGTATTAGAATTCCTGAGCGGCCCGTTGCATCATGTACAAGACGGTGAGAGACGACTTGAGGAGAAGCGTGAATGCGGCTCGCTGCTTTTAGAAAGAAAGACTCATTTTCAACTACTTGAGGGTATTCTGGAGGAGAAATTTTAAGAAGGTAGAAATCCTCACTGCTACGTAGTGGAAGAGTAAGCATCTTTCCAGAGACCTTGTCTTGAACTCCCGGTATGGCCGCAGGGTCAATCATACTATGCCGGTTTATTAGCTCTGAAAATGTTATGGTCTGAAAGTCCTCACTTTGAATGAGTTCGCCTGCATCAGGAATGACTAGCTGAGCAGGCTGGGTGTTGGGAGAAACTATCTGTACATCTCCCACGGTGTCCTCCCCGACAGCAATGAGCATCCCAAGCTCATCATCTGCTGAAGTTTTGAGGTGTTTCCGAAGGCCTGTTAGACGACGTCCTTCGGGTAAAAGCCCGGTAAAAAATGGTGGTAGCGCCCCACCTTCCCTGCGGTACGAGTCTGTGGAGAGCGGCAGGGTGGGGGATAGGGGCTTGCTGTTAGTTTCCAGGTACGTACTCGCATAGGTGTAAGCTGTGGCTCCATCGTCGGTTCGAGAAAAGTGCCCGGCGAGAATCCCTTTCTTGTAAACATCTGCGAGGATTTCAGGCATTAGCGCTCCCTCAAGATGAGATCGATACCGAGGGTATCAAGTACGGTGCTTACTTTACTGAAGGCAACGGATTCGCGACCCTTTTCGAGGTCTCGGATAGTACGCTCTGAGACTCCCGCAAGAAGTGCCAAATACTCTTGAGTAAGTTTGAGCTCACGCCGGTGCGCCCTTACCACTTGGGCAAGTGTTCCAGTGAGTTCTCGTGCCACTACCTCTCCTTATCTAATCCCGGTCAAGTAAACCGGTGAAATACTGCCGATTTATTAGTATAGCGAATGAAAAGCTGGATTTTTTGAGTAAATCGGTAAAATATTGCCGATTTCAAGGTATGGGGTGACTGGCAGGGAAGATAAAGCAGACTTTCGGCAATATTCTGCCGTTTTTGCAGGGGTGTTGGGGAAAGTCTTTCTCCGGCACAGACTAAAGAAGCCCCTTGAGGCTCAATGCAACGGTGCAGCCCGCCGCTTTGAGCCCCAAGGGGCATGTTGCAGGTGCTCTAGCCCTGCGCCACCTCACCAAAGTGAGCTGCCATGGTGCCTTCGTGAGCGGCACGCAGCTCATCAAGGTTGATGGAAACCTCGTTTTGGAAGTCCAGCGCGTTCGAGAGCGCATCCACTACGCCGATGCGCGCGAACGGGAATTGCCGGGCGGTGCACATATCCTTGAAACGTACCTCCTCAGAGCGCGGGACGGAAACCACCACGCGGCCTAAGGACTCCGAGAACAGCAGGGTGAACAAATCGAGCCCGTCGCGTTCGGCAACTTCGCCCAGCCCGATGCGCGCCCCAGTGTTGAAACGCAGGCATGCTTCCGCGAGTGCTGCGGCAAGGCCACCGGCGGCAACGTCGTGTGCCGCATCGATCATGCCGTCACGCGACATGTTCACGAGCATATCGCCAAGCTGACGTTCAACCGCCAGATCAACCTTCGGGGGCAGACCACCCAAGTGGCCCTTGAAACGTGCCCATTCTGAGCCGTCCAGCTCATCACGCGTGGTACCCAGCAGGTAGATGGCCTGACCGTCGTGTTCCGGGGCCCAACCCGAGGGGGTGCGCCGGGTAACGTCGTCCATTACGCCCATCATCGCGACCACGGGGGTCGGATTAATGGCCTTACCGCCGGTCTGGTTGTACAGCGAAACATTGCCGCCGGTGACCGGAACACCCAGCTCCATGCAGCCGTCGGCAAGACCGCGCACGGCTTCGGCAAACTGCCACATGACGTCTGGATCTTCGGGGGAACCGAAGTTCAAGCAGTCCGAAACCGCGACCGGGCGGGCACCCACGGTTGCCACATTACGGTAGGCCTCCGCCAGGGATGCGCGCGCGCCCTCATACGGGTCAAGGTAGGTAAAACGTGGTGATGCGTCAGTCGCCAGCGCGACCCCCAAATTGGTGTGCTCATCCACACGCACCACACCTGAATCATCCGGCATAGAGAGGGCTGTGTTGCCCTGCACGTAGCGGTCGTATTGATTGGTGATCCAGGACTTGGAGCACATATTCGGGGACGCCATGAACGCCTTGATAGCCTCGCCCAGCTGTTCGCCGCGCGGGCGTGCATCGTCGGCAGCGGAGCCGGTGAAATGATCTGCCTGGAGTGCATCCTGACCAGCCGGGCGCGCATAGGGACGCTCATAGGTGGGACCGTCGTGCGCCACGGTACGCGGGTCTACATCAACGATCACCTGGCCGTCCCATTCAATGATCAGACGGCCGGTATCGGTCACCTCTCCCAAGAAGGAGTACTCCACGCCCCACTTCTTCATAATCGCCTCAAAACGCTCGACGTTCTCGGGCGAAACGACCGCCATCATGCGTTCCTGCGATTCCGACATCAGAATTTCGCCGGGGGTTAAGGTGGGGTCTCGCAAGAGTACTTTGGTAAGGTCTACATGCATGCCGCCCTCGCCGTTGGAGGCGAGCTCGCTGGTTGCACAGGAGATACCGGCAGCGCCGAGATCCTGAATGCCTTCGACCACGGAACCCTTGAAGAGTTCCAGGCAGCATTCGATCAGAACCTTCTCGGCGAAGGGATCGCCTACCTGCACGGCGGGTCGCTTGGAGGGCTTGGTATCGTCAAAGGACTCTGAAGCCAGTACGGATGCGCCGCCAATACCGTCGCCGCCGGTGCGTGCCCCGAAGAGCACTACCTGATTGCCCACGCCGGATGCGTTTGCCAGGCGAATATCTTCGTGGCGCATAATACCGACCGCCAGGGCATTGACGAGGGGGTTTGCCTGGTAGCAGGCGTCAAATTCGGTTTCGCCGCCAATATTGGGCAGACCCAGAGAGTTGCCGTAGCCGCCGATGCCCGCAACCACACCGCCGACCACGCGGGCGGTATCCGGGTGGTCGATAGCGCCAAAACGTAGCGGGTCCATAACCGCGATCGGGCGTGCACCCATCGAAATAATGTCACGCACAATACCGCCTACGCCGGTTGCCGCACCCTGATAAGGCTCAACATAGGAGGGATGGTTGTGTGACTCGATCTTGAAGGTTACCGCCCACCCATCGCCGATATCGGTTACGCCAGCGTTCTCGCCGATGCCGACCATCAGGTCTTTTTTCATCTCATCGGTAACCTTGGCGCCGAATTGCTTCAGGTGCACTTTCGAGGATTTGTAGGAGCAATGCTCGGACCACATGACCGAGTACATGGCCAGCTCGGCCGCGGTCGGGCGGCGGCCCAGAATCTTCTTAATGTCTTCGAACTCGTTTTCCTTTAACCCCAGCTCTGCCCAGGGGAGTTCGGTATCGGGGGTTTCCGCCGCATGCTCGACGGTATCGAGGTTAAACTGCTTCTCGCTCATCGCTTGTGTCTATCCTTGTCGTCGTGCGTCTAGCGGGCGTTAATCAGGTTGGAAAGAACGGAGGTGAAGACGCCCAAGCCGTCGGCACCGCCTCGTAGTGAAACATCACCGAATCCGGAGGATGAGGGACCAAAACCGGGCTCAACCGCGTGTTCTGGGTGGGGCATCAGACCGATGACGTTTCCGCGTTCGTTGCTGATACCGGCAATATCGTGGCGTGAACCGTTCGGGTTGAAACCCACGTATCGGAACACGACGCGATTCTCGGCTTCGAGCGCCTCTAAAGTTTTGGCGTCCGCCACGTATTGACCGTCCTGGTTCTTGAGCGGAACCACAATCTCTTGCCCGGGTTCGTAAGATCCGGTCCACGAGGTGGCGTTATTTTCGATGCGCAGGGTTTGGTCACGGCAAATGAACTTGCGGTGATCGTTCTTAATCATGGAACCGGGGAGCAGATGCGACTCGGTAAGAATCTGAAAACCATTGCAGATACCCAGCACCGGCAGGGGAGCGGACCCCGATGTCCCCGCCGCGTTTGCTGCTGCGATGACCGAATGCATGACGGGTGCTTTCGCGGCGATAGCGCCCGCACGCAGATAATCGCCATAGGAGAAACCGCCGGGAATGATGACGGCATCAACGTTTTTGAGATCTTCGTCGTCATGCCAAAGTTCGACGACGGTTCCGCCCGCTAACCGTACTGCACGCGCCGCATCACGGTCATCAAGGGTGCCGGGGAAAGTAATAACGCCGATGCGCGCATCAGCAAACTCGGGGTTGGGTGCCGAGACGCTGAAGTCGCCAACAAGGGGAACTTCGTGTGCTGCGAGTGATTCTGCCATGCTCTTAGTCCTCCAGAACCGAGACATTCACAACGTCTTCGATGACGGGATTTGAGAGCAGCTCTTCTGCCGCTTGGCGTGCCTGCGCAAGATGCTCTTCGGTAGCTTCGCCTTCGACGGTCAGCTCAAAACGTTTGCCTTGGCGAACGTCAGTGAAGGAATTTAGACCGATACGGGGCAGCTCGTGAGCGATAGCTTTACCCTGCGGGTCAAGAATTTCGGGCTTGAGCATAACATCAACAACAATACGGGCCATGTGTGGGCACTCCTTGGGTGCGTGAGTTTTGGTTGAGCCGTCTTTAATGGTACCGCAAGCCTTGAAGTGCCGCCGTGAAAAAGCGCGCAGACATAACTCTATTTCACGGGCTGGTACGGCACGAGAACACCGGCAAAACTGCTTTCACAACAATGCCTGGCAGGCACCGCCAACAGACGGGGCCGGGATGCAGCTAGATGTAAACGTGTAATTACAAGAATGTGTTTATGGTGGTCAGCAGACGTCGCCGCAGCGCCACTGAACGTTCCGACAGCTCGCGTTGATGCTGCACATACTCGGCTTTACCCTCGGGGGTCTCTACCTTAATAGGCTCATAGCCCCAATCGAGAAGGTCGTACGGTGCGGCGCGCATATCGAGTTCGCGCGCATCCCAGGCAAGCTCAAAACAGTCCATCACGAGCGCCGAATCGATGAGCGGGATCAGCTTGTATGCCCACTTATAAATATCCATGTTGGCGTGCAGGCAGGCGGGCTGCTCCATGGTGCGCTGTGTTTCACGGGTGGGCTGCAGCTCGTTCATGGGTGCCGCCTGAGGCATGAAAAACCGGAACGCATCGAAATGCGAGCAGCGGATGCGGTGCGACTCAACCACCCGGTCGGTGCCTTCAGCACCCAAACGCAAATCCAGGTAGTCGTGACGAATATTGTTCTGAACCGATTTATACGCCATCGCCCATTCGTGCATACCAAAGCACCCGAAGAATGCCTTCTTATCGGCTGTGTTGCCCAAGATTTCGCGGGTGAACGTGAGGGCGGTACCGCGTTTGTCCACGAATTGGGGTACGTCCACGAGAACCGCGTCACCGCGTTCGGCATGGGTGTGTGCATCGTCGGGGGAGAGCCCGGCTAAGACGAGCTCGTCTTCGGTTGCCGCACGGTAGAACTTCCAGCTGACACGTTCGGCGGCATCCAGCAGAATGACACCCGCCCCAGGATGCCAGCGTTTGAACTGACCAGGCTTGAGCGTGTAGTACGTAAACAGAAAATCCTCAACCGGATGCGCCTGCCCCTGCTCGCGCCGACGCACAAACGGGTCAGCAAAACGACCCGCCCGGCGCTCATGCTCCTTCGCATAAGTACGCCACTGCGGGCCATTAAGAACCTTCAATACCTCAGCCATCCTTCTAGATTAAACTATCCGCTAAATACGCTACAGACAATACAAAATTACTGGCTATAAAAGGCAACGCTTACCAAGTGTCGTGTATGGGGGTGTACTGCATCCAGAGGAATTTCGACTGAGAGTCTTCGGATGCCTGAGAGAACCTCGGAATAGGATAAAAATAGAGATGCTAAGAAAAACTTGAAGTTTTTCTTAGCATCTCTATAGATCGGTAGAACCCAGGTTAGCGCCCGGTCCCGCCGTAGACGGTGGCTTCTCCTTCGGTGTCTAGCGCGAAGGCGGTGTGCACGGCACGCACCGCATCATCAAGCTTCGACAGCTCAGTAATCACCGAAATGCGGATCTCGGAGGTGGAGATCATCTCGACGTTCACACCCGCGTTGCTGAGCGCCTCAAAGAACGTGAACGAAACACCCGGGTTGGTTTTCATGCCCGCACCCACGAGTGAAAGCTTGCCAACGGCCTCGTTGTAGATGACCTCTTCAAAACCAATCTCTGCCTGCGCCTTCTCAAGCGCCTGCAGGGCCAGCGGCCCGTGCGCCTGGTCCAAGGTGAACGAAATATCGGTCACGTTCGGGCGGTCCGTAGAAACGTTCTGCACAATCATGTCGATATTGATCTTCGCCTCGTTAATCAGGCCAAACACGCGCGCCGCCGAACCGGGCACATCCGGTACGCCAACAACGGTAATCTTGGCCTGCCCGCGGTCGTGGGCGACACCAGAAATCAAGGGCTGTTCCAAGGGGATCTCCTTCAGATGGGTGGGGGTGAGCTCCGCCGAGTTCTCCGGGATAACAATAGTTCCTTCAAGTTCAGAGAACGACGAACGTACATGCAGTTTCAGGTTAAACCGTCGCGCATACTCCACACTGCGCAGGTGCAGAATCTTCGCCCCGTTAGCAGCCATCTCCAGCATTTCTTCGCTAGTGACGGTGTTTAGTTTATGCGCTGTAGGGACAATACGCGGGTCGGCAGTGAACACGCCGTCCACATCCGAGTAAATTTCGCACACATCGGCGTTTAGTGCGGCCGCCAAGGCGACAGCGGTCGTATCCGAACCGCCGCGGCCTAAAGTGGTAATATCCCTGCTTTGACGGTTCATGCCCTGGAACCCTGCGACAATCGCAATGTTCCCGGCCTCAAGCGACTCGCGGATGCGGTCCGGCTTCACCTCAACCAGCCGCGCCGCACCGTGCACGCCGTCGGTGATCATGCCAGCCTGTGAGCCTGTGAACGATTTCGCCTGAACACCAATATCGTTGATTGCCATCGCCAGCGCCGCCATTGAGATGCGTTCCCCGGCGGTCAGGAGCATATCGAGCTCGCGTGAGGGGGTGACTGCGCTGGTTACTTCTGCGGCGAGGTCAAGCAGCTCATCGGTGGTGTCGCCCATTGCGGATACGACCACAACCACATCGTGCCCTGCCTTGCGGGTGTTCGCCACGCGGCGCGCCACACGCTTAATGCTTTCGGCGTCAGCAACGGAGGAACCGCCAAACTTCTGGACGATCAGGCTCATTAAAACTCCCCGGGTGAGGTATGCAGTGTAAACGGTAAACGCCGGGGTGGTCCCGGCTCCTAATCCATAGTAGACGCGTGCGGGACGCCATGTGAATTATGTGGGTATGTGTATTAGAACATGAAATATGACGCAGTGTTACAGGCTGCTGGGGTCCATAAACACTCCTGTGCCTGCCGTCACCTTTAAAAAAGTTTATACCGCAGCAGTGAACGCACCGTACGCCCCACCACTGGTAGTGGTTGTGTATGTGGTGGCTGTGCTCGCCATGTTCTGCGCGTGGGTAGTAATGCCTAATATTTGGGGTCTGCTGGTGGGGCAGGCGGTGCACGGGGTGATGTACGCGCACATGATGGTTGCCATTGTCACAGCTGAGGGCGCTAAGAATAAGTCTGCTGAGCTGAGCAGCCACCTGGGGGTCGGGCAGCTTCTCGTGGTGGCGATGTTCCTGATCTGTGCTGTGGCCGGGGTCCGGCGGATCCGCGCGGTTACGGGGGAGAAAGCCTCGGCATAAACACTTGCGTGCGCTGCTCATTCATAGAGACTCTTACTTTCACGGGGTGTCTTCACTGCAGCTTATGGGGCTGAGAGCAGGCTACTCCCACGGGTTAACATATTTGGTGCCCGGCAGAGGCGGCACCTGAGGGGTGGGGGTGCGCAGTGGCTCCTCCTGGATTTTGCGGATACGCTCCTCATAGTCCGCTGAGCGGTATGCGTCGGCACGTGTTGTTTCGACAGGAATTTCGGAGGTGCCACCCTCTGGTTTGGGGGCATGATTCTCGGCGGAGTCTTGCAGCACCTGCTCTATGAGAGCCTCATTAACGGTGGCCTGCTCGCCGTGCGATGGAGGGGCAGCCGACAGAGAATTATTGTTTTCTCCCTGCTGTTCGTCAGCATCTTCAGGGTTTGAGGGGCCCGCCCCGTCCTGAGTATCGTCAAGGTCGTCGAACATGCTCCCGCTCCAGCGTTTACGCGGCGCCTTCGGCTCAGCAGCCGCACGTTCACGCTCCGCCTGCTCTTCTTCAACCACCTGCTCAAAATCTTCAGCAGCATTCGCTTGGGCGATACCCGCGCCCTCACTGATTACGCGGCGCCCCTCAAGCGCGCGCCCGAGCGTAATCTCGTCCGCATATTCCAGGTCACCGCCAACGGGCAGACCGGAAGCAAGACGTGAGAGGCGAATACCCAGCGGAACCAGCATCCGTGAAAGGTAGGTTGCGGTCGCTTCTCCCTCAAGGTTGGGGTCCATCGCCAGAATAATCTCTTGAACACGCTCATCCGCCAGGCGCGAGACCAGCTCACGAATACGCAGCTGCTCGGGGCCAAGCCCCGCCAGCGGGTTAATAGCCCCGCCCAGCACATGGTAGCGCCCGGTGAAGGAACGGGTGCGCTCAATTGCCACCACATCCTTGGACTCCTCAACCACGCAAATCACGGCTGGGTCACGCCGATCATCGCGGCAGATAACGCACTGTTTCGTCTCCGAAACGTTGCCGCATGTTTCGCAAAAGCTCACGCTCGATTTGACTGTTGAAATCGCCGTGGTCAGGCGCGCCATGTCTGAGGCGTCAGAGTTGAGAATATAGAAGGCGATGCGCTGCGCCGACTTGGGGCCCACCCCCGGCAGGCGACCCAGTTCATCGATGAGGTTTTGGACTGCGCCCTCGTACATGATTCTCCTCTTATGACGCGCGTAGCAGGGGCAAAAACGCGCCCCGTAAACCCGTACCCGTACAGCATAGGGGATGTGCTGCTGCTGGTGCCCGCTTAACCGTCATTCTTCGCCGCAAGCTTTCCCTATCGTGCGGGAGCGGCCACCGCTTTCATCTGGTCAGTTTGCGGGCTTTGGCAAGCTGGGTGCATCTATAGCGGCGTTTCGTCGATTAGCTTGCCGCCCAAGATTTTTTCAACCGCTTTGAGACCCACATGCACACTGGACTCTACCTGTTCATCATCCGCTGAGGTTTCAAAGTTTTCTTCCTCCTCAAAGGCGGCAGCAAATACACTTTTAGATGCCGGGGCCGTCGAATGCTCAGGCTCGCTGGGCTGCCCGTTGGTGGTTTCATCCTCTGAAGGCTCGGAGGCCGCCCCGCCGGGGAGGGTCTCTGCACCTACAGGGGCCCAATCCTGCCCGGGGTCGGGGGTGGAAAAAGAACCGAATGTTTCTTCTTTTTCTTGTTCTTCTGCCCTGTTTTCCTGAGGTTCATCGGCTTTCTCAGCGTGCACACCAGCAGGGGTGGAGGAGGCGAAAGAATCACGCTCCCCGAACGGCTGCTGCGGCTCTTGCCCGGTATCCTCGGGCGGGGTTTCAGCCGGTTCCTGCGGCCCCTGTTCTTCAGAGGGGTCTGAGAGCGGGGGTGCTGCGGCATCGCCTGCGCTGTGAGTGCCTGCACCATGCACGTCAGGGTCGGGGGCTGGCGGAAAGTAAGGGTCTTCGGGGGGAACATCGTGTTCGTTGAGCACGGGGTATTCCGCCGGGGAATCAGCGTAAGCTGACTCGGTGAAACTCTGAGAGGCCCTTTGAGCAGCCTGCTGGGGAGTAGTTCCCTTAGCGGGGTTTTGAGTCTCTTCGCCCCGCATACTCGTGGAGGCTGCGGTGGTAGGGGTCTGCGTATGTGCTGCCCGGTTTGGCGCGGTATTGCCCGTATTCTTGGGGTGTCCCTCTGCCGCACCGGGCTCTTTAGGGTTCTCAGGCTCGGGGGCGGGGCTTGCCGGATCCTCCTGTGGGATGGGCGCCACCTGCCATGCCGATAGAGGGTCGTCTACGCTGGTTGCCGCCGGCTGGTCTTGTCCGTTGCCCTGCGGCTGCACGGGCTGGCCGTGGCGGCGCCAGGCATCTTCACCCCCGCGCGGGCCGTCAGCAATCGCAGAGGTATCAGTACTTGTGGGCGTCGCAGACGGCACAGCGCCTTGGCTGCTGGGCGCAGCAGGACTGTTCCCCGTTTGGTTGCCAGCCGGTTTTACATCGTCACGCGGCGTTTTCTTGGCGACCTCAGCCCGCACCCGTACTTTCACGCGAAGGAATTCGCTCACGCGCTCACTGAGCTCAGTGACCGAAGCTTTGACGGCACGCAGAGTGGGCATATCGGCGCGCACATACAGCTCCCCATTGGTGTAGCGCACCGGTTCGAGGCGCAGCAGCTGTTCGGTTACGGAGCGGTCACTCACACGCCCCACGATCACACGCCAGTTGCCGCGAACCGATAGTAACGGGTCGGATGCACCCTCACTGTTACGGGCGGTCTGACGCTGCTGGGAGGCGCCCGCGGTGCGGTGGGCGGTTCCTTGATCACCCTGCGCCTGCATAGGACGCGGGGGTTGTGGGGTATGCGTAGTCTGTTGCTGATGCTGCCCGTGGGATGGGGCGCTACCTGCCGTGCCTGCACCATCATGTGATGTGCCGGGCTGGGGCTGTTCATCCCCCGGAGTGGGGCTGCTAAAGACCGGGCCGGTGTGAACCGGTGCCTGCGGAGTGGCGGGCTGAGGGTTCGTGCCAGATGGGCTGTTTGCTTGCTGGTCGGCGGAACCTGCGGCGCGTCCTGTGTTGTTCTGCCCGGGGGTCGTAGTCCGGTTGGGTGAGGGAGCAGCGCCCCGCTGTGCGGCGGGGGAGCTGCCGGTACCGCCTGCTGCTATGCGCTGTTCCAGGGATTCAAGACGTGCTATGAGCCTGGTGGTATCTTCTGCAGGAACCAGCAGCCGCGCGCATAGCAGTTCAAGCTGCAGCTGCGGGTTGGTGGCACCGGTCATAGAATTAAGCACTTCGTTAACGGTGCTCGCCGCGCCGGTTAGCTGGGCCGTGGTGAAGGCTTGCGCCTGCGTTTTGAGGCGTTCTATCTGATCGGCGGGAACGCCCTGCAGAATCTGCGCGGCATTCTGCGGTACCGCCTGCACCACAATCAAATCACGCAGGCGTTCTAGTAGGTCTTCGACGAAACGTCGGGGGTCTTGCCCGGTCGCCACCACCCGCGAGACCGCCTCGAAGAGGGAGGGCGCATCCTGAGCGGAAAACGCATCAATCACGTTGTCGAGAAGCTGGGCGTGCGTGTACCCGAGCAGGGCGACCGCGCGGTCGTAGCTAATGCCGGATTCGGTGTTGGCGCCGGCGATAAGCTGGTCAAGAATGGAGAGCGAGTCGCGTACGGAGCCGCCGCCGGCACGGATGACGAGTTGAAGCACACCGGATTCGACGGGTACGTTCTCTTCGCCGCAGAGTTTTTCGAGGTAGGGCAGAAGAACTTCGGGCGGTACCAGCCGGAACGGGTAGTGGTGGGTGCGTGAGCGGATGGTTCCGAGAACCTTATTTGGTTCTGTGGTGGCAAAGATGAATTTGATGTGCTCGGGCGGTTCTTCCACGATTTTGAGCAGGGCGTTGAACCCTTCGCGGGTGACCATATGCGCTTCGTCAATGATGAAGATTTTGTAGCGGTCGCGCACGGGTGCCAGGGTTGCACGTTCACGCAGGTCGCGGGCGTGGTCTACGCCGCCGTGGGATGCCGCATCCATTTCGATGACGTCGAGGGAGCCGCCGCCGTCGCGGGAGAGTTCGCGGCAGGAGTCGCATACGCCGCAGGGGGTGGGGGTTGGTCCTTGGGCACAGTTGAGGCAGCGTGCCAGGATTCGTGCGGAGGTGGTTTTGCCGCATCCGCGCGGGCCTGAGAAGAGGTAGGCGTGATTGACGCGGTTGTTGGTGAGCGCGGTAATGAGCGGCTCGGTGACGTGTTCTTGCCCGATGACTTCGGCGAAGGTCTCGGGGCGGTAACGGCGGTAGAGTGCTGTGCTCACGGGTGACCTTCTGGTTGACGACGCGGGGTTCTACACTATTTTAGTTCACGGATGCACGCATGGGGCTTGGTTTCGTTACCGGCGTGGGGCTGAAGCCGCGAAGCGTGGGCGCGCTATAACGGTGTGTTTCTGCTGCAAATGTTTTGGGCATAAAAAACCTCTTACGCACCCGTCATAGCTCGAATACCCTTGCTACCTTCCGGTCCTGGGGGAGTTTTCCAAGATAACGCCACGTAAGAGGCACGTACCAGTCTACCTGATTTTGCGGTGCTTGTGAATTTGGGTGTGTGGGGTGGGGCTGGTGTGGAGGAGTTGAGGTTTTCGTTGTGGGTAGTGTATTCTATTATCCGTTCGCCTTTTTGTAAGGTGTTCAGCTGGAGGATTCGCCTAGCGGCCTATGGCGCACGCCTGGAACGCGTGTTGGGTTCACGCCCTCGGGGGTTCAAATCCCCCATCCTCCGCTCTTCCCCCGGTCTCGATTTTTTGAGGCCGGGGATTTTTCTTTCTGGTGCTTGGGCGCGGCAGCTGCAGGAACCGCAGCTTTTCCTTGTGAGTCTTTGTTGTGGGCCGGCGCGGGCTGCCATGCTTGTTGCGGGGCAGTTAGGGGGAGAACGAAAACGGACTGCTGTTCCGCGCCATTGGCGTAACGCACAGCGAACACACAGTATTTCCCCGTAAAATAGTGGGTATGATTTTCAAGAAAGTGGGTGCCCACCGGCCTTACCCCCAGCACGGTATGTCGAATGCCGACTGGGGGAGTATTCCGCCACAGCAGGTGAGATTGGATTGGCTGACCACTACTCAGAAAACACTTGATCTTGAGACTCTGCTGGCGGAGGACTCCACCTATTTCGGTGACTTGTTCCCGCACGTGGTTAAATGGCAGCAGGAGCTCTACTTGGAGGATGGCCTGCATCGTGCTTTGCGCACAGCGTTGCACAGCCGGTCTGTTATGTACGCGCGTATCCTTGACTTGGATACGCTTGACCCCAGGCTGCTGCCGCAGGGCGCTAATGCGCAGAACGGCTAGGCGACTAGCTTCCCTATAGACTCAAAGAACCCCCGAGACCTTGCGGCGGGGGTTCTTTGCTATCTGCTGTCAGTAGGCCGGAAACCTGCGAGGGGTTTACAGCTCACGGTTCGGCTAGGCAATACTCAGGTGCATCGACTCGCTGTTTGACTCGTCGTTAGAGTGAGCGTTGGCGGGTGCCTGGGGTGCGCCGTCTAGCTTGATGGGCTGGCCGTCTGTGTCGAATCGTGCACCCAAGCCCATCTGGATGAAGCGGATGGTGCTTTGGATCTGCCGTTCACGGGTGTCTTCGTCGGGGGCGTCTTCGGTGCGCCCTGCACTGGAGGAGAGCGAACCGTGTACGAGCATCGCTAGTTCCCTGATATCGTTTTCGGGGATGTAGTGTTCGGCGATGGCCGCTGAGAGGATATTTGCCAGTACCATCTGCAGCTCCCGCACGTGCTTGCCGAGTTTCGCGTAGGATTCGGGGGAAAGCATGGAACGCATGGCCGGCCCGGGGGGTAGGTGGCGGCGTGCAAGGTCTTCAATCTGCAGCCGAATATAGACGGCAAGCTGGTCGATGGGGTTGTCGACGCCTTCGAGCCCTTCATCAAGTTCTTTAATGAACCTTTCGGTCTCGTCTAGGGCGTAGGCTACAAGCAGCTCACCCATGTCGGCGAAATAGTTATAGACTGCGGTGCGGCCAATGCCAGCATTTTTGGCGACATCGGTCATGGTGAGGCCCGGCAGGCCGCGCGAATATAGGAGCTTGCCAAAAGATTCGAGGATGGCACGTTTAGTGTTCTCACGCTGGGCGGCGTTAGTGGCTGCAGAAATACGAGGCATAGTGACACTTTACCGCAATGCGTCAGTAAATAGCGAATGGGTGAAGGTTTTTAGCCTAAAAAGTTTAAAAAACCAGCAACTTTTAGGGTAAATAACGGGAGTATTACGTTCATCACCTGTGTCTTGTAAAGCTCGCGGCACACCATGCGGGTGAGTCGCACAATGAAATCAGCAGCGGGTTTGCGGACAAACTATGAGGGGCTACAGGTACCCCAGGCGGGTAGCCATCGCCAGGTCATTGCGCACCAACTGGGTGATGGGGTAGTTTCGGTGCCCTTGCCCCGGCATAACGTGCAGGGCCGTGCGCGCACCAAGCCGCGCATAGAACTGGCCGCCTTCTTGCGCTGCAACCTGTGCCGACCACATCCCACCGGATCGTGTGTCGTTCAGAAGTCTGGGGGAGCGGCCGTCCTTATCGCCCACATGCCAGCTCAATAATAGGTGACTGAGGGATATATTGGGGGCGCGGTGCTGGGTTGGGATGCCGTCCGCACCGCCACCGCCAATGAGGGTGGCGCCTCCTCCTACCATTGCGTCGGCGGCGTGTAATAGCAGCTCGTAGGCAATGAACTCTGCGCCACCAGAGTAACCGGCAAGCCACACGCGGGATCGGTCGTACCCGTATCTCTCATGCAGATCTGCAGCGAGGGCGCGGAATACCCGGCCGTTTGCGCGGGCACGCACCCACCAGTTCGTGGTTGCCTCACGCAGCACACCCTCATTAACGGTTCCCGGTGCCAGCACAGGTACCAGAAGCATGCGGTGCTGATACGCGATATCCGATAGTTCTTCTCGCAGGGTGGAGGTGCGCCGCAGCAGGCGGCTGCCGGAGCGCAGCAGATAGTCGCCATCAAAGAAGAAAAGCACACCGGGAGAGGAACCTGCGCCTTCCAGACGGTGCGCATTCCCCACCCGGTAGTGCAGGGTACGCCCGTGCGCGGTAAACGGCAGATATCCCACCAGTTCGGAGGAAGAAAGCAGAGCTGGCTCAAGCATACGGCCCGCACGGCGTGCAGCGCGCATAGCGGTACTTAGAGGGGATGGCAGACGGGGGATATGCGCGGTATTTGTGTGTTTGCGCGGTTCCCTCTTGCTCATACCCCTATTTTACCGGGTGAACTGGAAACATCGGCCTGAGCGTACTCCACGTTCGTACCCTGCGTTAGGGGCCGTATCAAACCGCTGAACTTTTGCGCGGATTCTGAGGTTTACCCCCTAAGGTCGGTGTGTAACACCTGCGATGCCGGGTGAGAACCCGTCCACTCTTGCTGCTCGCGGGCCCTGTCGGAGAGCGAATAGAACCATTTAATATGTTCACATACGCGCTCATAGGCGGCCTCTTCATCACGAGTGGAAATCGCCTCATAGATTCCCCGGTGCTGATCTTGCAGAGTCTGCTTAACCGCAGCCCAGTCACGCAGCAGCGGAACCGCCTCCTGCACGTAACTGATAGTGGCCATATGCAAAGAATCAATGACCGTATCGAGCACAATATTGCCGCTTAAGCGGGATAGTTCGTAGTGAAAACGTGTGTCGCAGAAATGGAACCGCTCATTGGAAATATCTGGCGAATCCATCTCCGCCAGGTGCTCGCGGGCGTTCTCTAAGGCGAGGTCACGCTCAGCAGAATCCGGGGTGTTCGCGGCGGCACGTGCGGCAGGCCCCTCCAGCAGTAAACGCGTGGAAACCACGTCTTTAACGGGCAGGTTGCGGGTGGCAATGTGCATGCGAAGCGCCCAACTGAGCGCATCTGAGGGCTCAGAAATAACGATAGCGCCGGATTTTGGGCCCGAACCGGTGCTGGAACGAATCAGCCCCAAAGCCCCCAAAATACGCAGGGCCTCACGCACCGATGGGCGTGAAATACCGTACTGTTCGGCTAGGGTGCGTTCAGATGGTAGCCTATCGCCCACACGCAGCTCCCCCAGACGCAGCCTGCGTTCAAAGTTTTCGAGCAGGATGCTGTAACTACGCTCTTGCATGATCGTCCCTGAGCCTGTTGTGCGCGTCATGAGTATGTCCCATTTCGTGTGAAATCTGAAAGTGACTTTTAGCTTGTGCAACTCTCCAGGGTGCAAAACCCTGTGGGTGGGTGCCTGAGGGCGTGTACGCCGCCTGGGTGGGTTCGTCACAGAACCACGCCCAATGTTGTGCTCTGCAAGCCTACAGTATTTTTATGATGCCCGCACTGCCTTCCGGTAGTGCAGCGGCGGGGCGGCGCACCCTGTGGTGCCCCGCCCCGCCAGCTCTCGCTCGTTACGGAACCCTAAGGGCTAGGGAACGAGGAACGAGAGGATATTGGTCTGCAGGAAGACCAGCAGGCAGACGACCACGAGCATCGCAAACGACCAGGGAACCACGGCCTTGAGGATGTCGGATTCCTTGCCCTCCATATCCACAGAGGTGGCTGCAATAGCCAGTGACTGCGGCGAGATCATCTTGCCGACCACACCACCGGTGGTGTTTGCTGCAAGCATCAGCTCGGGGGTAGCACCGCTCACACCAGCATGCTGCAGATTCTCGGCAGCAGATACCTGTAGCTTGGAGAAGAGCGCGTTTGCGCTGGTATCCGAGCCGGTCACCGCAGTGCCGATCCAGCCCAGCACCGGTGCCAGTACTGCGTAGATGGTACCCAAGCCCGCCAAGAAAGTACCCATTGCGACGGTCTGACCCGAGAAGTTCATGACGTATGCCAGTGCCAGCACCGAGGCAATGGTCAGAATCGTCCAGCGCATACGGTAGATGACCGAACCGAACTCGGCGAAAACGGCTGGGAACTTGAAACCATACCGCCCCTTCTCGTTGAAGAAGAAGTAAACAACCGCAACGATCAGGCCCGAGATAATCAGCAGAGTACCGGGGTTTGAAAGCCAGGTGAAGGTGTAAGGGGCGTCCTTGACGGGTGTGCCGTCCTTGGTGACCAGACGGGAGCTGAGCGCGGGGATATTGATTTTAATAGCCACGGTCTTCAGCCATGCCTTCAAACCGGCATTGAGGTTCACGAGACCGAAGATAACAACCACGATCAGGTAGGGAAGAAGAGCCATCCACACACGCACGGCAGGTAGTGCTTCTTTCTCTTCGACCTGTGAAGGCAGGCCGTAACGCTCACGCACGCCTTCTACGCCGCGCGGTTTCCAGAAGCGCAGGAAGAGCACTGCTGCACCCATCGAGACGATACATGCCACCACGTCGGTGAGGTTGTATGCGGGGGTTGCTGCGGTGATCCACTGTGCAATACCGAAGGAAATGCCGATGACGAAGGCAGGGAGCCATGCATCTTTAACACCCTTCATGCCGTCGAGGATGAAGAGCAGAATGACGGGCACGAACATTGCCAGGAACGGTGCCTGGTGACCAACGATGGTTGCAATAACGTGCGGGTCTTTGCCGCCAACATCGCCTGCGGTCACAATCGGGACGGCGACGGCGCCGAACGCCACAGGAGCGGTGTTAGCAAGAAGCACGGTAATAGCTGCTTTGAGCGGCTTCACGCCGAGAGCAAGAATCATGGTTGCGGTAATTGCCACGGGGGCACCGAAGCCAGCCAGAGCCTCAAGCAGGCCACCGAAGCAGAACGCAATGAGGATTGCCTGGATGCGCAAATCACCGCCGCCGAGACGGTCAAAGGTGCGGCGCAGATCTTCAAAACGCCCTGAGAGCACGGTGATCTGGTAGAACCAGATAGCCCCCAGAATCACCCAGCAGATGACCAAACCGTAGATAGCGCCGCGCACCGCACTGAGTCCTGCCAAGTCGAATGGCATCGTAAAGCCGAGGCTTGCCACCAGGATGGATGCGGCAAGTGCCACCAGCGCCGACCAGTGTGCGCGTGCCTTGACGACGAGTAGCATGATGAAGAAGGTCAGCAGCGGTATGGTTGCCACAAGCGCGCTCAGTGCGAGGCTTCCTCCCACGGCATCGGTGACGGCAGTGAACTTATCCACTGGTAACTCCTTTGGTACAGGAATAGATGTGTGGTCAGACATTACCCGGTAAGGTAGCCCGCTGCTGTTCTATAGACCGCAGGGGTATGTGGTCAGACCAATAAAGTGCTAGTTTGAAGGTTACATGATGCTGCTCACGTGGGGCAAGTAGGGTGGGGTGGTTGCAGGGTGTACATGCTGGTAAAACCGCGCTATGAGAAGCATATGGAAAATATTTCACGATTCGGCACGCGGCTTAATGTGATTGCAAGGGGCGGGGGAAATACCCTCGTTAGTCTGGGGAGTGCCTGTTTCAAGACGCTGGCAGTCAGGAAGAAGCGGTAGGGGTTTAGGCCCCGCTGGTGCGTTTGGGGGAGAAAATCTTAAGTCCCACCCTCAGAGGTAGGGGTGGCATGACCTTAAAAAGGGTGTGGCAACCCTAAAAATAAGGTAAACCTTAAAAATAATTTGGTGAAAAAAATGTGCGGTATTTAAATTAAAGAAATGCCCGACCGATAGTGTTAAATGTACTGTAAGAAAGAAAAGTTTAACACCTAGATTTTTCCGCCCCGCCTGCCTCTGTGACCCGGCATATCAAGGAACGCTAACACCTAGCAGCTATGCTGCCGCGCTGGTGCGAAACCGCCGCTGCAACAGCAGGCGTCTTCCCACTTAAAGAGGCGGCGAGAAAAATTTAATTAACCAGGAAAGGAGCGGACAATAAACATGCGCATCGCACTTTTCTCAACATGCATTGTAGACGGCATGTATCCGCGCGTGGCACGTGCGACCGTTGAAATCCTTGAACGTCTGGGGCACGAGGTGGTATACCCTCCCGGGCAGACCTGTTGCTCCCAGATGCACGTGAACTCCGGCTACTTCGACGACGCCTACCCCATTGTCAAGAACCATGTTGATGCATTCTCCGCCTGGGACTGGGACGTAGCTGTGGCGCCGTCTGGCTCCTGTGTGGCTTCCCTGGGGCACCAGCAGCCCATGATCGCTCGCCGCAAAGGTGATGAGGCGCTTGCTGTCAAAGCCGAGCAAATTGCAGCCCGCACCTTTGAACTGTCCCAGCTGCTGATTGACGTTCTGGGCATTACCAACGCCGCCGAGCAGCTTGGTTCTTACTTCCCCGAGCACGTGACCTACCACAGCTCATGCCACGGTATGCGCCTGCTGCACCTGGGAACCCGTCAGCAGGATCTGGTGCGCACCGTTGAAGGCATTAAGTACACCGAAATTGAGGACCTCGACCAGTGCTGCGGCTTCGGCGGAACCTTTTCGTTCAAGAACGCCGATGTTTCCGGTGCGATGGTTGAAGACAAAGCAACCAACGTTGAGAAGACCGGCGCATCCGTATGCACCGGCGGCGACTGCTCCTGCCTGATGAATATTGGCGGCGCTCTCTCCCGTAAAGGCTCACCCGTAAAAACCATTCACTTTGCCGAAATCCTCGCCTCCACTAAAGCGAATCCGCTGAAGATTGACGGCAACGTAGAACTCGCCTTCGCATAGAAAGTAGGTTGATGATGACTTCCACCGCAATCCCCCTGGGTATGCCGAAGGTCGTGCACTACGGCGAAGGCAATATCTTTGAGAACGAACCGTTCCCCGAATACGCCAAACGTGAGCTGAAGAATGACCAGCTGCGCAATAACCTGCGGTTCGTAACCCACGCTATTCGCAATAAGCGTGCCCGCGTCACCAGCGAACTGCCCGACTGGCAGGACCTGCGCACCACCGGCGAAATGGTGAAGAACTATGTGCTGTACAACCTGCCGCAGATGCTGGAGCAGTTCGAGCGTAACTTTACCGCGCGCGGCGGGCACGTGCACTGGGCGCGCGATGCTCACGAAGCAAACCAGATCGCTCTCGAGCTGATTCGCGAACAGGGTGTGGACGAGATTATTAAGATCAAGTCCATGGCAACTGCCGAAACCGGTCTGAACGAGTTCTTGGAAGAGAACGGCATTAACGCCATTGAGACCGACCTTGCGGAAGAAATCGTGCAGCTGGGCGAAGACCGCCCCTCGCACATTCTGGTTCCGGCAATTCACCGTAACCGCCGCGAAATCCGCGATATCTTCCTCAAGAAGATTGAAGGCATTAACCCGGATATTACCGATGAACCCGCCGAGCTTGCGGAGGCATCGCGTAACCGTCTGCGCGAGAAATTCCTCTCGACCAAGGTCGCCGTTTCGGGCGTGAACTTCGGTATCGCTGACACCGGCACCATGACCATCGTAGAATCCGAAGGCAACGGCCGTATGTGCCTGACCCTACCCGATACCCTCATCTCGTTCATGGGTATTGAGAAGCTGCTGCCCACCTTCCAGGACTACGAGGCATTCCTGCAGCTTCTGCCGCGCTCCTCCACCGGTGAGCGCATGAACCCCTACACCTCCATGTGGACGGGCGTAACCCCCGGTGACGGCCCGCAGAACCTGCACGTAATCCTCATCGATAACGGCCGTACCGCCGTGCTGGCCGATGAACTGGGACGCCAGGCGCTGCGCTGCATCCGCTGCTCCGCCTGCATGAACGTGTGCCCCGTGTACGAGCGCGCCGGTGGTCACGCCTACGGCTCCACCTACCCCGGCCCGATCGGTGCGATTCTTTCGCCCCAGCTTTCCGGTATTGAGGCGGCGCACAATAACTCGCTGCCGTACGCATCTTCGCTGTGCGGTGCCTGCTACGAAGCGTGCCCCGTGAAGATCAACTTCCCCGAGGTGCTGGTGCACCTGCGCGGTAAGGATGTTGAGGCAAAGCACGCGAAGAAACACGCACCCACCCAGATGGATGCCATGATGTACGGCGCTAAGAAGCTGTTCTCCTCGGGTAAGATGATGGCAGTCGCCGAGCGTGGTTTGCCCATGTCACGCCTGATTACCGGCAAGAAGCACAAGATCTCTAAACTGCCCGGTATTGTGGGCGGTTGGACTGAATACCGCGACATCCCCGAACCGCCCAAGGAATCGTTCCGCAACTGGTGGCGTAAAGAAAAGTCAGGCGCACCCGCCCGCGACAGCGCCCAGCGCGTGGATATTGCAGCCCTCATTGAAGCGAATAAGGGCAAGGCCGCTGAGGCTGCCGCTAACGCCAAGGCTGCGATGGACGCTCAGGCAGCGCATGACCCCAAGGAGAATGCATAAATGTCATCAGCTAAAGAAGACATCCTCGCCCGCATCCGTACTTCCCTCGCGGATGCGCCCGTGGCGCCGGAACCCCAGCGTAACTACCGCCGGGTGAGCCACCTGAACCAGGAGCAGACCATTGAGATGCTCGTGGACCGCCTCGTTGATTACAAGGCGAACGTGTTCGAAGCGACCGAAGCGAATATTGCGGATGTGATCGCTGAGCGGCTGGGGGAGACCTCGCACTATGTGGTTCCCGTGGGCCTGAACCGGCAGTGGCTGCCGGAAGACACCCCCACCCGCACCTGTTTCACCGACTCCGGCAGCACCCTGGAGCCGGGTGCCCTGACGGTGCACCAGCTGGATGCTGTGGATGCGGTGGTCACCTCCTCAACCGTTTCCTGCGCTGAGACCGGAACGATCTTCTTGAACTCCAACCAGGATGAGGGGCGGCGCGCAATCTCGCTGGTACCAGACCACCATATTTGTGTGGTTCCCCGCTCTACCGTGGTTGAGCTGGTGCCTGAGGCGATCGATCGCATCACCTATGAGCGCCCGGTGACCATGATTTCCGGCCCTTCGGCAACCAGTGATATTGAGCTGATCCGCGTGGAGGGTGTGCACGGCCCGCGTACCCTGGACGTGATTATTCTCGACCAGTAAGCCCATAAGGGACACTCATAAAGTGCTTATCATCCCCCTGTGCCGTTCGGGTGCAGGGGGATGACTCGTACACATATTTATACTATGCAAATGGTTATCGGCAGACCGTGTTTGCGCTGTGCAGAGATACCTAAAGTGGGCGGGAGAGACCTCGAAATAACAGTATAAAAATAAGCTGTTATGAGTACTGGTGCGTCTCGAAAACCGCTACATTGACAGAAGAGTACCAACAAGAATATCCTGTTATGTTCCACAAAAACGTGGAACGTGCACCCCCGTACACCCGTAATCCGGTATGGGCGCGGGGGAAGCGCCAGCCACCTCCAGCAAGGACTGGGGTCCAGTAGAAAGACAGCACCAATGGCACAGTTGCAGCAGGTCATCCTCCGCCGTACCGGCATTTACCCTCTTAATAGCGTCCTCGCGTCCGACCCTGTTCCGCAACATGAGCTGCATCAGCGTGTGCGTGTGCTCGCCGAGCTGGGGATGGTCCTCTCCACCGAAAGCCAGAAAACCCTCATGCGCATGAGTGAGCATGAGCTGGCCGATCTTATCGCAGATTGGAAGCACCTGCACGGCGGTGACCGGGGTGGGTGCGCCTTCCGTAAAGACTTCGATATTATCGAGCCCACCCTCACTGATACACAGAGGTACACGGAGCAGATGCTTCACTACGTTACCCGGTTTATGGGCCGCAGAGAAATGGCGAAACACTTGTGCCTGTACACCGTTGCCTGCCCCTGCTGTGACGCGATCTGGTGGTTTGCCAATAACCAACCCTACGGTGATATTCCCGATGCGCAGGTCATTACCGATTTCCGCCCGTACGACTGGCAGCTGGCGTGCGAGCGTGGGGAACTGTCCAACAGTGAACGGGATCAGCGTGAGGTGGTGCTGCTGCGTGGTGAAGGGCGCATCGTGCCGCTAATATGCTCGCTCTTCACCGAAATTGCAACCCAGAACCAGGTGTACAGCGAATTCGACCGGGCCGATCTGCTTACCCTCGCTACCCACCTGGTGTTTTATGATGCACTGCCCACCCTAGAGGGGCCGTTCGCATTCCGTGAGAACCTGGCGTTTTTGGCGGCCGCAATATCCACCGATTACGCCCACCAGGCGCGCACCCTCAATGAGGTGCTGCGCATTGCGGTGGCTCTTAGCAACATTAACCTGCTGGGGACTGAAGGAGATCTGAGCCTGAGTGACCCCAGCCGGTTTAAGCTGCGCCGCCATCAGCGCACGTTCATAGCTCGGCTCATTAATACCCTTTGCGAGCGCGACTATGAGGCCGCCTGCTACGACACCGCCACGCACGCGGAGCGTTTTAAACGACTGGCACGCACCATCCACCCCGGGGAATACCCCTCCCTCGTGTACCTGAATGTGTGGGCTGACGCCCTCTACAACGGTGAAATGCGCAGTTATGAGTCTGAGGTGGATGCCGCCTACCGCAGCTGTGATGTGGATAAGGTAACGCGGGTGCTGTCCCGCCGCCCCGGGGTGTTTGCGCGTCAGCTCAACCGGGCCTTGCGGTACTTCAGCGGCGATCAGCAGCAGGTTGCTGACGCGTTCTGCCAGGTGGCGCCGCGTGTGGCTGCGCCTCTTCTGGTGCAGATGCACAATATGTACACGAATATAGCTGCTGGTTCGGGGCAGCACCGCCTCGTGATTGATAAGGCAGGGGTGGGGTCGGTGGTCCCCGCTGGCTCGTACACCCAAAGGCAGCTTGAGTTGGGCCTGCACGCCGTGAAGAGCGGTTTGTTGGGGCGGCTGAGCGGGGTTCGTGTGCATGTTCCTCACGATGTGGCTTCCTTAGCTATGCCTCTGGGTAACCGTAACGCCAGCGAGTCTCTGCTGGGGCTGAGCCGCTACAACCGTGTGCGGCTTGACCCTCAGGCGATGCAGGCGAAAAGCCCCGCTAAGAACAGCGTGATTCGGTTGTTCACCTACTGGAACTCACCCGCCGATGTTGACCTTTCGGTGCTGCTGTACGACGCGAAAGGTGCGCTGCTAGACCGCGTGTGGTACGGCAGTCAGCGGGCTAAAAAGTACTGCTACCATTCGGGGGATGTGACGAACGGAACCGGCGGCGCGTGGGAGTTTATTGACCTGAAAATTGCGCAGGCCCGTGAGGACCGGGTGCGGTACGCGGTGCCCACCGTGCAGCTTTACGCAGGGCACAGCGGGGAGAACACCCTTGCGGATGTGAACGACCTGTTCGCCGGGTTCATGCTTTTACCGCGTGTTGGCGTGGGTAAGAATGTGCATGAGGTGAGTCAGGTGCGCGCCAAGTTCACGCTCACGTCGCGGGCGCGCGGTTCGCTGCCGCTGATTTTGGATCTGAAGGAGCGCACCATGACGATTACGGACGTGGGTATTCGTTCCGGGGTGAATGTTATAGAGTCTGGCCCCGTCGTGAAGGCCATGTTCGAGCTGTTCGCCCACTATGCACCGTTTACGGTGGCTGACTACCTGAACCTGACCGGTGCCACCGTGGTGGGGGAAGATGAGGAAGCTGATATTGTGCTTCAGCCGACGGTTGCCTCGCTCAGCCAGCTCTACCGGTATAAAGGGCTGTAACACAATAGCCCATGGGTCATACCGGGACTTCCTGGTATGGAGCGAAAGCTGCACATAGTGAGCGGGTTCCGGGGGTATTGAGTACACACAAGATCTGCTGATGACCGCGTGAAAGCGCCCCGTGTGCCGGTACTGTGACCGGCGCACGGGGCGCATTATTTTCACCCAGTTGGGTGCCTGCCATGGAACAAGCAGCAGGTAATATTAGGCGCGTGCGTCGAAGTGCTGCAGGCCGGAGTCTTCGCGGCTACCGCCCTGGCCATCGCCAACGTCGCGGTAATCGCTGATCCATTCGACCTTCTGCACCCACTTGACCATCTTGTAGCCGTGCATGGAATCTGCACGCAGGCGCAGGGGTCCGCCGTACACATCCGGCAGGGGCTTATCGTTCATGCCCCACGCCAGGATGGTTTCGTCCTCCATTGCCATGGAAATGTCCAAGCACTCGTAGTAGGGCTCGGTCGGGCGGCCATCGTAGGTGTGGCCCACGTGCCCGTAGGAGGTGACCATCACGTACCGGGCGTTCTCGTCTTTCTCCACGAGGGCAAGTACGTCGCGTAGGCGCACACCTTCCCACTTGGCGATGCCCGTCCACCCCTGCATACAGGTGTGCATCGTAATGTTCACTTCTTTGCCGAGAGCCTTCAAGTCGTCGATGCTCAGCGACTTCGGCTCCTTCACCAGCCCGCCTAGCTCTAGGCGGTAGTCCACGAATTCGTTCTCGCGCAGGCGGTTCCATTCGGTGCTTTCACGCTCTGTTGGCGGGCGGGTGTTCACCCAGTGGAACGGCGAAATATCGGCATCCGTGAAGGTCTTCTTCTTTACCTGCCGGGAGGTGATGCGGTCAAGGAATACGTTACGGACCGGCTGGGTCAGACCCCAAATGAAGGTCTGGGTGAACCGCAGATCACGCAGCGACCAGTACGAGGCGCCTAGCCACAGGGCCACGGCTGCGACCACGCCAACGATCAGCATGGTGACTGCCTGGGCGAATTGGGCGGCGTCAATCTCGTTGTAGCTCTTATTCAGCATCATGTGTGCAATGTTGTATTGCGGGTGCACGATGAACACCAGTGCTACGTGCATGACTGTAAAGACGCAGTAGAACGCCATGCCCAAGAAGTGGATGGAGCGGGCGGTCTGGCGGTTGCGGAACAGCCTGACGTAGCCGGGGAAGCGGCCGCAGAACGCGGGGCTCATAATGGGCCCGGTGGCGATCATCAGCGGCGCCACAATGAACACCACGGTGAAGTACATGAGCTTCTGAAGGGCATCGTACGGCTGGAAGTGCTCAATGGAGGGCACTTGGAAGCCCGCGTAGATTGTGAGCGAGTGCCATGCCTCGGGGAAAATCTCCCAAGAGGTGGGTACGATACGCCGCCACTGCCCGGTTGCGAACAGCAGGGTCACATAGATCAGGCCGTTCACCACCCAAATAACCGTGGCTAGGGCGTGCCATGCGCGTCCCAAACCGATCTGAGCCTTACCGGGTAGCGAAATAAGAGGGGAGAGGCTTCGTTGATCGTCGCGGGCGGTGTATTCGCCAGGGACGGTTGAAACCTTGTCCTTCGTAAAACGGAGCCATTCGGAGCCCGGGGTGCAGTGATTATTCCAGTAAAAGCGCGGGTGGGAGGCGATAACTTCCCAGCCTGAGCGGATGAGGAACCCCATCATCAGAAAGTTAATGAAGTGCGTGATGCGCAGCCAGGCGGGAAAGTCCAGCTCAACACCACTCGAACTCACCATTAAAAGAGTGGTATGCATTTTTCTTCCTTCGATAAATGTACGTGTGTGCAGTGGTGTACAGGTGCGAGCGAGGGAACGGGACGGGGCTTGGTGCGCCCCGGAAATCTGTTTGTGTACCGCCTCCTTTCAGCCGGTGTTCTGCCTTGAACTTTATATGGCCTGGGGAGGGTTCCTGCGCGGGGTGCGCGATGTTTAGGCGCACCCCCGAACTGGTTATGGTGCAGGTCACAAAACCCGTATCGAATGATAGTACGATGCGGCTTTTATTCCCCATGTGCCCTTACACCCATATACTAACTGACAGGTTGTCAGTTACGGAAGATAAGCGTCGTAACACGCCGTAAAATTTGCTTTTAAGACGCGAATTTTTAAAATTTTTATAGGGTTATAGAGACATTAAGGCGGATTTATTAAGGATATCCTTATTGTGTGAGATAAGGTATTTTTATAGTTACTTCATAAACTATTGCAAGTGTAAGTTTTGAATATTCCTGCGGTTTCTTGCGAACCTGAAACTTTATTCAGAAAATATAAAGATATGCTTTATTCTATAGCATTAAAAATGTATATATTATTATATTTCTCGCCCATAACCCACAGTCAGAGAAGACACCCGCACGCCCTAAGCCACAGGATATACGCCACCCACAGCCCCGGGCAGGAGGAGCCTGCGTCAAGCCACACAAAACACCACAGGTTCGGCAGCAGTGACCGCCCCCGGCGTATCCAGGCGAGCTGAACCCTATAATGAACGAGACACCGCCCCACCCAGCCTCTAGGAACAATAAATGAGCAGCGAAAAAGACCTCCGAGCCTCTTTCAACACCTTCATGCAGGACCTGCCCCAGCTTGTTGCAGAAAAAGGCCTTGAACAGGTATACGACCTCTACAAATCCAACGGTTACGACAGCTTAACCATAGGGGACAGCCCCCAAAGCCAAGTGGACCTTCTGGCAGAGGGCATGATCCACTGGCACAATAACGGGTTCTTCCGGCTGGCCGAGCTCTACGACGGGGTGCAGCTGGAACACAACGACGACTACTTCCTGGCGCTCATGAACCTTAACACCCCACTGCGGCAGGCACTGCTACGCCACGACCAGCAACTACGCGACGAACTGCTGTGGCAGCTGCTCACCATAGAAGGCACCCCCGAGAACTCGCTCACGAATATAGATAAGTTCATGCCAGGAACCACCTGGCAGGAAGATCTGCTCACCGCCACCCACGAAGGGCTGATCCCCAAAGACCGCCTGCTAGACGCCTGCCTTGACGCATTAGCGCGGGACTTCGCCGCCTACCGTGCCGGATGGTTCTCCCGCATGTACACCGCCCTGACCCCCACCGCCGCAGAATCCGCCCAACGGCAGGGTGCGCTCGTGAACCTGCTCGGCTCATCTGTGGGAGCGACCATCACCCTGGCGGTCAAACAACTCTCAGCGGTGCACCGGGCAAGGCTTCTTGACACGGATCGATTCATCCACGGATGCGCCCCAGCGCTTTTAACAACCAAAGCGAACGCATTAGCGGTATTGAAAATCCTGGAATCCGCATGCGCCACAGGCGGGGACGGGCCGGTCACCGAACTGGCCCTTACCGCGCTGGGACACACCCACCCGCAGGTGCAGGTGGCTGCCGCACAACTACTGGTACGGTGCAACGCAGCCGAAACACTGCACCAGCACGCGCAGAGCCTCAACCCGGTGGCCCGGCAGGAGCTAGAAGAGGCCGGGCTGCTGGCAAATACAGAAGAAGAAACCGCGCAACATACAGCGGGCTCCGAAGAACCCTCCTATCCGGTGCCTGCCTCACCCGCGCAGCCAGTAACCCCATTCAGCCAGCAAGACGCCTACGCGCGCACCCTACACGCCATGCAAGAGGCCGTGCAGGGGCTGGAGAGCGAGCTGCTGTTCCACTGGCTCATGAGTGAAAACCGCGACACCTCAGTGCTGAAACCCCTCACCCGGCAGGCGGAAGAGAGGATACGCGAGCACCGTGCAGGGCATCAGATCGCATACCTCATCCTCAGCGCCCTAGAGCCGGAAAACTCAGCTGTACAAGAATATGAGCAGCACCTAGCGCATGAAAAAACACCCGTGAACGAGCGCATCCGGGAAATCGGTGAGCACCTCCGCCAGAAATGCCCATACGCCCTGCTGGCCACCCCCACAGACACCCACGGGTGGGTAGACCCCAAAATATTTATGCAGCGGCTAACCCACAACATTTCTACCGGCGCAGACATCCTGGAACAGGATTTTACGCAGGCAATGCTGCGCCTGAACCAAGGCGATCAGGCGACGCACCAGACACTCATAAACGCCCTGGAAGAAATCGAGCGCACCGCCGATGCTGCGGGCCGATACGCACCATACTTTGAGCGTGCCCGTACCAAACTCAAAGACGCGGGGAAGCCTCCTCACATTCTTGAGAACATCCAGGCGAGCTGGAGCTACCGTGAAAGCGAGACGAAACGCCCCAGCGGCAAACCCGAATTCGTGTGGTGGAGCCCCACCGTGCACCTGCCCAAAGTACGCGAAGAACACACACCGGAAGAAAAATATCTGCTCACCCTGCACTACGCGGTCATGAGCTGCGAACAGCTGGCCCTCACCTGCCCCTCCTCCACGGCACCCGTGGCAGTCGGCCTGCTAGAACAGTGGGTCTTCTTCGACGAAGAAGACCACTATATGCACAATATGGTGGGCCTTCTGAGGAGCCACCCGGGCACATGGGACTCCTTGAGTGCGCAGGCGCTCGCGGTACTGGCCAACTCAAAAAACCAGGTAGACCGTGCCGGAGCCGCAGAGCTGCTGGCGGACACCCTCGGCGGTCGGCTCTCCTACCAAGACGCCATTGCGGGATTCGCACAGGCGGCCCCAGCGTTAATGTTCACCCGGTGGGCGCATACCTTCGAGGACATGGCGGCGCTAACCCCGCGCATCACCCTGCGGTTCTTAGACGGGCTGCTGCCGCACTGTGAGCGCACCCAGCACGGGATGGGGAAGCTGCTGGGAGTATACGCACAGGAATACTTACGCGTTCACGGCGCGAAGCATAGCGCGAATAAATCCCCGCAGCTAAGCCCCGAGATGACCGCATGGTTAAACGGTTTTAAGGGCTCCTCGCAGGCGGCGAAACACGCGCGCACAATCCTTAAAGCTGCTGACTCATAACCCCCGCCGTGAGGAATGAGGCGCAGCCGCGTGCCATAGGCTAGCCAGCCGGCGGTTGTTGTGCGGCACCGGGGGACCCGTCCTTTGGCGCGGTGCTTTTAGCCTCCTGTGCTGGCGGCACCACCGGCAGCATACCTGTTGTCAGGCGCACCTGTGCCGTTTTCCGGGCCTTTAACGCTGCGATCTGCTCCTTCTGTGACGGCTGCTGATCAGCCGATGCGCCCTGCCGCCGGAACGCCCTCTTAATGGCCGCTGCCCACAGCGGGAACAGCAGCACCGTAAACGCCCCACCGGCCACCAGCAGGGAAGCGGTCGCATCCTCAAGCAGCCCACTACCGGTAGCAATAGTTGTTACCGCCACAATAATGGGCAGGCCCGCCGCCGAATACAGGGCCAGCTCAATCTTCTCACTGGTAGAACGCAGCTCCGAACCGGTATCCGTGAAACGCTCAGCCACAAACACCGGCAGCCCGCGGGCCAGCAAAATACCCACCACAACCAGCAGCAGCACCAGCGGGAAACGCGCCACCACCGACGGGTCAATCGTCATGCCGCTCACCACAAAAAAGAGCGGAATCAGAAACGAAAACCCCACCGTCTCAAGGCGGCGCGTCATCAAATGTAACGCCCCCACCGGCGTGAGCGAACGCAAAATAATGCCCGCCGCAAAGGCCCCGAGCACCGCATCCAGCCCAAAAAGCGCCGCGAACATGATGAGGGTGGCCAGCAGAAACATGGCCAGACGCAGGATCGTCTGGCTGGTCGTATTCGCCTCAGCCGCCATAATCTGCCGCAGCCCCGGCACCTTCTCAAACAGGCGGTGCGGAACAATGGCAGTCACCACCGCAACCGCCATAAACCCCAGCAGAATCAGAATCGCCAGCCCCGGCGAATGCGAAGATAACAGCAGCGACATCGCAAAAATCGGGAAAAGCTCGCCAACGGCACCATGCACCAGCACCGCATTACCCACCCGAGTACCCGCCGCACCATGCGACTTAAGCATAGGCAGCAGCGTACCTAAAGCCGTGGAACTCAGCGCAATACCCACCGCAATATAGGTGTTAAAACCCTTAGTGAAACCGGTAATAAGCGCCGCCCCCAGCACCCCCAGCCCAAAACACACGCACCAGGTGGTGATAGCGCTGCGGCCCTGCCGGCCGCGCAACGATTTCACATCAATCTCAAACCCGGCAATGAGGAACAGCATCCCCAACCCCAGCTCTTTCAGCAGCGGAATACCGCCGTCACTGCCAGAAGCCAAACCCAGCACATTCGGGCCGATCAGCATCCCAAAAATAAGCAAAAACACAACATCCGGGATGCGTTTGCCAATCAGCCGCGATATAACCGGGGACACCAGCGCCACAAGAGAAACCCAGAAAATAGAAACATACTGGGCGGTACCCTCAACACTGGTGCTTTCGGCGGCGGCACCAGAAGCCACCAGCACCTGCGAAGCACCCGTGACGCCGTGCGCAGCAGCACCGGCAGCGAGCACACCAACCGAGCCAAGCAGCCCAGTGGCGCCGAACAGCACAGACATGAAACCTCGCAGAAATAGGGTAGGGGCAACCAGTCAGCCTTAAGTGTGGCACAGCCCCGGCGAGCACGCATATTTACGGGTGCCCCACAGCAGCCTTGCGCATCCGCTTAGACGCGGATATGCCTCAGGATACTGAGCTAATATATCCTGACTAGTATCTTTAACCTTAAACCCGACGCGCACCACACACAGCGCACCGGACTGGGCTGAGGCTCAGCATCTACGTTCTGATTCGACTACGCAGGCACACAGGAGGCAATATGCCCGCAGAAACCACCGCCAAACGCGAGGCTGGTGTAGATTTAGCTCGCGCATTCGCCCTGCTGCTGCTGGTGATGCCCGTGAGCGTAGCACTGAACCTGGTGCCGGAGAACCGGCTGCACTGGCTGGGCAGCGTGCCGCCCGCCGCGAATACGCTACTCGCTGCGCTCCTTGGCATTAGCGCATACCTATACGCCAGGAGGGTGACGTTTCCCCAATTTTTTGCCAGCACCGTGGTGCGCGCCATCGCATTCTTCGTGCTCGGGTGGCTGCTCGCCCAAGGACGCGCCTACCAGCCGGTAGCAGCCCACACCGAATTCCCGATCCTATACGACCTGCTCATCCCGTTCGCCGTGCTGACCCTGCTCACCACACTATTCGTATACTCGCCGCTGTGGGTGCAGGCTGCGCTGACGGCGCTCGCCAGCCCCGCCATTCCCTTCACCTACGAGCAGCTGGTAAACCGGGGCTGGGTCGCCGACGACTGGCTGAGCCGCACCATCCCCGCCCTGTTTAACGAGTACACCGGCACCGTGCTGCACAGCGGATTGAAGATGCTCTGGCAGGTGGGGCTGGGCATACTGCTATGGCGCGCCTACGAGAAGCTGGGCCCTAAAATTGGGGTGCCCGTCGGCCTGCTGGGGCTGGGCGCGGCAGCGCTGTTCTGGGTGAACCCGAAGGCGCAATCGGGGGTGCTGGCGTGGCCTACAACATTGAGCATTGTGGGAGTGGCCGGGGTGCTGTACGTGTGCGCCGAGGCGGCTCGGGTGCTTGCCGGGCGCGGTGCGATACTTGAGCCGTTCGCGCGGGTGGGGCGCATGAGTCTGAGCGCATCCATTGTGATACTTCTGGCGGCAGTGCATGGAGGCACCTACCTGGTGCAGCTGGTCGCCGGTGCTGAATACCGTGCCCCGCTGGAAGGTACATGGCTGACATACCTGTACTGGGTGGGGTTCCTGGCGCTGGCCTGGGGTGCGGGTGCGCTTTTCACCTGGCTGTGGCAGAAGCTGCTGAGCAACAGCACGCTCTCACGCGGACCGATTGAGTGTGTACTTGCCCTCATGAGCGGGCGGGGGTAAGGCCTGGACTCGGCGGCTACAGCCCGACGACCTCAGCCTCGTTCGCACAGACTGACCACACGCGCCCTCGACCCACAAGAGACCGAACGCCTCGATTCATCTGGATGGACGCCCATACAGCGAGGCCACTACGAGCACACCGTTACCCTCCGCCCAGGGCGATGACGAGCGTTGCTGCTGCCAGCAGGAGGCAGGTCGTCAACCTCGCCGAAAATAGGCGGCCCGAGATGTGTCGACGAATGCATAAATATCTCGAACACGGCCCATCTCAACGGCCCAATTTGCTGTAACTTTCAATATTTTTAGCGGTTCAAGGCCAGCGCAGCACAAAAGGGTTATTCACGAGGTGTAGGTGAAGATGTGTCCCGCGACAAATGGATCTGTCCAGATGCCGTAGAACCCATCCCAACACCCTTAGTGCCAAGGCTACGGAAGCCTGGCACCATCGACACCACATATTGTGAACGCTTCACCACACCGATAACCTAAAAGAAAGATAAATGATCGAAGCATCATCCCGAACACACCTTGAGGGACACGAGAAGTTGATGAACGCATTCACACGTGACGATTTTGTGGCGTCGTTCAATGCCACGCTCAAGAATGAGAGGGTCCATCGGATGGTGTACCTCACGAAGGATAAGGCGGTTAGGGATATTGCCTCGTGGATAGAGCTGAGATACAACCATGTCTGCCTTCACTCAGCCCTGGGATATCGCACCCCGAACGAAGTCGAACGCGATTTCCTGGACCTGAAGAAGGCAGCCTGAAGCACAAAACAAGCACCGTCCGAAAAACACCCAGCAGTCCATATTGTGGGTCACCAGTTCGGTGGGCCACCGGAAGAGATCAACATGGTCGCGATGCTGAAAGAGGTCAACCAGAATCCGCGCCACAACACAATGGAATCTTACAAGAAGTTCGAGCAGGAAGTGGCGGACAACCCAGACGGATTCAATAACCTGGTTATTGAATTCCAGTACCCAGACCCCGCTGACCCCACGAAGCTCACCAAAACCGAACGAGTCCCAGAAAAGTTCGAGGTAAAATGGACGACTGCCGCTGGAGAGGCGGACTCGAGGCCATTCGAGAATCTTCCGCCACAGAAACGGGTAGGGGTAAACTGATGTCAATTACGCAGGGTAACCAGGGCAATTCGGTTGTTTTGAAATTTGAGGGTTTGTTGCGTGACTGGTTAGTAGATGAAGGTGGAGTCCGGGTCGATATTGATTATCATGCGACCCACCGGACGGGCCGTGTGAAGGTGTGGCTGATGTGCGGAGAAGAGCGAAAGTCTGTTCATCTCCCTCGTGAGGTGAGTTTCGCGATGCATGATATTCGTGGTTCTCAGGTGGATCAGCATCGGGGTGCGTGGTTGTACTCGCATTTTTGGATGGAGGCTGCTGAGGGGGTGCTGCATCAGGACGCGGACTGGATGCGTGAACCGGTCATTAGTGCGAGTCCGATTGTTGGTGCGGATGCGGTTGTTGAGCTGGAGTACTATCCGCGGGATCCGGAGTGGATTCCGGAGTGGATGACAGCCAAGATAGCGGAGTATCACGAGGAGGAGGCCCGGGAGTGCCAGAAGACCGACACTGAGGCTGCCCAGGCTGAGGGCAATGGCGCTGGTGAGCCGAGTTCGGGTAGGGGCGGCCGCTCTGCTATTGAGTGAGCGGGAGAATTACGTGAGTGAGGCGCGGGAGCCCGATGCCGTAGCGTCCTCGGGTGATTACTACACGATGCTGGAGTCGGCGCCGGAGGTCGATCCCGCCAGCGGGGTTAGCCTGGCGGCGTGACGAATACGCTGGCACACACGGTGTCTCTCCGATAATCTGGTGCCTACCAGCCACCAACAGAGAGAAACCAGCCCGTGAAGTACTTTGCATACATAGTAGTGGGAAGGACTGGATATGACGGATTCGATGTCCCCCAAACTCCGCAGTCTTTCGCCGATGATACCGAGCAGCGCCTTACTGAGCCCGACTTTTTGGAGGGTTATAAACGTTATGCCCTCGTGGTGTGGGCGCTGCCTGAGGGTGTGGATCATGTGGATGATGTTCCACGTGACTCTGTTGCGCTCTCCAACTATATGCAGTGCGGCGGTTCCACGCAGGCGATGACGGTTGAGGTGCGTGTGACCCAGGAAGACGGGTCTTATGAGCATTATGTGGTTGCGCGCAAACCCGTGGCAGACCCGGATGCGTGGACCACTATCACGTATAACAATACGCCCTTACAGGTGCACCCTGAGGAGGTTTTCACCGGCGAGCAGGCGGCACCTGTTTTCCGCGCCTATATTGAGGACGGCGTGATTCCGCCGCGCGAGTTGCTGCGTACACTGGATATTTAGACTTTCGACTCGGCCCAGTGGGGACCCGGGCAGAAGGCACATACAGCAAACCCCCTGAAGATTACTCTCAGGGGGTTTAGGGTTGGTCGGGATGACAGGATTTGAACCTGCGACCTCGTCGTCCCGAACGACGCGCGCTACCAAGCTGCGCCACATCCCGGGGTTACTTCTCGGTACAGCACCGTAAGCAACTCAATAAGGATAGCCCATACCCTCGTCAAGCGCAAACAAAACAGCAACCCCAGGACGTGAGACAGCGTGAGGCTACTTCATGCCGCGAAACCGGTACACAAACGCCGCCATTGCGTCGCGGTGAATCGGCTCAACCGGGCGGAACGTCCCATCACCCCAGCCGCGCGTAATACCTTTCGACGCCAGCCACGTAATCTCCCGATAGAACGGGTCGGAGGGGCGGACATCCCTAAACGGTGACTGCTGCGGGGCGTTAAACTGTGGCGAGTTGGCGTAACGGTAGAAGAACGCCGCCATCGCCTCACGGCTCACCGGCTCGTGCGGGCGGAACGTCCCGTCACCCCAGCCGCGCGTAATACCTTTTGACGCCAGCCACGTAATCTCCCGATAGAACGGGTGTGACGGGTCCACATCCTTAAACGGAGACACCACCGGAGGCGTGAAATCGGGTGCCCCCGCCATACGGTAGAAGTAGGCGGCTATCGCTCCACGCTCAATATTCTCCCCCGGGCGGTAGGTGCCATCCGGCCAGCCCCTGGTGATGCGCTCAGCAGCCAGCCACTCAATCTCGGTGTAGAACGGGTGGGCCGGGCCCACATCCCTAAACCGGTGAGAAGCCGGTGGGGCGGGGGCGGGGTTTGACGGCCCAGCCGAGCCGCTCCTCGCCTCAAGAACCTGCGCCCGCTGAACCCGGGCGGAGGCCACCTGCGAGGTGTTCTGCGCCGCGGAAGTCGAGGGGTTATGCAGATGCAGCAGCAGCATCTTCGCGGAGGTGCCGCTGCGCAGGTGAGCCGTCACGGGCGCATCCGGTGAGTCCACGAACAGGGACGGGCCGGTGCCCTGCCCGCCGTCAAACCACAGGTTAGGGGTGTACGGGTTAAAACTCACCCAGTCGGTCTCGGAGACCGTCTGCCCCAGCAGCGGCAGGCTCGTGAGCACCCGGTACTGAAGAGGTTCAGAACCCTGCCGGGCCAGCCCCAGTGAAGAAGCGGCAACCGGTATGACTGCAACATTCGTATCGAACGTATTGGTGTCGATATCGCCCCACACACCATTGACCGGCAGCGCATCCACCTCACGGCTGGCACCCGCGCGGCGGGAGGAGAGCACCGCCACCGGGTAGTCCAGGCCTATCTGCCGTTTCACCTGAACCGAGTAATCCGCGTAGCCGTCGCTGTCCGTGTCAATCTCAACCTCAATACCGTAGGCCGGGGTGAGCGCATCCCAGTTGCCTCTTGTGGCCACGCCGAAAGAAATGACACCCCGGCCCTGGGAACTGCCTGAGGCACCCAACGCCGGAAGGTTAGACGAGGCACCCACGTACTGTACCGCCATTGCCCGCGCAGATGAGCTGCTGGGAGCCGGGCCAGACTCCTCATACCCCAGTTCGAAGGCGCCCAGCTGCGAAACGTACCCGTTACGTCGTACCGGTGTGCCCTCCGGCTTAATCCGGGCCGTCTGGGAGGTGCCAAACGTTAAGGAAGCTGAAGGGACCATGAGTTCCGACACCGGTTTTGGCGCGGCGTGCAGCGGCACCACCACGGTGGAGGAGCTGTCGGTGAGCGTCACATTGCCGCTGACTGAGCTAAGGTACTGGCGGTACCGGCCGCCCTGGTCCCGGGCCGTGCCCGCATCAAGAGTCTTCGCCAGTTTCTCGGGGTCAACCGTCACCGACACCCTAAACGTGGCCTTGGCGCCAGCGGCAACACTCACGCTTTCGGGGGTTTTGACCTGCACCCCGGCCGTGGTGGTGCGCGCATCAAAACCAACCCGGAACGTGCGCTGCTGCCCGCCTGCGTTCTCCACGGTCACCTCTTTCGTGACTGTTTTCGCCCCGGTCCCGGGGGTCACCTCAATCACCCCAAAAGATAGAGAGACCTGCTGGGGGTTCTGGGTGTTGTATGCGGTGGTTCGCTCATTGACGGCCGCCTGCGCATCCACCCGGCCAGCACCCACACGGTCCACACCCAGCCGTTCGCCCGAGATGGTACGCACCTCCTGCGAGGCGGTGTTCATGATGCGCGCCTTCACCTGCTGCTGAGACAGAAACGGCTCTTTGCTCAGGATCTGCGCCGCAATACCGGCCACATGCGGGGTTGCCATGGAAGTACCACTCAGGCGGAACGGCTGGTTGCCGCTACCCGCACCTGCTGAATAAATATTCGTTCCGGGGGTGGCAACATCGGGTTTCACGAACCCGTCAGAACCGTGCACCCCGCGGGCGGATGAGGCCGCCAGCGTATCCGGGCCCTTCGAGGTAAGAGCCGTATTACGCCAGGCCGCCCCCAGCTCAACCTCCAGGGTTCCCGCCTTCACCGCCGGGTATAGTGTCTGGGCTGTTGCACGGCTTATCAGCACCCCCGGTATGGTGGTGCTTCCCGCGATGGGGCGGTCATCATTCTCCGGGGCCACCATGAGCACGCCTTTACCGTTAGCGGCGGCAACATTCGCGAACCGGCGGGCGGAATCGCACGACGCATCGGAGCCGGAAGCCTCCCAGTGAAGCATCACCCAGCGGCCGCCGAAATTCGTGCCCGTGAACGGTGCGCAGCCGGTCTTATTCGACTCGGGGGCCGCCGTGACGGTGCCGCTCACGCGCGCATTATTGGAGGCAAACGTATACAACGTGGAGTAGCTGCCCGCATAGGCCCCAGCAACAGCGGAGGGCCCCTTCACCTCAAACCTGTCAGAGCGGGTGAGGGAACTCTCCGAATTCGCCACAGTTAACGCCGAGGGGTTGTTCGCGGGCGCACCCATAATCGAGTACACGTCCCCCTGACTCAGATTCGCCTGCGCGTTACCGGCGGCAACCACCGCCAGCACCCCCTTATCAATCAGGCGCTGCAGCATCGTGTTTTCGGGGTCATCCACCGTAGAGTAGTCGCTGCCGAGGGAAAGGTTCACAATGTTCGCACCATCCGAGAAGTCCCCATCATTATTGGGGTCCAGGGCCCTATCAAGCGCCTGGCCAGTCATGGAGGAGCTGCCGCTGCACCCAAAGATACGCAGCGGCATCAGGCGCGCCTCGGGTGCGGAACCCGGCCCGATGTGCAGCCGCTGCACATCCGCAGATGAAAGCTTGGAATATTCGCCCCGGAACGTTTTGCCGTCCGCACCCACACCGTACCCTGCGGCGGTGCCCGCCACATGCGTGCCGTGCCCCGACTCGCTGCAATCCATGGGGTTACTATCGGGCACGGGGGCGTTATACCCGTTGTAGGCATCGCCGACCAGGTCGTAGCCGCCCACCACTTTCTGCGGGTCGTAGGAACCTGCGGGCATCGTGGGGGAGGATTTTGCTTTATCGTAGGCCGCCTTGGTGCCTGGGCCGCCAAAATCGGCGTGCGTATAGTCCAGGCCGGTGTCAATCACCGCGATCGTCACGCCCTGTCCGGTCGCCCCCGTGCTGCGCCACGCCTCAAGCGCACCTGTGCCCACCACGGAGATTGCGTTCATACGCTCCTTCGGCACGATACGGGAGATACGCACCACATCCGGGTGCCCGGCGAGGCCCCTGATCGCCTGCGCATCACCGGTGAGCGCCACACCCCGCTGCAGGTTATGCGTAGTGTACAGCACCTGCGAATTAGAGGAAGCGGCTAATGACTGTGCGTTTGTCACCACCTGCGACTGCACGTGGTGTGCCGCAGCAACACTCTGCGCGGTGGGGGACGCCTGGCTCATCGGGCTCACCCGGCGCCCACCCCCATCAAGAGCTAACCCGTAGGCACCCTGGCCAGCCAGCTCCACATAAGCGGTGACGGTTCCGGTGGCCTCTTTCATGGAGGCGGTGACCACCTCACCCTGCCTAGCCCCCTCCACAGTGTCCTGAGTGGCGGGGCCCGCGGAGGCGGGGGCGGGCTGTGCCGGGGCCGCTAGGGTGGCTGGTGTGCCCAGCAGGGCGGTGCATACGCTGAGCGCGGCCACGCCCAACATGCGCGCACGGTGCGCGCCGTGTGGTTTGAACATCATGGTCCTTGTGAATAGGTATGAACTGGGTGAATGATTGGGGGCCAGCATGTTGTTGCGAAAATTCTACGGTGAATACCCCCGATAGAGAAGATTACTCCGCCCGCCTCCAAAATGCATCCGCGCGCCCGGTACCACCCGATAATGCATAAATATGTGAGCAGGGGGGGCAAGGGCAATGCACCACACACGCTCTTCGGTACGCCCCAGCTGGGAGACTATTGTTCGTTATTGAGTTCGTCCCATGAGGCGCGCATCGTCGCAAACCGCCCGCCAGTGGCCGTTAGCGCCTGCGGGGAGCCGTCCTCAACCACCTCGCCAGCATCAATCACCAGCACCCTGTCGGCGGCTAGCACCGTCGATAACCGGTGGGCAATAATAAACGCGGTACGCCCCGACAGCAACGTATTCAGCGCCCGCTGCACCGCCCGCTCACTCGGAATGTCCAAGGAGGCGGTGGCCTCATCAAGAATCACCACATTCGGGTCCGCCAAAAACACGCGCGCAAACGACACCAGCTGCCGTTGACCCGCCGACAGGTTCGTTCCGGCGCGGCCCAGCATCGTCTGGTACCCCTGCGGAAGGGCACTAATAAACCCGTGCGCGCCCACCGCCTGCGCCGCCGCAACAACCTGCTCATCGGTGGCGTTCGGGTTACCCAAACGAATGTTCCCGGCGATCGTGTCAGAAAACAGGAACACTTCCTGAGTGAGCATCACCACTTCCTGCCGTAGCTGAGCGTCTGAGAGCCTGCGAATATCAACGCCATCAAGCAGTACCCGCCCATCACTCACATCATAGAACCGCGACAGAAGCTTAGCGATCGTAGACTTGCCCGCGCCCGTAGCACCCACCAGCGCCACCCGCTGCCCCGCCGGTACGCTCAACGATGTGCGCTGCAGCGCCGGAGTGCCCTCCACATAGGCGAACTGGGCGTTTTGAAACTCGACCGCCCCGCGCGCGGCACCCTCAAGAACCTGCCGCTGCACGGGGTGCTCAGCCTCACGCACCTGCGGACGCTCCGCCAAAAAACCGGAAATCTTCTCTAGTGCCGAGAACGCCGACTGGAACAGGTTATAGAACTCGGAGAGCGTCATAATCGGCTCAAACACCCGGTTCGCATAAATAATGAGCGCCAGCAGGGTGCCCACCTGCATAGTCCCGCCCAGCACCGCATACCCGCCAATCACCAGCGCCGCCGCCACAAACACATTCCCGAAAAGCATGAGAGTGGGGGAGTAGATGCCGAACATCTTAATAGAGTCCATCACGCTCACCCGGTACCGTTCGGCCACGGCGGCGTACTCTGCACGCGCCGCCGCTTCCGCGCCGAACCCCTTGACCGCGCGAATACCGGTGAACGTCTCAACGAAGCGGGTGGTCAGCTGCGCAGACTCGTTCCGTAAAGACCGGAAAATACGCGAAATACCGCGCTGAAACCAGCGGGTCAGCAGGTAAATCGGTACGCCCGTAAGCAGCAGAAGAACCCCAATACGCCAGTCCAGCACAAAAATGGCCACCACCGAGAACAGCATGTTCAGCAGGGTAGTCACCAGCTGGCTTAAACCGCTGCCCAAGAACGTGGCGATCGTCTCAACGTCGTTCGTCAGACGCGATATGACCCTGCCCGAAGTGTACGACTCGTGAAAAGAGACGCTCAGCGCCTGCGAATGTTTAAACACTCGGGTGCGTAAATGCAGCAGCACCCCTAAGGAGACGCGCACCGTATACGCCACATTCGCCCATGTGGCGCCCGCATTTACCAGCACACTCACCGCAAACACCGCTAAAAGTGTCAGCAGCGGGCCGGTGTCGCCGTGCGTGACCGGGGCAATCGCCGTGTCGAGCACCCGCGCTATGAGCACCGGCTGGGCTGCTGCCGCAACAGCCGCCACCAGCACCGAGACGACCGAAGCCGCCAGCGCCCCCATGTACGGCCGGAGCATCTGCCGCAGCAGCGCGAAGGAGCGTTTCCGCGCCTGCTTCTGCTCCTTAGGGGTCAGGTCCGTGCGCTCGTGCGGGGCTTTAGCCCCGGTTAGTTTCATTGGGTGCCTCCGCCCTCCCCGGTGGGGGAGCCCTCACGATTCTGCGTGCTCTCAGCGGCGGCGGATACCTCACTCTCGGCAATCCCAAAGAGCATGTCCGCAATATGCGCCAGAGACGCGGGGGCCTCCGGTTCGGCGCTCATTAACGCACGGTATGCAGGGAGTTTCATCAGCTCGGTGTGCGTCCCGTCGGCAACGATTTTCCCGCCCTCAAGCAGCAGAACCCGGTCTGCTAAGGCCACCGTGGAGGGCCGGTGAGCCGTCAGCAGGGTGGTTGCCCCGCCCAAGTTCCCCTCACCGCCGCGCAGGTTCGTGATGATGCGCTCCTCCGTACCCACATCCAGCGCCGAGAACGGGTCATCCAGCAGAAGCACCGCCGGGCGTGCCGCCAGCGCACGCGCCAACGAAAGGCGCTGCCGCTGACCACCCGAAAGGCTCAGCCCCTCCTCGCCGATGACGGTATCCACGCCCTCAGGCAAATCCGCCACGAAATCGCAGGCGGCAAGTTCAAGAGCGCCCGTTAGGGTCTGCTCCAGCTCCTCATCGCTGTATTCACCGCGCACACCCATCAGCACATTCTGGCGCACCGTACCCGAGAACAGCACCGCCTCCTCAAACACGAAAGCGGTCTGTGCGCGCAGCACCGGCAGGGGCATGTCGGCAATATCTTCACGCCCCAAGAGGATGCGCCCGCTGGTGGGGGAGTAGAAACGCGGAACCAGCGTCAGCGCCGTGGACTTGCCGCTGCCGGTGGCACCCACCAGCGCAACCACCTCGCCCGCGAACGCCTTAAAACTCAGCCCCTCAAGCACCCCGCCCGGTGCGGGCGCATCGATGGCGTGTTCTTCGGGGCTGTGTTCTTGGGAGCTGGGCTCTTGTGCGGGGTCGTAGGTAAAGTGCACGTTATCGAACGTCACCGATAAAACACCGCCGGAAGGGATAGGAGCCTGCTCGGCTGCCTCGTCGGTGAGTACTACTTCTTCATGCCCGTTTTCGCTCATTACTTCAACATGCCTTTCCATAGCTACCCGGTAGTTCAAATACGAAGAAATCAGTGTGGTTGAACGCAGAACGTGCCCCAGCACCACGGTCAGCACCGCAAAATAGGCGGTGAGCGACCCTAACGAAACCTCCCCCGAGGCCACCTGCGGAACCCCCACCCACAGGGCGATGAGGGTGCTCACCCCAACAATAACCCGCTGATAAAACGCCACCAGCGCCACCAGCATAGACCGCCGGTAATCCAGGGAGTTCAGCTCCTCAACGGCTGCGGTGTACTTCTGAATTTCTTCCTGGGAACGCCCTAAAGCTTTAATGACGCGGATGCCGCGCACCGACTCCTCAATACGGGTTGATACATCCCCGGTGAGCTGCTGAAGCTCCTTAGTGTACGCATTGTATTTACGCACATAGCTCACCAGGGACACCAAAAGCACGGGTACGGTCACCACGAACACCACCGCCAGCTGCCACGAGGCACCGAACATGAATGAGCTGCCCACCAGGAACATGACCGCCACCGAGATCAGCTGCACCAGCGCGAAGGAGAGCCACCGGCGGATCGTCCCCAGGTCAGACATTGACCGGGTGAGCAGCTGCCCGGATGACCAACGGTCAATCATTGACAGGGGCGCGCGCAGCAACTTGTCGAAGAAGTTCATGCGCATCCGCATTTCCATCGTGGAGGTCGGATCCACAATCAGCCACCTGCGCCAGTAAGCCAAGGATGCCTGCCCCACACCGATGAGCAGCACCAACGACCCGCCAATCCAAATGCCTGTCTCGGTGGCGTTGCGGGTCAGCTCATCAACAATGAACTGAAGCATCTGCGGAACCGATATTTCAAGTACAGCAGCGCCGATCGCAACCACCAGACCCACCGCCCACCGGCCGCGTATGGGCTTCGTGTACGGTGCGAACTTTAGGGGTGCCCGCTCACCGGCCGCGTAGTCTACGGGCGCCGGGATGGGTTCGGGAGCGGTCTCAAGGAACGGGTTGCGCCGCCGGGAGGTGCTGGTGGCATGTGTGCGAGTCGTTGCCGGTTCCTCCTGATCGGTTGCGGGGTTGTTACCCCCTGCTGTTTATGAGCGGATGCGCCGCATCGGGCGCTATTGGTGATGTGAGCCTGAGGTTTCTATTATAGACAGCGGCCTCTTGCCGTCTGCCGCGGGCTTGCTCTGCTGTGGGGTGCCCGCCCGAGATCCCGGCCGACAGCTGGGTGTTTATTCGCTCTTGGCTGTGAGGGTGACCAGCACCGCCTCTGGGGGGCAAAAAAGCCGCACCGGCGCGAACCGTGAGGTACCCAACCCCGCCGTGACCTGCACCGGCACATCCTGCTGGTAGCTTACGCCCTTAGCGCGTGAAGGCGGTAAATCGCAGTTGCTCACCAGTGCCCGCCCACCCGGTAAACACACCTGCCCGCCGTGCGTGTGCCCGGCGAAAATTGCTTGCGCGCCGTCAGCGACGAACCGTTCAAGGGTGCGCATATAGGGGGCGTGCGCAACCCCGATACGCACCCGCGGGGTGGAGCCGGTATCAAACGCTTCAGGGGCGAACCCGGGGTGCTGATCGTAACGCAGGTGCGGGTCGTCAACCCCCGAAAACTCTAGGCGCAGCCCGCCGATGCTAATACTGTCATACCGGTTAATAAGTCCCGTCCAGCCGCGTGACTCAAAAGCATCATGCATTTTCCCAATAGGAAGCGGCACGCGTGAGCCTTCCTCAATTTCTTGGGGGGTGCGTGCCTGCCACAGGTACCGGGCCGGGTTCTTGAGCACAGGGGCGAAGTAGCAGTTCGACCCCGGCACGAATACGCCCGGGAAGTCCATGAGCGGGTCTAAAGCATCCAGCAGGGGCGGCAGCCCATCAATATGTGAGAGGTTATCACCGGTATTGATCACCAGATCGGGGCGTAACCCCGCCAGCGAATGCATGAACTCTCTTTTACGTGCCTGCCCCGGAATCATGTGCATATCCGAAATGTGCAGGATACGCAGATCTGCCGTCCCCGCTGGGAGAACCGGCAGCCGCTCGTGGCGTACCACAAAATTATTCAGCTCAATAAAGTGGCCGTACGCTGCTGCGGCGACCCCCAGAACAGCACCGGCGGCAACGGTCTTTTTCAGTACCGAACCGGTGCGTGCTGCAGGAGCCGCCGCTCGGAGCATACGGCGGGACGGGGCGGAATCACGCATTCCATCCAGCCTTTCGCTCATTCAGTTGTATGATTCACTCACCCGTAACCTTAGTTGGCGGTTGAGAGCACCTTCGCGCTGGGTTGGGTGAAGTTGTCGGTGTTGTACTTCGGTGCGACCGCCTTCATGTACGTCTGCCATTGCGCACCCGCGTAGGTTGCGCCGTCCACGTACTCACGTACCTGACCGTTAATTGCCAGCCCGTTCATGGAGCGGAAGCCCTTTGCCACGTTACCAACCCAGGAGGTGGTCACCAGGCCGCGGGTGTAACCGGCAATCCAGGTTTGTGACGAGTTATCGTTCGTACCGGTTTTCGCAGCGGACCCTTCGGGCAAACCAATCCCTCGGGTGGGGGCCGAGCCTCCCTGTTGGATCACGCCTTTAAGCACCCAGCTCACACCGTTAGCGATGTCCGGGTCAAGAACCTGTTCACACTTGGCCTGGTATTCCTTGAATACCTCGCCGTTGTTCTTGGTGACCTTGTTCATCGGGCGCGGCTCACAGTACTTCCCCTCGTTCGCAAAGACCGCGTAGGCGGAGGCCAATGTTAGCGGGGACACACCGTTTTTGGTACCGCCAATGTCAGTACCCAAATCGGGGATGCTGTGAAGCGGTTCTCCTGTGCCGTCGTACATGTGCAGGGTTTTAGACATTTCGTGCACGTCGCACAAATCCAGCCGTGAGAGCATACCGTACAGGTATGAGTTCAGCGACTGCCGGATACCGTATGCCGCCGTGTTGTACCCCAGACCGCCGTTCACGGCGTTCTTGAAGGTCCACCCTTCCGGCTGGTTGCGGTAGTAGTATTTACCGCCTGTCTCGTCGTAGCATTTGGCGTTCCACGCGAAACTGGTGGGGTACGACAACTGTGTACCATTGACCATGCCGTTGACGCCCTTGCCGTCTTTAATCCACTGGGCAAGGATCACCGGTTTGAATGTTGAACCGGGCTGGAAGCCATTGGTGCCGCCGTACTTGGCATCAACGTTGTAGTTGAACTGCGAGACCGAATGGTCATTGGTGTCCTTGGGACTGCCCCATTCTGTGTTCTGCGCCATCGCCACCACATTACCGTTGGAGGGTTCGATACTGGTGAGTGCGGTGTTAATGTCATTAGTGTTGGTTGCCCCAGGCTGAGTGGCTTCAACTGACTGCTTCGCAACCTTCTGTGCCTCCGTGTTCAGGGAGGTGTAAATCTTCAAACCACCGCGCTGCAGCATGGCGTTGCGCTGAATATCGGTGGCACCGTAGGACTCATCCTGCAGGATATTATTCACCACGTAGTTGCAGAAGAAGGCGTACTCGCCAGCGTTGCTGCACCCCTTCTTCACCGGGTGAATGTCCAGGTTCACTTCGCTGGCCACTGCCTCATCGTACTCTTGCTGAGAGATCTTCCCGTCACGCAGCATAGTGGAGAGCACCACGTTGCGGCGTTCAACTGCGTTATCAGGGTGCTCGTCCGGCCGGTAGGTGTTGGGGGACTGCACCAGCCCGGCCAGCAGCGCCGACTGGGCAACGTTCAGGTCCTTCGCAGGAATACCCCAGTAGTACTGGGCTGCGGCCTCAACACCAAAGTTTGAGCCGCCCATGTTCACGATGTTCAGGTAGCCTTCAAGGATCTCGTCCTTGGACTTGTTCTGCTCCATCGAAACGGCCAGCTTCATCTCTTTGATCTTGGCGAAGTAGTTCTTGTTCCCGCCCAGGGTGGCGTTCGCATCCTCACCGTTCTGCTCAGCAGCGTTAACGATCAGGTTGTTCACGTACTGCTGGGTGAGGGTGGAAGCACCCTGACGTTTGCCGGGGTTCATCGCGTTATTGAAGAACGCACGCCCAATACCGACGGCAGAGACCGCGCCGTGGCTATAGAAATCACGGTCCTCAACCGAAATGATGGCGTTCCGCATATGCGGGGAGATCTGGTCGAGCTTCACCTGTGTACGGTTCTCTTCATAGAAGGTGGCCAGCTCGGTCTTACCATCTGCGGCGTAGATCGTTGAGGGACGTGCCAGGGGCCCCTCTGAAATCTCATCCGGTAAGTCTTGGAACCAGCTCATGGATGCGTTCACCACTGAGCCAGCGCCTACGACGGGCGGCACAACAATGACCGCCACCAGAAAACCTGCAATGACGCTGTAAGCAATAAACTGCAAAAGGTCGCGGCCGCGACGTTTCTTAGGAGAAGCCATTCCCCCAGTTTAGCGGATATAACTGGGAACTGTAGCCGCCCACGTCAGCCCGCTTTTCATGCCCGGCATGCCGCCGAACAACCTCCTTAGGGTGTCTTAATATTTGGTGTTAAACATGAAGGTGCCCGCTGTGTTCTGTCACGTACCCGTGAAATGACCGGTGATATTGTACAGTGCGCCCCCGAAGGACTACCCTAGGTGTATGAAGAAATGGGAATACGCAACTGTGCCTCTGATGATCCATGCTACTAAGCAGATCCTCGACAGCTGGGGCGAAGATGGCTGGGAGCTTGTGACGGTACTCCCCGGTGCCTCCGCACCTTCCGGCCCGAACCCTGCAGGTAATATGGTCGCCCCCACGCAGGGCAACCCCATCGCCTACTTTAAGCGCGAAAAGGCGCAGTAGTATACGCACCGCCCGGTGACCGCCCCATCTAAGGGGTGTGGCACCGGGTTTAGCGTCTCTTACTTGTGCGGCCGCGGACAACCCCGCGAAAATATACCGTTTCAAGGGCATCCTTAAACCAATCGCCGATCCCTTACCCACGGAGAGAGCATCATGACCGAACCCCGTATAGAACAACGTATCCGAGACCTTGGCTACGAGCTGCCTGAGGTTGCTGCGCCTGTGGCCGCTTATGTTCCGGCTGTTGTCTCCGGCAGTTACGTGTACACTTCCGGGCAGCTGCCTTTTACGAAGGGGGAACTGCCGGCTATTGGTAAGGTATCTGCCAGCGGGCAAGCAGGCTTTGTAGCACCTGAGGACGCTAAAAAATATGCCGCCATTTGTGTGCTTAACGCCTTGGCCGCCGTAAAATCTGTGATCGGCGATCTTGACCGGGTGCGCCGCATTGTGAAGGTTGTCGGTTTTGTCTCTTCTGAACCGAACTTCACCGGTCAGCCCGGCGTTATTAACGGTGCATCCGAGCTGCTGGGCGAGATTTTCGGTGAGGCTGGGCAGCACGCCCGTTCGGCGGTCGGCGTGCCCGTGCTCCCGCTCGATTCCCCCGTAGAAGTTGAGATTATCGTCGAATATGCGTAGCGAACTGTACACCGGAGCTATCCCCGTGGCGGGTTCCCCTCGCGTTTATTCCGGCAGGAAGAGCGCCCCCGCCCCGCGTACCGAACAGGTGCAGCGGCTGTACACTATCCCAGACTTTATGCGCACCGCCGCAGAGACGTGGGCGAACGAGCACTCCGGGGAGGCAGCCGGTACCGCCGAAACCACCGGGTGCGCCCTCAAGCACGCGGCCTCCGTTATTTTTGTGCGTGATGGCGACGACGGGCTGGAAACTATCCTTACCTACCGGCCCGGCTGCTCTCCTTTAGGGATTGTTGCTTTTCCCGGCGGTATGGTCACCGCAGAAGATGCACAGAATATCCCCTGGTGTGGCGCTGATGCGGAGCATTGGCAGCGCACCTTCGCGTTCGGCGACGCAACAATAGCCCACAAGGTGGTGGTCGCTGCGGTGCGTGAAACCTTTGAAGAAACCGGGCTGTTATTGGCTGGTGAGGACGAGGGGAGCGTAGCCGAATATACCGCTGGCAGCGACCAGATGAACCACCGGGAAGCGATCTCGGACCGCGACGAAACCCTCAGCAAATACCTGGCGATGAGCGGACTAAAAATCCGGGCTGATCTGCTGCGCCCTGTGGTGCGCTGGCAGTCGCCGGACTTCTGCCACAAACGGTACGACGTCGCGTATTTCACCACCGCCGTGCCTGTCGGCCAGCAGGCAAGCCTGCTGAAGGATAAAGGTATTTGGGGTGACTGGGTGAACGTGCGGGAGCTGCTTGCAGGCCGGGCCACTAGCAACCTCGGTGACCGTATTAACCAGCCCGATACCGCCGGTAAAACCCTTGATGAGCTGGTCACCCCCGGGGTCATGTGTACCCTTGAATCCCTGGCGAAGGTCGGTACGAGCGTGGCCTGGTTGGCTAAGAAACGAACGGTTGAGGTGAAAAAACCCATCCTTGTTAAGAACGACGGACAGTATATGCTCTCATTCACTGAGGTGGTGAAGGCCGCCCCGCGCACCGGAAAGTTTGGCGCGGTGGCTGCACCAGCAACCTCAGTCATTCCTACAGTCACCCCTTCATAAAAACGTGGAAGGCCGGATTTTCCGCACAGCGCGGAGAATCCGGCCTTTGTTGTATGTAGATAGTCACAGTGAAAGGAGGAACCTCATGATTCGCAAAGTTCAGTACAACGCTTATGGTGATCCCAGCGTTCTAGAAATGGTTGAGACAGATGAGCCTACACCGGGCGAAGGTGAAGTCCGTGTGAGCGTCAAAGCGGTCAGCCTGAACCCCGTGGATCTGAAAACCTTTGAGGGGTATAAGCCGCTTCGTGTCGCAGAGACTAGCAACCGTTTGCGTCACCCGTCCTGGTGGTTTGGCCGCGGTCCCGCACGTTTTCCGAAGGGTGTGGGGCGTGACTTTTCTGGTGTGGTAGATGCCCTCGGCCCCGGTGTGAACAATGTTGCTGTGGGCGATACGGTACTGGGAACCCTGCGCAGCGCTCCCGGCTCCGGCGTGACGGAAGGCTCCCTGGCTGAGAAGCTGGTGACTTCTGCCCAGAATATTGTTGCGAAACCTGAGAACCTGAACTTTGAGGTTGCCGCAGCCTTGGGCGTCGCCGGGGAGAGCGCATGCGGGGCGTTCCGCGCAATCGACCTGAAACCCGAGGATGTGCTGGTTATCAGTGCCGCATCCGGCGGTGTGGGAGCCGTGGCGGTTCAGCTTGCGGTGCATCGGGGAGCAACAGTTATCGGTATCGCATCGGAGAAAAACGCGGAGTTCGTACGCTCTCTGGGTGCTATTCCGGTTGCATACGGTGACGGTTTGAAGGAGCGTATTCTCAAGGCAGCACCGACCCCGGTTACGAAAATGCTTGACTGCTACGGCGGTGACTACATTCCGTTAGGGGCAGAGCTCGGCCTGAAAAAGGACGCGATGGGCACGCTGATTCCTACGCCGAAGGCGATGATGAAGGGCGCGCAGTTTACGGGGGCGCGGCATGCGCAGCCTGGTGACCTGAAAGAAGTCGCCGATCTGGTGGCATCGGGAGATATTGATGTGACCTTAGCGCATGTGTACCCGTTCAAACTTGATTCCATCCGTGACGGTTATAAAGAACTGGGCATGGGGCATGTGCGCGGTAAACTTGTGGTCACTATTCCCTAACAAAAGTCGAAAACTATGAAAATTTTAGTATCTGGTGCTACCGGAAACGTGGGTCGTTTGGTCGTGGAACAGGCGCTTGCGCGTGGTCATGAGGTAGTTGCACTTGCCCGGAACCCGCAGAATCTTCAGCTCGATCACCCGAACCTAACTACGGGCGCTGTAGATATTCTTGATGCTCAGGCCCTCAACCCCTGGCTTCAAGGCGTAGATGCGGTCATTAGCACCGTAGGGATCGGCACCTCGAAAACGCCAACAACCCTTTACTCTGCCGGGACAAAGAATCTTCTGGACGCCATGCAAGAGCATGGGGTATCACGTTTGGTTGTGATCTCTTCGGAGGTTGCCGAACATTGGGCTCATCAAGGGCTCTTCAAGCTCTGGGTGGTGTTGCCGCTGCTGCAGCATTTTTTGGGCGCGACCTACGATGATATGCGGCGTATGGATGTGGTGTTGTGGGAAAGCACCGCGCAGTGGACGGCGGTGCGTGCCCCTCGCATTCAGCCGATGAAAGCTAAAGGTTCTTATCGGCTCAATGCCCACAAGCCGCTTCGTCGCGGCTGGGTGATTACCCCGGCGGATATGGCGACTGCGTTGCTCGATATTGCCGAACGTGAGGACCTGAACCGGCAGCACGTCTACGTCGCTAACTAGGGGATACATTACGGAGAAAAGGGCACCTGTTATCGCCTGCGTAAACGTGAGGGGAGCGGGTATACGAAAACCGCATCCGAAACCGTCGAATAACACGACGTATCGGATGCGGTTTTGTGTGTGAAGACTTCAGATGTCCTCAGAGAATTTAGCGTGAACGCTGACGCAGACGCGGCAGGTCGAGAATGACGACCGCGCGTGCCTCCAAGCGAATCCAGCCGCGGGAGACGAACTCGGCCAGAGCCTTGTTTACGGTCTCACGGGACGCACCCACCAGCTGCGCAAGCTCTTCCTGAGTGAGCTCGTGGGCCACGAGGATGCCGTCGGTTGCGGGGCGACCGAAGCGATCCGCCAGATCCAGCAGGGCCTTAGCGAGACGCCCGGGAACATCCGAGAACACCAGGTCTGCCAAGGCCTCATTTGAGTGGCGCAGACGGCGTGCCAGGGTCTTAATGACCTGGTCCGAGATGCTGGGGTCCTGCTGCTGGGCGCGTTTGAACGACTCGTGCTTAATAGCAGCCAGACGGGTCTCAGAGACAGCCACGGCATTGGTAGAACGCGGGGAGGGGTCAAAAAGTGCCATTTCGCCGAAGACATCGCCGGGGCCCATGATAGCGATCATGTTCTCACGCCCATCGGCGGCGGTGCGGCCAAGCTTAACCTTGCCGGAGAGTACGGCGTAGAGCTGGTCGCCGGGGTCCCCTTCGTAGAAGAGCACGGCGTTACGGGAAAGGTCGATTTCGGTAATATCGTCGGTGAGCAGCTTGAACGCGGCGTCATCGAGGGTCGCGAACAGCGGCGAGCGGCGCAGGATATCTAGATCCATTGTTTTGTTCTCCTTGAATATGGGTGGGGTGCGAGCACCCCCTTGTGTGAGCATTCCGGCTGGTGCACCTGCTCGAACCTATGAGCTGAGGGGTCCAAGAACCGGATGTGATATATTCAACTTACTGTTATTGAGATTACCTCAAAAATCTTATTTATGCATCTGAAAACGGTTGGCCGAAAGCAAAACTTCCCTGGGAATTTTTTAAAAAACTAAAGATTTTCACAGCTTAACCCTTTAGCATCAGTACATGAGTGCGGCGTTTTCCACGCCATCATTCATTATTTCTTTATATTCCAAGAGAGGAACGCTTGTGTTTGCTAACCTGAGCCCCCTCGACATTATTATTCCCATCATCCTCGTGCTGTATTTCCTTATGGGCTTACGAAGCGGGTTCTTTACCACGCTCGGAACGTTCTTAGGGTTGGCACTGGGTGTGTGCGCCGCCGCATGGCTGGTGCCGCTGGCGGTTGCCGCCGTCAGCCCGCAGTGGATGCTTCCCACCGCTATCGGGCTTCTTTTGCTATGCCTGGTGATTGGGCAGTGGCTGGGCGTCATTGCTGGCAGGAGCATCCGTAAAGTAACAGATGTCACACCTATAAAGGGTGTGGAGAGGTTCTTCGGCGGCGTGCTGAACGTAGCCGCATGCGCCCTCGTACTCGTCGTCATCACCCTATCCATGCGCACGGTACCCATCCCGTCAGTGAACACGGCGCTGGGCGAATCGAAAACCCTCACCTGGATGGTTGAAGCAACCCCATCCGCCGTGAAAGACCGCATCGACAGCGTCCGCAACGATGTACTCACCGCAGGCAGCATCCCCGAAGTCAAACAGCTGCTCTACCCCGAGACGAACGCCCCCACCCAGCAGGTTCAATCCGATGCACTTGAGAACGCCTCATCCTCAGTAGTGCAGATCCTGGGTGCCGCTGAGCAGTGCGGATACACCTCCACCGGCTCCGGGTTCGTCGCTGGGCAGGACCTCGTAGTCACCAACTCGCATGTGCTTTCCGGAGTTACCTCACCCACCGTGCAGGACTCACGAGGACGCACCTACCCCGGCACCGTGGTCTACAACAACCCGGCGCAAGATCTAGCGTTCATTCGTGTGCCGCGTTTGCCTATCCAACCGCTGCAGGTGGCCAACACTAACGCCGAATCCGGCGAAACCGTGACCTTCATGGGCTACCCGAAGGGCGGCCCGTTCGCCGCAAAACCCGCCACCGTACAGGGCGTGGGCAACATTCAGACCATCGACTCTGAAACCGGTAAAGCCAACCCCACCCGCCAGGTGTACCAGATCGCCGCAGACGTGCAGCACGGTAACTCCGGCGGCCCGATGCTCACCCAAGACGGCACCGTAGTGGGCGTGGTCTTCGCAAAAGCAACTGAAGGCCAGACCGGCTATGCGATAACCGCATCCACCCTGAAGCAGGCGTTGGCTGCCAACGGCAATAACACCACGCCTGTCTCAACCGGCCAATGTAAAGCACGCTAGGGTGAGCAACACACCCTCATAACCCGCGTACAGCGGACTAAAACGGGGCGCCCGGTACCTTTTCCGGTACCGGGCGCCCCGTTCGCTGATGCAAAGCCCCGTGCTAAATATCGTCTTTAAGGTACTCGGCAATAAAATCAATAGCCATCACATACCCATAAGCACCCGCACCACTAATCACGGTGGTTGCCTGCGGGGACACATACGAGTGATGCCTGAACTCCTCACGCCGGTAAATATTCGACAGGTGCACCTCGACAACGGGCAGCTCGGCGGCCTCCAGCGCATCGTGAAGCGCCACCGACGTGTGCGTGTACGCTGCCGGGTTAATCACAATTGCAGCCCCACGGGTGCGGGCCCGCTGAATCTCATCCACCAGCTTCCCCTCGTAGTTTGTTTGCATAAACTCAACATCAAACCCGTGCAGGGCGGCACGCTCACGCACCGACAACTCAATATCAACCAGGGTGGTGTGCCCGTAGATTTCGGGGCGGCGGTGCCCCAGCAGGTTCAGGTTAGGGCCATTCAGCACAAAAATAGTTGCAGACATGCTTTTAGTGTGGCACATTGAAGCGTCCCCGCGCAGGATGCACGCCCACCAAACCACCCCGCCACCACTATTTAGGTTCGTGAACCAGCCGCTTGAGACTGGCGGCAGCACCACTGTTTCTGCAGTGACCGTGTAACTAGTATTGAGAAACCATCAGTATATTCTCATTAGCAGCGGCAAACGCGGGAAAACTGGAAAATTCCGGTTTTCCCGCGTTTGCTTGCACGTGTTTAGGGTGGAAAACCCTCAGGCATGAAGTGCTGAGAAACGGAAGCACCAAGCGGTTTAGCATAAAAACTAGTCTGACCCCAGACACCGAGCCAAGAAGTCTGCCGCCATCACCTATTTGCGGGTGTCTGCTCCTCCGCCCACTGAGCGACCGTGGGCCCAAGTAACTCTGCATCCTCGGGGGCACGCAGAACACCCTCAGCGAGCGCATCTAAGACAGGATCTACAACGCTTACTTTTCGACGATCACCTATGGCGTGGAGGTATGTTTGGGTCAGCTCTGGAAGCCAAATTTGCTCGGGCCCAGCGATCTGCCGGTTGCGCGGGCTTTCGGTCGCAGTTTGAACGAGTACCTTAGCCACAGTCTCCACAGCGATGGGTTGAATCAGCCAGTTTTGAACCTTCACGTTGGTCTCGGTCTGTGTGACGGCTGCAGGGTTAAGAGCAAACTCCATCCACTGCGCAGAACGGACGATGGAGTGCGGAAGGGAACTGTCCTCTAAAACCTTCTCCTGCGCTCGCTTGGCGAGATAGTAGTCAAAATCGTCGAATGCGGGGTGGTCAATATTGCAGATGGAAAGGTGAACCAGATGCTGTACCCCAGCATGCTGGCAGGCTTTCTCCAGGGTTTTGGTAACGTCTGAAAAAGTATCAACCAGGCTGGCTGTGGGGTCTGCAGGAAAAGCGTTGGACGTGTCGATGACCACCTGAGCGCCGTTCAGAGCCTCAGCTAGTCCTTCTCCGGTATGCAGATCGATGCCTGTGGCACGAGAGAGAGCAATGACCTCGTGACCTGCTTGCTGGGCGGCGTGAGCGGTGGCGCGACCAGCTGTTCCGGTGGCACCTACAATAGCGATCTTCATGTGTCCTCCTGAGGAAATCTTTCAGAGGTGGGTACAACTCCCACTATGAAATTGTTAATGTAGATCGATTAATCGTAGTTACCCTCCCAGAGTCGAGCATGACTCATTTGGGGCGCATTAGTATTATCAAAATAACGCAGATACCTGTTCCGGCTCTAGATGCTGCGCCAGGAATTCTAAGAATTGTTCAGAACAAAAATCGTTGCAGGCATATCCTGTGTATGGCATATTTACCCGCTCAAAAATGGCAGAAACCGTGCGGTAACAGCGAACTTCGGAACCCCTAGCTGGGAAAAGCAGGCAAAAACCGGTAGGCTCGCGCTATGAGCGCATCCGCACCGAAAAGCACTACCGACACAGCCCCAGAGCTACAGCTCACCGAAGAAGAACGTGAGCTGCTAAGCACCCGCACCGTGCCCGAGTTTGAAGCGGCACAGGCGGCACGTCGCCGCGCGAAAGCACTCGCCAAAGCCCCCGAAAGCCACCTTGCCACCGTGCGCCGCGCCCGCAAAATCAACCGCATCCTGGGCGAAACCTACCCCTACGCCGTGGCTGAACTCGACTTCACGAACGCCTTTGAACTGCTGATCGCCACGGTGCTCTCGGCGCAAACCACTGATGTGCGCGTCAATCAGGTAACCCCGGCGCTCTTCGCCCGCTACCCGGATGCGCCCGCCCTCGCCGCCACCACTGAAGAAGAGGTCGAACCCTATATTCAATCCCTCGGGTTCTACCGCGCCAAAGCGAAATCTATCGTCAAACTCGCCCGCCAGCTCACCGACGACTACGACGGAGAAGTGCCCGGAACACTCGATAAACTGGTGAAACTGGCAGGAGTCGGGCGCAAAACCGCAAACGTGGTACTCGGCAACGCTTTCGGGGTACCCGGGCTGACCGTCGATACCCATTTCGGTAGGCTCGCTCGCCGCATGGGACTCACCACCGAAGACGACCCCGTCAAAATCGAACACGACGTTGCCGAGCTTATCGAACCACGCGAATGGACCGACTTCTCACACCGCATGGTTTACCACGGGCGGCGCATCTGCCACGCCCGCAAACCCGCCTGCGGAGTCTGCCCCATCGCCGACCTGTGCCCATCCTGGGGCGAAGGTGAGACGGACGAAGTCAAAGCACGTAAACTCATGAAATATGAAATGGCCCCCGGTCGTGAACGCCTGCACCTGCGCTTCCTCACCGGTGCCACACGCCGCCAACTGCACGCCGAAGGATACCCGCTGAGTGCATAACACCCTGAACACCGCCGCCGAACAAGCCCGCGATGCACTCGCGAACCTTGCCGTAGGAAAACTCGATGTCAACATAGACTCCCTCATGCGGTACGCGCCCACCAGTACCCTCTCCAAAGAGGCAGCAGTGCTCGTTCTCTTCGGAGTACTCGATGATGAACCGAGCGCATCCGCAGACTTTGACGGATGCCCGGAGTGTGTGGGCGAGAACCTGGATGTTCTGCTTTTGGTGCGGGCGGATACTCTGCGCTCACACGCCGGTCAGCCTGCGTTCCCGGGCGGCAAAATCGACCCCGAGGATTATGCGCTGTCGCGCCAGCAGGGAGTTCCGGTGGGGCGCATCGCCGCCCTGCGCGAGGCCGTGGAAGAGACCGGGCTTGACCCTGCGGGCGTTGAAATTCTGGGGGAGCTGCCGACCCTGCCGCTTGCCGTGAGCGATTTCAGGGTGACCCCGGTGCTGGGGTGGTGGGCTTCACCCACGCGGGTTGGCGTGGTCGATACGAACGAGTCTGCCCTGATTGCGCGGGTGCCCGTGCGGGATCTGCTCAACCCCGCCAACCGGCATACGGCATATGTGAAGCGCGGGCGCATAACCCATAAAACCCCGGCGTTTGAGGTTGCGCACTCTAGCGGCGATGCGCGGGTCGAGTTCACCGTGTGGGGATTCACCGCGATCGTGCTCGATAAGATTTTTGATGCGCTCAGCTGGACGGTCCCGTGGGATGCCTCGGTGCTTAAACCTGCGCCCGCCTTAAAATAAGCGGGCCGGGTATGCAGAAGGGCCTGCTCCCCAGAACCGCACAATGCGGGGAGCAGGCCCTAGCTTAGGAGTATTCGCAGCCGGAATTAGTGGCTGGGAACCACCGGAGCGGGAACCCCCGGGTCATCCGGGTAGTCCTTATGTGAACCGCTCGGGTCGCACCAGATCACCTTAATACGGCCGTGACCGTTGGTGTCATTGGTGCCGAAAGTACGGTTATTGTGTGCCCAGAACTTCCTACCGTTGGAATCCCACATTTCGATTCCCGGTGCTAGGTAGCTGCCGCCGGCACCGCCAGCACCAGCGGATGCGAAAGCACCTGAGTACCGGAACTTGTTCGAGCTGCCCTCAATATCCTGTTCCTGATCCGGGGCAGTAACACGCACACCCTGACCAATGACGCTGCCGGAACCGCCGCCGCCGTAGCCGCCGCCACCGCCGCCGGAGACCGCGTACACGTAGTAGTTGGCGTTGTCGTACCCATCGGCGTAGTGACCGCCGTAGGTATCAACCGCACCCCAAGCACTCACACCGTCAGCACCGTTAACGGGCTCGGTGGGGTTGGAGGTGCTGTTGCCCTCTGCGCCTTCAAAAGCGGAAGCGAAGATATTGCCATCGTCTGAGTAGTTAATGTACGCACCCGTCGGGTGATCGAATTTGGCGTAGCTCAGGTATTCCTGGGTGACCCGGTCCTGATCTGCTGCGGGTGCTTCACCGCCAGCGCCGCCGGTTCCGTCGCTGCCGCCTTCTGCGGTGCCACTGCCCTTACCGCCGTAGACGGTCTGCTCGTAGTCGGGGTAGTTCTCCAGGGAGGTGCTCGCACCGCCGCCGTCCATGCTGTCCACATGCTGCACTACTGTGACGGTCTGGCCCTCAACGCTCTGGGGGCTCTGCTGCACCTGCATACCGCCGCTGCCCTGCTCACCGATGGTGAGGGTGGCAGTCTTGTAGCTGCCTTCTTTGGTGCGGGGGTAGTCGTTGGTGTTGTGCTGCACGGTAACACCCGCGCCGCCGCCGCCGCCAGCAATAGCGATAACTTCCTTAATGGTGAACCCATCGCTTTCCATACGAACAATAGCGGATGCGCCACCACCGGAGCCACCGTACTGGATCTTTGCGGGCTTCAACTTATCAAGGATGAACTGCGCCTGGTTATTGCGAATACCTACCTGAGAGTCGGTGGGAAGAGCAGCTGAGGAACCGCCGTCACCAAATCCTTTACCGCCTTCAGCGGGGGTGCCGTCGAAGTTTGCGGTACCAGCTGCGCCGGTCACGAAGGTAAGGGTTTCGCCGGGGGTCACATCAAGGTAGCCGGCTACCTCGGCGCCAGCGCCGCCGTAGCCGCCACCGTACTGGTCTTCGTGAGTGGAGCCACCGGCGGCACCGCGCACATAGAACTTGATCTGGTGCACGTCGGCGGGGACTGTCCAGTGGTCGTAGACCTTTTCGCGGGTGTTGCCGCGCGGGGGCTTAGCGTAGTGCTGTGAGTTAAACGTTTTATCTGCTACACAGGGCTCGACCGGCGATGTGGCGAACGCCGGGATGGAGCTAGAAGCCATGACCACGGGTGCCGCCCAAGCCGCGCCGGTAACAAGCGTGCGGCGTGAGAGTTTATTCTGCATGTTTATATCCTTGCGAAGTACTGATATACACACGCCGGTGCCCAGTACCGTGCCCGCCCCTAGCGGAAAAAGGGCGGGGTACGTGAACACAACGAGCGTATATTGAGTGTTGTGATGCGCGGTAGAACCGCGTATACGGTGAATATTCTACTCGTAAAGTCTTTCATCTTCCATATATTCATGCATGTACTGAATGCCTTGCTGTAACCCTGAATCTCAAGCTATAGCTCAAAATTTACTGCGCGGTTCCCACGTCAGTAAGCGAATAATTATTCTATAAATTATGTATTTTGATACATTTTAATCATTTCGTAATAATTGGGCCATGCGATGCGCCGCAGAAATATACGCTCACCCAGTATTCAGTCACTCAAGCACCCTGGAAAGAACTCTAAGGCACCTTCTGAAACTTAATTGAAGCGTTAAAAATGCCAAAATATTTTTAAGAGGTCCAAATCATAAAACGACACAGAAACTAAGTTTAACCTTATAAAATACTCACCTAAGACTCAGTATCTCTTCTCTTTAAGAAGACACTACTTCGCCTCCGCATAGTTCCTCGTAACCGTCACAGACACCGGAAAATCCACCGGGACCCCACCAAAGAGCAGCTGCGCAGCCTGCTGAGCAGACTCCCGCACGATCGCCTCAACACGTTTCGCCTCAACAGAAGGGCCGCACAATACCAGCTCATCGTGCAGAAAATACACAATCTTTGTGCGCATCGGGCTGCCGAAAACTGTTTCACTCAGCAGGCGTGAACGCACCCTGCCCATCCAGCACAAAGCCCACTCCGCCGCCGTACCCTGCACCACAAAATTACGGGTCATACGCCCCCACGCACGAGACGCAGAAACCGCCCGAGCCTCCGCAGCACCCGTTGAACGATCCGCCACCGTGCGCCGCCACGCATCGGAAGGGGCAGGGGAGGTGCGACCTAAAAACGTGGTGACCTGCCCGCCCTGCTCGCCAATACGCGCCGCCCGCTCCGTAAACTCCATGGCGCGCGGAAAAAGCTGCGCAATATGCGGCAGCAGCGCCCCAACCTCGCCGCTGCGGCCCCCATACATAATGGCCAGCAGCCCCACCTTCGCCTGCGCCCGCTCAGTCAGCGCCAGCCCGTGAGAACGGCTCAGCTCGGCAATGCCCTCGTACAAGTCGGTGCTGTGCCCCGCAACGCCACGTCCCGCCGCAGCCAACGCCTCATCCCGGCTGAGCGCCGCCAGAATACGCGGCTCAATCTGTGACCCATCGGCCACCGTAAATACTTGATGCTGTGGGGCTATTATTGCCGAACGGATCTCCGCAGGCAGCTGCAAAGCACCCCCGCCGGAAGCACCCCACCGTCCGGTTGCTGCACCGCCCACCTCAAGATGCGGGCGGAAACGCCCCTGATGCACCCACGTATCAGCCCAATTCCAGCCGTTAGCAGTCCATATCCGGTACAGCTTCTTATACCGCAGCACCGGGTCGATCATGGCGTGCCTTTCCTCAGCCCGCGCCGGGTTCTGCTGCGCCCACGCCTTCAATTTCCATGAACGTGTGCTCTCAACCTGCGCGCCCGCACGCTGAAGCGCCCGCAGCAGATCCTGCGGGGAATCCGGGTTCAGCTGCGGAGCGAACAGTACACGCCGAATATGCTCAGCAAGCTCAACCATTTTCGCCGGATGCTCGCCCTCACCCGGGCGCGGCCCCAACAGCTGCTCCAGATTTTTATGGTGCTTCTGCGCATCGAACGGGATGCCCCAGTGCCCGATCTCCGCGGCAACAAGAGCACCGGCTGACTCCGCATGAGCCAACAGAGAAAGCCGGTCAGGGTGCGCGGCAGCGGCAATAGTGTGCAGCTGCGCCGCGAACTCGCCAAACGTCGCGGCAATAAGCGGGGTACGTGATGCTGGGGAACTCGCATCATCGGAGCGCACGGCTGGCCCAGTAGAATCCGCTGAAGACTGCTGGGCAGCAGAAAAACTCAGATCATCAAAGAGCGCCTGCTGACCGCTCACCTGCCGAGCAGGCGGCAGGTACCCGCGCGGTGGTTCGTGGTGCGGTTCGTGCATCAGCTCAAGCACCGGCGAATAACGAACATGCCCGCCGGGGTGGGTTGCGGCAGCACTGAGAATACGCTGCACCAGCCGCAAATCATGGCATAGATGCACCCGCACCTGCGCCTTTAACAGGAGAGGGCCAAGCACACGCGTATCGGCCCACACCCACCGCACCCGCGCACTCTTGCGCGCATCAGCGCGGGACTCAACCTCACGCACATAGGCGGGCAGGTTCTCGGCGCTCACCCTGTGCGCACACACAATACGTGGGGCCGTGCTGGGGGTGCTGGAGGTGACCGTTTCTTCCCCCGCACTGGCTGGCGCATCAGCAGAGTCGTTGGCGTGGGCCTCGGCGGCAGCCTCCACATGGAAAACACCCCAGTATGCGGTGGATGAGCCTCCCGCAGGGTTCTGAAAATGCACAGGTTCCCCGCTGTTTGCAGCATCGTTCACTGTGTTGCGCGCAGAGGCGGCGCCGGGGTTCTGGGCGTCGGCGTTATCTGCGGGAACAACGAGAATGTACATACCTTCCATTATCTCCTCTGGCCGTACTGCCCGTCCTGTGGGTAATTTGTATGGCGCATACTGAAAACCGCTAAGCTGCGAATGTAGAGAAGGAAATTACCTTCCGTTACCTTCCTAAGAGTCCATGTATGTTCTTGGCAGCACGCCCAAATCCTATTTTCCCCTTATTGGGTATGAACGTGTTGGGTTTCAGTAGCTGCTTCTTCCTGAGTGGTACTGCTATAACGGCAGAATACTTCGTCTCCTGGGTAAGGGGCATGAGATAGGTGCGTGAAGATGAAAGATATGGACGCTGCCTCGGACATCCTCACACCCCTTCTCCCTTGCAGCAACGTCTATAAACAGTAAAAGTATTGAAAAGGACTTATAAGCACATAAACCCACAAAATACTATTTCATAAAACGTCATAGAAGAGCTCCATATGTGAATAATACGTATGAAACACTGTGAAAAAACGTGTGGAAAGCCGGGGGCACGGCCCAAAATGGAAAGTTATCCACAATATCGCAGAGCCCCGCCCCGTGTACGCGCAAAACCCGGTGAAATAGTGCCATGAACACCGCGCACCTCATGACAGCACCGAGTAACACCCCGGCACCGGCCCGGGCCGCTACCCACGCCGGTCACCCCGCGGCGGCACCCACACCCCGCCCTCACAGCTTCGCCGCCCCTGCCGCACCAGGTGCGGTGGGTATCCACACAGGTAATGACCTATCGCCCCTCGCCCCGCTTCTGGTAAGCTCAGCCACCAGCGACCCCAGTGCGGCCGCACCCACCGGAACCATTACAGCCGCCCAGCCCACCACCCAAAACCCCGAAGAGCCGGCGGCAGAATCCCGCAACATGCCCGCCATCATAGGCACCGCCGAAAACCCCACCGCCCGAGAGATAGCCCTGCGGGCAATGCGTATCCTACTGGGCGAATCCTCAGAATACGGACGTGAAGCCTGCGAAAACGCGCTGCAGACCGCCATTGACGAGCGGGAAGAAAGCATTAGTGCCACCGTGACGCTCGCACCGGAACACCCCGCCTCTTCCGAGACGGCGCAGGAACCAGCACCGTCAGCCCACCTCGAAAACCCGGACGATACCCCCGGCAGCGCCCTGCACGACACCGCCCTGCGCTACCTGCACCACGAGCTGCACGGCATGGGGGCACTCGAAAACCTGACCGGCATACCCCACCTGAGTGACATATATGTTAACGGCCCCGCCGACATTTGGGTGCAGGCCGCCGGGCAAACCCAGCCAACGGCACTCACCCTCGGCAACGAGGCGCGGGTGCGTTCCCTTGCCCAGCGGCTTATCCGCGCATCCGGCGGCAGGCTCGATGCGGCCCATCCGGCCGCCGATGTGCAGGATACCCACGGGCGGCGCATCCACGCCGTTATACCTCCGCTGGTGCCCCGCACCCATCTGTCGGTGCGTGTGGCGGCTTCTCGCAGGCAAACCCTTGAAGACCTGGAAAAAACGGGTATGTTCGACGCCGATACAGCCGCAGAACTGCGGAGCATTATTGCCGAGAAGAAAAGCTTCATCATTAGCGGCGGCACCGGAACGGGAAAAACCACCCTGCTCAACGCGATGCTTGCCCTCTGCCCGGCTAATGAGCGGCTTCTCACCCTCGAAGACACCCCCGAATTAGCACCCTCCCACCCGCACGTGGTGGCTATGATGACCCGCGCCGCAAACACTGAAGGAACCGGAGAAATCAACCTGGGGGAGCTGATTGTTCAGGCGCTGCGCATGGCCCCAGACCGTCTTATCGTGGGGGAGTGCCGCGGGGCAGAAATCACGCACCTGCTCACCGCCATGAACACCGGGCACACCGGTGCAGGTACCAGCCTGCACGCCAACTCGGCGCGTGCCGTACCTATGCGACTGGCTGCTCTTGGAGCGCTTGCCGGGCTGGACGCCCGCACTGTTGCTCTTCACGCGGCCACCGCATTCGACCGTATTATCCATCTGCAGAAAGACGGGCCCACCCGCCGGGTGGAGGGGATCTACGAGCTCGCGCTTGAGCGTGAAGAGCTTACCGTCCGGCCCGTACCCTCCCACACGGTACCCAAAATACAACTTTCAGAGTTTGAACTTCCGCAATACACCCCAGTCGGTGTTCCTTCACCTGCCGGTGCAGACACTACCCCTCACCTGAAACTTGCCACCGCCGAAGACCTCGCTCCATCCGAGCCTGTTATGGAAAGGCGCCTCTATGTTGCCTAAACAGCCCACCCCAGAAGAACTTCGCCTCTGGCCTGATGCCCTGCGTGCCATTGCCGTTCAGCTTGATGCCGGGCTGAGCCAGGCCCAAGCTATCGCCGGTGCCCTCACCCGCATCGCCTCCGACCGCGCAGAGCACTCACCGGCCGCCCCCGCTCAGCTGTCCTGGTTTGCGCGTCGCGGATACCGGCAGGCGACACAGGATATTGCCACTCTATTCACCGCCCTGGGGGCCAATGCCGAGTTGGGGCTGCCTCTTTCTCAAGCCTGTCAACAGTGGGTTCACACCCACACCGGCACCGCCCGCCAGCACAGCGTGCAGCGTGTTAATGAGCTGTTGGTATGTCTGCATTTGAGTGAGGCAACCGGGTCCGCATTATCGGCCACCCTGCGCCGTGCCGCCGAGCACGCTGAAGAAAGCATTGATGCGTTACTGGGGCGAGAAAGCGCGCTCGCCGCACCTCGGGCCACGGGCCGGATCCTCTCGCTGCTGCCCTTTATTGGGTTGGGGCTGGGGGAGTTAATGGGCACTTCACCGGTGAGCGTGCTGACTGGTTCAATTGCCGGGGCGTGCGCCGGATTAGTGGGGGTTGGGCTTGCGCTTGCCGGAAGACGCTGGACGGCGGCCCTAGTGCACGCCGCAGAAACCGAGACCTTCTAAAACACCGAAGAACTGCCGGAAAACCGTGAGAGGAGTAAAACGTGGATGATCTGCTGATAACCGCCAGCCTATTCGCCCTGTGTGCGGCCTGCGCCCTGTCGATTGCACGCCGTATGATCAACCGCAGAAATGTTCAACGTGAAACAAAAAAGAATAAGCATTCTTTATTTTCTGATGGGGTTTCCCGTTCTCACACTACGGCGCATCTGGACTCGCAGAGTGTAAAAACCCGTCTGCCGTTACGCACTAAACGCACCGGGCAGACGGCCGCAAAAAGCGCAGGGCCCCGTATCGACACGGCTCTTGCTCTCGAAATACTCGCCGCTCAGCTCGACTCCGGGCTGGGACTGCACCAAGCGCTCACCGCCTTAGCCGATGCGCTGCCCGGCACCCCTCCGCCAACTCAGCGAAAACGTAAACAACGCTCTGAGAATGCCGCACCATCGCAGCCTCAGGGAACGCCCGGGCGGCTGCGCAGTATATGCGCTGCCCTCACCCTGGGGGCAGACTGGGATACCGCGTGGGCGCCGCACACCGCCGACCCGCTCTTAGGCGAGTTGGGGCGCATCCTCGCACCGGGTTACGCCTCCGGGGCACCCAGCGCCACCCTGCTCAGGCACCAAGCCGATGCGCACCGCACCGGTAACCGCCGTGCCGCCGAACGCGCCGCGGGGAAACTCTCCGTAGCTCTCGTGCTGCCGCTGGGACTGTGCTCGCTACCAGCATTTATCTGCCTGAGCATCATACCGATTTTGGTGTCGCTGCTGCCTACCTTGGCAGGGTAAGACACCGCAACCTAATAAAAATCCATGAAAGGAAATAACCATGACCGCCGTATACCCCTCCCTCACCGCACTGGCAAACCAGGAATTTTTGGCGACCCACGACACCGGGTGCACCACCGAAGTGTGCACACCCCTGTGCCGCCAAGCCTCCCAGTTCGCCCAGCTGCCAACCGGGATGATCGACACCGACCGTATTACCGCCGCGTACACCGCCACCGGGGCTAACACCGCCGCCCACGCCCCGGTGGGTGACCCTGAAGAAGGCGCCAGCACTGCGGAATACGGTATTGTGATGCTCGCCGCCGTCGGTTTCGCGGGGCTGCTGGTAGCCATCCTCAAATCAGATGAGGTACGTGAAATGCTGCTGGGGGTAATCCGTAATGCCCTCTCCATTGGGTAGAACTATGCGCCGCCGCCCGGGTGCTCCCCCTTTAGCTGGTACACCCGGGGCGGTGTGTGATTCCCTGCTCTACCCGGTGGGAATTGCACGCCTTGGCAGCCGTAATACATCAGTAAAGAGTGAATAATCATGCGTATATATTCGCCGTGGCGGGTGCGTGAACCCTCCTCAGCACCCGGCCCCTCAAAAATACGTTCCGCAGACCCCTCTGACGCTGAGCACGGGGCAGTAACCGCCGAATTCGCGGTGGTGCTGCCGGGGGTAACCCTCGTACTGGCCCTCTGCTTAGGTGCCGTCGCAACAGGGGCGGCACAGGTTCGGCTAGAGGACGCTGCGCGGGTTGCCGCCCGCGCCGCCGCACGGGGAGACACCGAAGCCAGCATCCACACGGCCGTCTCCCAAACGGATCGGGATGCCGCCGTGAGCATTGCCCGCGAAGGGAACACGGTGCGTGTGAGCGCCGAACGGAAAGCCCCCGGGGTTATCGGCGCAACCACCGGCTGGACGCTCCGCGCACAGGCAACCGCCAGCGTCGAAGGATCCGAGGGGCTGCAAGATACTGAGGAAGCCGCACACCATGAAGAATAAACATTCTGTAATACGTGCTAATGCTCCCACACCCCGCACCGCCTCGGCTGGGCGTGCCACAGAAGAAGGCAGCGGCACCGTGCTTGCCCTCACCATTATCGCCGGGGTGCTTATCCTCACGGTACTCACGCTCGGAGCGGCGGGCGCCTACACCGCCCACCGGCGCGCCGCCACTGCGGCTGACCTGAGCGCTCTCGCCGCCGCCGACACGCTCAGGGGCCTGAGCGAAGGAGAACCGTGCGCGAATGCTGCGCGCATCGCCCAGGAAAACGGGGCGAACTTAGCCGCCTGCACCGAACCTTCCCGCCCCGACACGATGGATGTGCGCGTCAGTGTTCCCATTACCGGCCCCTTCGCGTTCCTAGGCGACGCAAAAGGCCAGGCGCGAGCGGGGGCACCCGATGACACCGGTGGCGAGTAGCCATGTGCGGGCCATAACGGGCCCTGCCGCAAAGTGTTCACGGCACCTCGGTGCTGTATCAATAATGGTGCCGCTAGACGAGCCATCATCCCAGCACGGCACCTCGTAAAGGGCACGTCTGCCCTCACCGCGCCGGTGCCGCTACCCGGCCTCATCGAGTGAGTGCAGCATTGCCCGCAGCAGGTTTTGTGCGCCCGCCTTCGACAGTGGTTCGTTGCGGTTGCCGCACTTGGGAGACTGCACGCAGGAGGGGCAGCCACTCTCGCATCCGCAGGAATCAATAGCATCCAGGGTTGCGCCCAGCCAGGTGCGAACCGCCTCAAACCCGCGCTGGGTAAAGCCTGCTCCGCCGGGTGCTGCATCATACACGAAGATGGTGGGGCGTTCCGTATCGGCGTGGTACAGGGTGGAGAGTCCGCCTAAATCCCAGCGGTCGCAGGTCGCAATCAGCGGTAATAAGCCGATGGCGGCGTGTTCTGCGGCGTGCAGGGTGCCAGGTGCATCAGGTTCAACCACACCGGCGGCAAACAGGTAGCTCGGCTCAAAGGTAAACCAGATAGCCTCGGTCATCAGGATGCTCGGCGGCATCTCCATCGGCTCATCGCCCAGGTACTCACTGCCGTACACCGAAAACCGTTGAAAACCCATAACCTGATCGGTCACCTGAACCCGCCCGCGATGCATCGTCAGCCCAGCAGCATCGGGCTGAGTACCGTCGAACTCATACCGCACACCCGCCTTTTCCTGCAGAATCTTCACCTCGGTCGCCTCAATCGCCCGCGTGTAATAGTCGGGGTACACCCGCGAGAGCAGAATAACGCGCGCCGCTTCATCCAGGGACTCCACCAAATACTGGGCGTTCTGGTGAATATAGATAGCCCCCGGGTGTCCCTGAGTCATTGCCTGCGCCGAATCCATTGTGCCAATCAGCGAACCATCCTCGGCATCAATCAGCTGATAGGGGCCACCGCCGGTGGCACGCAGATCCACCAGATTCGTGGCCGACTCCGCGTGCGTCCAATACCAGCCGTCCGCCCGGCGGCGCAGATAATTCTGCTGCACCAACCGGTTAAGCAGAGCCTCAGTATGCTCGCCGAACAGGGAAAGCTCCTCGGCACGCAGCGGCGACTCCGCCGCGGCAGCGCACAAATGCGGAGAAAGCACATACGGGTTCGTTGGGTCGAATACGGTAGCTTCCACGCTCTGCCCAAAAATCGCCTGCGGATGATGCACCAGGTACGTATCCAACGGATCGTCCCCGGCGATAAGCACGGCGAGCGCATCCTGACCCCCGCGACCGGCGCGCCCAATCCGCTGAATAAAGGATGCGCGGGTTCCGGGCCAGCCCGCCACGAGCACCGCATCCAGCCCGGAAATATCGATACCCAGTTCAAGCGCAGAGGTACTTGCCAGCCCGAGCAGTTCGCCGGTGCGCAGCCGATGCTCAAGCTCACGGCGTTCCTCGGGCATATACCCCGAACGGTACGCCGCCACCCGATGCGCCAGCCCCGCCTCGGTCTCATCAAGGTAGCGCTGCGCTCGCTGAGAGATCAGCTCGGCGCCGCGCCGCGACCGGGTGAAGGCAAGCGTGCGGGTGCGTGAGAGTACCAGGTCGGTGAGCATTTGGGCGCCCTGTTCGATAGCGGAGATGCGCTGTGGTGCCTGCTTTTCCGCCTCGGAACGGGTGTCGAAGGCGCTCGCACCGGCGGCGAGTTTATCCCTCACCTGCGTATCGGGCAGGAACTCCGGTTCCCACAGGATGACGGTGGATTCTCCGCGGGGTGCGGTCGATGTGGTAATCGCGTCAATGCTCCCCTCGGGCACTCCAATGAGCTTGGCGAAAGACTCGGCAGGGTTCGCGCTCGTGGCGGATGCTCCGTAAAACACCGGATTTACGCGGTAGAGCGCGCAGACTCGGCGTAGGCGGCGCAGCAGATTGGCGATATGCGCGCCGAACACGCCGCGGTAGCTGTGCACTTCGTCAAGCACCACATAGCGCAGCCCGCGCAGGAAGTTCGCCCATTGCCGGTGGTTGCCCAGAATCCCGTAGTTGAGCATATCCGGTGTGGTGAGCACAAAATTAGCGTGTTCGCGCACCCACCGCCGCTCCTGCACCGGGGTGTCGCCGTCATAGGTGGCGGCGTTGAGCCCGGGAAGATGATAGGCAGTAATGGCGTTGAGCTGGTCGGCTGAGAGTGCCCGCGCCGGTGAAATATATAGAACGTTCGCTCTCTGATGAAAACCTGTGGAACCTGCATCCGCTGCCGTGGTGCTGAGCGGTTCACGGCGCGCCCCGCGGTAGAGGGCGTCGAATGTGGGCATGAGGTAGCTCAGCGATTTTCCGGATGCGGTCCCGGTCGCCACAATCACGTGCCGCGCCGTTGTGCCTGACTTATCGTGCCCCTGCCCGGATGCTCGCCCGAAGGAGAGCCGGTGTGCGTCTTCGGCGAGTGCAGCATCGAAGGCGCAATGCGCTGCCTGTGCCGCCTGCACCTGGTGGGTGTACGGTTCGTGCACGCCTAGCGACTCGAATGCCTCAATCACGCGCGGGTGCAGCCAGTGCGGCCACGGCGAATACTGCCCTTCACGTGCGGGGATGCGGTGCACATGGGTGATTTGTGGGGGTAGCGAGCCGTCGCCGGGGAGCTTGGGTACAAGCCTGCTCAGCTGCTCGCGAAGGTTCTCGTCGGGGCGCGAGGCAGGGGAGAATCCGGGGTGCTCATCAGCCGGGGAGTCGGGGGAGGGTTCGGGGCGCATCACACCATTGTAAAACCTCGGGTACGGTAAACCAGCGTGGGCAATCAAAGGGGTGCCCGGCATGTTCCACCCGCCCCAGCAGGCAGGCATTCGCTACCAGAAAACGGCGAAACCAACCGGTGCAAGGGGGCAGAAAAACGACGAGACATACCTCATGGTGAAGACACCACATGCAACCCATCATCGCGGGAGTATCCTGCGGAAAAACAGGGATTATCGGCCACATTACGGGATGAGCGCCGCCGCCACGGCACACACGATGTACCCAGAAAGCGTAAAATAGGAGGGTGGCTCAGAATCGAATTATCTTGTATTACCAGTTTGCCCCCATAACCGACCCCGTGGCGGTCATGCTCTGGCAGCGCGCCCTGTGCGAGAAGCTCGGTTTGCGCGGGCGCATCCTCATTTCCAAACACGGCATTAACGGCACGCTCGGCGGCGAAATCAGCGCGGTTAAGGCGTACACCAAAGAGACCCGCCAGTACCCCGGCTTCAAGAACATGGAATTCAAATGGTCTGAGGGCGGTGCCGAAGACTTCCCCCGTCTGTCGGTCAAAGCGCGCGATGAAATCGTGGCGTTTGGCGCTCCCGACGAGCTCAAAGTAGACGAAAACGGCGTGGTCGGCGGTGGCGTGCACCTCAAACCCGAAGAGGTAAACAAACTCGTGGAAGAACGCGGCGATGAAGTCGTCTTCTTCGACGGACGCAACGCATTCGAGGCCAAAATCGGTAAGTTCAAAAACGCCGTGGTGCCCGATGTGCGCACCACCCACGACTTTATTCGTGAGATCGAATCGGGCAAGTATGACGATCTGAAAGATAAGCCCGTCGTCACCTACTGCACCGGCGGCATTCGATGCGAAATCCTCTCCGCCCTCATGAAAAATCGCGGATTCAAAGAGATCTACCAGATTGACGGCGGTATTGTGCGCTACGGCGAAAAGTACGGCGATAAGTCCCTGTGGGAGGGCTCGCTCTACGTGTTCGACAAGCGCATGCACATGGAGTTCACCCCGGATACCGTCACGATCGGCCAGTGCGAGCGCTGCTCGGCACCGTCTAATAAATTTGAGAACTGCTCGAATGAGAGCTGCCGCGAGCTTGTGCTCCTGTGCCCCGAGTGCGCCACCGATGATGCGAAACGCCGCTGCGTGCCCGAATGCGCGGCTGACCGCCAGAGCGTAGGGGCCGGTATCTCATGAGCGAGTCCGTGCAGGCGCCCGTGACGGTTTCACCCGCGCGCATTGAAAAACACGGCTCTTTGCTGGTCGCGGGAGTATCCCAGGTGTATAAGCTGGGGGACGATTTCACGCCGCTGTGGGATGAGCTGAATCAAAAGGCATCCCCGGCGATGCTCGATATTCTGGCGGTCACCCAGTACATTGGCGTGTGCACCCAACCCAGTACCGATGGTTTCGTGCGCTACACGGCCGGTATTTTGGTTGATGACCGTGCCTCGGCGCATAAACTTGGGCTGGGTCTGCTGGAACTTCCCGCGAGCACCTACGCGGTGGTTGAGGTTACCGGGCCGATTTCGCGGTCTATTCCGGCAGGTTTTGAGAGCTTTGAGCGTGAGTTTTTCCCGTCGCATCCGCAGTACCGCCCGTTAGGCGGTCTGGAGGTGTACGGTCGCGGCGATATGCAGGCGGCAGACTACACGATGGAACTGTGGGTTCCGCTGCTAGAGGTTCCTGTATCGTAAAGATTTTTAAAGTAACAGGACACCCTACAAAGGGAGTCCTGGCTGGCAACGTTCTGGTATCCAGCCCGTTGTATCTTTATCGTATAGGAGATAGAGATACGGGTTCAACCCTCGGAACACCTTCTCCCCAGAAGGCTGATATGGATCGCTTCGGGAAGACTATCCTGTTGAAACTCTAGAACTCCTTGGTCTTCTCCCAAGCCTCTATATCGCCGGGGACTACCTCGAACACGGGGTGCACCGCGGGCTTACCGGCCTGGGTGAATTTCGCGAGACGCTCGGTAAGAATAGGCTCCCAATCGGCATCTCGCCCGGCAACTTTGTGCGCCAGAAAGCTCAATTCGTAGGCAAGCTGGCCCTCGGCCACGGGAATAGGATCCAGGCTCTTACCCCGCTCAGTGGCAATCAACGAACGGTTGAAGGAGTACCCACGCAGCTGTGCCTCATCAGCGAGCCCATGCAGATAAGCCCCAATAGCCTCTACCGGCTGAGAATGCGCACGAAACCGAATGAGTTGCGGATGATTCGTGTACCCTCGGGTGAGCCCGCGCAGCACTTTCTGCGCAAGCAGGCTCTCACGCCAGCACGCGATCAGGGCGCGACGGTCAAGAAGGGACGGGTGGGCAGACCAAATACGCATCCATCCACTATACAGCCGCAGACCTGCGCTCTTAGGTAAAACAGCAGCGGTCTGCCCAAAAATATTGAGGCAGAATGCACCTGTGGGGCGCTCGCATCTGAACAGGATGCGAGCGCCCCACATTAGTGTAGGTACCCTCTATGCTACGAGTTCCGCGCCATCCAGTCTGGATCTTCGGGCGAGGTAGGCTCCGGATCGGGCTGCTTATTCGGATCTGAAGGGCAGAAAGAATACCTAATCATACCGTCTGTGGTTGATCCCACCACTACGGATGAGCCGCCTTCAGCGGTAATATAGGGATCGATTACGTCAGGGGAAACAAAGTTTCCGCCGCCACCGCCACCACCGGAGGCAACACCCACAAACGCGGTATCAGACTTGAGACTTTCGGATGCGACAGCCACCGCCGAACCTGACCCGCCTCCACCGTAGCCCGCGCCACCGCCGCCGGAAACAATGTACCCGGTAGCATTGCGGTCATCACTCGTGTTGCCTATAGTACTGAGTGCGTACCCATAGGCGACAACGCCGTCAGCCCCGTTGCCGTTGGGGCCTGAGCCACCAGATTTGCCCGCAGAGTTTCCGGTACGAATCTCTGTTCGCGCAGTAGAGTCAAAGGTCAGCTCTTTATCTCCCGTGACGGTAGCTAGGGCACCGCCAGAGCCACCGATCGCGCTGCTGCCGTTCGATCCGGAGGGAATTAGAACCTCGGCGTCGTAGTGCTGGTGGTAACGTTCCTGCCCCGAGAATCCCAAGCCTTCTGGCACATAGTCATCACCTGCGGAACCGCCCCGACCAATATGCAGATTAGGGCTTTCATAGAAGGTTGGGTCGTCTGTTATCCATGTTCCTCCCTCCTGGGTAGCGTGTGTGAATCCGCGTGCGCCCGCGCCTCCACCGCCTCCGGCGATGGCGAGTACGGTTTCTTGGGAGGTTTGTGCATCGACCATGACGATTGCTGAAGAACCGCCGCCGGAGCCCGAATAGACCGTAACCTTATTGCTGTGGCTGTTCAGTTTACCCTGTACGTCTGACCCCAGTTCGGTGGGCAGTGCCGCAGACGAACCGCCGTTACCGTACCCTTCGCCGCCTTTGGCGGGGCGGTCATAATATCCGACGCCGCTGGTACCCACATAGAATTTGATGCGCTGCCCGGGTGTTACCTTGACGGTTCCCTTAATGTAGCCGCCGCCGCCTCCAGTACCACCGGTTCGGTTAGGTCCTGTGAACTCCGAGTATGGTGCAATAAGGGTACCGCCTACACCGCCGAGTAGATCAAAGCGCATATATGAGGCATAGTCGGGAACCACAATTTCTTCATAGCCTTTTTCACCGGCTGCACGATTTTCCGCCGCCATGCGCATATCCTTGGCAAAAATCTCGTAGCTTTTATCGGGGTCTAGGCAGGGGCCGTCGTCGGCAGATGATGATGCATACGCCGGAATAACGGCGGTGCTCAGCACAAGCGGCGCAGCCCATGCGGTTCCGGTCACCAGATCTCGGCGAGAAATGCCTCGTCTCATAGAAAATATCCTTGTGTTTGAAATTGTTGTGAGTGTTTACCGTGCACAATGATCCCTAAGGAACAATGCGCTGCACCGCCAGGTTAGGGCTGATGAGGCTTCACAATGTGTGAGTGATGTCATGGCCAGCGGGGCTATCGTGACAGAGGCAGATACGGCGGTGGAGGCGAGGACGGCTGGTGCCGCCCATGCCGCACCGGCGACGAGTTTTCTGCGTGAGATACCCCGTGTCATGTGTGATGTAGTCCTTGGGTTGGTCTTGTGTTTGAGCTGAGAGCACCCGGCGCTTATGCGCCTCTCCCACGTAATGGGGGAGAGGCGCAATGGGGCTAGACTACTGTAGCTGAGTGAATACTTGAGTCTGCCGTACTGCCGCAGCAATGCGACCGGCGCTCCTTCATAAGTATGCCACATAAGCCCGATATTTAAGAATATATATGCATTTATAGTGTGGTGTGATGTTGGCTTACTAAACTGTAAAGTCTAGCTTTATAAAGACCTTTTGGGGTGTTTAAGAGAAAACTAAGCCACTGGTCTTAGAATGCATTTTTATCCACTCAAGGTGGCGGGGATGAGCAATAAATAAGCCGCACGGCACCGCGAACACCCAAGAGATAAACCCTAAAATAATCCCGGGTGTCCGCGCCGCCGTGCGACACGCTTATATATTTTTTAGGCTAACCGGCCGATATGGGGGCCGGATCAGCCGCTACTTGGAGACGCAGAATGCGTACTGGCCAATACCGTCACGGGACTCGCCGCGAACCGTGCCCTGCCCGCTTGAGCGCTGGAAGGTGGGGTTGATGACGTCCGCCGCGACAAAGCTGCCGCCACCGCCGCCCCCACCAGCGACCACACCTGCACTCACTGAGTAGGCATCGCTTACGGTCTTCCCATCTCCCAGCACGTTAATAGTCTGTGCGCCAATAGCTGCTGCTGCGCCTGAACCGCCGCCGCCGTAGCCGCCACCGCCACCGCCAGAAACAGCGTATGCGGTTACATTGAACTTGTAAGGGCTTCCGCCGTCGGGCTGGTCGGTTTCTTTGGTACTGATTGAGTAGGAGTATGCCACTACACCGTCGGCACCATTAGCTTTCGCGCCCGAACCGCCCGCAACACCTGCTACGGTGCTGGTGCGGATATTTGACTCGGTGGTGCTGGAGAAGGAAAGGTCCTTAGCGGTGCTGTAGGTGGCTTTGCTGCCGCCTGCGCCGCCGTTTGCGCCGCTGCCGGGGTTACCGCCGCGTACAGTTACTTTTGCGGAGGGGTATTCGTTGTACACCTCGGTGCCGTTACTGCCAGCCTGCGGGAAGTCGCTCGCATCGCCGCCATTACTGAGTACCGGGAAACCACCGTCAGTCTTCCAGCCAGCCAGCTTGGTGCCGTTTAGAGTCTCACGTGCTGCCTGGGTCATAGCGCGGGTGCCACCGCCGCCACCGCCGCCAGCAACGGCGAGCAGTTTTTCTTCCGAAGATCCCTTATCGCTAATAAGCACGGCGCTTGCGCCACCGCCTGAGCCCGAGTACACCACAATGTGGTTGTAGGTGGGGCTCTGCATTTCATCCAGGTCAGATACTTCTACGCCGGTTTCAAGAAGAGTGTTGGAGCTACCGCCGTTCCCGTAGCCTTCACCACCTGCGGCAGGCTTGTCGTAGAGGCCAAGGCCGCCAGCGCCCACATGGAACTTCACGGTCTGTCCGGGGGTGACCTTAATGGTTCCCTCAATATCTGCGCCTGCGCCGCCATCACCGACGTTGCGGTTAGCATGGTCGACGCCGCCGCCGTAACCGCCCTGGATCTTAAACCACATGTAGGTGGCACCTTCGGGGACAGTTATTTCTTCGTAGCCCTTTTTATTATTTGCACGACCTGGGGCAACTGTCTGGCGTGCTTCGAAGTCATTGAGGTTTTGGCAGGGGTTAACTGAAGATGCATACGCGGGTATAGCTGTAGATGTCAGCACTGCGGGGGCGGCCCAAGCGGCGCCTGCCACGAGCGACCTGCGGGAAATATTCCTGGTCATGGTCTGCATGTCCTTGAGTGTAGTAGTTCGAGTGTGAACGTGTCACTGCGTGGGTATTGGGCGCGTGGTAGCCACAAGAGGGTGAATACTGCGTGCGGGAAATCAATACCTACTGATGACAGTTGAAAGCTGAGCGAGTACTACGGCACCTGAGAAGGCACCTCCCCTCAGTGTGCCCGCAGGACTCATAAAACTCAAGTAAATATTGACGATTGGGTAGATTTTTTCTTGAAAATATGATAAACAACCTATCCAGGTTGCATATACTCTACTTTTTGGTTGTACTTATTCCACCCCTTGATACGTTTTAATGTTTTACCGGTGTAGTAAACCGGTGACAGGTGGCTATTTTATGATGCGCATCGCATAAAAAACAGGTTTTTCGTGATGGAAAACACCTTAAAAATAGTGTCTTGGGAGCCATGAAAAGACAAAAAACGAACCCTCTCATTTGAAAGTTAAACATTCAAACGAGAAAGTCCGTTGCTCCAACTATAGGTTTATATAAAGCTTTACCAGAAGCTCTATAGTCCGCTGTATTTCAGGGGAATCAAGGGGTGGGTGAACCCCAAGTAAGCAGCTGCATTATTGCTGCTGTGCATCTGTTGCTAGGTGTGATGCTCCTGCTGTGAGGTGGGGTGGAGAATATGCACCGCTCCACTATTGACCGCGCCACCGCTAAATGCATAAATATAGGCTGTTCCAATCATGCAATCAGCTGCAAAAACACTAGCCAACACCGTCCGCCGGCAGTGTGAACATCGGTACTGATGGCGTAGAACACGTCATTGGTGTATACCCGTATTTCATGCCATTGGCAGGGCATGAAATACGGGTAGGATTGAGAGCTTCACCTGTGTGCGGCTGGAAGCCGCAGCTAGGGGTGCGCAGAGAGGCCTATAACCTGGTTTTATGACATAAGTTCATCATTAGACCTAGGCGGGGAAACAGAAACCATATTCCAGGTACCCCGGCTCAAGATCAGTAGATGCTGTAAAGTAGGTTCCACCTATGTCTGGAGAAATATAAGAATCGCCGCCACCGCCGCCACCCATCGTGACCCCCATGCCAATGGCGTACACTTCGCCGCTGTGCTCATCATACTTTTGCATTCCAAGTGCGAGAACACCACCTGAACTGCCACCGCCCCAGCCAGCTCCACCACCGGGTGAAACCGCATACCCAGAGACGGCATGCACATATTCTGAAGCATTAGCGTCATCACCATAAAACTTATGGGTGCTGTAGGCATACCCATACGCTGCCACGCCGTCCGCTCCGTGAGCACGCAGACCGTCGCCTCCAATGCCCCCGGTGGTGCTCATGGTGCGGATGGTGACAGGTGTCTGTTCGACGCTCTTGAAAACAAACGGGTCAATAGTGGGGAGTTCGGCGGGTTCTGAGCCTTTACCCCCTATTCCACCGTATCCTCTTTTGCCTCCATGTACGAATAGTTGTTTCCCCTCGTAGAATCCGTAGTAATTACGGTAGCCGTAAAAGTTTCCGTCAACGGACCAACCATCTCCACCGTAGTGTAGTGGATGAATTGAGTCTCCTCCCATCCCCATGTAGGGGGAACCGTAATTCTCCCATGAGGCATCCCTCTTATGATCAGATGTATTTCTGGAATCATCTGCGGTACCTCGGAGACCGGCGCCTCCGCCGCCGCCAGCAACAACAAGAACTGTTTCTTGTGCAGGATCAGCAGGATCAACCCTCACAATTGCTGATGACCCGCCGCCTGATCCGCCGTATATCACTACGTTGTCTGCTTTAAGGTCTGTCAGGATCTTCTGTTCTTCGGCAGGTATAACCGATGAGGGAGAAAGCTTAGAAGAACCGCCTTTACCGTATCCGGCACCCCCTTCTGCTGGTTGGGTACCGAAAGCCTGGCCGGAGGAACCCAAATAAATTTTAAAGATCTGACCGGGGATCACCTCAAGATCCCCCGAGACCTTTGCTCCATGTCCGCCGATAGCATACGATTCCAGGTATCCGCCTGCGCCTCCAACAAGCTCGAAGTACAGACTGGCTGCCCCATCAGGTACAACAATCTCGTGATAGTTTGTTTCTGCGGCGGTAATCCTACTGCTTTTAGGGCAGATGAGACGTGTCGATGATGCCGCATAGGCGGGTACTGCTGTGGAAGCTAACACTGCAGGTGCCGCCCAGGCGGTACCAGTCACGAGTTTTCGGCGTGAAATCTCTTGGGTCATCGTATGAAATTTTCCTTGTGTTTGAGTGAATGTGAGTGAGCGTCCCACCCAAGGTGCACATCACGCTGGGCGCAGCATATGCAGCAGGTCATAAGGCCCGCCACGCAGCGGACTGCAAAAATATTCGTGCCCGTATGATAAGTCGGTCACGTAAGAAACGCCTTGAAGAGACCAGTTTATTATTCCACAGCAGAAGCGGTATTGAATAGTTTCTAAAACTCAAGTGAATAGTAAAAGATACCCCTATTCGCTGGCGCTCGAACCTGCCCCTTGAACCCATTCATGCCAAGGAGAAAACCGCCACTAAACCTATTTGGGGATAAAAATTATCTGGGCCACACACGCTATACCCACAATTAGCGTATGGGGCCCAGATAAGTCTGTGTGCTGATCGCTCGTGAACCTTGGTTAAGGCCAGGGATACATTTTCCCGTCATGGTCGATCTGGTTGTTGCGTGACGGGCAGAACGAGTACTGTGCCGTGCCGTCTGTGAACTCTTCACGGTTCTTGCCTCGGCTGTACCCAACCATCTCAACATGTGCGTCAAGCACGTTGCTGTTCACATAGTTGCCGCCCGCGCCGCCAGCACCAGAGACCGCGCCGGCGCTCACCGCGTACGTTTGCGGTTTGGAGTTATTCGCAAGCTGGTCGGTGGTTTGCGCGCCAACCACCACGGCCGCACCCGAACCGCCGCCGCCATAGCCGCCGCCACCGCCACCGGAGACAATGTACGCCGCCACGTTATAGTCGTAGGTTTGTGCGTTTTCCGGCAGGGTAGCGGCAATATTCGTGACATACCCGTAGGCGGCCACGCCGTCACCGCCGTGCCCGAAGTCGCCAGTGCCACCAGCGGCCCCGGCAACACCACGTGAGCGGATCTGCGACTGCGGTGTGCTTGTGAACGAGAGCCCGCGGGCACTTCTGAACGTGGGGTTGTTGCCGCCGCGTGCGCCTCGGCCGATGTTCCTGCCTGCGGTAGCTCCTGAGGGGGCAATAATTCGGCCGGCGCCGTACTGGGCGTATACCTCTTCAGCGTTTTTGCTGGGTTTGCTGGCCTTCGATTCACCGCCGTCGCCGCCGTTACCCAGGTAGGGCGGGCTGTAGCGCGGGGCCCACTTGGGAACATCGGGGTCGAACTGCCGCCAGGTGGGCATTTTCGCCCCATCGGGTAGGTTCGTGCGGGAAGTGGCGATAATGCCGCGTGCCCCGCCTCCGCCGCCTCCGCCTGCAACGGCAATGAGGGTTTCTGCGTCACCGTCAAGCAGCGCCAGCGCCGATGAGCCGCCGCCCGAGCCTGAGTAGATGATCAGGCGGTTGTAGTCTGCACTGGTCATGCGCTCCTTGTCGGAGTCTTCGTACACGTACTCCGGCATGAGCGCCGATGAGCCGCCGCGGGTGTAGCCGTCACCGCCGTCGGCGGGCTCATAGTAGTGGCCGATACCGCCAGCCGCCAAGTAGAAACGGTACTTCTGCCCGGGGGTGACTGCGATAACTCCGCTTACTTCCGCGCCGTAGCCGCCTGAGCCGCCGGAGTAGTCGTCCATATCAACCCCGCCGCCTTGGCCGCCTTCAATGTAGAACCGCATGTACGAGACACCGTCGGGGATGGTGATGTCTTCAATTGCGCGCTCGCGCGGGGTGCGTTCTGGGGCGACTTCGTGCATGTACTGGCGCAGACCGTAGGCGGAATCTTCACCGGGTTCGAGGTCAAAATGCAGGCAGGGGGCGAGGTCCATGATGGAGGCGGAGTACGCCGGGATCGCGGTGGAAGCTACCACCGCGGGGGCAGCCCAAGCGGCCCCTTTAACAAGATTTCTGCGAGAAAATCCCCGGGTCATGGCATGTGTCCTTGAATATGAGCGTGAGTGATATGAAGGGTGTGAAAACTCAACACATTATTGCTGGCGCATATCTATACGCTACGTCGATAGTGTTAATAGGCGCGTGCTCTTCGGCGGGCGTCTGAGTATTCACCCGTCATTCTGCCATACGAAGGTGCAGAACTACTATTTGGTGACATTCAACTAGACATTTATTTTTATTTCAATATTTATGCGCACACCCTTGAAAATCAACCGTGCAAAGTTGTATAAGAATAAGTAGTGTGATGAATATTTCGCGGAATATTTTTAATGTGGACACAAACCTTCATAAATACTTGACTTGTAAAGTAATTGGGTTTAGGGTAGGTGGGCATAACCGAGAATTAGACATCCTGTGATAAAAGCACACGGAACACACGGAAGGCAGTGAACAATGAACGCTCACAAAACAACTCCCACCCTCGAACACCTCCAACCGGCGCCCGGCACCAGCAAGAAGCTCGGCTTCCTCTCCTTTGGGCACTGGGCCGAAATTCCCGGATCGCGTGTGAACAGCGCCTCCGACTCGCTGCACCAGGCTATCGACTTGGCGGTAGGTGCCGAAGAGATCGGCCTGGACGGCGCGTTCTTCCGCGTGCACCATTTTGACCAGCAGCAGGCCACCCCGTACCCGCTTCTGTCGGCGATCGCCGCTAAAACCAGCCGCATTGAGCTTGGCACCGGCGTGATCGATATGCGCTACGAAAACCCGCTGTATATGGCCGAACTCGCCGCGATGTCCGACCTGATTTCCGCCGGACGCCTGCAGCTGGGTGTCTCACGCGGCTCGCCCGAATCCGTTATCCGCGGTTTCGAGAGCTTCGGATATTACCCCGCTGAGGGTGAAGATGAGAGCGCGATGGCACGCCGTCACCTCGACCTCTTCATGAAAGCAATTCAAGGTGAAGGCATGGCACCCTCTGCGCGAGTACAGGGCAAGTATGCCCCCGTGCAGCCGCAGTCGCCCGGCCTGAGTGAGCGCATCTGGTGGGGTGCGGGGACCGACAACACCGCCGTATGGACAGCGCAGCAGGGCCTGAACCTCATGTCTTCAACGCTGATGCTCGAAGATAAAGGCATGCCCTTCGACCAGCAGCAGGCCGAACAGATTCGCCTCTACCGCGAGGCGTGGGTCAAAGCGGGGCATACCCGCGTGCCGCGTGTGTCGGTCTCGCGTTCGGTGATCCCCATTATTGATGCCGAGTCGGCACGTTATTTTGGCCGCCGCGCGGAGGAAGATTCGCAGGATTACACCGGTATTATCGACAACACCTTCTCCCGGTTTGGGCGCAGCTACATTGGCGACCCCAACCTAATCGCCGAAGAACTAGCGCGTGATGCGGCCGTTCAGGCGGCAGACACCGTGCTGCTGACCGTGCCGAACCAGCTGGGCGTGGACTTCAACCTGCGGATGCTCGAATCCATTGTGAAGGACATTAAACCCGCGCTGACGGTGAAGGCGTAACGCGGCTGAACGGTTGAACCCCCTGCCTGTGTGAGCCCCCGGACTGCCCCGGCAGGGCACGGCTGGATAGTAAAGGATGGCTAGATAACGCCTTTGCGGCGGAGCTTACGCTCCACCGCATCGGGGCGATAACGCACATCCGCCCACGTGAGACACACAAAATCCCAGCCTTCGCCACGAATCGCCTCTTCGCGGGCTTTCTGGGCCGGGGTATCTTGCGGTGAAACATTCTGCGGCGGGGCGTGCTCCGGTGCGCCAACAACCTCAACCACCACACCGTGCTCAACGAGTGCCGCACCCACCCGGAACGTCTGCAACGGGGTAGAAATCCGGTACTGCTGCACCGGCTCCAACCCGAGGTTCAGAAGCGCCACCCGTGCCAGCGTCTCGGCGGGTGAAGCGGATAAGGGGCTCATGGCAGCCGCCACACGGTGCGCATTCTTAGACCCCCGGCTTCTGCGCACCGCCATGAGGCTATCGTGCAGCTCATTATGCGTGAGGTTGGGGAAGGAACGCAGGGTGCTTTCGGCAATCACCATGGCCTCCGCGAAATCCGTATCGCGTACGCTCCCAATGGTTGCGGTCACGGGGTCAACCACCCGCAAACCGCCGGGGCCGGTCAGTATGGTGGCGCGGTGGCTGGGCTCATCCTGCCGGTACTGCAAGCCACTGTTGGTTGCCCCGCCGCTTCCTAACACCTGGAGTTTATCGGGGATGCTCAGCGTCTGAATACCGTGAATAATGGCTGCGCTGCGGTGACTAAAGACGGGGTCACGCAGCACGCGGGCGTGCGCAATAATACGCGCCAAATGCTTATCAGCAGGGTTCAGCTCAGCCCACTCGGGGGCGCTCATGTACTGCCCCTGGGCGAGCCGAACCGTATCGCCGCCGCGCAGCCCACCGTGAGAAAACTGGGGTTCAGGCCCTTCACTAAGGCCAGTTTTTATATTTTTTATTTTATTAGATAGTATTTCATGCTTTTCCATACTGTTTATAAAAGCATTATGGCCTAAGGTTCGCTTCCCGGCGTACCCTAGCCTGTGGATAATAGCGGTTTAAACGGAAATATCCACAAGCTGAGCATAAAAACCCCGTCACGGCGCGTCACATAATCCGCCCACACAAGACACCCGACCCAGACACACCAGCCCTGGGGCAACTAATAGAAACCCAAGAGAAAAGCACCCCATCCGCGCCCGCAGCATTTTATAGAATGGGGAGCATGGCTGATGAACTGTACTCCCGCATCCCCGACACCCCCATAAGCGACGATACCGCCCGGCTTGAACGCATCCGGGGCGCCCTTGAGAAGCTCAACTACAGCTACGACGGGGTACGTGAATTGTTGGGGGAACGCGCCTTTGAGGCAATGGCGCGCGACCAGGTTGTGCCCGGCACCTGGCGGGTACAGAACATCCTCGATGATGCGAACACCACCGACCCTGACCGCCGCCTGGCGCGCATAATCGGGTTTTTCCTGTTCGCACGCACCCTAACCCGCACGGAACTTGCCGATGCGCTCGGCGGCGAACCCGCACTTGATGACTTTATCGCGGCACACCTCGTGGAACCGGCGGAGTCAGACAATGCCCGCACCCCCGAGAATACCGGCGAAGAACCGCAGTACCGCGCCGCGTTTGACCTGCGACCGCATTCGGCTGATGACGGCACCGAGCTGTGGGTGACCTCCGATTTGGGGGCGCATCAGCGACCCGGGGTGCTGCGCAAGGACCACGTGCTGGGTATTGGGCAGGCATCCCTGACCCTGGCGCAGATTACCGAGCGCACCCCCGTGGCGCGTGCCCTCGACGTGGGGGCAGGATGCGGTATTCAGACCTTCCACCTGCTCGCCCACGCAGACCACGTGACGGCCACCGATATTTCACCGCGCGCCCTCGCCTTCGCCCGGTTTAACCTGCTGCTGAATGCCCCCGCTCTGAAACTCGACCCGCAGAACCTTGAAGCACGCGTCAGCCTTCGACAAGGCTCTTTGCTGGAGCCCGTGGCGGGGGAGCAGTTCGACCTTGTGGTCTCAAACCCGCCGTTCGTCATTACCCCGCGCCGCGCGAACGAAAGCAGCGACGACCAGTTCACGTACCGCGACGGCGGGCTGCCCGGCGACGATATTGTCAGCACACTCATTCGGCGCATCCCCGAGGTTCTGGTGCCCGGCGGGCGCGCCCAGATGCTCGGCAACTGGGAAATTCACCGCGACAACACCGGCGAGGCGCAGCCCTGGGACGCGCGCCTGCGCACCTGGTTCGCCGAATCCGCCACCGGCACCCCGAGCGAAGCGTGGGTAATTCAGCGCGAAGTGCTCACCCCCGAATCCTATGCGGAAACCTGGCTCAAAGACGCGAGTGAAAACCGCGACCGCGACCACTACGAGAACACCTATCGTGCCTATCTCGACGACTTTAAAAACCGGAACGTTCATTCTATTGGGTTCGGGATGCTCTGGCTCCGCCGCCCGGCGCACACCACCGAAACCGCACCCCTGAACCGGTTCGAAGACATCACCTACCCCATAGCCCAGCCCATCGCGCAAAGCATCACCGAGGCCGTGGCACGCTTCGACCGCCTTACCGCCCTGACCGATCAGGCGCTCGCCGAAGCCCACCTGGTGGTCGCCGAAGACGTGACCGAAGAACGCCACGGCCGCCCCGGCGCCGAGCATCCGAACGTGATCCTGCTGCGCGCCGGATCCGGGCTGTGCCGAACAATCCTGCTCTCAACCGAAACCGCCGGATTCGTCTCCGCATGTGACGGCGAGCTGAGCATCGGGCAGATTCTGGGCGCGCTCGCCATGCTCCTGGGCTGGGAAGACTACACGCCGGATGCGCACGCCGCCTTCGGCACCGAGAACGAGCATCCGCGCGACACCCTGCTGGTCGCTATTCGAGAACTCATCGAAAAAAGCTTTCTGCACTTCGCAGACGAAAACAGCTAACCCCACCCGCCCCATGCTAAAAAGGCTCTTTATTCCAATAAAGCGGTGTTTTTAACGCTTTATTGGAATAAAGAGCCTTTTTATGCCCCGCCCGGCGCACCCCCTACACTAAAAGAATGAGCATACAAGAGCACAACCAGATGATGAGCACCGAATCCTGCTGGGAAACAATACGGGAAAACACGCTCGGGCGTCTCGTTATCACCGACGGCCAGTTCGTAGACGTACTACCGGCCTTCTACGGGGTCACCGGCGACGAAATCTACCTGCGCACCACCCGCGGCGACAAACTCTCCTCCGTGGTGGTCAGCCGCCGCGTAGCATTCGAAATCGACGAGCCCCTGCCGGAAGGCATACGCACCGTCATCGTCCAAGGGGTGGCGCACTGGCTGCCCAACGAAATGACCCCGGATGTGGTGCACACTCTAGGGTTGCGTCATTTTAGCGACGGCAATAAGATGCAGTGGGTGCGCATTGAGCCGCGCAAAGTATACGGCCGCGAATACCGGCTGGTTGAAACCGACAGCGGGCAGTAGACACAGCCCACACCACGGGCACCAGCCCGCAGGGCGAACCCGGCGCGTTGCCCCACCGCACCCTAACTTGCGCCCGCCACATTAATGGCTTTACATAGAGGGAACACCCGGCGCGTTGCGCCGCCAATGGGAGTTTCGGGCGCACTATGCGCTATTGTTGAATCGCATCTAGACTGAAAACCACCCCACACGAGGAGAGCCGTGCCCACCAAGGCAAAGAACGGAAAAGCCCTACTGATCGTTGAGTCCCCATCGAAGGTGAAGACCATCAGCGGTTACTTAGGCGGCGAATTTCTGGTGGATTCGTCCATGGGACACATCCGCGACCTGCCGCAGCCTTCCGAACTGCCCGAAAACCTGAAAAAAGGCCCGGTCGGCAAGTTCGCGGTCAATATCGACGACGATTTTGACCCCTACTATGTGGTCAACCCCGACAAGAAGAAAAAAGTCGCCGAACTCAAACGCAAACTCAAAGACGTTGACGCCCTCTACCTCGCAACCGATGGTGACCGCGAAGGTGAAGCGATCGCCTGGCACCTCAAAGAGGTTCTGAAACCCAAGGTTCCCGTCTACCGCATGACCTTCCCCGAAATCACCCGCGAAGCCATTGAACGCGCCTTCGGGGAACTGCGCGATATTGACCTGCACCTGGTCGATGCCCAAGAAACCCGCCGTATCCTTGACCGTATCTACGGTTACGAAATCTCACCCGTGCTGTGGCGCAAGGTTGGTCGCGGCCTATCCGCGGGTCGCGTACAGTCCGTGGCAACCCGCCTCGTTGTTGAGCGTGAACGCGAACGCATGGCTTTCGTCGCCGCCAACTACTGGGATCTGACCGGGCATTTCATCACCACCAGCAGCGAAGGTTTTGACGCCAAACTCGTGGCGGTTGACGGCACCCGAGTTGCCACCGGCAAAGACTTCGCCGACGACGGCACCCTCACCTCCACCAAAGTCACCCACCTCTCAGAGGCGGATGCACGCACCCTCGCCGAAGCCCTCACCGCCGCCCCCTTCGCGGTGCGCTCGGTCGAAACCAAACCCTACAAACGCCGCCCCGCCGCGCCGTTCACCACCTCAACCCTGCAGCAGGAGGCGGCACGCAAGCTGCGCTTCTCATCGCGCGTAACCATGCAGGTTGCCCAGCGCCTCTACGAGAGCGGCTACATCACCTATATGCGTACCGACTCGGTGGCCCTCTCAGACCAGGCCGTGAAGGCGGCACGCCGCCAAGCATCCGAACTCTACGGCGCCGAATATGTGCCCTCCGCGCCGCGCACCTACGCCTCCAAGAGCAAAAACGCGCAGGAAGCGCACGAAGCAATCCGCCCCGCAGGTGACGCTTTCCGCACACCCGACGCCGTGCGCGGCGCGCTCTCCAACGACGAATACCGGCTGTACGAGCTGATCTGGAAACGTACCGTCGCCTCGCAGATGGCAGACGCCACCGGTTCGACCGCATCCGTGCGGCTAGGGGCAACCGCATCCAACGGGCGCGACGCCGAGTTCGCAGCATCCGGCACCGTCATTACCTTCCGTGGCTTCCTCGCCGCCTATGAGGAAGGGGTGGACGCAACCCGCCTGGCAGAACGCGACGCCAAGAACGCCGAGAAACGCCTGCCCGCGCTCGCACAGGGTGACCCGCTCACCGCCGAAAACATTGAAGCCGCCGGGCATGAGACTCTGCCCCCGCCCCGCTACACTGAGGCTTCGCTCGTGAAGACTCTTGACGAGCTGGGCATTGGGCGCCCCTCCACCTACGCCGCCGTGATTTCAACGATTATGGATCGCGGCTATGTGCAGGTGCGTTCCGGTTCGCTCGTGCCTTCGTGGACTGCGTTCTCGGTGGTGCGGCTGCTTGAAAACAGTTTCGGCCCTTACGTGAACTATGAGTTCACCGCGCAGATGGAAGAAGACCTTGACCGTATTGCCCGCGGCGAGGAGTCGCGTGTGGAGTGGCTGGGCGACTTCTACTTTGGTGGCGGGGTGCAGAAGAAACGCGGGCTCAAGCCGATTGTGGATAATCTGGGTGATATTGATGCCCGCGATATTAACTCGATCCGCATTGCTGACGGCATTGTGCTGCGCGTGGGTAAATTCGGCCCCTACCTTGAGGCTGAGGGCGCCGTCAATACCGAAACCGGTGAGGTTTCTGACCCTGTGCGCGCTAATGTTCCCACCGATTTGGCGCCCGATGAGCTGACCGCTGAGAAAGCGAAAGAGCTGCTTGAGCAGGGCAAATCCGATGGGCGTGTGCTCGGCACCGATCCGGCCTCCGGGAACCAGATTATCGCCCGCGACGGGCGCTACGGCCCCTACGTTACCGAAGTTATCGAAGAGATGACGGAGGAGCAGATTCAGGCGTACCTGGATGCGCAGCCCACCGAATACTACAAGAACGGCAAACCCAAGCCGAAGAAGAAGCCCAAGCCCGCTAAGCCGCGCACCGCATCGCTCTTCAAATCTATGGATTTGGCGACCGTAACCCTAGAGGATGCGCTCAAACTCATGAGCTTGCCGCGCGTGCTCGGCACCGATGCGGAAGGCAACGAAATCACCGTGCAGAACGGGCGGTTTGGCCCGTACCTGAAGAAGGGTACCGACTCGCGGTCGATTGGGTCTGAGGAAGAAATCTTCACGATCACCCTTGAACAGGCGCTCGATATTTATGCGCAGCCTAAACAGCGCGGGCGAGCCGCCGCTAAGCCCCCGCTCGCTGAGCTTGGTGTAGACCCGAACAGTGAAAAGAATATCGTGGTCAAAGACGGGCGGTTCGGACCGTACATTACCGACGGCGTTACCAACATTACGGTGCCGCGTTCGGAAACCATCGAATCGCTCACCCATGAGCGCGCCGTCGAACTCCTGGCCGAAAAGCGTGCTAAGGGACCTGCGAAGCGTAAGACCGCGGCGAAAAAGACAACCGCCAAGAAGAGCACCGCGAAGAAAACAACCGCTAAAAAGTCCACTACTGCAAAGAAGACTGCGGCTAAGAAGGACTAGTTCGTCTGACGCTGGATGAGTGCGCATTGTGCCAGACTTAACGGAGTTGTATATTATCTCGGCACCTGCTGGGGGAGGGGAGCGCGCCGTGCGCCTTGGAGTTCTTGACGTGGGGTCGAACACCGTTCACCTGCTGCTTATTGACGGGCACCCGGGTGCCCGCCCCGAACCGTACGCTTCGCATAAGATTCCGCTGCAGCTGGTGCAGTATTTGACGCCGTCGGGTGATATTTCTGATGAGGGCCGCGCCGCGCTGACCGAGTTCGTGAAGTCTGCCCGCGATTTCGCCATTGAGAACAGCGCCGAGGACCTGCTCGCCTTTGCGACCTCCGCTATTCGTGAGGCCGGTAATGGTGCTGAGGTTCTGCAGCATGTGCGGCGGAAAACCGGGGTGAGCCTGAGCGGGATTTCAGGCGACCAGGAGGCGGCTATCACCTATTTCGCGGTGCGCCGCTGGCAGGGGTGGGGTGCGGGGCGCATCCTGAATTTTGATATTGGGGGCGGCTCGTTCGAGTTTTCCACGGGCACGGATGCCTTACCGGATGCGGCAATGTCGGTGCCGTTGGGTGCTGGCCGCCTGACCCGCGAGTTTTTTGAGGAACAGCCGCCCGCACCGAAGCAGACGAAGCGGCTGCGCGGGTATGTGTGTGAGCAGATTGAGCCGGTGGCGCAGCAGCTGCTGGCGTTTGGTGAGCCGAATATGGTGGTGGGTACCTCGAAGACGTTCCGTTCGTTGGCGCGTATTTGCGGGGCGGCACCGTATTCTGCGGGGCCGCATGTGAAGCGTGAGATGCATGTGACGGATTTGCGCCTGTGGACTCGCCGCATGGAGGCTATGGCTCCCGCCGAACGCGCTGATTTGCCCGGTGTTTCCCGAATGCGCGCCGACCAGGTTCTTGCGGGCGCGATGGCGGCTGAGGCTGCGATGGAGATGTTTGGTGTGGAAACGATGCGTGTTTGCCCTTGGGCGCTGCGTGAGGGCCTTATCTTGAGGCGCCTGGAGCACCTGGCGGAGGGCACCAGCACCCCGTTGGATCCGAAGACCCTGGTGGGGGAGTAGGAAGGGGGGACTCGGCGGGTCAAAGGCAGAAGCTAATGCGTAGCCGGGCTAATGAGCCGCTCCACGAGGGCTACCATAAGGTCCTTTTCTTTCGGGCTGCTCATGGCGACCATTAGGGTCATTGCCGCTAGGGCGTTGTTTGAGACTAGCGGTGTGCCATCGGCCGAAAACAGCAGGTTATTCTGGGCCAGAAACTCAATGAACAAGGCAGCTGCGCTACGTTTATTCCCATCAACCAGCGGGTGGTCTTTGACCATGAGGTACAGTAAGTTCGCTGCTTTCTGCTCGGTGGTTGGGTAGAGGTCTTCGCCCGCGAAACTCTGGTAGATGGTGGCGACAACCGACTTGAGTTTATCCCCGTTTTCGATCCCGAAAAGCCTATCCTGCGGGAATTCGCTGCGGGCACGGGCAATGATCGCCTGCGCTTCGGCATGAGTGAGCTGCCATACCGGCGCATTCCCGGTGGATTCGCTGGCAGAGAGAGTGCCTTCGTCGTAGTCGCGCAGGGCTTGCAGGCTTGGCAGATAGGCTGCGAGTACTTCACCGGTACCGGCCACAAGATGGTTATCTGCCCGCGCCATGACTTCTACGATCTGCCCGAGCTGTTCAAGCCGCTGTTGGTTAATGCTGTACCCCTGCACCAGGTATTCGCGCAGGCGCTTGGTGGCCCAGATGCGGAACTGCGTGGCCGTGGCTGATTTGACCCGGTAGCCCACGGAGATAATGGCATCAAGGTTGTAGTGCTCAACACTTCGCGTTACATTGCGCGTACCTTCACGTCGAACTATCCGGAATTTCCGGATAGTTGCCTCTTTCTCCAGCTCACCGCTAGAAAATATGTTGGATAGGTGCTCACTAATGGTGCGCACATCTACACCGAATAGCTCGCCCATCTGCCGCTGACTGAGCCACACTGTCTCGCCTTCTATTCGGACATCAATAGCAGGCTGATCGGTATGTGGCTGGTAAATAATGATGGAGTTATTAAATTCGTTCATGTGACACTAATTGTATTTAAAATTGATTTATAACCAATTATGGCATGAATTCAGTCGGAATTGAATGCGCATAATCTGCCTGTACCTCGATGACCGCCAGGATAGAAACAGTTATGGCTGTGCAGTAGCCTGTAAAAAGGCCCTGTGCTGACTTGTGAACTGGACTATATCTATATTGAGGAGTTTCTGTGCCTATCTATACACCTGAAGAATACCCGGCCGTGATCGAGCGTATTAAGACTAAAATTGCTCAGAAGAATATCAGCATGGGGCCTACCATTTCGGAGACGGAAATTGCTGCTTTTGAGAGTGCCTGCAACACCCGCCTGCCGCAGGCGTACCGGCTGTTTCTGCTGGAGGTTGGCGACGGCTGGAACGACCCGGCGGCGGAGGGCATCGCCAGCCCCATTCACCGGCTCGCAGAGATTGAGCACAAAGACCTTTCCCTCCCCATGACGCTCACGGACGGCTGGGTTTGGGAGGATGAGGAGGACGAAGAGCAGCTTAGCGACGAGTCCTTTGAACGTAAGCTGGGGAACCAGGGTGTTGAGATCATGGATGAGGGGTGCGGCATGACCTATGAGCTGATTACCGCCGGGCCGTGCGCCGGTGAGGTGTGGAGCTTCTCGGATGTGGGCGTTAGCCCCTGCTGTGAGCGCCAGGACTTCCTGGGCTGGTTTGAGCTCTGGCTAGACAGTGACGGCGACCCCGACTATTTCAAGGATTATGTCTACGAAGAAGACGAATAGCATATGCCGTAGGGGTTTATCAGGCCCCGTGTGCCTGGTTTTGATGCAGTTGAGGCACTTGGTGGAGGTACTAGTGCGCCGCTGAACCCGAATGTTTTGGCAGGGGATTAAGGGCGAGCAGCTGCATAAGCCGCCAGTACTTTCGCGTACTAGGGAGAGCCGTATAGTGTTGGGGACAGCTATTAAAGAATAGCTGTCCCCAAAACTCTACAGATTGATTAACTCTCCGTGTCTTCTGCTGCTACGTCTTCCACTTTTACTGTGGTGGCTTCCTCTCGCCATTTACGGAGCTCTTCGTTTAGAGATCGCAGCTTTTTCAAGAGTTCTTCCTTTTCTTTGAGATGTTTCACATCACGAAGTTTATTATTTATTTTTTCTATTTCTTGGAGTTTACCTTCAAGGTATTCCTTCTGCTCTGAAGTAAGGAATTTACAGCCAAGAGGTAAGCCTTCAAAGTTGCGGTAAATGGGGTAGCCCCTGCCGTTTTCGACTGTGAAATCATTATTAGGTGAGCCAAAAAGCGTGTTTTTGTGGTTTGTCTCATCATAGAACTGAGGAGCACAGTCTGTGAAGCGAGAAAAGCTGCTGTTGTCTCCGTCTGCTCCAAAATAAACTTTCTGATAGAAGATAGATCCGCTGAAGTGAGCCCCGCCCTGGTAGGTGGAGCAGCTGAAGTCAGCCCCGTCCTGGTAGGTGGAGCGGCTGAAGAGAGCCCCGCCCTGGTAGATGGAGCGGCTGAAGAGAGCCCCGTCCTGGTAGGTGGAGCGGCTGAAGTCAGCCCAGCTCTGGTAGATGGAGTCGCGGAAGTCAGCCCAGCTCTGGTAGGTGGAGCGGCTGAAGTCAGCCTCGCCCTGGTAGATGGAGCCGTAGAAGTGAGCCCCGCACTGGTAGGTGGAGCGGCGGAAGTCAGCCTCGCACTGGTAGGTGGAGCGGCGGAAGTCAGCCCAGCCCTGGTAGATGGAGTCGCGGAAGTCAGCCCAGTCCTGGTAGGTGGAGCGGCGGAAGTCAGCCTCGCCCTGGTAGATGGAGCCGTAGAAGTAAGCTACATCCTTGTAGGTGGAGCGGAAATTGGAAGTGCTAAAAGTAGCATCTTTCTCATAGGTAGAGCCGCTGAAATCTACCTTCTTGTAATAGTGTGATCCGCTGAAATTAACAGGTTTTTTGTAATAAGATTTTGTGAGCTCTACGGGGTAGAAGAATACGCTTCCTGAGAAGTTATACTCGAAATTTGACCATGGCCCCCAATCGTTTTCTCTGGAGGCTTGTATATGATCATGCATTTCTTTAATAATACCGAAGCGAACGTCTGCTTCAGATTTTAACACCGCTTTGTCTGCGTAGAATTCTTCTTCTTTATCTTTATAGATTCCTTCAGATGTGGGGCTGGCCTGAGATAACTCATCATAATAAGAAGCAAGGGGAAACGGAGAACGGATATAGGCACACAGGTTATTGATAATAGCCTGCCCCTCTTTAAGTCTCTCATCATCAGATAGGCTTTTCTCTTCAAGCCAATCATCCACTAATCCAACAAGTGTATATACGCCACCCATGCGAACAGGGGCTTTTTCATCGCCTAACTGTTCTACCGCTTTAGCATACCTTTCGCGCCGTTCCGCCTTAACCCAGCGCTCATGTTCTCTATCGTTCTTCTCTTTGTCCTGGTCGTTCTTGAGTTTTTCATTATTGTTTTTGCGAAATGTTTCGACAAGACCCATCACTGCGATAGCTCCACCGGTGATATAGAGAAAAGCTAACCGGAGGTTGCTCTGAGCCAGTAAGACGGGGGCACTCTTATCGTTGGCTGGTTCTCTAGGGGTTTCAAAAACTTGCTGTGGGATAGAGAGAGCACACGCTAGCCCGGTACTAGTAATCAGCAGAATAGCAATAGGAAGCCACCACCGTTTTATCCATAACCATATTTTATGCGACCGCCCAGGCTGTTCTGCTTCCTGCTGTTTTTTATCGTTCATAGGTGAGTAGACTCCTTGCGGTGAGTGTGTGCAAGTACCACCCTACCGCATCTTCAGCTCGCCTTTCAGATTTTTCTGAATTTTGGCTCAAGGTTTACCTGCAAATCTTTGTTGAGCAGGCAGGTAACGGCCCACTCCTGCGCATATTCAGAGGTCGTTGCGGGTTAAATCCTGTGGTCGAAACAAACCTGCCATACCAGCACGAACAAACCCTAGAGGGCAAACAAGCACCGTAGAATCTTAGTGCTCTTATACGGCAGGAGGTGGAGACCGCGAATCCTTTGGGGCGGCTAGTTATTAGTTATCTTCCTCTTCGGGCGCTGTACCCTCCACTTTTACTGTGGTAGCTTCCTTACACCAATCATGGAGCTCTTCGTTAAGAGCTTGCAGATTTTTCGAGAGTTCTGCCTTTTCTTTGGGGTCTTTCACCTCAAGAAATTTATTCTTCGTTTCGTCTATTTCTTGGAACTTATCTTTAAGGTATTCTTTCTGCTCTGAAGTCAGGAATTCACAGCCAAGGGGTAAGCCTTCGGAATTTAGAATAATAGGATAACCTTCATCGGTATCTACTGTGAAATCATTATTGGTTGAACCAAAAAGTGTTTTCTGATGATATGTTTCGTCATAGAAAATAGGGGCGTATTTTGTAAAACGGGACGGGTCGTTAAAAATGTATGTACCAAAATAAACGTCACTACAGAAAATAGACCCGCTGAAGTCAGCCCGACTCTGGTAGGTGGAGTCGCTGAAGTCAGCCCGACTCTGGTAGGTGGAGTCGCTGAAGTTAGCCCGACTCTGGTAGGTGGAGTCGTTGAAGTTAGCCCGACTCTGGTAGGTGGAGTCGTTGAAGTTAGCCCGACTCTGGTAGGTGGAGTCGTTGAAGTTAGCCCCGCTCTGGTAGGTGGAGTGGCTGAAGTTAGCCCGACTCTGGTAGGTGGAGTGGCTGAAGTTAGCCCGACTCTGGTAGGTGGAGTGGCTGAAGTTAGCCCCGCTCTGGTAGGTGGAGTCGTTGAAGTTAGCCCCGCTCTGGTAGGTGGAGTGGCTGAAGTTAGCCCCGCTCTGGTAGGTGGAGTGGCTGAAGTTAGCCCCGCTCTGGTAGATGGAGTGGCTGAAGTTAGCCCCGCTCTGGTAGATGGAGTGGCTGAAGTTAGCCCCGCTCTGGTAGGTGGAGTCGTTGAAGTTAGCCCAGCCCTTGTAGGTGGAGCCGGTGAAGTAAGCCCTGCCCTTGTAGGTGGAGCCACTGAAATTAATAGGTTTTGCGTAGTAAGAGTTCGTAAGGTCTATTGGGTAGAAGAAGGTGCTTCCCGAGAAATCATATTCAAAGTCTGACCACGCTCCCGGTGTGTTTTTGTCTGGGCCCTGTATGCGGTCGTGAATTTCTTTAATAATAGAAAGGCGAACGTCTGCTTCAGAATCTAATGTTGCTTTGTCTGCGTAAAATTCTTGCACTTTGTCTTGATAGACACCTTCAGCGCCTGGGGTGTCTTGCATAAGCTCATCGTAGTGAGATGCAAGAGTGAATGGAGAACGAATATAGGCACAAAGGTTATTGATAATAACCTGTCCTTCTTTGAGTCTGTCCTCATATTTTCTTATAGACTCTTCTTCGAGCCATTCGTCCACAAGCCCAACGAGTGTATATACGCCACCCATACGAACAGGTGCTTTCTCATCACCTAGCTGTTCTACCGCTTTGGTATAGCGTTCTCGTCGTTCTGCTTTACGGTCCTTAAAAGCATTCGCGTCAAACTGCTCTTGTTGTTTTTCTAGTTGCTTCTCAAACTGGTCTTTCTGTTGGTCAAGAGTATCTTGTTGATGAATTCGAAGGTTCTCAGCTGCTTCACGGTCATTATCGTTCTTACGACGAGTCTCACCAAGCGCAATAAGACCAATAAGCCCACCTGTCGCCAGGAGAATTGCTTGCCGGAGCGCCGCTGCTCCACCAGAATTAACGCCGCCTTCAGGTAGGCTCATGACAGCAGGTAGCAGGAACGCATATGAGCCACCCACTATGCCGCTCGAAAGAATGCGTGCATGGAACCAGCGAGGATCCTCATCTTTCTTGAAAATGGACCACAGAATCAGCACTAGATATCCGAGTGAAAGGATTCCGAGACCCCAAGCAAAATAGAACTGTGCGAAATGTTCAGAACTAACGTCTGGATTCCACCCTATTACCTGAGCGATACCCCACCATATGATGAGTAAGAGCACACAACCAAAGGTCACCCCTACAATCCCGCCAATAGCACGTGATTTCTCCTTCTGCTGTGAAGTATCTGGCGTAGTGCTCTGTTCTAACGTAGTATCTACATCTTCGTGTTCTTCTGGCATTGGCGCTCTTGCTCCTCAGGGTGGATGGTGTGTGTTCCTTTTTCACCCTACCGCATCTTCAGCTTACCTTTCAGATTTTCCTGAATTTTGGCTCAAGGTTTACCTGCAAATCTTTGTTGAGCAGGTAGGTAACGCCCTAGTCCTGCGCATATTCAGGGGGTGCAGGGTGAACCCTGTGGTCGAAACAAACCAGCCACACCAGAGCAGGGGCAACCCATATGGGGCATACGGCACCGTGGAATCTTGATGTTACGGCAGGAAGTGGAGGCAGTGAATCCTGCAGGCGGCTAGTTGTCATCCTCTCCAAGTGCTGTGCCCTCCACTTGTACCGTGGTAACTTTCTCACGCCAAACACGGATCTCACCGTTAAGAGATAGCGGGGTGTTGACAAGTATGGCGTTCCCCTCGGTATCTTTTACCTCACGAAATTTATTCTTCGTGTTTCCTATTTCTTGGAACTTATCTGCAAGGTATTCCTTCTGCTCTGCGGTGAGAAAAGCACAGCCAAGAGGTAAGCCTTCAAAGCCACGGTAAACAGGGTAGCCCCTACCGTTTTCGACCGTGAAATTATTGTTATGCGAGCCGAAGAGGGTGTTTTTATGGTTCGTCTCGTCATAAAACTGAGGGGCGCAATCTGTGAAGCGAGAAAAACTACTGTTGTCTCCGTCTTGGCCAAAATAAATGTCACTACAGAAAATAGACCCGCTAAAGTCAGCCTCGCCCCAGTAGGTGGATCGGCTTAAATCAGCCCCTTCCTGGTAGATAGAGTTACCGAAGCCAGTCCTGCCCCGGTAGGTAGAGCCGCTGAAATCGGCCCCACCCCAGTAGACGGAGTCATTAAAGGCAGCTTCGCCCCGGTAAGCGGAATCGCGAAAGACAGCCCAGCCTTGATAGACGGAGCCGCCGAAAACAATCTTGCCCCAGTAGGTAGAGTTGCTGAAATCAGCCCCGCGCCGGTAGGTAGAGCCACAGAAATCAGCCTCTTCCCGATAGGCGGAGCCATTAAAAACAACCCAATCCCGGTAGACGGAGCCACGAAAGAAAACTTCACCTTGATAAGTGGATCCGCTGAAGTTAACCCCATCCTGGTAGGTGGAGCTGCTAAAGACAGCCTTGTCCTGGTACGTGGAGCCGCTGAAGTTAGCCTGACTCTGGTATGTAGAACTGAGGAAATCAGCCCCGCGCCGGTAGATAGAGCCGCTGAAATCGGCCCCGCCCTGGTAAGTGGAACCACCAAAGCGAACCTCGTCCTGGTAGGTGGAGCCACTGAACTTAACAGGTTTTGCGTAGTAAGAGCGTGTGAAATCTATGGGGTAGAAGAAGGTGCTTCCCGAGAAGTCGTATTCAAAATCAGACCATGTTCCCGGGCTGTTTTTGTCCGGGCCTTGTAGGCGGTTGTGAATTTCTTTAATGATACTGAGGCGAATGTCTGCCTCAGATTTGAACTCTGCTTTATCAGTGTAGAATTCTTGTTCTCTATTTTTGTAAAAACCTTCAGATGTTGGGCTGTCTTGAGTTAGCTCATCATAGTGAAAGGCGAGAGCGAAGGAGGAACGGATATATGCGCAGAGGCTATTGATAATAACCTGTCCTTCTCTGACTTTTTCTGTGTAATCCAGGTTTTCGTCTAGTAGCCACTCATCCACGAGCCCAACAAGCGTGTATACGCCACCTATACGGACAGGGGCTTCTTTGCTTCCGAGTTGTTCCACCGCTTTGGTGTACCGTTCTCGGCGTTCTACATTATGTTTTTCTGGCATTGCTTATCGGGTCCTCTGCGCTGTGGTGACTTTTTCACGCCATTCATGGAGTGCTGTGTTGAAAGCCCGTAGCTTTCCTGGGAGTCCTATCTTTTCTTGGAAGCGTTCTGTGGTAAGAAGTTTCTCCCTCGTCTCTTCTATCTCTTTGAAGATACCGCTGAGATATTCTTCTTGTGCTTCCGCTAGGAAACAGCAGCCAAGGGGTAAATTTTCAAGGCCACGGTAAATGGGGTAGCCCCTGCCGTTTTCGACTGTGAAATTATTGTTATACGAGCCGAAGAGGGTGTTTTTATGGTTCGTCTCGTCATAAAACTGAGGGGTGCAGTCTGTGAAGCGAGAAAAGCTACTGTTGTCTCCGTCTTGGCCAAAATATATTTCACTACAGAAAACAGACCCGCTAAAGTCAGCCTCACCCTCGTAGACGGAGTGGCTGAGGCCAGCCCAACCGCAGCATATAGAGTCGTTGAAGTAAGCCCACCACCGGTACGTGGACCCACGGAAATCAGCCCAATACTGGTAGGTGGAGCCACCAAAATCAGCTGCGCCCTGATACGTGGAGCCACGAAGATCAACCCAATAGCGGTAGACGGAATCGTTAAAAGCGGCCGCACACCGGTAAACAGAGCCACGGAAGACAGCCTCACTGAGATAGGTGGAGCCGCTGAAGTACGCCCCTCCCCGGTAGGTGGATCTGGCGAAGCCAGCTGAACCCCGGTACGTAGAGCCACGGAAATCAGCCTCACCCTGGTAGATGGAACCATTGAAACCAGCCCGGCCCTGGTAGCTGGACTCGCTGAAGTAAACCTCATCCATGTAGGTGGAGTAGCTAAAATCAGCCTCACCCCAGTAGGCAGAACCACTGAAATTAACAGGCTTTGCGTAGTAAGAGTGCGTGAAATCTACGGGGTAGAAGAAAATGCTTCCCGAGAAATCGTATTCAAAATCTGACCACACCCCCGGGGTGTTTTCTTTAGAACCCTGCAAACGGCTGCGAATTTCTTTAATAATACTCAGGCGAACCTTCTTTTCAGACTCTAAACCTGCTTTATCTATATAGAACTCTTGTTCTCTATTCTTGTAGAGACCTTCGGCTGCTGGGGCGTCTTGAATTAGCTCTTCATAGTGGGAAGCAAGGGCAAACGGGGAGCGGATATATGCACACAGGATATTAATAATAACCTGGCCTTCTGCGATTCGTTCGTTATACTCTATATTCTCTTCTCTAAGCCATTCATCTACTAGACTAACGAGTGTGTACACGCCGCTCAAACGGACGGGAGCACTCACATTACCAAGCTGTTCTACCGCTGCGGCATACCGTTCCCGGCGTTCTGCATTATGTTTTTCTGGCATTGCTTATCGGGTCTTCTGTGCTGTGGTGACTTTTTTACGCCATTCATTGAATTCTTTGTCAAGAGGTTGCCGCTTTTCTATGAGCTCTTTTTTCTCTTCATCATTTTTCACGGCCAGGATTTCATCGCTGATTTCTTCCAACCTGCGGAGAATACCCTTCAGGTATTCCCCCTGCTCGGGTGCCAGGAAAGCACAGTTGAGGGGTAATCCCTCAGGCGTAAGGTAAATGGGGTGGCCCCTACCGTTTCCGACCGTGAAATTATTGTTATGCGAACCAAAAAGAGTATTTTGGTGGTTTGTCTCGTCGTAGAACGCAGGGGTGCACTGCGTGAAACGGGAGGAGCAGCTGCCGTCTATGTCTTCACTAAAATAGATTTTGTCGTCAAAAATAGACCCGTTAAAGGCTGCTACACCCTCATAAGTGGATCCGCTGAGATTAACCCAGCCCTGGTGGATAGACTCGCTGTAGTCAGCATTTCCCTGGTAGGTGGACTTACTGAAATCAGCCCAGCTCCCATAGATGGAGTTATCAAAGTTACCCCACCTCTGGTAGGTGGATCCGCTGAAGGTGGCCCACTCCCGATATTCTGAGCCGCAGAAGTCAGCCCCAGCCCGGTAGGCTGATCTGCGGAAGTCAGCTGCACCCCGGTAAGTGGAGTAGCTGAAGTCAGTGAGGGCTTGGTAAGCGGAGCCACTGAAATCAGCCTCTTGGTAGGTGGAGAAGTAGAAGTGAGCCTCATCCTGGTACCTGGAGCCGCTGAAATTAGCCTTGCCCTGGTGGGCGGCGCGGCTGAAGATAGCTCTGCCCTTATAGACGGAATCACTGAAATCAACTGTACCCGTGTAGCTGGAACCGCGATGATACGCCTCGTCGGCGTAGGTGGAGGCGCGGAAATCAGCCCTACCCTGATAGGTGGAATAGCTGAAATCGGTATCATCCCCATAGTCTGAGTTGCTGAAATCAGCGTCACTTTTGTATGTGGAGGGAGAAATGAAATCGCTAAAAACAGCTTTTTGTTTGTAGGTGGAGCGGCTAAAGTCAGCCCGACCCTGGTAGGCGGACTCCCGGAAGTCAGCTTCACCCTGATAGGTGGAATAGCTGAAATCGGTATCACCCCCGTAGTCTGAGTAGCTGAAATCAGCGTCACCGCAATAGTGGGAGCCGCTAAAATTAGCCCAGGCTTTATACACGGCATTATCGAATGCGGCAGGTTTTGCGTAGTAAGAATTTGTGAGATCTACGGGGTAGAAGAAGGTGCTTCCCGAGAAGTCGTATTCAAAACCTGACCATGTTCCCGGTGTGTTTTTGTCTGGTCCCTGTAGGCGGTGGCGAATTTCTTGAATAATGCTCAGGCGAATGTTTGCCTCAGATTCTAGCGCTGCTTTGTCAGTGTAGAATTCTTGTTCTCTATTTTTGTAAAGGCCTTCGGCTATTGGGCTGTCTTGAGTTAGCTCATTGTAGTGGAAGGCGAGAGCGAAGGAGGAACGGATGCAGGCGCAGAGGTTGTTAATAATAACCTGTCCTTCTCTAACTTTTTCTGCGTAGTCCAGGTTTTCGTCTAGTAGCCACTCATCCACGAGGCCAATAAGCGTATACACACCACCCATACGAACGGGGGCACTCGCATTACCAAGCTGTTCTACTGCTTCTGCGTACCGTTCCCAGCGTTCTGCATTATGTTTTTCTGGCATTGCTTATCGGGTCCTCTGCGCTGTGGTGACTTTTTCACGCCAGTCGTGGAGTTCTTGGGTGAGAGACCACAGCTTTTCTAAGCACTCTTTTGTCTCTTCTGGGTTACGCGGGGCATGAATTTTATCGCTGATTTCTTCCATCCTGCGGAGAATACTCTTCAGGTATTCCCTCTGATCGGGTGCTAGGAAAGCACAGCCGAGGGGTAAGCCTTCAAGGTTGCGGTAAATGGGTAAGCCCCTGCCGTTTTCGGCTGTGAAATTATTGTCGTGTGAGCCAAAGAGCGTGTTTTGGTGGTTTGTTTCGTTGTAGAATTCAGGGGCGCATTGCGTGAAACGGGAAGAGCTGCCGCTGTTTGTGCTCTGGCCACAATAAATTTCGTCGCGAAAGATAGACCCGCTAAAAGCAGTTTCGTCCTCATAGGTGGAGTTGCTGAGGCCAACCTGACCCTGGTAGATGGAGCCACTGAAATTAGCTTTACCCCGGTAAGCGGAGTTGCTGAACCTTATCCCGCCGACGTAAATGGAATTGCTGAAATCAACCTCACCCTGGTAAATGGAGTTGCTGAACCCGCCCCCATTCCAATAGGCAGAATCACTGAAACTAACCACTTCCTGGTAAGTGGAGTCGAAGAAGCTAACCATATCCAGGTAGGTGGAGTCGGTAAAACTAGCCTCATCCTGATAGGTAGAATCGTAGAAATCAGCCCAGTTCTGGTAGATGGAGCGGTCAAAATAAACAAAATCTTGGTAAGTGGATTTATTAAAACAAACCTCACCCCTGTAAGTTGAGTCACTGAAGTAAATCACATTTTGATAGGTGGAGCTATTGAAATCAGCCCGACCTTGATAGATTGAGCCGCGGAAGTCAGCCCAGTTCCGGTAGGTAGAATCGTTAAAATCAGCCCGACTTTGGTAGATAGAGTTACTGAAGTCAACCCAATCCTGATAGGTAGAGCCGCTGAAATTAACGGGTTTTGTGTAGTAGGAGTTTGTGAGATCTACGGGGTAGAAGAAAATGCTTCCTGAGAAGTCGTATTCGAATTCTGACCACGCCCCTGGAGTATTTTCATCTGGGCCTTGTAGGCGGTGGCGAATTTCTTTAATAATGTTCAGACGAATATCTGCTTCAGATTTTAGTGTCGCTTTGTCTATATAGAATTCTTGTTCTCTATTTTTGTAAAGACCTTCGGCTGTTGGGGCGTCTTGAATTAGCTCATCATAGCGGGAAACAAGGGCAAACGGGGAGCGAATATAGGTACACAGGTTATTAATAATAACCTGTCCTTCTCTAACTCTTTCTAAGTATGCCAGGTTTTTGTCTAGTAGCCACTCATCCGCGAGACCAATGAGCGTATATACGCCACCTATACGAACGGGGGCACTCGCATTACCAAGCTGTTCTACCGCTTTGGTGTACCGTCCTCGACGCTCTGCCATACGCTGCCTGAAAGCGCTTTCAAGGCATTGCTGGGTTTGCTCTGCAAGAATTTTTATCTGGTTTTCATGGCTTTCAAGAATATCTTTAATAACTGCATAAATCTTGGCGTGATCATTGCTGTTTTTTCGGTAGTCGTCAAGCAGAGAAAATGCTTCTCCCCCTGCTGGGAACCATGGAACCTCCTCCTCAGCCCGTTTCATATACTTGGTCTGCTGAGGTGTTCCTGTATTATTCAGTGAGTTGGGTGGTAATGCGGTAACTTTTTCACGCCAGTCGTGGAGCTCTTGGGTGAGAGACTGCAGCTTTTCTGAGAGCTCTTTCTCCACTTCATGATTCTTCACGGCAAGGAACTCATCATTCGTTTCTTCTAGCCTGCGAAGGGTATTCCCCAGGTAATCCTTCTGGACGGTTGATAGGAAGCGGCATTCAAGGGGTAAGCCGTCAGGGGTAAGGAGAATGGGGCAGCCCTCGCTGTTTTCGACGGAGAAGTCATTATTGGGTGCGCCAAAAAGTGTGTTTTGCTGGTTTGCCTCGTCGTAGAACGCAGGGGCGCATCGTGTGAAACGGGAAGAACTGCCGCTGCCTGTATCTTTACCAAAATCGATTGTGTCCCGAAAGATAGACCCGCTAAAAGCAGCCTCATCCTCGTAGATGGAACCGCGGAAGTTGACCCTACCCCAATAGATGGAGCAGCTAAGATCAACCCCCTCCTGGTAAGTGGAGCCGGTAAAACTAGCCTCATCCTGATAGGTAGAATCGTAGAAATCAGCCCAGCTTCGATAAGCAGACTCGCTGAAGTTGGCATCACCCCAATAGGTGGATTCGTGAAAGTCTACCCAGTCTTGATAAACAGACTTGCTGAGATCAACCTCAGCCTGGTAGATGGACTCGTGGAAATCGGCCCCGCCCTGGTAGGTGGAGCCGCTAAAATCAGTCCGGCCCCGGTAGGTAGAGTCGTTGAAACCTACCCAGTCCCGGTAGGTGGATCCACTGAAATTAGCCGAGCTCCGGTAAACGGATTCACTGAAATGAACGGGTTTCGTGTAGTAAGAGTGTGTGAGGTCTACAGGGTAGAAGAAGGTGCTTCCCGAGAAGTCGTATTCAAAATTTGACCACGCCCCTGGGGTGTTTTTGTCTGGTCCCTGCAAGCGGGCGTGAATCTCTTTCATAATGCTCAGGCGGACGTCTGCTTCTGCTTGAAGTTCAGCCTTATGAATATAGAACTCTTGTTCTCTATTTTTGTAAAGACCTTCAGCTGTTGGGCTGTCCTGAGTTAGCTCATCGTACTCTGAAGCGAGGGCGAAGGGGGAGCAGATATAGGCGCAGAGCTTATTAATAATAAACTGCCCCTCTTTAATTTTTTTATCTTCAGATAGGTTTTCTTCGTGAAGCCACTCATCCACAAGCACAACAAGTGCGTGTACGCCACTCACACGCGCAGAGGCTTCCTTGCTGCGAAGCTGTTTTACCGCTTGAAGATACCGTTCCCAACGCTCTGCCTTATACTTCTCAAACGTGGTTTGGTGAGATACATCTGAATTGTTCTCTACATTTTCGGGTGTATGCGGCATTGCTTTTAACGGTTCCTCACGGGTGAGTGGAGCGGCGTTTATTTCCTCCCCATCCTACAGCAGATACCCCGTATATGTAGGGGAAAGCGTCATCTGCTAGTTGCCACCAGGCAGAGCAGTAGCTTCTTTCTTCCACACTCGTATATTTTGGCTTAGGCTCTCCAATTTCTCCCGAAGGTCTTGCCGCTTCTGCGGCACCTGCGAGTCACGAAGAGAAGTTCGCGCCTCATACACCTTTCGGAACTTTGCCGCAAGATAGTCTGCCTGTTCTGTAGACAAAAAGCCGCATCCTAAAGGGAGGCCATTAGCGCCGAGAGCTATAGAGTAGCTGCTGTTCTCAACCACAAAATTATTGCTGGACGAGCCAAATAACGTTGCCCGCGCATCCTTCTTCTCAGCAACAAAACAAGGTGAGTTCTGAACAAACCGTGAAGGGAACGGATTCCCGAAAAAGTCGGTACCAAAATTCAGGGCACCGCAGAAAACAGACCCGTACAGGGAAACCTCTCCGTCAAAGACCGAGTCACTCACAAAAACTGAGCCTCGGTACAGCGAGCCGTCGAACCCGGCCTCGCCCCGATAAGTAGAGCTATAGAATAAAACCTCATCGTAGTAGAGAGACTGGTCGAAGAAGACCGATCCACCGTAAACAGAATCGTGGAAGGAAACCTCACCATAGTAAACAGACCAGTTGAAACGTGCCGAATCATGGTACGTAGACCCGCTCCACTGGGCTTCACCACAATAGGTTGAGTTGTTGAAGAAAACCCAATCATAGTACGTAGAATCGCAAAAATAAGCGCTTCGTTCATAGGTGGAACCGTTGAATTCGGCACTGTCGTAGTACGTGCACCCGCTGAAATCAACGGAATTCTGGTACAAGGAATCCTTCATATCAACCGGGTAGAAGAAAACACTATTCGAGAAATCGTACTCAAACCCAGACCACGAGCCTTCTACATAGCTCCTTCTGTCGCCCTGAGGAAAATGGCGCAACCGGCGGTGAATTTCCTGCAAAGCCTGCTGACGAACCTTCGCTTCTGCCAAAAGCTCCGCTTTGTGCATATAGAAATCTTGGTGGTTGTCCCCGTACACACCGTGCGGGCTGGGCTTATTCTGCGAGAGCTCATCGTACCGAAATGCCAGCTCAAAAGGGGAGCGGATATAGGCGCAGAGAATATCAACAATGCGCTGGCCCTCCGTGTGCTTTTCTTCCGCTTGTAACGCTTGGTCGGCAAGGTATTCATCCGCCAGAGCCACGAGGGCGTGCACCGCGCCCAGCCGTGTGTATGAACGGGCAGAGTCAAACAGCTCGACGGCTTTCAGAAATCGCTCCTGCCGTGAAGCGTTCAATGTGTTCTTGTTGCTGGCGGTCATGGCGGGTGGCTCCTTGCGTGGTGGTTGGAGGCGTGCCCCTTCACCCTACCGCAGCCGATCAGCAATACCAGGGATTTCTTGGCGCAGAATGTGAAAACTAGGCGTGTACCCGTAAACGTGGTTGAGCACCCGGCGGAACCAACAAACACCGGGTGCTCAACTTTTCTCTATGGGATTATGGAGGACTCTACCCAATCCTCCGTGCGGTGTACACGTAGTATCCAATGCACGCCGCGAATTCCAGGGGAACACCAATCAGCGCCCACAACGCATCTGGCGAATTAGCCCCTGACATTATCAAGTTCACCCACAGGGGAGAGACCGCCACACACAGCACCGCGCCCACACCATTTACGGTGCGAACCAGGGCGCCGCCGCGGCGGAAGTTGAAACAAATATTGGCGGTCACATGCGCCAGTGCATACGCCAGCATGAACTGCCCAATCGGGTGGAACATCACGTGTGCCCACTGCGAATAAAGGTCTCCACCCAGCACCGCTGCAAACGTAAATACGTACGGTAATGCCAACCCAATCACGCGCGCCGTGTACAGGACTGACAGTATCTTGGGGGAGGTGGTACGGTGACCCGCCGAAACCTTGGAAGCGCTGAACGAGGCTCGCAGGTTCGCCGGGCCGTCGCTGATACGGCCACCACCGATCTGGGCTGTTCTTACCTGTGTTGCGCTATTGCTCATTGCGTGCTTCCTCAGTTAGTCGAATTTCCAGCATACTCTAAGGTTTTTTGAAAACTGTCATACTTTCGGATGATTTATCAAATCTTTATATTGCTATGACGCGGAACAACACGAAAAAGCGAATAGGTTGCTGTGTGGGACAAGCCAAAAATGGGCCTTCTTTTTCTACCCGGTAAGCGCCAAGAAGCCTCAACTGTCTAATAATGACGCCAAAAACTGGGGGTTAACCCTCAAAACTTTGAACGTGTTTTGACGGGAAGGCCCTCCAAGAGGGCAGGAAGAGGTGTCCAATATATGAACAATATGCTGGGTTATATGACGATATGTTACAAACCAACCCTTCACGGGTGCGTTACATCAAAGAAGGCGGAATCTGCACCAGCAGACCCTGTGGGTGGGTTGGTTACCTGGCAGAACTCCGCCTCCTGTGATGGGTGCAGAACGACCTCTACTCTTCCTCTTCGTCCTGCCAGAACTGTGTGTGCTCCGGGGCTGCGGCTGTCTTTGGAAAATTCTTAAACGTCAAATAGAACAGGAACCCGCTAGTAATCAGCTCGGCAAACGGCACGGTGATCGTCCACCACCCCACAAAGGTTTCCCGCAGGTTCTGTGACCACGGCATGAACTGGAGCACAATGCTCATAAACACCACGGAGAGCACAACACCAGCCAGGTAGCGGCCCAACAGGGCAATAAATGCTGGCTGCTTTCCGCTGTTAAACCACAGCACACTCAGTATCTCAAACAGCACATACAGGAGAAGGAAAAGTCCCACTGGGGAGAGCAGATCGGGGAACGCGTCAATAGTGATAGCGCGGCGCTCAACCAATAAAAAGAAAAGCGCTAAAGGAATAACTGTGTAGAGAGTTCTGCCCACCGCCAGGTATTTCACCAGGTTTTGGGTTTTACGTTTTTTAGCTGCTGCTTTTTCCGCCGCTGTTTGAACGCCCGGCACCCTCACAATCGGAATCATATTAGTGGGTGCGGGCAGGGTTGACGGTGTGCTCTCGCTTGGATTCTGCGGCTCCATCGCAACTGGCCTCTCTACTTGTCGGGTATAAGTAAGTATACCGTTGCCAATGGGGGAAAAGCGCTAGCTGAAGGAACGCTGAGGTTTATCCGCAGCTTGCCCAATGCTGCATCCCAAGGAATATGCGAGCGCGCATAAAACCGAAGTAAAGATTTTCTATGCAGATAAAACTTTATTTTATAGGGGTTGATATGGGTATATATAGAATTTTTATGCTTTAAATATTTATGAGATGGGCAGAATAAAACCGGTCATTCGTCACTGTTTTTATCCGATAACACATACTCACAGAGCATTAGAAATGGCTGCACCGTCACCCCGTGGCACCATCCGGGCCGCCCCAACCGTCAGGGCATGATCGGCTCAATAGGCGCAGAAACCTCATCACACGCCCTATTAAGGACAGCCCGCCAAACCGGTACCGTACCCAGAAACGGCTGGTACCCTGGGACACACCCGAATCCGCTTCCACATATTAGGGGAAAGCCATGAACGTAGAGTACCCGAGTGAAAACGACTGCTCACGGCTACTGACCGCCGTTGCACACGCACGGCTGCAGCTGCAGCATATGACTGAATCACCCCTGCAATCTGCCATTATCGAAAGTTTTTTCCCCGAGGTTATGGAGCGCACACGGATTAAACGGGTAGTAGCCAGCGGATATATAGACTACTATCGCATTTTTGTAGACCGTCCTGTTTTCTCTGATCCCCCCAACGTGCTAAAAGCCATGAGAAAAGTGGCCCACTGCCTGGGGTCCGCCCTGACAGTCTTAGACGGTATGCGCGCTGTCCCTCCGTTTGGTGGGTCATCCCAGCCGGGCAGTATTGCGCGGGCATGCGAGAAACAAACACACCGCGCGCAGCAGCTAACAGAGGACGCGCGGGCGCTTCAGCATCGAGTGGCGGGGGCGAGAACCACCGCAGCTGCCCTCGGGCGCGCAGGCACCCCGACTGCTACAGTGCCGCCGACATTCATTACGTACGCTGCGGCAGCCCAAGAGCTCGCCCACCGCGCCCTCACCCTCAGCGAGTGGGCAGACAGAAGGCTGGATGAAAGCAAATACGGCAATGATGCACCCGGCCAGACGGAGCAGCTGTGGCACCTTTGTCTTCAAGCTGATATGTACTCCGATGCCGCCGCGCGCCTTATAAAACCAGCGCTACAGTACGTAGAGGAGATGGAAAAACATCTGACTGCAGAAACATATTTCAGCTGGTATGAGTACGCGCAAAAGGTGGTACGGGCAATACACGCAAACCTGACGTACCGCGACGATCCAGACATGGAAAGGACGTTAGAAAAACTCAATGCATTAGAGGCATCCTTATCTTTGAAAGGTGCCAATGCGGTGCCCGCAGCCGTACTTGTTCAGGAAGTAACCCTCCTAAGCGACGATGTATGCTACTGGATACTACCTGATGACCCATCCTACGCCCTTATCGACTATATAACGAGTTCTTGCGCTGAGGACGATTCTGACTCTTTACAAGTCAAAGAGCGAATCACCTACAAGGCGAACGATTGGCTGCCCCTGCCGCCACGATATCAAGGGCGTTTAGAGTGGCTTCGTCAAACTGCCTTTGACCGGCAGGCACCGTACTTTCTATTTCATGATATTTGTAGATACCGGCTAGCGGACCAACAGATACGTGAAGGCATTCACGCTGCCTACCCACAGATACACGCCAGCGGCCCAGACTCCCCGCAGGCCGTGCAGGCCCTCACCGAGGCAATACAGGCCCATATTTTCTGTCCGCTAGAGGCCCTCCGTCATGAGCACCTCCGGTTTATGCGCAAGTACAGCTAATCCTCGCCAATAAGCTCACGCGCCCAGCGGGCGAACTCTTCCACCGCCTCCTCAGAGACCTGGTGCGGCAGGTGCGCATACTCCGCAGCCGGGCCGGGGCTGGCCGGGGCCACAAAAGCCGTGGGGTGAAGCGCCTGCCGGTGCTCCTGGAGCTCATCACGTTCATCGAACGCCAGCGCGCGGGCACCCAGCGGAAGTTTCCCACTGAACCGGACAGGGGACTGGGCGGCACCCCGGTTAGTAAAAACATTCCGGGACGACGGGTTAAAGACGCAGCCCGTGAAAGAGACAGAAGCATTCCCCCAGCCAACATTGGTGAAGAGCACACCATCGAAGAAACCCGAAGCATCAAAAATAACGGAACCGGTGCTCTCGCCATACATTGAGTTACTAAAAGATACCTCCGCCGCATATATGGAGCCAGAATAATTGACCGTACCGCCAGTAAAAGAACAGCCCGAAAAATGCGCGGCACCATAATATTCACACCCGGTAAAACTGGTTCCCTGAGCAAAAGCGGAGCCCGAAAAATCCGCATCAGCCCAGCAGACAGAATAGCTGAAATCGGCTGCAGCCGCGTAGGAGCACCCATCGTGACGAACCGTATCAGCGTACCGGCCAAACCTAAAATATGCGGCGCCCTCAAAAACGGACCCGCTGAATATGGCCGGGCAGTCATACCCGGCACCGCCGAACTCGGCACCCGCACAATACACACTATTACTGAAATCAGCCACCGTACCGCAGTAGGTGGACTCATCATACAGGGCCAGCCCCTTATAGGTGCACTCCCTGAACGAGGCATCGCCGCCGTAGTAGGTGTCTGTAAACTCAGCCAGCGCCCCGAACGTGCACCGGTCAAACCGCGCCCCGCCCTTAAACGACGAAAAACCAAAAGAGGCGTCACCATAATATGCTGCACCAGAAAAATCGGTGCACTGAGCAAAATACGCATGGCTAAAGCAGGCCTCTTCCAGGAAAATACAGTCCCTAAAAGCCATTTCTCCCGTGCAATATGACGCCTTCAACAGCACCGGGTAGAAAAATACGGCACCCGAAAAATCATAATCCAGCCCCGACCACCGGTTGCCCTCCGCCTCCTGCCGATCGGGAAGGCCCTCGGTGCACGGGGGAGTGCCGTAGTCTGACTCCTGCACGAAGCGGTCGTGGATAGCCTCAAGGATGCACCCGCGTACCAGTGCCTCAACCGTCAGGGCGGATTTCTCCGCCTGAAACTGTTCACGCTGCGTGCGGGACAGGCCCTCTGGGGCGTCACCGAGCAGACGCATATAGTACTGCGCCAACTCTGTGCGGCTTGAGGTGCTACCCGCCGGGAAAGGGGAGCGGATATAGGCGCAGAGCTCGTGAATGATTGCTTGCGCCTCCTGGGCAGGTTGATCTGCGGTGAGGCTGTCTGCTGCGGCTGGGGCGGTGAGCCATTCATCAGCCAGCTCTATGAGAGCCAGCGCCCCAGCCAGCCGAGTATCGGCATCAGCATCAGATAGCTGGGATGCGGCCTGCGCAAACCTGATCTGCCGTTCAGCGGGTATGTGCTCCTGATGCTGCCTCACAATATTTCCTCCATAACAGACTTAGTTCCTGTCATCTGCCCGGTAGCCCCGCCTCAGCTGGTCTTGTCCGCCCACACAGACCCCGAAAAATTAGCAGAACCGCCGTACGTACTATGCGAAGCCGCCACCGTAGAGCGATAAACACACGCCTGAAAATCAGCGTCCTGATCATACAGACACCTCTCGCGCCGAACAGGGCCCTCATAGAGGCTATGGCTGAAAATCGCCGGGCCTCGGTAAACGCAGCGGCTAAAATCCACACGGTTGTAGTACACAGAATCCCCAAAGTGCGCATCTGCCAGATAGGTGCTGCCGCTAAAATTAGCTGGCCCCACATACGTGCTGGTGAGAAAATTCGCGGCACCACGGTAGAGACACCGGCTAAAGTCCGCAGCAGCATGGCAGGTAATACCGTCAAAATCAGCCTGCGCATCGTACCTGGCGCCGGTGAAAACTGCGCGACCATAGAAATCACAGTAGCTAAAAACCGCCGTACCGCGGCAGTGAATATCCCTAAAATCGGCCGAGGAATGGTACTCGAAGGCGCTAAAATCTGCGTCTTGGGCGAAAACAGAGCCGCTAACATCAACCTCTTCACAGAATGAGCATTCGCTAAAATTGAGCGGTTGCGCCCAATAACACCCCGCCAAACGAACCGGGTAGAAAAATACGGCACCCGAAAAATCAAAAACTAGCCAGGACCACGGCCCGGAGGCAGGCCCATCTCCGACGGCACTCAGGCGGGATACCCGGGCAGACACCTCAGCAAGAATACGTTCACGAACCCGAGCCTCAGGCGATAGCTCGTCCCGTATCTGCTGCATTTTTAGGTGTGCTTGTGGGTCGGTGTGGGCAGAACCAGCAAGCCGCCAGTACTCACTCACTAGCGGGAAGGAGGAGCGGATATAGGCGCAGAGCTCATGAATGATTGCTTGTGCCTCACGGGCAGGTTGATCTGCGGCGAGGCTGTCTGCTGCGGCTGGGGCGGTGAGCCATTCATCAGCCAGCTCTATGAGGGCCAGCGCCCCAGCCAGCCGGGTATCGGCCTCAGCGCTACTGAGCTGGCCGGTCGCCGCGGCGCGCCTCTGCCCGCGCCCCACACCCACACTCTGTGCGCCCGAGGGCTGGGCTGATTCGGGGTACTGGGCTGCGGGTCTCATACGGTGCCTCTCTCAACAGACTGGGCAACCCCCACAAAGGGGCAACAGACATGTAGCATATGCGTGCACAAACAGCAGGCGCTCGCCCATCACCGGCACAACAGACACACACCCACATATTCACATGCGGGCGCATGCACGCGGTGCACCTGAGACTACACCGCTACCGGCTGTGCCTCTTCCTTCGGGGAGTTAAGGCCGCGCACCCACCGCGTGAACCCTTTATCCTCCGGGCCCACATTCGCTAGATGCTCCAGCTCAGAGACAGTCAGCGCCCGCGCATTCTCGGGGTAGCCGTCCACCAGTTTAATGCTGTACTCGCTCTCGTCCGCGGTCGTAAAATCATTCGCCCGATCCGGGTTAAACACGCACCCGGCGAATGAAGGGGCCTGCTCCGAGAACCGTGCGCCCGCCACCGTCACATCCCCAAAATATGCGGCGCTGCTAAAATCCGGGTACTTCTTGTACACGCACCCGCCCAAATTCGCCTTACCGCAGTAAATCGACTCATAAAAATTCGTGTAATTCGCGTAGGTGGAGCCGCTGAACGAAACAAACCCACGGTGCAGGCACTCGTTAAAGTAGGTGTACCCCTGGTAGTCGCACGCCTCAAACACGGCCGAGCCCTCATAGGTGGACTCGCTAAAATCGGCGTCGCCCCGGTAGCAGCAGCGGCTCAGGTTCACATTACCCCGGTAGGTATTCCCCGAAAGGTACGCACCCATCAGGTAGGTGCACCCGCTCAGGTTTGTCTGCCCGCCGTATACGCTATCACCCAGCACAACCGCCTTGTGGTAGGTGGAGCCGCTGAAATCGGTGTCCCGGTTAAATGTTGAACCGCCAAAATCGGCGCGCTCACGGTAGGTGGAGCTGGCAAAGTTCACGTTCTTGAAATACATGCACCCCGTCAGGCGGGCCTTACCGTGCCACACCGACTGCGAAAAATCGGTGGCGCCCTCATAGATGGAGCCCGCCAAATCGGCGTTCTCACGGTACACGCACCCGCTGAAATCCGCGATATTACCCCGGTACTGGCACTCGCGCAGGCTCACATCCGCCGCATACACGCACCCGCTCAGAAGCGCCTGGTCACGGTACACGCACCCGCTCAAATCGGCGTGCAGGCCGTAAGTGGAGCCGCTCAGGCGCACCCGCCTCTCATAGGAGGCATTGGCGAACGTGACGCTGCCGCGGTAGGTTGAGCCGAAGAAATCGACATCCCCATCGTACTGAGAATCCTCAAACCGTGCTTCACCCCCGTAGGTTGAACCGGCGAAGCTCACATACCCGCGGTAGATGGAGTCGCTAAAACGCACCTGCTCACCGTACTTAGAGCCGCTAAACACGGCATCAGCGGCATACAGGGACGCCCCGAAATCCGCGTCAAAACGGTACGTGCACCCACGGAACGACACCTTCTCACCCCACGCCGACTCGCTAAAATCCACAGGGTAGAAGAACGTGGCACCCGAAAAATTGTAGGAAAGACGCGACCAGGCGCCGGTGAGCATATCGGCCTCAGCCGGAACCCGGCGGGAACCGCCCGCACCGTCCCGCAGCTGCCAGCGCACCCTGTCATGAATCTCAGAGAGGATACGCTCACGCACCTGAATCTCGGCCTCAAGCTCGGCCTGCTCCGCACGGAACCGACGCATCTGCTCCAGGTCTTCGGGGGCATCCCCCAGCAGGCGTTTCTGCTCAGCCGCCAAGGGGAACGGGGAACGCACATAGGAGCACAGTATGTCAATGACGGTCTGCGCTTTGCGGCGGCGCTGGGTTTTCGTCAGGTGCACCGCCTGCAGCCACTCATCGGCCAGCTCAATAAGCGCCAGTACGGCGCTCATGCGGGTAATGGGCTGAACATCCCCAAGCTGGCTTGCCGCCGCTGCGTACCTATCGTGCCGCAGCGCATCCTCAAGAAGACGAGAGTCGCCAAGCGACGAGCTGGGTGTATTCATGGTTTACTCCTGCGTAAAAAGATGCGTGGCTGGGTGTAGGCTTTCAGCATACCCGAGGCGTGCCGGGCAACGCACACACTAATAACGAAAATAGATGAGTATAATGCGCGGCGAATATCTGCAGAAAACAAATAATAGACGGCCGGTACGGTGACCAGAACAAGACTTTTTACCATTTAATACGGGAGTGGTTTCTAGCCGCTGACATGCCGCATTTTTAGGGGTTGTTCAAACGGCCGAGTGTGGTCTGCACGGTGACTGGTGCGGGCGCGCCGTTGGCCTATCAGCGAGCATATTATGCGCTTTTTACCCCGATATTATCACGGTACGGCGGGTGTGCTCGTGGGGTGCGGCGGTGGCGGAACAGCTGCCGCGGGCCGGTGACGGGTGCGGTGGCAGAGCCATCACCGAATACGTTTATTAAAAGTTATGGGGAAAATATTCAAAAATATGAGGGGCAAAATGTATTTTTTATCAATGGTGAGAATACTAAAATAATGTTTTATGATATGTGCCACTGGCGGCCGGGGTGAATGTAATACTCATGTAAAGATTGTGGCATGGGACACTGGTATTACGGGTGTTTACGCGTGTAGGAGCGGCAGCTGGCAAGCATGGGTGCAGTAAAAAGCCGTTAGTGAAGTACTGCATATGAAATATGGGATCAATGGTCGAGGTTTAGAGACTCATTCTCTATCAAAGAGTTAACCGCCCAAAAGGAATAACTGTATACCCGGTATCAATAATGTAATGGATATTTCCCAATATCACAGGCATATTCCCAAGTCACCGTATTGATAACCTGAGTCGGGCGGTCGAGAGCACAGCTATATTCCTCTGATCTTTTCAAACCCGGGATGCTGGTAGCGCGGGTCTTGCATGGCGAAAACCCAGGCGTGCAGCTGCTTCTTGAGAACCCGCACCCGCTGGCGGGCAGCCTCAAGCACCTCCGGGTCATCAACCGCCGGGTGGGTGAACGCCTGAACCTGCTGCCGGAAATAGTCGAGCCTGCGAACTTCCCAGGGGGTAAGCACCCGCGACCCCGCCGGGGAAGCGGTCACCGGCTGCGGGAAAGCATACTGCTCACCCGGGGTAAAGATACACTCCGTGAACCCCGGAATCCTGCCGCTAAAATCGGCGGCACTAAAATCCGTCGAGGCTAAAAACGCGGATTCGTCAAATATGACCTTCTTGCGAAACACCGTCCCGGTCAGCGTCACAGGCCCTGTAAACACCGCGTTGGCGCAGTACGACTTTTTACCGCATTCCGAGCCGCCAAAATTAACCGGGCCGTGGAACGCCGACCCCGACACCGACAGCCCGCGCCGGTACACGCAGCCTCCAAAATCAGCGCCACCGTAATAGGCGGAGCACGTAAAATCCGGGTGATGGCAGAACACCGAACCCGCATAGTTCACGTCCCCGTAGTACACGCTGGCATCGAACCGCGCCTGCTCACCCGGGCACTCAGTAGCCGCAGCCCGCCCGTAGTAGGTGCAGCCGCTCATATCAGCATCCCGCTCATACACGCACTCCCGCATGAACGCCGCCCCCTCATAGGTGCAGTGATCCAGCGCCGCCCGGCCACCGTACCGGGACCCCTGAAACATGGCATCCCGGTGGTAGAGGCAGCCGCTAAACACCGCATCTGCGCGGTACGTGTTATCGGCAAAACTGGCCCACCCACAGTAGATGCTGCCACTATAATCGACCGTATTCTTATGTGTTGAGCCGTGAAGCCACGCCTCATCACCATAGGTGCAAAAACGCCGGTTAACCGGCCCCTTATAGTGCCCCTGGGAGAAGTCCGCCACACGGTTAAACATGCACCGCTCAAAACTCACCTCACTCCGCCAGGCGCACCCGGCAAAGCGTGCCTTCCGGCGGAAAAACCCGCCCGAAAAATCGGCGGAACCATAAAACACGCACCCCTCAAAAACCGCTCTCCGGCCCCAGTATGCCCCCGAAAAATCAATCGGGTAGAAGAACACTGCGCCGCTGAAATCATAGGTGAGCGCCGACCACGAACCCGGAGCGCCCCCATGCTGCTGCGGCGTTTTCCCACCCGAGGCCGGTGCCACCGTATCGGGGGTGCGCAGGCGCGCAGCAATGGCCCTCAGAATACCGCCCCGCAGGTGCGCCTCGGCTCGGAAAGCCTCCAAAGAGGCCCGCAAACGGCGCCTCTTCTGCGCGGACCATGAACGCCGCACCGTACCGTGCGTGAGGCGCTGATACCGCTTCGCCAACCGAAACGGGGAACGAATATACATGCAGAGCGCATTAATGGCGGCCTGCGCCTGCCGGAGGCGCTGCTTTCCCGGCACCGAAGCATCAGCCAGCCACTCATCGGCCACCCCAATGAGTACTTCTGCGGCCTCCCGCCGCGCCGCAACCTGCGCATCCTGCAAGGCAGCGGCGGCGGCCGTGAACCTAGTGAGGCGGTCAGCCTCCACGGAAGCGGGCAACACCATAATGGAGCTAAGCCGCCTCAGTGAACACGCCCACAGAATCTGCCTCAGCCTCATCCAGGGTGCCGGCGACCTCATAGCGAACCCAACGGATCAGCTCAGAGCGGGGCTGCTCAAACTCCCGCGCATTGGTCTCACGGCCCGCCCCGGCAGCCTGCAGCCGCTCAGCAAGCACCTGCCGCTCGGTGGCGGTCAGGGCTCGCGCCCCCTGCGGGATCCCGCCCGCTAAAGGCAGCGGCTGCTTGCTCTTCGCCGAAACCTCAAACACGTTCTCTGCGGCAGTGTTAAAAACACCGCCAGTGAACGCCGGAACCCGTGCGAAAGATGCACCCAAAAAATCGGTGGCCCCCAGCAGGTGAGCCTCCTCAAAATCGGTTTTCTTCTTAAACTTCACCCCCGAAAAGTCGGCCCCGTCGAACCATACGCAGTTATCCAGCCACGCCTGCCCCGCAAATACGCACCCGCCAAAATGCGCCGCACCCCAGTAGACGGTGAACGCCAGGTTAGCGGTGCGGCGGAACACCGAATCCCCCAGATACGCGGCACTGTGGTAGATAGAATCCTCAAACCTCGCCCCCCGAGAATAGGTGCAGTGCTCCAGGTTCGCAGTGCCGTAGAAAGTACTCTGCCAAAAATCGGCGTCCCCACGGTACACGGAATCAGCCAGGTACGTGTACCCGTAATAGGTGCAGTCACTCAGGTACGCGGCGCCCTCCCACGTGCAGGCGCTCAAATTAACGTTCCCCTCATACACGCAGCCCACCAGGCGCGCATCAGCACCCCAGACGCATTCGCTCAGGCCAGCCCCCGCACGGTACACCGAATCGCTCAGAAACGCCTCACCGTGGTACACCGAACGGTCAAACAGGGCATCGGCCCCATAAATGGAGCGGGTAAAACGCGCCTGGTCGCGGTACGTGCACCCCCGAAAATTCGCGCCTGCACCCCAATACGACTGGGTGAAATCCACGGGGTAGAAAAAGACAGCCCCCGAAAAATCAAACCTCAGGTGCGACCACAACCCGGCGGTAACCTTCTCCGGGTCCGGGGCCGTATTCGTGGCGGGCTGCCCACCATCGGACGGCTCCCAGCGCACCCGGTCGTGAATCTCAGTCAGGATGCGCCCACGCACCTGCGCCTCAGCCGCCAGCTCGGTTTTCTCGGCTCGGAACCGGCGCGCCTGCTGCGGGGTCAAACCCTGCGGCTGATCGCCCATAAGCCGCTCATAGTCGTGGGCGAGCTGGAACGGGGAACAAATATAGGCGCACAGGGTGGTGATAATCGTCTGCGCCTTGCGGCGCCCGTGCTCCTGAGGGTCGGTCTCATCGGTGAGCCAGTCATCAGCCAGCTCCACGAGGGCGAGCGCCCCACCCAGCCGGATAATCGCCTCAGGGCTGCCCAAAAGAGCGAGGGCAGCCGTGTACCGGTCATGCCGCTGCTGGTGGCTCACAGAAAGGTGTGCAGCTGCTCCGGGGCGAGGGCTCGACGGGGAAGGCGTAACAGGGTGCATGATGGGGTGTTCTTCCGGTGAAAGGTCTGTGTCTTGTTATGGTTCGTGCAGTTCTTGAGACGGTATCGATAAATCTATGTAGGTTGATTGCTTTAGTGTACCCCGGTTTGCTGTGCCGCATCAGTCTGTTGCGAGCCCGTGCGCCCACCTGGCGAATGCCTCATGCGCCTGCTCCAGTCGCCGCGCCGCCCGCCGGTGCGAGGCCGAACCGGCCGGTTTATCCGCGAGCTGTTCACGCCGTTGCGTCACCTTCTGCCGCAGTTTAGCGAGCCGGGTCAGCTGGCCTGGGGTGAGCAGATGCGACCCCACCGGGAGGCCGCCCTCTAACACAATGGGGTGCTCCTGCTCGGGGGTGCGGGTGAACTCCTGCACGCTGTAGGGCGAGAAAACGCACCCGCGCAGCGATGGGGCGCAGTTCACAAAAACTGCGTCGGTAAAAATGGCGTCCGCCAGGTACGCGGCGCCGCTAAAATCAGCCGCACCCTCAAAGACCGACCCCGAAAAGACGGTGCGGCCACCCCATGAGCCGCCGCCAAGCCACGCATCCGCGAGGAACACGCACCCGCGCAGGCTAGCAGAACCGTAGTATGCTGAAGAGCTCAGGTCGGCATCCCCAGCAAATGTGCACCCGGTGACGGTAAACGCGCCGCGGTAGGCGCTGTACATCATCACCACGGTACCGGCGAAGAAGCAGCCGGTAAAGACGGTATCTGCCCCGTAGCGGCACCCCAAGAAGTAGGCGCCAGCACGGAAAGTACACCCCGAGAAGTTGACGGCCCCGCCCCATGTGCAGCCGCCAAAATACGCCGCGTCCTGGTAGAGGGACTCGCTGAAATCCGCCAAAGCGCGGTAGGTGGAACGGGTGAAGTTGGCGGTACCTGCAAAGGTGGAACACGAGAAAAGAGCGTCACGCATAAAAATACAGTCGCTGAAATCTACCTCATGCTCCCAGCGTGAACCGGTGAAATTCACGGTGCACACAAAAACCGCGCCCGAAAAATTGAATGCAAAACCCGACCACGTGCCCGCCAGGGAAGCGCCCTCAGCGGAAGCTACCGGGTGCTGCACCCGGCGGTGAATCTCCTCCACAATAGCCTGCTGGATACGCCCCTGCGCCCCGGCACTCTCACCAGCAGGCCTATTGTCGGCTGCAGTACTGAGCGGGGAACGAAGATACGCGCACAACCGGTCAATCACCCCCTGAACGTGCCCGCGGCGCACGCCCACCGGCAGGGACACCTCACCCAGCCACTCATCCGCAAGCTCCACCAGCGCATACACTGCGCCCAAACGCACCGCCAAATCACCACCCATCAGCGCCGCGTACGCCGCATCCCGCCGAGCTTCACGGCCCCTGCCCAAAGTCACTTGTACCCCTTTGACTCCCGTATCAGCTGCTATGACGCATTACACTGTGCGCCACCCATGCACCCCAAAAACCATCGTCTAGCGTAACGGAAACCAGCCGCCAGCCACCAGCAGCCCCGCAACTTCCGAACGCTACGCCCCCGCAAGCACCCGGGCACGGTGCGCCTCCCACAGCCTCTTCACACCCCACGCCACCCCAACAGCTACCGCGAAAGGCGCATACGCCTGCCAGTCTTGCCCGGCGAACCCGAGAATCAGGGCGCAGGCGCTCAGCGGGGCATTCATCGACAGGCTCAGGAAAGTGACCGCACCCAGCAGCCCGGCTATCCCGAGAAGTTCTGATGCATGAAGCGCTCCCGCGCCCGGTTGAAGTTGAGCTAGCGTCGGGAACACGAGGATTAGAGCGCCCGTAAGCACAAAACCGCAGGCGGAACCCAGGGCCAGCCCCGGTGTGAGCGTGCCCCCGTAGGCACCGTTACGCAGGCTCGCCACCACCAGGATCGCTTTGGCTGCCAGCAGCGCGAGAGCATAGAGAAGAGCCTGGCCTAAGGCGGTAGCGTCAAGCCTGCTGGAGCTCGAAGATAAACCGGATGCGGCATCGAAAATATGCTGGGTCAGCGGGCGGCCGTTCCCCAGAATCTCCGGCAGGAAAATCGAGGTCACCGCCACCAACGCAAGTACCAGAGGAAGCCGCCAGAGCACGTTCCGATTCGTAGTTTTGCGGCTCTCTGCGCGCTGAGACGCCGCCCGGAACCACAACGCCAGGGGAGCGATAGCCAAACCAAGAACAACCGCGAGCAGCAGCGATTCACCGGTGGTCTGCAGCTGCGGGACGGGGTAGGTGGGCGCATCCGAAATCACCAGATGCGCGGTGCAGGTTGCCACAAAAATCAGGACCGCACCCGTGAAAATATTGCGCAGCGACAGGGCTAAACCGAGAGCCTCAAACAGGAAAACAAAACCGCCCACCGGAACCTGGTACACAGCCGCTAAACCCGCCGCCGCAGCCGAGGCTACCAACACCGGGCGCACGGTCTGCGAAATGCGCATCAGATCCGCCAGACGCCCAGCAAACAGTGCGCCCAGCTCGCGCGGGGCAACCTCTTTACCCACCGGTGCACCCGCACCCACGGCCACAATCTGAGTGAGGCTGTGCAGGGTTTGCCGTAGAAATCCCGGGCGGCGCTCCTGCGGAGTTTCGCCGCTAATCTGCGCCTTAACGGACACCAGCTTAGTGTGCCGCTGAAGCGAAAACCAGATGATAGAGACCGCCGCGCCCACCGCGATCAGCACCAGCACACGTCGAACGGTATCGCTGTGATCCGTCACGATCGGATGCTCCGCCTCCGTATGCCCGAACGTGACCTCCTGCATGATATCCAGGAGGTAGTGCAGAATAATCGCCCCGCCACCGGTAGCCGCGCCAATCAGCACGGTGCACAGCAGAAGGTGGGCACAGCGAATCAGACGTGTTTTCATCGTTTTACATTCTAGCCGCGAACCGCAGCCCTTTTTTGTACCGGAGTACATGCGGGGAGCCGCCGGATCCGGTGTTGGATTGTATGCTAGATAACAAACCCTGTGGTGCGGGCGGAATGCGCCCCGCGACACGAACGAAGCAGACAGTAAGGATCGAAGATGACCGAACATATAGCATTCCTCGGCACCGGCTCCATGAACGGTTCCATCGCTGCCGGGCTCATCGCGGGCGGATACCCCGCAGAAGCCATCCGCGCCACCGTGCGCAGCAAAAACTCCATAGACCGCCTGCGCCATCAGTTAGGGCCTAAAGGGCAAGATGCCGTCGTGATCGGGTGCGAGCTCAAGCCCGAAGCCAACCGTGAGGCGGTCAGCGGCGCATCCGTAGTGCTGCTGGGGGTTAAACCCTATGGAATCGTCGAGCTGGCACGCGAAATTTCGCCCGACCTCGCCCCGGATGCACTCGTCATTTCGGTGGCGGCAGGAGTCACCCTCGATACGCTGCAGAAGGCTCTTCCTGCGGGGCAGCCGGTGATCCGCTGCATGCCCAATACGCCCTCAAGCGTGGGCAAAGGCGTGCTGGCGATCTCGGTGAGTGAGGCAGTGACTGAGAAGCAGCTTGCGCTCGCCGAGAAGATCCTAGAGACCGTAGGCTTGGTAGTGCAGGTGCGAGAAGATCAGATGGATGCGGTCACAGCTGTTTCGGGGTCCGGCCCCGCCTACGGGTTCCTGCTGGCGGAGACTATGGCGAGTGCTGGTGTGAAGCTCGGTCTGGATGAAGAGACCGCACAGAGGCTCGCATCCGCAACGATTGCGGGTGCCGGGTACCTGCTGGATAGTAACCCGGATGCCGCCGCCCTGCGTAAGGCTGTTACCAGCCCGAATGGAACCACTGAGCGCGCTATCAATACCTTTATTGACAAGGGACTTTTCGACCTCACCGAAGATGCGATGCGCGCCTGCGCCGCCCGCTCCGCCGAGCTGAGCGAGCAGTACACGGCTGACTAGTCACCCTGTCTGCGCCCATCCCTGCCTCTATTCAGAAGAGTTTTTTGCATTCAGAAGAGCTTATCGCTTCTGAATGCAAAAAACTCTTCTATATGCAAAAGGTGGGCACCTAATGGAGTAGCCCAAAATCTCGTAGGGCTTGCTCAAGTACCACCGGGTTGCGAGAACTTACGTGATGCCAGTTCACCCGCAGAATTCTCCACCCTTTTCGTAAAAGAGCGTTCTCCCGCTCTTTCTCGCGGTCAATTGCCCAGCCGTCAGGGTTCATCACCCGGCTTGTTTGCTTCACGCGCCCATCAAATTCGAGGATGACCTTCTGCTGTTCAAACCCAAAATCGCCAAAATACTCTCCCTCGTCGGTTCGCACCCGGTATTGTTCCTGGGGGTACAGCCCAAACTCATGCAACCTTAACCGTGTGAGGGTCTCTCCCGGCGAATCAGACTTATCGCTCATCAGCTGTGCGACCCTCCGTGCTTTAGCCGACCCTTTATGCGACAAATGGGTCAGAGCCTCATATAAGGCAGAACGCGTAACTCGGCTGCTTTTTCGCTGCCTGCTCAATGCCCCATCGGCAACAACCAGCGCTTCTTCTAGAGGTAAAGTTCGGGCGCACCCAATAACTGTAGAGAGCACATCGGTAGCTTTCACACCTCCGTAGAAGTAGGTGATGGGAGCCTCTAACGTGTGCCGATCTTGGTGGCTGGATATGCCTGAGTGCGGGCTTCCCGCCACTGACCTCACGTGAACTGTGCGCGGGATCTTAAGAACCGGTATCCCGTGCAGTATGGCGGCACTCAGATGCGTAAACACGGGATTTTCGCAAGATTTGGCGTACGCTATGACCCGTGCCAGGTGCTTCTCTTCCGGAGTCATCTTCTGCCACCGCAGGGTGCTCAGGTACTGGTTGTGGGCTAACCGGCGTGCATGCCCTTCACGAAGGAGCTGCTGAAGCCTCCGTGCCCCTATCCCTTCCTCTGATATTTGATAGCTGTTCTTAACCAGAGGGTATATGCGTTCTAACTGTTTACAACGTACACTGCTTTTGCTCATGACATATAGAGGACACGAATCTGAGGGTGTTTTCGAGGCAGTCCTGGCCATCCTGTGGATAACCTGGGTGGTTACCTGCGCCTCTGCACTATCCACAGGGGAACAGTCTCATGTTTAGGGGATTTGTGGGGCGTATATGACGCAATGTGAAGAGCCGTCTCATCCTATTCAGAAGAGTTTTTTGCATTCAGAAGCGATAAGCTCTTCTGAATGCAAAAAACTCTTCTGAATAGGCTTGGGGCAGCAGACAATGATAATGGCAAAGGTTAACGGTGATAGCGAGAGGCGCGGGGGAAGCCGCAGAACCTATGGGCGGGCAGCAAAACGCTCGATCAGCTCCACTTGCCCCGAGACGATAAGAATATCCCGAGAGTGAATGCGCGTGGAGGGGTCTGCGTAGGTGAATTCCTCCCCGGGGGATTTAATGCCCACCACAGACACCCCGTATTTGGCGCGGATATCCGACTCCGCTAGGGTGAACCCGTGAGTTTCCTTCGGCGGGCGCATCTTAGCGATAGCGAAATCATCGTCGAACTCAATGTAGTCCAATAGCCGCCCAGACACCAGGTGCGCGGCGCGGCGGCCCGCATCCGCCTCCGGGTAGACCACATGGTGCGCACCGATGCGCTCCAGGATTTTGCCGTGTGACGGGGTGATTGCTTTCGCCCAGATACGTTCAACCCCCAGGTCAACGAGGTTCGCGGTGATAAGCACGGATGCCTCAATCGAGGTGCCAACTCCCACAACCGCGGACCCGAAGTCGTTTGCACCCAGCTGCCTGAGCGTATCAATGTCGGCGGCATCGGCGGCTACCACGTGGGTGAGCAGGCCCGACCATTTCTGCACCAGCTCGGGGTCTTTTTCAACGGCGAGCACCTCCTGGTTCTGGGCGTGCAGCTGCGCGGCGGTTGAGGCACCAAACCGGCCCAAACCGATCACGAGCACGGGCGCATTGTGTGTATTAGCCAATGATGGGCCTTTCTTCGGGGAACTTGTAAAGGCGGCGGCGGGAGCGCAACGCCAAGGCGGTGGCGGCGGTGATGGTGCCAATACGCCCAATGAACATGAGAGCGCTGAGCGTGTAAATACCGGCGGGTGACAGCTCGGCTGAGAGGCCGTTTGAGAGCCCGCACGTGGCGTAGGCTGAGATCACCTCAAACAGCACCCTGCTTAGGGGCTGGTCGGTGAGCATCAGAATAACACCGGACCCGGCAATCACGATACCGGCACTCATCATGGTCACTGAGATGGCGATGCGCAGCACCGTGTCGGGGATAGTGCGGTTGAATGCCACCACAAACTGGTCGCCGCGTGCCTCCGCCATAATCGCCAGCATAATCACGGCAATGGTGGTGACTTTAATGCCGCCAGCTGTTGAGGCTGAGCCGCCGCCAATAAACATGAGCACGTCGGTAATGAGGCTGGTCACGGGGCGGATATCGTTCATATCGACCAGGTTGAAACCGCCTGAACGGGTCATGACGGAGGCAAAGAGCGCGCTGAGTATTTTATCCCCCGGGTTGTTCCCGCCGACAGTGCTCGGGTTATTCCACTCGGCTGCCCCCCAGGCGGCGGCGCCCAGTACGAAAAGCACGCTGGTGGTGACGAGTGTGAGCTTTGCGGTGAGCGTCCACCGGCTGGGTTTAAGCGGGTGCTGCTGCAACGCCATGAGCACCGGGAACCCCATAGCCCCCAGAAACACGGCGATACACACGGGGATGATCACGAAAAAGTCGTGGCCGTACGGCACTATCCCGTCGGAATGCGGCGTGAACCCGGCGTTATTAAACGCCGAGATCGCGTAGAAAATACCGTGCCACAGGCTGGTGAGCGGGTCTTCGCCCAGCATTAGAAAACGCGGGGTCAGCAGTAACGCTATGAACGCCTCGATACTGGCGGAGGTGTAGGCGACGGTGCGTACCACGCTACCGACCTCACCTAGCCGCCCAATATTGAGTTCTTCTTGGGCGATGAGCTTGGACCGCAGCCCCATTTTCCGCCCGGTTGCCAGGGCCAGCAGCGAGGTGAGGGTAAGGGTTCCCAAGCCACCGATCTGGCAGGCGCACAGGATAATGACCTGCCCGAACATCGACCACTGTTCGGCGGTTGAGACGGTGGTGAGGCCGGTGACGGTCACGGCGCTGGTGGCGGTGAAAAATGCGTGATGCAGCGGCGCCATTTGCCCGTCATTTGAGGCGATCGGCAGTAAGAGCATGAGCGTGAAGAACACGATAACCAGCAGGAAGGTGCTGATGGCGGTTCGTGCGGGGGAGGAGAGCACTTTCGCGTCGATAAAATCGCGCAGGTTCTCGTAGGTGCGGGCATCAAGCAGTCGCGGCTGGTGCGTGCTTGCCCCCGGTGCGGACGCCTCAACGGTGAGTGCCCCGCGCCGGGCGGTGCCGGTGTGGGTGCTGCGCGCATCTGTGGTTTTTCGGCTCGGCAGCAGACTATCGAGCAGGCCGTGTTTTGGGGGCGCGGGGGTGGTACGGGAACTGGGTGCGCCGGTGAACGGGGTGATGTCGCTGCTGTTCTGCTTGGGCAGACGCCACCTGCGTAGGGTGTGCTGGCGTTTGAAGAACTCACGGGAGGTGCGCAGGGCCTCGCGATTACGGTGGCGTTTGCGCCAGTGTGCGCGGATGCGCCGGGCGAGGCGTCCCATGGGTTCCTCCCTTCATGGTGCGGGTGGGTGCCGGTGTTAGGTGCGGGGTTTGGGCCGTGTAGGTTGTGTGGTTGGTGCAGACCCCTGAACGTGGTGGTACGGCCTCCTCTAGTGTATCCCCGATGGTGGTATTCGGTGGTGGTGTGGGGCGGTTTTTTCGCCCGCAACCTTCAACATGCAGTAAAACACATATTCTGTTTCAAGAATTTAATGGGCCGGGGTTGATAATGTCCAGTTAAGTGTGTGGTTTGGCGGCTATTGGGAACTGGCAAACTAGCGTATATATGACATAATCGATATATGCATGCAGATGTTTTTTCAGTGATTGCGGATTCGACCCGCCGCCGCATCGTGCGGCTGCTCGCCGAACAGACCCACACTGTTGGTGCGGTTGTCGAGAAACTGGGCATGAGTCAGCCAACTATTTCTAAGCACCTGAAAGTGCTGCGTGAGGCCGGTGTGGTGTCGGCCGTGGTTGAGGGGCAGCGCCGACTGTATTCGCTGAACCCCGAGGTTTTCACTGAGATTACAGACTGGGTGGATGGGATTTTGGAGGCTGCCCGCGCCTCAGCGGCAGCTCACGCCCCTGTTGCGCTTCCCGGTGGGGAGAGCTTTTCCCCCGCGTTCCCGGGCAGTTCCGTGGTGGTGGGCGGATTTACCGGTGCGCACCAGCATGAGGTGGTTGAATCCAGCGAGAAACTCGATATTCCAGCCGAGCTGCACATCCCCTCCGATGCTGAGGAAGACAATGATGAGGAACCCAGCGCGGAAGATAACGACGATACCGCCGCAGGCGGAAGTGAAGAGCCTCAGCGCCGCGTTGTGCCGTTGAGCTCGAATAACCCCAATATCCCGGCTGAGGACGAGCCCGCTGTGGAAGAAGGTGCTGACTCGCACCCCGATCCGGCTGTGGGTGTTGTGCTCAGCGCGAAAGCCCCCGAAAAGCCTGCCGAAACGGCAGAATCTGAGGGCCTGGATGAGGAGTTGGCCGGGAGCGAACAGAACGCCAGTGCCACATTTGCTGGTACCGGTGAAGTGAGCGAAGGCGTGGTGCCGATGCGCCCCTTCACCCCCTCCGCCTTTGCCTCTGACGAGGTGCCGCAACCTGATGAGGAGAAAGCACCCGTTGAAACTGCTGCGAAGGACTCCACGGACGAGACCCAGTCGGTGGCTCCTGCGGGGCGGGGTGAAGACGATGAGGTAACTGAGTCCTCTGCTGGCGTGAGCCCCTGGATTTCGGCAGGTGACGCCTCAGCCAAGCCTGCTGTATCGAATGAACCTGCCCGCGGTAAGCATGAGGCTATTGACACCAACTCCGCCAATGAGCAGCCTGCCAAGAATGAGCCTGTAAACGTTGAGTCTCAGGATGCCGTATCGGCGGCAGCTGACATGACCTCCACCACCGAGGATGCGCCCACGAAGAAGACGCACCACCACACGGGTGAGGACACGGCTGCCAGCGCCACCGAGTCTCGGAGTGAGCAGCAGACCGCCGGACTATCCGAGGTAAAAACCGGGCAGGATGCTGCCGATAGCCCGCGTACCAAAGCATCAACGGCGAAGGCAGGCCGGGATGCCTCATCCGTGGAAGCCGCCGCCGTGTCTAAGACCGTGAAGAGCGATGAAACAGCCCTGACGACTGACCCCGCTGACGGCCCGGACGCTGATGAGGATGTTGCAGCTCACGCGGATGATGCTGAACCCAAGAAGACTTACGCGGAGGGGAAGGGCACCGACCCCGAAGCGTCTGAGGATACCGAGGCAGCCGACACCGACGGCGCCTCAGTAACCGATACAGCCGATGCGGGTGCTGAACCCGAAACGGCCCAGACCGTAGAGCCCAAGGAGGCTCCCGAACCCACTGAGGAGCCGGTGTTCCGGCCGATCCCTCAGCCTGCACCGTATGAGCAGGTGACCGTTAAGGAGGAACCTCGTGGCCTTCTGGCGCGTGTCTTTGGTCGCCGACGATAGCGTGCCGCACCAGCGGCGCGCGGAGAGATAGCGAGTGGGGCGGGGCGTGCGCCCGTGTTCGCTTGATCATCAACTCATACACCTACCCTGATAAACCCTAATTTCCCGAAAGACGGAATCTACGTTGGCTATTCACCGTAAAATCCTCCGCTGGCTCGAGAACGAGCTCACTGAGGGCAACCTGCAGCTTGGCCAGGACTTGCCCGACGATCAGCGTATTGCCCGCGCGATTGGCTTGGGAAGAAGCCGTACCCGCGAGGGCTTGAAGACCCTCGAAGACATGGATCTGGTGCGCCTATACTCCGGTAAGGGCAAAGAGATCATCGCTCACCTGAACGAGGAGCCGGCGATGGCGGCAGCCGAGCCTCTGCGCCTGCACATGGCTGTTTCGCGCTACCCGAAACGTGACCTGGTGCAGACCCATATGCTTCTTGAAGGCTGGAGTGTTGCCAATATTGACCCCGGCGTCGCTGATTTCGGTGAAGTGGATGAACTGCTGGAGGAGATGCAGGAGGGTGGGCACCCTATCCGGGAGTTCCTTGACCTGTACCTGGACTTTCACCTGGAGCTGAGCCGCCTCGCCAATAACGAGCTGATTGCTGGGCTGCTGATTGCTATCCGTCAGCCGACCTTCGATGCTCTGCTGTCGCTGGCGGGGCGTGTGCCGCTGTGGAGCAGCACCATGGAGCGCCTGAACGCTGAGAACCGCGCGGTTCTTGAAGCCGTGAAGGACGCCGATTCCGCGACCGCCCGCAATCTGATGATGAACCAGATGCGCGGCCTGTTCGATGAGGCCGGGGTGGATTTGGACGAGTCGGCGGTGGCGCTTACGGGCATGCCCGGGACTTCGGATCTGCGCATGTTTGAGCCGGTTGATATTGAGGACGATTTCGGCCCGTTCCCGGAGGAAGGCCCCAGTTTCGGGTGGGGCTTCGGTGCGGAGCGGTTCGGCAACGCCCCTGGCGGCGCGCCGGTGCCTTCGTCCGGCTCTCAGCAGGCTCGCCGTGATACCTCGCAGCAGTCTCAGCAGCACTATGACGGGCAGCAGGGGCAACAAGAGCAGCAGTCTAATCTGCCGTTGAGCTTTGGTACGGCTTCCGGTCGTGCGGCGGCGGCGTTTACCCGCCCGTCTGAGGGTGTCCCCGCTGCTCAGGGCGGTAACAATGGCGCTTCGCAGCACCCCGAGAACGCATCTGGGCAACCGTATGAGGTTGATAATGCTGCCTCTGCACAGGTGCCTGACCAGTCAATGCAGCACGGCCCTGTGCCGGGTGGTGAGGAGCAGGGCGCAGCTCAGCCTACACCCGCCCAGGAGGTGCTGATTCAGGCCACCTCCGCGCTTCCGCTTCCGATTCAGCCGTTGCCGGTCGATCCTGATGCGTCTCAGCCGCTGCGTTTGACCGATGATGAGCCGCTGATTCAGGCCACGGCCGCTATTCCGCTGGATATGCGGGTGATTCCTGCTCAGGGTCTGCCCGAGAAGAAGCCCCAGCCCGCGGCGTCGGGTGAGGACGCCTCGAAGGCGGCCGCTAAGCCCGGCGAGACGCCCGCAAAGGCTGAAGGTGAACAGGCCGATAAGGCATCTGAGGATTCCCAGAAGCAGGGGTCTGCGACGAAGGATACGGGCAAGAAAGACGCCGAAGATGCTCAAGCTCAAAAGGCTAAGGGCGGGGCGCAGCCCGCAGCCGGTGATACTCCGGCTCAGCCTACCCCCGGTGAGGACAAACACGCCGAGGGGCAGAGCGGTAAGGACCAGCAGGCCCAAGATCAACAGTCTCAGGAGCAAGACCAGGCTAAGCAGCCCCAGGGTAAGCAGGCTGGCGGCAAGCCGGGCGGCTCACCTTCGGGTTCCGGGCAGAAGACCGATGCCGCTAAGGACGAGCAGAAGAGCTCGACTGAGGCTGTCCAGTCGCAGCCTGCACAGGGTGAGCAGAAGGGGCAGAGTAAACAGTCTGCCGATTCCTCGCCGCAGGGCCAGAAGAACCAGTCTGACGGTGCGCAGCAGGCTGATGGTTCCGCGCCGCTAAAGGATGGCGGCGCGCCCAAGGACGCAAAGGCTTCGGCGGCCCAAAAATCCGCTCAGCCCGATGCCCAGAAACCTGATGCCCAGACAGCTGGGGGTCAGAAGGCCGAAGCGAAGTCCCCCAAGCAGGGTGCTCAGGATGATCAGCAGAAGGCCCAGGACGCTCAGAAGCAGGGCGGTTCCGTCCCCTCTAAGGGTAAGGACGGGCAGAACGGTCAGCAGGCAGCCGACAATTCGGGCGGTTCGTCTGCTGCGCAGCAGAACTCTAAAGAGCCTGGTGCTGCGCAGAAAACACCGCAGCCGGATGCTTCAGGGGTGAACGGCTCCGCCGGTAAGGATGCTGCTTCCCCCAAGAGCGGCGAGCAGAAGGCCGAGAAGGCAGGCGAGCAGACCCAGGGAACTTCAGCGCAGGAAAGCTCAGCACAGGAGAACCCGGCACAGCAGAAAGAGCCAGCGCAGAAAGATTCGGTGCAGAATAAGCAGGACGCTAAAGCTGCACCCCAGAAGCCTGCCGGACAGGAACCTGACGCGCAGGGACCTGACGCGCAGGGACCCAATAGTGCCGCACCAGAAACTGATAATGGTGCGGGCGACAATCGTGCGGATACTGCCGCCCAGAACGGTGTGAAGCGCAACCCTGGCCCGCATGATGATCAGGGCAGCGCCGAAAAGGCCGGTGCTGCACAAACTGATGCCGCTCAGGCTAATACTGCGCAGGGCAGCTCTTCACCGCAGGACTCCGCCCAGCAGGGCGGTCAGGCCCAAGGGCCGCAGTCCGCTCAGCCTGCTCAGGCCGGGAATCCTGACGGGAAGCCGCAGGAGTCTGCCTCGGGTAGTGCCCAGCCTGCCTCCTCACCTGCTGAAGGCCCGAACGGGCACGCTGGTTACGCAGGCGCGGCTAATACCCAAGGACCCGCTGCGAACGAGCAGCCCGGGCCGCACCCTGTAGCGGGTCAGGGCACAGCGCAGGAGCAGCCTCAGCAGGAGGTGCTGGGGGCTGTGCAGTCGCTTGATGGGCAGCAGGCGCGCCCTATTTCGTCGCTGGAGAATCCGCAGGCTATACCCGCCGCACCGGATAACGGTAACGGGCAGGCTCAGCCGGATGTGCCGCAGCAGGTGCAGAACCATGCCCCCGTTCAGGAGGCACAGGGCCAGGAAACCGCACCGGACGCGCACAACCCACAGAATCACTGGGATAGTGCTGCCCCGCGCACCGGTTCCACACCCGCCCAGCAGCCCCATAGTGGGCCTCACACCGGGCAGTTTGGGGTAAGCGGGCCTGCCTCGGCTGGTATCCCTATTCAGGGGCGTACCGGTCTGAAACCCAAGCTTCCCGAAAACCCCGTGGAACGTAAGGATGCTGAGCAGCGCCGAGTGGCTGAGGAAAACTTGGCGCGCGCCGCTGAGGAGCGGGTGAAGGTGATTCGTGCCCATTCGCCCTCCGGGGCGGGCCGCCGTCACGGCCAGATCATCACGCCGGTGCGTGCTGCTGTGGCGTCTCCCTTTAGCCGCCCGGCCAACGGGCTGCAGTACCCGAGCGCGGTATCGTCACAACCGCAACCACAACCGCAACCGCAACCGCAACCGCAACCCCAGCCTGGCCCCGCAGCTCCGGCTGCTGCCGACACCGGTAATGCTGAGGCCCCGAACGGCGCCGTGAACAGCACGCCAGCTGATGCTCTTGGCGTTGAGCACGCCCCGGAGGCTCTGGCGGAGCGGCCGCTGCCGCCGGTTGAGGTGCTGGCGACCACTCCGATTCGTATCGTTCCCGCGAATACGAGCGGAACCCCTATGGTGGTCAAGGATGAGCGGTCCACGGATGAACGTGCGCCCGAGGAGCACGCCAGCGCTGAACGTAAGCAGGGCTGGCTTAGCCGCATGACCCGCTATTTGGGGTTGAGCTCGCGCGAGCAGGAGCAGGCTCTTCAGCAGCAGAATAACCCGCAGGATTCGGCGCATCAGCAGAACACTGCGAACCACAGTCAGCAGGTGTCTGCCTCCCCGCAGGGGGCTGCGGCAGATAACTCTGAAGGCGGCACCTCAGATGCCGCTAACCCTGCTGATGCGAGCCAGCACAGCCAGCAGTAGCTGGCGCAGCCAATAACGCAAACACGCGGGCGTACCCTCAAACTGGGTGCGCCCGCGCAGCGCGTTAATGCCCAGGCATACCGGCATATTCTGGGGGAGGTGCGGGCGTGCGGGAAAATTTTCTTGTGTGTGTGCAGGGGGCTGCTACCGCCTCTGCGGGGTCTTTGGGGGATGGCTCCTCATCTTTGGGTGCGTCGGAATGGTGCAATGCGGTGTTTCCTAGTACTCTAGGAAGGTAGCGTTCTCAAAACGCTGGGGCACTGCTGTGCCTAAAATGCCTTTTAGAGCGTTTATACCGGTATAAACACCCCGGGTAGCTACCGCACCGAATGGGTGCGGCCGGGTCTAGCAAAGTGAGGAAATCCTATGGGTTCCGTTATTAAGAAGCGCCGCAAGCGCATGTCCAAGAAGAAGCACCGTAAACTGCTTCGTAAGACTCGCCACCAGCGCCGCAATAAGAAGTAAACAGTAGCTTCTGTGCCCCGTGCCCGGTAAGGGTTGCGGGGCATTGTGCGTTAATGAGGGCTGACGTGGGCTATTAGCGGCGGCTGTTGAACGCTAGTAGACTGGGAGCCATGCCCCCAGCTACACCTGAACCACCCGTTATTGAGCTTTTGACCCGCCCCGGCTGCCACCTGTGCGACGCTGCACGGCACACGGTGGCGCAAGTATGCACCGAATTTGGGGTGCCCTACACTGAGCTAAACATTGAGCTGTACCCGCAGCTGCTGCAGCGGCACGCCACCGAAATCCCGGTGCTGCGCATTGACGGGCAGCCGAAGGACTTTTGGCGTATTAACCCTAAACGGATGCGTAAGCTCATTGCCGCACGCATGCCTTAGCGCCAGCCGCCCCCGCTTCTGGCGAATTAGGGGCTATATGCGGCGCCCCTCGTTTTGGGGTAGCGTAGAAAATTTGAGAGACTGAGAGAATGACTACATCGGCTAAGGTCACGGTTCACCTGATGCGCCACGGCGAGGTGCATAACCCCGACCGCATCGTCTACGGGCGGCTACCCAACTACCACCTTTCGGAGAAGGGGCAGCAGATGGTGCGCATGAGCGCCCAGGAGTTTGCCCGGCGTCGGGGTGAAGGCGCGAACATTGTGCACCTGGTATGCTCCCCGCTGACCCGCACCCGCGAGTCGGCCGAGCCGATCACTGAGCTTCTGGGGCTTCAAGCGCACCCCGATGCGCGCGTGGTTGAGGCCGATAACTATTTTGAGGGTCTGCACGTGAACCGGCAGGAGCTTCTGAACAACCCGCGCCACTGGACGAAACTGTACAACCCGCTGCGCCCGTCCTGGGGCGAGCCGTACATTGTGCAGGTGCGCCGCATGGCTCAGGCCATTAAGGATGCCGCCCGCACCGCGTACCAGCAGGGCGGGGACGGGGCCGAGGCCATCATTGTTTCGCACCAGCTGCCCATCTGGGTGACTCGCCTGGCGCTTGAAGGTAAGCTATTGCAGCACGACCCACGTGCGCGCGAATGCAACCTGGCGTCGATTACTTCGCTCACTTTCGATAACCTGTTATCGGGGAACCCGCCGCAGGTGAGCGGCTACACGGAGCCCGCATCGCCCCTGTATTCGGGAGTGATTCAGCTGCCCGGCAGCTAAGACGCGGGTGTCTGCCGTTCAGCACCCCCTTCGCACACACCACCGGAAGGAACGCATGACTCCCACCCATAACCACACCCGCCGCACCGCCCTGCGTGCGGGTATTGCGCTGTGCGCGTCAGCGGCCGGGGCGGGCCTGCTGGCTGCGTGCTCTGAAGACACCTCCCTGTCAAAACAGGCGAATTCGGGTGATAATAAAGGCTACATTGCCGGGGACGGGTCGGTGACCGAGTACCAGGAGGCTGAGCGCGGCGAGCCCGTTGCGTTCACCGGTGAACTATTCGACGGCACCAGCGTGAACGCTGAGTCGTTGCGCGGCAAACCTACGCTCTTGAACTTCTGGTACGCCGGGTGCTCTCCCTGCCGTGCCGAGGCCAAAGACCTGCAGAAGCTCTACACCGACTATAAGGACAAGCTGGGGTTCTACGGTGTGAACGTGCGGGATGAGAAAAGCACCGCCGAGGCGTTTGAGCGCAGCTTTGAGATCACCTACCCCTCGTTTAAGGACGCCTCGGGTAAGGTACTGCTGTCATTGAGTAAGTATGTGCCCGCCCAGGCGGTGCCGACCACCGTGATTCTGGATTCGCACGGTAGGGTGGCGGCACGCATCTTGGGTCAGGCGAACCCGTCGGTGCTGAAAACCCTGATTGAGACCGCTGTGAAGGGTGCCTAGCGTGCCTGCTGGAACCGGTATGATGCTCACCCCCGCCGCTGTGGCTGCCACGGCGGGTGCTGCGCCGTTGGCGAGTATCAGCTCAACCGTGCTGGATGGTTCCCTGTGGCTCTCCATCCCGTTGGCGGCGCTGGCGGGGCTGGTGTCGTTCGCTTCACCGTGTGTGCTGCCGCTGGTACCCGGCTACCTGGGGTATGTGGCGGGTCTTGCAGGCTCGCAGCCGCAGGCACCCGAAGGCTCCGCGGCCGCATTGTTCCAGGGGAAGAAAACGGCGGCGGCACATAACCCCGCACCCCAAAAAGCCGCAGAAAACACCAAAAACCCGCCCGAGGCAACATCGGGGGTGGCTGTGGCGGCCGCCCCCACCGACCCGAAAACCCCAGGTTCGCAGCCCGGTAAGGGGCGCCTTCACGCACAGCAGACCCGCCGTCACACCCGCCGGATGCTCGCCGGGGTGGCCCTGTTCGTGCTCGGGTTCTCCGCAGTTTTCGTCACCCTATCGGTGCTACTGGCCCAGGTGGGTGCCGCCCCCTGGCTGAAAGGGCAGGCGTGGGTGAATATTCTGCTGGGTGCACTCGTGATCCTCATGGGTGTTGTATTCATGGGGCGGCTGAGCATTCTGCAGGTCGATAAACGGTTCCACACCCGCACCGGCACGGGCCTGTGGGGTGCGCCGGTGCTGGGAGTCACCTTCGGGCTGGGGTGGGCGCCGTGCATTGGACCCACCTTCGCCGCAGTGCAAACCCTCGTGTTCACTGGCGGGGCCGCAACCTTCAAGGCTGTGGTGCTCACCTTCGCCTACTGCCTGGGTTTGGGTGTGCCGTTCCTACTGGTCGCCTATTTCGCGGCGCGCGGGGTGAACACCACCGGGTGGGCGAGCACGCATAAACGCGGGATTCAGCGTGCGGGCGGGGCGATGCTCATCCTGATCGGCATCCTTATTTTGACTGGCGCCTGGAACCACCTCATGGCCTGGGTTCAGGCGGCGCTACCGGTTTACGAACTACCAATCTGACGGGGTACATATGGCACGCACACACACTGACGCCCCGGCGCTGGGAATCACCGGGATGCTCCGCTGGGGTTGGACGCAACTGACGAAAATGAACACCGCCTTGCTGCTGCTTCTGCTGCTGGCGGTTGCGGCAGTTCCCGGGTCTATGTTTCCGCAGCGCATTCAAGACCCCGCGAAGGTGACGGACTATATTAAAACCCACCCCGGCTGGGGCGAGTTTGCCGATAAGATACAGCTGTTTGATGTTTTCTCCTCCGGGTGGTTCTCGGCCATCTACCTGCTGCTGTTTATTTCCCTGATCGGGTGCGTTACCCCGCGCGCTATTAAACATGCTAAAGACTGGCGTAAACCGCCCGCGCGCACCCCCAAGAACCTTTCCCGCATGCCCGTGCACCGCACGATCGATATTGACGCGGATGCGCTCACCCCCCAGGCCGCGATAGAGGACGCCGCCGCGATCCTTCGTAAACGCCGCTACCGGGTGCAGATCCGGGAGGAAGGAGACGGGCAGTACTCGGTGGGGGCCGAACGCGGCTACCTGCGTGAGGTGGGGAACATCCTGTTCCATGTGGCGATGATCGGCATCCTGGTTGGGGTGGCGGTCGGCTCGCTTTTCGGGTACCGGGGCCAAAAAATCCTGGTGGAGGGGGAGACGTTCGTAAACTCCCTGATCGGCTACGACTCGTTCACCCCCGGCACGAACTATAACCCCGACTGGCTGAACCCGTACGCCGTGACGCTCAATAACTTTCAGGTGCGCTACGACAGGCAGCGCGACAGCCACACCTACGGGCAGGATCTGGACTATAACGCCCAGCTGACCGTGCAGAACCCCGGCAGCAGCCCCGAGCAGAAAACCCTCAAAGTGAACGAGCCGGTTGATGTGGGCGGCACCAGCGTGTTCCTCTCCGGCAACGGGTACGCCCCCATTGTGAAGGTGACCGACGGTGAGGGGAAAGTGGCGTATGAAGGCCCCGTGGTGGCCCTGCCAACTGACGGGAAGTACACCTCGTCGGTGGTGCTGAAGGTGCCCGATGCCCGCCCGGCCCAGCTGGGGTTTGTGGGCATGTTCCTGCCCACCGGCAGCTATGAGCGTGGGGCGGGCATCCCGCATTCGGTGGATTCAGCCCCGGCGAACCCTATGCTGGTGCTGCAGTCCTATTCGGGGGATTTGGGTTTGAACTCGGGCCAGCCGCAGAACGTGTATGTGCTGGACACCTCTAAGCTGACCGCGTTGAACAGCATGGCGAACCAGAACGGTATTGTGCTGGATGCGCAGCACCGCATCGCCACCCTGCCGGAAGGTAACGGCACCATTGAGTTCATGGGGTATAAGCGGTACGTGGGGATGGAGGTGCGCCACGACCCGGGGCAGAATATTGTGCTGTACTCGTTTGTGGTGGCTTTTGTGGGGCTGATTGTGTCCCTGTTTGTGGCGCGCCGCCGCGTGTGGGTGCGTGCCAGCACCAATGAGGGGGTGCTTACCGTAGAGTACGGTCTGCTTGCGCGCGGGGAGGACCCGCGTCTTGCCGCTGAGGCTGAGCGTATTACGGATGCTTTCGCCGCCCGGTGGGGGCTGGAATTTGCTGAGGAGCCCTCATCCGAGGAGCCGACTGAGAAAACCGAGGGGAAGTAGCCCATGCTGAACGAGACATTAGCGCGCTACAGTGAGCTATTCATGTATATTGCCGCGCTGATTTACACCGTGGTGTTCGTGGCGTTCACCTGGGATGTGGTGAAGAATTCGCGGGTAACCCGCCGTCTGGAGGGTGCCGCGGCACCTCGTGAGGCGGAGTTAGAGGAGGAACAGGCGGCTGAGCCTGTTACCGCGGGCGCGGCCACCTCCGTTGCGGGTGCGGAGAAAACCGGCAGGAAAACCGCCGCGAAGTCGTCGGTTAAGATGAGCGCGAAAGCCACCCGTGTTGAACGCACCGGCGGCGCTGAGACCGGCACGGGCGAGCGGGGCGCCGGGTACCGGGGTGCGGCGGCACGCGCGCTTGAGGGCCATGTGGCGGACTCTTCGATGCTGTACACGGGCCAGAGCCGCCCGGCGGCGCGCATCGCCGTGATCGTTATGCTGATGGGGGCGCTGGTGCACGCGGCGGCGGTTATTATGCGCGGCGTGGCTGCGCAGCGTGTGCCCTGGGGGAACATGTACGAGTTCTGCACCACGGGCGCGCTGGTGGTGGTGGCCGTGTACCTGGTGGCGCTGATCTTCCGTGACCTGCGGTTCGTGGGCACGCTCGTGTCTGGGCTGGCGCTGATTATGATGTGCGCCGCCACCATTAGTTTCGCCACCCCCGTGGGGCACCTGAAACCGGCGTTGCAGAGCTACTGGCTGGTGATTCACGTGTCGATTGCGGTGCTTGCCTCCGGGGTGTTTACGATTACGTTCGCGATGGCGGTGCTGCAGCTGGTGCAGACCCGCCGTGAGCAGCGCATCCTGAACGGTAAATCGGGCGGGTGGGCGTTTATGCGCCTGGTTCCGAGCGCCCAGGCCCTTGAGAATTTTGCGTTCCGCCTGAACGCTTTGGCGTTTGTGATGTGGACGTTCACGCTTGCCGCTGGTGCTATTTGGGCGAGCCAGGCGTGGGGCCGCTACTGGGGCTGGGACACTAAAGAGGTGTGGACCTTCGTGATCTGGGTGGTGTACGCGGCGTATCTGCATGCGCGTGCAACCCGCGGCTGGGCTGGCCCGCGTTCGGCGTGGCTGTCTATTATCGGCTATTTGTGCATTATTTTTAATTTCACGGTGGTGAATATTTTCTTCTCGGGCCTGCACTCGTATTCGGGGTTGTAAACCCGCCCCGTAGAACTGCCTGCGTCCCTGTGCCTGTGCGCGCCGCAGCGGCCTAAAGCTAACGCGCGGCCACGAACGGTTCAGTCATAAACATGTGCTGGTGCAGCCAGCCCAGGGAGCGTGAAGACAGGGGGCCGCACACAGCATGTAGACGCTTTCCCGCCGGGGGAGCGAGGACAAACGCACACAGTGGGGGAGTGCCTGAGGTTACCCGGGGTGCTGCCCAGTGGTTGATGGTGTCTGCCAGGCCGGGGCTATTTCTCGCCGTCAGTGTCGTCTGTGGCGTCGTCGCGGGGTTCTTGCCGCTGCCTGTCTCGTTTTTGCCGTTCTGCTTTGGCTTTGAGCCAGCGCAGGTACTCTTCATCGTCGTCTGGGGCTTTCGGCGCGGGAGGCACAGTACCCCGCCTGCCTTTCAAACCCCGGCCCGTATCCGCAGCGGGCGGCTGTTCGGCTGCACTTTTTTCGCTGCGGGGCCTGCCGAAGAACAGCCAGAAAACCGGCCCCACAATGGGGAAGAAGATGATGACAATAATCCACAGCCACTTGGGGAGGGTGCGCGCATCGGCGGCCGGTGTGCGGGCGGCATCCAGCAGGGTGTACAGGCTCAACCCAATCACCAGCGCGAACGCGCCGATTATCATCATCGCTCGTGTCATGCTCTAAGTCTGCCACAGGAATCTTGGGGGCGCATCCATGCTGCGGCTAGACTGGTGGGTATGAACTTCTTCAAGTACACCCTGGTGCGTTTCGGCTTGCTCGTGTTCTTCTTCTACCTGTATGAGCTGTTGGGGGCTGGGATTCTCGTCTCGGGGGGTTGCGCGATTGTTTCGGCTTTTGCGGTGGCGTATATTTTCTTTCCGCGTCTGCACGCGGCCGCCAGCCAGGATACGGCCCGGTTTTTTAAGCGCACCCCCAAGGTGAAAAATAAGGAAGAAGAGGAAAACCGCGCTATTGAGGATGAGCTGGTGGAGTCGCAGAAAAAAGAATCTGGGGAGGACTTCTAAACGGCCCTCGGCGCCTGCGTCTGCACACGTGATGGGCGGGACCCGCTGTGTTTTTGCCAGCAGGTAGTGTGTACCCGCTGCTGTGCCCAGTCCACAGCACGCGCAGAAGGCTAGGTCTCTTATTCTGCCTAGAGATCCTAGCCTTCTGCGGACGGTGCGCCAGCCTACCCCTGTGCCAGGTATTCCAAGAACTGGTGGGTCAGCTGCGCATCGTGCGCTAACGCCGTACCGTTCAGATGCGTGACCGGGGCGAGCAGACGCACCGAGGAGGCGAGCCAAACCCCATCTGACTCGAAAAGATCCTGCGGGTATAGCGGACCGTAACCCAGCTCCCAGCCGTCGCGCCGCGCCGCCTCAAAAATAGCGCCCTGCGTGGTACCGGGCAGGATTCCGTGGTTCGGTTCGGGAGTGTACAGCGTCTTTACACCGTTTTCGATACGCGCCATCAGCACCGACGAAGTTGCCCCCTCCAGAATGCGGCGGTTGTCGGTCATAAAAATCGCGTCATCCGCACCGCGGCTGTGCACATACCGCAAAACCGCCATATTGACCGCATATGAGAGGGTTTTCGCGCCCGCCAACAGCCACGGGTATGCGGTGTTGTCGGCGGGGTCGTGCCCGCGTGGCAGCAGCATGGCCTTCACGCCGTTCTGCCGCTGGTTCACGGTAGTTTCGGGCACCGGGGACGCGATCAGCAGGGTGTATGGACCGGCGGGCATTCCCACAGAGGCACGTGGCAGCCCGCGCGAGATAATGATTTTGACAATATGCTCTTCGCCGAGTTCCGTGTGGGCGCCGGGTACGGCCTGGGCGAGAAGGTTTGCCAGCGCATCCTGAAGCTGGTGCAGGTCGGGTTCGGGCAGGTCGAGCATACGCGCCGAAGATTCGAGTCGGGCGAGGTGCATATCAAGTTTTCGTACCCGCCGATCTACGGCGAGCATGGTCTCAAAAATGCCGTCGCCACGGGTAAATCCTTGATCTTCCACGCCGATAAGCGGTTGGGTGGGGTCTACGGCAACGCCTTGCGGGTTCTCTGAATTTAGGAGCATCACGGAACTAGTCATGTTTCCAGTGTAGTGGCTCACGTGCCCTCACCGCAGTGCACGCCGAGCGGGCCCAGCTCCCAGGTGGCGCTTTCGGCGATAAAGTATATGTCTGCCTCGGCTATGTCCTCGAAGGTCTCGGGGTTGTCGTTATATCCTTCGATGTCGAGCCCGATTTTGCCGTCCCGTTCGAGAGTATGAACTCCGCTGCATATGCTGATGAACGGACCTTGCACCCGGTAGTCCGAAATATCTTCCAGGGTTACGGTGACGTACCGCCAGACGTCGTCGGTAGCGGCCTTCTCCCAGCCGCCGTCTACATGGTTCCGGTCCACCGCGCAGAATCGCAGACGAACAGCTGTTCCCTTTGCATAGGTTATGGTGATCGAATCCAGCCAGCAGTCGTAGAAGTGGTTGAACCGTTTGATGATCTCTGCACTTGTGAGGTTTTCGTCGGGGCTCACGGTCAGTCTCCTTAAAATCTTAGGATTTATCAGAATACCAGCAGCTAGGGCGATTACGAGGAGAAGCGGGTTTCTGCTCGAAAATGATGATATTTTTTCATCTTTTCGGCAAAACCCGCTTCTTGGGCATCAACGTCTTAACACGCTCGAAGCGAAGCGCTAGCGCCCACCTTCGCCGCCGTCTGCCGCATAGTCGGCGTCCTTACGCGGGGTTGTGAAGAGCACAAGCGCGGTCATCAGTGCGAAGCCCAGAATTGAGAACGCCATCGGCATGTAGGAACCTTCGCCGCCCAGCGAAACCAGGGGCGCGGCAAGTCCGCCCAGAAGCGCCTGAATCGTGCCCATCACGGCGGATGCGCTGCCCGCCATATGGCGTGCCTCGTTCAGTGCCAGCGCCGAGGCGTTACCGAAGATCAGGCCCACCGAGCAGGTGAGGCAGAACAGCAGAATCAGGGTGGGCCACAGCGAAATCCCGATGAGGAACGAACCGGTGAGCAGCACCGAAACAACCAGCAGGGCGCTCACACCAACATTCACGATGGTGCGTTGGGCGACCTTCCCCACCAACGCGGTCGCCAGCGAGCTCATGGCCACAATGCCCAGGGAGTTCACGCCGAACGCGAGAGTGTACTGCCCGGCGTCAAGCCCCAGAATTTTCTGCAGCACAAAAGTTGAGCCCGAAATATACGAGAAGAGCGCCCCGAACGCGAAACACATGGTCAGTGAGAACCCCATATACCGGCGGATCCTGAATACTTTCGGAATTTCGGAGTACACGCTCAGCGCGGTGCCTTGGTAGCGTTTTTCGGCGGGCAGGGTTTCCCGCAGAATAAAGATGACGGCGAGCATGAGGGCACCGGTAATAACGGTCAGCACGTTAAACACTGAACGCCACGTACCCCATGAGAGCACCCACCCGCCGAAGAGCGGTGCCAGCACGGGGGCGAACCCGTTAATCATCATCATGATGCCCATGAGCTTGGCGGTGGCCAGCCCCTTCGTGGTGTCGGCGACGATGGAGCGGGCCAGTACCGCGCCGACTGAGCCGCTGAAGCCCATCAGAAAACGTGCCGCGATGAACACCTCAATGGTGGGGGAGAAGGCGCATAGTGCCGTGGCGGCGAAGCACACGGCTGAGCCGATCAGCAGCGGGGTGCGGCGCCCGGTTTTATCGGAGAGCGGGCCGATTATAAGCTGCCCGAGCGCCATACCAACCATGAAGGCGCTGAGGGTCATGGAGGCGGCGGCCTCGGTGGTGTGCAGCTCCTCGGCAATGGTCGGCAGCGAGGCGATATACATGTCGATGCCCAGCGGGGCGATGGCGGTGAGCGCCGCCAGGGTGACAATAGTTGCCGGGGAAAGCCCGAATGAGGGCTTCGCGTGGTTGGGGTGCTGAGTATTGGTCTGTGACGTAGACACTGGTGTACTGTATGCTTTCTAAATTTTGGGGATGCGTAACGGCGCCGGGCCTGCCTGCTGCTTCGTGGGGCGGGCGGGTGCACCCGGCTAGAAACGCACTCATCCAGTCTAGCGGCGGTCACTCACGCACCGTAAGCCAGTGGATGCGTGACCTGCACCTCTTCCGGTGTGGTGGGGGTTAGAGGGCGGAACCAGCCTAAGCCGGTTCGCTACCCGGTGCGGTACACCCAGTCAGGCCCCTCAGGCCAGCCGGGGCTGGTGATGTAGTACGAGCCGTAATCCTCGAATAGTTGTTCTTCTTGCGCGGCCCACATGTTCCAGTAGGGCCGGTAGGTTTCCCCGTCGCGCGCCATCGCCCGCTCATACCGCACCCCGGTATCGGCCTGCACCAGCACACCGTATTTGAACGCCCCGCAGAGCGCCCCCACCCCTTCGCACACGATCACCGACGCGGCATCCGGGAGCACAGTGACTGGTGAGGCCGGGCGGTTCTGCTCCCAATCCCAGGGGGTGTAGCTGCCGGGCGTGTGCGTGGCCAGGCTGGCGCTGAGCCGCCCCCACTGCTCCACACCGGCCTCCAGACCGTCCCAACCGGGGTACATGTTCTCAAGGGATAGCTCCAGCACCGTCAGCGGCCCGCCCTGCACCGGGTGCTGCCGCAGGGTGGCGGCAAGGCGCCGCGCGAGAGTGGTTTTACCGCTGCCGCTGCGCCCGTCCACAGCAATAATGTAAGGGCGCGGGCCGCTGATAATGCGGGGCAGCAAATCATCCGTGAGGCCCCGAAACTGGTCACTCATGCGGCGTCGCCCTCGGCGGCAAGACCCGCGATCAGCGCCCGCGCCGCAGTGTCGATAAGCTCGGTCGTGTATTCGAAGTCACGCATCTGCCCGTACCAGGGGTCGTAGATGCCCAGCTCGTCCAGGTTCTTGCCCGCCATCGCGGGGTCGAAGGAGCGCATCATACGGATTTTGGCTTTGTCGTCTTCGGTGCGCGCAAGCTGCTTCAGGTGCAGGTAGTGCGGGGTGTCCATCGCCAGAATCAGGTCGTAGCGGTCGAAGTCTTCGGCTACGAATCTGGATGCGCGGTGCCCGCTGGGGTCGATGCCGCGCGCGGTGAGTATGCGGCCGGCGCGGGTGTCGATGGGGTTGCCGATTTCGTAGTCCGTGATGGCGGAGGACGCGACCTCAACCTCAAGCCCCGCCTGGCGCGCGTGCTCACGAATCAGGTATTCGCCCACGGGGGAGCGGCAAATATTTCCGGTGCAGACAGTCATGATGCGGTACATAGTTTTAAGTGTATGCCAGCGGCACCAGAAAGGCAGCGGTATGAGGGCTGCCTGCCGAAGCGTCGTTTCTATTCAGAAGAGTTTTTTGCATTCAGAAGAGCTTACCGCTTCTGAATGCAAAAAACTCTTCTAGATAGGCAGGCAAGTTTTGGCTGTTACACCTCAAAACGGGTTTTAGCCTCGCGCAAGTACGCCTCCCACAGAGCATAGAGTCTGTCGATGTTCTCTTGACGAGTGTACGTTGAAGGGTCATAGTCGGTCGGGGGCATGTATCGCACGAACGGGGTCACATCCTCGGGGTAGCCAAAATCGGCGTGAAGAATTTCTACCTCGCCCAGCGGGTCGTCAAAGTTCTTGCGGTGCTCATACACATGTTTGAGCAGCAGGTACAGCCAGAGCGCGTGGCGGGGGTCGGTGCTTCCGGGGTCGGGGTCGGTGAGTTCAGGGGAGTCTTCGCGCTGCGCGAGTTCGGCCAGAATCCCATCAACCCGGTAAGCGTGGTCGGGTTTGCACTGGTAGAGCTCGTATTCCAGGTCGCTGGAGTCTTCCTTCAGCCGGTCGGATGCGTATCGCAGAATATCTGCGTGGCTGATGTATCCCTGCGCGAGCCCCCAGCGTAGCCCCTGCCAGGTGAGGGCACTCTTCCTGATGCCTTCATAGCCTATGTAATACGTACTCAGCATCTAGTAGTTGCTTCCCATCTTTGTAGTCCCACGAATAACGCAGCATTTGGCGTATTACCTAACCCGAGAGGGTGGGCGATACGCCTAAAGGTGCTTTATTCGGGTGAGTCCTGCGACGTACCTGATGAATCCTGCCCCGGCGCGGAATTATCCTTCAGCTTGGGCCAGAAAATGTAGGTGAATATGGCGCAGACGGTCGCAACAGCCGCGCCTGCCGCAAACCCCCGCCCGGAGCCGCCAAAACCACCGAACAGGAGAGTGCCAATAGGCAGAGCGAACATGAACACGATAACGGAAGTATAGTAGCGGGTCATGGTGATTCTTTCTTGGTGTGTGCAAGGGGGTGTTGTATGTTCGGCGTTACCTCAGATGGTACTAGACATCCCGCCGCGCCGATAGCTCTCAGCCTTAACACGTCGTAATAAGGTCTTTCCACGCTCTGGTTATAGATCTGCAACTGCCCATATTTCTTATGGGTGCGGACTGCGCTAATTACGAGTACTAGAATCTTCACCCGTTTCTTCCGGTATAAACTTGAAGGGAACTCCTCATCCTCACACTGTGCACAGGTGTTCCAAGAAGGTACGTGGCTCGGTGTAATCGTTATGGATTAATGCTTTGGATTTGATTCGCTCTTTTTAGGCCAAGGGTTCATTTTAAGTTTAAGCTTCTTTTCGACCTGTGGAACGCCATTGGCAGAAACACCTTTTACAGAGATTCCCTTAATACTGTCATCAGAGATACTAATTTTGGTTAATAATGGATTAAAGACTATGCATCCCTTTGGAATAGTAATAATAGTTCTGTCGGGGCTAAGGTGCTTTTCTGTCTCAATTTTGTAGGGGCTATCAGGTGAAACTTCGAAGTTATAATTTCGTGGATCATCCTTCTTATATAGGAACCTTGCTTTATATGTTTTATCACTTAGTGTGTATTCAAATATTGGCTTATTCTGGAAGATCGCCTCGGAGAAGTCAACATTTTTGAGAAAGGTCGCCCCGGAGAAGTTAGCGTCCTGGAAGGTCGCTCTAAAGAAGTCAGCGTCCTGGAAGGTCGCTCTAAAGAAGTCAGCGTCCTGGGCGAAGGTTGCCTCGTAGAAGCATGTGTCCTGGAAGGTCGCTCTAAAGAAGCTAGCGTCCTGGGCGAAGGTTGCCCTAAAGAAACTTGATGGATTACCAAAATAACTATAATTGAATTGGGTGTAGTAGAAAAAAACTGTGTTTGAGAAATCATACTCAAAATATGACCATGTTCCAGGTTTAACTTCACCTTTACCATCTTCGTTCTTATCCTTATTGCTATTGAGTCGTTTTTCAATTTCTGCCAGAATTGTTTGACGGACCTCCTGTTCTTCTCTAAAAATTGATTTGTCGCGTAAAAACTCTTCGCGAGATTGTTTGTTGTCTTGGTGCTCTTCAGGTTTGGGAGTGGAGTTATCTACAGAATTTTCAACGGACTGTGTAACTTGGTTTTTATCTTGGTATTTCTGCTGATATTCTTCGTAACTAAGAGTAAGTTCATCATGGCGTTCAGCCAACGGAAAAGAAGAACGTATATACGCACACAGGCTGTCGATAATAATTTGTCCTTCTTGACGGCGTTTCTCCATAGAAGTGAGAGTTTTCTCGTCATCTAACCAATCATCAACGAGCTTGGCTAAGGTGTAGACGCCTCCAAGGCGGATAGCGGATTTATCGTCGGCGAGCTGTTCAATCGCTTTGGCATAACGAGCGCGTCGTTCAGCGTGTACCTGTCGAGTATGGTCTTGGTCGTTCTTGTCTTTTTCTTGAATGTTCTTGCGTCGGTTCTCCCACAGGGTAAGTATTGCAAGAACACCACCGGTAGCGGCAAGGATAGCCTGGCGTAGAGTTGAAATACTATCGCCTGCACTGAATGGTTGAGAGACTATAAGAGGAAGCCCAAACGCGCTTAGTCCACCTATAACGGCAACAGCAATAAGAACTGTATAAAACCAGTTCTTCCTCCACCATGACCCGTTTCTCTTAGGGGTCTTAGAACTTTTTGTTGACTCTGTCATTATCTTCGGTATTCCTTAACCTAATTCGAACACTCATTCTTCATCATAAGGCTAAGAATGTCCGAAGTGTCGGATTTACTGTTGTTAACCCCGTATATTACGTAGGGCAGAGGTAAAAGCCTGTGGAATCCCTGTGTCTATGTGAAATAGCCCCTGAAGGGGCTTTGAGCTCGACCCCTCACCTCTAAAGCCCTGATCTCAAACACTTGTACCCACCCAGAACTCCCGCATCCATCCGCACCCGGACTCACCCCTTCGCCCACTGCGCGAAAATAAATTGAGTCTTTTCCACTCAAGTCTGTTGACATCCGCCCAACCATGTGTAAAACTTGAGTACATGAGGCTCAAGGGGTCACTCGCTGGGCAGCAATCCAAGCACACTTTCTACCGTGCATGCGCTCGGCCTAAAACCCCTCACGCCCCGAAAATCTAACCAAGGAACCCGCCTCGCCAAGAAGCGGGGCATAACACTAAGGAGTACAAAAACATGGCACGTGCAGTCGGTATTGACCTCGGCACCACCAACTCGGTCGTATCCACCCTCGAAGGTGGCGACCCCGTAGTTATTGCAAACGCTGAAGGCGCCCGCACCACCCCCTCCGTCGTCGCATTCTCCAAGGACGGCGACGTTCTGGTCGGTAGCGTGGCAAAGCGCCAGGCGGTCACCAACGTTGACCGCACCATCTCGTCCGTCAAGCGCCACATGGGCACCGACTGGACGACGGAAATTGACGGCAAGAAATACACCCCGCAGGAAATTTCCGCACGTATTCTGCAGAAGCTCAAGGGCGACGCCGAATCCTACCTGAACGACAAGGTGACCGATGCGGTTATCACCGTCCCCGCATACTTCAACGACGCTGAGCGCCAGGCCACTAAGGAAGCCGGCGAAATCGCGGGTCTGAACGTTCTGCGTATCGTGAACGAGCCGACCGCAGCCGCACTGGCTTACGGCCTGGACAAAGGTAAAGAAGACGAACTGATTCTGGTCTTCGACCTTGGCGGCGGTACCTTCGACGTTTCCCTGCTTGAAGTTGGCAAGGACGAAGACGGCTTCTCCACCATTCAGGTGCGCGCAACCAGCGGCGACAACCGCCTGGGCGGCGACGACTGGGATCAACGCGTTGTGGATTGGCTGCTTGAGCAGGTCAAGTCCAAGACCGGTGCAGACCTCTCCAAAGACAAGATCGCTCTGCAGCGTCTGCAGGAGGCAGCTGAGCAGGCTAAGAAGGAGCTCTCCAGCGCATCCAGCACCAACATTTCGCTGCAGTACCTCTCGGTAACCCCCGAAGGTCCCATTCACCTGGACGAGAAGCTCACTCGCGCAAAGTTTGAGGACCTCACCAGCGACCTGCTGGCACGCACCAAGAAGCCCTTCCAGGACGTCATTGCGGAAGCAGGCATTAAGGTGTCGGACATTTCCGAGGTTGTGCTCGTGGGTGGTTCCACCCGTATGCCCGCCGTGGCTGAGCTGGTGAAGGAACTCACCGGCCGCGAGCCCAACAAGGGTGTTAACCCCGATGAGGTTGTGGCAATGGGTGCAGCCCTGCAGGCTGGTGTGCTCAAGGGCGACCGTAAGGACGTTCTGCTGATCGACGTGACCCCGCTGTCCCTCGGTATCGAAACTAAGGGTGGCGTGATGACTAAGCTGATCGAGCGCAACACCGCCATTCCGACCAAGCGTTCTGAGACCTTCACCACCGCTGAAGACAACCAGCCTTCCGTGTCGATTCAGGTGTTCCAGGGTGAGCGTGAATTCACTCGCGACAACAAGAACCTGGGTACCTTCGAGCTGACCGGTATCGCCCCCGCACCGCGCGGCGTACCCCAGATTGAGGTCACCTTCGATATTGACGCCAACGGCATTGTGCACGTCTCCGCGAAGGACAAAGGCACTGGTGCTGAGCAGTCCATGACCATCACCGGCGGCACCTCCCTCTCGAAGGACGACATTGACCGCATGGTCAAAGATGCCGAGGCTCACGCAGAGCAGGATAAGGCACGCCGCGAGGCAGCCGACACCCGCAACGCCGCCGAGTCCGTGGCATATTCCGTCGATAAGCTGCTGAAGGAGAACGGCGAGAAGCTGCCCGAAGACGTCAAGACTGAGGTTCAGGGCGATGTCGATGCTCTCAAGAAGGCTCTTGAAGGCGATGACGACGATGCCGTGAAGTCCGCCCTGGAGAAGCTGCAGGCATCACAGACCAAGCTGGGCGAGGCCCTGTACGCTTCCGCACAGGCAGAGGCTAACGCAGACTCCGCTTCTTCCTCCAAGGATGATGAGGACGTTGTAGACGCCGAAGTTATCGACGAGGACGAAGACGAGAAGAAGTAATCATGGCTGAACACGAAAACACTGCGGGCGACCCGCTGGAGGAGGCATTCAACGCCCCCGCCGCCGAGGGTCACCCCGAGGCCGAGGAAGCCCCTGCCGCAACCGATCAGGCTGCGGCGGGGGAAACCCCCGAACCGAGCGAGGAAGCACCCTCAGAGGATGCGAAACTCGCGGCAGAACGCCTGGACAGCCTGCTTCGCCTGCAGGCGGAGTTCACAAACTTTAAGAACCGTGCCGCCCGCGAGAAGGAGCAGCTTCGGGAATTCGTGGCGAGCGATATTGTGAGTCTGCTTCTGCCGGTGCTCGACGATATTGACGCCGCACGCAAACACGGCGACCTGCAGGAAGGCCCCTTCGCCGCAATCGCCACCAAGCTTGAGGATTCTCTCAAAAAGGAAGGCGTGGAACGCTTCGGCGAGGTGGGCGAGCCCTTCGACCCGAATATTCACGAGGCGGTCATGCAACAGCCGACCAGCGAGGTAGAACCGGACCATATTTCGATGGTTCTGCGCTACGGGTACCGCGTGAAAGAGCGCGTGGTACGCACCGCCCAGGTTGCGGTGGCTGCCGCCGAATAAACGCTCCATAGAGCACACAACGGGCGGGTTCTTGAGAAATTGAGAACCCGCCCGTTTGCCGCATATTTCCGCGGATTTTCTGGGATTTCTCTTCCAAAATTGAGTCTAGTAGACTAAACTTTATATAGGATTAAAAACTAAGGTTGTGCCCCTTTGAGCGGGGCGTTACAAGAACCCCGGACGACGGGAAAGGAGAACTACATGGCAAGCGAAAACTGGCTGTCAGAAGACTTTTATAAAACCCTCGGCGTGAAAGAAGACGCCTCCGACTCCGATATTAAAAAGGCCTACCGCAAACTCTCGCGCAAATACCACCCGGACCTGAACCCCGGGAACGAGACAGCCGAGAAGAAATTCAAGGAAGTCTCCGAAGCCTACGACGTGCTCTCGGATAAAAAACAGCGCGAAGAATACGACCAGATCCGCAAATACGGTGCCGCAGGGTTCGGCGGCAGCGGTTTCGGAGGTGGCGCATCCGGGTTCGGGGGCGCTGGCGGCGGCTTTGGCGGCCAAAACGTGCACTTCACCACCAGCGGCGGTGGCGAAGGCATCAACATTGAAGACCTGCTCGGCGGGCTCTTCGGTGGTGGTGCTGGCGGCGCGGGCGGTTCACGCCGTACCGCAGGGTTCACGAGCGCCGACTTCAGCGATGCCGGGTTTGGCGGCAGCGGCTTCGGCGGTGGTGGGCGCAAGCGCGCCCCGCAGGATAATAACCTTTCCACCAGCACGCGCATTACCCTGCCGCAGTCATATACAGGCACCACCGCGACCGTGTTCCTGCCGGACGGTACGAGCACTGAGGCGCGTATCCCGGCGGGCGTGAAGGACGGGCAGAAAGTGCGTGTGCGCGGCAAGGGACGCCCCGGAACTGGCGGTGATCTGATCGTGACCGTGCGTGTCTCGGATGACCCGCACTACAGTCGTGAAGGAAACAACCTGGTGCTGCGTGCCCCCGTCACCCTGGATGAGGCGGTCAATGGCGGTGTGCTGGAAGTACCCGTACCCGGCGGTAAAACCGTCAAACTGCGGCTGACCCCCGGCAGTGTGGGTCGTAAACTGCGTGCGAAAGGACGCGGGTTCACAACCAAATCGGGCACCGGCGACCTGCTGGTGATTCCAGAGGTGCACCTGCCGCAGAACCTGAGCGATGAGGCGAAGGAAGCCTTCGAGAAATTCATTGCTCTGGCGCCACAGGAGAACCCCCGTGAGGACCTTTTGAAGAAAGTTAGGTAGCTTATGAGTGCCCATAATAAGCAGTCGTCGGCATCTGCCTACAGTGCCGACCGGCCGGTTTTTGTGATTTCGGTGGCGGCGGAGCTGGCGGGTATGCACCCGCAGACGCTCCGCCAATACGACCGCCTGGGGCTGGTGCAGCCTTCGCGTGCGCCGGGCAAGGCCAGGCGCTATTCGCAGCGCGACGTTGATTTACTTCAGCGTATTCAGCAGCTCTCGCAGGAAGGTGTTTCGCTGGAGGGAATCCGCCGGATTATTGAGCTTGAAGAGATGGTGGAGGAACACCAGGAGCACATCGCCCGCCTGCAGGCCCAGCTTGAGGATGCGCACGCCAAACTGGGCCTGGCGGAACGAGTGTTCGCAGCCAGCACCCGCGGGGATGTGGTGAACATCCAGCGGGGGCAGCGCCCGGCACCTCGCAAACGCTCCTCGGCAGTGGTGCTGTACCGGCAGAAATAGGTCTTGACCGCCCCAATACCTGCCGCTTTGAAACGGCAGCTGCGAGTATTTACTTACGCCTATACGTCAGGTCGTGGGCGCGCCTTCCCGCCTCCCGGGCCTTCCTCTCAAAGCTAGTCAGGATGCGCCCCTCCCAGCGCGGCGCCCAACCACCCACGGGGTCGTCTTCGGTAGCGCCTTCACCGGCATGCATGTTCTCGAAATCGGGGTGCGCTTCCATGACGTCGCGCATTACGTGGGCGTATTCTTCCCAGTCGGTGGCGAGGCGCCAGATTCCGCCGGGTTTGAGCACGCGCGCAACCTTATCGGCAAAAGCGGGGGAGACCAGGCGGCGTTTATGGTGGCGTGACTTGTGCCAAGGGTCGGGGAAGAAAACCCAGAGCTCATCGACCGAGTTTTCGTCCAGCATGTTATCGAGCAGTTCGGGGGCGTTAGCCTGAGCGACGCGCACATTCTCAACCCCGGCCTGCCCCATCTTAAGCAGCAGATCCGCAATGCCGGGGGTGTAGACCTCAACGGCAAGGAAGTTCGCCTCGGGCATTTCACAGGCGCGGTGCACGATTGCTTCACCCAACCCGGAACCGATTTCGACCACCTGGTAGGCTTCGCGCCCGTAGATTGTGACCGGGTCGAAGCTGGCTTCGGGGGCTACAGAGGTATCTGCCCGCAGCCGGGGGATGTCGAGCACATGGGTGGGGGAGTACGTGTCCCACGCTTTTTGTCGGCGCGAGGTTAGGCGGTCACCGCGGCGCACGAAGGAATAAGGCTGGCGGAAGAACTCGGGCGGAACCTGCTTCTTACCGGCATCCTGCGAAGTTTCGGGTTCTAACGATGCGCCTGCGGAGGTGTTCTGCTCTTGAGATGACATACCTATCAGGATAACGTAGCGGCGCGCGGCGGCGGGTACTGTTAAAAATTCTGGGGACTAAAAGTTTCGGGGGCAGTTTCTTCATGCGACTGAAGAAACTGCCCCCGTTTGGCCTTTACGACCGCACATTCGCCGTGCAGGCTACTTTTTCTTGCTGGAGAACAGCAACGCCAGACCCGCGCCGAGCATCACGATGTTGTTGGCCAGCTGCTGCCCGTCCTGGGTGGGGCGGAAGGCTTTATCGTGCATGTCCGGGTTGCGGAAATACATGGTCATGAGGTTTGCGCTGAAAGCGGTTAGCCCGGCACCCGCCAGGCGGCTGGGGATGAAAGGGGCCAGCAGTGCAGATGAAAATGGAGGCGCATCCAGCGTATTGCTGTCGGCAGTACCATGTATGGGTGCTGGGCTTGACCCTCGGACCAGTCATTAGGTTGAAGTTACCCTAAGAAAGTGTATTATTATTCTGGTGAACGAATGAATATTTTTAAGTGTGCCGCAGGTTGGCGCATCATGTGAACCTTCCACTTGAATGTCTAATGTATCTCAATGTGTGGAATTGCCTCATGGTCCCCTTGCTTTTCGCGGCACTAAAGGCTGTCTGTGGAATCCTTGCCATGACTTGCGACACCCCGCATCGTACCGTGTATGATATAAACCATAGATTTATAACACTCAACTTAAAAATAACTACTACATACTGAGTTAGTTATGTAGAATATATATTCAAAACATTTGGTAGTTTCCTACACATCATGGGTTGTAACACCAAAGTTTGCCCCGAAAGTCGGGGCTGTCCCACGCCGAACCGGGATCCAACCACGAAAGAGGAACTGTGATGCAGCAACCTCACGAAAACGCCGCACCGGCGGCAGAGAGTACGGGCCAAGCTGAAGAACTACACCGCGGGCTGAGCAACCGGCATATTCAGCTCATTGCCATTGGTGGTGCCATCGGTACTGGCCTATTTATGGGCTCGGGCAAGGCAATCTCCAAAGCCGGGCCCTCTATCCTGCTGGTCTACATTGTTATTGGCGCCGCCATTTTCCTTGTGCTGCGCGCGATGGGCGAGATTCTTCTCTCGAACCTCAAGTACAAATCATTCTCCGACTTCACCGCCGACCTCGTTGGGCGACCAGCAGGGTTCTTCCTCGGCTGGTCGTACTGGTTTATGTGGGTGGTTACGGCAGTTGCGGATATTATCGCTATCGTAGATTACAGCCAATTATGGTGGCCTAATTTACCTAAAGCAGTACCTGCACTCGTCGTCATTATTGCACTGTTGACGCTGAACCTGCCTTCGGTAAAGAACTTCGGTGAGATCGAGTTCTGGTTCGCCATGATTAAGATCGTCGCCATCTGTGCACTCATACTGGTTGGTATCATTATGGTGGCTACCAGCTTCACCGCCCCCAACGGTTCTCACGCACAGATCGCTAACCTGTGGGAGCACGGCGGGTTCTTCCCTAACGGAGTCTTCGGCTTCCTCGGCGCCTTCCAGATCGCTATCTTCGCGTTCATGGGCTCGGAGCTAGTGGGCACCACTGCCGCAGAAACCCAGAACCCCACCGTAACCCTGCCCAAGGCCATTAACTCGGTTCCGGTACGTATCATTATCTTCTACGTGGGTGCGCTTCTGGTGATCCTCATGGTGAACCCCTGGAACGAGATTGACCCCGCGAAAAGCCCCTTCGTGACCATGTTCAGCCTCGCCGGGATCGGCATCGCCGCCCACATCGTGAACGCTGTGGTGCTCACCTCGGCAACCTCATCGGCAAACTCAGGTATTTTCTCCACCTCACGCATGGTGTACGGCCTGGCGCAGGAAGGTGACGCCCCCAAGGCACTGGGTGTTCTCTCAGCCCAAGGCGTACCCCGCAACGCACTATTCCTCACCTCCACGCTGTTGCTCTCAAGTATCGTGCTGCTTTATGCGGGTGACTCCATTATTGGGGCCTTCACGCTGGTGACCACCATGGCGGCTGTGCTCGTGATCTTCGTATGGTCCATGATCCTCATTAGCTACATGTGCTACCGCCGTAAACGCCCCCAGCTGCACGCCCAGAGCGTATACCGCATGCCCGGCGGTGTGGTGATGTGCTGGGTTGTGCTGGCGTTCTTCGCATTCTCCATCTGCATTCTGGCAACTGCCGAAGATACCCGCGCAGGGCTTATGTTAATGCCCATCTGGTTCGGCGGGCTCGCGATCGGTTGGTTTGTGAAGAACAAGCTGCACCCGGAGGTTCCCGAGACCAGTATCACCCAGTCCCACCCGATCCTGGATTTGAAGCAAGCCTCAGACGACAAGAAATAGGGTTATAGCGCCAAACGCTCATAATGGCGGGGCTCCCGCACCCATCAAGGGATGCGCTGGCCCCGCCATTAGTATATTCTGCAGCTGCTGCTTACCCCGGTACACCGCAGAAACACGCCGAACACGCCGCCTCAAGTGGCAGAGAACCCCGTGACGGTGCGAAACTAAAGGAATGAGCGCACAACGCCCCCACCCGAAACCCGCAAACAGCAGCAACCGTGACGGTGATGCCGCACCCTGGCCCGCACCTCACAACCCGGCGGAAGGGCAGGAGACAGCACCAGCACCGGGGAACCGCAGCCGCGCGCACAGCCCCTACCCGCACAGCCCCCAGCCCTGCAACGGCACCCCGAAAACATCCGGGGCAGGGGAAGAAGCGGAAAGCATCGCCGCAGAACTGCACCTTGCCCCGGCGAACGTTAACGCCGTTATTGCCCTGCTCGACTCCGGCGCCAGCGTGCCCTTCATTGCTCGTTACCGTAAAGAAGCCACCGGCGGCATGAGCGACACGAACCTGCGGGCTCTTCACACGCGCCTCACCCAGCTGCGCGCACTCAACCAGCGGCGAGAAGTCATCCACGCCGCCCTTGCTGAACGCTACACCGAAGGGGCTATCGACCCGCTCACCTACGAGCAGCTGCTCGCCGGGCTTCGCGCAGCCCGCACCAAAACCGAGCTGGAAAACCTCTACGCCCCCTACCGCAGCCAGCGCATCACCAAAGCCCAGCAGGCACGCGCCGCCGGGCTGGACGCGCTCGTTGAAGACCTGCTGGAGGTGCCCCTCGCCGGTGTGTACGATATTGCCGCCGCCTACGTGAACGAAACCGGAGAAGGCGAAGAATACGCCATTACCACCGTTGAAGAGGCGCTTGAAGGGGCACGCGCCATTCTGATCGACCGCGCCGCCACAGACCCCGCACTCACCGGGCGGCTCTACGACAAACTAGTCGCCACCGGCACCATCTCAACCCGGCTCATCGCCGGTAAAGACAATGAAGGCGCAAAATTCGCCGACTACTTCGACTTCTCAGACCGCATCCGCAGCATCCGCTCCCACCGTGTGCTTGCGCTGCTGCGCGCACGCCAGGCGGGAATCGTGAAACTCAGTATTGACGCATCCACACCCCCGCCGCCGCTAAGCCACCTCAAAGGTGAACAGCGTGAAGCCGCCCGTGCAGCCGCCGAAAACTACAAGAACGCACGTTCGGTATATGAGCGGGAAGTAGCCGCAGCCCTGCGCATCCCCGTGCAGGTGCTCAACACCGTTGATAGCGAAGACCGCGTGCTTGGCTGGCTTGCCGCCACTGTACGCGCCGCCTGGCGCAAACGCCTGCACCCACGCCTGGCCGAGCGCATCCGTGAAAAACTTTTTGAAACCGCAGAACGTGAAGCCATCGACGTATTCACCTCAAACCTGCGCGACATTCTGCTTGCCGCACCCGCCGGGCAGCGCACCACCCTGGGCCTAGACCCCGGCCTGAAACACGGCGTTAAATGCGCCGTTATTAATGGCACCGGGAAAGTGCTTGACGCCTTCACCGTCTACCCGCACGCACCCCGCCACGACTGGGATGCCGCGCTCACCCGGCTTGAAAACGCCGTGCGCACCCACGGGGTTGAGCTTATTGCTATCGGTAACGGCACCGCCTCACGCGAGACCGACAAACTCGCCGCTGAGCTGCTAGCCCGCCTGCGTACTGGCGGGTACGAAAAAGCACAAAAAATCACCGTCTCTGAGGCGGGCGCATCCGTCTACTCAGCCTCCGCAACCGCCAGCGAAGAACTCCCCGAATTGGATGTGACCTTACGCGGTGCTGTCTCTATCGCCCGGCGCTTACAAGACCCGCTCGCTGAACTCGTCAAAATCGACCCGCAATCCATTGGTGTGGGCCAATACCAGCATGATGTGAGCGTTACCGCCCTGCGCCGGGGCCTTGATGCGACCGTCGAAGACTGCGTGAACGCCGTGGGTGTGAACCTCAATAGTGCCTCAGTCCCGCTGTTGGCTCGCGTAGCCGGGCTGAACCGAACCGTCGCCGAAAACATTGTTGCCTACCGCAACGAGAACGGCCCCTTTACTTCCCGAACCGAGCTGCTTAACGTGCCCCGCCTGGGCCCTAAAGCCTATGAGCAGGCGGCCGGGTTCGTGCGTATCACAGGCGGGGTGGAGCCCCTGGACGCCTCTGCCGTGCACCCCGAATCGTACCCCATTGCGCGGCGCATTATTGCGGATGCCCTCGCCCGCAACGGTGCCGTGTGGGCCGCCGGGGCGCTCACCGTGCCGGGAACATCAGAGAACGAGAAAGCGCTGATGGGGCTGCGCCCTGCCGACTACATCACTGATACAGCGGGCGACTACACGGTGCGTGATATTTTTGCGGAGCTGCTACGCCCCGGCCGTGACCCCCGCCCGGAATTCCGCACCGCACAGTTCTCAGAGACCATCTCATGTATCGAAGACCTCGCTCCGGGCATGGTACTTGAGGGCGTGGTCTCTAACGTGGCGGCATTCGGCGCGTTCGTCGATATTGGGGTGCACCAAGACGGGCTGGTGCATATTTCACAGATGAGCCGCCGCCGCGTGCACAACACCCATGATGTGGTGCGCAGCGGCGACATTGTGCAGGTTCGAGTGGTTGAGGTGGATGCGCCCCGCAAACGCATCTCGCTCTCGCTGCTGGTGGACGATACCCCAGATACCGAACCCGGCAGGCAGAAACAGAAAAAGAATAAGCGTTCTCGATAGGGTGGGTTTTGCCGCAGGGGTGCGGGCTGTCTCCAGAGCAGAAGGTTCCCTTGCTGTGAGAGGCCATGTACCCTCTCAGCGCAAAGGAACCTTCTACATGGGTGCGATCATTGGGGCTGCTAACCCCAGCTGCTAAAACTCAGGGTTCTGCGGGTCGGGGCCTATGCGACCATCCGCCCGGGTAAGCCCATCAATCGCCGCAATGTCTGCCGCATCCAGGGTGACATTAGCGGCTGCAAAGTTCTCGGCAATGCGCGCAGGAGTCACCGACTTCGGAATCGCCACAATCCCCTTTGCCAGATGCCAGGCGAGCACAACCTGCGCCGGGGAAACGCCGTGCTTACCCGCAATCTCAACGATCACCGGGTCTTTCAGAAGCTCACCGCCCTGACCAAGCGGCGACCAAGCCTCAGTCACAATACCAAACTCACTGTGCACCGCGCGCATATCTTCCTGCGAGAAATACGGGTGCAGCTCAATCTGGTGAATCGCCGGGGTCACGCCGGTATCGGCGATAATTTCGTGCAGCTGAGCCTGCGGAAAGTTTGAGACACCAATCGAACGCACCTTACCTTGCTTTTTCAGCTCAATGAGCGCCCGCCATGACTCCAGATAGGTACCCTGCTGCGGCATAGCCCAGTGAATCAGATACAGATCCACGTAATCGGTGCCGAGCCGCTCTAGCGATGCATCAAGCGCGGCAATAGCCTTCTCAAAACCCTGATCCGAGTTCCAGAGCTTGGTGGTGAGAAAAATATCCTCGCGCGGCACGGAGCTGGCGGCAATACCACGACCTACCCCAACCTCGTTCCCATAAATGGATGCAGTATCGATGTGGCGGTAACCTGCTTCGAGAGCCGTACCGACAGCATCGGCGGCACCATTATCTTCAATCTGCCACACGCCATACCCCAGCTGAGGGATGCTGTTGCCGTCGTTGAACGTGATGTTTTTGACCATTACTTCTCCTGAAATTTGATGGGGACTGACGCCAACGGTACCCCTGGATGCGCTCGCACGCTAGAGCAGTGGGCGAATCCAGCCCAGCGCGAAACCGGTAAGCCCCTCCCCGGAGCGTAAAAAGAGCCTTGATGTGAATAAAGCGTGAAAAATCCCGCTTTATTCACATAAAGAGCCTTTTTAGTGAGGGGAAATTAGGAGCCGGTCGGGGAGAACAGCTGTCGCACCTGCTCAGCGCTGACCTTCGTTGAAGCAAACGAGCCGTCATTGACGACCGCCTCAAACAGGGCGGCCTTTGACTCTTTCAAATCCATGACCTTCTCCTCAATGGTGCCCTGCGCCACCAGCCGGTGCACGTGCACGTCACGTTCCTGCCCAATACGGTGGATACGGTCCACCGCCTGCTGTTCCGCCGCCGGGTTCCACCACGGGTCCATAATGAAGCAGTGATCTGCCTCCGTCAGGTTCAGCCCGAACCCGCCAGCTTTAAGCGAAATGAGGAACACCGGTGCCACACCGTCAGCAAAATCCTTCAAAACCTGCGGGCGGTTGCGGGTGGCACCGTCCAGGTACAGGTGCTTTATGCCTTCAGCCTCAAGCCGCCGCGAGATAGTGCGCAAATACCCCGTGAACTGGCTGAACACCAGCACCCGGTGCCCTCCCGTCAGCAGGTCGGGCAGCTGCCCCAGCAGGTACTCCAGTTTGGCCGACCCCACCTCCTCATACTCCACCGGGTCGATCAGTGCAGCATCCAACGCCAGCCGCCGCAGCAGCGTGAGCGACTGAAAAATGGTGAACCGGTTTTTATCTATGTCCTCCAGCAGGCCCAGCACCTTCTGCCGCTCACGCTGAAGCCGCGTATCGTAAATACGCCGGTGCGTGGGATTCAACGGAATATCAATGCGCATGTCGTTCTTCTGCGGCAGCTCAGCAGCCACCACCTCCTTGGTGCGCCGCAGCATGAGCGGGCCCACCCGGCGGCGCAGGCGCGGCACCGCATCGGTGTCCTCCCCAGACTCGGCCGGGCGTGCGTACAGGTCACGGAACGCCCGTGCGGACGGGAACAGCCCGTCAGCCACAATCGCCAGGATCGCCCAGAGCTCCATGAGGTTGTTCTCCATGGGGGTGCCGGTGATCGCCAGCTTAAAGTCGGCTGGAAGTGCCCGCGCCGCCTTCCACGCGCGGGTGGCTGCGTTCTTCACAAACTGCGCCTCATCCAAAACCAGCGCGCCCCACCCGGCGGGCGGCACACCAGAGGCGTCATCGACGGGGGCCTGCCCGCTGCGTTCCTGCAAGAGCTGCCCGTACTCGGTGTAGCCCGCCTCATCAATCCGAAAGAGGGCGTAACTGGTGACCACCAGGTGCGCACCAGCAGCCATTTCAGCGATGCTTTTCCCGCTTTTCGCGGTGGACGCGCTCACCACTGCAACTTTCGCGTCGGGGACGAACCGTGCTGCCTCATTCGCCCAGTTACCCACCACGGAGGTGGGCGCGACCACCAGGAACGGTGCGAACGGCGGCTGCTCGCCATCCTGCGACCGGCCTGCCGTGGCCTGTTCGGCGTGCTCCTGCATGGCGTGGGCTAAAAGCGCGAGGGTCTGCACGGTCTTGCCAAGGCCCATCTCATCCGCCAGGATGCCGCCGAGGCGGTGCTGCCGCAAGAACGCGAGCCACCGGAACCCCTCCAGCTGGTAGGGGCGCAGGGTTGCCTCCAGCCCGGCGGGTGCCTGAAGGTTCAGCGCCGAGAAGGCGTATTCCCGCACCGCCCCGGGTGTAGAATGCTCATTCTTTTTCTGGCTGTTCTGCGCTGTTTTTTCGGGGTTTTTCGTCCCTGAGAGGTCTTCTGGTGTATCCGTTTGGGCCTCGTCTAAAAGGCTGAGCAGGTTACGCACCTGCGCATCCCAGGAAGCCACCGTATTCACATGCGACGCCAGGGACTCAAGCTCATCCCACAACCCCACCTGGCGGCGGTTAATACGCAGCTCAGTACTGGAATCGTTGAGGGTGCGTGCCTCAGCAATGAGCGCCCGCAGCGCCGTGAACTCCGGGCGGTTCAGCGAAAAATAGGTGCCGTTACCCAGAAGAATCCTGTCTTGGGCACGATCGAGCGCCTCAAAAACCTGCGAGAACGGAACATGCCAGTCATTCACACGGATAGCGATACCCAGCCCGAACCAGTCCCGTGAATTCCCCTCGGTCACATTCACCTCAATGAGTGCGTCGGTGGCCTCCGTAAACTCGGGCACGGTGCCCAGCAGCCGCACCCGAACCCCGGAAATCCGCCGCAGGGCGGGCAATACGCGGGTGAGAACATCGCGGGTTTCCCAGCCCTCGGTACGTCCGCGCGTCAGCTCAATAGTGCCGGGCAGCGAGCGCACCTTACGCAGCACCCGCGCCTCAAACCGGGCGTCACGAATGTCCCCGCCGGGTTCACCCGCGTAGCCAAACACCGGCAGGCGCGTGTACTGTTCACCGGTGCCCGTTTCGCTGTCGGGTGCATCTTCGGTGGTGGAGGCACCGAGCGGGTTCAGTGGGTATTCCCAGTACCAGTCGGTGGTCGCATCGTGCGCCACCTGCTCATTAAAGGCCATCTCAAACACCAGGCGAGGTGAACGCACCTGCGGCAGGTTCAGCGCCGGGTCCGGGGTCAGCACCGGTACTGTACGCGCTAGAGCGGGCAGGTATTCGCGGTGAAAATCTTCACGGGAAGCCTCGGGCACCTCAATAGCACCGGTGGTGATGAATGAATCGGTGGCGGCGTCCAGCGGCTCAGCGAGGGGGATGAAGGCCAGCTGCAGTCCGTCTGGAATCTGCGGTATGTCGTCGTGGTGCTCCGCAGGTGCGGCACCGGCAAGCTCGGGGATCAGCTCACCTGGGGCAGGGCTGCCTGCCTGTGATTGTTCCGCCGCCGCTGGCTGCTCCGCCCCGACGGCTGCGAATTCGGCGCGGCACACACGGTCGAGTGCGCCCTCGCGGGTTGTTTTCCACCGCACCTGGGCTGCCGCCTGCTCGTACACCTGTTGCGCCAGCCCGCCAAGGGCGAAGAACCCAATGCAGCAGGTGCCCGCCCCGGCCCCGTTGTAGCCGCTGTTCGGGGTGCCCAGGGGGTGAGAGTTCGCCGCATCCACCCACACCTGCCGGATGCGCCCGTCCTGGCGGGTTTCCCAGCCGAGTATCGGCTCAAGACGCAGCCCGCCCTCCGCCGGGTCGCTCAAGGAGGCGCCGGGCAGCGTTGTGGCACGCATTTTTACGGTGGCAGGCGGCAACACCGTCAAGTTTATTTCGCGCCCTTCAAGCAGGATCGGCAGTCCGATGCGCTGGGCGCGTGCGAGCACATCCCACAGCAGGGCGCTGCCGGATGCGCTGAGCGAGACCCAGTCTCGGTGCGAGGTGTACATGGACTGCCAGGGCCGCACCACCGAGTAGAGCTCAGCAAACCACCGTTCGTGTTCGGGGTATATTTCGTGGCGCAGCACCGGCCCGCCTACGGATGAGGCGAAGGTTTCCCAGCTGAGGCCGCCCTTGACCCAGCGCCCCGTGTTGGAACGCATGAGGGGGCGGGCGAGCAGGCTAATGCGGGCGGCGGTTTCTGCGCTTGAGGGGCCGAAAGACCGGGCGGGTGCCACGCTGAAAGATAGGTCTAACGCCCCGGATACCCGGGCGGAGTCAATACCGGTGGGGGTGCCGCCTGCGGCGAGCACCTGGGAGAGGTCGCGCCTCCAGGCGGGGATGCGTGAGGGTGCGCTCTGCGGGGTGCCGTCAGGGTGAGGGCCGCCGGGGTGCTGCGCCGCCCGACGGGTGCGGGTGCTGTGCTGTGGGGTGCGGCTTTCACCCTTGACATCGGTTATTTTTTGGTCAGCCTCACCCATTGTGGCTGCGGTGCCCACCTCAAGCCCGAGCCCTTGTAGGTCTCGCACAAGGTCTTTAACCTGCTCGGGCACCTGCGGCCCGTTATCTTCGGATTCTATCCCCAGGGCGATACGGGATTGTTCCGCCCGGTCAATGGCGGTGAGCATGAGCGCGGCGGCGTGCTTACAGTTGAGGTCTACCGGGCAGGTGCAGTGCGAGACGAAGTGATTATTGGTGGGGCCTTTGGGTCGGGAGAAGCGAACATATACTTCGTAGGGGGAGGGGGTGTTGCCGTTGACGAGGCCGTGCAGCTCGTTGGCGGCCGCGTCGTACCGGTAGCGTACAACCATGCCCTTGGCGGCGTAGGTGCGGGCGCGTTGGAAGGTTCGTCCGCCGACTTGTTCGAGTATCTTGTCTTCGGTGATGGGGATGCTGGGGAAGGGATTCGGCTCGATCACCGTTCCATTATCTCAAGGGTGTCAAAGCCTTGAGGCTGTTTTCGTCACTGCTGCTTTTCGGGCGGCTGCTTGTGCTGATCTGCCCTGAGTCGCCTGAGCTGTTCTTCCCGTATTTTCTTGTCTTCACGCACGGAGGTAATGATTTTTAGAACTATGGCAGTAACTCCGAATGGAAGGCCAATACTCAGGAAAAAATAGCTGAGATTCTCTGTTGCTCGCACCAGTGGGCTTTTCGCGGTCACAATACCGCGCCATTCAAAAGCGTGGTACTCCACGAGGGCACCCCATTGCATGAGGATATACAGTATAACGCCAATGCCTAGAAGAACAACGGCTATTGTGCCAATAATACGTAGGGTGAGCTTCATACATAGCACCCAGCTTTCTGCCGAATCTTTACTGAAATAAAGGTAGAAATAGTCCCTTAAAATCCCAGCCTATAAGGTGCTGCCCCGTCCGTCCACTATGAAATTTGGAATTCTTAACTGGCGAGAAGACAGTGAAAGTATTGCTTACGGGTGAAACGTTTAACAGTAAAGTAGGAAAGATAGTTGGCTGTCAGCTTGGGGTGCTGTGCAACCACAAGAATAGTGCACGCGACCAGTGACCGCCCGTTGGTGCGAAGAGCGGTCCGCACGGACTGCCCCATGCGCTTGCTACTCAATATCCTCAATATTCATATTGGCTGACATGATGCCTTCCTGTGTCTCTTTAAATAGCTCACCAGTGTCACTTACAATATAGGATTCTCCCCGTGAATATATTAGATTATAAAGCCCCTCGTAAAACTTACCTCCAACATAATAAATATCGCCGGAATCGGGTATCTCATAGATTCTTCCCAGCTCATCAATTAAAATATCTCGACCCTCTTTAAAACCAAAATTTCTTATCTTTTTATCAATGAGATGTGGGCAGAAGTAGTCGGAGCTGTTTTCCTCTAATGAGTAATCTAATAATTCTTGGGTTGTTTCCCCAAAAGTATAAACCTCATTGTCAAACATAAACATTTCATATTCAACCGGAATGTACATATCCTTGGCTACTGAGATATACCATATCTCCCGTAAAAATTTCTTCACCAGATCAGGTAGCTCTTCCAGGTGGGGTGGTAATTTTTCAAGCAGCACATCTCGTTCAAAATACCAGCCGGAAGATGTCATCTTTTTGAAAAAATCAGAACTTATTTCATACGGTTGCTTCATTCCAATACCTCAAGTTTCCTAATATTACCTATTTACTTTTAGTCTTTCCGGGGTATGGGTGCACTCCCCCCATACCCGCATCTGTTTCTGCAAGCGTGTGGGGTGATAGAGCTATCAGCCCCTACTCATCATACGGACAGAAAACGGGGGAGAAGGGCCTCCTCTTGGCGTATAGCAAAAGAAACAGAACACTTTGTGTGTAATGTAAATCACTAAGGCTTCCTTGGGGTGGTCGTTTACAGCCGCGCGGAATCTGCTGTAAGCTGTACTCAGCTTCAAGAGTTTCGACTGATAAGCTCCGACTATGGTCGAACGCCAACCCCATGTTCACGGGTGGCTCGGATGACGAAGCGGTTTGTATTCACCGCCCCGCACACGCGGGTCGGCAACCGGTACAGGCAAGAGCAACGCGAAAGGAACGCGCATCGGCGCATGGTTGTCAATGTACAACAGCTCTGCAGCATCTAATCACCTCACCCCCACCCGCACCTACCAGGAAAAACTGCGCGCCGCCGCAGTGCCAGCACGCGGAGGGTACACCGCGGTGAGCATCCAAGACTACACGCGTATCTCATCCCAACGCGACGAATTCCTCAACTTTCTGCTGCTGCCCAACCCCGAAGGCATCCCCGCCGTTGAATATGCTGGTTTGCGCGTAGCATAGAGCGTATGAAAACCTCAGGCATACTCCTCGATTCGGATGTGCTCGCCGAAATACGCAAAGCCACCCCAGACCCCAGGGTCGTCGCTTTTCTGCGCCGCCGCGCCTGGAGGCACATGTACATTTCCGTGCTGAGCGTGGGCGAACTTAAAGGCCTCTACCCCTACTCGGAGACCGACCGGTGGATTGCTGAGCTCCTTGAACGATTCGCGGATCATGTGATTAATATTGACGCGAAAGTCAGCCTGGAATGGGCCGGACGTAACGCCCCAATCGGCTACCACAGTGTAGGCAGAGCCGACGCCGCACCGCTGCCAACTGCCGCCTTAGAGGGCCTGATCTGTGCCAGCGCCCGAGCCTATAACCTTGAAATTGTCTCTTCTAAAGCCGAGGTGTACCGCAGGTGGGAAGCGGCCGCCACCAACCCCTGGACCGAGGAATAGAGCGGCAAAAACACACACTGTGCGGGGGCCGGCCCAGGCCAGATATAGGGGCGTAATGGGGCTTGACTAAGATTCATGGCATGATTGAAGGATAATGAAAAGCTTCTCCCCCTTCTCACGGTACTCGGTCCCCATGCCCCTGTGGATGCAGGGCGCGGTTGAAATGCTCATCACCGCCCTCATCTCATTCGGTGCGGTATTCGTGCTGCTGCTGGCCGTCTGGCTTAATAACGGTTTCGACAGCGTCGATATTGCGGCGCTTTCCCGCCTGTCGGTGCACCTGTGGCTGCTCATCCACGGGGTTCCGCTGCATCTTTCCCAAGCATTCGGGCCCGCCGCGCCGCACGGGCTCATGACGTTCATACCATTGGGGCTCAGTATCGCCCCGGTGCTGCTGTGCTTCAGGGCGGGGCGGCGGCTGGCCCGCGCCTCCTACGAGGGGGAGTTCTTTATCCCGGTGGGGGCGGGGGCAGCCACCTATAGCCTGCTCTCTGCGGGTGCCTTCGCTTACGCCAGCGCCGAACACAACCCGCTCAGCCTGCTCGCGGCGGCTCTTATCCCGCTGGGATTCGTGCTGACGGGGCTTATCTGGGGCGGCTACTATGAGGCACGGTCACTGGCCCGCATGGTCGGGGTTGATACGGCTGAACAAATCTCCCGCATGAGCCAGTATTCCCGCTGGGCTGGATCCTACGCGTGGGCGGTGGTGCGGGCATCCGCGGTTGCCGTTGTCGCCTTCGTAGCAGGCGGGGCGCTGCTGCTGTTCGCCTCAATTATGGTGAACTGGGCGCGGATTGTGAGCATCTACCAGAGCCTGCACGCCGGGGCGGTGGGGGATTTCGCGGTCACCATGCTGCAGCTGGGGTATATCCCCAATATGGTCATGCACTCCATGGCTTGGTCCACCGGTTCCGGGCTGTCATTCGGGGCGGGAACGAACGTGGGGCTGGCGCATTCAACCGTGCAGGCACTGCCCCTGTTCCCCTCGGTCGGAGCCATACCCCAGAACCTTGGGTTCATCGGGTACGGGGCGCTTATTGTGCCGGTGGGGGCAGGGTTTTTGGCCGGTCTGTGGTTCTTACGCGAAGGTGAAGACCACTTTGACGAGTGGGTGGCCCTCAAAATCCGGGTGCGCGCCCTATCCCTGCCAGTATCCGCGATAGGGCTGGGGGTGCTCGTTGGGGTGTTCACCGGCTTCGTATCGTTCATACTGGGCTGGCTGTCCAGCGGGTCGCTGGGGGCCGGGCCGTTCACCGAGATCGGGCCGCACCCCGCTAAATTCGCAATGTACACCATGATCCTGGTTGGTGCCGGTACCGCAGCGGGGAACATGATATCGCGCCTATTTGTCTCTGACAGCAGTCGTGAGCTCTCACGCTTTGCCGACGAGAAACCAGCGGTAAGCGAGCGCGTCAACGCCTATTTCGGGTTTGGGGCGCATAAAACCCGCGACGTAGCCCGGCAGGATTCCGCAGCGGATAGCCACGAGTCGCGCACCGACAACCCGCGCCCGAAAACCCGGCGCAGCTGGGCTCTTTTCGGGGACGAATCTGATACCGATTCCCGCCCCTCTGCCAACGATGAACCTGCTACCGGTGGGCAGCCGGCAGGCAAGGCGGCCAGCACCGATGAAGAGGTCCCCGAGCAGGAGAGTAAGGCCGCTGCGACGGTTGAGGACACCACCCCCGAGCCCAGCGCCGAACCGAAGAAAAAACTGTTTGAGGTTGATTATTCGGCTCATGATGCTGCAGAAACAACCGAGGTCATAGAGCCGGTGCGGGACGAAGAGGCCGGTGAATCCGGTGACCAAAACCACCCGCATAGTTCACCGATGGCCGCAATGAACCGCATCTTGGGCCGCCATAAAGACAAGGGTCACCACAAGAGCTAGGCGGGCTCATGGTGCCATTGGTTCTCCGTTCCGGGGGGCACCCCGGAAGGAGGCTATGGGGATTGAGTGCCCAGCTGGGTGGCCTGCCGGTAATAGGTGTCCTGGCAGGTCTGCTGGTCGCTAACGGTCAATGACTGGTGCAGACAGTCCCGGTACTCCCAGTACGCGGGGGAGATCAGCATTACCAGGCACATGATGAGCAGGAAAAACTCGGTCAGAATCCCGAAGCTGGCCAGAACATAGAACACAATGGGGGAGCGCGTGAGCGCGGTGCGCACAATCACCACAATATTAAGCGCCAAACCCGCCAGCAGCACCACGGGCGCCAAAAGGAAAAACGGCATGGGGTAGGTCAGGCACACCAGCCCCAGGAAGGTGGAGACAACGGCTAAACCCTGGGCTCGGGCGATGCGCATCACGGTGCGGCGGCGTTCTTCAGGGTCTGGCGGCTGAGGCGCCCCCAGACGGTTCGGGTGTTGAGGGGCCGTGGGCTGCTTAGTTGGCTGGGGCGGGTTCTGCATACCCTTAAGGGTACTGCTTCTTCCGGTGGTGTTTTCGCTGGGCGCGTATCCTACATGCCCCTGTGGCGGTGCGCTAAACTATTGCTGTGCGAATTGTGATAATGGTCTCCGGGTCCGGTACTAACCTGCAAGCTATTCTCGATGCCGTGAGGGCGGGCGAGCTGAACGCAGAGATCGCCGCTGTAGGCGCTGATAAGCCCTGTACTGGTCTTAACCGAGCCGCCGCAGCCGGGGTTGAAACCTTCCTGGTTGAGCCGGCAGACTATGCTGACCGCGAGCAGTGGAACCGCGCTCTCGAAGAGAAAATCGTCTTCTACACCCCCGATTACGTTGTATTCGCCGGGTTCATGCGTATTGTGGATGCGCAGCTGGTCGCCCGCTTTGAGAACCGGATTATTAACACTCACCCCGCGTTGCTGCCCTCATTCCCCGGGGCGCACGGTGTGCGGGATGCGCTCGCCCACGGCGTTAAAATCACCGGGCTGACGGTTCATTTCGTGGATTCCGGGGTCGATACCGGCACGATTATCGCCCAGGCCGCGGTGCCCGTCGAGGACGGCGACACCGAAGAAAGCCTGCACGAGCGCATCAAGGTGCAGGAACGCCAGCTCTTGGTGCGGACCCTTGCAGAATTCGCCGCACTTCCTAACCCCCAAAACCCCTAGAACTTCCTGCCCGCACGGCACCGCATCCCGGTGCATGCGGGCAGTATTGAAACCCCGCCACGGGGTACCACCCATTCACCGAGCAAGAAGCAACGGAGTAATTAGTGTCTATGAAGAAGCTCGATCGTCTGCCCCTGCGCCGCGCCCTCATTTCCGTGTACGACAAAACTAACCTGGCGGAGTTCGCCCGCGGTCTGCACGAGGCAGGCGTGAAGCTGGTGTCTACCGGTTCGACCGCATCCACGATCGCCGCCGCCGGTGTGCCCGTCACCGAAGTCACCGAGGTTACCGAGTTCCCCGAATGCCTGGAGGGCCGCGTGAAGACCCTGCACCCGCGCATCCACGCCGGTATTTTGGCCGACCGCCGCAAACAGGAGCATATCGACACCCTCACCGAACTCGACGTTGAGCCCTTCGACCTGGTGGTTGTGAACCTATACCCCTTCGCAGAAACCGTGGCATCCGGCGCCGACCAAGACGCTATTATCGAAAAAATTGATATCGGTGGCCCCTCAATGGTGCGTGCCGCCGCAAAGAATCACGATGCGGTCGCTGTCGTGGTAGACCCCAAAGACTATGAACGCACCGTAACCGCCGCTCAAAACGGCGGGTTCTCCCTGGAGGAACGCCGCCGCCTGGCCGCCGGTGCCTTCGCCCACACCGCCGCCTACGATACCGCCGTCGCTACCTGGACCGCCGCGCAGTTCCAGCAGGATGAAGACGCCAACTTCTGGCCCCCCTACGCTGGTTTGGGCTTTGAACGCAGCGAGACCCTGCGTTACGGCGAGAACCCGCATCAGCGCGCGGCTCTGTATGTGGATCCCGCAGCAGCCCCCGGTATCGCCCAGGCTGAGCAGATTCACGGCAAGGCGATGAGCTACAACAACTATGTGGATGCCGACGCCGCCCTGCGCGCCGCCTACGATTTTGACGAGCCTGCGGTCGCCATCATCAAGCACAACAACCCCTGCGGTATCGCAATTGCAAACCCTAACGCCGCAGACCCGATTGCCGATGCGCACACTAAGGCTCACGCCTGCGATCCTCTGTCCGCCTATGGCGGCGTGATCGCGGCAAACCGCCCGGTCACCAAGGATATGGCGCAGGCCGTTAAAGATATTTTCACCGAAGTTATTGTGGCACCCGGATACGAGCCGGAAGCCCTCGAAATCCTGGAAACCAAGAAAAACCTGCGCCTGCTGGTGCTTCCCGAGGGATTTGGGCGTGAGGCTATCGAGTACCGCTCGATTTCCGGCGGCGCGCTCTTCCAGGAAGCCGACCGACTTAACGCCGAGGGTGATAACCCGAAGAATTGGCAGCTGGTCGCCGGTGAACCTGCCGACGAAGCCACTCTGCGCGATCTTGAATTCGCGTGGCGTGCCCTGCGTGCCCCCAAATCGAATGCGATTATGCTCGCCGATAATGGTGCCGCCGTGGGTATCGGCATGGGGCAGGTTAACCGCGTGGATTCGTGCAAACTCTCGGTTGAACGCGCCAATACACTCGGCGGAGAAGACCATGAGCGTGCCCGCGGTGCGGTTGCCGCATCCGATGCTTTCTTCCCCTTCGCGGACGGCCTGCAGGTTCTTCTCGATGCCGGTATCCGTGCGGTCGTGCACCCCGGCGGCTCGATCCGTGATGACGAAGTGATTCAGGCCGCGAAGGATGCGGGCGTCACCATGTATCTGACCGGAACCCGCCACTTCTTCCACTAATCTTTGGCGTTTCCCGCGCCATACTGGGGTAAAAACCGGGTCAATCCGCAGCAATAACGAAGCGCACTTTATGTGAGTCATATCATATAAAGTGCGCTTTGTGGCGATAACCCACAATGCGCCCTCAGATTCGATAGGATTAAGACGTGCCTAAAGTCAGCGAAGAATACAAAAAGAATCGGCGCTCGCAGATTATTGACGTAGCTCGCGAGTGTTTCATTAAGCATGGCTACCAGAAAACTTCGATGAACGAGATTATCGCCGCCACGGGGCTCTCGGCGGGCGCAATCTATAACCACTTCGGATCTAAAAACGACATTATGCTTGAGGCGGCACGCCTGGATTTAGCCCCCTTCACGCGGGTACGTGCCGATAAACCCTGGGACTATGTGCTGGGGTGTCTGCGGCTGCTGGATGCCACCAAAACCCGCAGGTTCCTGCTGGCCACCTGGGGTGAGGCTGTCTCATCCCCCGATATTTCCGCCGTCGTCACGGAACAGCTCACCGACCTGCGCGATATGGCACTTGACCGCTACCGTGAATGGGGCTCACGTGAACTAGACTTCACCGAAGAAGAACTCGACGGGTGGCTTGATGTTATTGGCGCGGCGGTGCTGTCCGTGCTGACAGGGTATGTGGTGCAAACCCAGCTTCTGGGGAAAGAAAAACGCGACGCATATCTTGAATACGCCTCCGCTATTCTCACCCAGTCATAAACATATGTACCCGGTGCGGGCAGTAAAGCCAGCGCTCACGCCTTGAATACACCCGCAATATTGTCTACTGATGCGCCCGCTATCCGGTACTATGAGAGGCACATCATAAATATCTAGACAGTGGTGCACAGCACCGCACCCCTAGGAGAAAAAGCATGACCGAACGCGCAACCGTGACCCTTGAGGTCCCCCTCGCCGAACTTGACCCCGAGGTCGCCGAAGCACTCGATTTGGAGCGTAAACGCCAGCAAAACACCCTGGAAATGATCGCCTCCGAGAACTTCGTGCCGCGCGCCGTACTCCAGGGGCAGGGGTCGGTGCTGACCAATAAGTACGCGGAAGGCTACCCGGGCCGCCGCTACTACGGCGGTTGCGAATTCGTCGATATTGTTGAAGACCTGGCTATTAAGCGGGTCAAGGAACTTTTCGGTGCCGAGCACGCCAACGTGCAGCCCCACTCCGGCGCCCAGGCGAATAACGCCGTCATGCACGCCCTGCTGAACCCCGGTGAGAAGATTATGGGCCTTTCACTGGCGCACGGCGGGCACCTCTCGCACGGTATGAAACTGAACGTCTCGGGTAAGCTCTACGAAGTTGTCGCCTATGAGGTGGGCAACGATGGCCGGGTTGATATGGAGCAGGTGCGGCAGCTTGCGCTCGCTGAGCGTCCCAAGGTTATTATTGCCGGGTGGTCGGCATACCCCCGCCAGCTGGATTTCGCGAAATTCCGTGAGATCGCCGATGAGGTCGGCGCCTACCTGTGGGTTGATATGGCTCATTTCGCCGGTCTGGTAGCGGCTGGTTTGCACCCCAACCCGGTGCCGCACGCCCACGTGGTTTCCTCGACCGTGCACAAGACCCTAGGCGGCCCCCGCTCCGGGTTTATCCTGTGCACCGAAGAGCTTAAGAAAAAGATCGACTCAGCGGTATTCCCCGGGCAGCAGGGCGGCCCGCTCATGCACGTGATTGCCGCGAAAGCGACCGCTTTCAAGATCGCCGCAACCGAAGAGTTTAAAGACCGTCAGAAGCGCACAATCGAGGGGGCGCGCATCCTGGCTGAGCGCCTGACCCGCCAGGATATGCGCGATGCGGGCGTTTCCATCGCCACCGACGGTACCGATGTGCACCTGGTACTGGTCGATCTGCGCCACCACCAGCTCACCGGTAAAGAGGCGGAAGACCTGCTGCACGATGCGGGTATTACCGTTAACCGCAACGCGGTGCCGAACGATCCCCGCCCGCCGCTGGTGACCTCCGGGCTGCGTATCGGCACCTCAGCCCTGGCAACCCGCGGTTTTGACGCGGCAGGCTTTACCGAGGTCGCCGACATTATTGCCTCAGTGCTGCTGCCGCAGCACGATATCGCGGCCCTGCGTCAGCGCGTGAGCGTACTGTGCGAAAAGTACCCGCTCTACGTGGGAAGCGAAAACTGGTAGACCTCTTAAAGACCCCGCCACGGCACCTCGCTGGGTGGGGTCTTTGAGCACGCACACACAACCAGCTCGCCCGGAACCACCCGGGACGGAACAAATAACCAAGGCACCGGCCTGCAGGCTGGTGCATGACACCAAGGAAGGAACTCATCATGCCACAGATTCTCGACGGCAAAGCCACCGCCGCGGCCATTAAGAATGAGCTGACTGAGCGCGTTGAGGCGCTTAAAGCTCGCGGCATCACCCCCGGTCTGGGAACAGTACTCGTGGGGGACGACCCCGCCTCCCACTCCTATGTGGGCGCCAAGCACCGCGACTGCGCCGAGATCGGCATTAACTCGATCCGCGTGGATTTGCCCGCAGACATCACCCAGGAACAGCTTGAAGCCGAGATTGATAAGCTCAATCACGACCCCGCCTGCACCAGCTACATTGTGCAGCTTCCCCTGCCTAAGCACCTGGACACTAACCGTATTTTGGAGAAGATCGCCCCCGAGAAAGACGCAGACGGCCTGCACCCCACCAACCTCGGCAAGCTGGTGCTGAACGTCTCAGAGCCGCTGGACTCGCCCCTGCCGTGCACCCCCAACGGCGTGATTGAGCTGGTGAAGCGCCACGGCATCGACTGGAACGGGAAGAACGTTGTGGTGCTTGGGCGCGGTATTACCGTGGGCCGCCCGCTGGGGCTGCTGCTGACCCGCCGCGAAATCAACGCCACCGCAACCCTGGCACACACCGGTACCCAGAACCTTGACGAGGTGCTGCGCCAGGCGGACGTGATTGTCGCCGCCGTGGGCGTGCCGCACGTACTGAAAGCAGACCAGGTGAAGGACGGCGCAATCCTGCTGGATGTGGGCGTCTCCCGCGCCGAAGACCCCGAAACCGGTAAGAAGAAACTCTTCGGCGACGTTTCCCCCGAGGCAGCCGCGAAGGCGTCCTGGGTGTCCCCGAACCCCGGTGGCGTGGGCCCCATGACCCGCGCGGAGCTGCTCGTTAACGTTGTGGAGACCGCAGAACGTCAGGCAGGCTAACTGCCTCGCCGCATCACTCAACAGTTGTTCCTGCGTAATACTCCCACGGCCGGGGTACACAACCCCCGGTAACGGGTGTTACGCAGGAACAACGTGTGTGAGGGCTCTGCCGCCTACAAGCTGCGGCTGCGAAGAAGCTAAAGAATCATCTCGTAAAAATACGCTGCGGACTCATAGAGGGTCACGCTGTACTCTACCGGTTCGCCTTCACCGGTGTAGCCGGTGAGCGTCACCTGCAGCGCAGCGGCACCCACCGTGGGGAAGCCATTAAAATCTGCGGCATCCTGCTCCGAGAACAGGGACGCCTCAATGCGCATCCGCCCGTGCTCCACCGTGTACTCCGAGCCTTCCTCCTGCGGGGAACCTCCCGCAAACGCCTGCGACACCGTCGGATCCAGCACCGTGCTGGCGGCATCAGGCACCAGGTAGACCCGCTCAAAGCCGATCGGGGTGCCATTGGCCAGCCGTAACCGCCGCGCATACAGCACCTGTGAACCGACCGGCACCAGCAGATTAGAAGAAATCCTCTCATCAGCCTCAACCCAGCGGGTAGCGATCATGCGCGTAGACGACTCCATGCCGCGGCGGCTCATGTCTTCAGCATACGAGCAGATACGCGGGATAAAGCTGGCCTGTGAATGGTCCGCGACGTACGTGCCGGAACCCTGCTGGTTATAGATCAGGCCCTTATCAAGCAGGTATTTGAGGGCATTACGCACCGTCTGACGGCTCACCCCAAACTGCAGCTGCAACGCCCGCTCAGTGGGCAGCTTATCGCCGGGGCTGCCGGGGATAATGTAGCGCTGCTCCAGCAGACGAATCACCTGCTCATACTTCGGCCCGGGCACGGGCGGCAGTGTCTGAGCCAGCAGGCCCGCCTCGTCGGGGTGTACAGGGTGCTCAGCCTCATCCACCGGGTGTGTGGTTTCGCTGTCGTGGGGGTCTCTGCCTGCGCCGAGGGTTTCGTTGGCGTCAAAGCTGCTGCCGGAAGGGTTAATCGGGATCATAAAACATAGTCTACCCTCCCGGGCAAATATTTACCCGTACAGCATCACGACAAAAATTGCTGCCCGAACCGGATGCACCGGTGCATTCCTGGCATAATGAATACTATGCTCACACACGACGCTCACCCCGATGCTGCCTCACAGGCATCTGAACGTAAAGCCATGATCGGTGCGGGGGTGGGTATGCTCATCCTTGTGGTGCTGTTGGGTGCCGCCATCGCAGCCGCCGATTCCGTGCTCGGCTGGGTACTTGCCGGGCTGATTCTTGGGTGGCTGGGGTTGGCATGCTACCTGGTGGTGGGGGTTCTCTCTGCGGTACGGGCGAATCGTGCCAGCTATAAGGCACTGGCACACGCCCGAGCTGAAGAGCAGGATGGGATGCTCGCCGATAAACTGTCACATAGTTTTCAGATTGTACTGGTACAGTCCCGGGAAATCAGCAAATACCTGGACGAAGACGGGGAACAGTCCCGCACCATGATTGAGCGTGCGCTGGATACTATTAACACCACAGCATCCAACGGGATGGGAATGGTCAACGACGAAATGAGGGGTGAAGAATGAGTCGCGCCGCTAAAACTCTGCGTGTCGCCAGCGTGAACGTCAACGGTATTCGTGCCGCCTACCGGAAAGATATGGCCACATGGCTTGCTGGCCGCGACGTTGATATTCTTTGCCTGCAGGAGGTTCGTGCTCCCGATACGATCGTGCGCGAACTTCTCAACGAAGACGACTGGAATATTCTGCACGCCGAAGCCGCCGCCAAAGGACGCGCCGGGGTGCTGGTGGCAACCCGCAAACACCCCAATGCGAACGGTGAGCTTCTGAAGAACCAGCCTGTCGCTACCCGCTCCACGATCGGCGACGACTATTTTGCGGACGCTGGCCGCTGGGTTGAGGCGGACTACACCCTGCCCACCGGCGAAACCCTCACTGTTGTAAGCGCCTACGTGCACTCCGGCGAGGTTGGAACGCCCCGCCAGGATGACAAATACCGCTTTCTCGACCGTATGCTCGTGCGCCTGCCCGAACTCGCTCAGCACTCGGATCACGTGCTCATTGTGGGAGACCTCAACGTGGGGCACACCGAGCTCGACATTAAAAACTGGAAGGCAAACCAGAAACGCGCCGGTTTCCTGCCCGAAGAACGCGCATATTTCGATAAATTCTTCGGCGATATCGGCTATGAGGACGTGGCGCGCAAACTCGCAGGTGAGGCGCCCGGGCCCTACACCTGGTGGTCCTACCGCGGCAAAGCCTTCGATAACGACGCCGGGTGGCGTATCGACTACCATATGGCTACCCCAGCGCTCGCCACGAAAGCCGTGGAAGCGACGGTTGATCGTGCCGCCTCCTACGATGAGCGGTTCAGCGATCACGCGCCGCTGGTGGTAGACTACCAGCTCTAACCCTGTACCCGAACCCCGCATTTTCACCCCAGAAAGCTACAAGGATGACCATGGAAAACCTGCCTGAGGGCACCACGTCTCATACAACCAATATCCCCAACGCGTCTGCAGGACGCACCCGCGTGTTTTCGGGGGCGCAGCCCTCAGCGGATTCCTTGCACTTGGGCAACTATATTGGTGCGGTCGGTAACTGGGTGAAAATGCAGGAAGACCCGAAGAACGAATGCCTGTTCTTCATCCCCGATATGCACGCGATTACGGTTCCGCAGGACCCAGCGGCGCTGCGTGAGCGCACCCGCGTGACCGCCGCGCAGTACATTGCTGCTGGCATCGACCCCGCGCGGTCCCCGTTCTTTGTGCAGTCCCATGTGCCTGAGCACGCCCAGCTGGCGTGGGTGTTGAACTGCGTGACCGGCTACGGTGAGGCATCCCGCATGACCCAGTTCAAAGACAAAGCGCAGAAACAGGGGACCGACAACGCCTCGGTGGGGCTGTTTACCTACCCGGTGCTCATGGCTGCGGATATTCTGCTGTACCAGGCGGATGCGGTGCCTGTGGGTGAGGATCAGCGCCAGCACCTTGAGCTCACCCGTAACCTGGCGCAGCGGTTTAACTCGCGGTTTGGGGAGACGTTTGTGGTGCCCGAAGCGGCGATTCTGAAAGAGACCGCAAAGATTTACGATTTGCAGGAGCCCACCTCAAAAATGTCGAAGTCGGCAACAACGGAGAAGGGCCTCATTAAAATACTGGATGACGCTAAAACCACCACGAAGAAAATTAAATCCGCCGTCACTGATGATGGTTCCGTGATCGCCTACGATCGTGAGACGAAACCCGGTGTGTCGAACCTGCTGTCGATCTACTCTGCACTGACTGGTGAGAGCATTGACGCGATTGTTGCCCGGTACGAGGGGAAAATGTACGGCCATCTGAAGGTTGATCTGGCTGCGGTGGCGGTTGAGAAGCTATCACCCATGCGTGAACGCACCCTTGAACTTGTGGCAGACCCCGCTGAGCTGGATCGTCTGCTGGCTATTGGGGCGCAGAAGGCGCGTGAGTTAGCGACCGTTACCCTTGAGAATGTTTATGACCGCGTGGGGTTCCTGCCCGCGCTACGCGGCTAACCACGCAACCGGTTAATACGTCAGAAACCGAAGGAGCCCGACAGTGACCGCCGAATACACCGCCAGCTTGAGGCGTCCCTCACCGACGCTGAAAGAGGGGCAGCGCTACCTGAGCCTTATTGCGCATGTGCCCGACCCCTTGGCATCCCGCCTGCTGGGGTGGAAGCGTGAGCAGGACATCGCTGTGGGGCTCAGCGCACACGTGACCGTGTATGTGGGGCAGCTCAGTGAGAAGGTCGAGGCCGGGTGGCGGTCGGTAAAGTTTGCGCAAGCCCTGGGTGATACCGGCACGGTCAGACTGCAGGTGGGTGGGGTGAGTACTTTCCGCCCGGTGACTGAGGTGGATTACCTGTCGATTGACTGCGGCGCGGATGCGCTGCACCAGCTTCATCAGGTGTGCGTGCGGGAGCTGGGGGAGTGTGCCACACCGTTCCCGTACGTGCCGCATATTACGCTGGGCCAGAACTTGTGTCCCGGGCAGGTGGCTGAAGCAAAAACTGTTTTTGATGCGCTTCCTGCTGCTGAGCGTTCTTTCGCGGTGGATGCGTTGCACGCCTACGCCTATGACGGGGCGGAGTGGGAGCTGCTGGGAAGTATTGACCTGGCCCTAGAATAACGGCTTCTTAGAACGTGGCGTAAAGAGCGGAAATATATTAGTCAGGCACGGGCGCATGCGCCCGTGCCTTTTTGGTGCCTTGCCCTACAGCCATTTATGAGAGAGGTGAGCCACTGTATAACCGTTTAGAAGAATGGTTCTCATTTATGTTATGGTGGTTCACATGCGCAACACACGTACAAAATTTTTAACATCCCTTAGTTGTTTCGGGGCGCTGTTTACCCTGGTAGTCAGCGGATGCTCCTCGGGTACTAGCTCCACTAGTACCAGTGCCTCCAGCTCGGAAAGCTCATCGGCAAGTGCCAGCACCTCCGCAGCCCCCATCGTCGAAAGCAAAGGCTCCTCCAGTCGTGTAGCTGTTACCTATGACGGCGGCGTGCTCGTATACGACGCTAAAGATATGAAGCTGCTGCAGGACATTAAAAAAGACGGGTTCCTCCGTCTTACCCCCGCCGGGGATAACCGTCACCTCGTGGTTGCTGATGGCAACAGTTACGCGTTCTTAGACACGGGGGCATGGTCGGTGCCGCACGGGGACCACTCGCATTACTACACGACTACCCCCACCCTCAGCTCCCTGTCGTTAGCTGCGGACCATACCGGGCATGTGATCACCGATAATGGGAAGAGCGCCGCTTTTGCCGACGGCACCGGCACTTTCGAGGTGTATAGCCCCTCCGACTTGACCGTGAATAAACGCACCGCCTCCGAGCTGAAAACCCAGCAGGTGAAACTGCCCGCACCGCATCACGGGTTCGCCATTCCGCTGCCGGATGGGCATTACCTGGTGTCGGTAGGGGATGAGAAGACCCGCACCGGTGCGGCTGTGGTAGACGCTCAGGGCAAGACTATTACTGAGAATAAAGAATGCCCTGGTGTTCACGGCGAGGCTATTGCCAAAGACGGTGTGATTACCGTTGGGTGCACCGACGGGGCGCTCATCTACCGGGATGGCACGTTCACCAAGGTGAACAACCCTGAAAACCCGTACTCGCGTTCCGGGAACCAGGCAGGCTCGGCCGACTCGCAGTATGTTTTGGCGGACTATAAGACCGATAAAGACGCCAAACTGGAACGCCCCGAGAAGTTCGCCATTATCGACACTGTGGCGAAAAAACGCACCGTATACTCCCTGCCGCAGGGGGTAAGCTACACGTTCCGGTCATTAGGGCGTGGGCCTCAGGGGGAGGCGCTGCTGCTAACTACCGACGGTAAACTGCGTATTTTTGACCCGGCCACCGGCTCTGAACTCGGCTCGGTACAGCTCATGGATGCCTGGAGCGAATCTGAAACGTGGCAGGATCCGCGCCCGGCCCTGTGGGTGGATGGTAAAACCGCCTATGTGAGCGACCCAGCAACGAAAAAGCTGCACGCGGTGAATATTGCAGATGCTAAGGCCCCCAAAACCCTGGTGAGCGTTGAGCTGCCGCAGACTCCAAATGAGCTAAGCGGTACATCATCCTCGAAACCGGCCCCGACTCAGGACCACGGGCACGGTGAAAGCCATGAGGGCGATCACGGCCATTAGCCGCGAAGGCACTGACTGAACACAATAAGCTGAAGGCTCCCGCTTCGGTTGATATGACCGATACGGGAGCCTTATGCATGTGCCGCTGGCAAAAGTGCGCGGGCACCCCGCACTGCTCGTCGGGGGGGGGTACCCGGGCGTGCTTTACTGAGTACGCTTTAGCCGGGCATACTTTCCCCGCGCACTTTTGCTGGTGAGATTTTAGAGCAGCTCGGTGAGTCCGCGCTCCTTGAGCTCGCTCACCGCCTCCTTGACTTTCTGCGCCTGCGAACGCGGGGCGACCAGCAGTGCGTCATCGGTGTCTACCACCACAATATCGTCCAGCCCAATCACCGAGATTTTACGGTCCGTTGTTGAGACGACAATACCGCTGCAGCCCTGGTTAAGAACATTCTGGTTATCGCCAAGGATGGTGAGATCCTCACCGGTTTTCTCCTGGTTAAGGCGCGCCACGGCGTCGAAATCTCCCACGTCATCCCAGCTGAATGAGCCGGGTACCATGGCAACATCGCCTGCTGCGGCTGCGGGTTCTGCCACCGCGTAGTCAATAGCGGTTTTCGGCAGGGTGCCCCACACTCGTTCCATAATGTCTTCGCGCTCCGGGCTGTCCCAGGCGTTAGCAATCTGCATAATACCCGCATGTAGTTCGGGCTCGTTGGCCGCAAGGTGTTTGAGCATTAACTCGGCGGGGGCTACGAACATGCCCGCGTTCCAGGCGTATTCGCCGGAGTCCAGGTACTTCTGGGCGGTTGCCTCATCAGGCTTCTCAACGAAAGAATCCACGGCGAGGGCGTGGGGTGCCTGCTCAATCCCTAGCGACTCCCGGGCGTGAATATACCCAAAAGCGCTTGAGGGGTGGGTGGGGGTGATGCCAATGGTGACAATTTTTCCGGTCGCGGCGGTCTCTACCGCTTCAATGACGACCCGTTGGAACTCGTCGACGGGGCTGATCACGTGATCAGCGGCGAAGGAGCCAATGATCGCATCGGGTTCGCGGCGGTGCAGGATAGCGCAGGCTAGCCCAATGGCGGCGGCGGAATCGCGCGGGGAGGGTTCAAGAACCAGATCGGCGGCGCGGAGCTCGGGAATCTGCTGAGTGACAGCGTTTGCGTGGGCGACCCCAGTGACCACCATGAGCGAGCCATTGCTCAAATCAATGAGTCGGTCATATGTTTCCCTTAAGAGGGAACTACCCGAATCCGTTAAGTCGAGCAGAAATTTTGGGGCGTGTGCTCTGGAAAGAGGCCAGAGACGGGAACCGACGCCCCCGGCTGGAATGAACGGTCGAAAACGCGAAAGTGTAGTATTCATCAATTACAGAATATCGCGGGATGCGTCATGTTCTCGTTTCTTAAACCTTTTTGCCAGCTGCTGATAGTAGATTTTTATCACATAAGGTTAAGGTTAGTTCCGCATGAACTCGCTGCAGAACAGGATATCGCTAAAGAGATATGACCTAATTAACCTGTCTAATATAGTCGACATTGTGTCAATAAGCCCTGCGCGAACCTGGTATCTTGTAAGCAACAATATGATTTCACGGTTGTCGCTGGGAGCGCTTCCCGCTGAGGTTTCACACAGACCCCGATGCTCTCCAGCGGTCTACAGGAGGTTATTCAGTGCCGAATATGTCTAAGGGCACCCTATACCGCGGCCGCTATGGAATGTGGTCGTGGGTGGCCCACCGCGTAACGGGTATCGCCATTTTCTTCTTCCTACTGGTTCATGTGCTCGACACCGCCGTGGTGCGTATCTCCCCTGAGGCATACAACAGCGTGCTGAGCCTATACAAGAACCCCATCATGGGTTTGGGGGAGATGGCCCTCGTTGCGGCTATTGTCTACCACGCGTTCAACGGTATCCGCATTATCCTCATTGACTTCTGGGGCCCGGCCACCAACTCGAAGGTTGAGCACATTCAGAAGCCGAACAAGGACGGGATTATTGAGACCTCCGAGAAAGCAACCTACAACCACATTAAAATCCTGTGGGTTGTGCTGGTGCTGTGGGTCATTTTTGTTGCCGGTTTTGCAGTACGCCACCTGCCGAACGTTTTCGCCCACATTGGAGGTCACTAAGCCATGGCTACCCCGCTAAAATCCCGCGTTGCCATCCCGCGCATCCGCGATAACAAGATTGATGGCGTCAAGTACAACCGCTCCTCCTCTAAACGCAATAACTTTGAGATGTTCGCCTGGCTGGGGATGCGCCTCTCAGGTGTTCTGCTGGTGGTGCTGATCTTCGGCCACCTGTTTGTAAACCTCATGGTGGGGGAAGGTATCCACGCCATTGATTTCGGGTTCGTGGGCGGTAAATGGGCCAACCCGTTCTGGCAGGTCTGGGACCTGCTGCTGCTGTGGCTGGCGATGCTGCACGGCACTAATGGCATCCGTGTGGTGATTGATGATTACGCCGAAAAAGACCGGGTGCGCGTGTGGCTGAAGATTATTCTGTTCCTCGCCTCGGCGTTCGTGCTTCTGGTGGGAACCCTCACGATCTTCACCTTCGACCCCTGCCCCTCAGGCGCGGCATCCCACCTGCTGCCCAGCTTCTGCGCCGCCCGCTAACGACGGCCAGCACACGTACAGAGTTTTCGATACAAGAAAGAACATCATGCAGGTACATAAGTACGATGTAGTGATCGTCGGCGCCGGTGGTGCCGGGATGCGCGCCGCCATCGAAGCGGGTCAGCGAGTTCGCACCGCCGTGCTGACCAAACTATACCCCACCCGCTCCCACACCGGCGCCGCCCAGGGCGGTATGTGCGCCGCACTGGCTAACGTCGAGGAAGACAACTGGGAGTGGCATACGTTTGACACCGTCAAAGGCGGTGACTACCTCGTCGATCAGGACGCGGCAGAGATTATGGCAAAAGAAGCCATCGATGCCGTGCTCGACCTTGAAAAAATGGGTCTTCCCTTCAACCGCACCCCCGAGGGGCGTATTGACCAGCGCCGGTTCGGCGGTCACACCCGCGACCACGGTAAAGCAGCGGTACGCCGCGCATGCTACGCCGCCGACCGCACCGGCCACATGATCCTGCAGACCCTCTACCAGAACTGCGTGCGCCACAATGTGGAGTTTTACAACGAGTACTATGTGCTCGATTTGGTGATGGTCAAAGATGAAGAAGGCCGCCCCCGCCCCGCCGGGGTTGTCTCCTACGACCTGGCAACCGGTGAAGTGCACGTCTTCCAGGCAAAATCTGTGGTGTTCGCCTCCGGCGGCTGCGGCAAGATCTTCAAGACCACCTCGAACGCGCACACCCTCACCGGTGACGGTATGGCGATCGCCCTGCGTAGTGGCCTGCCGTTGGAGGACATGGAATTCGTGCAGTTCCACCCCACCGGGCTGGCCGGGCTGGGTATTCTGGTGACGGAAGGCGCCCGCGGTGAGGGCGGCATCCTGCGTAACTCTGACGGCGAGCGTTTCATGGAACGCTATGCACCCACCATTAAAGACCTGGCTCCCCGCGATATTGTGGCTCGTGCAATGGCGAATGAGGTGCGTGAAGGCCGCGGCTGTGGACCCAACAAAGACTATGTGCTGTTGGACCTGACCCACTTGGAACCCTCCCACATTGACGAGAAGCTGCCGGACATCACCGAGTTTGCCCGCACCTACCTGGCGGTTGAGCCGCACCACCAGCCGATCCCGGTGTTCCCCACCGCGCACTACGCAATGGGCGGTATTCCCACGAATAACGAGACCGAGGTGTACTTCAACAGCGAAGAAACCGTACAGGGTCTGTACGCTGCCGGTGAGGTGGCCTGCGTGTCGGTGCACGGCGCGAACCGTCTAGGCACCAACTCGCTGCTGGACATTAACGTGTTCGGTAAACGTGCGGGCCGTAAAGCGGCCGAATACGCCGCATCCGCAGAGTTTTTGCCGGTTCCCGATGATGCTGCTGACCGCGTGCTGGGTCTGTTGGATACCCTGCGTGAAAACAAAGGTACCGAGAAGGTCGGCGCTATCCGTGCAGACCTGCAGAAGACCATGGACGCCGACATGCAGGTGTTCCGCACCGAAGAGACCATCCGCCGCGCCCTGAAAGTCATTAGTGAGCTGGAGGAACGCTACGAGAACATCTCCATCCAGGACAAGGGCAAACGCTTTAACCTTGATCTGCTGGAGGCTGTGGAACTGGGCTTCCTGCTGCAGCTGGCGAAAGTCATGTCGGTAGGGGCCCTGCACCGCCAGGAATCCCGCGGCGGCCACTACCGCGAGGATTTCCCCAAGCGTGACGATATGAATTTTATGAAGCACTCCATGGTCTACCTTGACCCCGAGTCTGAGTTTGAGGGCGTGAAGGGCCTGCGCTTCGACACTAAGCCCGTCATTTACACCCGCTACGAGCCCAAGGAGCGTAAGTACTAAAATGGCTGAAAACGAACTTCCTGAACCGGAATCCGTCAAGCTTTTTGAAGGTATGACCGGCGGCGACGGCGGCGCTATCCCCACCTACGACGTGACTATTCGGGTGCGACGCTACAACCCCGAGGTCTCTGACGAGGCGTACTGGGACGACTTTAAGATGCAGATGTACCGCACCGACCGTGTGTTGGATGCGCTGCACAAAATCAAGTGGGAACTGGACGGGTCCGTCTCATTCCGGCGCTCCTGCGCGCACGGCATCTGCGGTTCGGACGCAATGCGCATTAACGGGCGTAACCGTCTGGCGTGCAAGACCCTGCTGAAAGACCTCGACATGACCAAGCCGATCACGGTCGAGCCGATTAAGGGCCTGCCCTGCGAGAAGGACCTGATCGTGGACATGGAGCCTTTCTTCCAGGCGTACCGCGAAATCATGCCGTTCTTCATTAATGACAGCAATGAGCCGGAACGTGAGCGTCTGCAGACCATTGAGGACCGCGCACGGTTTGACGACACCACAAAGTGCATCCTGTGCGCCGCGTGTACCTCTTCGTGCCCCGTGTTCTGGACGGACGGTCAGTACTTCGGTCCTTCCGCGATTGTGAACGCGCACCGGTTCATTTTCGATTCCCGTGATGACGCCGGAGACCTGCGCCTTGAAATCCTCAATGACAAAGAGGGCGTGTGGCGCTGCCGCACCACCTTCAACTGCACCGAGGCATGCCCGCGCGGTATTCAGATTACTAAGGCCATTGCTGAGGTGAAGCAGGCCATTCTGGCACGCTCCCTATAGGCGCCCTCACCCAGTCCGATGCGCGGCACCGGGTGGGAAGAAACAGCCCCGTTGCGGGGTGAAAGTTCTTCCTACCGGTGCCGCGAGGTGTTTAATAGTAAGTATGGTTTTCGCTAATTCACGTTACGATCTTTCAACCCCGGTGTTTGACGAGTGGGTTGCGCGCATGATGCCCACCCTGACCGAATTCCGTCGGCAGGTGCACCGCAACCCGGAGCTTTCGTTCCGTGAAGTGAAAACAACCGAGCGTATTATGAATCACTTGCGTGGTGCGGGCATGAGCCCTGTGGCGTGCGAAGGAACCGGCTGCTATGTGGACATCGGCAACGGCCCGTTCGCCTTAGCGCTGCGAGCCGATATTGACGCCCTGCCCATTGAGGAACAGACGGGCTTGGAGTATGCCTCAGCCGTGCCGGGAGTGATGCACGCCTGCGGGCACGATATTCACCAGACGATTATGCTCGGGGTGGCGCTTGCGCTGCACGAACTGAACGAGCGCACCCCGCTGGGCCGCAGCGTGCGCATCCTATTTCAGCCTGCCGAGGAGCAGCTGCCGGGTGGTGCGGTGCAGATGATCGACCAGGGTCTGCTGCGGGGCGTGCCGCGCGCTTTTGCCCTGCACTGCGACCCGAAAGTTGATTTGGGGCAGATCGGCACACGTATCGGGGCGATCACCAGCGCCTCGGATACGATCAAAATTCATTTGAGCGGCCACGGCGGGCACACTTCACGGCCGCATCTGACGGAGGATTTGATCTACGCGATGAGTCAGATCGCGGTGCAGGTGCCCGCAGTGCTGACTCGCCGCACCGATGTGCGTTCGGGGGTGCTGGTCGCCTGGGGGCAGGTGAACGCTGGGGTGGCCCCAAACGCCATCCCCGCTGAAGGGTATTTGGCGGGAACTATGCGCTGCCTAGACGTTGAGGTGTGGCGCCACGCCGGGCAGCTGCTGGATGAGGTGATTGAGCAGGTCGCGGTGCCTTTCGGGGTGAACGCCCGGGTGGAGCATATTCGTGGGGTGCCGCCGGTGGTGAACACCGACACCGAGACGACCATGATTGAGAACGCCGCCCGGGCTGAACTGGGGGAGGACTCAATCGTGCTGGTGGAGCAGTCTATGGGCGGAGAGGACTTCGCCTGGATGCTGCAGGAAGTTCCGGGCTCAATGTTCCGGCTGGGTACCCGCGCCCCTGAAGACCCGACATATGACCTGCATCAGGGGGATTACAACCCCGATGAGCGCGCTATCGGCGTGGGCGTGCGGGTGATGGCTGCGACCGCTTTGCGTGCGGTGCGTTTTGAGCTGGCAAAAGCCGCGAAGGCCGCAAACCCGGTACGGGATGAGGCCCGGTAGAGTATATCCACTTGTCCTAGTGGGCGGGCGTTTTAACGGTGAGGATGCCCCACTGGATTCTCTCACGGAACCAAGAACATATCAGAAAATAATTGCGGTTAATTATATTTTATGATGAGCTTTGCCTTGCGCCGAAAAATAAATTATTTAAAAATATTTAATGAATTTAATTTTACTCAAGAGATTATTATATATACTCGGGGGAGCGGCGGAGAAAATGCTCATCTTTACTTAAATGCTGAACACATTAAACTAATTGCTGACATTGATACATGTTTATCAATAATTCATTATAATTAAAACTGGTATTGTAAAATACCCTGGCGCTATGAGGGTTATCTGTTAGAGGATAGGCTTCTGCACATGCACCGGGCAGGAATCCACAAGTGACCTGCGCAGATATATGTTGAGCCCGGATAGGGCGGCATGTTCGTCTTATGGACTCTCATATGAAGGGGGTAATGGGTGCAGAGAATATTACTGAATAAGCATGGGATGTGTCAGAGCTACCCGAGTTTTTATTAAGAGGGTGAATTGACCAGTTAGCTTTTTGCTATTTTCCCGCGTGATAAAGGTGAACTATTTAAGGATCGTGATAGTGACAGCACGGTAATAGCAGAACGTATCATAAGTGCCGCAGGTAGTGGATCTGCAATGTGCGGGAGTGCGATGAATGAGCATGGGTGTGGCAGAAGATGCTGGCCCCATGTAGCAAGAGATTCTCAAAACCCTGCCAAATGGTACATGCCCCAAGGATATGATGATCTTGAGATCAGACACTTGGCCCGTAAGGAACTAAAGTGTTTACACGCTCAACTACGTGAGTAGGCAAAGCTGCGAGGCGCCCTTTTCTCAGCTCTAGTCTAAAGACAATGAAAACTTACCGGTTTTGAGAATAGCTTCAGGCAGTTGCCCGACCGTCATTATGCTGAATAACAATCGTGAGGCGGTTTTTGCGCTTTCCATAGTGATGAACACACTGTCAAATTTGCTTCGGTGTGCATGGAGGCGGGTACTCCAGGTATGGTTTAGGTATTCCATTTATTGTATAAAATCCCACCCGGGCGTGCCTCATAAACGGCATGTGCCGCACCATTGAGCGGTTTTACCCGCAGAAATACGGCGGTTCACCCGCATTTCTGCGGCCCTGATATACCGGGTAGGCGATAGAATGGGATGCAGACACACCAGACACACTCAGCTCTCGCCGTGTCCGCCGGGAGCGCCGACAAGAACTAGTGGAGGGGACCACAGTGGGAATCTTTGGAATCGGCAAGAAAAAATGGGAAGCACAGGTGCGCGCAGCTGAAGAAGCAGCCGCAGCGGAGGCGGAAGAGCGAAGCCTGAGCGAAAAAGTGATGGAACAGCAGCAGTGGGAGGAATCCCTCCGGAAATTTGTGCGCACCGAAAGCCAGCGGTCCCAGGGTCAGCGTGTTGTCGAAGAAAACGCACGCCACACCGCTGCATCTGAAGACTTCTTCGAAGAACACGACCAGGACTCCACCGACAGCGCGAACCTGGTGCACCCCGGCGCTGAGGAACAGGAACTAGAAGCCACAACCAGCGAATCCAACACCCAAACGCAGGAACCCGAAGACGACGGCTACGACACTGACGATGCGCCCGCCCAGGACCCCTACGATGATGAGGGATACGACGCCTCAGCTGAGTACGAAGACGACTATGAGGACGAAGACGAAGACTACGATGATGAGGACGAAGACGAAGAGACCCGTCAGGCGCGCGTAAAAGACTATATGACCCGTCTCGGGCTAACTAACGATGAGAACGACCCCGAGCAGAAGATTGAGCTGGTCACCGACGAGACGGTGCTGCTGCACCTGCCCGACACCCCGGAAGAAGACGCCCACACCACCGTAACGGAACCTGAGACGTACGCGGGGGCGCTGCCGGTTATCTCGGCTCAAGATACGGGGGCTTCGGTGCAAGAAACAACCGATACCGGGCAGGTTGCTGAGGCGGACGATAGTGAGAACAACCCCGAAGACATCGAGCACTATGTGCCTGCAGGGCAGGAATCAGTAGCTGGTACAGGCGCAGCACACCAGAGCCCCAGCATCGCCGATGAAGTTGCCTTTAACGCATCGGATAGCCCCGCCGAGGCCCCTGAGGGAGCCGTGGACAATCATCGTTCGGCGCGCCCGGAGAATGAGGTTGAGCGGTTCGAGGAAGTCCCCATGATTGAGTTTGCCCCGATTCAGAACTCCCTCAAGAAGCCCAGTGAGAGCCCCGTAGCGAGCGTTGAGGAAGAATCGCGGGAACTGCATCATGATGATGCTGAACCTCACGAAGAAGACACCCGAACCCCGGAAGGCTCAACCGCTGAGGCTGCTGGTGCAGACCCGTTAAGCAGCACCCCCACCCCTGAGCCTGCTGCCGTGGCCGCAACAACAGGCGCGTCTGCGGCTGTAGCAGACTCTGCGGGTCTTAGCGGCACCAGTGACGACACGCATCACGCACCTGAGCCGATATTTGATGCTCCTGATGCTGAAGTGCTGACTCCTGACAACCCGCTCTACACGCTTATTGAGACCATGCGTGAGCACGGTCATGGGCAGCTCACCTTTGACCTGCACCAGGTTAATGACGATATGAACTACCGCCTGTACTACCAGGGGGATGAGATTGAAAAGGGCGTCGTAGTGCCCGGAACCATCTGGTTCGATTCTGTAGCGGCGCTTTATGTTGCGGCACAGGATTCGGGTACGGTGTGGACCCGCGCCCTCGTGGCGGCCAGCCCCAGCCTGGGCGGGCGTGTGGCGGTGCAGGCCTCATACATGAGCGCTGCGGACTCCACGAACTGGGATAAGAACTATATTTTCCCGGCAACGGAACAGGACAGCGACGCTGCGGACACTATAGCGGAGGCAGCACCCGCCACGGCCTTTGCGGAGGGCACCGAACCCGGTGCCGCCCCTGAACCGACACACGACTACGACGCTGACCCGCTGATGCGCACCAACACCGAAAGCGAGCAGGACGAAGCACCCGGCGAGAAGACGCAGGATGGCTTTGAAACCGCCGATAAGGCAGAGCCTACGCATGATGAGGTATTGAACGAAACGACAGGCGCTGCGCCTCTGCCGGGCCTTGATGAGACTCAGGCGCCGGAAGAGCAGGAGACCGCGCTCCGTGAAAACACCCAGGATGAGCCTCTGCCGCTGGGTGGACACCCCCTCAACCTGGTCAAGGCAGATGAAGGCAGCGATGAGCCTGATGAGGCTAAGGAGCTGCTGAGCGAGGCTTCCGAGCGTGATGAAATGCCTCAGCCTGCAGCCGAAGATTCTGTGCTCTCCACCGAAGATCCTGCGGGCTCCCTCACCGAGGACCTCCCCGGGGAGGATGTTTCCCGTCAAGACACGCAACAGGACAGCGCCGAGCTGGACGACACCGAGCTGGATAATGCCAAGCTGGACGGCACCGAGGAAGACAGTATTGCAGCCACCACCGATACCGACACGTCTGGGGGCAGCAACAAGCCGGGTCAGGCGGGCCACGCCAGCCTTACCGCACAGAGTCTAGCTCCGCACACTGACACCACCGCTGAAGCTGAGAACACCTCTGAAGCCGCAGACTCCGGGGCCGAAGAGGAAGACATTGATGGGATGGCCGCTGCGCTCGCGGCGATTGTGGCCAGCGCCGAAAATAAACTTCAGAAGCCGCAAGCTCAAGCACCTCTCGCTGAGGATTCTGTGGAGGACAGTGCCCCCGCCCCAACGGTGCACGAGACGGTTGCCGCCCTCAATGAAGGTGCTGCGGCCCCTGACCTGGGCGAGGACGAGCCGGTGCAGGCCCCTGACGACGGTGCGGCAGTTAACGACGATACCGGCCCTCTGCCCGCAGTCTCTGCCGACGCCTCTTGGCAGCAGGACGAGCCTGAGGACACCGCGGCAGGGGAGAAGGATAAGGAAAACACTGCCGCTGGTTCCAGCAAGATTGTGAATGTTACCTCTGCTGTTGCGGCAAATGATGCTTCAGCTGAGGCCGCCGCCGGGTTCTTACGCCCCGCCGATGCGCACACGACGAATCTTGTCGATGCTGCCGCTTTCACCCGCGCAGCGGATACCGGTGATGCTGGTACCGAAGCGGACCATACTGTTGATCCTGAAGCACAGGCCCCCATGACGGGCGCTGCGGACTTGGATACTGTGACTGCCGCAGCCAGCGAGGGCGCGGCCCATCGCGGCCCTGAACTTCCCGAGCATGTGGATGATGAGGAGCTGGTACCTGCGGTTGAGAAGGAGTCTTTACTGGCTCCCGTGCAGCAGACTGCTGCTGAGACGGAGACGGAGCAAAAGCCTGAGTCCACGTGCTCGGATCCCGATACGCCCACGGTCTGCGCTGATCCGGATACCCCCACCGTACAGCCTGCCGCAGATGTGAGTGTGCTCTCCGATACGAAGCTCGCCGAGGGGAACCTGACTCTCACCGAGGCGCAGGTGGCGCATCGTTTGGCTCCCGTGGTTGAGGCCCTGTTCGGTGAGGGCGGCACGGCTACGGATGCCACTACGGTGCTGATTCGTGTGCGTGCCCTTGGCTCGTACTATGACGCCCTGACGCATGTGCGCCGTAACGGGTTCTGGGAGCAAGTGCGCACCTTCGACTTGGTTCCTGAGGAGACTCTGGATATTCCGCGGCTGAAGACCGATTCGTATAGTGAGGGTGAGGGGTCGCCGCTGGCGATTAGTCTCACGTTCACCCCGGGGGTTCCGGTACAGGCGGCGTTTGATTATTCGAGTGAACAGGCGTTTGTGCGGTATCCGCGCCAGCTTGAGGCGGAGCGTTATGTGGAGGAGCTGCGCATGTTCCCGCGCCTTGGCGCCAGGATTCCTGCGCATATGGCGGCTGCGCTGGCGCACTGGAATCTGTAACACCCACTGAAATCTATAGGAGAATCTGCCTGTGAATGAAGATAAAGCGTCCGAGAAGGACGTAGCTGAGGTTGCCGCACGTGCGGGGAGAGCCTTCGAGCGTTTAGTGCACACGATGGCGACCCTGCGCGCGCCCGGCGGGTGTCCCTGGGATGCCGAGCAGACTCATCAGTCCCTCATCCGGTTCCTGATTGAGGAATCCTATGAGGTTGTGGAGGCTGTCGAAGCACCCGAAGGCACAAACCTGCAGCTTTTACGTGAAGAGCTGGGCGATGTTCTGCTTCAGGTTCTCTTCCACGCCGATATTGCGGCCTCAGAACCGGGCGGCTTTACGATTGCGCAGGTGATCGAGGGCCTGGACACAAAACTTCACGATCGGCACCCGAATGTTTTCGGTGATTCTTCGGGCGAGTCCCGGATGACCGCCGCCGAGCAGCAGGTTTTCTGGGATGAGCTTAAGAAGAAGGAGAAATCCGATCGGGGTCCGCTTGACGGCATTCCTCCTCATCTGCCTGCGCTGGCCTTAGCGGCGAAGGCGATTGCTAAGGCTCGCAAGGCCGATATTGTGTTGCCGCCCGAGCCTACCTCCTTAGACGACGATCTTCCGTTTACCTATAGTGAAGAAGATTTTGGTGAGCTGCTTTTCTCCCTGGTGTGCCGCGCACGGCAGAATGGGCTGGAGGCGGAACGCGCCCTGCGTACCTACACCCGTAAGTTCATTGAATACAATTCGTAGACTGTGGTAGAGCGAACGACCCGTCTGCGCCGCGTAAGCGGCAGCGGCGGGTTGTTCTGTGCTGCCATGAGCACTTTCTGCAACGTACCCCCCACTAAAGGTGTTGGATACCTTCATGAATCGCAAAAATTCCTGTTGTAACCGGTGTGTTTATGTGGGAGTTTTGCTAAAATTTTAGTTGTATACGACTTGAGCAGGCCGCGCCTATCCCGGGCGTTGACGCCGAGTGAGCCGTCCACATCCTTTACATTTTCAAGGAGCATTTTCATGGCTGTTATTACCGCTGTTCACGCCCGACAGATTCTAGATTCCCGCGGCAACCCGACCGTTGAGGTTGAGGTTCTGCTCGAAGACGGCGCTTTCGCACGCGCTGCTGTGCCTTCGGGCGCATCCACCGGTGAGTGGGAAGCGGTTGAGCGCCGCGATGGCGACAAGTCCGTATACTTGGGCAAGGGCGTTCTGGGTGCTGTCAAGTCTGTTATTGAAGAGATCTCGGAAGAAATTATCGGTATCGACGCCGCCGATCAGCGCACCGTCGATCGGGCCATGATTGCTCTGGACGCCACCAACAACAAGGGTAAGCTGGGCGCTAACGCAATTCTGGGCGTTTCTCTGGCCGTTGCTAAGGCTGCCGCAGAGTCCGCAGACCTTCCCCTCTACAAGTACCTGGGCGGGCCCAACGCCCACGTGCTTCCCGTTCCCATGATGAACATCCTCAACGGTGGTTCTCACGCAGACTCCAACGTTGATATTCAGGAGTTCATGATTGCTCCCATCGGTTTCGAGAACTACTCGGATGCGCTGCGCGCCGGTGTCGAGGTCTACCACTCGCTCAAGTCCGTGCTGCACGACCGTGGCCTCTCCACCGGTCTGGGCGATGAGGGCGGTTTCGCACCGAACCTTGAGTCCAACGCTGCGGCCCTTGACCTCATTATTGAGGCAATCGAGAAGGCTGGCTACAAGCCCGGCGAGCAGGTTGCTCTCGCACTGGATGTGGCATCCTCCGAGTTCTACAACGACGGCGCCTACGAGTTTGAAGGTAAGAAGAAGTCCGCCGAAGAGATGAGCGCATACTACGCTGATCTTGTGGCGAAGTACCCGCTGGTTTCCATTGAGGACCCGCTGGATGAGAACGACTGGGCAGGCTACAAGACCCTGACCGAGCAGATCGGTGAGAAGGTTCAGATCGTCGGTGACGACCTGTTCGTGACCAACCCCGAGCGCCTTGAGAAGGGCATCAATGAGGGGGCGGCAAACGCTCTGCTGGTGAAGGTCAACCAGATCGGTTCGCTCACCGAGACCCTGGACGCTATGGAGTTGGCACAGCGCAGCGAATACCGCTGCATGGTTTCCCACCGTTCCGGTGAGACTGAGGACGTCACCATTGCCGACCTCGCTGTGGCAACTAACGCGGGTCAGATCAAGACCGGTGCACCCGCACGTTCCGAGCGTGTGGCCAAGTACAACCAGCTGCTGCGCATTGAGGAAGAGCTGGGCGATGCTGCTGTTTACGCCGGCAAGTCAGCATTCCCCCGCTTCAAGAAAGCATAAGTGCTCGGTAGCTTATAGGCTCATGTAGTAAGAGGGTGGCTATTCCCCGTGCGGGGTGGCCACCCTCCGCCGTTGCCTGCACGGTTAATGCACGTAGCGGCGGGTACAGGATGCGGTGCCCGCCGGTAGAATAGAATGGTTACGGTCAGCGCGGTGAAGGGAGAGAGCAATGTCAGAACGGGACCGACAGAAGGATTCAGCTGCCTCGGCTTCTCGGGGCACACGACGCCCCGCTGGGGCACGTCAACACGCGGCGAAAAACCGGCCGTCCCGTTCCGCCCAAACACCCGACACCCCGAAAAACCGTGGACTGCGTAAACGCACCAAGTCGTCTCAGGCGAAGGGAGCAGGAACCTCCCGGAATAAGCAGGAGCAGCAGGACACGCAGCGGTCTCCCAGCACGGTAGGCACCCTCACCAGCGCCGTCATTGGGGCGGGCCGTTCTCCGCGGCGCGGTAAGGAAAGCCCGCAGTTAGCACGCCAGAGGCGTATGATCCGTGAGGGCAGCAGCGACCAAGACCCGGATGAGCTGACGCCAATTGCTGCGCGCGGTTTTTCGGGTCAGTTCCTGGTGGGGGCGATTATTGTGGTTGCCCTGCTGGTGGGAACCTACCCGACGCTTAATAACTATTTCACGCAGCTGCGGGAGATCGAATCAACCCGTGAACACATCTCGCAGCTGCAGCGGGAGAACGCCCAGCTGAAGGTTGAGAAAACCTGGTGGGATGACGAGAACTACGTGCGTCAGCAGGCCCGCAGCAGGCTGTTCTACGTGAATGAGGGAGACACCCCATATGCGGTGACCGGCATTGACTCGAATAACACGCAGGTGGACGACACCTCTGCCTCGGCGAAAAACGCCCCCGACGATTCGTGGACGAATAAGATGTGGAACTCGGTGGAGAACCCGCAGGGTGCACAGAAGAAGCGGCAGTAGATTTTTAGTATTGAGGATAAATGAGCACTAAAGAAGACCTGATGAACCGTGTCCCTGAAGGGGTTGGGGTGACGGTTCAGACCCTCGTCCCCACCGAGCAGGATGTGCGGGTGCTATCGGCCCAGCTGGGCCGTAAAGTGCGGGATGTGGTTGAGGTTCCGGCACGGTGCGTGTGCGGTAACCCGCTGGTGGCGGCCACCGCCCCGCGATTAGCAAACGGCACCCCATTCCCGACCGTGTTCTACCTGGCCCACCCGGTCATTACTGCGGCGGCCTCCCGGCTGGAGGCTGGCGGTCTCATGTACGAGATGACTGATGAATTGGCGCAGAACCCGCAGCTGGCGCAGCAGTACCGTGCCGCGCATGAGAATTATCTGGCCGAGCGTGAGCGTATCCGCATTATTAGCGGCACCGACGAGGTCCCGGAGATTGATGGGATTTCGGCGGGGGGTATGCCCACCCGCGTCAAGTGTCTGCACGCCGTCATCGGCCATACTCTTTCGGTGGGGCGCGGGGTGAACCCGATGGGGGATAGGGCTTTGGATGCGATCTCCCCGTGGTGGACCCCCGATACGTGTGCCTGCGACCCCGCGTGGCGGCACGCTGATTAGCTGTCAGCTGCTGTGCATACCACCTGCAACGCTCAAACCCGGCAAAACCTAGATTGGAGCCTGAGATGCGCATTGGCGCTATAGACTGTGGCACGAACTCGATCCGCCTGCTGATCGCGGACGCAGTCGTCGAAACTGATGAAAACGGCAAGGAAACCACCCGCCTGAAGGATGTGGTACGGCAGATGCGCATCGTGCGGCTGGGCCAAGGGGTGGACGCCACCGGCTGGTTGGCGCAGGAGGCGCTGGACCGCACTTTTGAAGCCGCCAGAGAGTACGCTCAGTTGCTTAAGGAGCACGGTGCAGACCGGGTGCGGTTCGTGGCGACCAGTGCCACCCGTGATGCCGGTAACCGTAAGGTTTTTATGGAGGGTATTCAGCAGATCTTGGGTATTGAGCCCGAGGTGATTAGCGGCACTGAGGAGGCCTCACTCTCATTCGCGGGTGCGATGCGTGCCGTTGGTGCGGGGGATAAGAACACGCTGGTGTTTGACCTAGGCGGTGGCTCTACTGAATTCGTGCTGGGCGGCGGCAGGGGAGCTGAGGCTAAGGTGATTTCCTCCCGAAGCGTGAACGTGGGGTGTGTGCGCCTGACCGAGCGGCATATGGTGTCCGCGCCAGTCACCGATGAGCAGGTGCGGCGGGTTGAGGCCGATACGGACGCCGCCATCGAAACCGTTGTGAGCTCTGTGCCGTTGAGCACCGCCACCCGCGCTGTGGCGGTTGCCGGTACCGCGACCACTCTCGCGGCGGCGGCATTGGGCTTAGAGACCTACGATTCCGAGGCGATTAACGGCACCTCATTGTCTCTTGAGACTGTTCAGCGTACCGCCCAGATGCTGCGTAGTATGACCCGCCAGGAGCGCGCCGAGCTGGGGTATATGCACCCCGGGCGGGTGGATGTGATCGGCGCTGGGGTGACTATTTATGCGAGGATCCTCACGCGTCTGAATGAGATTACTGATGGTGTGATTAATTCCGTAACAGTAAGTGAACATGACATCCTTGACGGCATTGCGCTTTCACAGTTATAGAGTGCAGAATACTTTACAAGGAGATCTAATTATTTAGGGAGGGACAATGGCGACTCACTGGAATAAGCGGCACGATGCGCAGCGGCCGGGCGCGGCACAACACGCCGAGACTCCCGCCTCAAAGGCACCGCGCCGGTTAGCGCACAGAGCTTTCGCCGTTGTCGCCTCCCTCACCCTAAGCGTTGGGGTGGCTGCCTCCGGCGGGTTTAACCCGGCTTTGGCGGCCCCCACGCCGGGTTCCTCTGCAACCGCGTCCCCAACCCCTTCGAAATCGGCCCCAACTGCGCCTGGGGCCTCCGCACCGGCGGCCACAAACAGCACCAGCGCGGGGGATGATGTGCGCCAGCGCGAGTACTGGATTAACGATTACAAGTTCCCTGAGCTCTGGAATCAAAGCACCGGGCGCGGAGTGACTGTGGCAGTGATCGACACCGGCGTGGACGGCACCCACCCTGACCTGGAAGGGAACGTCCTGAAAGGCCATGACGCCTCCGGCGTTGGCAGTTCAGACGGCTGGACAGGTTTGGGAACCGAGCCGATGCACGGTACCGAGGTTGCCTCCCTGATTGCCGGGCACGGGCACAACACCACAGGTGTGGCCCCTATCGCCGGGCAGCCGGGTAAACCCGCCGGCATAATTGGTGTGGCCCCGGAGGCAAAAATCCTGCCAGTATCCCTGAGCATGGGCACCGGCGGCGGTAAAAGCATTGATGAGCAGCTGCCGGAGGCGGTACGCTACGCCGTGGATAACGGGGCGCAGATCATTAACCTGTCGATCGGCTCTAATAAGGCGAGCTGGCCACGCAGCTGGGATGACGCGTTCAAGTACGCTGAGGAGAAAGGCGTGCTGGTGGTGGCTTCTGCCGGTAACCGCGGCAGCGGCATCACCCAGGTGGGGGCACCAGCTACTATCCCGGGTGTGCTCACTGTTGGCAGTGTTGATAGCTCCCGGCGGGAATCCTGGTCTTCTTCCTCTCAGGGAATTTCAATCGCTGTTGCCGCGCCCGGGGTGAATATGATCGCTGCGGCCCCGAACAATAAGTACATGCTGTGGTCGGGGTCGTCGGCTTCTGCGCCGCTGGTGTCGGGTTTGGCTGCGCTCATTAAAGCGAAATACCCTGAGCTTTCGGCCGCCCAGATTATTCAGCGCATTATTACCAGCGCCGATGATGCCGGGCCTGCTGGCCGTGACCCGTTGTACGGGTTCGGCATTATTAACCCTACGGCGGCGCTCGCACAGAGTACGTCGTCGAATGCTGCGGAGAACCCCCTGGGGTCGATTAGTAACTGGATTGCGATCCATCGCAAGCAGGAGGTGAGCGCCCCGGAGCCGACGGGCTCCGAACCGGTGCACGAGGATGGGGAGAATATTCCCCAGGCTAAGGTGCCTGAACCGAGTGTGCCTCCTGAAGATTCGGGTGTTGTTCCGCCGCTGATTGTGGGCGGGCTGGCGCTGTGGTTATTGGCGATTACCAGCTTCACGGTGCACCGTCTGCATAAGATGCACCGGCATGTGCGTCGGCCGCATGTGCGGGATGAGAACTAAAAGTCGTCATAATTTTTTCGATTTGCCGTTTATTACAGGTTCATAAAGTGTGTGTTCACCTTATCAACCGCGTAGAATGATAGGTAAGTACAGAGTGCAAAATACGTACACCCGCAGGTTCTGTGTTGTGATCCTGCGCTGTTAGGTGCATGTGTTTTTGGCTTGTCTCGTGCGATGCGCTATGCGGCGTGACGTACGGGGTCTTTTCGTAGCCAGCCCGCCTGCGCGCGGCGGCAGAATATAACCTAGGAAGTAGCATAATATGGCATTCACTAAGTTGGCTCAGGATCGTCCGCGTATCCTCATTGTCGGTGGCGGCTACGTCGGCTTCACCGTGGCGAAGAAGATTCAGAAGGCGGTCAAAGCCACCGGCGGGGTAGTGACCATCGTTGAGCCTAACCCCTACATGACTTACCAGCCGTTCCTGCCCGAGGTCGCTGCAGGTTCAATGGAGGGTCGTAACGCAACTGTTCCCCTGCGTCAGCATCTGCGTGATACTGAGATCATTCCCGGCCTTGTGGTTTCTGTGAACCATGCGGCGCGAACCGCTGTAGTTGAGCCCATTGATAGTGGTGAACCGTTCGAGCTGCAGTATGACGAGATTATTCTTGGTGCTGGTTCTGTCACTCGTGCTTTCCCGATTCCCGGCTTGGCTGAGGTCGCTATCGGTATGAAGACCGTTGAAGAGGCCGTTTCGGTGCGTAACTGGGTGCTGGAGCGTATTGAGGTTGCCTCCGTTCTTGAGGACGCGGATGCTCGCCGCCGCGCCCTGACGTTCGTTATTGTCGGTGGTGGTTTCGCCGGTGTTGAGACCATTTCTGAGCTTGAGGATATGGCGCGTGAAGCGGTCAACCGTAATGACCGCCTGACCCCCTCAGACCTGCGCTTTGTGATGATTGAGGCAGCCCCACGCATTATGCCCGAGGTACCTGAAGACCGCGCTGAGAAGGTTGTGGCCGAGCTGAGGGCCCGCGGCATTGAGATTCTGCTCAATACCTCCCTCTCGGATGCTACCGGCGGTAACCTGCAGCTGATTAATATGGCTGATAAGTCTCCCGCTGGTGAGATCGATACCGATACTTTGATTTGGACCGCCGGCGTTGCGGCTTCCCCGATGCTGAAGAACACCGACTTCCCGATTGATGAGCGCGGCCGTGTGCGTGTGAACGCAGACCTGCGTGTTGCCGGGGACGCTGGTGTGGTTGAGGGCGCTTGGGCTGCTGGTGATAACGCCGCCGTGCCTGACCTCTCCGGCGGCGGTGTGGGCGGTTTCTGCGTGCCGAACGCGCAGCATGCCTCCCGCCAGGCACTGGTGCTGGCTAAGAACATTCTGGCGGCCCGGCGCGGTGAGCCGCTGACCGACTACTACCACGAGACGATCGGTGTGGTGGCTGGTCTGGGCCTGTGGAAGGGCGTGGCGAACTTTAAGGGTAAGACCTTCGCCGGTCCGTTGGCGTGGATTATGCACCGCGGCTACCACGGTTCTGCAATCCCTACGACTGAGCGTACTGTGCGTGTTATGACTACTTGGGCACTCAACCAGCTCTTTGGCCGTGATACCACTACGATCCGCCGCCAGCGCACCCCGCGCCTGGCGTTCCAGGAGGCAACCGGTACCGCCCCGGCAAAGACGAAGGCCCACCTCTAATACGGTTTTCGGCGCCTAGGATTTGATACTGGCCCTCACTTCGTGCGAAAGTAGTGAGGGCCGGTTCAGGCCCCTATAGCCCAATTGGCAGAGGCAGCAGACTTAAAATCTGCCCAGTGTGGGTTCGAGTCCCACTGGGGGCACTGCTACTATGCAGCACATAAGCCCCACACGTACCGCGGTTTACCGTAACGTGTGGGGCTTTGCTGTACCCGGTCGGGGCCTGACCTGAGCCGTCTTTATGAATCAGTTTCTGCCCGGTCAAGATATACTGGGATGCTTGTCGTATCACCAGGCCTCTTGTATACGCTTTGGAGGCATAGCAGCGCCCTGCCAGCGGTGAGCGGCAGGGCGCTTTTAGGTAATAAAAGTGGTTTGTGAAGGTTGGTGGGTGTGCCTTGGCGCACCCGGCTTAAAGGGGGCTAGCTCTTCTTGGTGCCGCGGTGGGGCAGGAGCGCATCAATGGAGTATTTGCCGCCGCCGACGAGGATAAACATAATGGCCGCCATGCCCAGTACAAAGACGTACTCAAAACCGGCTCCGGTTTTCGGGTCGATGATGAAGGGGGCATTGACGTGAACAAAGATGTAGGCGCCCGCCATGGCGATGGTGATGGCTGCTGCTGCGATGCGTGTTCCGATACCCAGCAGCAGCATAATACCGCCGATGAGTTCGGCGCCAATAGTGAAGTAGGCCGATAATTCGGGGGCTGGAATACCCATTTTGGCGAAGATTGCTCCTTGCGCGGTGGGCCCATTGAGGAAGGCTTTTTGGAAGCCGTGCATGATGAATGTGAAGCCTAGTGCTAGGCGGAAAATAAGAAGACCGAGTGATGCAGTGCTGTCTTTAGTCATGAGAGTACCTTGCCAGAAATTTACTTTCTTTATCAAGTAAATATGAAAGAAAGGCCTCTGGATACAGCTTATTCACAGCTAAATCACAGGTTTAGTGTGATGTGCCTCTCAAAAATGGTGCGTGTATGAAGAAGCATGACATTTCATGAATAGTCACTCATGAGAGGTCGGTTCATACACGCACCAAAGAAGCAGCCGGTACTTTAGTGTTTCGTTGTCACCTCACAGGCCACACCATCACCATCTCGATCCAGCGCCGCCCGGTATCCCGGCTGTCCACGCCGAATAGGAGCTGCCCCGGCAGCCTGCGCCTCCGCACAGGTCTTGTAATACGTTCCTGCAGAATCGGGTTCCTGTGTAGGCGCTTGCACCCGAGCCTGCGGCGTACCCCGCGTGGGCTCAGTAATAGGGGAGGCCGCGGGAGTGTGCTCAATGGTGCCTGAGTTTTCCGAGCTCACACAGTCATTGAGCACCCGTACCATTGCTTCCTTTTCGGCTGCCTTAACCCACAGCCCATACTTCGCCTTAATGCGCACCTGCTTCTCCACATAGATGCACCGGTACGCCTTATTAGCTGGCAGCCAGGTAGCCGCGTCCGCATCGCTCTTCTGCTGGTTAGCCGCCCCATCTACAGCGAGCAGATTATCGGGGTCATTGGCGAGCTCAATGCGCTGCTGCTTCGACAGCTCTTGCGCGCCAGTCTGCCACGCGTCAGACAGGGCTACCACGTGATCGATCTGCACCGCGCGGGAGGTGTCTTTTCCGCGTCTAAAGTGGATACTCACCCCCGTATATGGATCCTCCAGGGTGCCGCTGAGCACTGTGCAGGCGCGTGTTCCTGGTTTAACCGTCACCTCGTACAGATCGCGGCGCAGAATATCGTTGCGGGTATCGCACCCGTTACGGTCGGTGTCTGTCCAGGCATGCCCGAACTGATCCCGCGAATACCCGGTTTTGGGTGCGCGGCCCTTGACCGGTAGGGACTGCAGGGTTGTTAAGGCGCTGGCTGCATCCGATACATTCGCAGCTGGCAGTGCGGTTACGGGGTTGGCTTCCTGCTCGGGAGAAATTCCGGTATCGTGCGTCTGCTCTTCGGCGTCCTCTTCCTGGGTTTCAAAGGCAGCGGCTGGGCTGACATAGGGGGTGCTGCTGGGTGAAGATAACTGGTTGTGGGTACTTGCTGCAGTGGGTGAAGCGCTTGATGCTGTGGGTCCCTCCACTGTGACAGTTTCGGTGGAACACCCGCTTAGTATCAGTGCACATACTACAGCGAATGAAGATATGGCTATAGTGGCCGGTTTTTGTGTGCGGCGAAAGCGCGCAGGCATAAGTTTTCCTTGAGTGAGTGAGCTATTGAGTGAGAGTGAGCTGGATGCCGTTCGCACCTGCGTGAGTTATCGGGTGATACAACAACGTATCGGTGCTAAAACATCCACATATATTATATAAAACCGACCCCGGCCCCACCGGCGAATTCGGTCACATGCGGAAGCTATTTTGAGTGTATCTGAACACGCATGAGTACCGTAGTGGGGAGTGCGTATAAAGCAGCGGTGCACAAATGACGAAACGGGATGTTTTTAGCGGGCTAAAGTTCTGATGGTAGCTTTCTTCATCGGCGAGAAACGGTTTATATGTATGTTTTACGCGGGGGTCCAGGGGCGGGGTGAGACTCCCTGCAGGCATGTAAGAAACAGGGTAAAAGCACCGGGTTTTGGTATCGCCGCTATTAGCCGTTGGTGGTGGTGATATGAGAGCCTTAAACTTATCCACCCTTCATGGAACGGAAGAACTAGTATGCCCGAAATCTTTGCTGCCTCCTCGTCCGCGAACCCCAGAGTCACCCCGCGTCTAATTGCTGTTGATATGGACGGCACTTTCCTGACGGACGCTAAAACCTTCGACACCGACCGGTTTGAACGTATTCTGCCTCGCTTGCAGGCACACGGTATCTATTTTGTGGTGGCCAGCGGTAACACATACACCAAACTCACCGACTATATGAAAGGGTTTGAGAACCGGGGCATTATCTATATTGCTGAGAATGGCGCCTACCTTGCCGATGATTCGGGAGAGCTGGCCGTTCACCCTTTCAAAGAGGCAGATGTACCGCATGTGTATGAGGTGCTGGATACCCTGCCGCAGATTGGCGTGGTTCTTTGTACAACTGAGGGTATTTTTATACCGCACAACCGGCAGGGCGCTGTCACCAGTATTGTGCAGGACTATTTTGCTGCTCAAGGTCAGCCGGTTCCGCAGGGGCTTGACCCCTATTCTTTTGTTCTCATGTTCTACCCGAGTGCCGAGCGCATCACCGACTACTCTCAAGTGCGTGGAGAACTTATTAAAATCTCGGTGCAGACTGTTCGGGCTGATACCTACAGTGTGCTTGAGACTCTTCAGCGTGAGCTGCCGCCTCAGGTTATCCCTCTGGCCAGTGGCTTTGGTGCCATTGATCTAGTGCGTGAGGGAGTGAATAAAGCCGGGGGTCTGCGTGATCTATGCGAGCGTCTGAACGTACATCCGCAGGAAGTTCTAGCCTTTGGTGATGGCGATAATGACCGTGAGATGCTGGCTTTTGCTGGTACAGGGGTGGCGATGGGGCACGCATCACAGGCGCTGCGGGCGGTAGCCGATGAGGTCATCGGCTCGCATAATGACGGTGCTGTGCTGACCTACTGCGAAAAGCTGCTCGATGTTTTAGATGCGCAGGGTCTGCCTCAGGCTCCCAGGCTATGAGCATTATTTTTTGGAATGACTCCGCCTTTTGAGAGGTGAACCCTATTATTCTCTATGAATTCGCCCAGAACGTACTATCTGGTAACTTCGGGGAAGCTATTGGTAGATTCTTTAGGTAAAATGGAAAAAATCTATATTTACCGGAGGGAAGAACATGGCGGGTAACCCGTTCATTAACTCAATCATTAAGAAAAACCGGCAGGGCGGTGACCCCCGTTTTGGCCGTTTTGGTGCCGGTGGGCAAGCTGCGCAGCAGAACCAGTACCCGCAGGGCCAGTACCAGCAGAACCCGTACGGGGCACAGTACTCCAGCGAACCCCAGCAGTACCAGGGCGGCTACCCGCAGGGGTACGGCCAGCCTGAATACCAGAACCAGCCAGGATACGATCAGCAGTACGCTCAGCAGCCGGGCTACAGCCCGGTTATTGAGGGCGAACGCCTGACCATGAACGATGTCATCATGAAGACCGGGCTGAGCCTGGCCGTCGTGGTGCTTGGTGCAGCGGTGGGCTGGTATATGCCCATTCTCCTGGTTGTGGGCCTTATCGGTGGTCTGGTTCTTGGGCTGGTTAACGGTTTCAAGCGTAAGGTGTCGCCGGTTTTGGTGCTGGCATACGCTTTAGCTGAGGGCCTGCTCCTTGGCGGTCTTTCCGGCCTGCTCAATGCGCGGTACCCGGGTATCGCTCTTCAGGCTGTGATTGCCACCGTCGTGGTGTTTGGCACGCTTCTGGCACTGTTTGCAAACGGCAAGATTCGGGCCACCCCTAAACTCACCAAGATCTTCTTGGGCGCTTCGCTGGGGTACCTGGCGTTCTTCGTTGTCTCGTGGGGTGTCTCGCTCTTTACACACACCTCCCTCATGAACACCAGCGTTGCTGGCCTGCCGCTGGGGCTCATCGTGGGCGTGTTTGGCGTGGCTCTGGCATCGTACTCGCTGGTGCTTGATTTCACTAACACCACTGAGGCTGTTGAGGCGGGCCTGCCCGAGCGTGAGTCGTGGCGTTTGGCTTTCGGCCTGACCGCCTCCCTGGTGTGGCTGTACATTGAGATCCTGCGTATCCTCATGTACCTGGCAAGCATCTTTAGCGATAACTAAATAAGATGTTCAACCGGCGGTGCTTACCCCAAGCGCCGCCGGTTTTTCGTCTAAAGAACCCTGGTGGGGTACGGTTTATGGGGAGGGCACACCGTTCCATGATGTGCCCCGCTTGCGCTTTCGTGTAGCGAAATAATTGAGGAGAGCCGATGGGCCAAACACCCGATACGAACGATACAGCACCTACGAAAAATACTACGGTTCCTTTTGCCCTCGAGACCGCCGCCGCCTGGTCGTGGCGGCTGCTGGTGGTTGCCGGGGCAGGATGGGTTCTCTGGCAGGGGCTGGCGAAAGTATCCCTGCTCGTTATTTCGCTCATGGTTGCGGCTTTGCTGGCGGCCCTGCTAAGCCCCGCCGTGTACGCCCTGCGTAAACGCGGCGTACGCGCAGGTGCGGCTACCGCCATCGCCGAAATCGGCATGATTGTGGGTCTGCTGGCGCTGGTGGCGCTTACCGGGCAGCAGCTTGCCCAGGGGTTCGTCTCGTTATGGAGCAAAGCCCTCGAAGGGTACAACGAGCTGGTGCGTTGGCTCGATAATATGGGGTACTCGCTTGGGGCGGAGCAGCTGAACCAGCTGCTGGAGCAGGGCAGGAAGCTGGCCTCCGATAACCCCAGTTCCATTGTTCGCGGGGTCTCTGAAGTGGGCAGCACCGCCGCCGAAGTGGCGACTGGAACTCTTATCACCCTGTTCACCCTCGTGTTTTTCCTCATGGAGGGCGAACGCATCTGGCTGTTTATTGTGGGACTTCTCCCGCGGCGGGCACGCGACGCTGTTAACGGTGCAGGGCGCGCTGGGTGGAAGTCCCTGGGCGCGTATGTGCGGGTGCAGATTCTTGTGGCCGCTATTGATGCGGTAGGTATCGGCATTGGTGCCGCAATCTTGGGCGTGCCGCTGGCCATACCATTGGGTGTGCTCGTGTTCCTGGGGTCGTTCATCCCCGTGATTGGTGCTTTACTCTCTGGAGCGGTGGCGGTTCTTCTGGCGCTGGTGGCCCTGGGACCGGTGCAGGCGCTCATTATGATCGGCATTGTGCTGCTGGTGCAGCAGCTTGAGTCGCACATCCTGCAGCCGCTGATTATGGGCAAGGCGGTGTCTTTGCACCCGCTGGCCGTGATCTTCGCGGTGGCCGGTGGGTCCATGATTTTCGGGGCTACGGGTGCGCTGTTCGCGGTTCCTGTGCTCGCTGTGGTCAATTCCGTGGTGCGGTACTTGGCCTCTCGCGGCTGGGAGAACGATCCGCAGCTACGTACCGAAGAGTTCCTTTTCCCGCACGAAGTGCGCCGTCGTGAAGCTGCCAAACGCCGCCGCGGTGCGGTTGAGGACGCTGCTGAGCGCGTTCGGGGGCGGGCACGCACAGCTGCTGGCCGTGACGAAGAACCCGCCGAGGAGCCTGCACTTGCAGAGCCTGCCTCCGCAGAAAATACTGATTCGCCCCAGGGTAAGAAACCCTCCCGGAAGCAGGGCAATAAGTAGCCGCTATTGTCGTGGTGTGGTGAGGCTTGTTCCAGTACTAAGCTGGGATGGGCCTCACCGTTTTATGCGGCGCAGGGCACGGTTTTATGTTCTCCGAATACGGTATGCATCCACTAAAATAGTCAATAGATGTGCCCACCTGCGAATGGAACGGACTGAACGTGAACGCACCCCTTGATGACCTGCCTGTAACCCTATCTGAGATTGAGTCAGCAGCTGAACTGCTCACGGGGGTTATTGAGCGCACACCGGTGGCGCATTCGCGGGCTTTAAGCCTCAAACTCGGTTCTGAGGTGTTCTTCAAATGCGAGAACCTGCAGCGTTCCGGCTCGTTTAAAGCACGCGGCGCGTATGTTCGCATGGCTAAACTTAGCGAGGCTGAGAAAGCACACGGTGTGGTGGCTGCATCGGCGGGAAATCACGCTCAGGGGGTGGCGATGGCGGCCGCTAAACTGGGCATTAAAGCGCGCATTTACATGCCGCTGGGCGCTGCCCTCCCCAAAATTACTGCCACCCGCGACCACGGCGCGGAGGTTGAGCTGCACGGCACCACCGTGGATGAGGCACTGGCCGAGGCAAAACGCTACGCCGAGGCAACCGGCGCGGTGTTCGTGCACCCCTTCGATAATGAGGATATTATCGCCGGGCAGGGCACCATTGGGCTTGAGATCCTGGAGCAGGTGCCCGACGTAGACACCATCATTGTGGGCGTGGGCGGCGGCGGCTTGCTGGCGGGGCTCTCCACGGCGGTACGCGCTAAAGAAGCCCAACTGGGTAAGAAAATCCGTATTATTGGTGTTCAGGCTGAGCACGCGGCCGCATACCCGCTATCGCTGGCAGCAGATGCGCTGGTGCCATTGAAGAAGGTCTCTACCATCGCTGACGGTATTGCGGTGGGGCGCCCCGGCCAGCTGCCGTTCTCCATCATTAAAGAGCTGGTGGATGATGTGGCGACGGTGAGTGAGGACGACATCGCCCGTGCCCTCATCTTCCTCATGGAACGCAATAAGCTGGTCGTGGAGCCTGCCGGGTCGGTACCGGTGGCGGCACTGATGAACGGCAAACTCAAGGAAGAATACGGCGAGCTGGGCACTGTAGTGTGCGTGCTCTCGGGCGGTAATATCGATCCGATGCTCATGCTGAAAGTGATTCAGCGCGGCCTTTCGGCGGCAGGCCGGTACATGACGATTAAGATGATGCTCTCCGACCGTCCGGGCGAGCTGGCAACAATCTCACGCATTATCTCTGAGAACGATGCGAATGTCACCGGTGTGGACCACACGCGAGTGGGCGGATCCTTATCAATGGGCGACGTCTCGATCACGATCGATATGGAAACCAACGGCACTGAGCACTGCAACCGCGTCATTTCGGCCCTTGAGGAGGAGGGCTTCCGCCCGATTATCGTCTACTAAAGACCCGGGCGTGGGCTGCCCCCACACTATACCAACCGGTACCGTTGTGACCCTGTCGGTGCTGCAACGGGGCGGGGCTTGCATCCTGCCCGGGTGCCGCCGTACTAGAGCAGGTCAAGAACCTTCACACTGTCCGTATCGCGTACAGTGAGGTCCTCCACCGGGACTTCCTTAAGATAGAGCTTGTTCCCGCCCCGAATCTCGTACTGGTACATTCTGCGGTTGAGCGCATCAAAGACATACCCCAGATAGTGCCCTACCACATGTTCCCGGGTGTCTTCGATGAAGTCTGTAATGAACAGGTGCTGTTTCTCCACCCCGATACGTGCGGCCATTTTAGCGAATTCCGCAGGAAAATCCTCCGGAAACAGCCGGGTGAGGTCCATAATATCCTGCAGAAAAATCTCGAGGGGAATATCGTCAAAAGCTACAGGTTCCATAGTTTTCCTTAAGAGGGGATATTGCAAGTGATACGCCCGAAACGGCCAGGGGAGCGGGCACTTGAAGGTGGGCTATAACGGTTACATAAAAACCCGGACTAAACGAGTAGCCCGGGTTTTCGTCTGAAACCTTTTTGCGCCCAGAGCTTAGCCCTGGAACGGGGTGACTGAAATGATCTTAGCCACCAGATCGTTGCCGTTGGGTGCCTGGTAGGTGACCTCTTCACCCTGCTTGTGCCCCAGGATAGCCGCGCCCATGGGTGACTTTTCACTGAACACCTTCAGGTCACTGCCTTCTGGCAGGGTGCTTTCAACCTCGCGGGAGCCTAGCAGGAACTTCATGGGACGCCCAGCAATCTCTGCCTCGATCACCATACCGAGCGCAACCACCCCGTCGTCGCTGGGGGCCTCGCCCACGTTAGCGTTCTCTAGTAGGTGGGTGAGCTGCTTAATGCGGGCCTCATTCTTGCCCTGCTCGTCGCGTGCGGCATGGTAGCCGCCATTCTCACGCAAATCTCCTTCGTCGCGTGCGGCGGCGATGCGCTCCACGATCTCCTGACGGTACGGGCCGGAGAGGTGGTCAAGCTCTTCTTTTAGGCGGTCGTAGGCCTCCTGCGTCAGCCATGCACCATTGTTCTCGGTTGCTGCCATTGTTTTCCTTCGGTTGTGCGCCGGGCACGCCGGTGCGGGTGTGGGGCATACAGCCCCCTTTCGACTCTAGCCATTCTAAGACAGATACGAGTCAGAGCTAAACCGGGGCACTTTCCCCACCCCTGAATCCTGGAAGAAATGGTGTGCTGGTTGGGATAGCTAGGGGAGTCAGAAAGTAAGCTGGCGGCTACTTCTTACGGCACGAATCCACGGTCACGGTGGTCGCCTCAGAAAGGATACGTAAACTCACGCTGTGCCGGCTCACCCGTTCATTACCCTGTTCGGCGGTATTCGGCGGAATCTCAACTTCAGTCCAGCCCACCGGAACACGCGAAGAGTTCAAAGCTTTGACCGAACAGATGGCCGCATCGTGCGGGTTTTTTGAGAGTTCAAACTCGCCGGATGCCTCATCGTGACTCACCAGCGTGAACCCCGTGTCGCGGGCGCTGGGGCGTGCGGCGGCATCCGCCTGAACCCAAAACACGAAAGCCCCCGCCAGCAGGGTCACCACAACAGCTAGGGCCACCCACAGGCGGGTGGGAACTGTGCGGCGGGGCCTGGGGGAGCGGCCGTAACGGTCAGCCAGGTTTGGTGATGCCGGTGCGCCCGTAGCAGAAATTTTCGGGGTTTCCTCAACGGCGGGGTGATGACGGCGAGCGTCTGCGGTCATAAATACCTCCCAGCCGGTGCGTTAACAGTCATTGACGGGTTTCCTGTAACAACGCGTTACAGCCGTTCATAAAGCGTCACGAGTACTAGGCACACGACGCGAATCTTCGGTACTATGTCACAACGAAGCGGTTATGTGCCTCTTCCATTTTAGTCCCTGAGCGGATACCACACAGACGGCACTAGATACTTGAAGGAACACACACGTGAGCGACGCTGTAGCAAGACTAAAAGCCCAGCTCCCCGAGCACCCCTCGGTGGATGAGCTGACCCCTCTCGCAGATGATTACACAGGCTTGCGTATTCTCGCAGTTCACGCCCACCCTGACGATGAGTCGTCTAAAGGTTCTGCCTCAGCAGCCGCATACACCGATAGGGGCGCCCGCTACATGGTCGCCACCATGACCGGCGGTGAACGTGGAGACATCCTGAATGAAGAGATTAAACACAGCCCCCGCGCCCACCGTGACCTTCCAGGGATGCGCCGCAGCGAAATGGCTGCCGCCGCGAAGGCGATCGGTATTGAGCACCGTTGGATGGGGTTTGTGGATTCCGGCCTGCCCGAAGGGGACCCTATGCCTCCGCTACCTTTTGGGTGCTTTGGGGTGCAGCCCCTTGAACGTGCGGCGGCGCCGCTGGTGCGCCTGGTGCGCGAGTACCGCCCGCATGTGATGATCAGTTACGACGAGATCGGCGGGTACCCGCACCCCGACCATATTATGAGCCACAAAGTCGCTGTTGAGGCATACGAGAAAGCCGGTGACCCCGAAGCATATGTGGGGGAGGGGCAGCCGTGGGCACCCCTGAAACTCTACTACGACCGTGCGTTTAATCCTGAACGGCTGGTTGCGGGACACGAATTTCTTATGGCTCGTGATGGGCAGAGCGTATTTTCGGGGTGGGTGGAAAACCTGGTTGATCAGGTCAGTACAGAAGGAATCCGTCACGAAAGCACCACGCGTATCCCCAGCTCCGCCTATTTCGACCGGCGCGACCAAGCGATGCTGGCCCACGCCTCACAAATCGACCCGAACGGCGCATTTTTTGCGATTCCTACAGAGGATGTGAAGAAGGTATGGCCGTGGGAAGACTACACGCTGATCGCCTCACGGGTGCCGGTGGGCCTGCCGGAGTGCTGCCTCGCCGACGGGCTGGATTATAAGGCGGCTGGCTAAAAGAGCCAGCGGAGGCACCCGCCCCAATCACGCCGCCCAGTACGAGCCACCGAGGAGTATTGAACTTCAGGTGATGCGCCGTTCGCCGCGCCGTCTGCCATCGGCTAGCCCGAACCCTATTTTGGGGTTATTCCCAGGTGCCATATGTGCAGGATAGCTTGTGCCGCGCAATTGAGCGCGTAGAATGAAAGCTTAGACTTTATCCGCGCCGCACGGCTGAAGGTAACGCAGGAGAACCATGAGCCTTTTCGTTCTGAACGCTCTATTCGACGTCACACATGCCGTTCTGCAAGCTGCCCCCGAGGTAACTCCAGCTTCGAACCCTGACGGCAGTCCCGCCGGTTCCCCCGGTATCGGCGGATTTTTTGCGACCGCACTTTTGAGCCTGCTCGTGGTTGCCCTTGGTGTTGATATGACCCGCCGCACCCGCCGCCTCAGGTACCGTGCCCAGTACGCCGCCGCCCGGGAAGCGGAGCTAGCTGCCGCATCAGAACACGAGGGGGAAACACCCAACGAACCAGCTAAAGCTGGGGAGGATACCGCAGCGGTAACCAAGGATGAGGTGGCCCGTGAGCGCCACTAACACCGCCATGATTCCGGTCATCACCGTACACGGTATAGCCGCCGAACCGGGCGTGACACCCGCCCCAAGCGTTTATGAACGTTCCCTCATTGACTCTTTAGCAGCACAGTCGCTGCCCGAGCACATTGGGGTGCTGGTGGACGGCAACCGCCGGTGGGCGGCCCAACGCGGACTGAGTACCCGTGAAGGACACGCCGCAGGGGCAGAACGCATTATTGATTTTTTGGGGTGGTGCACCGAGCTGAACATCCCGCGAGTAACCCTTTACATGCTCTCCACCGAGAACCTCAAACGCCCCGCCGGGGAACTGAGCGGCTTAATCAGCGTGATTGACGAGTTCCTTAACCGGCTGGTGGCCAGCCGCGTAGGCCCCGTGAATGCGGTAGGAAACATCGCCATGCTACCGCAGAGCCTGCGCGCCACCTTAGAACAGGCTATAACAGCCACCTCCACGCTGCCCGGGGTGCAGGTAAATATTGCGGTTGGTTACGGTGGGCGCCAAGAGATCGCCGATGCGGTGCGTGAGCTGCTGCGTGACGCCGCCGCCGCAGGAACCTCCGTGCAGGAGCTGGCCGCCTCCCTGAGCGTCACCGACATTAACCAGCGGCTGTATACGCGCGGAATGCCCGACCCCGACCTGCTGATCCGTACCTCGGGGGAGCAGCGCCTCTCGGGGTTTATGACCTGGCAGAGCGCATACTCAGAACTGTACTTCTGCCGTGCCCTGTGGCCCGATTTCACGCGCGTGGACTTTCTGCGGGCGTTGCGTGACTACGCGGGCCGTAACCGCCGGTTCGGATCCTAAGTCAGCTGCTGCCTGACCCCGTCAGGGGCTGTTCCGTACCGTTGCCAAGCATCAGGTACCGTTAATGGTTAGTGAGGTCATACCAGGGTAAGGCGGGCGCATGTACCAGGAAATCACCACCCTACTGCATGGCGGCGGCTGGTTAACCGTCTCCGCAGTGCTGCTGGTACTGTACTGCCTGCACACCCTCATACAGGGGATACGGCTGTGGCGCGTGGACGTGCGTGAGCACCGCCTGCCGCGCAGTATCGTGTACTCAATGATTTTGAGTACCTACACCGCCCTTCCCCTCGTGCTCCTCATGAAGGGCGACGCAGGTGCTATCGGCCGGGTATTCCTGGGTGGGGCGGTACTGTGGGTTTTCTACCTGTTGATGCGCGTCCTCTCGTTTGGGGCTCTTGGGCGCGGAGATGTACGGCTCGCTCTTGCACTCGGTGGGGCGCTTGCCTATTTTTCGATGGTGAACCTGGTGTGGGCTTCGCTCGTTACCTTCATTGTGGGTGGGGTGTTCTCCTTGGCGCTGGTTCTGTTCGGTATGGCCCGCAGCGGCACGCGTGTAGCGTTCGGGCCGTTCATGCTTTTAGGGGCGCTCACCGGGTGGGTGTGGCCCGCCTACACCCTGTTCTAGGCGGCGCAGTAACCGTCGTACTATCGAGTTAAGAAGGAGGGGCATTAAGTGCCAACCCCTGAATACATCCTCACCCTGCGGGAGAAAATCGGTCATGACTACCTGTGGCTTTCGGGCGCTACGGCTGTTATCCGCCGCGACTCTGACCACCGTGTGCTGCTGGTGCGCCGCAGCGACAACGATGCGTGGACACCCGTGACGGGTATCGTGGACCCCGGCGAGAACCCCGCGCTGACCTGTCTTCGGGAGGCGCATGAAGAGGCGGGGGTGGAGATTGAGGTGCTTGCGCTCGCGCAGCTCAAAGCCGACCCCGCCATGCGGTTCGGTAACGGGGACCGGTGCCAGTTTCTGGATCACACGTTTTTGTGCCGCTGGGTTGCTGGTGATGCGCGCGTCAATGATGACGAATCCACCCAAGTGCGCTGGGCGGATATGACGGACCCGACCGAGCGGGCCATGCTCTCAGAGAGGATGCTTGATCGTATTGATGCGGCCTTAGGCTATGACGGCCACTGCAGGTTTGGGTACGAATCGGTGTCACCGAAGGGGTAAACGGCACCATCTTGGTGCTACACGGGTGATTCGGTGCGGAACAACACCGCTGAAAACTTTCAGGTAATAGTTTCAAAAATCCTTCATTAAAGATTTAAATTTTGGTAGGTTGGGAGTGCAAGCACACACCACATCTGAAAGACACTCATGCGCCTCGAATCGTTCAAAAACGCTAAGAGTTCCCTGCCCAGCCGCCGTTTAGCCTGTGCCTTAGCCCTCGCCGGGGTGGCGTCGTTGCCGCTGACCCCAGTGCTGGCCGAACCCGAACCCCTCAACGACCCTGGGGACGATACTCAGAGCTTCTTGCCGAAGCTAAACCTTTCCCTGACCGAGAACGTCAACCCGTACATTCCGTGCACCATCTACGTGGAAGGCACCGGGTTTTACGGGGTGCAGCTTGGCCAGCGGGTGAGCGTCTATGTGGGTCTCACAGAAGACACCAGCAAACCCGAGTATTTCCCCGAAACCATTGATGACACCCACCTAGGTTTTGTGCACGTACCCGCCGAACGCATAGAGGATGGGGCGTTTAAATACGGAGCTTGTCACCGGGCAGCTCTGGTACGGGCAGTATCGTGCAGGGCTAGAGTACGCGGTGAAGACCATGATTAGCTACGCCGAAAGCACTGAGGAAGGGCATCGCACCTCCGAAACCACCAAATACGATACGCAGACCCCCATTACCGTGCTGACGGAGAGCCCTCGGCTTGACTTCGATAAGAACCCCAGCGCCGCTGGCGGGAGCATCACGGTACGCGGTACCGGATTTGAAAGCCGGTACATTCCTGCCGGTGCGAGGTTGCGGCTATTTATTAACCGCGCTGGGCTGGGTGAGCCCGGGCGGTTAGCCCCCGACCCAGTTTCCCTCATTACCGTGCGCCCCGAGAAGATCAATAACGGTGCTTTTGAAGTGAACATACCGTATGTTTCCGGCCTGGATACCACCAAAAATACACCCTTGGGGTGCAGATTATGAGCAAAACGGGCACTCTCGCCAACGACGCACTCACCACGGCTGAAACGTTCATGTTCACTGCATAAATAATGAAAAGCATCTCACGAGATGTAAATTATGATTCGCCGTTTGAGAGGGGAATAAAACTTCTACTTAAAGTGAGGAGCTGGTTAAGAGGATGAAAAATAGCGGCGGTAGCGCAACTGGTTGTACATCTGTTTTTTCAACGGAAGAAGCGTAAAACCAATGAACGCCTCCAATAAGCAGATATGGGCCGGGCGTTCTCGCCCGCTCACGCTAAACCTTAGCGGCATGCTGTACCTGTGTTATCGGGTAGCCGTGCTATTTCTGCCGATTATCGTGTTTGCCTTCCTCCTAGTTATAGGCGGGCTGCTGGGGGACCAAGGGCAGCACATTTATTTCACCCCGGGCAGGGTAGAGATGCGTGAGGGTAAATTGGCCGCAGGATTAGTAGTGCTGGGCCTGCTCATCATGTGGTTGGTAGTAACCTGCGCGCTAATACCGGCCGTTATCCATGAGCTGGGGCATGCCCTGGCGTTACGGTACGTCGCAGGTGTGCGCCATATTCGCATCGAATCGACCCCTTTGCGCTTCTCTCTTCTCACACCGCATGAGGATCTCACCCCTAAATCCTCTCTGATGGTCGCTGTAGCTGGCCCAGCAGCCGCTTTTATTGGGGGCACGGTGTGGCAGCTGATGGGGCACAGCTTCATAGCGTTTTGGTGGTATATGCACCTCATAATGCTTCTGCCTTTATTCGGCGATGGTAAAGAACTTGTCAAAGCAATAACCGCTATACGCGCTCCCGGGGCATAGCTGGGTTAGTTGTGCGCACCTGCTTATGCGTAAAAGTAAATCCCCGCCCACCCCATCATGGGGCAGGCGGGGATTTACGCTGCGTTATCGAACTCCTGCAGTTACAGGAGAATACTTAGGATACGCTGCTTGAGGTTAGAAATCACCCAGCATCTTGGTGACGTCCAGAGCTTCGTCGAGCTGAGCCTCGGTTACCTCACCGCGTCCAACGTAGCCTAAAGCCACCACGGCATCGCGCACGGTGACCTTGTTCGCCACGGAATACTTGGCGATCTTCGCGGCGGCCTCGTACCCGATGAGCTTATTCAGCGGGGTCACGGTCGAAGGTGATGCCTCCGCCAGGAAGCGGCAACGCTCCACATTGGCGCTCAGACCGTCAATCATCTTCTCCGCCGCCACGCGAGAAACGTTGGCGAGCAAACGGATGGACTGGAGCAGGTTAGCCGCCATTACTGGAATACCCACGTTCAGCTCGAAGGCTCCGTTGGTGGAGGACAACGCGATGGTCGCATCATTACCAATCACCTGTGCCGCAACCTGAATAGTAGCCTCACAAATCACCGGGTTTACCTTGCCGGGCATGATGGACGAGCCAGGCTGCAGATCGGGGATGTGCAGCTCGCCTAAACCAGTGTTCGGGCCTGAACCCATCCAACGAATATCGTTGCTGATCTTCATCAGACCGTAGGCGAGGGTACGCAGCTGACCGGAAACCTCAACCAGACCGTCGCGGTTTGCCTGCGCCTCGAAATGGTTACGCGCCTCAGTCAGGGGCAGACCGGTTTCTTCAGCAAGCAGCTCAATCACACGTGCCGAAAAGCCTGCCGGGGTATTGATACCGGTACCCACAGCGGTGCCGCCCAGGGGAACCTCAGCCACGCGGGGCAGGGAAGCGTTCACACGTTCGATGCCGTAACGCACGGTAGCGGCGTAGCCAGAGAATTCTTGGCCTAAGGTAATGGGGGTTGCATCCATCAGGTGGGTGCGTCCGGACTTGACAACGTCCTTGAACTCGGCGGACTTCTTTTCCAACGATGCAGCGAGAACCTCAAGGGAAGGGATCAGCTCTTTGACCAGCGCCTCGGTCACGGCAACGTGCACGGAGGTGGGGAAAACATCGTTGGAAGACTGGGAGGCGTTCACATGGTCATTGGGGTGAACCTCAATACCTTGTGATTCCAGGGAACGGGTTGCCAGCGTTGCCAGAACCTCATTAGTGTTCATATTCGATGAGGTACCCGAACCGGTCTGGAAGACGTCAATGGGGAAATGCTCGTCGTACTCACCGGTTGCTACCAGATCCGCCGCTTCGCGGATAGCCTGGGCGCGCTCAGCGTCGAGCACCTGAAGTTCCTCATTGGCGGTCGCGGCTGCCTTCTTCACGAGGGCAAGAGCGCGAATATGGGCTGATTCGAGGGTCTGCCCCGAAATCGGGAAGTTATCGACCGCGCGCTGGGTCTGTGCACGGTAGAGTGCGTTGGCGGGCACGCGAACTTCGCCCATGGTGTCATGTTCAATGCGGTATTCAATATTTTCAGCCATACCTCTAGGATAGGCGCAAAAATCATGCTGACACTGCGATTTTGAAGATATTACATCCAGAAAATAGGGCGAAATTTTCCGCCTCAACCTTCAGAATGTAACGCCCCGCACCCTAAACGTTGGAACGCAATAGGGAGCGGGGCAAAGCCACAGAAAAATATGTGCTTATGTGGGGTTGTACACGGATGCTTGGGGTGCGGTACGCACCCGATCGCGGGCACCCGGCAATAGGCTCACAACCCCCAGGGGGAAGCCTCGCCCCACGTTTCAGCGAAGACGATACGCGGCTGCTGTTTAACGCTCACCGGCAGGGAAGCGGTGGTCGGTGACTGCCCCTCGCCGGTGGGGGTATTGGGCAGCGTCAAGTCCTGAGAACTAAACACCAGTTCCGCTTTACCGTCACGCAGGTGATAGAACACCCCAATTACGGCAACCTCGCCGCTGAGCACCGCATCCGAGACAATATGGGACTGCTCAGTAATACGCATGGCTGTCTGCCGGGTGTGCTCACGCACCATATCGTTCACGTGCGCGTGCGGCGGCAGGGAGGGCGCAATCACCGACGGCAGAATACGCTCCACCAGGTTGCGAATAAACCCCGGCGGCATATCACCCGTCTGGGCTGCGTTGCGGGCTGCCGTGACCGCACCGCACGAATCATGGCCCAGCACCATAATGATGGGGGTTTTGAACTCCTCCACCGCGTACTCAATGGAACCGAGCACACCGTTCTCGATCACCTGCCCGGCTGTGCGCACCACGAAGGCGTCCCCCAGGCCCAGGTCGAAAATGATTTCAGCTGCTAGACGAGAATCTCCGCACCCAAAAATGCACGCAAACGGGAACTGCCCGCCTGAGAGCAGGGTTCGCCTGCTGGAATCCTGGTTAGGGTGCTCACTGATGCCCTCCACGAAGCGCTGGTTACCGTCTTTAAGACGTTTCCACGCCTGCGCCGGGCTTGGCTGAACCTGATCTTTGAGAGAACCCACCGTGCACCGTCCCCTTTCACAGTCATCCGCGGTTATTGCGGGGCCCGAACGGGACCCCGTTGAGAAACTACCTCTAGTGTATGCGCTCAGGCATCTTTTCGACGTACCACATGCCCGTGTCATCTCTCTGTTCTGCGAAAGAGGCACCAGTCATCCGTTTCCTACCACCACATTCTCATGCAACAGCGCGCTTGAACACACAGGGTCTTTACCGAATGGTGCTACCCGTGCCGGCTGGGGTCAGCCGTAGCGGTGGGGTTCTTCAAATAGGCGCTAACCGCATCTGCCAGCTGGGAAAACTCCGCGGGGTCGGCGGCTCCGCTGAGGATAATCGTGGTGCTCTGCCCTCCCGCAGAAGGCACGTGAGCCACATATGAGTACACACGCTCATTATTTTTCTTTGAGGTAGCCGCCCGTACCTCCCACTCCACCCCGGCTATCTGCTCGGTGCCCTGTTTTGTGGCGTTATCAGTCTGCTGAGCCACCCAGGTAGGGTTTGTATCTTTCGCCTGGGTTAGCTCAATAAAGTGGTTCTTCCCGGTAACCTGGCCGCTTTTAAAAAACCCAATATTATCCGGCGTATTACCATTCCACCGGGCATAGTTATAGTGCCAGCCTTCCAGCTGCGGCACAGCCACCGGAAACCCTGCCTGACGACTCGACTCAAACGCAACCTGCGCCACATTTACCTGCGGGCGGTACGGGGTTTTATCCGGGCGTGGCATAAGCCATAGCACCGGAATAAGGATCAGAATCATCGCAACCATCGAAATAATCATGTTGCGCGCCGGGGCGTTAATACGCTTCGCCTGTTTAACGGTAATCTGCGGTGTCACCGTCTGCTCACCGTCCGGACGCTCGGCTGCAGTAAGGTCCTGCGGTAGCTCGGCAGCGGAAGAGCTGGAGGATGCATCACCCAGCTTCCTCGTACCGGCGGGTGGGTTCTCGTCCTGGGGGTTGTGTGCGTTATTCTGAGAATTTTCCACAGTGTCTATTCTCTCACACCGCTGCTGGAGCACCCGAACCCAAACGGCCACTCTATACCCCCCCAACACGCACCGGACGCACCCCGTGCCGCACCATTCACGTGAGCTGCGCATCCTTGCAAACCTCTAAGAACCCACCAGAAAAACCGCTCAAAAGAACCACACAGTAAACAGCCCGCGTTATGCTAGATAACGTAGAGACCGCCAAACTATACGGCCGCCCGGCCGGCTGGCCCAATCAACCCTCGAAGGTGAGTAATGACTGAGAACAACAATAACCACGGTAGCCGTAACCTCGCGCTGGAGCTCGTGCGCGCCACCGAAGCCGCCGCCATCGCCGCAGGCCCCTGGGTGGGGGCAGGAGATAAGAACGCCGCAGACGGCGCCGCAGTGGACGCAATGCGCTACCGCCTATCCTCCGTGAACTTCAACGGCACCGTCGTCATTGGCGAAGGTGAAAAAGACAAGGCCCCCATGCTGTTTAACGGTGAAGTCGTTGGTGACGGCACCGGCCCCAACCTCGACATTGCGGTAGATCCCATCGACGGCACCCGCCTGACCGCGCTCGGCATGAATAACGCCCTCTCCGTGATTGCGGTGGCCGATGGCGGTTCAATGTTTGACCCCTCCGCCGTGTTCTACATGGAGAAGCTCGTAACCGGCCCCGAGGCCGCAGACTTCGTAGACCTGCGCCTGCCCGTGAAACAGAACCTGCACCTGGTCGCCAAGGCTAAAGGCAAAAAGATCAACGAACTGACCGTGTGCGTGCTTGACCGCCCCCGCCACGTCAAGCTGATCGAAGAAATCCGCGCCTGCGGTGCCCGTACCCGCATTATCCTTGATGGTGACGTCGCTGGCGCTATCGCCGCCTGCCGCGAAGGAACCGGTGTTGATGTGATGCTCGGCACCGGCGGCACCCCCGAAGGTATTGTTGCTGCCTGCGCTATTAAGGCCACCGGGGGCGTTATCCAGGGCCGCCTGGCACCCACCGATGACGCCGAGCGTGAGAAGGCGCTCGCCGCTGGACACGACCTTGACCGGATCCTCACCACTGATGATTTGGTCACCAGCGATAACTGCTTCTTCGCCGCAACCGGTATTACCGACGGCAAGCTGCTGCGCGGTGTACGCTACGGCAAGAACATTGTGACCACCCAGTCGCTGGTCATGCGCTCCTCCTCTGGCACTGTGCGCACTGTTGAGGCGGAGCACCGTCTGCAGCGTATGCAGGAAATTCTCGCACACACCCACTAATAGCTCCTGCTCTGTTTCACAGGGCGTAAGACAATGCGGGGGAAGGCAGCTTTATCTGCCTTCTCCCGCGTTTTCTTGGCCGCAATCGGCTACTTCTGTAAAACCTACGAGACTCTGACAATGGGATGGGAGGGAGGCAGGACGCACAGAACCTACTCAAGGCGGGGGATGAATCCCGCCTAAGGTCCCTCTGGGATCAACGAATTATTTATGGGCGTGAGATCGGTACGTGCGTGTCGTGACCGTCGAATAGTTTCACCATGCTATTCCATAGGCTGCGCCCTTGATACCCCAGCACCAGGTCATCAAGAATCCCGTATATGTTTTCCTGATCGTCAAGGTAAAAAGTCATGGGGCCTGAGGGCATGATCGCCACAGGAACCAGCCCACTCACGTGAAGTCGTTCCTCGTACCAGCTGATGTGCGCGCGGGTATTTAAAATATTAGTTTTTGCAGACTTACCCAGAACGTCGCGGAGGCAGAAGCTTATTTCATACGGAACATCCCCTCTGGCGGGGATAGACCCGTTCCGGTACTCAAGAACCCTATCACCCACAACACCCATGAGCTCAATCACGCGGTCATTAATGGCGATACCAAATTTCTGGTAGAGGGCCTTAATCTCATTAAGCTCATAGTCCGAGACGGCGTACCGATGCGAGTACCCGGAGCTGTCCAACACTTCTCTAACCCTGGCCGGTAAAAATATCATAATGTGCCCGTATGTCCTTATTTCTGTGCGTATACAGCAATACTGTGAGGTGCTCAGAGCGCCGCAAATCAGCAGCCGCGCCGGTGAAGATATTTACGCGGCTGACTCCGCCTGTGAACACCCATCTGACGGAATATAAAAGTGTGTACGGTACAGTCCCGGCTGTTTGGCGCAAGGCCACAGCGGCACCAAACAGCCGAAACCCAAGTGGTACGGTGGGCCGTTAAAACTTTTACGTGGCGGTTTTATCGTTTCAAGAGTTTCTTCAAACGTGCGGGGGCGTCCTTCACGAGTTTTTTTGTCTGAGTGAGCGCCTGCTGCGCCTTCGGCCGCGCCCGGTATGCGGCGTCGTACACCTTGTAGCCCGCAGTGTTCACCGGAACATCCCACGTGCCCGGGTAGGTGACTGACTCACCACCAAAAGATTTTTTAAACTTCGTAAACCCAGCCCACTCGTGGTCCGGCTCATCCTCCGGGGCAATGCCGAACAAATCCACGTACTTCAGACCTTTAGCCTTCGCGTCTAAAATCAGGTTCGTCACCACCGGAATGCCTGCCGAAAGCTTACGGTGCTCAAATGAGGCCGCCGCGTGGGCGTAGGTGCGGGTATCGTCTGAGTCGTAGACAAAAGCTGCGGCAATCGGCTCCACCGTGCCGTCCTCATGTGTGAGACGGGCAATATACAGGGAGGCAGCCTTAGCGGGCATGAGCACCCGTGCCACCTGCGACAGGTATTCGTCTCGCTGGCGGTTAAAGCCGTTCCGGTCGGCAGTTGCCTCCAAGAACTGATACAGCACCGCCATATCCTCAGGATCCTCAGACACCTCAATGCTCACACCTTTCTTGTGAATATTGCGGTGCAGGTTGCGGTTATTCGATTTCATCCCCTTGAGGATTTCATCGTCACTTCCCGAAAGATCAATGATTTGTGTGTGGGCAGGCTGAACCTGGCGGGGTGAAAGCACCGCCTGGCGTGAGGTCAAAAATGCCGCCGCATCACGTTCACCCCAGATCGCCGGGTTGGTGGGCTCGATTCGCACGAACAGGCACTTGTGTGCCTTCGCCTCAGCCTTCAGTGAGGTGAGGGCGGCATCAAATGTCTGTGCATCTTCGGCCACCGGCCCGTACGGGCTGTATAGGTACCTGCCGGTTTTACCGCCCTCAACGGTGGCGATATACGACCAACCCTCGCCGCTGCGGCGGATGACGGTGTGCCCGTTTGATTCTTGAAAACGCGCCCAAATCTCTGACTGAAGAATATTGCTCATGGGCACCATTCTATAGGGTTCATCCTGCGGCCGATGTGTGCTGTGTCAGTGCTTAACCCACCGAAACCGCAGGTTTTTACGGGAAAGAGCATAAATAAACACGCAGTTGCCGTGTACCCCGTGCACTAGGCGTTCATAGGGTGCGCAGCAACTGCGTAATCATAAACGAAAAACCGAAAGGGTTTTCTGCGTACTGTGTTTTTACGGGACGTACGCTTGCGGTTCGCCGGGGGTGGTGGGCTGCTTAGGCTGGGTCGGTTCCGAGCTGCGGATGGTGGGTGCATCATCCTGCTGTTCTGCACGGCGCTCCTCTAGCTTGGCTCGCAACGCAGCGCCCTTATCGACCGCGCTCTGACGCAGGTTCTTTGAGAAATCCAGCAGGTCGGAGTGCACCTGCTGCGCGAAGTCATCGGTGCCGCACCCTAAAATACGCAGAGCTAAAAGACCTGCATTACGCGCCCCGTCAATTGAAACAGTCGCCACCGGAACCCCGGCGGGCATCTGTGCAATTGACAGGAGGGAATCCATACCCTCCAGGTTCTTTAACCGCACCGGCACACCAATCACCGGCAGTGCGGTAACCGAGGCGAGCATCCCCGGCAAATGTGCTGCACCGCCAGCGCCAGCAATAATCACGCGAATACCGCGGGTGTGCGCCTGCTGACCGTAAGCGATCATGTCTTCAGGCATGCGGTGTGCCGAAACCACATCGGCTTCATAGGGGATACCGAATTCTTCAAGTACCGTCGCGGCTGCTTCCATAACGGACCAGTCGGAATCGGAGCCCATCACAATACCCACTACGGGGCTGTCAGAATCGTACGGGGAGGTCGTCATTCTCTTTCTCCTTCCACAAGGGACACATCTAAACCTATAGCGGCCTGCCATCACGCAGAATAGAGGCAGCATTCGCGGCAATATGACGCAGCTGCTCAAGTTCATGCGCACCGCCAGTAACGTTTACGTGACCAATCTTACGCCCCGGCCGGGGTTCTTTGCCGTAGAAATGTATTTTTGCGCGTGGCTCCGCACTAAAAGCCAGCGGATACACACCGAAAATGTCATCATGTTCCCCGCCCAGATAATTCTTCATCACACTCACTTCAGCAAGGGCAGATGCATCACCCAGCGGCAGGTCAAGCACCGCACGCAGGTGCTGCTCAAACTGGCTGGTGACTGCACCGTCTTGGGTCCAATGCCCCGTATTGTGGGGGCGCATCGCCAGCTCATTAATATAGAACCCGGATGCAGAACCGGGAACTTCGAACAGTTCGACAGCCATTACCCCGGTCACGCCCAGCTCTGTGGCGATGTGCACCGCCGCCTCAGATGCGGCTGCGGCCACCTGCGCCTCAAGGTTCGGGGCGGGGGAAATCACCTCATCGCACACCGAATGTACTTGGATTGTTTCAGCCACAGGCCAGGGGATAACCTGCCCGCTCTCACGGCGGGCCACCAGCGCCGACAGCTCGCGGGTAAACGGTACTTTCTCCTCCGCCAGAAGTGAGGAAAAATCGGTGCGTGATTCCAACTGGTCGAACCAGCTGGCGGCGCGTTCACGAGCGTCCCCAGCAGATTCGAGCACCAACACACCCTTGCCGTCATAGCCTCCGCGCGGGGTTTTGAGCACCGCCGGCCAGCCGGTCGCATCCCCGAACTCAAGTAGTTCGGTGAGCGTACTCACTTTAGCCCATCGGGGGTTCGGCAGTCCCAGCCGTTCGATCGCAGCGCGCATGAGCAGCTTATCTTGGGCGTACTGCAGGGCTTCCGGGCGTGGCTGCACATTCACGCCCTCTGCAATAAGGGCGTGCAATAGTTCGGTGGGAACGTGCTCATGGTCGAACGTAATCACGTCTTTACCGGCCGCGAACTCACGCAGGGTGTCAAGGTTTTTGTAATCGCCTACTACGGCGGTACGCACCGCAGCTACGGCACCCACCTGAGGGGTTTCGGCGAGGATATGCAGATTCAATCCGAGATTTGTTGCCGCCGGTGCCATCATGCGGGCTAACTGTCCGCCACCGATCACGCCAACTACTGGTCCAGTTACAGGGTAAGTCACATCACCTAAGTCTAGCGCTTAGCCAATAACAACGGTAGTAAGCTGCACATAGGCTCCCATAAAACTGGGAGTTGACTTGTAAAGGGGCAGCGGAGAAGGCATATTCGTATGTGGTGTACTACCATTTCAAGGTAGGTAGAAATACATGCGGCCCAGTGAACTATCCTCACCGGGGCACAACAAGAAGGTAAACATGAGTTCACTTCCCAGCCGAATCAAAGCGATTTGGAACACGTATGGCATTGAGATTGCCAAATTTTGCACTGTTGGCGGCGCCGCATTCGTGGTGAACTCTGTGGTGGTGTGGACGCTTATGGTGACCATCATGCACGACTCCCACACTAAAGCCAAGGTGATTGCCAGTATCGTAGCCACTATTTTCTCGTGGTTAATGAACCGGCTGTGGACGTTCCGTGAGAACCGCTCCGAGAACTGGAAGCGTGAGGCAATCGAGTTTGCGTTCGTAAATATTCTGGGAATCCTTGTTGAAGCCGGGTGCGTGGCTTTCAGCACCTACATTTTGGGGTTGCGAACTGCGCAGGCCTCGTTCATTTCGGGCACGATTATTGGCACTATTTTGGGTACTATCCTGAGGTATTTCCTCTACCGGTTCTGGGTGTACGGCAAACACCGCAAACAGGTTGCTGAGGGTGGGGCTACCGAGCATGAAGAGCTTGGCCATATGCTGGAAGAAGCAACCGAGATTATGACCCACGACTCTGAAGCAGAAGCTGTTATAGCGCAGGAGTCAGCTGCTGAGGCTGAAGTCTCGAACGGCAATAAAAATTAATGTATGACGGAATATGAAGGTGGCGGTCCATGATGTGTGGGCCGCCATCTTTATTTAACGCTGTACAGTGCAGCTTCGCAGGTGCTACCGCGTGGCTTCATCAACGCAGCAGTGTAGCTAATCTACTGCTGCTTAACCTGTAACAGTTATTTCCCCTGGCGGCGGGTATCTACAGCCCGTTCACTTGCAAGAATCGGTGCTATCTCTGCTGGGGTAAAACCTGCTGTGGGGTCGGTGATGAGTACTGCATAGCCAGCCACGAGAGCCCCGAGTACCTCGCAGACAATGGCGAGAGCATTTTCGGGTGTGCCAAAACTATGCTGAGAGTTAAGCAGGACCGCAAGGGCTGGTTCTCCGCTGTCAAGCCGCACCTGATGGGAGTCAAAGCTGCGGGCCTGCTTGAGTATTTCGGCGAGCACATCCGCATTGGTGACTCCGGCGAGCACCTCTGTGGTGGGGTGGGGCGGCATGCCCATGAACTGATCTGCCTCGCTGCGCACCAGGGCGCAGAAATCCAGGATTTCGCCGTCGTAAACATTAAAGACAGCTTCGGAATCACCCGTATAACGCATGGCCAGCGGCCCCCGGTCAATGAGCAGCAGAAAATCCGGGGAACGAGTAAAGCGTGCTGCGGTGGCAGCGTCTAACGCTACACCAACCTGCGGTTCATTACTGTTCAGCAGCGCACCTGCCCTTAATGCCGCCAAGTAGAGAGCAACACAGCGCCAGTGCACGTCGGATTCTATGTGCAGGGTGCTGCCTTCTTCGACCTCGCACTCATTGAGGAGCAGATTTGCGCTTTTATCAACCCAGTTCATGAGCACCCGCCCCGAAAGTTCGATCCGTTCCCCGCCGCGCGAATGCCAGATAATGGCCGGTGTTTGTACTGCAGCGAGAGCATGAAAAACCTGGTTGAGAGAGCGTGCGGTTGAAAGTTTGGGGAGTAGATTTTCTGCCATTCCTCAACCATACCTTAGGCTCTTATTTGTACCCAGAGTACGAATATTTATTTGTTTTGTAAACATTTTTCGTATCTTTTGCATGTATTTGTCGGTATAAAAGATTTATTTGCGACTATTCGATATATGTGGAATGAATTTATCAGCTGTAACCGCTTACTTGAGTTCCATGAGGTGTTTACACCTTTTGCAACATTAAGTCCAGTTTGACGAATAGGGCGTGTCGCCCGTCTAATGAATAGGTGGGGTTACTTCCGCCGATAGCGCAACCCTCCCGCAAAGCGCTACTTCTTCGGCATTCAATTCCACAGACCAAAGGCCAGTCACCCCAGTGTGTTGGGGGCTGGCCCCGCAGACTCATTCACATGATGAGAACACGGAAGGGACGACCATGGGTTCATGCATCAGCCCCGAGATGTAAAACACTCGGGCTGGTGCCAGCGGCGACTGCCCGGGCTTGAACCCAGCTCTACACTATGCAAACAATCCACGCAGTGCAATCACTGGAAGAACAGGCCAATGTGTTCCTTGCTGCCGCCGAGCTGAGCCTCGGCGCCGATATCGCGCCCGCTGCAGAATGCAGGGCGGCAACAGGGCTGCTGGCTTGTCCCGACGGTGGCACCGTCGACATTTGGGAGGCCGCAGCCGATATTTACGGCACTGGCGGCGAAGAAGGTGAACTTGCCTGGCAGGCTGAAGCACTTTGTGCCCAAACGGACCCCGAAGCCTTTTTTCCTGAGAAGGGCGGCTCCACACGTGATGCTAAACGCGTGTGCGGGGTCTGCCCTGTGCGCGAAGAGTGTCTAAAATATGCTATGGACAATGATGAGCGTTTCGGAATCTGGGGAGGACTCTCAGAACGCGAACGCCGGAGGCTGCGCAAGCAGGCAAGCTAAGGCTAGGAAGGTTACCCACCATGCAAACCGCACGACTGTGCTCTCGACAAACATGCAAAAGAGAAGCAACGGTTACGCTCACCTACTCCTATGCCGATTCAACGGCCGTCATAGGGCCGCTCTCGGAACATCGCGAGCCTCACGCCTATGATTTGTGTGATCTGCACGCTGAGCAGCTGACCGCCCCACAGGGGTGGCAGGTGGTGCGCGTGCCGAGCCGCCCACGCCCTTATAACGGCGCATAGGTGCCACGCTGCGTGGGGGTTATCATACCGCTCATACTACGAACCTTCTGCAGCAGTACAGCAGAAGGTTCTTAGTATGTGAGAAACTGTGACATAGCAAATCTTTACAACGCACTCACTCAATTTATTCACCCGGAACGAGAACACCTACATGCCAGAGGATCGCCAGAACGTCGATACGCCCGCCGAGCCTGATGAGAAAGGCTGGGAGGCGCTACGCCCCGCCGTTAAATACCCCGTGGCTGAGGGCGCTTTAGATGAGGCCCCTGCCGCAGATTCGCCGCAGGAGGACGTGCAGGACACCCAGCCTGAGACGCAGACGGGGGCGTTTGCGCGCATCCGGGCCGAGGCTCCAGGTACGGCGGCTGAACCAGATGTGGCCACCGGGGCTGTACCCATTGCGCCCGCACGGAGCAAATTGGGGGAGCGGGGCGTAGGGCAGCGTGTGCGCACGTACACGAGTGTCTCGACCGGGTTCATTCCGTTGGTGCGTGAGGTTCATAATGCCCCCAAGAGCCCTACCCTGAGCGCGTTGAGCCGGGATGCGCGCCAAAAAGAGCAGGAGGAAGCGCTGGCGGCCGCCCAGTCGGTTGAAGAAGCTGAGGCCACTGAAGTGGCGAAAGAAAAGCCCCGCCAGAAGGAATACCGCACTGAGACGACCACCAGCAATAAGGTGGTGCGCGTCGCTGCGGACCCCGATGAGGTTGATATTCCCAAGGAATATATTGACGTTCCCAAACCGGGTAAAGCCGAAGCAGTCAAGGTTGCCCCTAAGGCTGAGCTGATAGTGCTCGATAAGCCGCCTCTGCTTCGTCTGCGGTCAACTATTATTACCCTCGCGGTGCCGATTCTGGTGATAATGATCGCGGTCCGTGCGGTGGCTTCTGACGCATTCCTGTGGCTTGAATACCACCGTCCCGGGTTCCCGGCAGATGCCTACGGGTTTGATACCGCTGAACGGATGCGGTTGGGCTCTTACGGACTTAACTATGTGACGAACTTCGCCCCCCGCTCATATTTGGAGAGTATCACCACCGGAGCGGAGCATAAATCTGCGTTTTTGCCCGATGAAGTGGGGCATATGCATGATGTAAAACTGGTCATCCTGTACTCCACCGCTGCGGCGGTACTGATGCTCATCCTAGCGTTCATCTCAAGCGCAACCCTGCGGGAGCGTGCCCCCGGTGTTATCCGCCGCAGCCTTTTCACCGGTGCGTGGCTGACGGTGGGGATTCTGGGCGTACTTGCTGCCGTTGGTATTTTCAGCTGGGATTGGCTGTTTACAACCTTCCACGCCACGTTCTTCCCGCAGGGTAACTGGCAGTTCCATTTGAACGACACACTCATCCGCTTGTACCCGCCGCAGTTCTGGGTAGATGCGGCCATTGCCGTTGCGGCCCTGAGTATGCTGATTGTGCTCCTGCTGATGGGCTACACCTGGCCCACTCGCTACCGTAAACAGGTGGCCCTGCGCCGCAGTGCCGAACGGTTCGCGGCACTTCAAAAAGCTGATGCTCAGGTGCAGGAGGCAAAGCAGGTGAGCGCCTCCCAGCAGGCTTCCCGTTCCAACGGATAGGCCCATAATCCTTCGAGGAAGTATGCGGCGCCGACCCCAGCTATATGACGGGGTCGGCGCCGCATCTATATGTTGTGTAACTGCTGAATGTCGGGGCTGAAAAAGCATTAAAAAGCTTCCTAAACTGCTCGGTACCCCTTCATCCAGGGCAGCTCTGCACAGTTACACAGAAGTTTCTTCTCATAAGCCAGGTAGGTTGCGGCAATACGGCAGGTACGAAAAAGCGGGGGTGGAAAACCAATATTGGTTTTCCACCCCCGCTTCACATGACGTGCATTAAACGGTATCTCACGCGGTTCGGTGACGAACAGAACAGGTTTTGACAGCGAACTGCTGGTGCCCTAAATCCAGAAAGAGAACCACATATGGTGCAGCCACTCGTTATAAGGGATAGTCTGCCCCGTCCATAGCGGCCAGAAGTAGGCACTCATCAGCAGTACCGCCACCAGGTACACGCCCGTAAAGTACAGGCCCACCCGTTTGCGTCGCACTGAGCTGCCCGAATGGCCCAGCACCAGCCCCAGCACACCGGCAAGTATCAGAATCAAAAACGGCTCGAACGAGAGAGCATAGAAGTAGAACATGGTGCGGTTCGGGTAGAGGAACCACGGGAAGTAACCCACGGCAAAAACGAAGAGCAAAGATGTAAACCGCCAGTCACGGCGCACAATGGTGACGATCAAGGCTACCAGGATCGCCGCAATAAAAGCCCACCAGATGAGCGGGTTGCCGATATTGAGGATCGCCTCAGAGCAGGAAGAGGCGGTGCACCCCTTCGACCCCATCTTTGGCGACTCATAGTAGTACGAGGTGGGTCGCCCCAGCAGAAGCCACTTCCACGCGGGAGACGCATACGAATGGGGGCTATCTAGCTTGGAATGGAAATTAAACGCCGAAACATGGTACTCCCAGAGCGAACGCAGATCGGTCGGCAGCCACTGAACCCCCTGCCCGGGATTATCCTGCGCCCAATGCCGGTAGAAAGCGTTCGATGACTTAAACCAGCCCGCCCACGTGGACAGGTACACGATAAGACCCACACCAATCATCTGAACGAACGCGGGCAGGCCCTCACGGAGCGCACCCACAACCGCCCAGTTCTTCAACCCCAGGATACGGCGCGCGTTCACATCCCAGAACACGGTCAGCAACCCGAAAGCAGCGATAAAGAACAGCGAATTCCATTTCACGCCCACAGCCGCGCCGGCGCACACGCCAGCGGCCAGCCTCCACAGATGCCACCCCGAACCAGGACCAAACACAAGCTGAGGCAGCGTGCCGCCGTTCTGCTGAGCCAGAGCCACCACTTTACGTGCCAGCACCCGCCGCGATTGCTGCCGATCTAAGAGCAGGCACACAAAAGTCGCTAAAATCCAGAACATCTGGAAAATATCCAGCAGCGCCAGACGGGACTCCACAAACATGAGCCCATCCACGGATGCGAGGATCGCGGCGATAGTAGCCACCGTCATAGAGCGGAACAGCAGCCAGGCCGCATACGCCACCAAGGCCACCGACAGCGTACCAATCAGCGCCGCGCTAAAACGCCACCCAAACGGGTTATTATCCCCAAAAATCGCCATCCCGGCGGCGATCATCCACTTACCCAGCGGAGGGTGAACCACATACTCGGGGGAATCCATCAGAAGACCTGAAGGGCTCCCAGCCACGAAGGTTCCGTTCGCCTCCTTCGTCCAGTTCAGCTCATACCCGTAATGCAGGTACGAGTAGGCGTCCTTCGCGTAGTACGTCTCATCAAAAACAATCGCGTTCGGGTGTGCCAAATAAACAAAACGCAGTATGCCTGCAAGCACCACCATCAGGGCGGGCACAACCCATGCCCAGCGGGGCGCAGACACACGGGCCACACCCAAGCGGGCGAGCATACTCAACTCATTAAAACGCTCGGACATTGATGAACGGCCCGAGCCTACGGGGGAAAGAATACCGGTTTGTAACGTCACCTAAACATCGTAGAGGCTAATCCCCTCAGAAAGCCATATTTCGGGCAGGTTAGGGGATTATTCTGCAAGAAATTTTATTCCACCCAGCCCCGAACCATGGCCTACACTGAGAAGGTGAGCCGCATAAAACCACACAATAAAAACAACACCCCTATGCCCGAGGCTGAAACACCAGACCAAGCACCTGCTGAGCACACCGGGCCGCACGCAGCAGCACATGGAACTGGCGGTGGTGTCCTTATCCTTGGCGGGACCCCTATCGGCAACCTCTCAGACGCCAGCGATCGGTTACGGCAGGCGCTCACTACCGCTGACGTGATCGCCGTCGAAGACACTCGAAAGCTCCGCACCCTTGCCTCCGGGCTGGGGGTGCGCACCACGGGGCGGGTTATTGTGAACCACGACCATAATGAGGAATACCGCAGCACCCAGCTCGTGCAGGCGGTCAGTGACGGGAATACGGTTCTGCTGCTCTCAGACGCTGGTATGCCAACCATCTCAGACCCCGGCTATGTTGCAGCATGCGCCGTTGCCGACGCTGACCTGCCGGTGACCGTGATCCCCGGCCCCTCAGCGGCCTTGACCGCGCTCGCGCTCTCGGGACTGCCCACCGGGCGGTTCACTTTTGAGGGGTTCCTGGCCCGTAAAGGCTCGGAACGTACCCGAAGGCTAAACTCCCTGGCGGCGGAAGAGCGCACCATGATTTTCTACGAATCACCGCATCGTGTAGCCGCCACGCTCACAGATTTTGCCCGGGTTTTCGGGGAAGAGCGCCGCGCCGTCGTATGCCGCGAACTCACCAAACTGCACGAAGAAACCCTGCGCGGCACCCTGAACGAACTCGCCGACTGGGCGCACGCAACCCAGGTGCGCGGAGAGATCGTGATCGTGGTCGCTGGCGCCGAGCCTGCCGAAACTCCACAGGCGCAAGATATCGTGGGCCTCGTCTTGGAACGGTTGGATGCAGGCGAACGCCTCAAAAACGCGTGCGCCGCTGTCGCCGCTGAAACGGGTGCCTCCAAACAAGAGCTTTACGCAGCCGCCATTGCTGCTCGAAACGTCAACCCCTAAAACACACTTCAACACAGCCCGCAGGAGAATACCGTGTGCCAGAGCCATCCCGAGCAAACCGAACTCACCCAGGAATATCTAGATTCCCTTGCCGCCCTGGCACACTCTACGGTGCCGAACGAACAAGAGCTGAGGGCGAGCGCCCTTCCACACGGTTGGCAGGTTGAAGAAGGGCAGACCCCCGCACCCTACCGCGCCGAGCTTTACCGGGACGAGACCGGGGGAGGGATAGCGCAGGAACCTTCGGGCGAAGGCACCCGACGCCGCTCCACCAAGGGCGATAACGGGCGGTCCCGTAATCTTGTGTTCCCGCCTGCGCCCGAGCCTTTGCCGTATGCCATCGTCGATAACCATACCCATATGGATCTGCTCGATGGCGAAGTAGAAATTACCGCCCGAGACGCCCTCGATACCGGGGAAAAACTCGGCATAGGTGCCATTGTGCAGGTCGGCTGCGATATTCCTTCCTCGCTGTATGCGGTTGCCGCCGCCCGCGCCGACCGGCGGGTTCTGGCGGCGGTTGCTATTCACCCCAACACCGCTCCCGAACTGGATTCCGCCGGTACCCTTGATGAGGCGCTGGAGACCTTGGATGCACTTGCCGCCGAGCCGCGCGTGCGAGCTATCGGCGAGACTGGGCTCGACTACTTCCGCACCGGAGAAGAGGGCATTGAAGCCCAGCAGCGTAGCTTTCGTGGGCATATTCGCTTGGCGAAGAAGCATGGGTTGGCGCTTCAGATTCACGACCGGCAGGCGCATGATGATGTGGTGCGCATCCTCCTTGAGGAGGGCGCTCCTGAGTGTACTGTATTTCACTGCTATTCGGGTGAGGCTGAGCTGGCGCGTATCTGTAATGAGCAGGGCTGGTATATGAGTTTCGCCGGAACCGTGACCTTTAAGAATTCGAAGGATATTCAGGAGTCGTTGCGTATGGCGCGCCCCGAGTTGATTCTTGCCGAGACGGATGCGCCTTTTTTGACCCCGCACCCGTTTAGGGGCCGCCCGAATGCCTCGTACATGACGAACTATACGGTGCGGTTCATGGCGGCGCACCGTGAGCAGAGTCTAGAGGACCTGTGCCAAATGATCCGCGCGAACTCAGTGCGTGTGTACGGCAGCTGGGGAATTGAGGGGTTCTAGATAATGGTAACGATCAGTACACATGACTAAATCGCTTTGGTGCCACCTTTACCGAAGCCTGCACGAGCTATCACATATATATGCTACTATGGTAGACGCTGTAGCTCACCTTAAGGCTTTACCTCATAATTTTCTGGGGCACATTTTGTCTTTGTGTGATGCGGCATCCCGATAAATAGCTTTCTGCCCCGTAACGTATCAATAGCATATTAATGTGAGAGAACTAGGGTAAAGCTGTGTCAATCATTTCTTTTTCAAAAAAAATAAAACATTATATATGGCTTAATTATGTCAAAGATGGTGCAGGGGTAGATAAGATACGCAGTTGGTATTCGCAGAAAAACCCGTACTCTTATGATCTTGAAAAATATACCCAGCGTATTAAAAATACCGCGATACCTAATTCCAGTACGTTTATGGTTAATCATCTATTCTATGATTCTCAACTTCCGGAAGGTAATCTTCAAGACGCTCCTAATCAGATATTTATTGTTTGGTTGGGGGATAACCAGATAACTCCGAACCGGCAGAAATCTATCGACCTTATTCGTTCCGTTAATTCTGAAAGTAAAGTTATTCTGATAACCTCGGATAATCTTGCGGATTATGTTCTTCCCGAACATCCTTTACACCCTTCCTACGAAAAACTAAGTTATATTCAGCGCTCTGACTACCTGCGTGCCTATCTGATGCACCATCACGGTGGTGTGTATATGGATATAAAACCTATGGATAAGCCCTGGCTGCCTCTCCTTGAGGAACTTAATGCTACCCCAGATATGTGGGTCATTGCTCCGCATGAAATAGGTTCTTGGAATTCATCACCAGCAAGTGGGGTATTGGGAAAAGACCAACGTAACTATTATAAATCGGTCGTGAATATGTCTGCCTTTGGATGTAAACCATATAGCAGGTTTACCGATGAATGGATTGCTGAAGTAAACCGCAGGATGGACTATTTTTCATCCTTGTTGGAGAGCTACGGAGATCCTCAAGCTTTTGGATATATGCCGGAGTACCCTGTTCCATGGCCTGAGTTGGCGGGAAAGATCACAAGTCCCTTAAGCCTTAAATATATTGACCGTATAAAAATTGTTAAAGATATGCAATTTGGGACATACCCTGGTGGGTACCGGTAAATTATTGCCGTTTCAAGTATAAAGAGGAAAAATGAAAAAATATGTTGTTGCTCTTAAAGGCGAAAATCGTCTTGAGCAGTTCTTCAATGCCCCCGGGAGTGCAGGTTTCGATATATTTTGGGGAGTAGATGGGCGTGCTTTACCTACTCCTGGGGAAAGCCCTGAATTTGATGCTGCCTATTTTGAGAAAAGAAAAGGCCGTCTAGCCCGTCCTGGAGAAGTAGGATGCGCCTTGAGCCATACTTACGTGTGGCGTGATTTTCTAGAAAGTGGGGAAGAATGGGCGCTTGTCGCCGAAGACGATGCGTTGATCCACCCCTCCATTGATGAAATTGTCTCTCGGGTTATTGAAAAATCCCGCAGCATTGGTGTGGTGAATTTTGCGGATGGCTGGTCCACCCAGATGGGTCGTATGAACCCCCGCACCGCTTACCCCCGGTTGTCGTTGTTTTCTCCGTTTATTTGGGGCCGTCACCGTTTAGGATACTGCGCTAATGACTGGACCGCCTGCACGGGACTGTATCTGATCTCTCGGTCGGCGGCACAGAAAATTATTGAGCAGGTTGATGCGCGCGGCTCACAATACTGGCTAGCAGATGATTGGCCCCTTTTTGCTGCTGATTTTGGGGTGGATATTAAGGTGATGCAACCAGGGCTATGCGGCTGGACAGGAAATAGTCTTATTGAGGAAGATGGGACACACTTTGTGTACCGTAAAGCAAACCAGGCAAAAAACCAGCCGCTCCTCAATAAGCTGCGTATTTATGCCGCGCCCAAGGCCCGGCTGAAGAATGCCCAAAATATCATCAAATCGACTCTCTGGCAGATACGGAAGAAACGCAGAGTTCCTTAACGTGGTAATCACGCATTATTCGATAGAGGAGCTCTTGCTAATATTTTGCGGTATTTTGGAAACCCCACCAGGATTTTGGGATCTGTAGATTCTTACCTTAAATGATGTTATATAAGAAAGCTATAAGATGGCTCTACAAAAAATTACACTTATTACTGCTTGGGATATGGACGACCCTTACTCATGGTCCGGGGTTTGCTACCATGCAGTCCGTGCCCTAGAACGAAATGCAGATGTACACCGTATTCAACTTAAAACAAATAAACCTCATGTGATAGACCGTGCGTTAACGTTTCTTATGGGACGCTTCGGTAAAGCGTATTTACCTAGCCATGGGCTGGCTACCTCAATACGGGACAGCATACGAACCCGGCATACGTTGAAGAGCATAGGTGAGGCTGATGCTTACGTTTTTCTTGCGGCTTCCACTTCGTCCATTGCTCTTACTTCGTACATAACTAAGGTGCAAGTGACAGATTCTTCCTTCTCAGCTATGGAATTAAGCTATTACCCAAACCACCAGCTAAGTCGTATATCAAGTGTGCAAGGAAAAATAGTTGACTGGTTGGGGGCGCGTGGAACTGACTTGTACTCTGTTGCCAGCGAATGGTCACAGGAAGTACTTTTCCGTGACCTTCATATTCCCGCTGAGAAGAATATACTGAACCCATTTGGGCCTGGTACTGTGCCGGTGCAGTACCGTGTCCCGTTCCAGAAAACGGAAGCAGAACCGTTGAAGCTTCTGTTTATTTCATCTCATTGGGAACGAAAGGGTGGGGATAATGTATTGAGTATTGCTGAAAAAGTTCGTAAAACACGTCCAGTTGAATTAACGATTGTGGGAAAAGTACCACAAGAACTTCCAGAATGGGTAGAACATTTACCTTATATGAGCCGAGAAGAATTGTCTGTAGTATACAGTGAGCACGATATTTTGTTGGAGATTACCTCTGGCAGTGCTGGTGGGGTGGTAGTCACGGATGCATTGTGCCATGGCCTTCCGGTACTTGCTACCCGAGTAGGGGGTATGCTTACTCTAGTCCAGCACGAGAAGACGGGATGGTTGATTCCTGCCGAGAACTCTGTGGAGCAGGGAACACAAATACTTTCACACCTGCCACGAAGTGATGTTGAGAATGCATCGGCGCAATCCTTAAAACTGTCGGAAGAGTACACCTGGGATCGCTGGGCGCAGAGATTACTCTCAAGCGTTCAACAGGTGCACGATCTGTCTTAAAATAGGTAGGGTGAGAGAAAATCTGAGCGATAAACCCCTGCTGGGTCCCCAAGAAATCCGCGACCTTGCCGCGCAGCTGGGCATTCGCCCCACGAAAACCCTGGGGCAGAACTTCGTGATTGACCCAAATACTATTCGACGCATTGTTGCCGCAGCAGATATTACCGATGATGAAACTGTGCTCGAAGTCGGCCCCGGACTTGGCTCTCTCACTCTGGGGTTGGCAGATGCCGCGCGGCAGGTTGTTGCGGTTGAAATCGACCCGCCGTTGGCGCGGCAACTACCGCATACTATCGCAAAATTCCGTCCCGACAAGGCACAAAACGTTCATGTGGTGCTCATGGACGCCCTCAAGGTGACTGAGCTTCCCCACACGCCGGATGCGCTGGTCGCCAACCTGCCCTATAATGTGGCGGTTCCGGTGCTTCTGCACCTTTTCGCGCAGTTCCCGAGCATCCGCCACGCCCTCGTGATGGTGCAGGACGAGGTTGCTGACCGTCTGGCGGCAAAACCCGGATCCAAGATTTACGGGGTTCCTTCGGTGAAGGCAAGCTGGTACGCTGAGGTCTTTAAAGCGGGGGTTATCGGTAAAAACGTATTCTGGCCCGCCCCGAAGATTAACTCCGGGCTTGTGGGATTCAGGATGCGCCCGCAGCCGCTTGCCGATATTGACCGTGACGAAGTCTTTACCGTGATTGACGCGGCTTTCGCCCAACGGCGGAAGACCCTGCGGGCCGCGCTTGCCTCATGGGCTGGTTCCGGCGCTCGTGCTGAGGCGATTCTGACCGAGGCGGGTATTACCCCCACTGAGCGTGGTGAAAAGTTAGATATTCACGGGTATATTCGGATCGCCCAGGCGGCGCATCGGGTGCCAGCTCTAGCTGCAGATGAAAACTAAGACCAAGAAACCGGGGACGGAAAAAGAATGCATGTTCTAGAAACTCAGGCAAAAGCGCCCGGAAAAGTGAATCTCTACCTCGCCGTGGGTAACCCCCGCGAGGACGGCTACCATCCGCTGGCCACACTCTTTTCTTCGGTCAATATCTACGAAACCGTTACCGCCCGCGACGCTCAGGAGCTGGGAATTACCCTGAGCCTGAATATTGTTCCCGACTCCCTGGTTGATCAGCAGCACCGCGCCGGAGAATTTGACCCCGCCGAGGTGCCGTTGAACGAGAAGAATCTGGCGTATCGTGCAGCCGTCGCTATGGTGCAGGCACGCGGGCTCACCGTGAACGATCTCAACCTGCACCTGCATATCGATAAGGCTGTTCCCGTGGCCGGGGGCATGGCGGGCGGCTCGGCAGATGCCGCCGCCGCGCTTCTTGCGGTCGACCAGTATCTTTACGAGAAACGGCTGACCGAACGCACCCTCGGACTTGAGGAGCTGCTTGCCTTAGCTGCGCCGTTGGGGGCCGATGTGCCCTTCGTAGTGCGTGCCGCGTTCCCGCTGGGCGGGTTAGCCGTGGGGGAGGGTACCGGAACCGAGCTGAGCATCGTAGAGCTGCCTGAAGACATGATTCCGCTCGACATTGTACTGGTCGCCGCCTCAGAGGGGCTCTCGACCCCGCAGGTATTTAGCGAGCTTGATGAGGGGCGCACCGCCGGGCGTTACGCCGAAGCCGGTGAGCTGCAGGTTCCCTCAGGGCTGCTGCACGCGCTGACCCAAACAGAAACTCCCATTGCACGTCTGCACGAGGTTGGTCGGCAGCTGCGTAATGATCTGCAAGCACCAGCTGTGACCCTAGCACCCGAGCTTGAAACTATTTTGACCATGGATAATGAGAGCATAGTTGAGGCGTTTGTCTCTGGCTCTGGGCCTACCGTGGCTATTCTTGTTGAGGACGCACCCGCAGCCGATGAGCTCGCCGCAGCACTTCGCCGCCGCGGCCGCCATGCTGTTGCCACCCAAACTCCGGCAGCATCGTAACCAGTGCTGCCGTTAAGATGCTTCTACGGCGGGTAACGCGGCAGTGTCAGCCTGAAAAGCGAACGGAATGAGAGGCTACCCAAGGAGTTCTGAGAGCTCTAACCAGCGCATCTCTAGCTCGTCGATTTCATCCTGAAGCGCCTGCTGTTTTTGCCCCAGGTCGGCAAGCCCGGCGTAATCGGCGGGGTCGTGCATGCTCATCTGTTCGGAGAGCTTACTCTGTTCCTCGCCCAATTTCCCGAGGCGACGCTCAATCGCGGCGGATTCTTTCTGTGCCGCGCGTGCCTGCGTCCCCGATACTTTCGGTGTGCTCTTGGGATCAGAGTTCGTTGATTCAGCCTGGCCATCGGAAACCGAAGAATCGTTCTTTTTAGTTGGGGTGGATGCACCGCCTGTAACACCGGCGGCAGAACCGCCCCGACCCGCTGCAGAAAGTGCCAAATACTCCTCCACCCCACCGGGCAGATGCCGGAACGACCCATCAATCACCGCATACTGCTGATCGGTTACACGCTCCATGAGGTAACGGTCGTGAGAAACCACCAGCAGGGTGCCGGGCCAGGTATCAAGCAGGTCTTCCATTGCCGCCAGCATATCGGTATCCAGGTCGTTTGAAGGCTCGTCCAGAATCAGCACATTCGGCTCGTCCAAGAGAATGAGCATAAGCTGCAGCCGTCGCTTCTGCCCGCCCGACAGATCTTTCACCGGGGTAGAAAGCTGCGCGCTTGTAAAACCCAGCCGTTCCAACATCTGCGAGGGCGACATCTCTTTGCCGTCGGCTATATAGCTGCGCTTCTTGCGGCCGATCACATCAGACACGCGGTCGTTCCCAACCTCTTTAAGCTCGTCCAGTTGCTGGGTGAGGGTGGCAACCTTGACGGTCTTACCGCGTTTCACGCGCCCCTCGGTCGGTTCCAAAGAGCCGGTGACCAGGGCGAGCAGGGTAGATTTTCCGGCACCGTTCACGCCCAAAATACCGGTGCGCTCACCCGGGGCAATCCGCCACGTTACGCGACGCAGCACCTCACGTTTACCATTGGGCAGCGAAGAATCCTCAAAGGTGACCGAGACGTTCTCAAGATCCACCACGTCCTTACCCAAACGGGAAACCGCCATCTGCTTGAGCTCCACGGTATTACGTACCGGCGGCACATCGGCAATCAGCGCATTCGCCGCATCAATACGGAACTTCGGCTTCGAGGTGCGCGCCGGGGCACCGCGACGCAGCCACGCCAACTCTTTACGCATCAGGTTCTGGCGCTTTGCCTCCGCGGCGGCCGCCTGCCGATCACGCTCCACACGCTGCAGAACATAAGCCGCATACCCGCCCTCAAAAGGTTCCACGATCTTATCGTGAACCTCCCAGGTGTCGGTACTGACTTCATCGAGAAACCAGCGGTCGTGAGTGACCACCAGCAGACCGCCCGCGTTCTTGCTCCAGCGGCTTTTCAGATGATGCGCAAGCCACGTAATCGCTTGCACATCCAGGTGGTTGGTGGGCTCATCCAGCATGAGCACATCCCATTCCTGTATCAGCAGAGCAGCCAGTGCCACGCGGCGACGCTGCCCGCCCGAGAGTGAAGAAACCGGCGCATCCCAGGGCAGATCAGACACCAAACCCGCAATAACATCACGAATACGCGGCTGCGAGGCCCACTCATACTCTGGAGTATCACCCACCAGAGCATAACCGACCGTGTGAGAATCGTTGAGAACGTCGGACTGATCCAGGTACCCGATGCGCGTGCCACCGCGCGCCGTCACGCGCCCGGAGTCCGGCTCAAGACGCCCCGCCAGAATCTTCATGAGTGTGGATTTACCGTCACCGTTGCGACCCACAATGCCGATGCGGTCGCCCTCATTAATGCCGACGGTCACCCCCTCGAAAATAGTGCGGGTAGGGAACTGAAGGTGCAGCGCTTCGCCGCCAAGTAAATGTGCCACGTATCCAGGGTACCGCCACCAGCGGCTGAACGTATCCACCCCTGCACATAAGAGCACACGCCAGCCTGCTATCTCTAGGACCGGTGGGGGCTAATATGCCCCGTGTTGGGATGCGACGAGTAAAGGTATTTTTGCTACACTTATGAGTGCCCCTGTCCCAGGCCGTAAACACGGTAACAGCGGGGGAAGATTCCGCCATGGTGTAATGGCAGCACACCGGCCTTTGGAGCCGTTTGTCTAGGTTCGAATCCTAGTGGCGGAGCGCAAAGCTAACACGCCGATTCAGCAGCGGCGCGTGGGCGGCAAACACCCCGTAAAGGAGTTAAATTAGGTGAACGCAGAGCTTGAGGGTTCCGAACATAAGGTACCGTCCGCGGTGATCGTCCTAGCAGCGGGTGCTGGTACCCGCATGAAATCCGCAACTCCCAAGGTGATGCACAGCATTGGTGGGCGCTCCATGGTGGAGCACGCCGTTGCTGCCGCCCGAGACCTCACCCCCGAACGTCTCGCTGTTGTGGTACGCCACCAGCGCGATAAAGTCGCTGAGCATGTACTCGCCTTCGACGAGCACGTCACCATCGTGGACCAAGATGACATTCCCGGAACCGGGCGGGCTGTTGAAGTGGGGCTGCTCGCACTCGATCAGCAGAGCCTTGTGGAAGGCACCGTGCTCGTCACCTACGGAGACGTGCCCCTGCTGCGGCCCGAAACCCTCCGCGAACTCATCACATTCCACGAAACCGACTCCAACGCCGTCACCGTACTCACCACCCACGTGGATGACCCCGGTGCCTATGGTCGTATTGTGCGCAACCAAGCTGGTGAGGTAACCTCCATCGTCGAAGCGAAAGACGCCACTGACGAAGAGCTCGCCATCGACGAAATTAACTCCGGTATTTACGCTTTCGACGCCACCGTACTGCGTCAAGCCCTCGCGGAAGTAACCACCAATAACGCCCAAGGTGAGAAGTACATTACCGATGTGCTCGCTATTGCCCGTTCCAAAGGGTACCGCACCTCGGCGCTCGCTATTGAGGACCGCTGGGAAGTTGAAGGCGCCAACGACCGGGTACAGCTCGCTCAGCTGGGCCGGAAACTCAATACGCGCATCCTTGAAGCACATATGCGTAACGGGGTGAGCATCGTAGACCCGCAGAGCACCTGGATAGATGTGACCGTTACCCTTGAGAACGACGTGACCATCCTACCCGGAACCCAGCTGCACGGCGCCACTAATGTAGCCACCGGTGCGGTTATCGGCCCCGACACCACCCTCACCGACGTCACCGTGAAAGAAAACGCCACCGTCACTCGCGCGCACGGGCAGGGATCCATTATTGGTACAGGAGCCACGGTAGGCCCGTTCGCATACCTACGCCCCGGCACCGTACTCGGTGAGGACTCGAAACTTGGCACGTTCTGTGAAGCGAAAAACTCCCAGATTGGTGACGGGGCGAAAGTACCGCACCTAACCTATGTGGGGGATGCAGAAATCGGCGACGGAGCGAACATCGGCGCCGGGTCTGTTTTCGCAAATTACAACGGGGTCACCAAGAACCGCACTGTTATTGGTGCGCACGCCCGTATGGGCTCCGGCGGTATCTACGTTGCCCCCGTGACCGTAGGCGATGGCGCCTACTCCGGCGCAGGCGCGCTTATCCGCAAGGACGTTCCAGCGGGTGCGCTCGCAATCTCTGAATTTTCCCAGCGCAATATCGAGGGCTGGGTGCTTAAAAACCGTGAGGGAACCGAACCGGCAGCGGCCGCGCAAGCCGCCAACGGGGCAGGGGATCACTGACAAGAAAGCGAAAAACCATGAGTCACGAGATTACCAATCCGGGTGTGCGTAAACTTGCGGTGGTTTCCGGGCGTGCGCACCCCAAACTCGCGGAAGAAATCGCCGCAGAGCTGGGACACCCGCTGCTACCGACCTCCGCGTACACGTTTGCTAACGGCGAGACGTACGTACGGTTTGAAGAGTCGGTGCGCGGTGCCGACGCCTTCGTCATCCAATCCCACCCGGCCCCCATTAACGAGTGGCTCATGGAGCAGATCATTATGATTGATGCGCTCAAACGCGCCTCAGCCCGCTCCGTTACCGTGGTGTCACCCTTCTACCCGTATGCTCGCCAGGACAAGAAGCACCGGGGGCGTGAGCCGATCTCGGCCCGTCTGATCGCTGACTTGTACAAGACCGCTGGTGCCGACCGCCTCATGTGTGTGGACCTGCACACCTCCCAGATTCAGGGGTTCTTCGACGGGCCGCTGGATCACCTGTTCGCCATTCCTGTGCTCGCTGAGTACATTAAAAGCCGCGTGGAAAACCCCGAGAATGTGACCGTTGTTTCCCCCGACACCGGGCGTGTTCGGGTAGCCGAACACTGGGCCACCCTGCTCGGTGGCGCGCCGCTGGCATTCGTGCACAAAACCCGCGACATTAACGTGCCTAACCAGGCGGTCTCAAAGACCGTAGTGGGTGAGATTGAGGGGCGCTCCTGCGTACTGATTGACGACATGATCGATACCGGCGGAACCATCGCCGGGGCGGTCAATGTGCTTAAAGAAAAAGGCGCTAAAGAGGTCATTATCGCCGCGACCCACCCGGTGTTCTCCGGGCCCGCCGTTGAACGGCTATCTGGGTGCGGCGCATCCGAAGTGGTGGTCACGAACACCCTGCCCGTGCCGGACGATAAACGGTTTGAGAACCTCACCGTACTGTCTATCGCCCCGCTTGTGGCGCGAGCCATCCGTGAGGTTTTCGACGAAGGGTCAGTGACCAATATTTTCAACGACCACGCCTAGAACCGGACTGTGAAAAAGCCGCTGGCCCTGAAAGATCGGGCTAGCGGCTTTATCCAAAATGACGTCCCGTGCACCACCGGAATAGGAGTGCACGGGACGTCCTTATTGCTGTATTAAAAGCTTTGGGTTACACGCGGGCCCGTACCAGCCACGGCAGAATCACCTGAAGCGACTGCTCCACCTCATCCACCGCAACACGGCAGGCTGTGCGTCCCCGCCGGTACGGGTCAGCGATACTGTCGGTATCGTGCGCCGCCTCAGTGTAGCCGTAAATAAACGAGATCGGCTCGGCACGGCGGCTGGCTTTCTCCCGGATACGCGCCACCTGCTTCATCAGGTGCACCTTCGTGTGGTACTGCGGCCATTCCCGCAGAATCCAGTCCGCGTGATCCTGCTCAGCCACCAGCAGCAAGGTGGCCCGCTCAATCATGTCAGCGGTAAGCTGCTTGGCCCGGAATTGTGAAGGGTCATACCCGCGCCCTTCAAGTTCGTTGCCAATGTACTTATAAATAGGGGAGCCAGCCAGAGCTGCTGTCCCTGCACTGGTAAACACCCAGTTATGCTCCAGCCCGTACTGTGAAGCCAGAGACTGTGCGATCACTTCGGCGCTGGCGCTGCGTGCCACATTGCCGGTGCACACGAACACGGCCTCAAGAGGGCCAGCGCCCTGCGCCGGTGCCGAGACCCGGTTCTTCGCCTCACCCACGGACTCGGGAGATAAGCTGAACGATGCGGTGGTCACCTTACGGGGCTCCTGCTGGTCGGTGTCCTTCTCCTGAACGGGGGGCACCGGGGTAACATCAGCAGGCTCAGACTCAGCCTCACCGGTGGTTTTTTCGGCTGCTGCTTTCTGCGCCGCTCGTTGAGCTTCCAGAGCCTCCCGAACGTGGATGGGGGCCAGCTCAACGGTTTCTTCTCCCGCGAGCATTTCGTACTCACGCTCTTGTGATGAGAGCTGAGGCACTCCGGTTTGCTGCTGATGGGCTACCGCAGGCTGAGCATGTGGGCCTGGGAAATCCTGCCGGGCAGCGGAACTGTCAGCGGTTTCTGCGGGGGTTTCGGGCACATCTAAACCGTAGACGCCACGCACCAGCGCCGGATCGGGTGTATCGCTATCGTCCTTCTGACCTGCGTGTCGATTATTGGGACTGGAGGTCGCAGATGCGGTGGGGGAGGGGACGCCGCGGGTGGGAGTGTCCAGGTTCTCCCCGGCTTCTTGCGGAACGTCTATCCCGTATACCCCCTGCAGCAGGGTGACTTTTTCCGGGCTTTCCCCGTCCCAGGCTGTTACGGGAGTCTCAGGCGCTTTGGCGGGTATCTGTGAGGTGTAATGATTAGTTGCCATCTCAGAAGTCATCACGTGCGGGGCCTGATGAGGTGCAGCCTCCTGACCAGCGGCTTTGGCTTTAGACGCTGTATCGTCGGGAAGATCAACAGAGTCGGTATCTGTTGGGGGAACATCCAACCCGTACGCACTAGGCACCAGAACCACCCGCTTATCGGGTTCACCATCTTCGGTGGATGGCTCGGAGGAAACTATGGCGCCCAGCACGGGAACATCGCCACCAGCAGCCGGTGCCTGATGCTGAGAATCACCCTGAGCTTTCTGAGCATTATCCTTCGAAGAAGTCTTGCGCGGTGGCTGGGGTTCGTTTGAGCTGTGGTGCTGATTCTCGGACGCAGCATGGGCTGGGGCATCTGCAGGCTCATCCTGCGGGGCGGGCTCTTGTCCGGCGGCGGTATTATGGTCAGCTGCGGTGGGTACGGGGGCGGTATCACCCGTAGGTTTAACGGTCACCACCTCAATGAGGTCGGTACCAGCGGCGGTGCTTTGCTCCAGCAGGGTTTGCACATCCTCCCCGACCCTTTTCTTCGGGTTCTTCAGATCCTGCGGAGGACGATCAGGCGACGTCTCCTGGTGGAAACTTGAATCACGGATCGCTGCTAGGCGCGACACGCCGCCTTTAATAGTTGGGTCCTGCTCGTTCGCCGAGGGCTCTTGCCCTTGCCGCTTCTGGGTAGACTCAGTCGGCCCATTAGACAGATACCTGTCTTTGAGCGATTTAATGTTAAAAATTCCCATGTTTGAGCCTTCCTGACCTTCCCGCGCCGGAAGTAGTGACCTTTAAGCTGATGTGTCCATCCTTTATTCTACCCACTTTACAGGGTAAACCGTGATAGTTTCGCGTACACCTTTGATGAAGAGCAACCTCACGTTTACCGTCGAAGGGCAGGGGCAAGACTCAGATACCAGCCTCCGCCTGTTACGAGGGCCTGCGTGGTAGAATCTTACACTGTCTACTATCTGTAGTTAACCGGCGCGGTATCTGTTGCGCCGTATCTTGAAAGCACATTCATGAAAATCCTCTCAGCTCTACGAACTGAACTTGGGCAACTCAGTTACTCGTTTAAGGCCCGCATCTCCGCAGAATTCTATGGAATGTTCGCTGCAGGAGCACCCCTCAGAAGCCTTGACCGACCCCAGAACTATCTGAGGGGAGCGTCGTCATGAAAGAGGCCTACCATAAACTGAGAGTCTTCTTCCCCGGTAAGAAATTTAACCTACTAATCCTTAACGTGGTGGGTCTTTTTACAGTGTCTCTTTTCGAGATGCTGGGGGTAGCTGCAGTGTTGCCGATTGTGAACCTCGCTATGGGCGCCCCCATTGAGGGTTACCTGAAGCAAGTTGCAGAGCTTTTTGGTAATCCCGACCGCACCGCCCTCATCATTATCTTCGGTGTGGTACTTGTGCTGGCATTCATCCTTAAAGGAGCGTTCTCGCTCATTATTAAACGCTGGAGCCTGGGGTTTGTTGCAACACAGCAGAGTACCACTTCGGTTAATCTGCTGAACCGGTATATGCGTGAACCTTACCTCGCCCACCGTAAACGAGGAACCGCAAACATATTAGTTTCTGTTAATGATTATGCCCACCAGGCTTACGCCGCTTTTGTCAATGGGGTCATTAACTTTATTGGTGAAATGCTCTCTATTGCGGTGCTTATGGTGATGCTTCTTGTCATTATGCCTATTCCTGCGTTGCTTGCTTTTTCCTACTTTGGTCTGGTCTCGTACGGTTTGCAGCATATGCTTCGCAAGAAAAACCGAGAACAAGGCGTGATTGTGGTGGAAGCAAACCGAGGCGCAACCAATGCTACCCTGGACGCCATCGAGGGGTTTCGGGAAATTCGCATGCACAATGTCACCGACCGGTATCTGTATCGGTACCAGACCAAACGCATGGATGCGGTGAACGCTAGCATGCGTAGTACCTTTTTGCAGGACTTCCCCAAGTACACCCTTGAGATTATTTTCATTATTGGCATTGCCGGACTACTCGCTTTTATGAGTATCACTTCGGGTGCCCAGAGCGCCCCGTACCTTCTTCTTTTCTGTGGAGCGTGTATCCGTATTCTGCCTAGTTATACCCGTATGGTTGCTTCCCTGGGGAACATTCGGTCCGGTGAAAAATCCAGCAATGAGCTTCTGCGGGAGATCTCTGAGATGGATGAGCAAGGACGTAAACTGCAGATGCCATCTGCTCCTGCAGTTCCTAAGAATCCTGAGTATGTTAATAAGACTATCGAGCCTGTGCGCATCCAGCTGGAGAACCTCACGTTCAGCTACCCAGACAGTGATTCGCCGGTGCTAAAAAATATTAACCTGGATATCCCCATGGGCACCTCCGTGGCATTCGTGGGCGGCTCCGGCTCCGGGAAAACAACTCTCATAGACTTAATCCTGGGCCTCTTCGCCCCGTCAAGCGGGCGGGTTCTGCGCAACGGTAAGCCGGTGCAGGACGATCTGCCGGGGTGGTTTCAAAGTATCGGATATGTGCCGCAGGATGTTTTTATTGCGGACTCAACGGTTCTTGAGGCAGTCGCATTTGGTCTTGAACCACACGAGATTGATGAGGAACGGGTGCGTTACTGCCTAGAGGTCGCAGAGCTCACCGAAGTGGTGGAATCCCTGGACGAGGGGATTATGACCATGATCGGGCACAACGCGGTGCGACTCTCAGGAGGACAGCGCCAGCGTTTAGGTATTGCCCGCGCCCTTTACCGCAACCCCAGCGTGCTCATTATGGACGAGGCAACCAGCGCCCTTGATAATGAGACCGAGCACAAGATCACCAAGGCGATTGAGAAGATCTCGAAAGATATTACGGTGATTATTGTGGCGCATCGCCTCTCAACTGTACGCCACGTGGACCAGCTGGTGTACCTGTCGCACGGTGAGATCGTAAGCTGCGGCACCTTTACCGAGGTGCAGCAGCAGAACGAAGAATTCGCGAACCTCGTGCGGCTGGGGCAACTGCCTGAATGATATTTGACACAACTATGCTGGGGGCCGTGTGCAATCTGTATACTGCACACGGCCCCCAGCAGCACCAGGTATTTTTACCGCTATATACTCAGAAGCGCGCGAACCTGAGCGAAATCTGAGGGGATATTCTCACCCAGAGGAAGCAGCTTACCAACAGGGCGCCACGATAGGCTATCCGGCACGGCGTGACCTTCAACCAAAGCATCCCAGATACACTCAATATCTTCAGAGCTGAGCTGTCCGTTTGCTCTCCAGTGATACCCCAGATCTTCGGGTAGGTTAGTTAACTCTAACGCCTTAGCACCCTGAGCTAATTTGCGGTGTAATTGCTCTTGCGAGCGCCACGGCAGGTGCACAATGGCTACCTGCGTTTGCCCTGAATCGCCGGGGCGTAGCACCGTATGGTTTCCCATCCCCAGTACTGCGTTATCCCAGGAACGGAAACATACTTTAGAGTCGGCGTGCCTGCACGTATCGAGCACATACCCACCCGTTCGGGCTGGGAAGGCATTGTAGAGGTGTGCGACTTCTACCTGTGTTTTGGCCTCTTCTAAAGCCTGCGCCAGGGAACCGTCAATGCCATACCAAAACTCGTCTGCGTCGAATGGTATCACCCATGTTGCTCCAGACTTTTGGGCCTGGTGCGCCAGCCACGTCATTTTTTCGCTTTGATAGTATGCGGGCTCTCGGTCGTTACCTATGCTGAGGGGAAGCTCTTCCTTTAATTGCTGCAGCAGTGCGTAGGTGCCGTCGGTTGATCCGTTATCGACGACCAGAATATGCTTCACCCCTTGGCGGACTAGGTGCCGTAGTGAACTTTCGATAATATCGGCCTCATTTTTGACCATTGCCACGCCCCAAATACCCTGTACCTGAGGCAGCGGCGGTATATCGAATGTATTGGTCAGACGTGAATAAATACCCGAAAACTCGGTAGATCCTAATGTACTGCGCGCTGTTCGGGTGGTGCGGATGTTTCTCTGAGCCATAAAAATGCGGTGCTTGACCTGTTTAAGGAAACTAACCATAGAGCGATTCATTACTGTGTCTGTCCTGTAATCCAATTTTTTCCCTCGGGGTGATGCACGGCTGTGAAGGAGGCACTGTGCGGTCTTGGCCGTGCACTTCCCAGAGCAGTGACGGAAATATCTGCTACAGGGTCATACTCGTGAATATCCGGTACGAAAACCTGAGCCTGAGAACGGGCCTGCGCTATATAGCCGCCCCAGTACCCGAAAGTGGTGTTTGTTAGAATCAACCATCGCGCCGTCGCCATTTTCGCCAAATCCTCAAACATACCTCCAGGGCCTTTATCGAATGATACCGGGGCGATGTCGGCAAGAAACGCCAAGTTTTCGGCGCACCACTGCGGCTCGTCGGAGACCACCACAAAATTGCTAGGTGTAACCTCCTGTTGCAGCAGATGTACTGCTTGGCGTACATACCCTACAGTATCGATCCCGTACCGCGCATTAATGAAAGGCACCGAATAGTAGTCACCGCGGCGAATACTTAACACCACCGTATTCTCCATAACGTTTGAGCGGATGTTTTCAAGACGGTGGTTGAATACTTCTGAACTCAGCAGGCAATCTTTGATGAAAGCATTAAGCTGCCCAGGGAAGAAATGGTTCTCAACATCGTTAGGTAAGCCTGAAGCACGCCGCTGGAAGAAACTAAATTTTTCCGTGGGCATGGTGGTGAGGTCAGCTAGGGCGGGAAATTCTTCAATCCAAGGCTGCATGCCTTGAGCATGGAGAAGGTATGAAGGGCATGAAGGGGTTTCTGCACGGTCTGTGTAGGCACGTGCCCACAGGTACAGCCAGTTACCGCCGCGAGCGATATTATCAGAGATGTAGATGAGCTCGGGGTTACGGCGTACCAGGGAAAAAGCGTGGCTCATAAGGGGACGTAGGGTCTTTATAAACCTGGTTTTAAGACGGCAGGGCAAAGGGTCGGAGCCCACAAACTGGGCGATACGTTGTTGCTCTGATAAGGGTGGAGAAGAGTTCATGAGTGAAGGTTAGTTCCAATATAGAAGTTTTGAGAGCTGAGTGGAGCTTGCGCCTCAGTGGCGAGGATCCATAGTAAGATTAGCTTAAAATATTACATTCATACACATATATATCAGTATCTACCTCTCAGCACTCCAACCGGGGCGGTGTACGCCCCAGCAGAAAGCGGGTTTTCGTGTCTCGCACGATGAAAGTATCAGCTGTTATTCCCCACTACGGCGACCCTGCGCCCACGCTCACCCTCATTGAGGCTCTGCGCGCCCAGCAGGGTATTGCCCCAGATGAATTGGAGATTATCGTCTCAGATGATCAGTCTCCTGTGCCTTTCCCCGATACCACGGGTGTGCGCGTGGTGCGCCGTGAAACTAACGGCGGGTTCGGCAGCGCCGTAAATTCCGGTGTTGCCGTGGCTACCGGGAAATGGTTGTTTATTCTCAATAGCGACCTGTCTATTACGGACACGTTCGTGGCCGATATGCTCTCACATATTGAGCACCGCACCCCGGCCCTGGCCAGCCCCCAGGTGGTGGGGCATGACGGTAAACAGCAGTGGGTTGCCCGCAAATTCCCCACCACCGCCCATATCGCTTGGGAATGGTTCACACCGCTGGCCCGGTTTAAACCCTCCGGCTGGTGGCACAGGGGAGTGGGGCATGATGTTGCCGCCTGCACGTCTCGAAACACTGTGGAAACCGACTGGGTGATAGGTGCCGCCATGGTGGTTCCCCGCGACATCTACAACCGGGTTGGAGGCATGGATGAACGCTTCTATATGAACAGCGAAGAGGTGGATTTCCAACGCCGGCTAGCTGAGGCTGGTGTGCCTCGCCTCCTCGTACCCCAGGTTCGGGTAGAGCATGAAGGCGGAGGCTCATCGCCCTCGGCACGCCGCCGCCAGTGGCTCACCACAGCACGGTTCACCTACGCCGATAAGTGGGGGGATAAAACCACGCTCGGACGCACTCTTAAAGCCACCAGCTACGCTAACTTTCTGGTTAACACTGTGCGGGCCGCCCGGAATAAAGAGGTGAATGCGCAACGCACACTGCGTGAAGAGCTTGCATACGTCAAACGCGGCGAAAACGGCGAGAATTAGAGCTTTTGCGGTACGTTTCATGAAAGAAAGTATGTAGCGACACATCAACCATAAGGTGTGTTGTTCTGAGCTCTCTAGTACACTGTAAGTGCATAGGGCATACTGCGATGACCTAGCATTCACACATTCTTACGACTCCCCGGAGCCGTTATCTCTGCTCAAGCCACGCCAAAGAACCGGCGTACGGTCACAGACATGCTGTGTGACCACACGCTGGATAGAACACGAATAAACCATATGACTAACCCTAAGCTTCTGCTCCTATCACCAGCTTTCCACGGGTACTGGAAAGCTATTGAATCCTCCTTGGAAATCAGCGGTTACCAGGTTCGCACCCACATCTATGACGCCCCTGGCGGTGTGGGCGCACGTATCCTCAATAAACTTGCTCATGAGCTGCCTGAGCGGTTCCGCCCTGAATCTCTAGCCGCACAGGCTACAGATAAAGCGATCGCTGTGTTTAATGATTACCGGCCTGATATTGTGCTTGTGATCAAAGGCGACAAACTGGGCAGCCGCTGGTGGCAGGTTCTGGAAGAATCCGGGGTACGCTACGGCACATGGCTTTACGACGAGTTACGCCGTATGGAATATACCGACGACGATCTGCACCGGCTAGGTGCCTTGGCAAGCTACAGCCCGTTAGATGCTGAACATCTGCGGTCTAAAGGGTTTGACGTGCTAGATATGCCTAACGCTTACGACTCTCACTGCCAGGTGACTCCCACCCCAGAAGATGCTATCAGTTTTGTGGGGGCCCGCTACCCTGGGCGGGAACAAACCTTGCGGGAACTGTACGCTGCTGGTCTTCCCGTGCGCGCATACGGGCGGGCTTGGTCCCGCCATCCGTGGGACATGGCCCGTACCTACCAGTTCAAAGACCCCGGTGTGCCTTCAGCAGGCGATATTGAACGGTCTGTCGCCTACGGGGTAATGGCATCCTCACCAGCCACCCTGAATATTCATGGGGATCAGGACGGCTTCACCATGCGCACTTTTGAAGCCCCCGGTGTGGGAGCATTACAGATTATCGACCGTCCCGACGTGTCACGCTACTATGAAGTCGGTAAAGAAGTTCTCGTATATGAGAGTGTTGAAGAGCTTATCGATATTTGCACCCGCGTTTTCCGCGACCCGCGGTGGGCGCACGCTATCCGCGAAGCCGGACACCGGCGTACCCTCGCCGAGCACACCTTCGATCAGCGCGTAAAAATTCTGGAGCAGCTATGGGCCTAAACTATCCGCTAGACATTGATGCCTGGGCGGCGTGGCAAAAGAAACAGAACGCCCTGCGCTGGGCTAAAACTGAGGCTGCAGGGTTTTTCCGCAGAAACCGCGGCAATACTCAGCAGGGCCCAGCCAGCGGGCGCCTATACGTTCGAGGCTCTGTGCCGCGCGTATTGATTGTGCTCGACTCGTTCTCGCCCACCAGCTGCAGCGCCCTGCTGGAACCCCTCAAATACCTGAGCATTATCGGGCTGGCCATCTGGTGCCCGAATACTAACGGCACACCTGCCGCACTCGCCGAATACTTAACGGATGAGTGGGAAGAGCGCAGCCTATCCGCCACCGAACTAACCAAAACCCTGCCTGGGGTGCGCATTGTACTGTCTTTGGGACACTACCTTCAGCTGGGGCGTGCCGCCTACCAGCATGCGCATACTGTTGGTGCAGAATACTGGGTAGTTCAACACGGGCTGCTCGTGCCTGCTGCGCCGCCCCTGCCCGTGGGGTGCACCCTGCTCGCTTTTAGCGACGCAGACGCCCAATTTTGGATGTCCGGACGTCGCGATGTGCGGGCCTTCACCGTCGGCTCCCAGCTGCTCTATAACGCAAACCAGAAAAGCCTCGGCGTACCCGTCGAATCCTCCGGCGCCCCCATTTTCTTAGGGCAGATGCACGGCGCAGAGTTACCGCGCTCATCATACGTTAACGTCTCCTACAGATTCATTAAAAAACACAACGCCATCTACCGGCCGCACCCCAGCGAAACCGATAAGCTCTCAACCCTCACTCATGCACTGTGGGAGCGCCAGGGCATCCCCATTGACCGTTCCGGGGTGCCTTTGAACGAGCTGCCCAATCCGGTGGTGTCGATCTTCTCAACCGGCGTGCTTGAAGCCGCGATCCGCGGTATTCCTGCCTGGGTGTACCACCCGAACCCGCCCGGCTGGCTTGAAGAATTCTGGAACCGTTACGGCATGGGCCGCTGGGGTGAAGACCGCACCCCAGCACCGCCGCAACCCGATATTGAGCCAGCTCGCCGCATTGCCGAGCTCATTATTGAACACAGTCTGGAGGCGTAATGCGTATTCTGTGCGTTATCCCCGTGCGCGGCGGATCCAAAGGCATACCGCGTAAAAACCTGCGTGAGATCGCCGGAAAACCGCTGGTCGCGTGGACTATTCTGCAGGCGCTTGCCGCCCGTGACGAGCTGGAGGGGGAGCATGAGCTTCGGGTTGTGGTATCGACTGATGACCAAGAACTCTCCGCCATCGCCCGCCAATACGGTGCCGAGGTTCCGTTTATGCGCCCTGAGCATCTTGCTGAAGATACCACCGCCACCGAACCGGTGATCGAGCACGCCATCGACTTCTACACAGGGGAGGGCTGGGCACCGGAGGCGGTCATGCTGCTGCAGGCCACCAGCCCGGTGCGTCTGCCGGGCACTCTCGCGCGGGCGGTACGTCAGTTTGTTGAGAACGGCAAAGACTCAATGGTGGGGGTGATCCCCATGGGGCCGTTCGTGTGGAGATGGTACCCGGATGCTGAGCCCACCGCCGAATTTGAGGTTATGGCTCGCCCACGTAGGCAGGAGCTCACGAAAGAAACCTACCGTTACCGGGAGAACGGCTCCATGTATATCACTAAAACCCGTGTGTATACCGAGCATCACAACCGCTTGGCGGGGTATCCTGGAGGTAGCATTGATCTGTTTATTCTCGATGAGATTGAAGGCGTCGATATTGATGCCCCCATCGATTTCTCAGTTGCCGAGCATCAGCTGGCGCAGATTCTAGAATCTTAAAATCTAGCTCACTCAACTCACTCAAACACAACACATCGCAATTTAATAGGAACTACATACCGTGATTATCGAACGCAATATCGCGCCCTATGTGGTCTTCGCTGAAGACCCGATTCTGACTGCGCTTCACAAAATTTCTGCCAACGGTCAGCGTATTATCTTTCTCGTCAACGAATCCGGCATTTTGCGCGGTTCGCTTTCGGACGGGGACTTCAGACGCTGGCTGATTGCCAACCCCACCGCATCCCTAGAGACCAGCGCACTGGCGGCGGCGAATACGAACCCGCAGACCGCCCCCGCCGATAGCGACCCCGAATCTTTGCGCAGCTATTTCGCGCGCGGTATCGAGCATATTCCGCTTATCGACGAACGCGGCCACCTGGTGGCGTTGGCAATGGACGAACAGAACGTGCTGCGTATTGGAAAGCACACCATCAGCGAGGATGCGCCCGCCTTCATCATCGCCGAGATCGGCAATAACCATCAGGGGAGCGTGGACTTCGCGAAAGAGCTGGTGGACCTCGCGGTGGAATCCGGTGCGGACGCCGTGAAATTCCAGCTGCGCGATCTGGATGCGCTCTACCGCCAGCGCGGCGGCGCCACTGCGGGCGAAGACTTGGGCGTGCAGTACACCTTGGATCTGCTCTCACGGTTCTCGCTGAGTGTTGAGCAGATGTACGAGGTATTCGACCACGTCAAGGAGCATGGCCTGGATATTTTGTGCACCCCCTGGGATGCTCCATCCGTGCAGGCGCTCGTCGATTACGGTATTGCGGGCATGAAGATTGCCTCTGCAGACCTGACGAACCACGAACTGCTGCGTGATGTTGCATCGCGCGGGCTGCCCATGCTGGTATCCACCGGTATGAGCCGCGAAGAAGAAATCCTGGACTCGGTGAACTTGCTGCGCAAGGCGGGCGCATCCTATGCCCTGCTGCAATGCCAATCCACCTACCCGGCACCCTTCAAAGACGTGAATCTGGCGTATATGGACCGTCTCGCCGAGATCGGCCAATGTCTGGTTGGCTATTCCGGGCATGAACGCGGCTACCATGTGCCCGTGGCCGCTGTTGCGCGCGGTGCGAAGATTATCGAGAAGCATTTCACGACCGATAAAACCCTGGAAGGCAACGATCACACTGTATCGTTGTTGCCCGAAGAGTTCGCGGCGATGGTGCGGCAGATTCGTGACATTGAGGAATCCATCGGCACGGCCGCGCCCCGTGAAGTTTCCACCGGTGAGCTGATGAACCGCGTGAACCTAGCCAAATCGCTGGTTGCGACCCGCAGCATAGCCAAAGGTGAGGTAATCACCGAGGCGGATGTGACCGTCAAGTCGCCCGGCCGGGGCCTGCAACCGAACTATCTGCCGCAGCTGCTCGGGCGTACCATCCAACGCGACGTTGAAGAAGGGTCGTTCTTTTTTGAGGGCGATCTGAAGGATGACCTCGTAACCCGGCGCGACTTCACCTTTGAACGCCCCTGGGGTCTGCCGGTGCGGTACCACGACTATAAACCTCTGATCGAAGAGGCAACACCGGATTTCCTCGAATTCCACTTCTCCTACAAAGACCTTGACATCAATATTGACGAGGTCTTTGAGAAGAAACTGCCTATGAGCTTCACGACCCACTTGCCCGACCTCTTCGCCGGGGACTTTCTGGTCGATCTGGCCTCCCGCGACCCCGAAGTCTGGGAACGTTCCATCGCCGAGGTGCAGCGCACCATCGACATTACCCGCGATTTGACCCGCTACTTTACGGTGGATGAAGACCCCGTTATGGTCGTCACGATGGGCGGCTTCACCAAAGATAAGCACATCCCGGCGAGCGCCCGTGCTGCAAAGTACGAGCGCATCGGCGAAGCCCTGGGACGGCTGGATACCGCCGGGGTGCGCCTAGCGGCACAGACTCTGCCGCCCTACCCCTGGCTGATGGGCGGGCAGCAGTACCACAACCTCTTCCTTGACCCGCAGGACACCGCCGAATTCGCGCGCGCCTACGACAGCGCTCTCTGCCTGGACATTTCACACACCATGCTTGCATGCAACTTCCTCAAAATTCCTCTGTCGGAGGCGGTAGCACAGCTGGCACCGCACTCCATCCACCTGCACTTGGTCGACGGTATCGGCGTAGACGGCGAAGGCGTGCAGGTAGGTGAAGGTGATGTCGATTGGGCTGCACTGGGCAAGCAGCTGCGCGAGCTGGCGCCGAAAGCATCGTTTATCCCCGAAATCTGGCAGGGGCATATCAACAACGGCGAAGGCTTCTTTACCGCCCTAGACCGCCTCGAAAAGTGGTTGTAGGCCGGTTATGAAGAAGATAAGAACAATTCGGCGCACCCAAGAGCATAACGAAATACTTGATAATAGCTTTATCACCCCCGGACGGTTCCGCGAACTTGATGGGCTGCGCGGAATAGCAGCGTTAGCAGTAGTCATAGGACATTTTGGTGCGACTTTCAACCAGAACTATATACATTCTCCACAATCCCCATATTCTTTTCCGCTGGGGGAGATGGGGGTGCAACTATTCTTTATTATATCGGGGTATGTTATTTTGCTAACTGCTATTAAAAGTGGATCGGCCCTGAAATTTATGATTTCTCGAGTAGCACGTCTATATCCTACATACTGGTTTGGAATTATAATTGCTACACTGGTGTATGTGCTGTACGGTAACCCTGGGCGGCATATTACGCAGTTGCAGGTATTGTTGAATACCACCATGATGCAACGCTTTATTATGGTCGAAGATGTAGACAAGGTCTACTGGACTTTAGCTGTAGAGATGCAATTCTACCTTCTGGTAGCTACATATATTTTGTTTCGTCGCGGGAAAATCTATCGGCGTGAAATTACTGTCGGTATTATTATCTGGAGTGTAATAGGCACCATATTATGTTTGGTTATTGGAATGCCGCATAATTCTCTCGATAAGATTGTATTATGGTCTGTGCTTGCTGAACATGCCCCGCTTTTCTGCTTGGGAATGGTTCTCTTTATGTATAGCCATGATCGTAGATTTACGTGGTTAATACCGTTACTGACTATTATGGCATCCATTAATACATATATTATGCGTGATATGTTACATGCTGTGACAATGCTGGGTATCTGTGTGATATTTTTTATTGTTGTGCACTGTCCCAGAGTGCCATTTTTAGCCCACGGGCCTATTCATTTTGTGGGAGTCATATCTTATCCATTGTATTTAGGTCATGCTATGTTGGGTTATATGATTATTAATATATTAATCCCATATTTAGGAGATTGGGGAGCTCGCGGTTTTACTATAATATTGGTAATTTTTTGGGCTTATATAGTTCATATCACAATTGAAACGAATGTTTCTGTAGCATTCCGCAAGTTGCTAACACGTGTTCTGGTAACTGGAAGAAAGAAAAGCTGCGAATAGAGTAAAAATATGAGCAAGTGTATTTTTAAAGTGCTTTGGGTCGTTCCGGTCCCCAACTTCGGGGGAGTAGCGCGGCACACTCTCGATATAGCGCGTGCCGGTATTCCAGGGTATGAGCTGGTGGTGCTCGCCCCTGCGGGGGTACTCACCGAGCGGCTTAAAGAACTGGGCGTGCGCGTTATAGAGGCTGAGTTCGGCCCACACGCCGGGTTTAAACGCTCATTCACCTCGCTACTACGCGCGATTGAGGACGAAAACCCCGCGATTGTGCACAGTCACCTTGCCTACGCAGATGTTCTTGCCGTAGCTGTGGTGAACTCGCTCAAAATACGGCGAGCGCTAAAACGTTCGCGGCTCACCCCCAAACTATTTACCACAGAACACGGTATTGCTGGTGACGATTCTGTGTATCACGGTACCTCATGGCGCTCTAAACTCATGGAGCAGGTACACCGGGTACGCCTGTGGGGCACAGATACAGCAATCGCAGTCTCAGCCTCCACTGCGGAGCAAATGCACCGCAAATGGGGTGCCCGAACCGTCGAACTCGTATACAATGGTGTGGATATTGATGCGGTTCACGCGCAGGTTGACGCCTACCGTGTACCCGCTGAACCGGATGCGCCACGCATCCTATCCCTCTCACGGCTCTCACCCGAGAAAGGGATCGACGTGCTCATTGACGCCTTCGCCAGGCTGCATGAACACTACCCGAAGGCCCGCCTAGAAATCGCTGGTGACGGTGAGCTATCCGCAGCTTTGAGGGAACAGGCACAACGCCTCAATCTGGGGGACTCAGTCACGTTCAGTGGTTTTGTAGATCCTCATCGGGCGATGGGGCGCAGCGATATGGTGGTGCAGCTCTCCGTATGGGAGAACTGCTCTTACACTCTGCTGGATGCCAAATCTGCTGGGCTGAAAGTTGTGGCAACCGCTGTGGGAGGTAACCCCGAGGTCGTCTCTGCTAGGGAACTGGTAGAGCGCTCATCCCCGAACCTGACCGAGCAGGTGTTTAGCCGGATACACGCCTTGCTCTTGGAAGGTCCCAGCGAACAGTTTACCTGGCCTAATAATGCAACAATGGCACAACAGACAGCCGCCCTATACACGAACAAGTTACCGCGAGGAGGTACCCGGTGAGCGTCACAAGCTCTAAAGCCGTTAACGGCCAACCCGTATCTGCCGCCGAGCGGATCCAGAACCATCTGGGCCAGGGGACCGAATATTTGCGGCAGGGTGCGGGGAAGATACGTCTGCCTGAGTTTGTATTATTTTTCCTGCTACTTTTCACCTTTCAAACACCCGGTATTAAACTCCCGTTTAACCAGGTTGTGATCATCGTAATCGTTCTATACGCGCTTATTAAGAAACCAGTATATGAACTGGGGAAGTTCCAGAATCTAGCACTTACTACCTTTGCAGCGCTGGGTTATGTGTCGTTTGTATCCCTTACACATGAGTCTAGTTCTGGTGCTTTTGACTGGCAGCGCCGCCTGCTGCGTCTACTACTAGCAACTCTTTTGATCTGGATTATTGCTTCCGGCCGTATCCACATACGTTCGGCGATTGTTGGATACATCACTGCCCTATTAGTAAACGTTCCTCTCTATTATGCGGGGCTTACCCCTGATAACTACAAGGGTTATTTGACCGGTCATTTGCTCGATAAGAACGTTTCCGGTCTTGCGTACTGTGTTTTTGGTCTTCTTGCCCTCGCTCTTGCGCGTCGCCGTGCCGAGATCATCCTAACGATTATTATTTTCGCTACTATTTTGTGGCTGACAGGCTCTCGTACATCAATGGCCGCCTTCTCAATGGGGATTATTTGGATTGTACTAGCTAAACGTCTTCCGGTGTGGGGGCGCCTTGTCCTTGGCTTGCTCATCTACCTAGCCCTTGGCATTCTCACCGAGGATTATTCGCAGTCATCACGGTTCGGAGACCGTGCTGGCAGTGACTGGTTCCGAGCCCAAATCGATGTCGCATCTCAAGTAAAAGTAGAAAATACCGGTATTTTCGGTCGTGGTTTGGGCGAGGCCTACGTGTATCTTCATCACGACAATAAAGTCTGGCTGTTCCATAACTCTTACTGGTCTGCACTGGTGGAAGGCGGCTGGCCCTGGATGCTGCTCGTAGTTGGCATCACCGTTTTTTGTCTGGTGCGTCCTTTCAGTAATGCTTCACGGTGGAGCCGTGATGAGGTCTATATTCAGGGTGCAGGCGTCGCTTTGCTGGTTTGTGCCCAACGCCTGGGTGAGGTGTTCTACACCTGGATGTGGGCCGTCTGCGTGGGATACGCGATCCGGGCCATCATTATTTCACGGGCGGCGGGTACCATTCATGAGCAGCCGGGGGATAAAGATGGGATTGACGGACGTATTCCTCTCACAAAGAAAACAACGCTTCTTACCCCACCGGCAGCGGGCACACCAGGGGTTACTCGGTAAATTCAAACAGGAGGGTTCAAGGTCATGGCGCAGGAATTGTATATTGCAACCAATAATGGTGATATGGGCGGCGGCGAGGTCATGCTGCTCAATATTGCACGTGCCGCCCGTTCCCTTGGCTACCGAGTCACTGTTATTGGCCCGGCGCACCCGCCGCAGCTGGTTGAGGCTGCCGCCGATGAGGGGTTTGCCCGTGTGGTACTTCCCGCCCGTACCCGCTCCCAGTACATGATGCAGCTTCGCGCCTGGCACTCCGCCCATAAGAAAGTACTGCTGTGGTGTAATGGGCTGGTGCCCGCTGCCGCTACCGGCGGGCGTAAGAACCGGATTGTGCACCTGCATCAGATTCCAGAGGGACTTAACGCAAAACTAGTCCCCTTTGCGCGTCGTAAGGCGAGTGCGACCCTGGTGCCCAGCAACTTTATGGCCCGGCAGATAAACGGTGCACAGGTTTTGAGCAACTGGGTTTCTGAGGTGCCTACAGACCTTAAACATGACAATACTGATGTCATACGTGTGGGATTTATTGGACGGCTGAGCCCCATTAAAGGTATAGTTCCGCTGTGTAAGGCTATTGCTACCCTCACCCAGGGAGGCGGCGCGTACCGCCTAGTGGTAGCAGGGGAACCCGTTTTCACCTCTGAGGTGGAACAGGAACAGGTTGAACGTTCCCTTAGCCGTATTGCAGAGCACACCGAGCGTCTGGGATGGGCCACCCCTGAGGCGTTGTTTAACAACGTCGATATGCTGGTAGTTCCCTCACTAGTTGCCGAGTCTTTTGGGCTTGTTGCTGCTGAAGCAATGAGTGCCCGCGTGCCTCTTATTGTCTCCGATTCGGGGGCACTGCCCGAGATCGTGGGTGAAAACTATCCGTATATCGTCCCCAAGGGGGATGAGGCCGAGCTGGCGCGTACGATCAGCATCGTCGCGGAACAGCTGAGCTCAGACTCTGAGAAGCTCACCAATACCGTATCTGACGCTTTCTGGCGTTGGCAGGAGCTGTACTCTCCTGAGGCCGGTAAAGAACGCGTGCGTGAAATCCTGGAACAGCATATTTCACCCGCATAATATCCCTCTACGGCGGCGCGAGCCGACCGGAACACAACAGAATCACATCATAAAAGCATATCGTTATGACTCACCTTACACATCACGAAGCTCACTCGCATAACGCCGACCACTACTACAAAGCGGCCGTCATTATCCCCTCCAGAGGCGGTGCACACCTGCTGCACTACCCACTGGAGGCTTTACGTGCCCAAACAGAAAAAGACTTTCAGGTAATCGTTGTGCTCGATGGCGATATCGACAATAGCGAGGCTGTCCTGAAAAAATATGCTGCCGAGGGCGGGCTGAACCTAAGCACCATTATTTTCCCCGAAAACCGGGGGAGGGTAGCAGCCCTGAACGCCGGGCACCGGGCCGCTAATGCCAAGGTACTCATCCGCTGTGATGATGACCTGCAGCCGGACGAACATTACGTAGCGAACCACCTTCGCCTGCATCAAGAGTACGACGGGGTTATCGGCACCCTTAACAACGTATTTCCTCAGACCCCCTACTCGCTGGTTTATGGCAACTACCGAGATAAAAAGTTCAAGCAGGGAGCGCTCAGTGTACCCCCACATGAGCGCTGGCATTACTGGAACGGTAATTCGTCCGTATCAGCCGAGTTCTTCCACAAAGTAGGGGGATTCGACCCCGCCTACCGCCTCTACGGCTGGGAAGACGTCGATATGGGGAAAATGATCGCCGACGCTGCGGGAAAAATCCTTATCTCTTCCGAGGTAGAGGCGAAACACCACGCAGAAGCAACCACCACCTCCGTACGCGCTCTACGTGCCCTGCACTCTGGGGCGGCGCGCTCCATTTTCGTGCGAAAACACGGCGAACAGGCACACACCGCCCCAAACCCGGGCGGGGTGTGGGGCGCAGCGGTCAAAACACTCGCATTATTCACCACCGAACGAACCATCAAAACAGTGGGGGACGCCAGCGATAGAATCCTGCTCAAACTCCCGGTAAAGCTCGCCGAGAAAATTGTGGCGCTACAGGTTGAAGCAGCCTCCTACGCGGGTGTGAAATACCCGCGCCGCGCCCAGAAAGTATTCTAGGAACCACATCATGTTCGCACACGCACATCATCTGCTCAGCGGAGCACAGAAAACCGCTAAAAAATGCCTGCCGTTCTGGCGGGTGCAAGCTACCGAAGAAATCGCTATCGCGCACGACTACCTCACTCAAAGAGGAGGGGCCGAGCGGGTGGTACTTGCCATGCACAAGGCCTTCCCCGAGGCGACAATATACACCACTCTTTACGACCCCGAAGGTACTTTCCCCGAGTTTAAAGATGCAAAAATTGTCACCAGCGGCATTAACCGCATTGGGCTGTTCCGCCATAAACACCGTTTCGCGCTGCCGCTGCTGCCGTTCGCTTCGTCTCTGTTGAAGGTGCCCGCCCGGAAGGCGATTATCTCAACCACCGGCTGGGCGCACGGGTTCAGGTACGCCGGGCAGAGCTTCGTCTACTGCCACTCCCCGGCGCGGTGGCTGTACCTGAGCGACCAGTATTTGGGGAAGAAAAAAGACGGTGTTGCGGGGATTGCTTTGCGCACGCTCAGTCCCGCACTGAAGCTGTGGGATCAGCGAGCCGCCGCAAAATCCGAGAACTATGTGGGCAACTCCACCATCATTAGGGAGCGGATCCAGAACGTTTACGGTAAAGAGGATGTACCGATTTTTTTCCCGCCGCATTCGGTAGATATGGATTCCCCGGCCGAGCCGATTCCTGGTTTGGAGAAGTTCATGGCCGATGGCGACTATTTCCTGATCGTCTCACGCCTGTTGCCGTATAAGAACATAGAACACGCGGTGGAGGCCTTCACACGCATGGGAAAGAAACTACTGATTATCGGCCGGGGGCCGGAGAAAGATAGCCTTCTAAAACATGCCGGGCCGACGGTGAGTATCGCCTCAGATCTGCCGGATGCGCAGCTATGTTACGCCTACCGCAACTGTGTGGCGCTGCTGGCGATTTCACACGAGGATTTCGGGATTACCCCCCTGGAGGCAGGGGCAAGCGGTAAACCTGTGATTGCGTTCCGTGCCGGCGGTTTCCTTGACACCGTCGTGGAAGGGCGTACTGGTGTGTTTATTGATGAGCCAACCCCTGAGTTGATCGAGTCTGCCGTGTCCTCATTTGACCCGGCACAGTGGGACCCCCAGCAGATTCGCTCCCATGTTGAAAAGTTCTCTGAAGAGAGGTTTATCGCCCAGCTGCACGAGTATGTGGCCCAGCTGGGATAACGCTAACGCTGCACGCTTTGGCTGCATTCACCGCAATATTACGGGAAGGGCAGGTGGGGGAAGTTTCCCGGAACATGCCGCCTGTTTACAGTTCTTCCAGGTATTCGCGGGAGACTAAATCGGTCACAAAATCCTGCACCTGCTCGGCGATAGCTGCAGGGTCCTGCTCCGCAAGCTCCGCGATCTCTTCAATAGCCTCCGGGAGAGTCAGCGGAACCTCAAACACGCCCCAAATAATGGATGCTGACCCCTCTAAAACCGCGATGCTGCTGGTGCGCAAATCAGCAAGATAGCTGGCGGTGGGGCTGTACTTGGCGAATTCGTCGGTGTGCACATAGGCGATATGTTCGGGGATGCGGTAACGCAGCTGAGCCATTATTTGCCGCCTTTCGGAAATTTAATGCCGAAACGGCTGAAGAACTGCCGCCATATTTCGCTCCGGCTGGGTTTATGCCCCAGCGTCATTGCCAGGTGGTCTTCGTTTACCAGCGCAATATTCCTAATAACCCGTGCCTTCTCGGCAATACCGCGTGCTGAGCGCACCCGCGCAAACCACAGCAGGTAGGGGGGAACTTTCGTCGAGACAGCCTTCCACAGCAGGTAGTCGCGGTGCCCCCGGTAGGCCGCTAGATGCCCCATTGCCGCCGCGTAAGCAATACCGGAGTGCAGCTCTAAGGCCCTATCGTGTACCCGTTCCCATTCGCTGTAGCTCATGATTTCGTTAAGGTATTTGAGGTCGCTGCTGTATTTCGCGGCGGCTCGTGCACGGTGCAGCACCACAATAACTCGCGCATCCAGCACAGACGGTACGGTGCAGGGCCGGTGCGCTATATCGCGTGTGGTTCGGGCCAGCCACAGCTGCTCAAAAACCCGTTCATGGTCCTCGCCCAGGCCGGGGAAGAACCGATGTATGTCGGTCAGCCCCCACGCATCGTGGTGAAGGGTCATGGCGTGCTCAAATACTGAGCCGGTTTCAAAGTGCGCTTGGATACTCCACCCCTGAGCTATAAGCGCCTGCACGAACCGGTCCACATGGGAGGGGCGTACCAGCAAATCCACGTCGGTGCTGTGCCGCTCGGAACGGTACACCTCCGGGCCGAATGCGTACCCTTTAACGTGCAAAATATCTATGCCGTTGGCGTTGGCGACGCGCTGAAAGTAGGCGTGCGCCAGCATAATGCGTGCTTTGAGCGGCGCTGAGGCGGCCTGCCGTTCAGTTTTTTCCACGGGGTGTCTTCCAGTTAGTTTTTGAAGCGTGTGCTGTAGCTACAGTATAGGGCGGGGACAAGGCACAATGTCTTATCCCCGCCCCGGTTAACTGCTGCGGGCGGTAAACCTATTTCTTGGCTTTCTTCCGAGACTTCACTTTTTTCTTCGTGCCGTCTTTTGAGTAGCCGTAGTAGGTTGCGTACCCCACGTAGCTGTTGGCGTAGCCGAAGCCGTAGTAGGAGTTACCCAGGCCCTTACGCGGCGCGCGGTTCAGCACCAGACCGAAGAGGTTAGCATTCACCTTGTTCAGGTTATTGGTTGCCTCGGTCATCTGCTCGCGGTGGCTCTTACCGATCGAACCAACCATAATCACGCCGTCTACCGCGTAGGAGAGCAGTGAGGCATCGGTGACGGGCAGCAGCGGTGGGGCATCCAGAACCACTACGAACTCTTCGGATAGTTCCCTGACCAGCTGGCGCATCTTATCGGATCCCAGCAGCTCTGAGGGGTTCGGGGGGATACGTCCGGCGGTGAGCACGAACAGGTTGGATTCCTCCAACTGGTACACGGCCTCAGCAATATCGACCTGACCGGCCAGCACCTGGGTGAGACCGACCTTCGCATCAACATTGAGTTTCTTCGCCAGGGTGGGGCGGCGCAGGTCAGCATCGATGAGGATGACAGCCTGACCAGACTCAGCCATGGAACGCGCCAGCGACAGCGACACGGTGGACTTACCTTCGCTGGGAACCGCAGAGGTGACCAGGAACGAACGCGGCGGCTCGTCAATATTGACGAAACGCAGGTTGGTGCGCAGCTGACGAATCGACTCTTGAGCGATATGGTCGTTGGAGGAGCCGGTAACAATGTTTTCTTCAGTGAGGTCATCACTGGTGGGCAGCACACCAAGGATGCTGCTGCCGGTGGCTTTCACGGCGTCGTCACGGGTACGGATGCGCTGGTCCACGGAGCGGCGCAGGAAGATCACAACGTACACAAGAACGAGCCCGGCGACTGCACCGATGAGGGTGTTACGGGTGTAGTTGGGGGATACCAGCGGGGGGTTAATGCTTGCGTTATCGAGAGGGATCACGCGGATATTATTCGCGGCGTTACCGCTAACAGCGGTGTTCGCGCTAGCACTAGCACCTGCAGTGTTGCCGTTCTCAGTATTGGGGGTGGCGTTATTCCCCCCATTGCTGTTGGCGGCGTTGCCGCTACCGCCGTTATTGCCTTCAATATTTTTAATGTATTCGGCGGTGGCGTGTAGCGCCGAGTTCGCCAGAACCTGTGCCTGTTCCGGTGTGGAGGCGTGGGCGCTGACTTTAATCAGCGAGCTGTTTTCGTCAGTGGACGCGGTAACGCTGCCGCGGATACCGCTGACGGTCATCCCCATATTGGGGTTTTTCTCTTGAATGATTTTCGCCACAGCCTCGGAGGAGACGATAGCGGAGTAGGAGCGGGCGCGGTCTTTCGCAGCCGATGAGCCCGAGAGCACGTCAATGGTGCCGCCGCTGCCAATGGTGACGTACCCGGATGCGCTGGCCGCATACACCTTGGGCTGGGTGAGGGAATAGCCAACACCTAAGAGGGCACCAATAATGATGCCGAGGATAAGCAACACGAGGTTTGCCCTCGTGGTGCGCACAAAGTCCAGTATGGTCATGGTCTGTGATTACTCCAGAATGCGTATGTGATGTATTTGAGCTGAGTGTAGTCGACCCGTGCCCGGGCACAGTTGAGCGAAGACGCCACCTTACCGTAGCAGGTTGAGAAGGTATTCGCCGTAACCGCTCTTAACGAGGGGGCTTGCAATCTTGCTGAGTTCCTGATCGCTGAGCCAGCCTGCGCGCCACGCAATTTCTTCGGGGCATCCAATGGAAAGACCCTGACGTTTTTGCACGGTGCGGATGAAGTTCGTGGCATCCGCGAGTGAATCGAAGGTGCCGGTGTCGAGCCACGCAGTGCCGCGCGGAAGAACCTCCACTTTCAGTTTACCCTGTTTTAGGTATACACGGTTAAGGTCGGTGATTTCCAGTTCACCACGCGGTGAAGGTTCAAGTTCTTGTGCATAGTTAACCACATCCCGGTCGTAGAAATACAGGCCGGGGATCACGTAGTCGCTCTTGGGATTTTCGGGCTTTTCCTCAATGGAGAGGGCGTTGTTGTTCTCATCGAATTCGACCACACCGTAGGCGCGCGGGTCAGCCACCTGGTAGGCGAAGACAGTCGCGCCGTCCTTCTGCTCGTATTTGGCCAGCTGGGTGCCGAGCCCGTGCCCGTAGAAAATATTGTCGCCAAGCACGAGGGCAACGGGGCTATTACCAATAAAATCTGCACCAAGAATAAATGCTTGAGCCAGCCCGTCAGGGGAGGGCTGCACCTTGTATTCGAAGTGAACCCCGAATCTTGAGCCGTCCCCGAGCAGCCTTTGGAACTGTTCCTGGTCGGCAGGGGTGGTGATAATGAGGATATCCCGGATACCCGCCAACATGAGTGTTGAGAGCGGGTAATAGATCATCGGCTTGTCATAGACCGGGGTGAGCTGTTTGCTAATGCCCTGAGTGATGGGGTGAAGGCGGCTGCCGGTGCCACCAGCTAGAATGATTCCTTTCATAGTTTCTATATTGTGTCACGATTCTCGCCGTTTGTATGCATAAAAATACGGGTGTCGGGCGCTAAAATCTAACGTATGGCTCACATTCTTGTTACCGGCGGCGCCGGTTTTATTGGCTCAAACTTTGTTCATCACCTGTTGGAGCACACTCAGCACACTGTCACAGTTCTCGACAAAATGACGTACGCCGCGAACGCGGCTTCCCTGGCGGGGCTTGATGAATCCCGCTTTAAGCTGGTGGTTGGCGATATTGCAGACCGTGAACTCACCGACGAGCTCGTAGCGCAGGCGGATGCAGTTATCCATTACGCCGCAGAATCCCATAACGATAACTCCCTGGCGAACCCAGAACCTTTTATTCACACCAACCTAGTCGGCACGTTTACCCTGCTGGAGGCGGTGCGCAAGCACGGAACCCGCTACCACCACATCTCAACCGATGAAGTTTTCGGCGATTTGGCGCTGGATGACCCCGCAAAGTTCACCGAAACTACTCCCTACAACCCTTCCTCCCCGTACTCCTCTACCAAGGCAGGTTCGGATCTGCTGGTGCGCGCCTGGGTGCGTTCTTTCGGGATTGAGGCGACTATCTCGAACTGCTCGAATAACTACGGGCCGTATCAGCACATCGAAAAATTTATTCCCCGGCAGATTACGAATATCCTCTCGGGGCTGACCCCTAAGCTCTACGGCGAGGGCCTGAACGTGCGCGACTGGATTCACGCATCCGATCATTCTTCGGCGGTGCTGCGCATCCTTGAATCTGGGAAAATTGGTGAGACCTACCTCATCGGTGCAGACGGCGAGGAGAATAACATTACCGTGCTGCGCACTATTCTTCGCCTCATGGGTAAAGACGAGAACGACTTTGAGCACGTGATAGACCGGCCCGGGCACGATATGCGGTATGCCATTGACGGCACCCGTCTGCGCGAAGAGCTCGGGTGGGAACCTCAGTTCACCGACTTTGAAGCGGGTCTTGCCGATACCATCGCGTGGTACACCGATAACCGCTCCTGGTGGGAACCGCTCAAGGCAGAAGTTGAGGCTAAATACGCGAAGGCGGGGCAGTAAATGACGAAAGAACTGAACGTAAGGGCAACCGATATACCGGGGCTGCTCGTCATCGATCTGCCCGTGCACGGCGATAATCGCGGCTGGTTTAAGGAAAACTGGCAGCGTGAGAAAATGCGTGCCGCCGGTCTGCCCGATTTTGACCCGGTGCAGAATAATATTTCTTTTAACACCTCGGTAGGCACCACACGCGGTATTCACGCCGAACCCTGGGACAAATACGTTTCGGTAGCAAGCGGCCGAATTTTCGGCGCCTGGGTAGACTTGCGTGCGGGGGAGAGCTTCGGACGGGTCGTGACCGTCGAACTCGGCCCCGACACCGCTATCTTCGTTCCGCGCGGGGTTGGCAACGCCTTCCAAACCCTGGAGGAAAACACCGCCTACACCTACCTGGTGAACGATCACTGGTCGGCGGATGCTCTGACCGCCTACAGCTTCCTGAACCTTGCGGACGAAAGCGCCGCCATCGACTGGCCTATCGACCTGGCGCAGGCTGAGCTTTCAGAGAAGGACCGCAAACACCCGCGCTTACATGAGATCACCCCGCTTACCCCCGACCCTCTTCTGATCGTGGGTGCAAGTGGGCAGCTCGGGCGTGAACTCGTTCGCCAGCTGACCGTGCAGAACATCCCTTTCGAGGCGGTAGACCGTGACCGGCTCGATCTCGGAACCCCCGAAAAATGGCGAAACGCTTTCCGCTGGCGGTCATACCGTGCGGTCATCAATGCCGCCGCCTACACCGCAGTGGATAACGCCGAAACCCCCGAGGGGCGCCGCGAAGCCTGGGCCGCCAACGCCCACGGAGTCGCCGCCCTGGCGAGCGTCTGCGAAGAAGCGAATCTTCCTCTCGTGCACGTTTCCACCGACTACGTCTTCGATGGAACTCTGCCGGTAGGGCAGGAATACTCGGTGGCGCATCCCATCTCCCCGCTGAGCGTATATGGTGCCTCCAAGGCCGCGGGGGAGAGCGCCGCGACTGCGTGGCGCAAACACTACCTGCTGCGCACCAGCTGGGTGGTTGGCGAGGGAAAAAATTTTGTGGCAACTATGGCATCGCTGGCCGAACGCGGCGTGGATCCTGCCGTTGTGGCGGATCAGTGGGGGCGCCCCACCTTCACCCAAGACTTGGCGGGGGCAGCACTGCATCTGCTGTTTACCGGTGCACCCTACGGCACCTACCATGTGTCAAATAGTGGCGAGGTTATCACCTGGGCAGACCTAGCCCGAGCCGTATACACCGGCACCGGTCACGATGCCGCCCGAGTAAGCGACACCACAACTGCGGAATACTTCGCCAACGCCCAGGTCTTTGCTCCGCGTCCCACTAACTCTGCCCTGGATCTTTCAAAACTTATTGCTGCCGGATTCACCCCGCGCGATCATCGCGATGCGCTCGCCGAGTACCTGGGCACCCTGTAGCTCACTGCGGGGCTGGTGTGTGAGCACTCTTGCTCGCATCTAGAAAATTTGTAAGAATATAGTGTTAGCCAAGGCGAGGGCAGACTCTGCCGTTATCGACGAGGTGGCGCATGGAATCCCATGATTCGCGCCATTATTCTCTTGGCGCATTACCCATTATGTATAGAGTGGAGATTACCATGTCAGAAATTAAGATTACCGCTGAGCCCCGCCCCGATTTTGGGAAGGGCTACGCACGCCGCATCCGCGCAGCAGGCAACATTCCCGCCGTTATCTACGGCAACGGCAAAGAGCCTAAGCACGTGATCCTGCCGGGCCACGAGACCACCCTGGCTGTGCGCAACAAGGATGCCGTTCTGGTGATTGAGGTTGATGGTGAGCAGTTCAAAGCTCGCGTGCAGGATATTCAGCGTCACCCGATCCGCCCCGAGCTGCAGCACATCGACCTGCTGTTTGTGGACTAATCCAATAAGCGGCAGATAACCGTATTGGGCGCGACCCGCACACGAACCTACCGGGCTCGGTGCGGGTCGCACCGTACCTGCCGGAACATTTCACACCCACAAGGGGGCTGATTTGTCACTACTCACACGATTCTTAAAGGGGCGGGCTGATATGTCTGATGCGTGGCTCATCGTTGGTTTGGGAAACCCCGGCCCGCAGTACGCTAAAACACGCCACAATATTGGGCAGATGGTGCTTGACGAGCTGGCGCGTGAGGTAGGCGGAACCTTCAAAAAACATCCTAAAGCGTCCGCTGTCGTGGCTACGGGCCGTCTTGGTATGGGCGGGCCCAAGGTTGTGCTCATGAAATCGCTCGGGTACATGAACGTTTCGGGCGGTCCTGTCTCAGCGGTCGCAAAGTTCTACGGGATTGAGCCCGACCATGTGGTGGTGGTGCATGACGAGCTGGACATCCCCTTTGACACCATCAAACTTAAACGCGGTGGGGGAGAAGGCGGGCACAACGGCCTGCGTGACATTACTAAAGCGTTCGGCACTAAAGAGTACTACCGTGTGCGTGCTGGTATTGGCCGCCCGCCTGGTCGCATGAACACCGCAGATTTTGTGCTCAAACCGTTCTCCACGACCGAGGTGAAAAACCTGCCTTTCCTGATCTCTAATGCGGCGGATGCGGTGCGTATGCTCGTTGAGAAAGGCCTAGTTGCGGCGCAGCAGCACTACCACTCCGCCTAGCTGCCGGGTACTGCGGCGGTGCTTTGGGGCGCGTGGTTGCACACACCTAACTATCCTTCACCCCGGGTGGAGGAATAAGCTAGAAAAGTATGACGTTATGCCCCTGCCGGGTGCTTGCGCGCTGTGCGCCACGCCCGGTTTTGGGCGTCCTAGACGCTTAACATCCTTAAACTGGGCGTGCCCCACACGAGAGAAGAAGGTTACCGTGGCAGAATACTCGACCCCAGCGAACACGCCGTTGAATGACCAGCTGGTGCGTGATCTGCGCGCCGATTTCCCTATCCTCGGTACGCAGGTGAATGGGCACCCGCTGGTGTATCTGGATTCGGGGGCCACCAGCCAGAAACCCCTGCAGGTGCTTGATGCCGAACGTGACTTCTACCTGCACGCGAACTCTGCGGTACACCGGGGGGCGCACACTCTCGCAGTTGAAGCCACCGACTTGTTCGAGGATGCGCGAGCTACTGTTGCTCGCTTTGTGGGCGCCACTGATAAGGAACTCGTGTGGACCTCCAACGCTACCGAGGCATTGAACCTTATCGCTTACGCTATCGGGAACGCCTCTCAAGGGATTGGCGGGGAAAAATCCGAACAGTTCGCTCTGGGTGAGGGTGATGAGATTGTCACCACCGAGGTGGAGCACCACGCCAACCTGATTCCCTGGCAGATCCTAGCCCAGCGCACCGGCGCAACCTTGCGCCACATTCCGGTGACCTCCGACGGCCAACTCGACTACGAGGCTGCTGAACAGATCGTGGGGCAGAACACCCGTATCTTAGCGTTTACGCATGTCTCTAATGTGACTGGTGCGATCACGGACGTGCCGTATATGGTGGCGCTCGCACGGAAAGCGGGCGCACTCACTGTTCTTGATGCCTGCCAGTCAGTACCGCATATGCCCGTTGATTTTCCGGGTCTTGGGGTGGATTTCGCCGCATTTTCGGGGCATAAGATGCTCGCACCCACCGGTATTGGCGCGCTCTATGGCCGTGCCGAGCTGCTGGATGCGTTACCGCCATTCCTTACTGGCGGTTCTATGATCACCCGTGTGGGCCTGGAAGATGCCGAGTACATGCCCGCTCCCATTAAGTTTGAGGCGGGCACTCAGCGGGTTTCGCAGACTGTGGCTTTTGCCGCCGCCGTGCGTTACCTTGAGCATGTGGGGATGGCCAATGTGCAGGCGTGGGAGCATGAGCTGGGGCAGCGCCTTGCTGCGGGTGTGCAGCAGATTGAGGGGGTGCGCCTGCTCGGGCCCGCCGACCCTGCCCGCCGCGCCGGGCTTGTGTCTTTGGCGATTGATGGGGTGCATCCGCACGATGTGGGTCAGCTTCTGGACACCTGGGGTATTGCGGTGCGAGTGGGGCACCATTGCGCCCAGCCGCTGCATAAGCTGTCGGGGGTCACCGCCTCCACCCGCGCCTCCGCCTACCTGTATAACACCACTGACGATATTGAGGCGTTCCTGGCTGCTTTGGCGAAGGTGCGCCCCTATTTTGGCCTGTAACCGCGCTGAACGCGCACCGTATCTACCTCTACACACTGCCGCAGAAATGGATGGATTATGTCTTTAGAATCGTTGTACCAAGAAATTATCCTGGAGCACTCCAAACAGCGTTCGGGTGAGCACCTCGTGGAGGTCCCTAGCGGGCGTTGCAGCGCCGATAACCATCAGTACAACCCCACCTGTGGGGACGAGATTAACCTGCGCCTGGTGCTTGCCCAGGAGCCTCAAGACGGCGAGCAGGTGATCGAGTCAGTCTCTTGGGAAGGTGATGGCTGCTCTATCTCAATGGCTGCGGCGTCGGTGCTCTCAGAGATGGCGCCGGGCATGACCGTGGGGGAACTACAGCACCACGTGGATGCGTTCCGCCAGATGCTGCGTTCACGTGGTCAGATCACCCTGGATGAAGAAGAGTATGGCGATATGGCGGCATTCTCGGGGGTCTCAAAATTCATGGCCCGCGTCAAATGCGCAATGCTCTCCTGGGTTGCCGCCGAAGAAGCAGCCCGGGAGGCTGTAGGAAAACAAGCGTAGTACGTTCTGGTGATGCCAACTGGTCAGCGGGGAATTTCTACCCCGCTGTATCAGTGGCGTATCTCGTGGGCACATACCAAACTGTTGCCTATGCTTTGGCGGTTTTATACCCGGACGATAGGAGCAGTACGGCAGTCGAAAGTACCTACCCGTTGAATAAATTCCACGCGTGGGGTGAGGGATCGTCGTAGAATATAAAATGATCTAATTCTTCCACCTCTATATTTGGGCAAAATAAACTGGTGTACATAATTTCAAAAAACTCTTTATAGGTGATTTTACTATTGGGGGTTGGAAAAATACTTCCGCTATAAAAATTTAGTAAGTCTTCCAACTGCCTCTCACCACAGTTCGTAGTACAGTACAGAAAACTTAGCCGTATCTTATGCTGGTTTTCTGGTGAATAGTGCAATAGCTCAGGCCATAGCAGGTCTTCGAGAATGATATTTCTGTCTTTCTCCGTGGATATATCCAAGTCAGCATACTGAGTTGTGGATGTACCCGCGCATTCCAGAATTTCCCCGTCAAGTATAGTGAGTATATTAAGCGCGTAGAAGGTATTTATACGATTCTTTTTCATTGTAGAAGTCCTAGGTTCATAAACTACTCATGGGTAAATGGTGATTATCCGAGAAAACTTTTAAGGTGCCGTTTAGGGGAGAATAGCCTAAGGATTTTTGGAAAATTCTCACGCATATAGTACGCCGATTTCATATCAAAGTTATTCACACTATCCCCTTCATTATTATCATAATTCTTAGTTTTTATGAGGTGAGTCGGCAAAAGATTACCCTAACTTCCTGCTGCTTGTGCTGTGACTTCTGACTAACAGAGGCCAATGAAGAGCGGGTATCCTCCCGGGGTGATTGGCGCGACTTTCACGATAAGCCTGCCGCGGAACTGGGCGGTGCTAGAATTAGGCTGGTGCCTGCAGATCACGGCTTTTCCCTCCCTAAATGCCCCTTGTTTTCATCCAAGAAACAGGGAACGGACAAGCGCTAGAGGTGCCACCAAAAATTTCATTATTCAGTCACCCACGAGAGAACCCCATGACCATCGGATACGCCGCCGGCGCCTACGACCTTTTCCACGTCGGCCACCTGAACATTCTGCGCCAAGCAAAAGCGAACTGTGACCACCTCATCGCCGGGGTGGTTCACGACGACGTGCTGGAACAAACCAAAGGCCGCCGACCCGTCATCCCGATTGAAGAACGCGCCGAAATCGTCAGCCACATTAGCTACGTGGACGAGGTGCATATTGAGACTAACCCGGATAAACTACATACCTGGTCTCAGAAGCCCTTTGACGTGTTCTTTAAAGGCGACGACTGGAAAGGCACCGAAAAAGGCATAGCCTTAGAAAACCGCTTCGCCGAAGTGGGGGTGCGCGTACACTACTTCCCGTACACCGAGCACACCTCAAGCACAAAGCTTCGTAAAGTTGTAGACCTGCTGGAGGCAGAACACGACGCAATTGAAGCTCTCGGGCGCATTATGCGCCTGCTGGACGACGAACAACAGCACGGGGCCAGCATCAAAAGGGGTCTCATCGCTCAGGAGAACGACTAGACGAGCAGTTGAAAGCCCTCACCTGTTGGGGGAGGGCTTCTCTAAAAACTAAGCGGCAGGTGCACCACGCAAGGGGTGCACCTGCCGCTTTACGGTGCTACACGGGGTAAGCCGATGTGGGGCGGTAACCGCCCGAACACCGTCACAGAACTAGTGTTACTGCTGTGCGGTCCACTTCTCAGCCGAGGTGCCCAGCACCTTCAGCACGCGGCCAACCTGCGGCTCAGCGGAGGCAGCAATCTTCTTGCCCACCAGCGGGATCGAGCAGGAAACCTCGCCGTTCACATCCACACGGGTCTGCTCGCCCTGGGATACCAGAGCCTGCGAAGCCTTAGCATTCACCGGCATGCCGTTCACCTTCACCTCGGTATCCACGGTACGGGAACCATCAGCGGCGGGGGCGCTTACGCGGTCAACCTGAGTCATATTAACGCCATTGGACACAAATTTACGGGCAATATCGGGCACACGGTCCGAGGGGATGGTGCGCACAGTAGTTGCGGTGAACTCACCGGAAGCGTCGCCCTCAAGGGAGAAGCTTTCAAACTCAACGCCGACCTCAGAGCACACGAATCGCGCAAAGTCCTCGCTCGCGTAAGCGGTAGCGATCTGCTCAACGGTCACGTTAACTACGGTGGATTCCTGAACTGACATAGTTTTCCTTTCCAACAGTGCGCGGGTTATCCCAAAACGCACAAACCATATACAAGGCTACCGCGCCTCGGAAGTCAAAAGAGACCGGCGGCGGTAAAAATAGCTGAGAATATCCTGTGAGCTTCGTAGGCTATAAATTTAGAATACTGCTTATTTTGGGCACGGCAAACCAGGGCGGTGTGAACTTAAAAACACAATCCTAAGCATTAGGAGTTAAAGAGCTAATCCGAGCCATTTCACGTTTACCCAAAAAATGCGCCCGGGCAGCATTTTTAAAACGAGTCACATAACCCTCGGTGCGGTGCGAACGACCCGTAAGAAGGTCATGAAGAGCCTCAGAAAGCTGCTCAGCTGAGACCTCAGGGGCAGCAACATACGGTTCAGCAGAACGGAACAGAGAAGGATTAGCCAACGCCAAATTAAGCTTATCGAACAGCTCCGCGCGGCTATTGACCACCACCGCGTGGCCACGTTTTTCCATCAGATCAGCAAAGGGAACCTGGTGGTTATCGACCACCTCATCAAACTCCGCGCGGCGTGGTACCACCAGCGGAATAGCACCGGTACGGCGTGCATCCTGAATCGAACCGGGGCCGCCCTGAACAACCACCACAGAGGCCGTAGCATAGTAGCCCATGAGATCCCCAGCAGGCATGAGCCTTACATTCTCGCCACGCTCAATAGGTGCGGTATGACCGTGCTGCACCAGGCAGCTAAGATGCGGGTTCTCCTTAAGATACGCATCAACCCAACGCAGAAGCCTATCAAACCTGTGGTAATCAGTACCTAAAGAGATGACAAGGTCATATGTTTTAGTGGGAATATTAACCGGATCTGTATTAGGTGTGAGAACGGGCACGCCAGAATTAGCGTCGCTGACGCTAACATCCGGGAAATTGTGAATAGACATAGCCTATTCCTCTCTATGCTTTTATCGGTGAGGGTACTCAGCAAGCACATCCGGAAAATGCGCCGGTTTAGCCGAGGCGGAAAATAAAACCGGGTGAGGCAAGTACCCCACAGCTACGGTATATGTGTAGCGTCCTTTAAATATACCCCTAAAAAGGAACGAGGACGCGGATTAGCGGCGGTTCAACGTGTGAGACGCGCCAACCCCTTAAAAGATCGGGTGAATCACCCGTGAATCGGGGAAATTCTTCTGCTGCTCATCGCTTTGAACATTGAAATCATCCGCGAGCACGTACAGCATTTTTCCCGTCATCGTCGGCAGGGTGGGGCGGTCGTAGCACTCAATGTAGAGGGTCTTAGCCCGGAAGAGCTTAGCCGCCACAAAGAACGGAACCGCCACCCCCGCCCCGGCAGAGACCACCACATCGGGCCTTTCCCGGGGGAAAATCTTGAACGCCAAAAACAGGTTACGGATGGCATTCTTCACGTTGCGGGTGGTGGGGTAGTAGGCCCAGTACACCTTCTCCTCCGCCAGCGCAGACTCAACATCGGGCTGCTTAAAACTTACCCACACACGCTCATAGTTCTGCCACGCATCAAACGTGGCCGTCAGATGCTTCAGATGCCCACCGCTGCTGGAAACAAGCAGCAGCTTCGAGGGCTTCTTACGCAGTCGCTCCATCAACCTTCTCCTTCTCAGGGTCGGTGTCCATAAAGATGGCGATACTCACGGTGTTTTCCAGGGTCCGCAGGTGCGAGAATAGCTCACGAACCTGTGCTCGGGAGCTCAGCTCACCCACCGGCACTAAGCACACGCGGCATGCTTCGGATAAACGTAGCAAAGTAGACAGGGGCGCCTCATCAGCCAAGTTAATGACCATCGGAATCTCATTACTCTCAATAACCTGCTCGGGCGAGTAATGCTCAAGTACTTTGCTCAAAGCCGGGTAGTCCGTAAAGTACGCCTTACCGCTGGGGATAGTACGGTATAGCTGCCGGTGCAGCTGATCCGCCAACGCAGGAGAATCCGAGACAATCACAATGCCCGAAATATTAGAAGCCCGCAGGTTGCCGTCAGGCGAGCCGATACGGCGCATCAGCAGCAGCGTATCCTCATCAGAGGACCGCGGGCGCACCGTCTGCACCGGAATCCCCAGATCCTTCAAACGATCTGAGTATCCCACGGTACGCATCATACGGTCGTACACGTACGCGATGAGTACGCCCAGCAGCAGACCCGTACCCACGCCCGCCAAGGCAGTCTTCCTGTGCCCCAGCCCGGTGGCTTTCTTCGGCGGCTGAGCCTCAGTCAGCACACGCCCGCCGACCGTGGAGGTCAGCTGGATCTGGTTACGGCGCTCCCGCATCTGCGAAATTTTCGCAGAGTTCGCGTTTCCGTTATTATTCTTATCCTCATCTTCAAGCTGCTTGATCTGAGCGTCAAGCTTCTTCACGCTATCGGTGATGGTTTCCTTCAGGTTATTCTGACGAACCTCCAGGTAGGCCTTGGCGATAGCATTCGCGTACTGTGCGGAACGCTTAGCGTTGGAATCGCTCACCTCAATGTCAAGCACCGCAGTCTGCGAGGTGGGAACCACCTTAGTTGAGTTCATCAGCTTGTCGGTAAGCTTGGAGTCAGTATCAACGCCCTCAGACCGCAGATTATCTGCGGCCTTATCAGCCACCTCACGCGACCCAGCTGCGCGGGACTCGGTAGAGATATCCACCTTCAGAGAATTTGCGTTACCACCGGCAGCGGGATCGGTCACCAGCGGGTTCACCAGCACGCTCGACTTAGCGGTGTACTTAGGCGGAGCGAGGAAGCTAAACGCCACCGCTATGAGAGTGCAGACCACAATGGTGATAATCACAATCATCTTGTGGCGCCACACCCGGTGTAGCTGCTCCCGCAGGGACACCGCGGGGGCGTCCGTAGTTGCGGACAGTTTACTCATAGTGTTCTCTCCCTGTATCGATAGTTGATGTGCCAGCGCGGAACGCGTCCCAGCGCCCTTACCCCCGCCCTTGCGGGAGGCCAGGAACCGTTCAATGCCCAGCTGGGTTCGAAAATAGTACAGAAGCGCGACGTATGAAGGGGCCAACAATATCACATAGAGGACAAGCCCCAACAGACCCTGGCCCACAACCGTTAGCACCACAAATGAACATCCCAGCGGCACCAAAGCCCCTAGGGTGAGGGCAGGTGCCATCTCCGTCAGGCTGGTGCGGATGCCCACCAGGCGAAACACCTGGTAGCTCGCCAAGAAAGTATCAATCAGAAGCGCTGAAGCCCACGCCGTCACCGCGCCGTACAGGCCCCAGAGCGGAACCAACGCAACGTTGAGAATGATCGCCACCGCCAGTGAAGACAGCTTATTGAGCAGCTGCCAACGGCTTTTACCGCTCATCAGCAGAATAGACTGCACACCGCCAGCGCTCATTGAGAGCATCGCTGCGGGACAGATAACCCACAGGATGCCGGCCCCCTCTTCGAAGCCCTTCCCGAAGAACCCCAGCAGGGTGGGGCCAAACGCCGCCAATGTCAGGTAAAACGGCCAGGAAATGGCGGTGAGTACGCGGGTGGTAGCCAGGAAGATCTGCCGCGCCCGATCAATGTTCTGGGTGGCCAGCGCTGCGCTAATGGACGGCCCGGTAACGATGCGGCCCGTGTGCTCAACCATCGTACCCACGCGTACACACCGGTTCACCGCGCCGTATACACCACCGGCGGCAGGCCCCAGAACGGTGGTGACGGTGAGTACGTCAATCCATTCGAGGATGGTCTCAACAATGGTTGCCACTCCGCGCGCAGAACTGAACGTCCAAAATGAGTGGGCGCTCTCCTGCGGGGTGGTTGCGGCAGCCTCAGACTGCGGACGATCTTTACTGCGCGGCATATAGGATTCAACTACCCACAGAGTCAGCAGCGCCGTAGCCGCCACCGGAAGGGTCCACGCAAACACCAGATCCAGCAGGTGCCCCGAGGCGAATACCACCAGCGCGATTGCACCGAAGCGTAGGGTCGGCAACAGAACGTTCTGCATGACGGTAAACGTGACCACATGGTTCAGCCCGCGCAGCGCCCCAAAATACACCGACATTACGGCCGCGACGATCACGAACAGAGCACTCATCCGAAGCGCCACTGCATACTCGTGCGGCATCGGTACCGCCACCGAGTAGATGCACGCCACGGCGGTGATGCCCAGCGACAGCGCCAGAGGCGGCAGCACCGCGTAACGGATCAGTCGGGGAATAGCGGAGTACCTGCCCAGTGCGTTCTGCGCCGAGATAGTACGCACCAGCCCCGTGTCGGCACCGAAAACAGCCGTTGAGGTAGCAATAGCAAACAGCGCCATGAGGCGAAAAAACTCGCCTGCCCCAGCCGGACCAATACCGTTTGACACCACCAGGGTCGTCCCAAACGCGATCGCGGCGCCATACATGACGCACAGCGAGGACAGAGAGCCGCTGCGGGCCAAGGACTTGGGCTTAGTCGCCGTCACAGTCCCTCCCCGTAATAATTCGAGCGCACACACAGCGCTGAACTCAGCAGCAGCACGCTCAGCTGAGTAATATCAAAACTGTAGAAAATGAGCACTACAAAGCAGCTAACCGGCACAGCATGAAGCCAGTACCCGGAGGCAGTGCCCACCCGAAGACCTGAGAACACTGCGCTTGATAAGAAAACAAGGAACAGGCCCAGGCCCACAAAGCCAAAGCAGAACATGAGTGTCCACAGGTAGCCCTGGGTGCCCATCGAAACCCCCACACTGGGTTCCATACGGGGGGTACCGTACCCCACGATGGGGGATTGCAGGGTGGCCTCCCACGTGGATTTATACAGTGCGGCACGCCCACCGGTGGAGTCGGAATAGTTCTGGCGGCCCAGAATTTCGGCGACAGTACCGGTAGCAAAAAGCCCAATGACCCCCACAGCAACCACGCCTACGCCGAATGCCACAGCACGCCAGTTACGAGCAAACAGCTGCCGCAGCAGAACATAGGCAACAACAATTCCTAAACCAATGAACATGCCTCGGTTACTGGTCTTCACCGCTGGGACGGTTGAGAGCAGCAAAGCAACCACGAGCCCTGCCTGGGCCCACCGGTTCCGCAGACGCAGCAGGTACGCCAGCATGATTGGGGTCAGCAGTGTGTACGCCAGGCCCCAGCTATTCGCGTAGGGAAACGGTGCGGAGGGGCGGTTATATGCTTCGGGGGCACCCCACGGGCGCTGCACCTCCGCAAGTGGGGGAAGCATGTAATCACGCGCCAGAGGGTTCTGCAGAATTGAGGCGGGCATGATGAAACTCATGGGGGTTTGCAGCCTAAAATTAGGAAAAAGCACCCCACCCCAGCCGAGGATCACAAGAGTGACCCAGAGGGTCACCAACCCGCCCAGCAAACGATCCGGAGTGATCGCGGCGCGCGCATTGAAGTAGTAAAGCGTAAAAACACCCGCGCAAAAAACACCCGAGAACCGGAACCCCCACGCAATAAGGTCTGTGGGTTCTACCAGCGACACCGCACAGACAACCACCCAGAACGTGAGAGCACCCCACACCCACAGGGCAGGGTAGATACGTACCGACCCGCGCACCAGCATATAGCCGAGCATCACAAAGGCAAGGATAATCGGGGCAATCTGCAGCAGCCCAAGTGCCCAGATGATTGGGAACCCATACAGTAGGGTGAGCAGCGGCCACGCTGGCAGAGCCGGGGCGTTCTGGTTATTGGGTAGGCCACGCCCGGCGGACATCGTCTCAATGTCCGCCTTTTTCAGAATCGTCAGGGCGGCCGTAACTGTGTTGGGCACGGTCTAAAGGCCCCTGCCTGTTTTCTGCACCGCATCCAGCAGGGTCTGCGGTTTTACAACACCAAGAGCCACCGGGTATGCGGCCCAGGCACGCAGCTGCGTCTTATCGCGGTGCAGGGAAGAACGGGCAAACGCAAATGCCTCTTTCTTATGGCCCAGCGCTGCGTGCGCGAACGCCACCTGCCCAGCCACGCGCGCCACACCCTTGGGGTAACGCTCAAATTCAGGGAACTTACGCAGCAGGTAGGTGAGGCCATCAGCAATGTACTGCCACTGACCGGCAAAAAAGGACGGCCGATCCCACAGCACCCTAACCAGCGGTTGGGGTACGGAAAGAATATCGCCGTGCTTGGTAGCGCGCAGCAGCAGGTCATAGTCTTCCCCGTAAGAGGCAGGCAGCTGCTCATCCACCAGACCGACGGGGCCATCCACCAAGTCAGAGCGGGAGTACAGCATTGCGGAGGGGTGAACCTCGGTGATCCGTGAGCGCAGGAAGTCATCGAAAGTAGCGCGTTCGGGGGCTAGGCGCACGATGTTCCGCCCGTCCGAGCGCACCGTAATACCAGATGAAATACCCACCGCATCCGGGTTAGCTCGCCACAATGCCACCTGTTCGGTGAGTTTGCCCGGCATCCAGGTGTCGTCATCGTCACAGAATCCCAGGATTATTCCTGTGGCCTCCAGAATGCCGCTATTGCGTGCGCCAGCTAGCCCGCCGGTACGTGTGTTTTCAATGATACGTAGTGACCGATTCTCGCTGATTTCAATATCGGAGAGCGGGTCAGGGGTGGCACGGTCGTAGACGATCACCACCTCAACGGGGCCCGGGTACTGCTGATCGAGAATTGCAGTGACTGCGGTGCGTAAGCTTTGCATACGTTTTCCATTGGTGGCGATCACAACGCTGACGGAAGGGATGCGGGATTCAAATTGAAGCATAGTGACTCCTACTGGGCGGGTGTGGTTGGGGTTGAGAGAGTAACGTACTTGCGGCGCATTGAGAGCAGCACGGTTGCGGCGTTCGCGGCGAAAAGCAGGGCGTAGACGACCACGAAAAGCGGCCCGAAGCCCCACACGATAAAAATCCAGCAGAGGGTACCCGCGTCCATGTGCAGGTTAATGAAAGAACGCATTGTGCCACCGGTTGAAGGGGCAGCAGTTTTACGGTTGTTCCGCAGCTGTTCGGCAAGGATCTGGCTCATGAAATGCCCTGCGGTCAGCACGGTGAACGCCATGGGCAGCCACCATAGGCTCCAGCCGGAGGGGAAACCATCGGCAGCTCCGGTCAGGGAAAAATGCTGGGGGTAACGAATGAACCCTACCAAGGCGGCAAGGTGGATGCAGGGTACACGGATTGAATCAACCACATGGTCAAGCCATTCCCCGGCGGGGGAGGACGCCCCGGTTACGCGGGCAACCTGCCCATCGGCGGAATCCAGGCCGTACCCAAGGGCAAAGAGCAGCGCCACCGCTAGTGCTGTTAGCGCTGTGGGAGGCGCCAGTAGGAGAGTGAGAATACCCGCAGCCGAGCATACGGCACTAATAGCCGTCACACCGTTCGGCGTAATACCCATTGCGACGGCCGCGGCTGCAAAGTAACGAGCAACGCGGCGATTAACCCAGCGGGTGTAGGCGGGTACGCCGTGCCCCGGCTTCTGGGCGCGCTCAAGCGCGGTGAGGGTTTCAGCGAAACCCGGCCTGGTTGCAGGGCGAGCCGGCGTAGACATGTGTAAGTGTTCCTCTATATCGGTGTGACATTGTAGCTATGGGCGGTCACACGGCACGCCCTTATGTGCGCATCAACGGTACGCTAATACGCACATAATAAAAGCACAGTGCGGCCGGGGAAGGCACAAACTACTAATCCAACTATATAGATAAAGGACGCGTGGAACAAAGAAAAGAGGCTTAGATAACCGGAATCACATCAATGATAGGGTGAGTGTAAAAATATTAGTCTTGTGGTTATTGATACATGCCTGAGGAAGTGCCTTACCCTTACCCCCGTCTGACGGCAAGAGAGTGTGTCGTCAAAAAACTTCACTATACAACGAATGGCTTATAGATATTCCATAAAAGGAACTCTATAAGCCATTCATTAATGGGGGTATAACCCGCCTGCAACAGTGTTATAACACCTAGCAGTTAGCGTTATTTGGCCAGTCATGTTCGGCAATTTTCCACTTGCCGTCCACCTGTACCAGCGTGTAAATATTCAGAGACCGTTTAGGCGTATTGTCGGAAGGAAGTTCCTTGCCGTCTTTATCAACTGTTTTCACGTTGGAAGAGTCCACGCACACTTCCAAGAGGCGTGCAGGCTGACCCTTGTAGGTGGTTTCGGTCATGCGCGGGTTACCCACCACAGTACTCGTGCCTTCGGTGTGCGTGCCGGTCATTGCATGCTCGGCAGCTGAGGAGGTGTACTCACCAGCGGCAGCACCAGTAGACATCTCTTCAATGGCTTTAATGGTGTCGTCATCAAGGGCCTGGCGGGCCTGTTCCTTCTTGCCGTTCTCATCATTGCTGCCCTCTTCATCGCCCTGCTGCCGCTGCGGCTCAGGGGCAGGTTTTACCTTCGCGAGGGTATTTTCGTAGGAGGAACGCAGGTTATCGAGCTCTTTCACCTCAGGGGAATCAGCCGCAACGGTGGGGGCATCCTTAACCTTCTCAGCGCCTGCATAGTTCTCGTCCGGCTTGGGCCCGTTATCTTCCGGCTCTGCCGACGGGGTAGGCTCCGCCGACGTAGTAGTGGCGGACTCGGTAGGGGACTGTGAAGGGCTCTGAGAGGTTGAAGCGGCTGACGATGAGCTGGAGGAGGTACTGGCACTGGCTGAGGAAGAAGAGCTCTGCGCCTCATTGTTGTTATTGTCTGTGTTGGAGCACGCCGCCAACGCAAGCAAAAGTGAACCAGATACAAGTACACTGGTGAGCGCACGGCGAGCGGATAGATTTGTGGTGGGCATAGTAAACCTTACATCGGTGACTGGGATAACGCCCTGACGGGGCGCCTAGTGAGTGAATACAGTATGAAATTATGCGGCGGATGCCCCCAGCCTAACACAGCTGTATGGGTGCCGCCGACGGTAAAAACCACCCCGCCCGCCAAAGCGACGGGCGGGGCGATCTTACCGGCGCACAGTGGCGCGTGAACCCTGATTAGACGCGGGCTTCAGGGCTACCAGCCGAGTAGTTATCCGAGGCGTCAACCGCACGCACAGAGTAACGTGCGCCATCCTGGTGTGCTACCGAGTAGTTGGTGCCCGTCACAGTCGCAATGACGCGGCCGTTACGGATCACCTGGTAGCGTGCACCCTGCTCGGCACCCGACCAGCTGAGCTTGTCGTTATTGCCCGAACGCTGTGCCCTCAAGCCCGAAGGGGCTGCGGGAGGAGTCACATCGCGCGGTGCGTAACGTGCGAAGCCGACGGTACGCTGCTCGCCTTTCTCGCCCAGGGAGCGGTTAATATCGCCGCCAACCCACAGGTTGCCGCGGGAATCCACGAAGGACTCCCACACACCGAAACCGCGGGCACCCTTCAGAATGGGGTTGAACTCGCCCAGCATCTTGCCGCTCTCCCGGTCGAAAGCAGCTACGAGGCGGATATTGTGCACCTGAGAGTAATCCTGCCAGTAGCCGTAGTAGCTCTGTGAGCCCTCAAAGATGGAGTCGCCGCAGTGGCAGGCACCGTAGACCACATCACCGTTCAAGTGCAGATCCTGGAAGTCGCCGCCTTCACGGGTAATTGCGCTGCTCTTACGGGCGTAACCGTTCTTGCTGTACTGGGCGATCATGTGCTCAGTACCGCCGGTCCACACATCAGCACCAGTATCCTGAACATCGAACTGGAAACCCCACATGTAGCGGGCACCGGGCTGTGCCTCCAGAGACGGCTTCCACTCCCAGTTAATGGGGGTTGCGTCAGCACCGTTCAGGGCTGCAAGCCGGAAAGCGCTAGAACCGCTCACCTCGGAGAAGTAACCGGCCGCGTGCACCGTCGAGTTATCGGCGGCGGCGTTAATGCCGTTCACAGTGCCGTTGAACTTAGGACGCCACTTCCAGTCGACGGAGCCGTCGCTGAGCTTAATGCGAGCACCGCCACGAGCGTAGGCGGGGTTCTTAGACGTATTACCCTTCACGTGGGTGAAGTTACCGCCGATGTACAGGTAACCGTCCTGCACCTGCAAGGTCTTCACCTGTGCTGCGGCGGAGCTGCGACGTTCGATCTGGATATCCCAGGTCTTGTCAATCTCGCCGGTGGTCGCATTCAGGATCACGAAGTGGTTAGCGGGCTGCCCGTTCACCTGGGTGAATTCGCCACCCACGGCCAGGCGGTTACCCGGCAGAGCCTCAATAGCCTTAATCTGGCCGTTGAACTTGGGCGCAAACGAACGTACCAGCTCGCCGCTATCAACGTTATAACCAGCAAGGTACTGCTGGTTTACACGCTCACCATTGGCAGACTCAACATAGGCGAAGTCGCCGCCGGTGAAGACGGTGTCACCCACCTGAGTAATAGCCTGCACGTAGGTGTTCATCTCGCCCACCTTACCGGATGCGGTCTGCTCGCTGGTGCGCCAACGTACCGGCATGGAGTAGCTGTTCGGCAGGGCGCGACGGTTACTTGCTGTCGCACCAACCTGGCCGAAGTTCAAATCACGCTGGGTCAGTTTAGGTCGCAGATACACCTGGGTGAAGGGGATCGCATTACCGTAGCTGCCGTTCTTCTGGTAAATATACGAGCTGGAGCTCTCATTACCGCGGGTCACATCAGCACCATAGGCGAAACCAATACGCCAGCCCTGGTCGCGGTTAGCGAAGAAACGTACCGCCGAGGTGCCGTATCCGGGGGCCATCTGGCTCGGCTGATCCCGAGGGGTGTATGAGTTGTTGCCGCCGGCACCCGAGAAGGTGAAAGGGCCCCAGTGCTGGGCGTAGCTCATGGCCCACGACCACTGTGCGGTCTGCAGGCGCGGGGTACGAACCTCCTGCCACTGCGTGCCGCTGGGATCGTAGGCACGGCGCAGACGCATACCATCGGGAAGATCCTGCGGTTTCGTGCCGTTCAGCAGAGCATCCACAGTATTTGAGGAAAGCTGAACCGGTTTAAACGCCGCAGAACCAGTGGGATTCTTGTGCAGCTGGTCAGCGTTACCAACGCCACCGTAGGATTCGGTCCAGCCCTCACGGCCGCGACCGACCATTACCCAGCCGCCGCCATCAGTTTCCTGGTCGCAGTAGAACTGCTGGGGTGCACTCATCTGCGGGGTGTACAGCCAGTAGGCACCCGACTTCGCGTTGGGATTCACCTGTTTAACCTCGTAGCAACTAGCTGCCGCTTTATCGCTACTGGTACCGTCGTGGGAGGTGTCGGCAGCTGAAGCCGCCGGGAAGGAAGACATCGTCAAAACGGTGCTTAGGGCTAGGGCTATAGAAGCCCAGCGGGTTTTGTGTGAAGTGGTTCTCATTGGTTTTTTCATATGTTCTTTCCAAAACCGGCCCCCAACGGTGGGTGCCAAAGATTGTGGTGAATACTGAGGTACCACTCGATAAAACCACTATCGTATGAGATAAGGGAGGTAAAACCTTGGGGTTTCACCCCCGGAAGCTATATGAAAAGTGATATATCGGTGTTAGTGAAAGGTTACCACGAAAAGGTTTTAATATTCGGGGGTATAGGCCGAAAAATACTGTTATATCCGCGACTTTTTATGTGCTTACCTGAAAAGCACACCGCATCCAGCATAAACCTGGGAATATGTCTAAAAGTTGCTGAGTGCCGCTGCGCACACCCCTTAACCCACGTCAAATACCGCTTAGTCGCCCCGTGCTGGTACTAAAATAATGGGAGGCCCTATAGCCGGGCCCTCTGCACGCGCCAGTACGTAGATACTCATCACATCAAGGTAGAAGGAGCCACAGTGAAACTAACCGGCCTGAGCAGGACGCTCTTGGGGTACCCCTCCTACCGGAACGTAGTTGCCGCCGCGCAGCTGCCCGCTACCGAACGCAGCGCCCAGACCCTCATCGGGGCGGTTCCAGGGCTGCACGCCCCGCTCATCGCGGACATTGCCGCCGCAATCCGTAACTCCACCCGCCGCGAGGGAACCGGCAAAGAGCCCCTGACTCTCGTTATTACCCCCACCGAGCGGCAAGCCGAAGATACTGCCCACGCCCTCGGCGCCTATCTGCCCGATAACGACATTGCGCTCCTGCCCGCCTGGGAAACTCTGCCCCATGAGCGGCTCTCACCCCGCAGCGACACCGTCGGCCGCCGTCTCGGCGTACTGCGCGCCATCACACAGGCAGGGGAACGCACCCCGCTCGTGCTTGTTGCACCTGTACGCGCCGTGATCCAACCCATCGTGGCGGGCATCGAAAAACTGGTGCCCGTCACCCTCACCAGGGGTGAAGAATACTCCTTCAAAGAAGTCATTAAAGGCCTCACCAACGCCGCCTACTCGCGCGTAGACCTTGTGGCTAAACGCGGTGAATACGCGGTACGCGGCGGCATCATTGACGTCTTCTCACCCACCGCAACCAATCCGGTGCGCCTGGAATTCTTCGGTGACGAACTTGATGAGATCCGCTACTTCTCAGCCGCCGATCAGCGCACGCTCACCGGCGAAGGCTCCCAGCCCGACCGCATCACCCTGCCGCCCTGCCGGGAACTGCTCATCACCCCCGAGGTCATGAGCCGTGCCGCCCGCCTCGTTGGGGACTACCCGACCGCCTCCGCCATGCTCGAAAAAATTGCTGGAGGCATCTACGTTGAAGGTATGGAATCCCTCACCCCACTACTGGTTGAGCGCATGAACACGCTCATCTCTCTCCTCCCGAGCGGTTCACTGGCGTTGAGTGTAGAACCTGAACGAATCGCCGCCCGGGCAGAAGACCTCGTAGCAACCAACGAAGAATTTCTCACCGCCGCATGGGACACCGCCGCTGAAGAGAACTCAGCAGCCCCCATCGACCTTGGGCAGCTGCGCATGAGTGAGGCAGGGTTCCGCACCATCACCGCCACCCGCACAGAAGCACTCGATGCGGGCATCGGCTGGTGGGAAATCACCGAACTGATCGCCAACGCCGAGCTTGCCGCATCCGTACCGGATGACCCTGCGGAAACCGATACTGCAACCGAAAAAACGAGCGCTCATTGTGCGCTCGCAGACGCCGTAGCGGATGGGGTAGACACCCTGGTGGTGCGCGCATCTGCGGCTGCATCGTTTACCGGCTCGGTGCAGCGGATGCTTGAAGAAGTAGGGGCACTGGTCAAAGACGGCTGGCGGGTGCTGGCGCTCACCAACGGGCGGGGCTCCACCGACCGGCTTATTGAGCTCTTTAACGATAGTGAAGTGCCAGCATCACGCCGCGACACCCTGGATACGGGAATTGAACCCGGCATTATTGAGGTGTGCGAGGCCCCTGCATCTGCCGGGTTCCTGCTGCCTCAGGAACAGTTGGCGGTCTTTACCGAAGGTGAAATCCTGGGCAGGCGCGGCACCTACGCCCCGCGCGGGGTAACCGGATCAAAACTCAAAGCCCGCAGGCGCCGCAACGCGGTAGACCCACTCTCACTCACCCCGGGCGACTACGTGGTGCACGAACGGCACGGCATTGGACGGTTCATTGAGATGACCTCACGGCCAGTGGCGGGGGTAAAACCCGCCGCCGGGCAGAACGTGCCCATGCGCGAATACCTGGTGCTGGAATATGCCCCCTCCAAACGTGGAGGAGCCCCCGACAGGCTGTTCGTGCCCTCCGAACAGCTGGATATGATCTCACACTATGTGGGCAGTGAAAAACCCACCCTGTCGAAGATGGGCGGCAGCGACTGGGCGAAAACAAAAAGCCGCGCGCGCAAGGCCGTCAAAGAAATCGCGGCCGACCTGATTAAACTGTACTCGGCACGGCAGGCCTCGCGCGGGCACGCCTTCACCGAAGACACCCCGTGGCAGCGGGAACTGGAAGAATCATTCCCCTACAACGAAACCCCCGACCAACTGAACGCCATCTACGAAGTAAAAGCCGACATGGAGAAAGAACTCCCCATGGACCGGCTAATCTCCGGCGACGTTGGGTTCGGTAAGACCGAGGTGGCGGTGCGTGCCGCTTTTAAAGCCGTACAGGACGGTAAACAGGTGGCGGTACTGGTTCCTACCACACTCCTGGCACAGCAGCACTACGAGACATTCACTGAACGGTTCTCTGGTTTCCCGGTCAAAATTAAAGTGCTCTCGCGTTTCCAGAAACCGAAGGAATCACGCCAGATCACCGAAGAAATAGCCTCCGGCGCGGTGGATGTGGTGATTGGTACCCACCGTATCCTCTCGGAGAGCATTAGTTTTAAGGATCTGGGCCTGGTCATTATTGATGAAGAACAGCGTTTCGGGGTGGAGCATAAAGAGAAACTGAAACAGATGCGCACGAATGTGGATGTGCTGGCAATGAGCGCCACCCCCATTCCGCGGACCCTAGAGATGTCGCTGACGGGTATTCGGGAGACCTCGACTCTGGCAACGGCCCCGGAGGAGCGGCACCCGGTACTCACCTTTGTGGGGGCCCGTACCGATGCACAGATTACCGCCGCTATCCGCCGGGAACTGATGCGTGAGGGGCAGGTGTTCTTCGTCCACAACCGGGTGGCAAACATTGATAATGTGGCTGCCGAACTCGCCAAACTAGTGCCGGAGGCGCGCATCGCCACCGCCCACGGGCGTATGAGCGAGGCCCGGCTGGAGCAGATTATTGTAGATTTTTGGGAACGCCGCTTCGATGTGCTGGTATGCACCACAATCGTCGAGACAGGCCTGGATATTTCGAACGCAAACACCCTCATTGTTGATAACGCCCAGAATTACGGGCTGAGCCAGCTGCACCAGCTGCGTGGGCGTGTGGGGCGAGGGCGTGAACGCGCCTACGCCTATTTCCTGTACCCGCCGGGTAAGCCGTTGGGGGAGGTCGCGCTGGAGCGCCTGAAAGCGGTGGCAACCCATAACGAGCTAGGCGCGGGTTTGCAGCTGGCCATGAAAGACCTTGAGATTCGCGGTGCGGGGAACCTTCTTGGCGGGGAGCAGTCTGGACATATCGCCGGTGTGGGGTTTGACTTGTACCTGCGCCTCGTGGGGGAAGCCGTGGCAGACTTCAGGGGAGAGAAAGACGAGCGTGACGTTGAAGTGAAGGTGGACCTTCCGGTAAACGCACACATCCCGCACTCCTATATTGATGCTGAGCGGCTACGGCTGCAGGCATACCGGCAGATTGCTGCTGCCGACACCGAGCAGAAAATGGCTGAAGCCCGCGAAGAGCTCACCGACCGTTACGGTGAGCTGCCCGAGCCGGTGCAGAACCTCTTAGCCGTGACGGCGCTGCGCCAGCGTGCGCGTGCGGCAGGTATTCGGGAGATCGTGGTGATGGGCCCGAAGGTGCGCGTAGTAACCGACGAGCAGCTGCCGGATTCGCGGCAGATGCGGCTGGGGCGCGTGTACCCGGGATCCTCGCACACCCAGCCGAAAGGACTGCAGACGTGGCTGACCCTGCTGCCGCGCCCAAAGAGCAGCCCAGTGGGCGGCATAGAACTGGTAGACGCGGCGATGCTTGAATGGTGTCAGCAGCTGATCGACACGATTTTCGCGGACGTACCGGGTGCATCACGCTCCGCACCGGAGTAGGGTAAAAGAAACGGGCTGTGCTGCGCGGCGCCCACCCGCGTGGCGGTGCGCAGACATAGCTGACAATGCGTAGAAAGAGGTAGTGATGATTCCGTTATCTCGCCGGGTACTCACCCCGCGCACCCCCGGCGGCTGGGCACTGTTTATGGGGCGTATCGCCGCCGCTGTGCTGCTGGTACTGGTGACGTTGGGTGCGTGCGTGTGGGCTTTCTTCGGGCAGGACGCCTTCATGGCGTACCTGGCAGTAGCGGTTTTTGCTTTAATTGCCGCCGGGTGCGGTACCTACGCGGCGGTATTCTTCCTCGCCCACCGCACCAAGGTGCGGAAAGGAGAATACGGCATGAGCGGCCCAGTACAGTTCCGGCGGGGTAGGTAGTTGGGGCAGCTCTCCCGCTAAAGAATATGTTTGAGATAACAAGAAAAGGCGGGCAGCTGTGGGAACCCCCAGCAGCTGCCCGCCCCATAAGACCCTCAGAGGCTACGCATAGTAATGCAGAGCCTGGCGGTGTAAAAGGAGCTAGTCCTGAACCTTGTTCACGTCTTTAATGACGCGGGTGGTCTTTGACGGCAACACGTGAAAAACAAGCCCGAAAAACAGCCCGTAGCACACTAGTGCACCGGCATACCAAAACCAGCCGTCATGTTCGCTAAGAATACCCAAGCCATCCGGGTAGGTACCCAGCAGGTAGAGACCCAGCAGCAAGAACACGAAACACCCGATGAAAAGGACCGCGTTTTCAAGATGTTTACCCTGCCCCGAATAGGTATGCACAGTTTTTTTCTCAGACATTATCTTCCTTATAGTTGGCGGTTAGCACCGACCGCTGGTGTGTGCTTAAGGATTTCCTGCCTCCAAGTATAGTTCGGTGCACCGACAAATGCACGGCCATATCGGTGCTGCCCTTGTGAATGTGGGAAGTTACGGCACACAGTGTGAGCTTTTCCGCTTGAGTCTGCCAGGGATATAGCTCACAATGAAAGTGTGACTTCATCAGTAAATTACGCATCGCAGCGAATCGTGATACTCGGCGCGGGACCAGGTGGCTATGAGGCCGCCCAAGTCGCGGCATCTTCCGGAGCAGACGTAACCCTCATTGAGCGGAATTCCATTGGCGGCTCCGCAGTCCTTACCGACGTCGTACCCTCAAAAACTCTCATTGCCACCGCAGATATGATGACCCGCTTCTCAGACGCCGGGCGTCTAGGCATCGAAAACACCAAAGGCAAAGCCCCCATTCTGCAAGTGGACATGAAACGGCTCAACGCCCGAGTCCTTGAGCTGGCCCAGCAGCAATCCGCCGATATTAAACGGGCACTCTCGGCGGCGGGCGTAAAAATTGTGCAGGGCACCGGGAAGCTCCTTGACAGGCACACCGTTGAAGTGACCGACGAGGCGGGCCTGACCTACAACCTGCACGCCGACTTCATCCTCCTCTCTGTCGGTACGCACCCGCGCGAAATGGCGACTGGGCGTCCCGACGGGGAACGTATCCTCACCTGGACGCAGCTATATAACCTGCAAGAAGTCCCGAAAGAACTCATCGTTATTGGCTCTGGTGTGACCGGTGCCGAATTCGCCTCCGCCTACGAAGGGCTGGGGTCGCAGGTCACCCTCATCTCATCCCGCGACAGGGTGCTGCCCGGTGAGGATGAAGACGCCGCCCGTGTGCTGGAGGACGTTTTTGAGCGGCGCGGGGTGCGGGTGATGCCGCGCTCGCGCGCAAGCGCTGTGGAACGCAGCGAGGACGGGGTGGTCGTCACCCTCTCGGACGGGCGTAAAGTGGCCGGAACCCACTGCCTTGTCGCTATCGGGTCTATCCCCAACACGGAAGGGCTTGGGCTAGATGCCGCCGGTGTTGAAGTGAGCGACTCCGGGCATGTGGTGGTCGATGGGGTGTCCCGCACCTGCGTCAACAATATTTACGCTGCGGGGGACTGCACAGGCGTGTACCCGCTTGCCTCGGTTGCCGCGATGCAGGGGCGCATCGCTATGGCGCATATTCTGGGGGATGCGGTCAAGCCGCTGCGCACCGACCGGGTGGCGGGCAATATTTTCACCACCCCCGAAATTGCCACCGTGGGTGTGAGTGAGAAAGACATTGAGGAGGGCCTGTACCGGGGTGACACGGTGATGCTTTCTCTCACTACCAACCCGCGCGCTAAGATGATGGCGGTCAGTGACGGGTTCGTGAAGGTTTTCGCGCGTAAACACTCAGGCACTGTTATCGGTGGGGTAGTGGTGGGCCCGCGTGCCTCCGAACTGATTTTCCCGATCTCGCTGGCTGTGGAAAAGAAACTAACGGTGGACGATCTGGCTGAGACATTCACCGTGTACCCCTCCCTATCTGGTTCGGTGTCTGAGGCGGCACGTAAACTGCACACCCGTGGTTAGCTCTGTAACAGCTGCGACCGTTTAACGGTTTAGGGGCACGGCTCTCATGTAAGAACCGTGCCCCTAAACTGTGGGGAGAGCCGTTATTTCTTGGAACCCACCGCGTTCATATCAACGTCGCGGGTCTCGTGGGTGAGCAGAATAAAGACGACGCTCAACGCCGAAGCTACTGCCAGGTAAACCCCAACGGCGCCCACGCCGCCGAGCTGGTTCAGCCATACCGCCACGAACGGGGTAAGTGCCGCACCCAGAATAGATGCCATATTGTAGGCAATCCCGCTGGCAGTGTACCGCACGTTGGTGGGGTACAGCTCAGGCAGGTAAGCGCTCATCGAACCGAACGAGAGGCCCATTAGGCACATGCCGATAAACATGAACACGGTGACCGCAGCAGTATTAGCTGATGCCCCGGTGCCCACCACAGAAGGGGCGATCATGAGCGTGAACATGCACCCGAAAAGCGCCATGCCGATCGTGGTCCACAGCTGCTGCTGGCGGCGTCCGAACCTATCAGCCAACCAGCCCGAGAGCGGAATGAAAAGGGCGAAACCGGTAATGGAGATCAGCTGAATAACCAGGAAATCACGGTACGCGATCCCCAGGCCGCCGTTTTCGACCTTGCCGATACCGTATGAGAGGATCCAGGCGGTCATCAGGTAGAACAGCACATAGCAGGCCACCATAATGAAGGTGCCTTGGATCATGGGCCACCAGGCCACCTTGAACGCCTCAACCAGGGGCGCCTTCACTTTCTCGTCGTTCTCCACGGCCTTAGCGAACACGGGGGTCTCTTCAAGCTTGAACCGCACGTACAGGCCCACTGCGACCATCACGATGGAGAGCAAGAACGGGATACGCCAGCCCCACACCAAAAAGGGGTGGTTCAGGTTTTTGCCGTCCACAGTGGAGTTGAACGTGATCCAGCTGGTCAGCAGCAGCATGAACCCATTGGCGAAAACAAAGCCGATAGGTGCACCCAGCTGGGGCCACATGGCGGCGCGGGCACGTTTGCCTTCCTCCGCGTACTCGCTGGCGAGCAGGGCAGCACCCGACCATTCACCGCCCAGCCCAAGGCCCTGGCAGAAGCGCATAATCGTCAGCATTGTTGGCGCCCACAACCCGATCTGGTGGTAGGTGGGGAGCAGCCCAATGAGGAAGGTTGCCAGACCCATCGTCAGCAGTGCGCCCACGAGAGTTGCTTTACGGCCGATCTTATCGCCGAAATGCCCGAAAACAACCGACCCGAGAGGCCGGGCGATGAAGGCAACACCGAAAGTGGCGAATGAGGCCAAAAGCTCGGTGGTGGGGTCTTTCGAGGCGAAAAACAGTGCCGGGAACACCGCGACTGCGGCGGTCGCATAAATATAAAAATCGTAGAACTCGATAGTGGTGCCCACCAGGGACGCCAAAATAACGCGACTACGTGGTGTAGCGTTAGCTAACGAGGTGGTATCCGGTGTCCTTTTGACGGGCTCGCCGGAGGCAGCGTGTGCTTGCGCGCTCAAAGCTGTACTCCTTAGTACTGTGAACGAGCCACACCCAATACTGCGGGTGTGTGATAAACTCAACTTTTTACTGTACGCCTGCGGTGGTTACCTTGGCTAGGCGCGACCAGTATTCGGACCATCACACCGGCCTGCTGGTGGCGGTGGTACTGCCCACAGCACATAAATAGCCGGTGCGGCCGCCCCAGGGGGGCAGCCGCACCGGCTGAGAAAATGTGGTTATTGCCCGAGGCAGCCGTTACTTAATGGTTGCCAGCACCTGACCGGCAGTGACCGTGTCTCCAGCCTTCAACGAGAGGCCCGATACCTTACCCGCCTTATGCGCGGTAATCGGCTGCTCCATCTTCATGGCCTCAAGCACCAGCACCAAATCACCCTCAGCGACAGTATCCCCATCAGCCACGGCAACCTTCACGATCGTGCCCTGCATGGGGCTGCTCAGGTCATTACCGCCAGCGGCGCCACCTGCACGCGAGGAACGGGATTTACGCGGCTTCGTGGAAGTCTTCGCAGCAGACTTACCGGATGCGGCCCCCAGATCGGGCAGCACAACCTCCAGCCGTTTGCCGTTCACCTCTACCACCACGCTCTGGCGCTGTGCCTCATCATCATCCACATTGCCGGGGGCGCCCTCATAGGGGTCAATGGTGTTCTTAAAGTCAGTCTCAATCCAGCGGGTATGAACCGTGAAATCACCGCCCGGGGCGGGGGCGTAAGCGGGGTCATCCAACACTACGCGGTGGAACGGAACCACTGTGGGCATCCCCTCAATCTGCAGTTCCTGCAGGGCGCGGCGGGCACGCTCAATCGCCTGTTCACGGTCTGCGCCGGTGACAATCAGCTTAGCGAGCATCGAATCGAAGTTGCCGCCAATCACATCCCCCTCGACAAACCCCGAATCCCAGCGCACACCGGGGCCGGAGGGTACCCGCAGCTTCTCTATAGTGCCGGGGGCGGGCATGAACGAGCGGCCCGCGTCCTCACCGTTGATACGGAACTCAATCGAATGTCCGCGCAGCTGCGGGCTGTCGGGGCTGATCTGCTCACCGCGGGCAATACGGAACTGCTCACGCACCAGATCAATACCGGCGACCTCCTCGGAGACCGGGTGCTCAACCTGCAGACGCGTATTCACCTCCAGGAACGAGATGGTGCCGTCCGGGGCGAGCAAAAACTCGCAGGTGCCCGCGCCCTGGTAGCCAGCTTCGGTGAGGATCGCGCGGGATGCCTCATACAACCGTTGTGTCTGCTCCTCACTCAAGAACGGGGCGGGAGCCTCCTCAATGAGTTTCTGGTTGCGGCGCTGAAGCGAACAATCGCGGGTAGAAACCACTTGGACGTTTCCGTGGGCATCCGCCAAACACTGGGTCTCAACGTGGCGCGGGGAATCCAAGAAACGTTCAATAAAGCACTCGCCGCGGCCATAGGCGGCAACCGCCTCACGTACCGCCGACTCGTACAGCTCGATCACGTCGTTACGATCACGCACCACCTTAATGCCGCGCCCGCCGCCGCCGAAAGCTGCTTTAATGGCGATGGGCAGGCCGAACTCGTCCGCGAATTTCAGCACCTCATCAGCGGATTCCACCGGATCCTTTGTGCCGGGCACTAGCGGCGCCCCTACTTTCTGCGCAATATGGCGTGCGGCTACTTTATCGCCGAGCTGCGTGATTGATTCGGGGGAAGGGCCAATCCAGGTTAGCCCCGCATCAATAACCATCTGGGCGAACTGCGCATTTTCAGAGAGAAAACCGTACCCCGGGTGCACCGCATCCGCACCGGCACGGATCGCAATCTCAAGAACTTTCTCCATGACCAGGTACGAGGTGCCCGCTGTAGCGCCGTTAAGGGCGTACGCCTCATCGGCAAGTTTCACATGCTGGGCGTCACGATCAGGCTCGGCGTAGATGGCGACGGTCTCTATACCCTCGTCGCGGGCGGCACGGATCACTCGCACCGCGATCTCCCCGCGGTTGGCAATCAGGACTTTGCTGACCGGGCCCGTGTGGCGATTCGGTACCGCCGTAAATTTCTTCTTATCGTCTGCCGGATTAGTGGTCATGGGGGTGAGCTTCTCCTTATTTATCCTGCCGAAAGCATAGCGAGAAACGGCTGGGATAGCGAATATATTGTGCGCCTTGACGCGAAAAACGTTAGAAAATCATGGAGTGAAAGGAACACGGGCGCAGGTGCCTACCCCGCAGGTTCGGCCCAGAGGGTACTCAGTGGTACCCCAAGCCGAGAGAGCATGTCTTTGAGCGCGTTCACTGGCAGGCCGATCACCGCATGCGGTTCACCATAGACACCGCGAATAAACGCCGCCCCGTAGCCGTCTAAAGTGAATGAGCCTGCTACCTGTAACGGCTCACCGGTAGCCACATAGTCCTCAATCTCCTGCTCGCTCATCTGCGCAAAATGTACTCGTGCGCTGCGAAGCTCAGATTCGTGGGGGATCATACACGCCTCACACGGGTCGGCGTCTTCAGGGGCGGGCCGCAGATCCACTAGATAATGCCCGGTGTGTAAAGTTCCCATTTTGCCGCTCATCGCCGTAATCCGTTCACGCGCCTTCTGCGGAGTGTACGGTTTACCGTAGGCGGTGCCCTCGAACTCGAACACTGAATCGCACCCCAACACCAGTGCATCCACAACGCCTTCGTCTTCTAACTCGTGCGCAACAGCCCGCGCTTTTGCTTGGGCCAGCAGCTGCGCAGCCTGCGCCGGGGTGTGCTGGCCCCCATCGGTTTTTGTGGCGCGGGCAAGAACCGCATCCTCATCAATATGGGAGACGCGTACCTCAAAGACAATACCGGAGTCTTCTAGAAGCTTTTTGCGGGCCGGGGAAGCCGAAGCCAAAACCAGGCGTGGGGTCCGTGCCTTAGCAGCGGAAGCATCGGGTGGTGCGGAAGTCATACCCACCATTCTAGCCGTCTGCTCCGTACCGCCCTAAAACGGGTTACCGCATGCGTGTTGGGTTCGGCTGGGAGGCAACGAACAATGCCGCTAAAACTAAGGGGTGGGCTCACACACATTTTCAGTTTGACCCCGTAGGATGGAGACAGACACAGACTTTGAAAGGCCCCAATATGTCATCATTATCTGAACCTATTGGCCGCCTCTACCTGCGGCCTATGCACCCGCGAACTCCGGGGGATAAAGCGCGCGCGGCATCAGCCGTGGAGCTTTTTTCAGACCTAGTTTTTGCCACCGCAATCCTGTTCGCCGGTTCACAAATACACCATGTGCTTGGGCAGGGTAACTTCGGCCATGGTGTGGTCAGCTATCTGCTGGTTATGTTCTTCATCTGGTGGACGTGGGTGAATTTCGCGTGGCTGTCCTCATCGTTTGAGGTTGACGACTGGCTCTACCGTTCCCTAGCCGCCATCCAGATGCTCGGTGTGCTGGTGGTCGCCGGGGGAGTGGAGCAGACTTTCGGGGGCACCGTCAATGTGGCCCTCATCGGCTATATCACCATACGCGCGGCGCAGATTGGCCAGTGGGCGCGGGCCTCCCGGTGCGGCGGGGCGGCCGGCCGTGCGGCGCTTATCTACGCAGTGGGTATTGCCGTGCTGGCGGTGCTGTGGGTTGTGTGCGCCCTGTGGGTTCCATTCTTAGCGCTTCCCCTGGTTGTCGGGGAACTGGCTGTGCCCATTATTGCCGAACGTATTGGGCACACCCCCTGGCATGCGCCGCATATTACCGAACGGTACGGGCTGCTGACCCTCATCGTATTGGGTGGCTCGCTCAGGGCCGCAGCTATCGCGGTCTCCCGTGCTCTGGGTGATCATGTGCCGGCACTCTTCGGGGTCGCGGTTCTATCGGTGCTGGTGGCCGGGGGTATGTGGTGGATCTATTTCTGGGCACCCCACCGGGATGTGATAAACCCCAAACGCTACCTTTCCCCGCTCAAATACGGGTACCTGCACTATTTCATATTCGCTGCGGCGGGTGCTTTTGCTGCGGCCGTTGAGGTAATTATTGACCTATTGGCGCACGATAACTACCTGATGGAGCATCAGGCGGGGCTGACCCTGTCTATTCCTGTGGGGGTTTTTGTGGTGGCGGCCTGGCTTGCGGTGCTTCGGGAACACGCGCCGCTTCCAGTGAGTATTTCCCTGCCTGCGGCCGGTGTGCTTATTGTGCTTGAGGGGTTTCTGCCGTTCCCGTTCATCTTTATTGCCCTGACCGTGGTGATGCTTGTGACTCTGCTGGTGCTCTACCAGCCGGTTCCCTCGCGAGCTACCGAAGACCATAAAAGTGTTGAGGACACCGCCGACGTCAGCTGATGCGGCGGCCATTAATGTGTGAGATAAACACTCGTCCCGCCCCGTAAATACACGGGGCGGGACGAGTTATCTGGGGGCTCTTTAGGCTCCGGTTGGCTGCTGTGAGGCAGCGGAAGGAACCGGTTCGGTGTGGGCGGTGTCCACCAGCGCTTGGTCGACGAACCCGTCAGCGCCGCGCGGGGCGTTATAAAGCTGCTCGTTCAGAATGCCCTCACGTTTAGAGACAATCGCGGGAACCAGGGCCTGCCCGGCCACGTTCAGGGCGGTACGTCCCATATCAATAATCGGGTCAATCGCCAGCAGCAGGCCCACCCCGTCAAGGGGAAGACCCACAGTCGAAAGGGTCAGGGTGAGCATCACGATAGCGCCCGTTGTACCTGCCGTAGCGGCAGAACCCAACACCGACACCAGAATAATCAGCAGATACTGCGAAATATCCAGGTGCACTCCGTAGAATTGCGCCACAAAAATAGCCGCCAGCGCGGGGTAGACGGAGGCACATCCATCCATTTTGGTCGTAGAACCCAGCGGCACCGCGAAGGATGCGTATGCACGCGGCACGCCGAGGTTACGTTCGGTAACGGCCTCAGTTATGGGCATGGTGCCCATCGAGGACCGCGACACGAAACCAAGCTGCACTGCGGGCCATACGCCCGAGAAGTACTGTTTCACAGAGAGCCCGTTGAACTTCACGATCAGGGGATACACCACCAGGAACACGAGGAGCAGACCCGCATACAGTGCCGCAATGAACTTCACCAGCGAGCCCATGGATGTCCAGCCGTAGGCGTAGACGGCGTGCCCGATCAGCCCGATCGTGCCCAGCGGGGCGAGGCGAATAATCCACCACAGCACCTTCTGAATAATGGCGAGCGCGCTCTTGACGATATCGATAAAGGGCTTAGCCGCATCGCCCACCTTCAACGCCGCAATACCGATAGCCCCCGAAATCACGAGCATTTGGAGCACGTTAAAGGAAACCGAAGATGTTATACCGGAGTCGGTGGTTTTCGTGGTGACCTCAAGCCCTAAGAAATTGGAGGGGATAATCCCGGTCAGAAATGCTGTCCATGATCCCCGGGTGCTGGTGCTGCCCGAGGTGCTAACCTCTGCACCCACCCCTGGCTGAACGAGCAGCCCCAGTACGATACCGATGGAGACCGCAAAAAATGCTGTAATAGCAAACCAGATAAGTGTCTTAACTGCTAAACGTGCCGCATTCGTTACCTGCGAGAGATTCGAGATTGAGGCAACGACGGCGGTAAACACCAGCGGGATCACCGCGGCTTTAAGGAGAGTCACATAGGATGTGCCGATGGCGTCCAGAGTTGCCATGAGCCAGTTGGGGTTGTTTTTCGCGTCGCCGCCAAGAGCTGTGGCGGCAAACCCTAACCCAATGCCAATAAGGAGGGAAGCGATAATCTGGTTGCCAAAAGAGGCCGCCCAGGAGGGAAATCTAAATGTTCGTGTGTTAGCCATGGCGCTTACTGTAGACCTGTTGGGCGGGGCGGTCGAATTTAGATGACGAAGTATTGCAGGGATAAAGTTTCGAGTGGTCCTTCAGGCTCCCATTCTGCCTTGGTATGATGGGGTGTGCCCCCGTAAATCCGCGACTGTAGGGTGTATAACCCTGAAGGAGACACCTCATGAGCAGTGCCCCAGGTAACGAGAGTGCCGCCTCAAAACTAGCGAATACGGCTGGTGAGGCTGCTGCTAATATCCCCAGAACAGGTGTTAGCGGTAAACGGTGGCTGGCTATTATTGGGGCGGGTGCCCTAATTGTCAGCGGCAGCGTGTTTGCCTATAACTCATTGCATAAAGAAGAAGAGGCGTTTACCGCTGACGGCGGTGAAGAGTTTGCCCAGGTTTGCCAAGACGCAAAAACTGGGCGTCGGGTTGAAGACTCCGAATGTGAGAAAGCGGGCGAAGCCGCTAACTCCAGTGACTCCTCATCCAGCTCGAATAGTAATAACAGCAGCCACAATAACAGCGGGTCAAACTCAAACTCTGGTACGCACAATAACCAGTCCCATGTCACCAACGCGTTCCTGTGGTACTACATTGGCAGTCAGGCTGGCCGGAACGGGAGTATTCCCGCAGTAGGGTCGTCGCTGACGGGCGGCAGCACCTCCCGCCCGTCGTCCGGCACGGTCTATAGCGGTGTATCTTCTAAGGGCGGCGGGTTTGAGTCGTCTTACCGCAGCGCCAAGAAGACCAGCACGGTCGCTGGCGGTAAGGTCACGTCCACCACTAGCGGCGGTAAGAGCAGCAGCGCAAAGTCTGGGTCGAACCCCGGTTCGCGTGTGGGCAGTAATAAGTCGGGCAGTAATTCTGGCGGCTCCAAGTCAGGAAGCAACTCCGGGTCCAAATCAGGTGGCTCTAAAGGCGGCTTTGGCGGAGGATCCAAATCGGGCGGAGGCACCTCCGGCGGCTAGGAACCCGGCCCCTGAGCAAACTCACCATTATCCCTTCATGAGCGAACGGACACCATGCGACGCGAAGAATTCCCTGCCCACCGCCCGGGGTGGGAACAGACAATTGATGAGGAAGGCCTCACCTACAGCATCGATTTCCCAGGCGACACCCATTACTGGAACGAGTACGCCGCCTACGTGTTCACCCCCGACGAGATGGACAGCATCAGGGCCCAGTCGGAACAGATACATAAGATGTGCCTGAACGCCGTAGAATACATGGCCTCAGGGGCATTCGGCACCCTGGGGCTACCCGAACCTGCGTTTCAGCTGGCTATTGAGTCGTGGAACCAGCAGGACCCCGATTTTTACGGCAGGTTCGATTTCACATACTCCGGTATCCCCGGGGACCCCCTGAAACTGCTCGAATACAACGCAGACACCCCCACCGGCATTATTGAGGCAGCTATCTGCCAGAAAACCTGGTATCAGCAGCAGCGTCTTGACGCGCAAGGCTACGGGCACTGGGGCGAGATAGGGGAGGCGTTTACCGAACGGTGGCGGCAGATCTTCGCGGCTGAGACCACCCCGCAGCTTCACCTTGCGCACGTGAACGAGAGTATTGACCCCTACCAGGAGGACTACAATAACGTGTGGCTTATCGCCCACGCCGCCCAGCTGGCCGGGGTTAAGACCAAGCTCATTCCCATTGACGAGATCATTTTTAATGAGGACACCAAATCGTGGTCTGACGCGGACGGTAAGCCCATTAATAACCTCTTTAAGCTGTACCCGTGGGAGGACCTGGTGACGGATTCGGAGTCCGGGTACGATAAGCTGCTCTTCGCCTACCACGGCTCGATCCGCCGCTGGGTTGAGCCAGCCTGGAAAATGTTCCTCTCAAATAAGCTGCTGCTGGCCGCCCTGTGGGAGATGTACCCCAACCACCCCAACCTAGTGCCCGCCTACGCCGGACGCTCAGGTGGGCTGACGAACTGGGTGCGTAAACCCATTTTCGGGCGTGAAGGTGACGGCATTGAAGTGCATGCCCCCGACCACGGCATTTTCTCCCGCGATGAGGAGGATGAGCATTTCATCCATGCCCCCGAGAGCGAGTTTGTGTACCAGCAGTACATTCCCGCGCCCCTGTATTCGGGCCTCATGCAGCCCACCAACCACCCGATGCTGGGTGTGTGGATGGTGAACGGGCGGGCCGTGGGCATGGGCATCCGCGAATCGGACGGGCCGGTCACCGACTACTACTGCCGTTTCGCCCCGCATCTTGTCAAAAAGTAGAGCAACGGTACGGGGCTGATGGCGCACCTCAAAGCTGCATATGCTGTGCGGTGCCCCCTGTGCTGTTTCGCTGGGTTTAGTCGTCTTCGTCGTCCTCTTCGTCATCAGCCATGACCTCGTCGCTGAGCGCGCGACGGAGCGTATCGAGCCCCACCGAGCCGAGCATGAGCGCCCGTGTGTGGAACTCCCGCAGCGTATCGCCCTGAGCCAGCGCCGCCTGCCGCAGCTGCAGCCAGATACGCTCACCCACCTTATAGCTGGGCGCCTGACCGGGCCAGCCCAGGTAGCGGATGAACTCGAACCGGATAGTGCCTTCGGAGCCTTCCAGGTTCTGCACCAAAAACTCGTACCCCAGTTCGGGGGTCCACACGGTTCCCGGTTCAACACCCAGACGCGGTGCCCACTCATCGGGTACCGGCAGTTCACAGTGCACACCGATATCGAACACCACGCGAGCTGCGCGCATCCGCTGGGCGTCCAGCATCCCCATCCGGTCCCCGGGGTCCTGTAAGAAACCCAGCTCGTCCATGAGCCGCTCGGCGTATAGGGCCCAGCCTTCACCGTGGCCTGAGGTCCACATCATGCTCGCCCGCCACTTGTTCATAGTGTTCGCCATCGCCGTAGCCACCGAAATCTGCAGGTGGTGCCCCGGCATGCCCTCATGGTACACGGTGGATGTTTCACGCCAGGTGGCGAAGGTGTCATCCCCTTCCGGCACGGACCACCACATGCGGCCCGGGCGAGAAAAATCGGGGGAGGGCCCGGTGTAATAGATGCCGCCCTCGTGGGTGGGGGCGATTCGGCATTCAATGTTCAGCATCGGGCCGCCAATATCGAAATGGGTGCCCGCCAGCGCCTCAACGGCGGTATCAGCGTGGGTCTGCATCCACTCCCGCAACGCCTCGGTGCCGTGCAGGGCACGCACCGGGTCCATATCCAGCAGCTCTTTGGCACGTTCTATGCTGGCGCCCGGTTCGATCTCTGAGGCCACAGTATGCTGCTCAGTAATAATCCGTTCCAGCTCCTGCACGCCCCAGGCGTATGTCTCGTCCAGGTCGATGCTAGCCCCCAGTGATTCACGCGAATACAGGGTGTAGAGTTCCCGGCCCACCGCATCTTTGCTGGGGGCTTCGGGCAGCAGGGTGTCGCGCAGGTATGTGATGAGGGCACGGTAACCATCCTTAGCGGCCTGGGCGCCTTCGCGGGCTTGCTCCGTGATAGCGGGTGCTGCGGCGGTGATCTCTGCGGCCAGGGCATCAAAGAACCCGCCATCGGCAATGTACGCTTCGGCCTGCTCGATCACGATCTGCACCTGGCGGCGTGGGGAAACTTTGCCCTCCGCACGTGCCGCCTCAAGGGTCTGAATAAAACCGTCGATAGCGCCCGGAACGTTCGCTAAACGCCCGGCAATGTGCGCCCAGTCCCGCTCGTTCTCACGGCTCATAAGGTCGAATGAGGTACGGATCTGCTGGGGTGCACTGAAGATGTTATTCAGCTGCCATTGCCCCAACCCTGCACGACGCATTTGACGGGTAAGCGTGAGCCGCTCCTGCATGGCATCTAGAGTCACCAGGTCTGTGTCATCAATGGGGATGACCTTATCCAGCTTTTTCAGGGTTTTTTTGACGAGCTTCGCATATGCTTCTTCACCAGCGGGGGAATAGTCACCAAAGAGTGTTTCAACACCTGTACGGCCGTGCTCGGTGGCAAGAACTGGGTCTAAATCAAGGGATGCTTCATAGAATTCATTAGCGATGCGATCAACGTCGGTCTGCGCTCGCTTAATGCGATAGATAGCCGGAAGTTCGTCGTAGATGGTCATGGTCTAATCCTATCCCAGAATGTGTTTTCTGTCGCATTTAGCAGGCGTTGCATTTGGCAGTATTCAGGGTCGTAATCACCCGCCAGCGCCGAGTCTTACCCTCTAGAATATCCATTGGATACCCCGAAATACTCTGACATATGTCATGTACTGCTGCTGAAAATGGCCCGCACACCGGTACGAGGTTCATCTGAGAAGGGCCATTTAAGAAAGAACCGGGGCAAGTTCGAACCTGCTTACTGTACTGCCACCAGAGCGCGTGCAACGATACAGGCTGAAGGGACGTTGCTGTTACATAGGCCGTGCCCGACGCCATGACCCCGGCCCCGGTTTAAGGGAGGCGCCCAGCCACTGGCGGCGGTTAAGCAGGCGGGAAGCCGTAGCCAAAATCGGGTTCTGCTCCTTGGCGGATGCGCCCGCCTGCATTGCATACACCAGGGCGGTCAGTGCAGCCACTTCCTCATCTGTGGGGTTACCCTTTACGACCCGCAGCAGCGGTGCAGGGCTCTGCTGTGCAGCATCCTCAGCCTGCTGGTGCACAACCGGTGCCGCCGTACCGGCTGCCTCAGGTCCACCCGGTAGCCCCTGCTCTGTACTGCCCGCTGTCGCAGTTTCGGGTTCGGTGTTGGGGGTGGAAAGGGATGAACCCTCCTCCTTTTTCTTACCGAACGAGAAATAGCTCAACGGGTTATAGGCCGCCATGGGCCCTCCTTCATACAAGTCGTCACTTAATACCCGGCTTAGAAGGCACGGATCATCTCAAACCGTACCAGTGCACAACACCTACAGCGGAATATTCCCGTGTTTCTTCGCGGGGGTGGCTGCGCGTTTATCGTGCAGCGCCCGCAGGGATGAAATAATGCGCACGCGCGTCTCGTGCGGGGCGATTACCTCATCCACGTACCCCAACTCCGCAGCCTGGTACGGGTTCAGCACCTCAGCCTCATACTGCTCAATTAGTTCGGCGCGGTGCGCATCAACATCTTGGCCCGCCTCCGCTGCGGCCGCCAAATCTCGACGGTGCAGAATGTTCACCGCGCCTTGGCCGCCCAGCACACCGATCTGGGCGGTGGGCCAGGCCAGGTTAATGTCGGCACCGAGCTTTTTAGAGCCCATCACAATGTACGCCCCACCGTACGCTTTACGGGTAATAACGGTCACCAGCGGTACGGTTGCTTCAGCGTAGGCGTATAACAGTTTGGCGCCGCGGCGAATAATGCCGTTGAACTCCTGATCGGTGCCCGGCAGGAACCCAGGCACATCCACAAACGTCAGAATCGGCACGTTAAAGGCGTCGCAGTGACGCACAAACCGTGCCACCTTTTCGGAGGCGGCAATATCAAGGCACCCGGCAAACTGCATGGGCTGGTTTGCCACGATTCCCACGGTGCGCCCCTCAACGCGGGCGTACCCGATCATGGCGTTCGGGGCGTACAGTGCCTGCATCTCAAGGAAATGCCCGTTATCCACCACCGATTCGATAACAGCCCGCATATCGTAGGGCTGGTTTGCGGAGTCGGGGATGAGGGTATCTAAATCAAGGTCGTCCACGGTGACCGCCGGCTCTTGGTCGTGATCCAGCGGCAGCGCCTCAGATAGGTTATTTGACGGCAAAAACTCCAGTAGTTCCCGCACAAAGTCGAAGGCGTCTTCCTCATCTTCGGCCAGGTAGGTACTGGTACCGGTCACCGCATTATGCTGGCGGGCACCACCAAGAGTTTCCATATCCACCTGCTCACCGGTGACAGCTTTAATGACGTCCGGGCCGGTAATGAACATGTGCGATGACTTATCGACCATCACAATATAGTCGGTCAGGGCGGGGGAGTAGGCGGCACCGCCGGCACAAGGACCCATAATCACCGAGATCTGCGGAATCACCCCGGAGGAACGCACATTCATGCGGAAAATATCGGCAAACATTGCCAGCGACGCCACACCCTCCTGGATGCGTGCGCCGCCGCCGTCATTAATACCGATGACGGGGCACCCGTTCTTCAACGCGAACTTCTGCACCTTCACGATCTTCTCGCCGTTCACCTGTGAGAGGGAACCGCCGTACACTGTAAAATCCTGCGAGTACACGGCAACAAGCCGCCCATCAATAGTGCCGTAGCCCGAAACCAGGCCATCCCCCAGCGGCTTCTTCTTATCCATGCCGAAGGCGGTGGTGCGGTGCCGCGCCATTGCGTCAAACTCCACAAAAGATCCCTCATCCAGAAGCATGTCAATACGCTCACGCGCCGTCTGCTTCCCGCGCGCATGCTGTTTTTCGACGGCTGCCTCACCGCCGGGGTTAATGGTCTGCTCGCGCCGGGCAAAGAAATCGGCGAGTTTACCGGATGTGGTGCTCAGGTCAAATTCCTGCTGAGTCTGCTCAGACATGTGTTCCTCAATTCGGGCGGCGCGCAGAGAGGTCTTCTGCGGTTCTGGGTGTGCGCACAGGCGCAGCAGGCTCACCCAAGCTACGGCGAACCTTACCTTACAACTATAGTGTGAACGAGTATCCGGTGCCAGATAGGTTCCGGCGCGGCGTCATATTCGGGTGTGGTCTCCACGCCCCGTTAGCTGATTGGCAGTGTACTAATGGTGCGGCACCCGCTGTAGGGAAAACGTATCGCCTTACCCGCGGCAGCTCACCCTAACCACCGGGCGCCGCACCAAGCGAAACGGTTAGCAGATGCTGCCAATCACCGGGTTCCACTCCTGCACTGTGTACGAGAGCACCGCCCCGCCAGTGTTCATAGGATCTTCCCGCACCAGAGCCTCGGCAGCATCAGCGGAGTCTGCTTTCACAATCAGAAGCGCCCCAGCGGCAGAACCGTCCCGCATGAGCGGGCCGGAGACAACCAGCGGCCCCGACTCGGCCTGTTCGGCCAGGTACTGCCGGTGTGCCGGGCGGTGCGCATCCTGCTGCTCGGGCGCGGCATAAACATAGGTGATTGCGTAATAAGCCATTTGTCGGTTCCTTCCGGACGGGTATCGGGGTGGGAGTTACCTCCCGTTCCCCTTAAATCTACCGCACCCGCACCGTTCCACACCGGCTGCACATCTATATAATCGGCCCCCAAGGAATAAAAATTACAGTGAATACACAGCCAACAGCAGGCACATCTGGGAAGAAACCGGGGTGCATCCGTATTACCCTATAGTAGGAGGGCTGCCCGTGCTCAACACCATCACACAATGGGGCGGTCTAAGGGACGCAGCACCGGTAGCACCCGCCTGCCCTTGGGCGTAACCGGCGGCGAAAGAACGAATTCTAGGGTGAGAATAATGGGTAATAACACCATGAACCAAGAACGCGTACACAACGCGGCCGAACAGCACGGGTACCGTACCGTGCGCGTGTTGGAGCACACCGGATCAACGAATGATGACGCACGCCAAGTGCTCACTGACCCAAACCCCAGCGTACGGGAGCAGCTGGGGGAGCTCTCCGTCTTTGCCACGGACGATCAGCGCGCCGGGCACGGTCGGCTAGACCGAGCCTGGGTAACCCCTCCAGGTACCGCGCTTGCGGCCACCGTTGTGGTGCGCCCCCACGCCGGGATAGGGCAGGGGGTGGCCCCCGAAAACTACCACTGGCTCACCCTCATAATGGGGCTAAGCGTGCGCGAGGTGCTGCGTGAACTCGGCGTAGACTGCGACCTGAAGTGGCCAAATGACCTCATCGCCGGGGGTAAAAAATGCTGCGGGGTGCTCGCCCAGCTCATCCTTGAGCCCGCGGGGACGAACCCGGCCGGTACCGCAGCAACATCAATGAGCGTGCTGGTGGGCGCCGGAATAAACCTGAACATGCTCGAAGAGCAGCTGCCCACCGAAACCGCAACAAGCACTCGCGTGCTGCTGGGGCACACAGTAGACACCGAACAGGTGCTTACCCACCTGCTGGAGGTTTTCGCCCGTCGTTACCGTGCCTTCTGCAGTGCAGGCGGAGACCCCGAAAGCCCCGGTGGCGGCGAGCCGTCACTGCTGCAGCAAGCCCGCGAGCACACCCTCACCCTGGGAGCGCACGTGGCCATGCACCTGCCGGATGGACGGGTCATTACCGGTACGGCGGAAGATATTGACGATCAGGGGCGCATCCTGGTGCGTTCAGACGGGGCTCTGACCGCCTACTCGGTGGGCGATATAGAGCATCTACGCGCCGCCGACGGATCATACCTGGCGACCCGACCACCACAGGCCTAACCCTTTACCACCGCCCCGTTACGCTTTCGAGAACATCACCGCCCGAGAGGACAACCCATGAAATTCAGGGGAAAACTACTACCGGCAGAACGAACGATCGTCATCACCCGAACCCACCCCATTAAGCTGCTTCCCGTGCTGGGGTACGCTATGCTCGCAGCCTGCGCCTGGAGCTTCGGCTCGGCCGCACGTTCATCGAACCTGCTGGCGTGGCTGGGCGTTATTCTCAGCTTCATAAGCATTATTGTGGCGGTGCGTAAGCTGCTGTACTGGCTGGGTCGGCGGTACATTGTCACCACCCACCGGCTTATGATGACCAACGGGCTGCTGAGCATGCGCGCCACCCAAGGCATGCGGCTCGACCAGATGGGCCGCCGCTGGAAGAGGCAGGGGCAAATGGGCAAATGGCTGGGATACGGGTCGGTGCAGGTTGAGCTGCTGGGCACCAGCATCCCGCTGACCTACGTCCCCGAACCCGACAAGTTTTTGCGCATTATGGAGCATTCAGTGCGCACCTACTATCCGCTGCGAGCAGGGTATATGCGCCACGGCTAAACGGGAGCTATCTCCCGGGTAGTTAAAGGCGCCCGCCGTTCAGGGGGCGGGTGCAGGCCCGCAAGCAACAAGAAAATATCCATCGTTCTGCGGGTCTATTAAGGCGGTTGCCGCATAAACCGAGTATCCTATAGTGTGAAATAAGGCACGTGACACCGGTTTTACTGTGTGTCAACCACCAGTACATCGCCGAAAGGAGGGGATGCAATGGTCGATAGGAGCGCTAGCACCAGCTCTCTGCCCGTAACCCACGGACCAGAAACACAGATGCTTAACCTGAAAATTCTGCAGAACCTATCACAGAGCAATATTTACCGGGACGAAAAATCCAAAGAAGGCGTGCGTTCCCTCGAAAAAACTCTTCTGGGTGAAGGCCCTCGATACACCCACCGGCAGGCCGCCTTAGCCGCCGGCATGGACCCGCAGAAAGCCCGAAAAATCTGGCGTAATATGGGGTTCTCAGACACCCCCGCAGAAGAACACTACTTCTCAGACCGCGATGTGCAGCTGCTGCGTACCATTGTTGAACTAGAACGTGAAGGCGAAGTTACTTTTGAAAGCGCCCAGTCGATCGTGCGCTCAGTAGGGCAGCTGACCGACCGGATTGTGGCCTGGCAGATCGAAAGCCTTGTTGACGATATTGTCGCCCGCGAAGGCGTCAGCGACGCGCAGGCACGCCGCACCCTGCTCTTTAAACTGCCTAAGCTGATGCCCGCCCTCGAAGAGCTCGCCATGTACGGGTATCGTCGTCAGATGTACTCTGGTGTGCTGCGTCTGGCCCTGCGGGAAAACCGTGACCCCGGTGAATCACACAAACTGCCGCTCATGCGCGGGGTGGGGTTCGTCGATATGGTCTCGTACACTTCGTTAGTGCGCTCGCTTGATAAAGGCGAGTTGTCGCGTCTTATTAACCATTTTGAGCAGAGCTGCCTGGATGTGATTGTGCCCCGCCGCGGGCGCATTATTAAAACCCTGGGGGACGAGGCGTTTTTCCTCACAGAGTCCCCCGAATCGGCTGCCGAGATCAGTTGCGAACTGGTGCGCTCATTTGACCGTGACCCACAGATCCCCGGGGTGCGTGTGGGGTTTATTTGGGGTGAGGTGCTGGCCAGCCGTGGCGATGTGTACGGTTCGAGTGTGAACCTTGCCTCACGGCTCGTGTCTATCGCGGAACCTGGCACGGCCCTGACAGATTCGGTAACCGCTGACGTATTACGCGAATCAGAGACTTATTTTAGGCTTACGGAACAGGGCACCAAAAATGTACGAAGTTTTGGAAATATTGGTACCGTAAGTGTTAGTCTCGGTAGCAATAATACGATGGAGAGTACACAGTAATGAGCACTAATCTTCACATGCGCACAGGCAGCGCTACTCATCGCGGCGTGTACCGGGAGAATAACGAAGATTCCATGATTGTGGCCGGGACGCTGTGCGTGGTGGCCGATGGTATGGGCGGGCATGAGGCAGGTGAAGTCGCTTCGCGCCTGTGTGTGCGGCAGCTGGCGTACTCTTCTTTTTTTACCTTGCCTGGGGGCATGAGCCCCGAAGAGCAAGAAGACTATGAGCGCCGCGTTCACGATGAGAACAAGGGTAAATCTAACCGCCGTAAAACCAGTGAACTGAACAATGAGATTTTGCGTACCTTAGAGCGGCTACGCAGCCTGATTGGTGAGGCAAATGACCAGATTAAGGGTGCACTCTCTAAGGCTGGGGGCACCACGGTTACAGGCGCCTGGCTCACACATATCGGGTCTCAGCAGCTTTGGGTGATCTTTAACGTGGGGGATTCCCGTACCTACCGGCTGGTGCGTGAGCAGGAGGGGTTCCACCACTCCGAGATGGAAATGCTGCCCGGTAATGCTGGCAGCGCCTCGCTGGAGCAGGTGACTGCCGATCATTCGGAGGTTCAGTACCTGGTGGATGAGGGGCAGATTACTCAGCTTGAGGCACTAACCCACCCGCGTCGTAATGTGATTACCCGAGCGTTGGGTACAGGCAACTATTGGGAGCCTGACTTCTGGGTTTTCCCGGCCCATGAGGGCGACCGCGTGATGCTGTGCTCGGATGGGTTATCGGGTGAGCTCTCGCATGAGTATATGGCGCGGGTGCTCACGTCGGTGCGGCACCCTCAGGATGCTGCGGATGTGCTGCAGTATGAGGCACTACGTTCGGGCGGGCGGGACAATATTACGGTAATCGTGGCTGACGCGATCGTCCCGGATGAAGACTGATAAACTACGCTATCGCACGGCGCCGGTGGGTTTGTGGCTCGGTGAGCACAACCTGCCAGCGCTTACACACTCAACGCTTATAGCCTGAGAACGTTGTCGCATGACCGCAGGCCTCTCACAGGCTGAATCCAGCGGCTAGACTTGTTGGTGTGACTGAAAAAAACTCTTCCATTAGCCCAGAACCCGCGTCCGCTGAGGTGTCTCTCACCCCAGAAATCCGTGATGAGTATGCGCAGCTTATTGATGATGTGCGCGATGCCCGCCGCGCCTACTACACGGATGATGCCCCCACGATTTCTGATGCCGCGTACGATGCCCTCTACCGTCGTCTTGAAGAAGTTGAGGCGCTCTACCCCGAACTGGTGGCGAATGACTCTCCCACCCAGGAAGTGGGCGGGGAGGCATCCTCAGCGTTTGCACCGGTGACTCACCGCGCCCGCATGTACTCGCTGGAGGATGTGTTCTCAGACGAGGAACTGCGTGCCTGGCTCACAAAGGCGCAGGAAAACTCGCAAGCTATTTCGGGCAAGAACCCCACCTGGCTGACCGAGCTGAAAATTGATGGGCTTGCGGTGAACCTGCTGTACCGCAATGGTGCCCTAGTACGCGCAGCAACTCGCGGGGACGGCACCACGGGCGAGGACGTGACGCACAATGTGCGAACCATCGCCACCATCCCGCAGCGGCTTTCCGGGCAGAACCACCCCGAGGAGATCGAGATACGCGGAGAAGTGTTTATCTCGTCCGCCGATTTTAAAGCGCTGAACGAAAAGATTGTGGCTGAGGGCAAGAATCCGTTTGCGAACCCGCGTAATGCGGCGGCGGGCTCTTTGCGGCAGAAAGACGCGGCGGTTACCGCCCAGCGACCGCTGAGCATGTATGTGCACGGCATCGGGTCCTCCCAAGGGCTGGGGATTGAGACCCAGTCTGAGGTGTATGAGCTGCTTGCTTCGTGGGGGCTTCCAGTGAGCCCGTACACCGAGACCTTTACGGCAGTGGAGGATATTTTTGCCTATATTGAACGGTACGGGCAGCAGCGTCACTCACTGGTGCACGAGATTGACGGTATCGTCATTAAGATTAATGATTTCGCTACCCAGCGGCAGCTGGGGTACACCTCGCGTGTGCCGCGCTGGGCGGTGGCGTATAAATATCCGCCGGAAGAGGTAAATACTAAGCTGCTGGATATCCGGGTGGATGTGGGACGCACCGGCAGGGTTACCCCTTACGGTGTGATGGAACCTGTGCTCGTGTCAGGCTCAACCGTCGAGCACGCCACCTTACACAACCAGGATGTGGTGAAGGCTAAGGGGGTGCTCATTGGTGATACCGTGGTGCTGCGCAAAGCTGGCGATGTTATCCCCGAGATTGTGGGCCCGGTAGTGGCCTTACGCGACGGCAGCGAACGAGAGTTCGTGATGCCCACGCTCTGCCCTTCCTGCGGTTCACCTCTTGCCCCGGGTAAAGAGGGAGACGTGGATTTGCGGTGCACCAACCCGCAGTCTTGCCCGGCGCAGCTGACCGAGCGTATCTACTATGCTGCCTCCCGCGCGGCTTTTGATATTGAGGCGCTGGGGTTTGAGGCAGCTAAAGCACTTACCGCTCCCGCAGAGCCGGCGGAGCCGCCACTGCGCAGTGAGGCGTTCCTCTTCGACCTGACCGAAGAGGACCTGCGTGAGGTCAAGATTGAGCGGGAGAAAAAAGTGAAGGGGGTAGGAACCGGCAAAACTGAGCTGGTGCCTTACTTCTGGAGTAAAGGGACCGCGAAAAGGCCCTCCGCACCGACGAAGAACACCCGCAACCTGTTTGTTGAGCTTCAGAAAGCTAAGCAGCAGCCGCTGTGGCGTGTGCTTGTTGCCCTGTCGATCCGGCATGTGGGCCCCACAGCGGCACGCGCGCTTGCCACCGAGTTTGGGTCAATGGATGCGATCCGTGCGGCCGACCGCGACCGTCTAGCGGCCGTGGATGGTGTGGGCGGTACGATCGCCGACTCGATTATTAACTGGTTCGCGGTGGACTGGCACGCCGAAGTAGTGAACCGTTGGGCACAGGCCGGGGTGCGCATGCAGGACGAACGTGATGAGTCCATCGAACGCACCCTTGAGGGTGTGACTGTGGTGGTCACCGGAACACTGAATGATTTCACGCGCGATAGCGCTAAGGAGGCAATTATTGTTCGCGGCGGCCGTGCTTCAGGCTCTGTATCAAAGAAAACTCATTTTGTAGTCGCCGGAGCCTCGGCAGGCTCCAAGCTTGATAAGGCGGAATCGCTGGGGATTACTGTGCTTGATGAGGACGGGTTTAAGAAACTGCTAACGCAGGGCCCAAGTGCTTTTGAACCGGATACTGAACAATCGTAACGGCGGCGGTTAAGGCAGACGCCTCTTTATCGCGGTTGAGCCGTCGGGTACCTGTGCAGTGGATAGCTTGTGAGCTGTCATTGTGCGGGTCCCGGCGGCTTTATGCAGGTGCTAAAACGTCCCCATTAAATTGGTACGGTCCCCGAACGGTAAAACAGGGCAAAAATCCCCTTAAACTTAGGTAACCCATACCGTATTTTGCACTTAAAAACGTTAAAAACATGCTCAGGGCGAAGGGCCTTAAAAAATTTTTAAAAATTTTTTTGGCGGGTATATAAGAGGATAGGTGGGGTGCCCAGCAACGATTTAAAAGAAAAATCTTTCTATAGCACTTCCCTGCCATAGCAGTTCAAAACCCGGGGGCAGGGGAGAGGTAAATGTCTAATTGAAACGAGTAAATAAGAACCTGGGAGTTTGCTGAAAGAATCTGAAATGTTCGCTGAAAGCGCTCAGATCATCGTTCTGAGGTTGGCATCTTAAGGTTTCTCCGTTATCTTTGTTTATCAGAAAGATTCTTTTCGGGATACATTCCCGAACTGATGCTAGGTTCTACCGCACACCCCCATCGGGGAAATGCGTCCGACCCACAGGCCCATACGGGCATCCGGGCGCATGGAAACGATGGAACGCCATTCACGGGTAGGACCGCACAATGAGTAACCGACGTTAATCAAGGGTGAATGGCAACGCGTTAGAACTCCGGGGACGGAGTGAGCGTGGGTGGCCCTCTTGGAGCATTATGAAGAACACTTCCACCGTACGCCGTACCGCTGCCGCTCTTGCCGTTGGCGGTGCAGTTGCAGCAACCATGTCTGTTCCCGCAGCAAACGCAGCAGATTCCGCTACCTGGGACGCACTGGCACAGTGCGAGTCCGGTGGTAACTGGTCCATCAATACCGGTAACGGCTTCTACGGCGGTCTGCAGTTCACCCAGCAGTCCTGGAACGGTGTCGGCATGGCCGGCTCCCCCAACGGCGCTTCCCGTGAGCAGCAGATTCAGGCAGCAGAGCGTCTGCTCGCTGTCCAGGGTTGGGGCGCATGGCCCGCATGTTCGGCTAAGCTGGGCCTCTACGGCAAGGCTGGCGCATCCGCTACTGCACAGAACTACGAAGCACCCGCAGCTCAGAGCCAGGTAAACACCCAGGCACAGGCACAGGAGAGCTACACCGCTCCCGCTGCGCAGGCTCCGGCAACCCAGGCACCTGCTCAGCAGGCTCCCGCAGCACCCGCTGCTGCTGAGGCACCGGCTGCACAGGCTCCTGCCGCTCAGGCACCCGCAGCAACCTACACCGCTCCCGCAGCACCCGCTGCAGCAGCAGGTACCTACACCGTTCAGGCTGGCGACACCCTCTCGGGTATCGCAGCAGCATACGGTGTGCAGGGTGGCTACACCGCAATTGCTGCCGCTAACCCCGGCACCATTGTGAACGTAGACCTGATCTACCCCGGCCAGGTGCTGAACATCCCCGCATAAGGCAGGGACACTCAATAAGCTTCAGGGGCTAAGCCCCAAGCATTAAATTGGCTCTCATCTTCCCCTGTGGAAGGTGGGAGCCAATTTTTCTGCTGTAAACCCTCGCATAATGTGCCCGATTAAACACCTGCACCCCGCCGGGCTACACTACACTAGAGAAGAGAATAAACCCCAACCCCTATTTGGAGAACTATGTCTGCCATCACCTTTGAGCAGGTTAAGCACCTGGCTGAGCTGGCACGCATCGAAATGACCCACGACGAGCTCACGGCTATGGCTACGGAGCTCGATATTATCGTTAGTTCGGTGGAAAACCTCTCAGAGATCGTTACCTCTGACACCCCGGCAACCAGCCACCCCATCCCTCTGACAAACGTTTTCCGTGAAGACGTAGTGGGGGAAACCCTCACCCAAGAAGAGGCGCTCTCGGGCGCACCCGATGCGCAGGACGGCAAGTTCCGCGTGCCCGCAATCCTCGACGAAGACTAAGGGAAAATAAGTGAACGAACTGATTCAACTTACTGCCGCTGAAGCCGCCCAGAAGGTAGCCTCGGGCGAGATTAGCGCGGTAGAGCTCACGCAGGCACACTTGGACCGTATTGAAGCAACCGACGGTAAGGCCTTGAGCGATAACCGCGCGGACGGCAAAAGCGGCCTGAATGCTTTTCTGCACATTAACGCTGAGCAGGCGCTTGCCGAAGCAGCCGCCGTGGACGCGGACCGCTCGGCCGGTGAAACCCTCCCGCCGCTGGCTGGTGTGCCGATCGGCGTGAAAGACCTGATCGTGACCAAAGGACAGCCCACCACCGCAGCATCCCGTATGCTGGAAGGCTGGATGAGCCCCTACGACGGCACCGTAACCCGCAAGGTGCGCCAGGCGCGTATGCCAATTTTGGGTAAAACTAACCTAGATGAGTTCGCGATGGGCTCATCCAACGAGCACTCCGCGTTCGGTGTGGTGCGTAACCCTTGGGACCTCACCCGTGCCCCGGGCGGTTCTGGGGGCGGCTCAGCGGCCGCTGTGGCTTCTTATCAGGCACCCCTGGCGCTTGGTACTGACACGGGCGGTTCTATCCGTCAGCCAGCCTCCTTCACCGGCTCTGTAGGCATGAAACCGACGTACGGTTCGGTTTCCCGCTATGGTGTAATCGCCATGGCCTCGTCTCTAGACCAGGTGGGTCCCTGCGCCCGCACCGTACTCGACACCGCGATGCTTCACGAGGTTATCGCCGGGCATGACCCCATGGATTCCACGTCCTTGAACGAGCCTGTGGGAGCCTACGCTGATGCGGCACGTGCCGGGGCGAACCCCACCTCCCTCAAAGGGCTGCGTGTGGGCGTTATTAAAGAGCTGGGCGGCGGATCCGGTGAAGGGTTCCAGGACCGTGTGATTGGCAGCTTTACCGATTCGTTGCGGCTTCTGGAGGAGGCTGGCGCCGAAATCGTTGAGGTCTCCCTGCCCTCGGTGCGTGAGGCAATCAGCGCCTACTACCTGATCATGTCATCCGAAGTGTCTTCAAACTTGGCGAAGTACGACGGTGTGCGCTACGGCCTGCGTGTGGTGCCCGAAGACGGCCCCGTCACCATTGAACGCGTCATGGCGGCAACCCGTGAGGCCGGGTTCGGCGATGAGACCAAACGCCGTATTATTCTGGGAACCTACGCCCTATCAGCCGGTAACTACGATGCCTACTATGGGGCGGCTCTGCGGGTGCGCACCCTCATCCAGCGTGATTACGCTGCCGCATTCGAAAAATGCGATGTGCTAGTGTCCCCGACCTCCCCCTCTACCGCGTTTAGGCTGGGGGAGAAAACGAAATCCGACGACCCCATGGCAATGTACCTGGGTGATATTGCCACCGTCCCCGTGAACCTTGCGGGTGTTCCCGCTATTTCCCTACCCGCCGGACTTGACCACCAGGACGGGCTGCCCGTGGGTATACAGTTCACCGCTGCGGCTCGGCAGGATGCGCGCCTGTACGGAGTGGCTGCGGGCCTTGAGACGCTTCTGACCGAGAAGTGGGGCGCCCCGCTCTACACTCGTGTTCCCGACACCGAAACCCTGATCCGCGACTTTGACTTTGGGGGTACCAAGTAATGAGCGAAGAAATCCTCAGCTTCGAAGAAGCAATCGAAAAGTATGACCCGGTGCTCGGGTTCGAGGTGCACGTTGAACTGAACACCAAAACCAAAATGTTCGACGCCGCCCCGAATGAGTTTGGCGATGAACCCAACACGAATATTTCCCCCGTCTCGCTGGGGCTGCCGGGTGTGTTGCCGGTGGTGAATAAGGCAGCGGTCGAGTCAGGCATTAAACTGGGTCTGGCTCTGGGATGCGATATTGCGCCGCTGTCATATTTTGCCCGGAAGAACTACTTCTACCCGGACACCCCGAAGAACTTCCAAACCTCCCAGCATCGTGACCCCATTGCTGAGAACGGCAAGCTAGATGTTGAGCTGGAGGACGGCACCGTGTTCACCGTCGAGATTGAGCGCGCCCACATGGAGGAAGACGCCGGTAAGCTCACCCACGTGGGTGGTGCCGACGGGCGTATCCAGGGCGCGGCGTTCTCGCTGGTGGACTACAACCGTGCCGGTGTGCCGCTGATTGAGATTGTGACCCGCCCGATTGTGGGCGCGGGCGAGCGCGCCCCCGAGCTGGCACGCGCCTATGTTGCGGCGATCCGTGACATTGTGAAAAGCCTAGGCATTTCGGACGCTCGCATGGAACGCGGTAACGTGCGATGCGACGCGAACGTGTCTCTCATGCCTAAGGGAGCCGAGAAATTCGGTATCCGCTCGGAGACGAAGAACGTGAACTCCCTGCGCTCGGTAGAGCGTGCAGTGCGGTACGAGATTCGCCGCCACGCCGCTATTTTGGAGCGTGGCGAGAAGGTGCTGCAGGAGACCCGCCACTGGCATGAGGATACTCGCGAAACCTCATCGGGCCGCCCCAAGTCGGATGCTGACGACTACCGGTATTTCCCGGAGCCCGACCTGGTTCCGATCGTGACGAATACCGAGTGGATTGAGAAGCTACGCGCAAGCCTACCTGAGCCTCCTGCGGAGCGCCGCCGCCGCTTGAAGAACGAGTGGGGGTACTCGGATGAAGAGTTCCGTGACGTGGTCAACGCTGGCGCTCTTGACGTTATTGAGCAGACTATTGCCGCAGGGGCGAGCGCATCCGCTGCCCGCAAGTGGTGGATGGGCGAGATTGCCCGCCAGGCCAAGCAGGCCGAGGTTGAGCTGACCGCACTGGGTATTGAACCTGTAACCGTGGTGGAGCTTGAGACCCTGATCGCCGAGGGCAAGATTAACGACAAGATTGCGCGTAAGGTACTGGAGTACGTGCTCGCTGGCGAAGGTAAGCCTGCCGAGATCGTTGAGGCTCGCGGTCTTGCCGTGGTTTCTGACGACGGTGCGCTCACCGCCGCCGTTGAGGAGGCTTTGGCGGCCATGCCGGATGTTGCCGATAAGATTCGCGCCGGTAAGGTTCAGGCGGCCGGTGCGATCGTTGGCCAGGTGATGAAAGCTACCCGGGGCCAGGCGGATGCGGCTCGCGTGCGTGAGCTTATTCTGCAGGCCTGCGGCGTGGAAGGCTAAAACCGATCCAACCCAGATAAGGCTCTCTGTTTGAGGACTAAAAAGGCTCTTTATGTGAATCAAGCGTTTGAAACTCCGCTGTATTCACATAAAGAGCCTTTTTATGTTGCAGCATGGGGCAATAGCAGATATGCGGTGCGTTTAACCCTACGGTAAAGTAGTGATGAACAACATAGTGGGTGAGTGAGAGGAACACCAATGAAGGTTATGCGCAGCCTAAGACCCGGAACCCTTGTCATGCTTACAGCGTTGACCCTTATCTTGTCGGTCAGTTCGGTTCTTGAGAGCGTCATCATCAAATACTTGACTGATGCGGTCACATCTTATGACCGCATCCTCTTTGCGTGGATGCTTGCGGCTGTCCCCACATATCTTGTTGTTGACGCATTTCTCCATTATGTACGCCAGTACCGTGCCGCTCTTGCCGGGGTGCAGATTCAGAATAATCTGCGTGCAGAACTGTTCCGCCGCATCGGGCTTTCTCCCGTAGCGCGGCTGACGGGCAGGAGCTCCGAATACTATTTTTCGCAGTTCACGAGTCAGCTTGAAAGCATTAAAACCAACTATATTGACGTTATTTTCTGGGGCGGGTACCTCACCGCGCAGCTTATCTTCGCCATTGTGGCTGCTTTTATTCTGAACCCGTTCATGGCGTGCGCCGTTCTTGCGCTGAGCCTGCCGGTGGGGTTGATGCCGGTGCTGACTCGAAAACGTATTGGTGCCGTGACAAAAACTTATGCCTCTCAGACCGACGCGTTGAACGAGGTCAGCGGTGATGCGCTCCGCAGCGCTTTGGGGTGGAAGATCCTGGGCGCATACTCATTCGTGGCTAAACGCTTTTCTGAAGAATTGAGTGAATGGTACGTGGCGGCGCGGAGCTATCAGCGCACACAGGAGCGTGTAGAAGCCGTCAATAGTATGTTCACGAAACTTCTGTATTTGGGGACGTGGCTTGCCGGTGGGGCGTTGGTGCTCTCGGGGTTATCGAGCGTAGGCGAGGTGGTCGCTTTTGCCCAGTTGACCGGTATGATCTGTATGCCGCTGTTTATGTCTACAGGTTTGCTGACCCAGTATTATGCAGGTCGTGAGATTATTCACAAGATCGACGCGGAAGTACCCGCTGCGGAAGATGACCGACCGGGCGAGCCTCTCACACTGGACGCATTTACCTATCGTGACGTCAAGCCGCTGGGCGAAAAGTCGGCGGGGTATGGTGTGAGTTTCATGTTTGAGACGGGTAAAAAGTATCTGGTGATTGGCGCATCCGGCTCGGGCAAATCTACGCTTTTCAAACCTCTTTTTGGAAATCACCCCGAATACAGCGGAACTATTGAGGTGTACGAATCGGCGCAAGTGCGCGATCTGCGTGAGATTGCCGAACAGGATATGCACGCTTCCTTGGGTCTGCTTGCGCAGGACAGCCATCTGCTGCACGATAGCCTGCGCGAAAATATTCGCCTGTACGATCCGTCGGTGCCGGATGTGCAGATTCTCAGGGCTTGTGAGCGCGCAGGTCTGGGCGAGTGGGTTTCCGCGAGGGGTCTTGATTATATGCTGAGCGACGATTTGAGGTCGCTTTCCGGCGGGGAGAAACAGCGTATCTTGCTTGCGCGTATGCTCCTGCACGAACGCTCTTTCTATATTGTGGATGAGCTTACCACTGGGTTGGACCACGCTACGGCGGGACGGGTTGAGCGTGCTCTTTTCGAGAGCATGGAAGGGTTTGTTTACATTACGCACCGTACGGTTCCCGAGGTTTTGGCGGCGGTCGATGAGGTGCTTGTGATGGAAGACGGCGAGCTTGTAGCCTCCGGAACCTGGGATGATGTGCACGCGGCCGCCCTAGAACGCGGGCTTGTGGGGCATCCCTAGTGCTAGCCAATTGCTAAAAAGGCTCTTTATTCGAATAAAGCGTATTATTCGCCGCTTTATTCGAATAAAGAGCCTTTTTTTGTGCCCCGAGGAAGAGGACACATCGGAAGGGTATACCCGCTTATTTGGTAATCCCTAGGTGTGTGAGGATGAAGGCGTAATCCCACGCCATCTCACGCCAGCGGGCTGGAGCATGCAGATTCCGAGCGCGCGAGGTACCAAATCTGCATGCGGAAGGGTATACCCGCTTATTCGGTAATCCCTAGGTGTGTGAGGATGAAGGCGTAGTCCCACGCCATCTCACGCCAGCGGGTATACCGCCCGGAGCCGCCTCCATGTCCGCCGGTCATATCGATCTTCAGCAGCGGGGTGGGGGATGACGGGTCGATGGTTTCGCGCAGTTTCGCAACCCATTTGGCGGGCTCCACATAGAACACGCGCGTATCGTGCAGGCTGGTCACCGCCGCGATAGCGGGGTAGCGCACGGGGTGGATGTTCTCGTAGGGGGTGTAAGACTTCATATACTCGTACACTTCCTTATCTTCAATGGGATTGCCCCATTCTTCCCATTCCAAAGCAGAAAGCGGCAGGTCAGGGTCAAGGATGGTGGTGAGCGCATCCACGAAGGGAACCTGGGCAATTGAGACCGCATATTTCTCAGGAGCCAGGTTCAGCACGGCACCCATGAGCAGCCCGCCCGCGGAACCACCGTAGCAGGCGATACGCGCAGGATCCGCCCACGGCTTGGTCGCAAGGTAATCGGTGACATCCACAAAATCAGTGAATGAGTTCTTCTTGTGAAGCTTCTTGCCGTTGAGGTACCAGGTGCGCCCCATCTCGCCACCACCGCGAATATGCGCAATCACGTACACCACTCCGCGGTCCAGAATCGACAGTGTGGGGATGGAGAACATGGGGTCCATCGAAATTTCGTAGGATCCGTAAGCGTACTGAAGCACCGGATGCGGCTGCGTCAGGTCAAGATCGGCACGGTGAATCACCGAAATAGGGATGAGGGTTCCATCGGCGGCGGGTGCCCAGTCACGGTAGGCACGATAATCCTCACGCTGATAACCGCCAAGCACCGGGGTCTCACGGCGCAGAAGCAGGGTCTGCGACATGGGGAAGTAATCGTATACGCGGCGTGGAGTTAGGAATGAGGTGTAGGCGATACGGATAACCGGGGAATAGTTCTCGGCACGCAGCACGCCAGCGGTGTACAGTTCCTCATCGAACCCGGCAGGCTCCATGAACGTGATGCCTGCGGGCTTCTTGCGGCGCCACTGCACGGGCAACTGCTCCCGCGGGGCAAGGAACAGGCGCGTGGTCGTATCCGCGCGGGCGGTCACCACCAGGTGGGTCGCAGAGAGCGTGAACCCTTCAAGACGAACATTTTCGCTGTGACGAATCACCGGAACCCAACGCTTCGAATACTCCTCTAAAGATTCGCCGTCCTGCGGCATATCGGCGAGCACCAGCTCCGAGTTCAGCGCCTTATAGTCGTGCTGAATCAACAGATGGGTTTCACCGGCAATCGTGATCGGCTCCGCCTGGTACTCAATGCGCGCATCCCTCGGAATAATCACGCGCGGCGTGCTCTTCGGCTCGGCAATAGGCACCAGGCTAACCTCGGTAAACTCGGAGTTGCCGCTAGAGAGTACAATGGATGAACGGTCGGCGCTCATCGCAGAGCCCAGCCACATGGTGGGGTCAGTTTCCTCATAGATCAGGTGGTCTTCGGTACCCGCCCCAATATCGTGCACATACACACGGTAGGGCCGCCACGAATCGTCCGGCACCGTGTACACAAGCTGCTGCGCATGGTTAATGAAGAACGACCCACCGCTAATATTCGGGATGGTATCAGGCAGGAACTCGCCCGTTTCCAGGTTAAGGAAACGCTGCTCGTAACGTTCGTCGCCTTTCTCATCAACCGAAATGCTCAGGAGCTTACCGTTACGCGAAGGCTGGAACACACCGAGTGCGAAGAACTCCATGTCTTTGGCGTACTCGTTACAGTCAAGCACCACCGATTCGCCCTCCAGCGGCTCGCCGGGCTTAATAACCGGGGGAGTGTAGCGCACCACCTCGTCGCCCTCATGCAGGGCAGGGTAACGGTAGAAAATCGGGTACTGACCGCCGGGAACCATGCGGCTGTAATACCACCAATCACCGATGCGATTCGGAACCGTCAAATCCGTCAGCAGGGTACGGGACTTAATCTCCTCAAAGATGCGCTCGCGTAGCGGCTGCTGATCCGCTGTGACGGCGGCGGTGTAGTCTGCCTCCGCGTTCAGGTAGTCGAGAACTTCCTGATTTTCTTTATCGCGCATCCACTCGTAATGGTCGATAAAAGTGTCGCCGTGATACTCACGAATATGCTCAACTTTTTTAGGGATGGGAACGAGGGGAACTTCTTCTGCCGGTGTGGTGTTCGATGCGTCGCTCATGGGGCTCTTTTCTCGTAATAGTCCTGGATAAATATGCTTGCTATCTAGTGTAAGCGAGGCAGCGCACATATCGCCCTAGAAATCTCCGAATTGAGGTAGCCCGCATGTCGCGGCTGTCTCAGTATGTGTGGCTGATTTCTTTGAGATTAGGGGAGCATATATTTATCCCAGTATCCTGCGGCAGGTTCGATCTGTTCGACAATATCTACCCATAATCCTGAAGGCTCCGAAAACCCAAAACGGCGCTGCCCATACGGCTCATCGGTTAGAGGATAGGTTATGTCGAGTCCTTGAGTTTTGAGATCGTTATAGGTGGCGGTGGCGTCTTGAACTTCAAGCTCAAGACACATCCCAATTCCAGTGAAAGTTTCTGAGCCGGGAGGCGCAGAAGGATGATCGGGCGTCATGAACGCGATAGATGTGGCTCCGTCTTGAGAAGCAAGAAGAGTAAACCACGAGCTGTCAAAGATAATCTGGAAGTCAAAATAAGACGTCCAGAAGTCTCGGGAAGAGTCTTTCACGGGGGTAACGATGAGGGGGTAGCGGTCGATGAAATTCATGTATTCCTCCTACATATACGGGTAATTAGGATCCAAAAAGTTTCACATACTCTGAGTATGTTAAAAATATCTGGCATACTTTGGGTATGTCAAAATACAAGGGGAGAACTGTGGAAGGACAGCGTGCCGCCCAGCGTGAAGCTACTGTCTCAGCGCTTGTAACCGAGGCTCGCCAAAGGTTTGCTCGTGATGGCTATACCAGCGTGCGGATAGACGATATCGTCTCTTCACTTGGTATCACTAAAGGGGCTCTATATCATCATTTCAAAAATAAGAAAGACCTCTTCCGTGCTGTTGTCTGTGAGGTGCAGCAGGATGTAGGGCGTCAGATTGAAGATGCGGCTCGGTCGTGCGCCACCCCTTGGGAAGAGTTAGTAGAGGGCAGCAAAACTTTTATTCTTGCATCAATAGAACCAAATGTGCGGCGGATCATGCTAGTAGATGCGCCTGCCGTTCTGGGGTGGCATGAATGGCGGGCGCTCGATGAATCGTCTTCAATGGTGCTCTTGGCTGACATCCTCAAGACCCTTATGGAACAGGAAATTATTGCAAAGCAGCCGGTGGAGCCTCTTTCACATCTGCTTTCTGGCGCGATGAATGAGGCAGCGCTGTGGCTGGCCGAAACCGACTCCCCAGATGCTTTAGAAGACACGATGAAAACCTTAACGAGGCTTCTTGAATCGCTACGGATTTCAGCTTGAAAGTGTCCTGCGTGATCGTTCTGCTAGATCGCGTCAGTTGATCTGAAAGAGCAGATTTGTGCAGCAGTATGATGGTGCGATTCACTATTCAGTCTGCCGCAGCAGGCGAGCCCCGTGGAGCCAATGCCTGCGCTGGACATAGAAATCTGCAGCGGCTTATCTGTCGATGCCATTCTGGGGATGTGTGCAGTGCCCCTTGATAGACAGCTCAACTTTCGTTTCACTATGCTGAAAGGTGATGCTGAACTTTCAGCGTCTTTCACAGCTCATACAAGGAGGAAAAATGGCACAGATTGCTCTCGTCACCGGCGCAAGCCGCGGTATTGGTAAAGCCACCGCGGTTCGACTAGCGCAGCTGGGGTATCACGTGATTGCACAGCACCGCGCGGAGAACCCGGACTTCAGCGAGGTAGAGGCTGCCGCATCCGAGCACGGAGTAAAAGTAACACCCGTACGGGCTGATTTCTCAGACCCGCAGTCCGTTTCTGCCCTCTTAACTCACGTGAAGGATGTGCTGGGTGGGGATACCCTCGACGTCGCTGTGCTCAACGCAGGTGTTGGCACGCAGGGAACCTTCCAGGAACTCAACGGAGAGGCTCTGCGTAATCTGCTGCAGATCAATACGGTTGCCCCCTACGAACTTGCTGCCGGGCTGGTGCCGCTTATGAGCGCACCGGGCGGGCGTTATATTTTCACCGGGTCGGTGCTGACTCGCTACGCGTTCCCTGCCATGACGGGCTACGGCATGAGTAAGATTGCACTGGAGTACCTGGTGCGTAATATGGCGGTTGAGCTTGGACCTCAGGGGATTACGGTGAACCTTGTAGCGCCTGGCGTGGTCGATACCGATATTAACGCCGCCTGGCTGCGCGATAATGCGGAGGCAGCCGAATTCGTGAAATCCGGCAATGCGATGAAGAAGGTTACCCAGCCTGAGGATGTCGCAGAAGTAATTGGTCTGCTGACTCAGAACGCATCGCAAACAATTACCGGGCAGATTATTGACGTCTCGATGGGCGATAAGCTCTAAATCCTGACGCCCGCGAGCAGGTAGGATTTGACCGAGCAGGTAGAAAAATCCTACCTGCTCGTACCAAAAACCACCTGTTCGCGGCAAAACTTTATGGTGTGAGAAGCACACATCTTGAGGAGTCACACATGTACGACTTTAAACGCGAGGGTTTTCCCGGTTTTCCTCTAGGGCAGAAGATTGAATTCTACGGGCAGAAACTCCCGGAGCCGAGGATGGTAGTTACCGATCTGCCGGGCACAGACAGGAGCATCCGTACACTTCATAGTCGTCTCGCTCTTGAAGGCTCAGAACATAGTAGTATCGCATGCCAACTTGGAGAAGACGACCTTGTTTCTCTGATTGAAATTTCATGGGCTGATGGCGATGAATTCTCTTTTGAGGGGCTGCCTCTGGCTGGGCTTTCTGCCGAAGAACTCGTGGCTCAGCTGAGAGAACGGGGCATAGCGGCAGAGGTTGGTTCCGTGACGGTGGAACTGCCGGAATTTAATATTTCTTTCTTCTTTTTCGAGGATGTTCCCCGCACGATCTCCTGGCAGACGCCTGAGGCTTTCTAGCATCTCTCAGTACTTTTGCGTATTCAGTTGTGCGCGGTGTCTGTACCCTCCCGAGCAGGTAGAAAAATCCTGCCTGCTGGTACCAAAAACCACCTGTTCGCGGGTTATGACGGGTTTTATTCGCCAGTTTCCAGAACTCGTTTGATGCCCGCCAGTACAAACGACCAGCCGCGAGGTGAGTCCACATTCTGCGCCGTAACGGGAGAGTCTTCTAGGTGGTCATGGGTGACCGTGAGTTTTGTGGCACCATCCGTCCACGGCTCAAGCTGCCAGGTAACGCGGCTTGCCGGTTCGTGTGCCGCATCGGGAAGATAAAGCGAGCGCCACTCTACGACGAGAAGTCGCGGTGGGTCAGATTCCAGAATCGCGCCGTCTCCCCAAACTTCCTTCCCATCTGGGGAAAGGTAGCGCAGGCGACCCGGCTCGTTCTCGGTGATTTCAACTCGTGAGCCAAAGAAATACTGGGAGGTGAATTCGGGCTGGGTAATTGCCTCCCACACGCGCTGCGGCGGGGTGTTTTGAATAATTACCGAGCTGATGATCCTCTGGGGACGTGGGGGAGTGCTTGGGTTGTCGGCGGCGCTCATGATTCTTCCTCCTCTAAATTCTTCTGCAGGTCAAGAAGTGCTGAACTTTGGTGGGCGGTGTATTTATCGATCCAACGGTCATGAATACGGCGAATCGGCACAGCGTTGAGGTAGTGGAGCTTTTGGCGGCCTGAGCGCTGTGTGATCACAAGGTTTGCTTCTTCGAGGATGCGCAAATGCTTGGCCACTCCGAAGCGAGTCATTCCCAGACCTTCTTCAAGCTGTCCCTGGGTGAGGCCCCCAACGGCGTAGAGCTTATCGAGCAGCTTTCTGCGGGTGGGGTCTGCGAGAGCTTTGAAAACTGCATCATCCTCCATAACACGAGAATATGTGACTATATAGTCACCTGTCAAGGGTGGGGTTATTCCGGGTGCACACAAGCAGCGGATTTTTGGTCGAGAAGGTGATTTTCTCACCTTCTCGACCAAAAATCCGCTGCTCGCGGGAGATATAAGACTTTCAGAGCAGGTTCGTGCGTGCACCCGAGCGGATGCGTCGCGCAGCGGCATGCACTAGGACAAGCCCCGCGAGTGCCCAAAGTACGCAGACTAACACCTCAGTCACGACTGTTGAAACCACCACTTCAGAAGAGCCTCCCACTAGGGCAACTGTCCGCCCGCCGGGAACCAACGTACACAATGCCGCCAGCCACGCCGGGTATGCATCTACCGGCACGATCACGCCCGCACTGATAGGCAGAAGCGCTCCTAAGATAGTTCCTCCCAGGTATGGGTCCGAGAGATACAACCCCAGCCCAGCGGCGAAAACACCCAAACATACGCCCGCCATGAGAGCCAGAGGTAAGAGCGTCACAGAACGCACAAGCATGGACAGGCTGCCTTCAAGGGAACCACCGAAACCGGCATAGGCAGCTGCAACACCCAGGTTCGTGATGCCAGTGATCAGAGCTAAAAGCACGGGCATTGCAGAGACTCCCAGCCAATAAGCCGCATCAAACCGTCGAGCGGTGCACACCTGCTCGAACACTCCCAGCCAGCGGTCGGTCGCCGCGCGTGCCACAACGCCGGACGCCACGCCGAGTACCACGCTTGCTAGGGCAGAGGTGCATGCGATCCGCACCGGATCAGGTGCGGAAAGATCGCGTCCTAGTAGAACGCTGAACAGCACGCTCAGTCCCGGCACGATCACGAGGGTGCTGAGTGCCGTACCGACCGTGGCGAAGGTGATGGATGAAGACCATCCAACCTTGGAGGTACTGTTCAGACGATAGAGAAAGTTCGTTCGTTTAAACATCGCAGCCTCCTAGATTGCACCTAGAGTGCCATGCACCGTTGCCGCGCGCAGCGCTCGCCTGCCCAACAGATACCCCGCGAGCATCCAGAGGGCTGTGACCACACAGGTTTGCAGTACAACGCCCAGAAAATCACCGAACGAGTTCACAGGCATCTGCCCAAGCAGAACCTTCACGGGTGCCTGAATCGGAATCAGCGTGCCGAGCGCATCAAGCCAGACAGGCGCGGAACTCTCGGTAAAAAGCACCCCGGAAGCCACGAAAACCGGCACGAGCAGCAGCTCCTCATAGGCGATAGCATTAGGGGTCGCCACAAAGAACCCTGCAATCACGAAGGTCACCGCCAGACACGAGATCCACAGCAGCGGAAGACCCACCAGATAGCGTGCACCCACCTGAGTAAAGTCCGTGAAATCTACCGAGAAGGTGCACAGCGCCCAGAAAACCCAGGCCAATGGCAGGGCGGCAAGCCCAAAAATGGAGGCAGTTGAGACCACCGCTGCGAGCGCACGCAGCGGGTTCACGGCACCATTGAGCAGATACACGAACGTTCCCCGGTAGCGCTCAAAATTGAGGATCCCGGCGGCAACAATGCACATGTTCCAGGTACCGATAATGCCTGCGCGAGTCCAGGCGAGGGTCGCATCAACTGGCCAGGCGCCAGCAGCGAGCGCCTGCAGGGATGTTGCTCCAAAGGTACTCAGCAGCAGTAACTGCAGGAAGTAGGGAACTGTGAGGAATTGGCGCAGGGAAAAAGATATCAAGCGAAGTTGCCGGTTCATCGTTTCAGTCCTTCCGCCATGGCCAGGTATGCCTCTTCGAGAGTGGCTGGGCGAGTATACAGTGGTGTGAGCATCTGAACCTCACGCTCAGCGAGAATACGGGTCAACAGGGCCTCGGTGTGTTCGGTACTGAAAGGGCGCGGCCCTTCTGAAACAGAACGTTCATTCCAGTACACGATGATCTCCCACTCGCTGCCGCGCGGGGTCAGCAACAGTGTTCCCGCATCGCCCAAAGACCGGGCAAGTTCTTGAAGCACCGCCCTGGCATTCGCACCCACACGCCCCACGGTGGTAGCGGAGATCCCGGCGTGCGCGGTAATATCCGCCACTGTGCCCGAAACCGCTACACGACCGGCCCCGATGACCGTGACCCGATGCGCTAACTCCTCAATCTCGCCCAGCAGATGGCTCGTGAGTAAAATAGCGGTGCCGTCATCAGCGAGGGAGCGAATTAGCTGGCGTATCGTCAGCGAAATATCTGGGTCAAGCCCGTTCGTCGGCTCATCCAAAAGCAGCAGTTTCGGCTCGCCCAGCAGTGCTCGCGCGATGTGCAGACGTTGTTTCATACCGCGGGAAAACTCCTGTACCTTTTTCGCGACGACATCTGCAAGATCGACCCGTTCCAAAGCGCTCGCCACCTGGGTACGGCGTTTGCGCGCGCTAACCCCGGCAAGGTCAGCGAAGAAGAGAAGATTATCGCGGGCGGATGCTCGCGGATAGAACCCGGTATCCCCGCCGAGCGCAAGCCCTAGGGACGCGCGCGCACGCTGGGGGTGCGCAAGTGCATCCACCCCGTCAATGCGCACGGTACCGCTCGTGGGAGTCAACAGTGTTGCGCACATCTGTACAATTGTTGTTTTTCCCGCCCCATTGGGACCGAGCAGAGCATGAATTTCGCCGGAGCTTATACTGAACGAAACATTATCGACAGCGGTGAAAGCGTGTTCACCCTTGCCAAAGGTGCGGCATAGCTGTGCCGCGTCAAGAATTGTAGACATTGTGATAAAACCTTGCGGTGCTTATTCACCCGAAGCCGCTTGAGCATGGTGTTCGCACGCCTGCAATACGTGGGACGGGTGAGATGAATAGTCGTGAGAGAGGCACTACGTAGTGCCTGAATAATCCCAAGTCACCGACTGCGGATGCGGAAGGTATAACAATGAAACCCTCAGAACTTTGGTGTTCAAGGTGCTCACTATGCGCTCCTGGAATGTATCGAACCAAAGCAGGGTTATTTCTGAAATTTTTAGAGCCCACCATCTGGGCGGGCATTCCGCGAGCCGGTGCGACTTTAGCGGGAGGTCATACCTCATCACTCCTAGATTCAAGGTTTCCATCAGTGTAGCATGGCTCACGGAATGCTGTGATTAAGTTTTTGAGTTTATTTCACGAGGTTCTAAATCTCCTGGTGGTTTTTTGATCGGAACGCCCCACCAAGTGCATAGACACCAAGAGAAATTGCGATTGCACATGCACTCATGACGGCTATACCGCTATACCCCGGAAACTGCGTAAGTAATGTACCGCCGACGGCACCGCTGATAGTTGTTCCAGCGTACATTGCCGTGTTTGAGAGGGATGATACAGTACCGCGAGCTATAGCGGTATGGCTTTGTAGCTCTCCCATGAGGACGGGGAGCATAATTCCTCCGAGAAAAAGTGCAAGTGTAAAAATACCTAAAGCAGTCCAGAAATTAGCTGTCAATGACACTGAGAGATACACAATACTGAGTGCAATAAGCCCCACGAGCATAGTCTTTTGCATACCTATATATGCGACGATTCGTGACCCTGTGAGGGAGCCTAGAGCGTTGCCGCATCCGATTACAAGCATGGCGAAACCGATGGTTGTCTGCGATGCCCCAAAGTCTCGCGCGAACCATGAACCTATGAAAGATAGAGATGCGAATACTCCTGTCTGGAAAATCAGGTACGCCAGGAGGGATAGCAAAAGTGAAGGGGCTTTTAAAACGTGCAGGTAGGGAGTCAGAAAATTTCCATCTTGCGCCGCAGTCACAGGGGGAATGCTGGGAAAACGTGAATAGAGTATACCCAAGAGAAGAAGAGACGCTGCGGCGATTGCAAAAAATGGTATCTGCCATCCATAAGTGGAGAGGAATGAACCTACAGGAATACCTGCGATTTGGGCTATGGCAAGTCCAGCCGTTGCATACCCCATAGTTTTAATAATGGCTTGTTTCGGCACTGTCATGGGGATTGATGCCCAAATCTGCGGTGAGATCAAAGAAGCGAACACTCCCGCAAGAAACCGGGCGGTAAAGAGAGACCAAAACCCCCATGCTAAACCGCATAAGCCTGTAAAAAGCGTAAAGCCGATGGAACCGGTAAGAATAATGCGCCTGCGATCAATGCGGTCTGATAATGGGCCTGCAATGAGTGCGAAAACTGCATACCCTAAAGCGTATGCAGAGACGAACCATCCTGATTGTTCTGTGCTGGTATTGAACTCTTTGCTGAGTAGTGGCAGCAGAGGGGCAGTGAGCAGAGTATCTGTGCCGATGACAAAGAGAGTGTTGAATGAGACAAGCCGCATAGTTGCCTCAGAAGTCTTAGGTAGCTGATGTGATGTACTGCGAGAATCCAAGGCGTGCCTCCCTAGCATTATTTCTATGTTCGTCGAAATTAGAATAAATCTGCATTATGCTAAAGGGCAAGCTCAAGAGGTAATATTCTGTCACAGAGTCCGCAGGCTCAATATGTTACGGGAAGCACCCGGAAAGGCTGGTTATGGGTAAGGAACGGCTGCATCACCCCACCCCTGATGACGTGACGTTGGATCGTGTCCTTGGTGCATTGTCAGACCCCATTCGACGAGATGTTCTCGCACACATTGCAGACCACGGGCCACAGTTCTGCGGTGATTTTGACTATGGAATCGCCAAATCTACGATGTCTTATCATTTCAAAGTGCTCCGAGAATCGGGGCTCATGCACACCGAAGTGCTGGGAACGCACCGTAAAATTACCCGCCGAGACAGCGTGATTGAGAGTCTTTTCCCCGGTCTTTTACACTCTGTTGGACTGCCACCGGGTCAAGGTCAATGGGATGAATCTGCTGCGAATACTACGGGTGCCTGAGTTCGGTCACTCCCCGAGCGAAGACAAAATTTTATGGTGCGGCAGAAGAGCTCAGACGAAGCAGACTTCTTAGTCGAGACAGGGATGGAAACAATTCACAAAACGTCATCTTTGCAACAATGCGCCGAAAACGTGCATCCTGCTTGACCGCGCGCGCCTCCTGTGAAACTCTAGATGCAGGTCATGAGAGCCAGTGATAAGCCCCAGCTAGCTGGCCGGCAACCCTCCTCCGCGGTGGGGTGCCCTGGGTGAGGACCAGGCGTTACACACAAGTGCAGCGCAAGCGCGGGACCGATGTGCCCGATATCCGGTACATCGTTTTTTCGTTTGCAGAGAAGAAAACACAAGAACTCTGTACCGAAATCGGCATGCGGCCCCATAGTTACAAAACCTAGGAGCCTCGCATGAGCAACAACACCGTCCCGACTCCCGCCAACCCCGCCGGTTGGAAATTTGAGACCCGCCAGATTCACGCGGGGCAGGCACCGGATGCCGCAACGGGAGCTCGGGCGTTACCCATCTACCAAACCACCTCGTTCGTTTTTGAGAACGCGGAACAGGCCGCTAACCGTTTTGCCCTCGCCGAGCTCGGACCTATTTACACCCGCCTGAATAACCCCACCCAAGAGGTGATCGAAAACCGCATCGCATCCCTTGAAGGGGGAGTAGGGGCGCTGCTGGTGGCCTCAGGGCAGTCAGCTATCACCTACGCAATTCTGAACATTGCTGGCGCGGGCGACCACATTGTTGCCTCCCCGTCGATCTACGGGGGAACCTATAACCTCCTTAAATACACGCTCGCTGACCTAGGCGTTGAAACCACGTTTGTTGATAACCCGGACGACCTGCAGCAGTGGCGTGAGGCGGTGCGCCCCAATACCAAGCTCTTCTTCGGTGAAACCGTCCCCAACCCCCGTAACGATGTGCTCGACATTGAGCCTATCGCCCAGATTGCGCACGAGGCAGGTGTGCCGCTGATCGTCGATAACACCGTACCCACCCCGTACCTGGTGCGTCCCATCGAATTCGGCGCGGACGTGGTGGTGCACTCCGCCACGAAATACCTGGGCGGGCACGGCACCTCCATCGGCGGCGTTATCGTAGACTCCGGGAATTTCGACTACGGGGCAGATCCCAAAAAATTCCCCAAATTCAACGAGCCAGCACCCGGCTACCACGGCCTAGTCTACGCACGTGATTTGGGTAAAGACTCCGCTTTTGGCGCGAACCTCTCCTATATTCTCAAGGCACGAGTCTCCCTACTGCGTGATATTGGGGCTGCGATTTCTCCCACTAACGCCTTCAATATTGGTATCGGGCTGGAGACCCTTTCGCTGCGCATCGAACGCCATATTGAGAACACCGCCAAGGTCGCGAACTGGCTGGAGGAACACCCGCTGGTTGACCGAGTAATATGGGCTGGTCTGCCTTCCTCACCCTGGTACGAGCGAGCCCAGAAATACCTGCCGAAGGGGCCGGGTGCCGTTGTGGGATTCACCCTCAAAGACGCAGACCTGGAACAGACCCGCACCTTTGTGGACGCCCTGCAGCTGCACTCCAACGTTGCGAATATCGGTGATGTGCGCTCGCTCGTTATTCACCCCGCGTCCACCACCCACTCGCAGCTTTCCGAGGAAGAACTAGAGGCAATCGGTGTGAGTAAAAACTTTGTGCGCCTCGCCGTAGGGATCGAGAATATTGACGATATTATTGCAGACCTAGAATTGGGCTTTGCAACCCTGCAACAGTAGATACGGCGCAAGCCCCGCCCCGTGAACCAGCCGGGGCGGGGCGAACCCCGCTGCACCCACCGGCGCCCCGCCCGCAACGCTAAGGAGAACCATGACCGGCACCCCCGAGACCGCCCAGGGTATCCTGCGCCACCACAGCATTGGTGATTTGCGCCTAGAGAACGGCATCACCCTGCCGGAGGTGCGCATCAGCTACGAAACCTGGGGCACCCTCAACGAAGACGGCGACAACGCCATCCTGATCCTGCACGCCCTCACCGGGGACACTCACGTCTCCCGCGGGAGCGCCCCCGAAGGCACCCCCGCCGATGTGGCCGCCGAAATTGAACGTGACGGCTGGTGGGAAGGCATCGTTGGCCCCGGCGCCGTGGTAGACACCAACAAATACTATGTGGTCGCCCCCAATATCCTCGGCGGATGCTACGGCTCAACCGGGCCTGCCAGCCTCATCCCTGCCGGGTACCCCGGTGAAGGGCAACCGTGGGGCGGAGCGTTCCCACAGGTGAGCATCCGCGACTCGGTGCACGCCGAGGCGCGACTAGCTCAAACCCTGGGAATCACCAGTTTCCGTTACGTGATTGGCGGCTCACTCGGCGGGGCCCGCGCCCTCGAATGGGCAGCCACCTACCCGCACCTGGTGCGCGGATGCGCAGTGATCGCCTCCGGGCCAGCCGCCACCGCCGAACAGATCGCGTGGGCGCACACCCAGAACGTGGCTATCCGATCCGACGCTAATTTCGCCTCAGGCGACTACTACGACGGGCCCGCGCCCACGGCAGGGCTGGCGCTTGCGCGGCGTATCGCCCACACCACCTACCGCAGCCCCGCAGAACTGGAGCATCGTTTTGGGCGCAGCGAAAACCCCCATGAAACTGTTACCGGCGGCACGCTCGGGGCCCCACGCGGCCGGTACGCCGTCGAAAGCTACCTAGACCACCACGGGGATAAGCTCATAGAACGTTTCGACGCCAACAGCTACCTTGCCGTGAATGAGGCGCTTATCTCCCACGATGTTGCGCGCGGGCGCGGGTGCCTCACCCACGCGCTGGCGTTCAGCAACTGCGAGTGGACCATTGCCGCTGTAGACTCCGACCGGCTGTTTTTCCCGCATGAGGCGCAGCTGCTGGCCGATTCCCTCCCCGTACCGGCTGAGGTTCAAATCATTGAATCCGAGCATGGGCACGACGGGTTCCTGATTGAGGCGGCGCAGGTAGAACGTATTCTCGCGCACGCCTTGGGAGAGAAACCGCAGAGCACCCCGGCCAACCTGAGCGCTATAGGCGATAAAGAGCCGCTACCTGCAGCCAGCTCGCTCGTCCTCTAGCTACCCTGTAAACGGCACGTATCGGCCGACACCTCAAGGCGCCGCACCGACTCCATGAGCCGCGCCGACTGGGCAGCCGCCAAACAGAACCTTGACGATGTTGAACACGCGCTCGTTGAGGCGTTCACCCAAGGGGTGAAGCCCGGCAGTGCAGAGGCGAACGCGCTGGCTGACTGGCACCGGGCCTCCCTGTTTTACTTCGACGTCACCCCAGCAAAACATGTGATTCTGGCGCGCGGCTATGTTGAGGATGCGCGTTTCACTGAGCACTACGAGAAACTGGCTGAAGGGCTGGCCCCGTGGCTGCGGGACATTATTACCGAGAACGCCCGAGCTTACGGGGTGAACCCTGAAACCGTTACCTGGGGGTAGCGTCTGGGGAAGCTGCAGCACCCACACACGCTCAGCAGAGCCTCAGCGCTCACACACAAAGTTATTGTGCGCAGAAAGTGACTTTTCGGCACGGAAGACAGCACGTGCTTTCGGCTGGAAAGTCACTTTTGCGCGCCCAATGACGTAAACCCGCAGGAGGCGACATCGGTAATATGGGGTGTATGAGCGAAAATACGTACATTGTCGAATATTCCCGGCCCGAGAATGAACGCGCCGGAACCCACCTGGTGCTTCTGCTGCACGGGTACGGTTCGCATGAGAAAGACCTGCTGACGCTGGCTGAACATCTGCCGCAGGAGGGCATCACCTACGCGGGAATGCGCGCCCCGCAGCCGGTAGGCACCCAGTTTTCGGCGGACGCAACCGGCGCGCACATTCCCGACGAGGCCATAGGTTACCAGTGGTACCCGCTGGACCGACAGCTCAACGCGGATGTGCGGACCATAGAACAGGCCAGCGACTACGTCCTGGAATGGGTCGAGCAGCACGAATCACACTATGTTTCAGTCTCGCTGGTGGGGTTCTCGCAAGGCATGGCGGTGGCGACTTCTATGGTGCGGCATCGCCCAGGAAAATTTGCTGCACTGGTGGGGCTCTCCGGATACGCGGTCGAATCAGACTCTCCTTATTTCAAGGACGACGAGCTCAAAGCCACCGAGCTGCCCGTTTTCTTCGGCAGGGACCAGGAAGACCCTATTATTCCGCAGCCCTTCGTGGATTACACCTACGAGTGGATTCGCGCGTACACCGACGGCATCAAAGTTCTGTATGCGGGTGCCGGGCACGGGGTAAGTGCCCTGGAAATTCGCCATGTGGGCGAGTTCATCGACGTGAAGGTGCTGGGAAACGCGCCGCGCATCCGTGCCGAGAAGGTTGCGGATGCAGCGGGTAATGCTGGGTCGCCAGAACAAGAGTCTGCCGACTAAAAGAACCTGAATAACGCATCCTGGGTTGTATAACGCACCTTCCGGCGGTGCGTTATACAACCCAAGATGCGTTTGTGGGAGGGGGAAGGATAGAAAACCTAGTCCTGAGCCACCTGCACACTCACCCCGTTGAAACTCACCGTATCGCCCGGATGCAGCTGTTTGCCCCGCGCCTCCTCAATCTGCCCATTGACCTTCACCAGCCCATGCTGGATCACCTCGCGCGCCTGCGCACCGTCTTCGACCAGATTAGCCAGCTTCAAAAACTGTCCCAGACGAATCATCTCGTCACGAATATAGATTTTCTCCATGTCACCAGTGTATCGGCGCCCAGAAACTACACGGCAAGACGGGTACGCAATGATACCCTAGTATCTTGTACTTGTGACCGTATATCCCGGCGCTTACCGCGCGCGGAAGAACACTGAACTCACGCACGCCACAGCCGGTGGCGGGGCATAAAGGAGTAAACATGGCAGAAAAGTCCACTCTCGACAATGTTATTGCGCTCGCTAAGCGCCGCGGCTTCGTCTTCCAGGCGGGTGAAATCTACGGCGGTTCCCGCTCCGCATGGGATTACGGTCCCCTTGGCGTGGAACTGAAAGAGAACATCCGTCAGCAGTGGTGGCAGCGTTTCGTGCGTTCACGCGCGGATATGGTCGGGCTGGACTCTTCGGTAATCCTGCCTCGCCCGGTGTGGGAAGCATCTGGGCACGTGGCAACCTTTATGGATCCGCTGGTGGAATGCCTCTCGTGCCACAGGCGTCAGCGCCAAGACCACCTGATTGAGGCTTTCGAAGCTAAAAAGGGGCGTGCACCCGAAAATATGAGTGAGGTTGTCTGCCCGAACTGCGGCACCCGCGGCGAATGGACCGAACCGCAGAACTTCTCAGGCCTGTTGAAAACCTACCTGGGGCCTGTCGATAACGAGGAAGGGCTGCACTTTCTGCGCCCCGAAACCGCGCAGGGCATCTTCGTGAACTTCAACAATGTGGTGACTGCGGCCCGTAAACGCCCGCCCTTCGGTATCGGGCAGATCGGTAAGGCGTTCCGTAACGAGATCACCCCCGGCAACTTCATCTTCCGCACCCGCGAATTCGAGCAGATGGAGATCGAATACTTCGTGCACCCCAACGAAGCAGATAAACACTTCGACGCATGGGTTGAAGACTGCTGGAACTGGTTCGTTGACTTGGGCATTAACCCCGAGAACATGCGCCAGTTCGATGTTCCTGAGGACGACCGCGCGCACTACTCGGCGGGCACCATCGACATTGAGTACCGTTTTGGTTTCCAAGGCGGCGAATGGGGCGAACTCATGGGTGTGGCAAACCGCACCGACTACGACCTAGGTGTGCACAATGAGCACTCGAATGCGAAGCTCGAATACTTTGATCAGGCCAGCGGCGAACGCTACGTACCCTACGTCATCGAGCCTTCCTTCGGCCTGACCCGCTCCATGATGGCGTTCCTCGTCGATGCCTACGTTGAGGATGAAGCCCCGAACACTAAGGGCGGCGTCGATAAACGCGTGGTTCTCAAACTTGATCCGCGCCTGGCGCCCGTGAAGGCCGCCGTTCTGCCCCTGTCGAAGAAACCCGAACTTTCCGGGCCCGCCCACAAGCTGGCAGAGGAACTGCGTGGCGTCTGGAATATCGACTACGATGAGGCGGGGGCTATCGGCCGCCGCTACCGCCGCCAAGACGAAATCGGCACCCCGTTCTGCATTACCGTAGACTTCGATACTTTAGAGGACCAGGCGGTTACCATCCGCGAGCGTGACACCATGAGCCAGGAGCGCGTGGCACTCGACCAGGTGAAGGCATACCTGGCGGCGCGTCTGGTTGCCTAAGCCCTTTTTCACCATGTACATGGGCGGGGTTCTCTGCAATGGAGAACCCCGCCGGTATTTTCACGCAGTCACTAGGATCTGGTGCAGAACCTAGCCGATACGTACAATAGTGAGAACCCTATCCTCGCGGTAAAACCCGCGCATTCTGCGGAAGAAAGGCACCCCATGAACACCTATGAATTTCGTCCCTGGCGCGAAGGCGACGATTTGGAACTTCTGCAGGTGTGGGGAGATCCGCGAAGCGAACAGGAGGCACAGCAGCGCGCATCGTTTGGGGAGGCCTCGGATGCCCCTTTTAGCCGAACCCTTGTGGTCACCGATTCGGGTGTGCCGATCGCCGCTGGCGTGGTGACCGCCTCGCTCCTGCATCCGCAACGCCTGTGGGCTTATCTTGAGGTTGCCGAAGGGCACCGCCGCGCCGGGTTAGGTACCGAGCTTTTAGACCGGCTGCGTGAGATCGCCGCCGAAAATGGGCAGGTCCCGAACGTCCGCGTGAAGCTTGCACCGTTTAGCACCGGCGAGGAATTTGCCCAAGCGAAGGGCATGAAAATGATTCAGCGCTCGCGTCTGATCCATATTGATGCGGGCGCGATTCCGCCGGTTTCCCTGCGTGAGGATGAGAACGGCAAACCCACTCAGGCGATTGAGGATTTGGCGACCGGCTCGGTTGAGCTGACCTCGAAGCTCTGGGAGTTCTACCGCGATTCGCATGAGTGGGATGTTCCTGCCGAGGTCGGGTTAGGGACCGTAAACCGGTATTTCCTCTCGGATGAGGCACGCGCCTTCGGGGCGCTGGTACTGCGCGATAACATTCAGCAGGCTGAGAAAGAGGGGAAGAAAGGCGAAATCATTGCCTTTGCGGTGAGTTATCACCCCTTTGAGACCGACCCTGCCGCCGCGCTGGTCGATGAGAATACCGCGACTGAGATTTTGCTCGGATATGACATGCAGAACGAAGGCGCGGTCGAGGCCATTATGCAGCTTCTTTCGCTGTTGACGGCGCAGTACCCGGTGGTGGTTGAGGTAGACGACTCGATGACCGCTCTCGTAGAGGTGACCGACGTTCTTCTGCGTGCCGGAACCGCGAGCGTGGAAGGCGACCCCGCCTATATTTACGCCAGCGATTATCCGGGTGCCGCTTCCTAAAGAACAAAGTGCCCAGAAGAGGCCCCAGAAAACTCGCAGCGTGAGGGCGTGACAACCTTGCCGAACGCTGACCGGTGCGCCTGTCGTGAACCGGGGTAGGTGCATCCGTGCCGATTTGCGTGTGTATGCCACAATATAGAGGTGAATTCTGAAGCCTCCCACCTGAAATTACCGCCGCTGAAACTCGGTAAACTGACCGTTGAAACGCCTGTGGTGCTCGCCCCGATGGCGGGTGTGACGAATAAGGCGTTCCGTCGTCTGTGCCGCGAGTACGGCGGCGGATTATATGTGACCGAGATGGTGACGGCGCGCGCCCTCGTGGAACGCAAACCCGAGTCGATGCGCATTATCGAACACGACGCGGACGAGCAGATTCGCTCCATCCAGATCTACGGGGTAGACGCGGTTAACGTGGGTAAGGCTATTCGGCTGGTCGTAGAAGAAGATCGTGCGGATCATATCGACTTGAACTTTGGGTGCCCGGCGCCGAAAGTCACAAAACGCGGCGGCGGTGCGGCGCTTCCGTGGAAAACCGATCTCTTCACTGCGATTGTGCATACGGCGGTCAAAGAAGCATCGCGCAACGATATTCCCCTGACCGTCAAAATGCGCAAGGGCATCGATGATGACCACATCACGTTCCTTGAATCCGCTAAGATCGCCCGGGATGCGGGTGTCTCTGCCATAGCCCTGCACGGGCGCACCGCTGCCCAACACTATTCGGGAACAGCGGACTGGGACTCCATCGCGCAGCTTCGCGAGGCGATTCCGGACGTTCCCATCTTGGGCAACGGCGATATTTTTGCCGCCGAAGATGCCGTGCGCATGGTCGAGCAGACCGGTGTGGACGGTGTGGTGATTGGGCGCGGCTGCCAAGGGCGCCCGTGGCTTTTCGGTGATCTGCAGAATGCTTTTGAGGGTAGCACCGAGCGTATCCGACCTACTCTGAGTGAGGTTGCCGCAATGATTTACCGGCATGCCGAGCTGCTTGTTGAGACCTTTGCGGATGAGTACAAGGGACTGCGTGAGATCCGTAAACATGTTGCCTGGTATTTCAAGGGTTACCCGGTGGGCGGTGAGCTGCGTGCCAAAATGGCGACCGTACCCGATTTAGCGACCTTCCGTGAACTGCTGGGGCAGCTTGATCACAGTATTGGGTATCCGGGGGCTGCGGTTGAAGGTTCCCGCGGCCGAGCCGGGAGCCCGAAGAAACCCCATTTGCCGGATGGGTGGCTTAACTCCCGTATTTTGGGGGACGCTGAACGGCTTGGGCTCGTGGAGGCAGAACTGGATATCTCGGGCGGATAATCGGGCGAGGTTTATCGTAGTCTGATAAAAACATTGCGTCTGGGCAAAATAGTGCTTATATAGGTAGTAGAAAGACACCAACCGCACCGGAAGCAGGAACGGAGGAGTGATGACTCGCCTTGCCGAGGAGGGGCAGGAACGCTGGGAATGGAACCTGCCCGCAGGGTACACCCCCGACGACTCAGAACGCTGGGTGCCCGAAATACATCCCTTCCAGGACCGCACCCCCTTTGAACGCGATCGTGCCCGTGTGCTTCATTCCTCCGCGCTGCGGCGGCTAGGCGCTAAAACTCAGGTCATGAACCCGGATACTGATGATTTCGTGCGTACCCGTCTCACCCATTCCCTTGAAGTTGCCCAGGTTGGGCGCGAAGTAGGCGGGATGCTCGGATGCGATCCAGACGTAGTTGATACTGCTTGCCTCTCTCATGACCTGGGGCATCCGCCCTTTGGACATAACGGCGAACGTGCCCTGAACAAGCTCGCCGCCCATATGGGCGGGTTCGAGGGCAACGCCCAAACCCTGAGGCTGCTCAGCCGCCTTGAACCGAAAGTGATCGCCGAACATGATGTATCTGCGGGGCTGAACCTGACCCGAGCATCCCTGGACGCAACCTGCAAATATCCGTGGACACGCACAGACGCACCACGTCGCGCAGATGGTACCCAAACCCACAAATTCGGTGTTTACGAGGATGACCTGCCGGTCTTCGAATGGTTCCGCGAGGGCGCACACGACGCCGGGGTAGAGCCTCAGCGCAAATGCTTGGAAGCGCAGGTTATGGACCTTGCCGACGATATTTCATACTCGGTGCACGACGTCGAAGATGCAGTCTTCGGCGGGCATGTGCAGTTGGAACAGCTGCGCGAAGCAAAGCACCGGCAGGCCGTCTTTGACATGACCCGCCAATGGTATCTTCCAGCCGCTACTGACGAACAACTGGATGCGGCACTCAGCCGGTTAGAGACCCTGAACCGGTGGGTTCCGTGCATGACCGGTTCGCGCGCCTCCCTGGCACAGTTCAAGGGGCTCACCAGTAAACTTATCGGTCGCTTCGCCTGGAGCGCCGTGGAAGCAACCCGCGAACGTTATGGGCGAAACACCCCGCTAACCCGCTATAGCGCCGAACTGATCGTACCGGAGGATACCCGAGACGAAATCGCCGTCATGAAGGGGATCGCAACCGCATTCGTTATGACGGTTCGTGACGCCCAACCCCACTACGAACACCAGCACGAAATACTGGGTATCCTCGTTGAAGCGCTCTACGAAGATTCCCAGCGTGCATACCCTCAGTACATCGACAGCATCTTCAGAACGGACTACGCGCAGCTGGGGACTCATGACGACGACGCACGCCTGCGCCTCGTCATTGATCAAGTGGCATCTTTGACCGATAGGTCGGCGGTTGTGCTTTATAAACGCATCAACGGAACCCCCTGGATGCTGGGGGAGAAGCCCCTGTGGTAGCGCAGCTTTCCACACGGCAGAGACAGAAATCCCGTGATAGACGGGCATGAAATACCTTCTAAAACTGCTATTACAGCACGGTGCAGCAGAAATGAGACGATGGCTGGACTAATCCGCAAAGAAGACATTGATGAAGTACGCGCCCGTACCGACATCCGCGAAATCATTGAGGGATACGTAACCCTCAAAGGTGCAGGTATCGGCGCGTACAAAGGGCTGTGCCCATTCCACGACGAACGCACGCCCTCCTTCAATGTGCGCCCGCAAATGGGAACCTACCACTGCTTCGGGTGCGGAGAATCCGGTGACGTCTACTCCTTCGTCATGGCGATGGAACACACCGGGTTTACCGAAACCGTTGAACGCTTAGCGGCGCGTATCGGCTACACCCTGCACTATGAAGGTGGGAACCCGCGAGACAGGTACGAAGCAAGCCTGCGCCGCCGACTTCTCGACGCACACAAAATCGCCGCAGAGTTCTTTGAACGCAGCCTCTACTCAGCGAACGCAGGGGAAGCACAACGCTTTCTCGGCGCTCGCGGGTTCGACCCAGCCGCCACCAAAACCTTCGGGGTTGGATACGCCCCCCGCGGCTGGGACAATCTGCTCAAACATCTGCGTTCCCAAGGATTTACCGACGAGGAACTGCGCGCTACCGGTATGTTCTCTGAGGGAAACCGCGGCCTCTACGACCGTTTTCGTGGGCGCATCATCTGGCCCATCCGCACCGTAGCGGGCGAAACCATCGGATTCGGGGCACGCCGCCTCTTCGACGACGACCAAGGCCCCAAATATCTCAACACACCCGAAACGCCGCTGTACAAAAAATCACAAGTGCTCTACGGCATCGACCTTGCCAAACGTGAGATGACCAAAACCAAACAGGTCGTCATCGTTGAGGGCTATACCGATGTTATGGCGGCACACCTAGCAGGTGTCAAAACCGCCGTAGCAACCTGCGGCACCGCCTTCGGCGCGGGGCACATCAAAGTGGTACGCCGCATGATCACCGATGATGGCTCCGGCGGAGAAATTATCTTTACCTTCGACGGCGACGCCGCGGGGCAGAAAGCCGCGCTCGCAGCGTTTGAAGAGGATCAGCGTTTCGTGGCACAAACATACGTGGCGGTCGCCCAAGAAGGTATGGACCCGTGCGACCTTCGCCTGCACAGGGGCGATGCGGCGGTACGATCCCTCATCGCCTCTCGCCGCCCGCTCTTTGAATTCGTCATCGACACAACCCTCAAACGCTTCGACCTGACAACCCTAGAGGGGCGTGTGCTTGCGATGCGCGCCATCGCGCCCATTATTGCTGGAATCAGGGACCGTGACCTGCGTCCGGCCTATATGCGTAAAGCCTCCGGACAGCTCGGTATGGAACTTGAGGAAATACAGCGTGCGGTTGCCTACGCCCAGCGTAACCCCAGCGGCAGGCGTTCCAACTACAATCAACGCAGAAACGACTCTCCCTACCAGAACGGCGAGACGCAGGCCCGACACCAGCCTGGGCCCATTGGTGCCGCTCACGCCCAGCAGTCGGCGCAGAACGCACCCACAACAGAACCTCAGCAGGAAGCTCCCCAGCCCGAGTTCTTCACCCCCAACCCCGCAGACCCCATTGCCCGCCTTGAACGCACCTGCCTGGAAATAGCGCTGCAGCACCCCAACCTCATGAGTGTGCCGCAATGGCAAGAATTTGCGCGTGTAAGCTTCCGCTACCGCACCCACCAAGAAATCGCCCGAGGTATTATCCACGCAGCCTCTCAGATAGCCCCGGCCCCCGGAGTCGCATGGCTCAACTATGTGCGTGCCGGATCCGCTGAGGAAGTCCACCACAGTATTGCCGAGCTGAGCGTAGCCCAGCTCCCTGTTGCCACTGCCGAGAAACTGCCGTACTACATTGAAGGAGTGCTGAACAGCCTCTTTGAGCACCAGATCTCACGCCAAAAATCTGACCTTATGATGCGCCTTGAACAGCTCAGCTCCACTCCTGACTCTGAAGAATACGGGCGCATCCAACGAGAACTGCTCGACTTAGAAGTGCGCCGCCGCACCATGACGCGCCACTAAAAGCAGAAAGTGTGATATATCACAAGATGGGGATTTGCGAACCCCACAAACCGCCGGTATAGTTATTATTCGTTGCAAACAACACAAAAAACAACATAATCCCCCGTAGCTCAATTGGCAGAGCATTCGACTGTTAATCGAAGGGTTACTGGTTCGAGTCCAGTCGGGGGAGCATTTAAAAGCCTCAGAGTTTCACCCTGAGGCTTTTCTTATATGGTGACTGGACTTGAACCAGTAACCCACTTCGCCCTGCGGAGGCGCTGGGGCGCCTCCTTTTGGGCTTCGTCTATTTCGAGTCCAGTCGGGGGAGCATTTAAAAGCCTCAGAGTTTCACCCTGAGGCTTTTCTTATATGGTGACTGGACTTGAACCAGTAACCCACTTCGCCCTGCGGAGGCGCTGGGGCGCCTCCTTTTGGGCTTCGTCTAGTTCGATCCAGTCGGGGAGTATCTCTAAAGATTTCTTGGGCTCCGTCTGCGGGGTGTCCTGGCTGTGTCGTCTTGAGGGCTCTTGCCGCAGCTGCCCTTGTTCGACAGTGAATACAGGCGCGCTATCCTCCTCCCAGTAAGCCCGCCCGCACCCGCGCCCACCAGTGAAAACCCGCAGAAACACTCGGAACCAAAGGTTCAAATTCAAAACTACGCGATTCAGTGGATAATAGAGATAGAATAGTACTTTACGGAGTGAAGTAAACTCCACGCATCAAAGTCTTGAGAGGTGGGCATGGCCACTAACACTAATCCCAAAGGCATTCGCGCCAGCCTAGTGGGGATTAAGAACGGCGTCATGAGCGTCATTGACGCTGGTAAAGTCTTCTCAACCTTGGGTATCAACCAGGTCAAAGACGAAATCCAGATTGCTAAACACGAGCTCAAAACCAAAGGTATTGCCGTTGGTAAAGGCGCGGCATTCCTAGCCATCGCAGCGTTCTTCGCGGCCCTATTCATTATCGCCATCGTCAGCGCTATTATTCTGGGTCTCGGCGAAATCATGAGGCCCTGGCTCGCCGCGCTCGTAGTAGCACTCATCTTCGCTATCGTAATCCTCATCACCGGCCTCATCGGGTACAAGAAAGTCAAAGCACAAATGCCGTTCGCCCCCAAATCGGCAGTCTTCGGGTTGCTCTTCGACCTGGGTGTACTGCGTGAAGGCAGCGCTATGACCGCGTCCCGGCTGAAAAAAGAACAAGCAGAACGCGCCGCCCGCAAACAGGCAGAGCGCGAAGCTGCTGCTGAGCAAGCTCGCCAAGAGGCTGAAGAACGCAAAGCACGCGGAGAAGTCGAACCGCAGCCACTCACTGAAGAGCAGCTTAGGCAGCGCACCAAAGAACGCCGCGAGCACTTGGCCGCTCTGCGCGATGACATGCAGAAATACAGTGAAGGCGTACAAGCAAACGCGCAGGGCATCATTGGCTCTGCCAAAGCTAAAGCGCAGCAGGCCCCCACAGAGGCCGTCAACGTCGGTCGCGGCTTGGCTGGGAACATCACCCAGCCCAACGTCGTCAAAGCACGCTGGAAATCATTCGCCGCACTCGGCGCTGCACTACCCGCAGCCCTGGTGTTCCTCCGCAGGTTCCTGCGCCGCTAAACACCACCCCCGCCGTACGGCGATGCGAAACACCGCGACTTGGCCCGCCACCTTCGAAAGGTGGCGGGCCAAGTCGCATCACCCCAACAACCCCACCCATCACCCATACGCCGCAAACTCACTGATTCTCAGAGAACTCTAAGGCTACCTACCTTCTCGTTAGGCTCAAGTAAAGCACCCAAACCGATAAAATAGTTGAATTGGAAAAATCACCTCACACCCTGTGCCCCGTATCACCCTACGAGGCTCATAATGACCAAGGAGTAGAACCGCGATGAAGCAGGCCCACACCATCCTCATCGGCGCCGAAACCTACCCGCCAGACATTAATGGGGCCGCCCAGTTCGGTCATCGCCTTGCCACCGCAATGCTTGGGCGCGGGCACGAAGTACATGTGGTCGCGGCCAGCCCCATGCGTGGACCCAGCTACCGCACCACTGTTGAGGGCGGTATTGTCGAGCACCGGCTGCGCTCACACTTACCCCCTACCCATGACACCAACCGCATCTGCATCCCCTGGGAAATCCACTTCGAAGTGGGGCATATTCTTGACGAAGTGAAACCAGACGTTGTGCACGTACAATGCCACTACATTATTGGGCGGGCCCTCATCACCCAAGCCCATAAACGCGGTATCCGGGTGATCGCCACCAACCACTTCATGCCGGCGAATCTCGATCCTTTCCTGCCGGTTCCCACGCCTATTAAACGCGTCATCTCAAAAGCCACCTGGATCGATATGCGCCGCTGCTTCTCTCGGGCCGCAGTCGTCACCACCCCCACCCAGATTGGCGCTGACGCCATGAGGGACCTTGGCGGCTTCACCCGTCCTGTCATGCCTGTCTCCAACGGTATTGAAATCGGGGACTACGAACTTGCCGAAGGGGCAACCATTGATAAGGCCCCCGGTGAACTTCGCATCACCTTCGTGGGGCGCCTTGCCCAAGAAAAAAATATTGATGTGCTCATTGAGGCCCTCTCTCTACTGCCGGAGCACCTGAACCACGTGATTCTTGATATAGCAGGTGGGGGAGAGCTGCGGGAAGAACTAGAGAAAAAAGCCCGTGACTGTGGGGTAAGCGAACGGGTCGTATTCCGCGGCTACGTGCCTGATGAAGACCTACCCGGGGTGTACCAGCGGGCCGATATTTTCTGCCAGCCCGGCACCGCCGAACTGCAGTCTCTCGTCTCCCTGGAAGCAATGAGCGCCTCAAAACCTGTGGTGCTTGCGAACGCTCTCGCGCTACCGCACCTTGTGGAAGACGGAGTGAACGGTTACCTCTTCGAGCCGAACAATGCCCGCGACCTCGCCCACAAACTCGCGGCGATCCTTTCACTTCCCGCTGCTGAACGTGAGCAGATGGGGCGTGAAAGCCGCCGCATCGTCGACTTCCACCGGGCTGATAACACGTGGCGCACCTTCGAAGAGCTATACGTAAGCGATGCCCCCTACGACCGCTTCCGCCACAGCTGACGCCCCTATTTTCCTAAACCCGGTTCGTCAGGTACTCTGGTTAAGGTTCGTGTAGCACATAAGCCGCACAAGCCGTGGGGGGTTAGCTCAGCCGGTTAGAGCAGAGGACTCATAATCCTTTGGTCGTGGGTTCAAGTCCCACACTCCCTACCAGCCGGGATGCTTCGTCTCCCGGGATGATGTCGTAAGTCGCTCCTTTTGGTATGAAACCAATGGGGGCGACTTTTTTCTTGCCTTTTTCTTCGGTGTAGGTGGGGGCAGGGAGTTTCGCGTTGACAATGTCCTCGCCTAGAAGCTCACTCAGGCTCAGCCCTAGAGCTCCTGCAATAGTCATGAGCTCGTCAGTCGTGAAGGGGGTGACGCCTTTTAACTTGTCGGAGACTGAGGGTACTGTGATGCCAAGGGTGGCTGCTAACCATTTTTGCCGTAGATCCTTACGGGACATCCAGATCTTAATCTCTTTTGCGATGGCTCCTTTGGGGAGCAGAATCTTATCCGTATCTTCAGTCTTTATCATGTTCTTAGTGTACCAGTATCAGGCTAATGTTTTATGGATAAACTATTAAAAATATGGCTCTCCCTTATTTTTTTGCTTGCATTGTAAGGCTGAGCCTTATATATTTGTGTTATGGCTGAATATAAACGTTACTCCCAAGTTATTGGAGCTGCTGTATGGGCTGAAGCCAAAGCTCAGAAGTTCACTCAACGAGAGGTTGGTGAGGCTCTAGGGCTTTCTGCTATGTCTGTAGGGCAACGATACCGAGGCGAGGTGCAATTTCGACCGGATGAGTTAGCAGCTGTTGCAAAACTTATGAACGTTGAGGTAGAGCACTTCACTATCCGCCCAGAAAATCAGCACCGATATGCACGAAAGGTTGAATCGTGAAACTGGATTCTAAGCTTTCCCAAATGTCTGCCGCTGAGGTTGGGATCGGACATTTCGTCCCCAAGAAGCAAGAGCAGCAATCAGGGCTGTACGCCGACGCTCGCGCGGAGCTAGAGAAAAACCCGCTACTGTCTCACATTCTTGCAAATTTTGAAGCACAGCACCGGCTGCCAGATCTTGCGGGTGATCCAGATGCAGTAATTACTCAAGCGCGGATCAGTCGATACCTGCTGCTGGGTGAGGCCCAGCATATTGCAGATCTCGTTTTTGATGTGACCAAAGCACGAACATGGAATGAGTTAGCGGCCTGCGGCACATTCCAGGATTGTTAGAGGAGATCTAGAGCGTGTCAAGGAAATGTGCCTTGTGGGCTGAAGAACATGTCGTAGGGCGTGACGGTGCCCAACGACTTCTAGAGGCTATTGCGGACTGGTGTAACGACGATGGAATCACGTTTGTAGGGCAAAAAAGGCTTCAATATAAAGTCGCCCCGATGCCTGAAAGCTCCGTTAAAGCCAATTTTAAATACCTCAAAGAGCATGGATATATACGTACCGAACAGCGCCGCAATCCTGTGACCAAAGCTCGGATGACAGACATTATCTATCTCAATCTTGAGAAGTGGGATACTCAGAAAATATCTTTTGAAGAAGCCCAGAAGGTCATGGAGCAATCCGGCATGACGATGGATCAGCTAGCTAAGTCTCCGCTGTTCTTAAAAGGGGCACATCAACACTATATTGATAGGCACTCTGACCAAGGTCTAGAAAACCTACCTAGCTCATTAATGGGTGATGGGCCTGTGGAAAACTCGATAAATGACCAAGGTCTGAAAAACCTACCTAGCTCTAAATCTGTGGATAACTCGCCTAAAACGCAAGGTCTAGAAAACCTACCTAGCCCGACCAAGGTAGGTTTAACTGGTGACCAAGGTAGGTTTGACTCCTCTGAAGGGGGTTCACGCGTTAAAAGGAACGCGCGCGCGCAGATTAACTTAAAGATTAAAGATTCATCTATCAGTCAATCTGTTAACAGTAGTGGGCCTGTGGAAAACTCTGGATCGACTGACCGATGGATGAAGATTGAAAATTCAAAAAATCCGCAGACGAATCTATCCCCAGGGGCTAGGGGTGAAAATTCCCTCAAAAGCCCTCAGGTAGCCCAGGGAGGCCCTGAAGCCTCTTTCGTGGGTAAATACTCACCCGTGACTGTTTTAGGCTCTCAGCGGGGCGTACAGGGCTCTGTGGGGTCTGAGGCAGGGCAGGTTGGTCCTGCTGGTGCCGTGGGTGGGGTGGACGCTAGGGGCTCAGAGGCTGCTGAGCGGTTCCATCGTGGAGTTGACCTAGAGCGGGTGAAGGCCACACTGTGCCACGCCGGAATACCGGCGACATCTGTGGACGCTGCGACGTTTGTTCGCATGATTGATCTGGTGCTGGGTCGGGCCACTGCCCCGGTGCAATCCCCAAATGGCTACGTCACAGCCGC
>NZ_RBMG01000029.1:0-705 GCF_003989155.1 Rothia sp. HSID18069 | reverse complement strand
GGTGCTGGACGAGTTGTGGCGGGCGTTGCGCGCTGGTGCGGAGATGGTGAACCGTATTGACGCGCTGACTCGGTTGAACCGTAATGAGGGCGTGGGGCAGGCCATGATTACGCATACGATGAGTGATTTGGAGTCGTTACCGACAGAGACGGAGCGGCAGGCTGCTCGGGGTTTTGTGGAGCGCTCGGGGATGGTGATTACGGGTGCGTTACCGCATGCGGAGATGGAGAAGCTGCGGCAGGCGGTGACGGTATCGAATGCTGAAGCGGCCCGGTTAGTGTCGTGGGCTGATCCGGGGTCGTGGTCGCGGATCGCGAAGAAACGATCTCGTTCTGGTGCTCCTCGGCAGGCTCCGGGGGTCGGGAAATTCATGATCAAGGTTGGTGGCCGTCCAGGGATTAGCGTTGCGGTACGCCTGACCCAGGTCGAGATTGAGATGAATAATACGAATAAGCGGTGGGGTAATAGTGATGGCACGGTGAATGTTGCCAGTGCTAATGAAGTGACGAATAGTATCGTGGACGCGGTCAGCGGTGGGACACTAGTTCCGGCTGCGGATGGGTATGGGTATCATGTCAACGCCGAATAAGAAGCGGGGGAATTATACTGAGGCCCTGCTGGTGTGGGGTGTGCTCGGGGTGCTGGGCCTGGGTGTGGGGGTGTTCTATGCGGGGTATCTCGGGGGTGCGTTTCTAACGGGGCAGG
>NZ_RBMG01000028.1:0-740 GCF_003989155.1 Rothia sp. HSID18069 | reverse complement strand
GCAAATCCTGGTCCCTTGGCACCGGCAAGATCGCCGGCAAGGTGCTGCGTGCCGCCTGGGCCAATACTTGGCCCAACGCCGCCAACTGCGGATGGGCAAACAGCTCGGCCAAGGCCCACTCCACCCCCAGGCGCTGGCGCACTTGGGAAATCAAGCGCATCGCCAGCAGCGAGTGCCTGCCCAACTCGAAGAAATGCCCGTGGCGACCGACCTGTTCAAGCCCCAGCAGGTCTTGCCAGATCTGCGCCAGCGTCGTTTCAATGTCGCCCTCGGGGGCTTCATACACCCCACTGACCACCGCATCGAGCCCCGGTGCCGGCAGCGCCTTGCGATCCAGCTTGCCGTTGCTGGTCAAGGGGATCTGGTCGAGGCGCACAAAGAACGCAGGAATCATGAACTCTGGGATCACAGAGGCGAGTTCGGCGCGCAATGTAACGGCATCCAACTCGGCATCTGCCACGTAGTAAGCGACCAGGAATATTCCTCGAGTGGCTGATGAACTGGCCACCACTGCGGCACACCTCACACCGGGCAGGCGCTCTACATGATCACGGACTTCATTGGGTTCAACCCGGTTTCCTCGAATCTTGACCTGGTCATCGGCACGCCCCAGATACTCCAGGTTGCCATCAGCAAGCCAGCGCGCAAGGTCACCGGTGCGGTACAGCCTGGAGCCCGGTTTGAAAGGGTCGGGCACAAAGCGCTCTTGCGTCAGTTGCGGCCGGTTCAGATAGCCACGC
>NZ_RBMG01000027.1:0-748 GCF_003989155.1 Rothia sp. HSID18069 | reverse complement strand
CGGCCAGCAATTGCGCGGCGTGATGACCCACGCCGGCTCCAGCTATGAACTCGACACTCTTCCAGCATTGCAGGCCCTTGCCGAACAGGAACGCCAGCTCTGCGTCAGCGCCGCTGAACAAATCCGCCAAGCCGGGATGGCCTGCTCGGAGGTCAGCATCGGTTCCACACCCACCGCCCTGTCGGCGCTGAACCTGGAAGGCGTGACGGAGGTACGTGCAGGAGTCTACGTATTCTTCGACCTGGTCATGCACAACATCGGCGTTTGCCAGGCGGACGAGTTGGCCCTGAGCGTGCTGACCACCGTCATCGGCCATCAGCAAGACAAAGGCTGGATCATCACCGACGCCGGCTGGATGGCCATGAGCCGTGATCGCGGCACCCAACGCCAGCGCCAGGATTTCGGCTACGGGCAGGTGTGTACCGAAGCTGGCGACTGGATCGAGGACGCGCGAGTGACTGGCGCCAACCAGGAGCACGGCATCATCACCCTTGGAGCGGCCCAGGGCACCGACATCGTGGCGCGCTTCCCCATCGGCAGCCGCCTGCGCATCCTGCCCCACCGAGCGTGCGCTACTGGCGCGCAATTCCCGCACTACCACGCCTGCGACGCCGGAGGCGCCGTGCACACCTGGAGTCGCCTGCATGGCTGGTAAGATCGAGCTGATCCACACGACCAACGCGGCCGCTCCGGGCGGGCACTACTCCCAGGCGGTACTGCACCAGGGCGTTTTAGACGTGTCCGGGCA
>NZ_RBMG01000026.1:0-833 GCF_003989155.1 Rothia sp. HSID18069 | reverse complement strand
AAACCCTGACGTTCACCCTGAGCCTGGCCAGGCCCGAAGACCGTGCCAACCTGCTGGCCATGACGCCACACGGCTGGCGCGCCAGCGCCGAGCGCCGTGCACAGGTGATCGAGGCCGCCGAGCCGCTGCGGGTGACCGTGTCAATGCGCTACGATTATTTCGTGCTCCAATAACCGATTTTTAAGTATCCGCGAATGGATTTTTAAAATCCCGCAACGAGGAACATCCATGCGCCAACCTGATATCGAGATTTACCTGAAGGACGCCGACGTCGACCACCAGGCCATTGCCGCCTGGCTGGGCGCCGCCCTGGGCCCGTGCACCGACTGGGTCCAGAAAGGTCAGACCTACAAGTGCAAAGCCGGCACCGTACCCGTGACCTGGCTGCCCAAAGCCGTGGGCAAATGGAACAGCCTGTACCTGGAAAGCGACCAGCCGCCCTGGGACGACGACATCGCCTGCGCGCGCGCAGCCTTTGCCGCGCTGAACGCGGAAGTGCGTTGTCCGCCGGTCACCCGGGTGTAGGAAGAAGGTGACGAAAGCGCGGACACCTGGAGTCGCATCAGCGCGGACGGTGAAGAGCAGATCACCTGGAAAACGGCCTGATCCGCCAGTGTGAACCGAATCAAAAAGTGGGAGGGGGCTTGCTCCCGATTGCAGTGGGCCAGTTGCACATTAAGCTGACTGGCCCATCGCTATCGGGAGCAAGCCCCCTCCCACAGTTGTTCAGTGGTGGGCTTAGAGGCCGACCACATCCTCCGCCTGCAAGCCTTTCTCGCCGCTCACGACGGCGTATTCCACCTGCTGGCCTTCAGCCAGGGAGCGGTGGCCTT
>NZ_RBMG01000025.1:0-848 GCF_003989155.1 Rothia sp. HSID18069 | reverse complement strand
GTGAGGACGAAGTTTTTGGCCCACGTGAAATCTCCCGAGGCGCTCTGCCTACTCCGAAACTCCGGCCCGAACTCAGGACCCCCAGCAGGACAATACTCTTTCCCGTACCCACCATGAGCTAACCCCGAAACCACAGGCACCTCTAAAAGACGCTGCACCCACAATTTTTCCCGAATATATTGCACGAGTATTTCAGCATCCTGAGTATTATTCGGATCAGCCCAATACCCATAATCCAGCCGGAACGCCACCTGAGAACCCACGTACCGGCACGGTTCTACATGCGGTTTAAACCGGTGCACCACCCCTGCGGTGTCGGTGAGCTCGAAAAGCCCGTTCTCATCCCCTAATAGGGTGAAATAACTAGAGTCAATCTGCCAGTAGTGCAGTGTAAGTTTCCGTCCCCGGTTCGTGACCCGCACGAGTTTCTCGGGCAGGATTTCCCGGTACGAGACCCTGCACACCCACAAACCCCACACAGCACCAGGAGTAAAGACTATAAGTAGCCCTGCTTTAACCCAGTCTCCCGTGTCTAGAGGTGCACCACTGATTCTTAGCTGGATCGTGGCGTACAGAAGAAGCGCTAGCATAATAAGCGCTCCCCATAAGAGCATTTTCATGAACCATGAGGCTTGTACCCGCACCGAGGCCAACACCCGCACTACAGCCCGAGGGTCAGAGGCTTCTTCTAATATCTGCTGGATTTTCTGCTCACGCTCACGCCGACGTCCTTCAAACACGGCTGAGAGCCAGAATGTTGTTGCTACAAACGTGACGCAGATGATTCCATAGATTAGTCCGTCACTCATCAGAGACTACCGTTCCTGCCGACCCAGTTTGAAGATCAC
>NZ_RBMG01000024.1:0-920 GCF_003989155.1 Rothia sp. HSID18069 | reverse complement strand
ACCAAGACTGCAAAATCGTGCACACAACAATCCCACGGGAACCATAATGCGAATAAAGATTCGGCAGCTCAGCCCACCGGCACACATTCGCTGCCTCGTCCAGCATCACCACCATCGGGGTACTCAGCCGGCCACCTGCATCAATAGCCATCTCTTCCGCCGCTTCCACCGTGGCCACCGTCAACGCTGTCACCAACGGCCCCGCCGTGCCAGCGCCTTCTTTCGAGAGGGAATACAGCGTATTCTTTCCCCGCACAAAATCCTCGGGCACCAGCTGCTCCCGTCGATCTATCCCATCCCCAGCGGGGGTAATCCATTCCAACACCGCCTGCGACGTTAAACAGTTCGCCATCTGCCGCGCCACACCATACACGCCACCACGCTGACGATCCGGAGCTGAAATCACCCCTTCCACAGCCTGAGCCATCTGCACAAACCCCGCCTGGCGCAAAATACTCGCTGGCTCATCTTCCGTTTCCCGCGTTAACCACTGGTAAACCTGTGTAATCGGATCCTGATTAACTGCTGCCGCCAGCAGAAGCGCCGCTAAAAGATCCTGCGCGGCCTCATCAAAGAACGCGTCCGTTTTCGCTTTTTCATCACGAGAGCCCGCCGCGAAATGCTGCGCAAGCTTCCGCGCTTTGACATCATCACTCACATAAGACAGCGGATTCCACCACCACGACGCAGGTTCACCGGCCACCTGCTGCGGGTCAAACACCCACACCTGCCCCACGTCCTGACGTACCCGGCGGGTCGCGTCCACAATATCCCGCTTATTCGACGTCACCAGCACCGCACCCGGGGCCGCGATAATCCCCGGAATAGCACGCGAAGTCGTTTTACCAGTCCGTGGCCCCCAAATATCAACACACACGTTTTCCCACGAAGAGAACAGCATCTCCCCAGCAAGGGTCTTA
>NZ_RBMG01000023.1:0-927 GCF_003989155.1 Rothia sp. HSID18069 | reverse complement strand
ACTTTATTTAAAATAAATCAGAAATAATGCGTTGGGTGCGTAATTCCGGCCGTTTTGACGCCGTCGGCACGCCGTCGGCAGGCGTTCTATTCCCACAAGCACGGCCGGCATCATCAGGCCGGTAGCAGGATGACCGCGCCCTTCTTGATAAGCAGAGCGACCAACCCTGTCAGCGACCTGGTTCGTCGTTCCACAGGTATTTATGCAACTGCACCTGCAGGCGCACCGGCAGGTTATCGGCCACGACCCAGTCAGCCAGATCACGGGCGTTCAAGTCATGGTGGCTTGGCGAAAACAGCACCTCGCCCGCCCGACGCTCCAGGCCGTATTGAATCAGCTTGGAGGTCGCCCAGTCATAATCCTCACGGGAGCAGATCACGAACTTGACTTGATCGTTAGGCGTCAGCAGGTCCATGTTCGCGTACAAGTTGCGGTGCGCCTCCTTGGAGCCCGGGGTCTTGAGATCGACCACGCGGCTTACACGCGGGTCAACGGCCGAGATATCCAGGGCGCCACTGGTCTCCAGCGAGACCTCGTAACCGGCATCGCATAGCTGCTTGAGCAAAGGGATAGCATTGGGTTGAGCCAGGGGCTCGCCACCCGTCACACAGACGTAGCGCGGCTTGAAACCCGCAACCTGCTCCAGGATGTCGTCCAGGGTGCGCACCGTGCCGCAACTGAAGGCGTAGGCGCTGTCGCAGTATTGGCAACGCAAAGGGCAGCCGGTCAACCGTACAAATACGGTGGGCGGGCCAGCCGTTCGCGTTTCACCCTGCAAAGAGTAAAAAACTTCGGTAATGCGTAATGTGTCTTGCATAGTCGCCACGGGCGTAACAGCTAAACAGGCGGTCCGCCTCCGTCAGGCACTTCAAGGGATTGCGACAACGCGTCAACCCCAGGAAGCGTGTTTCAATAAAAGGGCGTGGA
>NZ_RBMG01000022.1:0-1026 GCF_003989155.1 Rothia sp. HSID18069 | reverse complement strand
TTTGCGTGAACGTAACGCGCTGTTTCGGATTCTGCTCAGCGCACCGTTAATTAACTTATTTGTTTTCGGTACGTTCTCCTGGACCACGTTTTATCTGTCAGATGCAGGCGAGCCGGGCTGGCTTATCGGTTTGGTGATGGCAGGATTCAGCATCAGTTCGTTGCTCGGCAGTGCTTTGGTGCCGTGGCTTACGGATCGATATTCACCTGGTTTGCTGGTTGTCGTTGGACTAGGCAGCATGCTGGTCTTCTTCGCCGTGTTTTTGTTTTTGGCTGCCAGCCCCTGGGTCATGCTGGTGGTGAGCCTGGCGTGTATGCTCCCGTCGCCGGCATTAAATGCAGCCCTGTTTGGCCACGTTTTTGCTGTCACCCCACAGGATTTACAGGGGCGCGTGATGGCGATTTTTATCGTGGTTAGCAATGCTATCAGCGTCGTTGTACCGACACTTGCGGGCACCATGGTGGAATCTGGTACTCGTTTCTGGTTTGCGGCCGTTGTTATTGGGACCGGGATTGTGGGCTGGCTATTGCTGGCTGGCTCTCGGGAGGTGCGTGCGATGCGTAATGAGGAACCGGACGGCGATAACGGTGGCGGCGACACCGGAGACCACGAAGACCCCGAAAATCTGTAATCCCAGACTCGCACCCTTTGTATTGCCTTGCTCACACTGTTCAACAAAATCTAATGTTATCGGTATCACTCATTCCGCCGATCTATCCCGCACAACAGTCGGCATGTGACGCGGAAACAGTGAATGTGTAGTAACGAGCAACCAGCTGCTGAGTCCAGCTGTCGAGCAAAGGGGAATAGCCGTGTCGCCGACCATTCCAGAACCGAAGCACGTCACTAACGTGCCAAGCGTTGGGCATACTGACCCACCGGTGCCGAAAAATATCTGGCGGTTGTTTGTCTACAGCGCCATCGGTGCTTTCGTCTTTTTCTTCCCACTGACCTACCAAGACAAAAGCTCGATCCCGCTCGACCACATGGTCACGATCGTGCTGGATAGCGTGCCCGCCATCGTGC
>NZ_RBMG01000021.1:0-1143 GCF_003989155.1 Rothia sp. HSID18069 | reverse complement strand
TCTGCGCGGACGCACAGCGGATTATCGCATAGGTGCGTAACAAGCTGATCAGTAATCGCTTCTACGCCGTAAATAATTTCTGCTGCTGCGCGATGCGCACGTAGCATACGCTGGCCTCCGTCGGGGGTTTGTGTCCAGAACCTTCCGTATCCGTCGTCGCCGATTGCACCTGTCCATATCCAGCACGCGTTTTCGGTAGGGCCTTTGATGACTTTTTCCCAGAAGCGTTTTTCTTCTCGCTGGTTCATATTCCAGCCCTTCCAGAGTGTCGGTTGGGAAGTTACCCGGGGGTAACTTTCGTTGCCTGGGTGTGGGTAAGGCTGTGGGGTCATATGATATTGAGTTCATATCATATGACCCCGTAATTTTAGAGATTATTGAGGGGTAGGTCGGCTATTTTTCTTCGAGGTCACGGATGACTTTTTCCCAGAAACGTTTTTCTTCTCGGCGGCGTGCTTGGGGAGCTCGCGTTGCTGTTTGGTTACGCGGATAACGTAGATATGTTCTTCGCGATCCTCCGATTTCTTATCCTCTTGATGATAGTAGTACCAGAGTAAGGTCATTACGAGGAATGTACTAACGAAAAGGGCAAGAGCTATTAGTGGAAGCATAGGGTGGTGCATCTTTTTCGTCCTTTCTAGAGGTTGTTGAGGGGTAGGTCGGCTCCGTATTTTTCTTCGAGTTCACGGATGAGGTGATCCCAGATGAGTTTTTGCATGCTGGTGTTTTCTTTCTCGGCGGCGTGCTTGAGGAGTTCACGTTGCTGACGGGTTCCGCGGATGACGTAGATGTTGATTTTGTCTCCACGGCGGCGGAAGTTCGCGCGGGCTTCGGGGTCGAGTTTACGGGTTTCTTCGGCGGCATCCAGGTTTTGTTTCTCTGCCCCGTTCACGAATGCGTCGGGATCGGCCCGCCGGGTGCGTTGGCGTTCTTGGTTAAGGCCGGCTGGCCAGCGGGTTAGATTCCCGGTGGGGTTCTTTTTGTTGATTTTATGTGCCATGAGTTGTCCTCTTCTTCGGTGGTTGGGTTATAGGCGGGTGATTTCCTGGGTAAGGAGCTGGATTTCAGCTTTTGCCTTGGAGTTGTCAGATTCGACGACGCTTAGTCCTTCAGAAAGTGCCTGCGCGTAGACGTTGCGATGAT
>NZ_RBMG01000020.1:0-1525 GCF_003989155.1 Rothia sp. HSID18069 | reverse complement strand
CGAGTATGAGCATCCACGAGCAGCTTTTCACGAATATCAGGCGGAAGCCGATCCGCGATCGCGCTAATCTCTCCCGGATCCAGCACATTCAGATGCCCACGCCCAGGAGCCAGCTGAATCACCTGCCCACCCATCGCTTCAATCTCATCCACATAATCCGGTTTCAAATCCCCCGGCACCAGCGGGATAATCCCCCGCCCATTCATCCCTAACAGGGCATGCCGCACCAGCGTAGACTTCCCATACCCCGGCAACGCCAAAATAAACGCCGAGGGGTTATTAATAATCCCGTCCACAAACCACGCAATCGGATCACACCCCACCGGGGAATTACTATCAAGATCAATCCCTAACGGGGCACCCGAATACGGTGTCGTAGCCCCCGCCGAAAACGGCCACAACCCACACACCTGACGGGTAGAACCCCGCCACTCACGCGGAGACTGAAACATCCGAGCAGCCCCACCACCAGGGACATTCAACCCATACGCAGACCCGTTCTGCGCCCTGTTATTCTCAGCCGCCGCCCGCCGCTGCTTCTTAGCCTCAGACTTCTTCTGTTTCTGCTGTTTCGTGTCCTGGCCCTGTTTCTTCTGACGCATACGCAATTTCATGGCTCTTCTCCCTTTTTACAGTGCGCTCTTAATCGCTTCTGGCAGCAGCACGTGACGATTAAGCATGACCCCTAACGGCAATGTCGCCGCGAACGCCGCATCATGTCCCCCATACGCGCGCCGCAACATAATCCGGGCCGCCGGAGCTAACTCCTGCTCCACCGCAGCCACCGCTTCCGGTAACCGCTCAGGATCCTCAACCGTGGCCGAAACAATCATGGAAAAATACGTCAACCCCGCACCTTTAGCCTCTTCAGCAGCCGTCGCATTCGCCGCGTCCAAATCCGCCGCTAACCGCGCTGACCCATGCCTAGTACTCGTCAAACGAGTCCTAGCCGTGTTCTGATCCTTTTCCACCACATCAGCAGTACGCGCCGAATCCACCGGACGGAACACCAAGCTCACCCGCTTCCGATCCACCGCAGCATGCGAGGCTAACAACCGAGAAAGCACATTCGAATACACCGTCCCACGCGGAGCTTCAGACATCGTCCAACACACCGAAACACCCGAATCATGCCGGTACTCATCCCACAACGTTTCCGCCGCAGCAGGCCCAATATTCTCAAAATCAAGCGATACCTCGCCCCCCTGATACACCGCATCATCCAACACACGCGCGGCAGCCGGATCATACGCAACCCGCACAATCTCTGCCAGCTCACCAGCTGACATCGGGGTCGCAAGACCCGCGCCCGTCGATTCCAAATGAGCACACCAGTACGGGATCTTATTCGCTAACTCCCGCACCATATCTTCCGGCTTCCGCCGCCGCGCCCCCGGACGAGGAGCCGCTGAAAACACCAGGCTTACCCACACCTGATGCTGCGTCACCCCCGCCGGGTACGTCACAGCCGCTTCTTGTAACATCTGCTGCGCCACAGGGCTAGCATCCGGTGAAAGCGTCGCTT